>NC_015731.1:2522296-3783444 GCF_000219585.1 Nitrosomonas sp. Is79A3 | reverse complement strand
AATGTCTGATCTTATATTTCCAGATTATCGATCAATCGTGTTTTATCCAGCCAAGCTGCACCCAAAATTACCAAATCTACATCGTCAGCATGCGCGGGTAGCAGTGAGCTGCGTTTATGAATACTGATGTAATCAACTTTCCAGCCGCGTTGAACAAGATTGTTGGTTGCATTTTTTTGTAATGTCAGAAAATCTTTGCAACCGGAAATAATTTCTTGTTTGATCTGAAGGAGCGTTTGATAAAGATTGCAAGCTTCTGCACGCTGTACTTCGTTCAAATATTGATTGCGTGAACTCAGTGCTAACCCATCCGCTGCCCGGACGGTTTCACCTGCAACAATTTCAACGGGTAAATTCAATTGTCTTACCATTTCACGCACGATATGCAATTGCTGATAATCCTTTTTCCCGAATACAGCCAGATTCGGTTGGATAATATTGAATAATTTCAGTACTATCGTTGCAACGCCGCGAAAAAATCCCGGACGAAATGCACCTTCCAAAGTATCTGCTACAGGGGGTAATGCTAGCAAGAATTCTTGTGGTGTAGGGAAAAGAATTTTTTCATTGGGTGCAAAAACAGTCTTGACATTTAGTTCAGAAAGCAATCTGCAATCATTGTCAAAAGTCCGCGGATACCGGACGAAATCTTCATGTGGCAAGAATTGCAGCCGGTTGACAAAGATACTGACGACTACGCAATCGGATAACTGTTTTGCTTGCTTTATCAGCGCCAGGTGACCGGCGTGTAAATTTCCCATGGTTGGAACAAAAGCAATCGGTTGTTCACTTTTGAGACTGTTGCGTAGCGCGGTAATGTCATTAATTATGTTCACGCTCAGATTAGCAATTAAAATTCATGTTCTTTACCTGGAAACTGCCCGGTTTTGACAGCAGTGACATAATTTGCAATCGCTTCCTGGATGCTTTTTGCATCGGCCATAAAATCTTTCACAAAGCGGGGTTTTTTACCCTGGGACAATCCCAGCATATCATGCAGCACCAGGACCTGGCCTGAGCAATCGGCGCCTGCACCGATACCGACCGTGGGAATAGCAAGCGCCTGAGTGATCTTTTTCGCGAGTTTTGCCGGCACAACTTCCATTACCAACAGGCTTGCTCCCGATTTTTCCAGTAATTTTGCGTCACTGAGCAACTGTTTTGCTGATTTCTCCGAATTACCTTGTAATTTGTATCCGCCCAGTTGGTGAATCGATTGCGGCATCAAGCCAATATGAGCGCAAACCGGAATACCGCGCTGAGTCAAAAATTGGATTGTATCCGCCATGATTTGACCCCCTTCAATTTTAACCATTTGCGCGCCCGCAGCAAGAATTTTGGAAGCATTCTCAAAAGCTTGTTCGGGTGAAACTTGATAGCTGCCGAAGGGCATATCGGTAATGATGAATGCTTTGCTGACGCCGCGCGCAACACAACGTGTATGATAAATCATGTCGTTCAGCGAGACGGATAAGGTGGTGTTTTCTCCGTGCAAAACATTCCCTAAAGAGTCACCTACTAGCAAGACATCGATGCCCGCATTTTCCAGGATGGTTGCAAAAGTGGCATCGTAACAGGTCAGAACAGTGAATTTTTCATTGTTCTCAAGCATTTTTTGCAGAGTGGTCTGTGTAATTCTCATACTTTATACGGATGGCAAATTTTATCGAGAAAAACCAAGTAACATGATGAATTATTTCAAGCTTTGATTTGTTCTAGTTTTTGTTCATTGCACGCGGTTAGCAGTGAGGCAATGTGGCCGTGACCAGGAATGTGACAATCCGGAGCGATTTCTATCAGCGGCCTCAAGACAAAAGCGCGTTGCCACATGCGCGGGTGCGGTAAAGTCAATCCTGCATCATGATACTGCAGCGCATCATACAGCAGAATATCGAGATCCAGAGTACGCGGCGCATTCAAAGATTCGCGTACGCGCCCATGCCGGTGTTCAATAGCCAGCAATGCGTTGAGCAGCTCATGCGGTGCCAGATGCGTTTCAATCAATGCTACCGCATTGATAAAATCGGGCTGATCCAATCGTCCAACGGGAGCACTTTTATACAGCGAAGAATGGCTTATTAAGCGAGTACCTGGAAGTTGTTTTAATTCATCAAATGCTTGCTGTATCTGGGAAATCGGATTTTCCAGATTACTGCCCAAAGCAATAAAAGCCTGGCTCGGTGTTTTGCTCATGGGAAATATAAATTAACCGTCTTCATTTTTGGCGGAATCATCCGGAGGAACAGCGAGACTGGATGAAGATTTTTTACGGCTGCGTTTTCTCTTGCGTTTTATAGGCGAAGTTTGGTTGAGCAACAATTTTTCCCGGTCTGCGTTATCCGCGGATAGAAATGATTTCCACCATTCACCGAGTTCCATGTTCAATTCACCGCTTTCACAACGCAGCAGCATGAAATCATAAGCCGCGCGAAAACGCGGATGAGTGATCAACCGGAAGGGTTTACGCCCGCTGCGGGCTTCAAAGCGCGGCTGCATGGACCAAATTTCTTGGATGATTGCATCAAAGCGGCGAGGAATCGCAAGTTTCTTATGTTGTATCGCAAGGATCTGATCCATTGCCTTAAATAAGGCAGGTAAAGGTTTCTCACCGGCAGCCTGGAATGAATCCCAAGCGGAAAGCACTTCATGCCATAGCAGTATGGCAAACAAGAATCCGGGAGAAACCGGTTTATCTTGTCTGATCCGCTCGTCGGTATTCTTCAGGGCAATGGTGATGAAGCGTTCGCCCAAAGGTTGTTCGAGTATGACGTCCAGCATCGGCAGAAGACCGTGATGCAAACCACGCGCCCGTAATTCAACAACACAAGCCAGCGCATGTCCCGACAATAACAGCTTCAACATTTCATCAAACAAGCGGGACGGCGGGACGTTTTGCAGTAGCGGTGCCAGATCGCCAATGGGTTTGGCGGTTTCCGTTTCTATTTGCATGTCCAGTTTAGAGGCCAGACGGACGGCGCGTAACATGCGTACCGGATCTTCGCGGAAGCGTATTATCGGATCTCCGATAATACGCATCTTTTTAGCTTTGATATCTTCATAACCATTCAGGTAATCAAGAATCTCTTCCTTGGCAGGGTCATAGAACAGCGCATTGACTGTGAAATCACGGCGAACGGCATCTTCTTCCTGGCTGCCAAAAACATTATCATGTAAAAGACGGCCGTGTTGGTCAGTTAGTTGCACCGATGCGTGATCATTACCATCGTCGGGAGATTGTCCGCGAAAAGTTGAAACTTCCACGGTTTCGGCGCCACACATCACGTGCACCAAGCGAAAACGCCGCCCGATAATGCGCGACCGGCGAAAAAGCTGGTATACCTGCTCGGGTGTCGCATTGGTCGCCACATCGAAATCTTTCGGTGTCAATCCCAATAGCAAATCCCGCACGGCGCCGCCGACGATATAAGCTGAAAATCCCGCCTGCTGAAGGGCGGTGGCAGTTTTAAGTGCACAGGGAGTGATCTGGTTGCGCCGGATGCCGTGGTGTTTGAAAGGAATAATACTCAGACTCAGCTTTGCGTTCGGTTCGGAAGCAGGCGCTTTGCGGCTGAATACTTTACGGAGAAATTTACGGATCATTGCGATTGTTAAAAGTATCCGGCGCTAATCGTGTAACGGATATCTGATTTGCATGAGAGTTTCAATCTATTTGGGTCAGTTAAATAATAAATTTGGTGAAGCCAGCCGGTAAGCCGGGTTCTGTCGTGGACAGTCATTCCTCTAGATGTACAGTTACCTGTACACTCAAGCAACCTACCCGCAGGCTCTGCGAGCAACATCATCGCCTGCCTATTTGGTCTTGCTCCGGATGGAGGTTACCGCGTTTCACCGTAACTAAATACGCTCGTCTCTGTGGCCCTATTCCTCACCTCACGGTGGACGGCCGTTAGCCGTCATCCTGCTCTATGGAGCCCGGACTTTCCTCCCCCTGCGTTCTAAACGAACGACAAGCGGCGACTGTCTAGCCAGCTTCGCCGGTCATTTTATCACTTGCAAGAATGATAAGTTAGCGAAATAATCAGCCTATAGTTCGTACGGCATCTGGACAAAATATAAAGCAAGCTGCTTGCGTGCAGGTGAAATGATGTGCCGGATTGGATGATACACAATTGTTTTTTTACTTTTGCGCAGATTAGAATTATATTGAGCGCTACGCTTCTCAGTTTTCTTGCTAAGATTTTGAGTTTTTAGAGATGCTTTTCAAAAGAAGCATTTGCAATTCTTATCTGTTGCTCAGTGTACGGTAGAACAGCCTTATCGGGCTAGTAATACGCTCCGGATAACTACTCCCTCTTTTCCACGATTATACATTCATGCTGTTAAAACCCTTGTTGAACTTTAAATCGTTTTTTTACATTCTCTGGTTCAGCGCGCTAGTGCTTCCGTTATTGTCACCTGCAACTGCCGGCGCAAAAACTCAGCCATCGGTGTTTAATGCTATTGATACCGCACGCACGGCTATTGATCGCAGTAAGATGGAAGAAACCCAGCGGCAGGCAGCCATTGATCATCTTGAAGCCGCACGTGCTTACGAGCGTGAAGCAGAAACGCTGAAAGAGCGTTTGACAGCGCTACGTGCTGAGACTGTTGATCAGCCAAAAAGAATAGAGCGCTTACAAAAAGCTCTGACAATAAATCGTGAACAGGAGTTACTTGAATGGTCCAAGCGTATACCGGCTGATACCGATGGAGAAACGCTCGAACAGTTCTTGGAGCAGGAACGTACGGTTATTAGCGATCTGCGTGCGCAGATCGATGCGGTTGGTACCGATTTGGCTCAAGCGTTATCGCGTCCGGCTCAAGCCACAGATGAAATTACCGCATTACGCCGCCGTATCGAAGAGCTGTCAGTGTCTTTCTTGGCTCAGAAAGATGAACCTACCGTATTGTTTGAAGCGCGGCGCTTGCGTCGTAGCGGTGAGCAACATCAGCTACAAGTAACTCTGGAATTACGCCTCGCTGAGCAGGATACCGCCACGCAGCGCCAGAATTTTTACGAACTGACGCTACGTGAGCTACGCTATCGGCTGGGATTACATGAAAAACGGGTAAAACATTTACAGCAACGTATCGCCAATCGCGGCCGGAATGAACTGGAGTCGCTGGTTGAGCGATTAATTAAACGAGAGCGAGAGCTGGCAGGCGCCGCTGCGATTCTGGCATCCGCAGCCACTACGAATCGTGCGATGGGTGAGGAACTCATACAACAAAATGAAAATTTGGCACATGATCGTGCTGCTTTGGCCAGTATCGAAGGAGCTCGCGAACGCACTGCAGTAGCCTTGCGTGATAGCCGAACCAGGCTTGATGTGGGGGGTGCCAGCGAACGCGTTGGCCGCTGGTTGTGGAGTGAGCGACGACGGCTGGAATCTCTGGTTCGACTTGAAAACCGGTTGAAATTGATTCGCAATGACTTGGCTGATTTACGCTTGGAACGGGTCGTGCTAAGCGAACAGCAACGAAGCCTGGTCGATATTGATGCTGTTGCCCGGACATTGACGGAGGCGCGCCCGGAAACAAGCGACGAGGGTCACGCCGAAGAAAATGCTAATAACCAGTTACTCCCTTTGCTGCAAAAACGTGCCGAACTTTTAGTCTTGCTGGAGCCTTTACTGCAACGGCGTATCTCGGCACTGGAAAAGAGCGAGCAAACCCTGCAGGAGCAGATCCAGGCTACCGAAGAATTGCAACAAATGCTCGATCGCCACCTGTTATGGATTCCAAGCCATAGTGCCATCGATGCAGACTGGCTGCAACGGCTCCCCGAAGGATTCCTCGACTTGGTCAAGCCATCGCGTTTTATTACCACGGCCAAGCTCGGTCTGCGCAGCTTCCGCCAGCAACCCCTAACCTGGCTTGGCAGCCTGCTGTTAATGCTGGTCTTGCTGGAACTGCGGCGCCGCGCCCCAGCGCATATTGAGACCTTAGCAATTGATACCTATCAGATTCGCAAAGATAGCTACCAGACGACTATTAAAGCCTTAGGATGGACACTGCTGGCTGCTTTGCCAGGACCTGTCATGTTGCTCTTGCTGGGGCAATTGCTACAAGGTATCGGTGATCCCGGACGATTCAGTCATTCCGTGGGCCAGGCTTGCATGTTGCTGGTAATTCCGTTACTGGTAGTGCAACTGCTGCGCTGGATCAGTATTGAACGTGGCCTTGGTCACGCGCATTTTCGCTGGACCCGGCAACGCCGTGCCGCATTGCGCGATGGTTTGCCGAGAATTGCTGTGGTAGTGCTACCGCTGTATTTCATCGATTCGCTGGCATTCATCCGTAAACTCGACTTGGCTATTGATGTGCAGGCGCGCGTTGCTATCGTGCTTTGTTGCGTGGGACTTGCTTGGTCCCTCTGGCGCCTGCTGGATGTTGGACGTCTCTGGGTTGTTCGAGGCGAAACCGGTGAATCGTCGAAGCTGCGCAAGCTGCTGCGTCTGATTCTGCCGGTGTTATTGCTGGCTATCGCAACATTGGCGCTAGCCGGTTATATCTATTCTGCGGGTATGATGCTGCAGTCGTTATTGGCAAGCTTTGGTGTAATCGTAACGATTGCTATCGTGCAGGGAATGCTCTCGCGCTGGTTTCTGCTTGGAGAACGGCGTCTTATGTTGCAGCGGCTAGAGGAACGCCGCGCAAAGGCAGCTCAAGATAGCGTGGTAGCCGGCGAGGTAACAGCAGAGCCAGAAGAAAATATCACGCTCGAACAAGTTAACGCGCAAACCCGGCGGCTGCTGCGGACGCTGCGTTTGAGCCTGCTCGCGCTGGGTCTGATTTGGGTCTGGTCTGGAGTGCTGCCAGCCATCGCGCGTTTAGACGAGATCGCGCTGTGGTACTTCAGTGACAGCGGTCCGGATGGAACCACGATCCAGCAACCGGTTACTTTGATGGCTGTATTGCTGGGTATTTTTACTTTGATTCTGACTACGGTTGGTGCCAGAAACCTGCCGGGATTGATCGAGATTAGCCTATTGTCACATATCAGCATCGATGCAGCTTCACGTTATGCCATCACCAGCGTGTTACGCTACGCTATCGTTATTGGAGGAACCCTGGTGGGATTCGGTTTTCTGGGCATGCGTTGGTCACAGTTGCAGTGGATGGCGGCAGCTTTAACGGTCGGACTTGGATTTGGCCTGCAGGAAATCTTTGCTAACTTTGTGTCCGGCATCATTTTGTTGTTTGAGCGGCCGTTCCGGGTGGGTGATGTAATCACGGTCGGCGATCTTTCCGGCCGGGTCACCCGTATCCGTACCCGCGCGACCACTGTTCTTGATTTCGATAACAAAGAAATCGTGATTCCTAATAAAACCTTCATTACTGGCCAGATCATCAACTGGACATTGACTGATACGATTACTCGTGTTGTTATCCGGGTTGGGGTTGCTTACAGCGCTGATGCTGACAAAGTACGTACGTTGCTATTGCAGGCCGCCAGGGAAGATGAGCGGGTGCTGGCGGAACCAGAACCTTCATGCTGGTTATTGACTTTCGGTGCAAGCTCTCTCGATTTTGAGCTTCGCGTATTCGTTAACACAGTAATTCATCGGCTGGAAGTCCAGAATGCGCTGAATACAAGAATCATGGCATTATTTGCCGAGCATGGCGTTGAAATTGCTTTTCCACAACTCGATTTGCATGTGCGTGATCTGCCAGCTGAATTGACACGTAGCCAAACTTCTAATGCAATAAGGCAGGAAGAAGCGAAGACAGATCAATCGGGCTAACAAGGCCGTTGAAAACTATCGGATTTGTCGTTGTGATGCTAAAAACAAGCTAGAATTCTCATTTATCGCGATCAACTACACTTTTTCACCTGCTTTTTCCGTGCTCGTTTGGCAGGTTTAACCGCCCAGAGATTGTCCTCGTTAGCGTGTTTGGAATCATCCTGCCTTCATTTCGAGGAATTGCCGATTACTTGGTCAGCATCGCGTTAATTTGCGTCAGCATATCCTCGTCCAGTTCACCCGCTTCCGCGCTCAGACGTAATCTGGACATTAAATAGCTGTGATAAGCTTTGGCTAAGTCGCGTTTGGCAGAGTAAAGTTGTTGCTGTACATTCAGCACATCCACTTCGGTTCTAACGCCGACTTGTTGTCCAAGAATAGTTGAATCTAACTGGCTTTGACTGGATATCAAAGCTTGTTTAAGTGCTTTTACCTGCGCAATACCATTCGTGACATTCAGATATTGCTGGCGTATTTGGAGCGTGATGTTACGCCGGGTGTTCTCCAGATCGTGTAATGCTCTATTCTGTAGAGCCAATGCCTCGCGCACTTGGGACTGCACAGAAAAGCCCTGGAATATGGGAAAATTAAGTTGAACACCGATTGATTTTGATGTGAGATCAATTCCACGGCCAGTAATCGCACCACCAACACCGGTCTGATCACTGTATTGAGCGACCAGATCCACTGTCGGGTAATGTTGCGCCCAGACTTTTTTTACATCCTGTTGCGCTATTTCATACGCAGCTTGCTGGATTTTCAGAGCAAAGTTCTTTTCTTCAGCCACACGCACCCATTCGTCCATGCTGCTATAGCGCAAATTAGTCAAATCGGCGGCAATTTCTTTAGCGCCCACGAGATTTTCAGGGAAGCGGTCAATAATGCCTTGTAACGTGCGTTTCTTGATTTCAAGTGCATTGCGCGCAGCGATTTCTTGCGAAATAATCAGATCATGACGTGCTTGCGCTTCATTGGTATCCACAATGGTGGATACGCCTACTTCAAAGTTACGCTTGGCTTGTTCCAGTTGTATCAGAATCGCTTTTTTCTGTGCCTCGGCGACTTCGACATCAATCTGAGCATCCAAAACATCAAAATACGCTTGCGCAACCCGCAAAATCAAATCCTGTGCAGCAACGACAAATTGCGCATCGGCTTTGCTAACTTCTATTTTTGATTGCTGATAAATGACAATATTCTGCATCCGGAAGAGCGGTTGCGTCGCGGAAAGCACTAGACCCCGATTTTGAATAATATTAGTACCGGCGAAACTGGTTTCCACTTCCTGCACCTGGCGTGTTGCGGAGAAAGTAATATTCGGTAAAAATCCAGCTCTACCTTGCGGTAATTTTTCTTCTGCAGCTTGATAAGCAGCCCGTGCCGATCGATACTGCGGATCCTGGGATAAAGCCTCCTGATAGATATCCATCAAATCGGCAGCTTGCAGAGCGGGATGCCATATAAAGCTTATAAAGACAGCAAAAACAAATTGCAAGAGTTTCATGGGTTGTTCCGATAGGAATTCGGAGCTGATGAGACTTCAGCGATTAGTTGCATGCTGCGTTGGATGACACACGTAATTTCTTTTATACTCAAAAGGTAAACCTTGACGGTTGCAGTACATTGATGAGCGGTGCTGTACTGGTTTCAAACAGCTTGGTTGTGGTGAATTCGCCAGGCGCTACACAAGTGATCAGCAAAGCTTCCATGACCGGATCTTCTCCGACAATCGCAAATAACCGTCCGCCCGGATACAGACTTTTCTGAAAAGCATCGGGTAAAACAGGTGTCGATGCGGTTAAAACAATCACATCATAAGGTTCATGCTTCGGCCATCCGCGCGCAGCATCACCTTGTTCGACAGTTACATTCGTAATTTCATGCGCTTTAAGATTATTTTCTGCCATTGCTTTCAGTTCTGGAATAATTTCAACACTGTAAACATGTGCGCCTCTATCAGCCAGTAGCGCCGTTAAGTACCCGCTGCCGCTGCCGACTTCCAGAATTTTGTCTGTTTTCTTAACATGAAGTTCCTGTACTATGCGCGCTTCCATTTTGGGGGTAAGCATTACTTGGCCATAACCCAGCGGAATTTCCATATCCACAAAAGCCATTGCGCGATTTTCGGCTGGAACAAATTCTTCACGCTTTATTTTGTACAGTAAATCCAGTACGTTGTCATCCAATACACTCCATGTCCGGATTTGCTGGGCAACCATATTAAACCGAGTTTGTTCGAGATTCATTTCTTGATCCATATTCTTAAATTGGTGTAAGACTTGCAATTATTTCACATTTCCATTAGCTTCACAGCATCAGCTAGGGGTCCGTTTTCAGAATTGTCTGATATTTGGTGAGATAGTCCCTTAATACCTGACGCGGATAATGCCGCCGTAGGGAAGCTGGGATTTATCTTCCCGCTCTTTATGGCATTTAACTAAGGAGCAACATTATTATGAGCATTACAGTTTTAAATCCCAAAAGTTTTTCCAATACAACCGCCGAAGTCGATGCGGCAGCCGTAAAACCGCTACCGAATTCACGCAAAATCTATGTACAAGGCTCGCGAACCGACATTCAGATACCGATGCGGGAAATCCGGCAGAGCGATACTACCACTAGTACCGGCGCGGAAAAAAATCCGCCGATCTGGGTTTACGATACTTCCGGTCCTTATTCCGATCCGGCAACAAAGATAGATATCCGCTCCGGATTGCCTGCGCTGCGTGAAAAGTGGGTCGCAGAGCGTAATGATACCGAAATATTATCCGGCCTTAATTCGGCATACAGCTTGGAACGTTTAAATGACCCTAAGCTTGCGGACATGCGTTTTAATTTGCAACGGCAGCCGCGCCGCAGCAAGGCTGGATTGAATGTTACGCAGATGCATTATGCGCGCCGTGGCATCATTACACCAGAAATGGAGTTTATCGCCATTCGTGAGAATCAGTGCGTTGAGGCTTTCAGTGCGCAAAATCATGAGCTGTTTACACGCCAGCATCCCGGGCAGGATTTTGGCGCATCACTTCCCAAACGGATAACACCGGAGTTTGTGCGCGATGAAGTAGCACGCGGGCGCGCCATCATTCCAGCGAATATCAACCACCCTGAATCCGAACCAATGATTATCGGACGTAATTTTCTGGTGAAGATCAACGCGAATATCGGTAATTCCGCATTGGGTTCCAGTATTCAGGAAGAAGTGGAAAAAATGACCTGGGCGATCCGTTGGGGCGGTGACACGGTGATGGATCTGTCTACCGGCAAGAACATTCATGAAACGCGCGAATGGATTATCCGCAACAGCCCGGTCCCGATTGGCACAGTGCCTATTTATCAGGCATTGGAAAAAGTTGACGGCAAAGCGGAGGAATTAACCTGGGAAATTTTCCGTGACACGCTGATCGAACAGGCCGAGCAGGGTGTTGATTACTTTACTATCCATGCCGGTGTGCGCCTCGCGTATGTGCCAATGACCGCAAAACGCATGACCGGCATCGTTTCCCGCGGCGGCTCGATTATGGCCAAATGGTGTTTGTCGCATCATCAAGAAAGTTTCCTGTACACGCACTTTGAAGAAATTTGCGAGATCATGAAGGCTTATGATGTCAGTTTCTCGCTCGGCGATGGGTTACGTCCCGGTTCAATCTATGACGCCAATGATGAAGCGCAATTTGCCGAACTGAAAACCTTGGGTGAATTAACTAAGGTAGCTTGGAAACATGATGTGCAAACCATGATCGAAGGACCCGGCCATGTGCCGATGCACTTGATCAAGGAAAATATGGAATTGCAATTGAAGTATTGCGATGAGGCGCCTTTTTATACGCTGGGTCCGCTAACGACGGACATTGCTCCTGGTTATGATCACATTACTTCTGCCATCGGTGCGGCCATGATTGGCTGGTACGGTACAGCGATGTTGTGTTATGTAACGCCTAAAGAGCATCTGGGCCTTCCGGACAAGGATGATGTCAAGGACGGTATCATTACCTACAAGATCGCCGCGCATGCAGCGGATCTGGCAAAAGGACATCCCGGCGCGCAAATTCGGGATAACGCGCTGTCCAAAGCACGTTTTGAATTCCGTTGGGAAGACCAATTTAATCTCAGTCTTGATCCGGATAAAGCGCAACAGTTCCATGATGAGACCTTGCCACAGGATGGCGCAAAGGTGGCGCATTTCTGTTCTATGTGCGGCCCGCATTTCTGTTCCATGAAAATTACTCAGGATGTGCGGGAGTATGCGGCGAATCAGGGGGTTGCTGAAGAAGAAGCCTTGAAGCTGGGGCTGGCGCAAAAATCAGCAGAGTTTAAGGAAAAGGGTGCGGAAATTTACAGTAAATTGTAAATTTGGCCTGCTTATCTTATTGTCAATTTTAATTTTATAAAAGCATAACAACAACGCGATATGGATTTAATTTTACTGTTTAAAGCGTTGATCCTGGGCGTTGTTGAGGGATTGACCGAGTTTCTGCCGGTTTCTTCTACCGGTCATCTGATTTTGGTTGGTGATTTGCTTGATTTTAACGATGAACGTGCTATGGTTTTTACTATCGCGATTCAATTGGGTGCGATTTTGGCGGTTTGTTGGGAATATCGCAGTAAGATCATAGACGTGATTCGTGGTATCGGGTCCAATCCGGCAGCCAATCGTTTTGTGATCAACTTGCTGATTGCGTTTCTGCCGGCTGCGATCATGGGTTTACTGTTCATTAAAACCATCAAATACTATTTGTTTCATCCGGTACCGGTTGCGCTGGCGTTGATCATCGGCGGTTTCCTAATTTTGTGGGCGGAGCGCAGGAAACATGTGATTGAAGTGGAACAAGTCGATGATATGGATTGGAAGCACGCATTGAAAGTCGGTCTGGCCCAATGCCTCGCATTGATTCCGGGCACTTCGCGCTCGGGTGCTACGATTATTGGCGGGTTGTTTTTTGGTTTGTCGCGCAAAGCTGCTACCGAATTCTCATTTTTCCTGGCAATTCCCATCATGTTTGCAGCCACCTTTTATGATGTCTATAAACACCGCGAGTTTTTAGAATGGGATGATTTAGGTCTGTTTGCAGTGGGTTTTGTTGCTGCATTCCTCAGTGCGCTGTTGGCGGTGCGCGGGCTGCTCCGCTTTATCAGTAATCATGATTTTACTGTATTTGCCTGGTATCGCATTGTGTTTGGCATCATCATTCTGCTAACAGCTTATACAGGTGTCATTGGTTGGTCAGAGATGTAAGCATACTGCATTATTAAGAAAGCGGTGATCGTGTCAGAGCGAGTTCGCACTGCACGTAAGTCTTATTCCTAATGGCAGGAAAAATAGGCCATCGCCATTAAATGGCGAAAGCGGTGTGCTTAATTCTCTGGCAACACTATGATAGCTATGAAGGTAAGCTGACATGTGTTTTCAGTAATTCCGAAAGCTTCATATTTCAAAATGTTAGCGAATAATGGAATTGTCCACTTTCACTCTTCGTGTATTCTTACATTCCCATAATCGTTTTGACAGTCCCATGCCAAGGTTGCAATTATGGATAAAGTTGTTGACGATTATAATATTCAGCTAGTAAATTAGCTATTCTGTTTGGAACTTAAGTCACTGTTCACGCAGAGTAACTTTCTGCAAGATATCGCGAGTGCTTTTGGACCGGAGAAACGGCTTCAGGACAATATTTACCGGTGAGTAATGTACTTTATTGCAAATAAAGGGAATATGTACCGCAGAAATGTACGGCTATTTGCGGATATTGTGGAACTTGGGGATCATTCCACTATTTACAGATTAGTTGGGAAAGATCATTATGTATCATGACTTCTTACTGTAAGTATGAATAGGGTAAACGCCGAATTTATTTTATATTTTTAAGGTGTTTGTTTTGGATCGCCGCTGGTGAATTATTCTGGCTTACAGTAATCAAATCCAACAAAAGCTATTTGGTTTTAGCTATTTGTAACTAAATTAAAACTGTTCTCGCACAAGATAATATAACAAATCTGAAAGGAATATTTCGAATGAAAATAATAGGGACTGTCCACATTATTAAGCGATTTATAGCACTATCTGTAATAGTAGTGGCAATGACGCTTATGCATGCAAATCAAGTATTAGCGCATGCTTCCCTGGTTAAAGCCGAACCTGCTCGCCGTGCAGTGCTTTCCACACCGCCCGCACGGATTCATCTCTGGTTCAATGAGGAAATTGAACCCGCGTATGCAGCTCTTTCGGTACTCAATGAGGATAAAAAATCGATAACAGATAACAAAGTGGAAGTTGATTCAAAGGATCCGAAGTCCGTTGTGTTGGAATTACCGGATATGCAACCGGGACGCTATACAGTTAAATTCCGGGTGCTTTCTGTAGATGGCCACGTGGTTGATTCAGAATACAATTTTACAATTTCAGACATAAAAAAGTAAAATAAGATGATTGAGATCGTTGCTACATTTGCTCGCTGGTCACAGCTTATTGCCAATCTGATATTGTTCGGTAGCTGTATTTTTCTTGCTATCGCTGGGCAACAAAAAGCTGTATTTGAAAGCATTTGGGTAATCCGGCTGGAAAAAATATTTCCATGGCTGGGTGGCGTCATTTTACTGGGATTGCTAGTTATTCTAGCGACAACAACAGGCGAAGCAACCGGTATTGCGGCTAATACCTGGCGGCCTGAAGCTTGGCTGGAAGTCGTGCAACAGACTCGCGTAGGAAAAATATGGGCGGCTCGTGCGGTATTTGCAGCAGTTTTGTTAGGAGTCGCGCTATATATTCAGTATGCTTACAGAGTGAGGTGGCATTACATCCTATGCGCGTTTGTAGCGTCTTTACCTTTGATTATAGGGTCGCTGGTAAGCCATTCTGCAGCCGATGAAATGTCTGTCGTTTCAATACTTCCCTATGCGCTGCATATTCTTTTCGCGGGTATCTGGTTTGGCGCTTTGCCTGCTTTTCTATTAATCATATTTAGTAAGAAAGGCTCAGATAAAGCATGGGATTTGCTGAGCATAGATAGCCTGAAAAAGTTTTCGTCGCTGGCTTTGCCAGTTATGGCCGTGATCATGCTTACAGGTATTATTGTTGCCGACCGCATGATTGAGGAAGACTACCATGCGCTGGTTGCCAGTTCGTATGGCTGGTTATTAAACATAAAACTCACCTTATTAGCGATCATTCTAATCATTGCGTATCAAGCACGTTCCAGATGGCTGCCCTTGTTGATCCGGGCTAATAATGGCGAGGAAACTCAAAGCGGCGGCCCGCAAATGAAGCGGTGGGTAAGCGTTGAATTTGTTTTAGCGATGATCTTGGTATTATTGGCGACGATCATATCGAATACCAAACCAGCAAAGCATGCTATGGTTGAAAACTGGCCATATCCTTTTAGATTCTCAATCGATGCTACCTGGGAAGAATCCAATGTTCAGATATTTTTCTGGGCGGGTGTGACACTCTTTATAATGGCAGCAGGCTCAATAGGGTTAGGTATTAAAAGCAAATGGGATATAAAAAAACGGATTGGAGTACCGCTTGTATTAATAATTGCATCCTTCGCAATAGCATTACCAAAACTAGCGGTGGTTGCTTATCCGGAAACTTACCAAAGTACGCCTGTTCCCTTTGATGCGATCTCTATCTCTAATGGATCGAAATTGTTCTCGCAGAATTGTACGACTTGTCATGGTCCGCAAGGTAAAGGCAACGGAATAATTGCTAAAACTTTTAATCCGCCACCCACTGATTTATTGACAGAAGCGCACACGGCAAAACATACCGCCGGAGATTTCTTCCATTGGTTAACGCACGGAATAAGTGAGCGGGGTATGCCTAGTTTCTCCAGTAAATTGTCTGAAGAGGATCGCTGGGATGTTGTCAATTACATTCATGCCATGTCGCGTGGCTATAAAGCACGCTTACAGAGCCCTGAGGTTGTTCCTGAGAGACCATCCATCGGTCCGCCCATTTTTTCATATTTTGCACATGACGGTTCCAGTGGTGTTCTAAAGGATTTTCGTCAGAAGCAAAATGTAATGCTAGTATTATTCACTTGGCCGCAATCACAAGAACGACTGCAAGAGTTGAAAGCAACTTATGATCGGCTGCAGAAACTCAATACGATTATTCTGGCCGTCCCGATGAATAATCTGGATAAACAAGAAATCATGGGTATTGCAGCAGATATTCCTTTTCCGGTTGTAACAGAGGGCTCGTTAGAGATAAAAAATAGCTATGCGTTATTTCGGCGAACGCTAACTAATCCGGATATATTAAATGAAGGCGTGATTCCGGAGCACCTTGAGTTTTTGATAGATCGCTTTGGCTATTTGCGTGCCAGGTGGATACCTGCGATAGACGAAAGCGGATGGGCAGATATCAGTGTTCTAACAAAACAGCTCATTCAACTGAATAGTGAAAAGGAAATTCTTCCGCCACCGAGCGACCATGTGCATTAATGCAGTAAATTTATATGGCTTTGACTATCTTTACCTTAATTAATAGTCTATGAGAAATTGATGACTAGACAAATCATTACATCAATTCTGCTAAGCGCTATGGTGATGTTGTCACATCTCGTTTGGGCGCATACTGATGTGTATTTAACTACAGTTGAAGCACCTCATGGCGGTCAACTTCGTGCAGCAGGTCCTTTTCATTTAGAGCTAGTCGCCAGGGATGGCGAATTGACATTGTATGTAACCGATCATCGGGATATACCAATTCCAGTGCAGGGTGGGCACGGTAAAGCAAATATTCAAGCAGGCAAGGATGGTGAGCGGATAGCCGTTTCACTTAAGCCGGAGAATGGAAATATAATGAGAGCTAGCGGTGCGTTTAAAATTACACCAGACACTTCAATTGCTATTTTTATAGCAATTCCGGAATATGAAACGCAAGGCGCACGTTTTACCCCGCTCGTGTTTAAAGGAGAGGGTGGTGATCGCGGTCATGACCACGAGGATCATTAAGTAGAGTCACCTCAGAAAGTCAGCAAACTTAGTGACTATAATCAAATCTATCCTTGAGATTTTGAAATAGTTTTAAGCAGCAACGAACCATCAAATGGCAATATTGATAGCGCATGTGCAAAGGCAATAAAAGCCTTCAAAAACACCCCCAAATTCATAATCAGAATTTGATAAAAAAGTTGTTTATACTTTCTATATCTCCGGAGTTTATATGAACGGCCCCCCCATTCAAAACGTCAAACTTGAACACCAAACGAATCTGCGCCAACGGGCTGAAGCTTTAATTAAAGAAGGCACTGCTAAACCCATGCTGGGATGGTTGCCCGGTATCAATGCACTGTCAACGCTGTATGACCTGGCTAGGACTCCAGAAACCGCTGGCGATGCACTCAAATTTCTTCACGAGCTACAGGTCCATCAAGTGGAACTGGATCTGCAGCATGAACAGATGGAACAGAACCGTAAGCCTCCAATCCATCCACATTAACACCCTGATACGTCATCGCTATCCTCAAACCTTTTACAAGGAGGGACGATGTCATCATCAGAAGCGCGACGAATTCATATCGAAGCATGGCAAACCAGCGGTAAGTCTCAGGCGGCTTATTGCCGGGAACATGGTTTGAATACCAAGACGTTTGGCAATTGGGTTCGCAAGCATCGTGCCGGTCAGGTTATCCGGCCGCCTGCGTTGGTCCCGGTCACGATCAAACCGATGCCTGCACCGACGAGCACGCTACGTCTTCGCGGTCAAGGCAATCATGTGTTGGAGCTGCCATCGACGGTTTCGCCGCATTGGCTGGGGGAGTTGTTGAAGTGTCTTTGATTGCGAATCCAGGGAAGATTTGGTTGATGGTTGAGCCGGTGGATATGCGTCGCGGCATTGACGGATTGTCGGTATTGGTGGAGCAGGCGTTGCAGCGCTCGCCTTGTGCGGGTTCGGCGTTTGTGTTTTGCAATCGCGCGGGCAATCGCATCAAAGTGCTGCTGTGGGACGGCACCGGCGTGTGGTTGTGCCAGCGGCGCTTGCATCAGGGACGGTTCGTTTGGGGGCGTTCGGATACGGGCGGGATGGAACTGACTGCGTTGCAATGGGAGTGGTTGATTGCCGGGGTGGATTGGTGTCGTTTGGGGTTGCAATCCTGCGCAAGAAAATATAGCTGAAAGCCAATACTGGAATCACTTTGCGCAAGTTTTGCAGTATAATAACGCCATGAAAACGCACGCAAAACAGTCAATCGAATTAGATCATTTGAACCTCACGCCGGAAGCTAAAACCGAGGTATCGAACCTTATTCAATCACTGCTTACGCAAGCACAAAACGAGCTCAAACTGCTGGAAGCGAAGAATCAGGCACTGAAGCTGGAACTGGCACATTTGCGCCGCATTCGTTTCGGCGCGAAGAGCGAAGCACTGTCGCAGCCACAATTCAGCCTGTTCGAAGAAGACTGGCAAACTGATGCGGCGGCGATCGAAGCGGAAATCGAGCAACTGCCGCTGCCGGTTCCGCAAAAACCCAAGCGTGCACGCGCTGGGCGCCAACCTCTGCCGGATCACCTGCCACGCATCGAACACCGGCATGAACCGGAATCTTGCCAATGCAAACAGTGCGGCAGCGATCTGGTAAAAATCGGCGAAGACGTCAGCGAACAACTGGACGTCAAACCCGCCGAATTCTTCGTGCACCGTCACATCCGCCCGCAATACGCCTGCCGGGCTTGCGAAACCGTGGTCGCGGAACCGGTTCCGCCCGCGGTGATCGACGGCAGTATGGCAACACCCGGACTGCTTGCTTGGATCACGATCTGCAAATACCTCGATCACCTGCCGCTGTATCGCATCGCACAAATCGCCGCCCGGGAAGGTGTCACTTTATCGCTTTCCACGTTGGCGGAATGGATCGGACGTGTAGGCGTGGCACTACAACCGCTGGTTGACCGGCTGATTTTGCACTTATTGCATGGCTCTGTGTTACACGCCGACGAAACCCCGGTGGCGCAACTTGATCCCGGCAGCGGAAGAACGCAACGCGCCTATCTGTGGGCGTATCGCAGTAACGATTTTGAGTTGGGGCCGCGCATCATCGTATTCGACTACCAAACCAGCCGTAGTGGCAAACATGCGCAAAACTTCCTCAACAGCTGGCAAGGCCACTTGCTGGTAGACGACTATGGCGGTTACAAGGCTTTATTCTCCAAAACAGCATCACCCTGCACTGAATTAGGGTGCTGGGCGCACGCGCGCCGCAAATTCTTCGACCTGCACCAAGCCAATGCCAGCACCGTCGCGTATGAGGTGTTGCAGCGCATAGGCGGACTTTACGCCGTCGAAGCCGAAGGCAAGCACTTATCGACCGAAGCCCGGCAGATACTACGTGCAGAAAAAAGCCTGCCGATCCTGCAATCGTTGCACGACTGGTTACTGCAAACTCGCGCCCAAACTGCCAATGGCGGCGGCACCGCCAAAGCCATCGACTACACCTTGAAGCGCTGGCAAAGCCTAATCCGCTACGCCAGCAGCGGACACCTGCCGATTGACAACAACCCCGTCGAAAACACTATTCGCCCCATCGCGCTCGGCAAGAAAAACTGGCTGTTCACCGGCTCCGAACGCGCCGGAAAACGTGCCGCCGCCATTCAAACCCTACTCGGCACCGCAAAACTCAACGGCCTCAACCCCGCACAATGGCTAGCCGACACCCTCGAAAAACTCCCCACCTGGCCTAATAGCCGAATCGATGAATTGCTACCGCTTGCACCGGAGGATATTGAAGCATTGTTGAAGGAATGTGAGTAGATGGTGGGGTTGGAGGGATACACAGAACCGGAGTGAGCTTGCGGAAGAGCTGACGCATTATGCCGAGTTGTATGATTTTGCACCGGTCGCATACTTCACTGTTGATTCCGGCGACAGGATCAGCAAATGCAATCGCGCCGGTACCAGCCTATTTGGCGTCGCCTGCGGCGAATTGAGCGGGAAACGGCTCGACAGTTTCTTTACACCCGCAAGCGGATTGCTGCTGCTTGCATTGCTGAAGAGGCTGCGCTCCGGCAGTTCCAGAGAAACCTGTGCAGTGAAAATTGACAATGGTGAAGGTGTTTCACGCGACTTTCAGGTCGTGGCCAGCGTCTCACCAAGCAGCGGGTATCTTCTGCTGGTCCTTATGGATACAAGCGATCACCGGGAACCTGACCCGCGCACTTGAGCTTTGGCCACACGATTCATCATTTTGTATCCCAACCCTAAAGTATGAATGACTACACAACAGTTATCAATTCTCTCGACCTGCCAAGAAGACCTGCAGCTGAACCGGCTGCTTGCGGTTCTGCCTGACGATGCTTTGAAGCGTTTGTCGCCACACCTGGAAAAGATAGAACTTCCCGCTGGCAAGGTGCTCTATGAGCCGGGCAGCGAATTGAAGAACCTCTATTTTCCGCTCGACTCAATCGTCGTGCTGCTGTGCCAGATGGAAAATGGCGCTTCCACCGAGACAGCGGTTATTGGCAACGATGGCCTCGTCGGCGTATTGCTGTTCATGGGCGGCGCCACCGTGTCACAAGCGGTGGTGCAAAGTGCGGGTTGTGCGTTCAGAATTAAGGCTGCTCCAATGAAAACTGAGTTTGACCTGAATGGTGCCGTGATACACCTGCTGCTTCGCTACATACAGGCGCTCATCACAAAGGTAGCCCAGACGGCGGTGTGCAACCGTCATCATTTGCTGGAACAGCAGCTATACCGCTGGCTGTTGCTGAGTCTGGATCGCCTGCCGGGTAACGAGTTGGTAGTCACCGCAGGAAGTCATCGCCTATCGGTGTGGACACATCACGGCGCTCGATCGTCCCGGTTTGGAAGCCAGAGTTTGTGAGTGCTATGCCGTGGTGAAGCGCGAGTCACAACGTCTGCTGCCGGAACGGCTGGCGCTCTGAAAGCTGCCGCATGGTCTCTCTGCCTGACATCAATCAATCCGCTAATCCACCGGCGAAAACGCGCATCGTCGGCATCGGTGCTTCGGCCGGAGGTCTTGCGGCACTGGAACAATTTATGGAGCAGGTGCCGCTGGAGAGTGGCTTGGCCTACGTTGTGGTGCAGCATCTCGATCCTACGCAAAAAGCTTTGTTGGCTGAGTTACTTCAGCGTGTCACCAAGCTGCCGGTACGAGAGGCTGAAAATAGGATGCGCATCGAGCCGGATTGCGTGTATGTAATCCCTCCGAACACGGAGCTTAGCGTAGTTGACGGTGTGCTGAATCTGGAAAAGCCCACCGAGCCACGCGGCTTGCGGCTGCCAATCAACGTCTTGTTTTCTTCCCTGGCGCGCGACCAGGGTGAGCGTGCGATTGCGGTGATTTTGTCCGGTATGGGATCGGACGGCACACTGGGTTTGCAGGCGGTCAGGGCATTGGGCGGTCTAACCGTTGTACAACAGCCCGATTCGGCGCAGTTCGACTCGATGCCCAGGAGTGCCATCGCTGCGGAGTGCGCCGACATTATCGCACCACCTGCGGAGTTACCAGCGCGCATTCTGGCCTATACTGCCCAGGCACCCAAGCTGCAGGAGCCGGGCATCGCTGCCGAGGAAGTGGTTCAAGCATCTTCGGAACTCCCGGCTTTGCCGGTGAATCCACTGCAAAGCATTTTCAGCTTATTACGCCAGCAAACTCGGCACGATTTTTCCGTGTACAAACCCAGCACCCTGCATCGCCGCATCGAGCGGCGCATGGCTATCCACGGGATCACCACGCTGGCGCTGTACGCAGAATACATGCAACAGAATACACAAGAGATTGATTTGCTGTTCAAGGAGTTGCTGATCGGCGTAACCAGCTTTTTTCGTGACCCCGCAGTCTGGCAGCAATTGGCGGATTTCACTTTGCCGGAACTGCTGGCGCGGCAGACCATCGAGCAAAAGCTGCGCGCTTGGGTTGTCGGCTGCTCAACCGGGGAGGAGGCCTATTCACTGGCCATCCTATTCAACGAGGTAGTGCAGCGGCTGTCACTACGCCACGATTACACGCTGCAAATTTTCGCTACAGATCTGAACCCGGATGCCATTGCCACGGCACGCCGCGGGCTATATCCCACCGCGATCAGCGCTGACGTGTCAGCGGAAAGATTGGCGCGTTTTTTCAGCGCACATGATAAATATTACCGGATCAACAAGAACATCCGCGATATGGTGTTGTTTGCGCAGCACGATGTGGTGCTCGATCCGCCTTTCACCAAGCTCAACTTGCTTTCTTGCCGCAATCTGATGATCTACTTCGATGCCGCGCTTCAGCGCAGGTTATTGCCCTTGTTTCACTACAGCCTGCGTCCAGGCGGCGTGCTGCTTTTGGGAAGTTCGGAGACAGTCGGGCGATTCAAACAGCTGTTCACCCCGATCGAGTCGAGATTGCGGTTATATTTGCGTCAAGACAACGCCTCCAACACCGGCCCGGATCTGTTGGTGAAGTCGTTTCCACCCCTGTCCAAGATTAAAAAGGAACTTCCAGTGCCCCATCCCACCGATACTTCCCAACCTGCTGAGAATTTACAAACGGCCGCCGATCAGGTGTTATTGCAGATGTATACGCCTGCTGCCGTGGTCGTCAATAATGCCGGCGACATCGTCTACATCAGCGGGCGCACCGGAAAATACCTGGAACCGGCCGCCGGTAAGGTCAACTGGAACTTCCACGCCATGGTGCGCGAGGGTTTGCGCGCACCGCTTGCCGATGCATTGAAAAAGGCTGTCACGGAAAACGAACCGGTACAATTGCGCGGTTTGCAAGTACAAAGCGCGGAAGGTGTTCAGTGTGTCGATGTTACCGTGCAGGCATTCCGCGAATCTTCCGTTTTGCAAGGTATGATGCTGATCGTATTCCGCGATGTAGTGATGCCCACGCCACGGCGTGGGCGACGCAAGGGAAAAAGCGCGGTGGAGGCATCTCATGAGTATGAATTGCAACAGTATCAGGACGAAATCTTGAAGCTGCGCGAGGAGACGCATGCATCAAACGAAGAATTACAATCGACCAATGAAGAATTGCAGTCCACCAACGAAGAGCTGCAATCAGCCAACGAGGAGCTAACCTCTTCGAAAGAAGAAATGCAATCTATGAACGAGGAGCTGCAAACGATCAATGCTGAGCTGCAGAACAAACTCGACGCTCTCGCGCTCGCCGAGAGCGACATGAAAAATCTGCTCAACAGCACTGATATCGCGATACTGTTCCTTGATCAAGAATTAAACGTGAGGCGCTATACCGAGCAGGCATCGAAGATCATCAATGTCCGGGAAAGCGACATTGGCCGGCCGCTCAGCGACCTTACCACCATCTTGCAATACCCGGCTTTGCAAGACGATGTGAAAGAAACGCTGCGTACTTTAATTTTTTCCGAAAAACAGATCTCCGCCGGAGATGACCGTTGGTTTTCTGTGCGAATTATGCCTTATCGAAGACTGGACAATGTAATCGACGGCGCCGTAATCACCTTTGTCGACATCTCTGCGACGAAGCGATTGGAATCGAAACTCTGCCAAGATCTGGATTAATGACTGTCCGATCAAATATCGGACAGTGCACATAAACAACGTATTGCAAGTATTTGATTACATTGATAACCCTGTAGAATTACCAACAGGGTCTCGGCTTTCAACTTAATCAGACTCTAATCCGCTTGCCTTCTCAAGAAAGCCGGTATATCCATTGGGTCAACACCGGATTGACGCATTGCTGCTACGGTGGCATTGCTTCTTCTACCTGTACGCATGACTGCTGGCTCTTCTGATGAATAGATTGAATCTCTGTCATCGGTTCCAGTACGGTTATGGATAACAGTCAATGGTGTATTCTGGCTCTGACTGACTAAACTGCCAAGCCCGGTAGCAACCATGGTCACGCGCAAATTATCGGCCATATTTTCATCAATCACTGTGCCCACAATAATTGTTGCATCTTCAGCGGTGAGATCTTTAATCGTATTCATCACTTCATGGACTTCGCGCATTTTCAATGATTGACTGGCGGTAATATTTACCAAAATACCGCGCGCGCCAGCCAGGGAAATATCTTCTAACAGCGGACTTGAAACGGCACGCTCTGCTGCAACACGCGCGCGATCAACACCCATCGCTATTGCGGATCCCATCATTGCCATACCCATTTCTGACATCACGGTTTTGACGTCAGCAAAGTCGACGTTAACCAAACCAGGACAATTAATGACTTCCGCGATACCGGCTACTGCACCATACAGCACATCGTTGGCGGCTTTAAATGCATCCAGCATGGAGATATCATTACCTAACACCATCATCAGCTTATCGTTAGGAATCACGATCAATGAATCAACATGCTGTGACAGTGCTTCCATTCCTGCTTTGGCGGCTACCAGGCGTTTTCCTTCAAATGCAAAGGGCTTACTGACAACAGCGACAGTTAGAATACCCATTTCTTTGGCAACTTGTGCGACAACCGGCGCAGCGCCTGTCCCGGTTCCACCTCCCATCCCTGCGGTGATAAACAGCATATCCGCGCCTTGAATCATCTCCGCAATCCGGTCACGATCTTCCAGCGCGGCTTCACGTCCAATTTCAGGATTTGCTCCTGCACCCAATCCTTTGGTAATACCCGTACCCAGTTGCAATATCGTTGGTGCTTTATTACTTTTCAATGCCTGCGCATCAGTATTCATACTGATGAACTCAACGCCTTGCATGCCATTCTGGATCATATGATCCACTGCATTGCTTCCGCAGCCACCAACACCAACCACTTTGATGACCGCCTCTTGAGTTTCGTTATTCATGATTTCGAACATAGTGTTTCTCCTTTAGTACATTGAAATTAAAGCCGCTTGACTGCAAATACAACCCTTGAAATTTCTAATTAAAAATTTCTTTGAAACCACCCCTTCATTCTGGAAAAAATCTGCTTGGCAGAACCACCCTGCATTCTTGAACCTTGTTGATGCTGCATCTGCTCGATACCGGCCAGAATTAAACCAATACCTGTCGAGTATCGAGGCGTATGGATCACTTCCTTTAAATTACCATGATAATTGGGCAAGCCCAATCGCACAGGCATATGAAAGATCTCTTCGCCTAATTCCACCATGCCGCGTAATGAGGCAGATCCGCCCGTTATTACGATTCCTGATGAAAGTAATTCTTCAAACCCGCTCCGGCGTAACTCGGCTTGCACCAGACAGTAGAGTTCCTCCGCACGCGGCTCAATCACTTCAGCCAGGGTTTGTTTGGATAACTGGCGCGAACCGCGATTTCCCACATCGGGCACTTCCACCATCTCTTGCGTATCGGCAAGACTTCTTAATGCACAGCCGTAGCGGCACTTGATATCTTCAGCACTTTTTGTCGGGGTGCGTAATGCCATCGCAATATCATTGGTTATTTGATCTCCGGCGATTGGAATGACTGCGGTATGCCGGATTGCCCCATGTGTAAATACCGCGATATCTGTCGTTCCGCCGCCGATATCTACCAAGCAGACACCCAGATCTTTTTCATCGTCGGACAGAACGGCCATCGCAGAGGCCAATGGTTGTAATATCAGATCGCGAACTTCCAGGCCGCATCGATGAACGCATTTCACGATATTCTGCGCGGCAGATACTGCACCGGTCACAATATGCACTTTTACTTCCAGTCGGATGCCGCTCATTCCCACCGGTTCACGTACATCTTCCTGGCCGTCAATAATGAATTCCTGATTCAGGATGTGCAGGATTTGTTGATCAGCCGGTATGTTCACAGCCTTTGCCGCTTCCATCACCCGTTCCACGTCTTTTTCGGTGACTTCCTTGTCCTTAATGGGAACCATGCCATCTGAATTAAAGCCTTTGATATGGCTGCCGGCTATTCCAGTATAAACTTCATGAATCTTACAATCCGCCATCAATTCCGCTTCTTCTAAGGCGCGCTGAATGGCATTCACCGTTGTTTCGATATTGGCCACCACACCTTTTTTCAATCCGCGTGAGGGGTGGCTGCCCAAACCAATCACCTCAAAGCCGCCTTCGGGAATAACCTCCGCGACGATGGCCACAATTTTCGATGTGCCAATGTCTAGGCCGACAATCAAGTTTCTATTTTCTCTAGCTTTATTCATCTAGCTCCATCTCCCTGGTCTCACGTTTCTCTCCTCGTGCCGGATTTACGTGGTACATGCTGCATTACTTCAGGCATGCGAATAGCAAAACCATTTGGATAACGCAAATCGACATATGCCAACGGTTCTTGCTGATTTAGCCGAGCAATACTGTGGTTATATACTGAAACATAGCGAGTAAGTCTTTCCTCTACCTCATTGCGCCCTAACTCCAGTATTGTTCCGGTGTTTAGTTGAATACGCCAAGCATAGCGTGGAGTCAGATTTATCTCCGCAATATGCTGTTGTAATGGCACCAGTATTTTATTGAAACGCGCATATTGCAGCGCCACTTCGTGCGCACTGGCTTCATTGGGGCCTGTAAAAACAGGCAGATCCATTTCTACGCTAACCCGGAATACCTCGCCGTAAGTATTGACCAGTGCATGACTTCCCCAATAGGCCAATGCCTGATGCTCTTCCAGTATTACATTCAAACCATGGGGCCATTTTCTGTTTACTCTGGCATCACGAACCCAGGGTAATTTCGCAAATGCCTCTCGCACTTCAGTGAGATTGACCGAAATAAAGTTTCCTTCAATTTCATTTCTAACAAGTTGCTCGATCTGTTCATGAGTAATATTATGTAATTCCGTCTCATCTTTCTTTGCACCCTGAACAACCTGCACATTGATTTCTTTAATTGGGAATAAGGGCGGCTTGATAAGCTGTAAACTGATTGCATACAACACCGCTATCGCCACTAAGGCAAACAATATCTTTGCTAACAAATCCAAAGCGTGATGGTTATTCCACATGAGACAAATCCAATATTCTCAAAACCAGATCCTCAAACGAAATTCTGGCAGTTCTGGCTGCCATCGGTACCAGACTGTGGTTAGTCATTCCAGGCGAGGTGTTCGCTTCAAGAAAATAAAACTGATTGGTTTGACTTAAGATTAAATCAACTCTTCCCCAACCCTGACAACCCAATACCTGATAAGCCCGCAATGCCTGATTCTGTATTATCGACTCCAATTCATCCGGTAAGCCGCTGGGACAGAAGTACTTCGTTTCATTCGAGAAATACTTAGCCTGATAATCATAAAGCTCACCGGCAATTTCAATTCTCACAACTGGCAGCGATGTTTCTCCCAGAATAGCAACCGTCAATTCCGTTCCTGCAATAAATTCTTCAGCGAGTACCAAGGCATCGTGCTGCGCGGCCAATCGATACGCTTCTGCCAAATCCTGCTTGTGGTGCACTTTACTCAAACCAATCGTGGATCCTTCCCGTGCAGGTTTAACAATCAGCGGTAATCCCAAGGTTTCAGCGACTTGTTCAAAATTACTGTCAGCTTGCAACAATTCATAGCGCGGCGATTGGATGCCTGTCGCCTGCCAGATTAATTTGGTGCGCCATTTATCCATGGCCAGCGCGCTCGCCATGACACCACTGCCGGTATAAGGCAATCCCAGCCATTCCAGTACGCCCTGGATTGTGCCATCTTCACCAAAACGTCCGTGCAGTGCGATAAATGCTCTCTTGAAGTCTTGATGTACAAGTTCTTCCAATGCTTGTTCTGCCGGATCAAATGGATAAGCATCAACACCGCTTCTACGTAGCGCATCCAGCACCGCTTGCCCGCTTTGCAGTGATATTTCACGCTCTGCAGAACGGCCGCCGAGTAGAACTGCTACTTTGCCGAAGTTATGCGTTATCACTACGTAAGCCTCCTGGCATCGCCGATTATCCGGACTTCCTGGCGCAACTCGATAGCCGTTGCTTTCTTAACCCTGCTTTGCACCATCAGGATCAAGGCTTCAATATCCGATGCAGTGGCAGTTCCGGTATTGACAATAAAATTGGCATGTTTGGGGGAAACCATGGCACCGCCAATACGACATCCCTTCAAACCGCAGGCTTCAATTAAACGCGCTGCATAATCTCCCGGGGGGTTGCGAAATACTGAACCTGCGTTTGGTTGGTTGAGCGGTTGACTGTCAACGCGTTGCGCCAGCAATTGTTTAATGCGCTGCTGTGATTCTGCTTGCTCCCCATGCGGCAATCTGAAATACCCGCCGGCAAACCATTCTGGTTCAACCGTGCCGGTTAATTCGTGTTGCAGTTCTACGCTGCGATAGCCAATCGTGTACTCACCCGCTTGGCGAATAAAGACTCGTCCACTGTGATTGATAATCTGTGCCTGTGCAACAATTTCCCAAGCCTCTGATCCATAGCACCCGGCATTCATTGCCAGTGCGCCGCCCACTGTGCCGGGTATCCCTGCCAGGAACTCTGCGCCGGCCAGATTATGCCGGGCGGCAAATCGTGCAACTTTCGCACAGGCCACACCGGCGCCAGCATAAATGAGTCCGCCGGACTGATTCTGCTCAAGCAATCGCAAATCATTTAGTTGCGCATGCAGTGCTACCACCGTGCCGCGCAAACCGCCATCCCTAACCAATAAATTGCTGCCCAATCCGATGACAGTAATGGATTCATGTGGCGATACTTGCAGGAAATTTGCAAAATCATCCAAATCCGCCGGTACGTAATAGTGATCCGCATGTCCCCCGGCACGCCAGGAAGTATGCTTGCTCATGGATTCATGGGTACGCATCTCTCCACGCAGAACAGGCACACTCGCATTACCGGTCAAAAGTTCAGTTACTGACATGGCAAAACTTGTATTTGGCGACAAGTTGATCATTTCCCATTGATTCTCAGTATTCATAACCATTAACAACAATCAATTTATTCCCCATTTGGGCAATATGCGGTGCTACTTTTGCCACAGAACCAGCCCCCATCACCAGTACAACATCACCATCCTGCACAACATCCAGGATGGCAGCCGGTAAATCATCCACTTCTTCAATATAAATGGGCTCCACTTTTCCCTGCACGCGGATTGAGCGTGCCAATGATTTACTGTCCGCTGCAACGATAGGATCTTCACCCGCCGGATATACCTCTGTGAGCAACAACACATCAACTTGAGATAAAACCCGGGTGAAATCCTCAAATACATCTCGGGTACGTGTGTAGCGATGCGGCTGAAATGCCACTACCAATCGCCGGCCTGGAAAGGCGCCGCGAGCCGCTTTGATGGTTGCTTCCATTTCAGCCGGATGGTGGCCATAGTCATCAACAAGCGTAAAGCTCTTCTGTATCGATAATTTAATTTCTTCGTATAGCTGAAAACGCCTTTCCACTCCTTTGAATTCTGATAGCGCCTTGACAATCGCCACATCCGGCACACCGATTTCATTGGCAACCGCAATCGCCGCCAATGCATTCTGTATATTATGTAAGCCGGGTAAATTCAGCGTGATCTCCAGATTACGGGCTGAACCATTTACGCCAACCACCGCGGTAAATCGCATCTGATGATTGTCATGCTGAATGTTGATTGCGCGGACCTGCGCATCTTCGGACAACCCATACGTAGTAATAGGTTTCGTAATAGCCGGCATCACTTCTCGCACATTGGCATCATCCACACACACCACGGCCATCCCGTAAAAGGGCAGGTGCTGTACAAATTCTACAAATGTTTGCTTTAACCGGTTGAAGTCATGACCATAAGTTTCCATATGATCCGCATCGATATTTGTCACCACGGTCAGTACCGGCTGCAAATACAAAAACGAAGCATCCGATTCATCCGCTTCGACAACAATGAATTCACCGCTTCCTAATTTCGCGTGACAACCTGCCGCTTCCAGTTTTCCACCGATCACAAATGTCGGATCCATATCTGCCGCTGCCAGTATGCTGGCAATCAAACTGGTGGTAGTGGTTTTGCCATGTGTGCCAGCTATCGCTATGCCGCTGCGTAGCCTGAGCAATTCCGCCAGCATCAATGCACGCGGCACAACGGGAATATTCTTGTTTTTGGCTGCGATCACTTCAGGATTGTCCGGTTTGACCGCTGTCGAGATAACTACCACGTCTGCACCGGCTATCTGCTGGCTGGTATGCCCGGCATACACCTTTATACCCAGCCTGGCCAAGCGTTGAGTTACCTGATTATCCATCAAATCTGAGCCGCTGACCTGATAACCCAAATTAACGAAAACTTCAGCAATACCGCTCATCCCCGCGCCACCGATGCCGACAAAATGAATGTGTTTAACTTTATGCTTCATGCAGCGCTCCACTCAATTCAATACAGGCCTCAGCAACTATCCGGGTTGCTTCCGGTTTTGCCTGACTACGCGCAGCTATTGCCATAGCGAGCAATTTTTCCCGTGTCAAATTTGCCAGCAATTGCGCCAGATTTTGCGCAGTCAATTCACTTTGTGGTAATAATACGGCGGCGCCATGGCTAGAAAGAAATCTGGCATTACTGGTCTGATGGTCATCAACTGCATGCGGATACGGCACCAGTATGCTGGCGACGCCTGCTGCACTTAATTCTGCAATGGTCAGAGCACCGGCACGGCACAGCACCAGATCGCAGGCAGCGTAGCGTTTTGCCATATCATCGATAAATGCAATTACTTCTTCTTCCAGTTGTAGATCTGCATAAACTTTCTTAACCGACTCAGAATGTGCAGTGCCCGCTTGATGAACCACCGCTGGACGTAGATTTTCGGGTATCAATTTAAGTGCCTGTGGTACGACTGTATTTAAAATTTGCGCACCCAGACTACCGCCCACGATCAGCAACTGCAGTTTTCCTTCCCGTCCTTGGAAGCGTTTCTCAGGTGCTTCTATCGCCGAAATCTCGGAGCGTACCGGATTACCTGAACATACTGTTTTTTCTTGATCAGCCAGAATGATATCTGGGAAGCCCAGAAAAATTCTATCTGCCAGTTTCGCCAGAATTTTATTGGTTAATCCTGGCACCGAGTTCTGCTCATGAATGATCAGCGGTTTATTTAATAATGATGCCATCATGCCGCCGGGGAATGCCGGATAACCACCCATGCCTAGAACCACATTAGGTTTCACGCGCTGAATAATCCTGACACTTTGCCAGAACGCTTTGAGCAAGCGTAGCGGTAGCATTAACCAGGTAGCCAAACGCTTACCCCTTAACCCGGAAAAACTAATCACTTCAGTTTCATAGCCCTGTTGCGGTACCAGTTTTAATTCCATCCCTGCTTCAGTTCCTAGCCAAACGACGCGCCATCCGGCTTGCCGCAGATAATTGGCCACTGCCAATCCCGGAAACACATGTCCGCCTGTGCCACCTGCCATAATCAGAATGGTGTGCGTGCTCATACGTTAAGTCCCCGCAAACGCTGACGGTTTTCCCAATCAATCCGTAGTATTACTGCTAATGCAATACAATTTGCCGTGATACTGCTGCCGCCAAAACTTAACAATGGTAACGTTAACCCCTTGGTGGGCAAAACGCCCATATTGACACCCATATTGATCAATGCCTGTACACCGATCCAGATACCAATTCCTTGCGCTACCAATGCCGAAAAAGTGTTACCCAGTTTTGCCGCCAGCCTGCCGATGACAAAAGTGCGCATGATGAGCCAAATAAATAATAGGATAACTGCAGCCACCCCAACAAACCCAAGCTCTTCCGCCAGTACCGAAAGTAAGAAATCAGTGTGCGCTTCAGGCAAATAGAATAGTTTTTCGACACTGCCTCCCAAACCGACACCAAACCATTCCCCGCGTCCAAATGCTATGAGTGCATGACTCAACTGATAGCCTTTTCCATAGGGATCCGCCCAGGGATCCATAAATGCAACTACTCGAGCCATCCGGTATTCTGAACTCAAAATTAGTTCGTACAAACCAATTGCCAGAATACCGATCAGCGCAATGAATATTTTTAAACTGACGCCACCCATAAACAGGATAGACATAACCAGCGCGGTCACTACAAAAAATGCGCCGAAATCGGGTTCCAGTAACAATAAAAATCCCACGATCGATAGCACTACTGTGATTGGAAGAAACCCTTTCAGGAAAGAATTTAAATCGGCTGCCTTGCGGCTGACATAGTCAGCGGCGTACATCACCATGAAAAGTTTCACAAATTCAGAAGGTTGAATATTCACCACATAAAGTGAAATCCAGCGCTGGCTGCCATTAACTTCATGACCAATACCGGGAACCAGAACCAGTGCCAGCAGCAAGACACTGATCATAAACAAATAGGTGACATATTTCTGCCATATCCGCATAGGCACCTGAAAGGTAACCAATCCCAATAGCAAACCGACAGCCAGGTAAGCACTATGCCGCAACAAATAATAACTGGCGCGGTCGGCACCAAATTGTGCTTCTGCAATCGCAATGGAGGCTGAATAGATCATGATCAATCCAATACTTAACAACAGCACAACCGACCAGACCAGCGCCTGATCAAAATCGGCCAGAACTCTTTGCTTCTGATTGTTTGCTTGATAGATCATCAGTTAATGTTTTTTCTGTCCAAAACTAAAGAATTTGTTCTCAATATCTCTGACGGCTGCGACGAATACTTCTGCGCGGTGTATATAATTTCTAAACATATCGAAGCTGGCACAGGCGGGGGACAGTAATACCACATCTCCCGCTTGTGCCAGCAAAAAGCTTTTCTGCATGGCTTCTTCCATCGTAACTGCAAAATGTAACGGAACGCCGCAATCTTTCAATTCGCCAGCAATGATTTTCGCATCACGACCAATCAGAACTACTGCCCGGGCATTATTGGCAACCGCCTGCTTCATATGTGAGAAATCCTGCCCCTTTCCATCTCCACCGGCAATTAATATGACATTTTGCTTCATACCGTTTAATGCGGCCACCGTTGCGCCGACATTCGTGCTTTTGGAATCATCATAAAAAGTAACGCCATTAAACGCAGCAACCTTTTCCATCCGGTGCGGTAATCCACGAAATTCCAGTAGCGCTGACAACAGCGGATCCATCGATACGCCTAATGCGCGGCACAGGGCCAATGCCGCCAGCGCATTGATTGCATTATGCAAACCATTGACAACCAGCTCGGAGGTTTTCATTAATTGCAAATCTCCTTCCATCAACCACAAATCATCTCCATCGTGGATGATGCCAAAATCGGTTTGCGTAGGAGGTTCATCCAAACCAAAAGTAATTTGCTTCCTGCCTGCCAATGCCATGGCACAGACACCCGGATCATTGCGGTTTAAAATCTGTATGCCTTCACCGCGCTTTTCATGTAAAAAAACTCTTGCTTTTGCTGCCACATAATCTTGCATACTGGGATAGCGATCTAAATGATCTTCACTCAAATTAAGCACTGTAGCCACATCGGCATTTAGATTATGAGTTGTTTCCAATTGAAAGCTGGATGTTTCCAAAACCCATGCCTGCGGCCAATTACCTGCATCCATTTGTTGCATGAGCGCATTTAAAACGGCTGGGCCAATATTCCCGGCTACTTCTACGTTCCAGCCTGACTTCTTCAACATAGCGCCGACCATTGCGGTGACCGTTGTTTTGCCATTCGAACCGGTAATAGCCACAACCTTGGGCTTTGGCAAGCCACTTTGCTCGAGTGCCCAGGTAAAAAGAACCATATCACCGATCACGGGTATGCCACGCTGAACGGCTTGTTGCACAAAAGGATCCGCCAATGGAACACCAGGACTGATGGCAATCATTTCGATGCCGTCAAAAATTTTGCCTTCAAATTTTCCTTTGTACGCCTTTACAGTTGGATGTATTTCCATGATTTCTTTCCAGTGCGGCGGCTCCAAACGGCTATCTGCAGCCCGTACTGTTGCGCCCTGACGAACTAACCATTTCGCCATGGACAAACCCGTTTCGCCCATTCCTAGCACCAGTACTGTTTTACCTTGCAAAATCATCTTAATTTTAATGTTGATAATCCAATTAACACCAAGATGATGGTAATAATCCAAAATCTAACCACCACCTGATTTTCTTTCCAGCCTTTTAATTCAAAATGATGATGCAATGGCGCCATGCGAAAAACGCGCTTGCCCAGCAATTTGAATGATACTACCTGTAACATCACGGACAGCGCTTCCACCACAAAAACACCGCCCATAATGACTAGCACAATCTCCTGGCGGACTATGACGGTAACGATCCCCAATGCAGCACCTAAAGCCAACGCACCCACATCGCCCATGAATACTTCGGCGGGATAGGCGTTAAACCACAAAAAGGCAAGCCCTGCGCCTGCCATGGCACCACAAAACACGGATAATTCTCCCGCATTGGGGATATAGGGAATTCCCAGATACTTTGCAAATACGACATGCCCAGCTACATAGGCAAAAACAGCCAGTGCGCTGCTGATCATGACAGTCGGCATAATGGCTAAACCGTCCAGCCCATCGGTAAGATTTACTGCATTGCTGGTGCCGACAATAACAAAATAGGTCAATATCACAAACCCTGTGACTCCCAATGGAATTGCTACTTCCTTGAAGAATGGCACGATCATATCCGTTTGCGCCGGTATTTCGGCAGTTGAAGCCAGATATAGCGCAACGGCAATGGCAATCAACGATTGCCAAAAGAATTTGACCCTTGCAGAGAGCCCCTTTGGATTGCGGTGGACTACTTTCCGGTAGTCGTCTACCCAACCAATTGCACCAAATCCCAGAGTAGTCAGCAACACTACCCAGATGTACGGATTGCCTAAATCAGACCATAACAAGGTAGTGAGTACAATGGACATCAGAATCAAGGCGCCGCCCATCGTCGGTGTGCCCATTTTCACAAGATGCGTTTGTGGACCATCATCACGCACGGATTGGCCAATTTTGTAGGCAGTCAACTTGCGTATCATCGTCGGGCCAATAATGAAAGAAATAATCAATGCCGTCAGAGCAGCCAACATAGTACGTAAGGTAATATAATTAAACACATTGAAAGCGCGGATATCCTGGGCCAGCCATTGGGAAAGCGTCAGCAGCATGGAAACCTCTTGGGTTGTTCCAGTTGCCGGACCACTCGTTCCATATGCATAAAACGCGACCCTTTCACCAGCAGAGTGACATCATCGGCAAGCAAACTTTCGGTCGCATTGAGCAATTCATCGATAGTTTTAAAATGCTGCCCGCCTTTACCAAATTCCTCCGTTGCGTAAGCGCTAAGTTCACCCAAAGTTAGTAATTGATCGAGTCCTGCATTGCGCGCGTCTCTTCCGATTGTGCGATGTAAATCGATGGCTGATTTGCCCAGTTCTCCCATATCGCCGAGCACCAGTATTTTTTTCCCTCCGGTTGCGGCCAGGACAGCCAGAGCAGCACGCACCGACTCCGGATTTGCGTTGTAGGTATCATCGATTAATAGTGCGTGATGCAGTCCCTGCTTTTTTTGCATCCGTCCCTGCACACTTCGAAATTGTTCTAAACCAGCTGCAATCATTTCTTTACTGATGCCCAGTGCACTGGCTGCGGCTGCCGCCGCCAGTGCGTTATAGACGTTATGCACGCCGGGTGCCTGTAACTTTAATTCGACGACACCATCCGGCAATTTCAAGCGGATTTTATTGACCAGTAAATCGACCTGATACTCGGCGCTTACTTGCGCTTTTTCCCGCAAACCAAAATCGACTATTTTACGTGTACCGGCACATTCACGCCACAATGTCGCATACTGGTCATCCGCATTAATAACAGCCGTTCCTTGCTGATCGAGTCCTGTAAATATTTCAGCTTTGGCACGTGCTACTGCTTCGACCGAACCTAACCCTTCAATATGCGCAGCGCCTGCATTGGTAATCAGTGCAATGCCGGGCTTTACTAATTGTGTCAAATAGGCAATCTCGCCAACATGATTCATGCCCATTTCAATCACCGCATAGCGATACTGCTGCCGCAACCGCAATAACATCTGTGGCACACCGATGTCGTTATTCAGATTACCTTCGGTTGCCAATACATAATCCGTCTTTTCATTGACTTCTGCTTTGCTGTTTGCTGCCGCCTGACGTAGTATCGCTGCAATCATTTCCTTGACTGTAGTCTTGCCGTTACTGCCCGTGACTCCAATCACCGGTAGCGCAAAACGGCTTCTCCAGTGCGCCGCCAATTGCCCCAATCCCAATCTCGTATCCTTGACACGAATCAAGGGAAGCCCGGCTGGCAGGTCATTGCCATCAACTGCTTGTTGGATCATCGCGGCAACGGCACCTTTCTCCGCAGCGCTATCAACAAATCTGCTGCCATCAAATTTTTCCCCGGTTAAAGCTACGAATAAATCACCTTCCCTAAGTGTGCGGCTATCCGTGCTCACCCCGGTAAATAGCACATCCTCTCCGCGCCAGTCGGCGTGCAATACGTCAGCAGCTTCCTTAACCGTCATCATGATCACACTCGCACTTTCATGGTTAAATCCTTCAGCACTTGCTGCACAACGTCGGCATCGTTAAGAGGAATTTTCTGTCCTTTTATTTCTTGAAATTTTTCATGGCCTTTACCCGCGATCAGAACAATATCGCCGGGTTGGGCATTATCGATTGCCTGATAAATGGCTAACGTCCGATCGACCTCTATCTGATAATTCTTGGCGCTTGCGCCAGCAACAATATCTTTAATAATGCTCAGCGGATCTTCCATACGCGGATTGTCGCTGGTAAAAATGACTTCATCCGCCAGGCGTGTCGCCACTTCACCGACCATCGCACGCTTGCCTTTGTCGCGATCACCGCCACAGCCCACAACACAAAACAAACGCGCATTTTGTCCGGCTGCGCCTTTATTTTGGCTGGCATTGCGCGAAAGTTCACGCAATGTGCACAGCACTTTTTCCAATGCATCGGGCGTGTGTGCGTAGTCCACGATAATAATAGGCTGGTCAACCCCTTCGTATTTTTCCATCCGGCCCGGAATGGGTTGTACGCTTTGAAGTGACCGGATAGCATCCGGTAAACGAATTCCACTTGCCAACAAAGTTGCAACGACAGCCAGCAAGTTTGATGCATTGAATTTACCCAGCAAACCAATTCTCAAATGTTCGTGATTATCCTCATATTCAATATCGAACTCCATACCCTGGATATCAACCTTGAGATTTGAACCATAGACCATTTTAAATTGATTAGAATAGCGTTCTTCCGGATAACGAAATCCATAGCCGATGGTTCTAATCGATTTATTAGCGAGCTGACGCGATAACTCAACACCCAGTACATCATCCATATTGATGACCGCATACTTTAATTCCGGCCAAAAAAACAAGCGTGCTTTGGCGGCAGCATAACTATCCATATCCTGGTGATAATCCAGGTGATCACGCGATAAATTAGTCAGTACAGCAATTGCGAGCGTTGTTCCGTTGAGCCGCCCTTGCACCAGGCCGTGTGAAGATACTTCCATTGCTACACTCTGCGCACCTTGTTCGACAAATTTTGCCAGCGAGCGCTGCAGCACTGTGGCTTCGGGTGTTGTATTTTCAGCAATCTCCAATTCGCCGCTAAAACCATTTCCCAATGTCCCCAGCACGGCCGTTTTCTTATCCAGGCTTGTCATGGCTTGTGCGTACCAATGACTGCAGGATGTTTTTCCGTTGGTTCCGGTAATTCCGACCATCCATAATTTTTGTGATGGATTACCATAAACATAACTGGCTATCAGCCCTGCTTTAGCCCGCAATTCATTGATCGCCAATGCAGGGATATGCCATTCCGGATCCCATGAAAAATTTTGCGGATCCCAGAGAACGGCATTGGCACCGGCAGCGATTGCCTGCGGGATAAATTTGCGCCCGTCAGTCACTTCACCTGCATAGGCTAGAAACGTATCACCGCGTTTTATCAGGCGGCTATCCGTGACGAGATTCTCAATAGGAACCCCGATCTCATCCAGAAGATGATTATCAAATAATTTTGATGCTTTCTTTTTGACAGTCATCAAACTCATCCTTCTTCATCCATCTCGGGTGTTGCTGTAAAGGTAACTACATTATTGGCAGGCGCATCGGGTGGAATATTCATAATGCGTAAAGCGCCTGACATTACCTTGTTAAAGACTGGTGCAGCCACAGCGCCCCCAAAATATTTTCCTGCGGAGGGCTCATCGATCATCACCGCAATGATCAAGCGGGGATTTGATGCGGGCGCATAGCCCACAAAAGTTGAAATATAGCGCTTATTGGCGTACTGACCATCGATCAGTTTATGTGCCGTCCCCGTTTTACCGGCAACGCGGTAGCCACTAATCTGCGCCAATGGCGCCGTGCCACCGGGCTTGGTTGCCATTTCCAGCATACGGCTCATCGCCAACGCAGTATGACGTGAGATCACGCGTTGCCCCATGACGGGCATCGTTTGCTTCAACAACGAGATGGGTTTTAATTCGCCCCCGCTCGCAAAGATTGTATAGGCGCGGGCTAATTGCATCAGACTGGTTGAGATACCATGACCATATGACATAGTGGCTTGTTCAATCGTGCGCCATTTATTATAGGGCCGCAGTATTCCGCTGGCTTCTCCGGGAAAACCCGAGTTCGTTAGCATGCCAAACCCGGAACGATTAAACATCTCCCACATTGTTTGCGACTCAAGTGACAAAGCTATTTTTGCCGTCCCGACATTACTCGATTGTTGGATTACCTGGGCAACAGTCAATTCCCCCTTATTACTGACATCCCGTATGGTTTTTCTGCCCACTTGCAGCGTTCCTGGCGATGTCTGCATGAGCGTATCCGCATTGACTTTTCCCACTTCCAGTGCGATTGCCACAGTAAATGGCTTTAGTGTGGAGCCTGGTTCGAAAGTATCAATCAATGCGCGATTGCGAATTCTTTCATTATTGATCGTTGATCTTCGGTTTGGGTTATAAGCCGGTAAATTGGTCAACGCCAGAATTTCTCCCGTCTGCGCATCCAGCACAACAACGCTGCCAGCCTTGGCTTTGTTGATTTTTACCGCGTCTTTTAATTCGACATGCGCACGATACTGAATTCTTCTATCGATTGACAAAACCAGATCCTGGCCTGGTTTGGGCGTGCGAATATTTTCAATATCTTCAATGATGCGCCCTTTGTTATCTTTAATAACACGACGGCTACCCAACTCACCAGCGAGTGTTTCCTGCCAACCCCGTTCGACACCTTCTTGACCTTCGTCGTTAATATCAGTAAAACCCAGGACATGCGCGGCAAACTCACTTTCCGGATAGTATCGCTTGGATTCGCTGCTTAAAAAAATACCCGGAATCTTTAACTTCATGATCTTCTCGGCGGTATCCGGAACCACTTGCCGTTTTAGATAAACAAAACGGCTGTTCTCTCTTTTAATCCGGTCATCTATTTCAGCCATACTGGTTTCAAGTAAGCCAGATAACTGTTTTAGCTGATCGGGGGTGATCTTTACCACTTTCGGATCGGCATATACCGATGCGATCGGTGAGCTGATCGCCAGGATTTGTCCATTCCGGTCTGTAATCATTCCTCGGTCTGCATTCATTTCTACAACCCGGCTATAGCGCAATTCTCCCTTCTGCTGCAAAAAATCATGGTGCATTCCCTGCAAGTAGGCCGCACGTCCTGCCAAACTGACTAAACCCAGCACCAGTAAACTGAGCAATAGGATTGAGCGCCATGCCGATAATTTGATTTGCGGTATCTCGGGTTTTATTTTTATCATGGTTCAAGGCTTTTCGGACTTAACCGATCCTCGGCATTGCTGATCGAAACAATTTGTATACTGGAGGCCACTGGCACAGTCATATTCAAATTTTCTTTCGCAATCTGTTCGATGCGTCCGTGCATAATCAGTGTGCTTTGCTCCAGTTGCAATCTTCCCCATTCCACTTCCAGTTTCCGCTCTATTCCTTTTTCGTTCTCCAGTGCCATAAAAAGCTTGCGGGCTGTATGCTGCGAGGTCACCACGCCCAATGCGCAAGCAATCAACACAAAAATAAAGAAAATGTTCAGTTTGAACATTCGATTACCCGTTTAATGTCATTCTTTCGGCCACCCGCATTACCGCACTCCTTGACCGTACATTCTCTGCCACTTCCAGCTTGCCCGGACGAACTGCTTTGCCAATCACGCGCAATGTCTGTTTACTGAACCGTTGCAGCTCCTTCTCCCGCAGCGGTACGCCACGCGGAAGTTCGTCCGTACTGGCTCCTGCTCGCATAAACTGTTTGACCATGCGATCTTCCAAAGAATGAAAACTGATGACCACCAACCTTCCTCCCGGATTTAATAATTCAACGCACTGCGGCAAAACTAGCGACAGCTCCTCAAGCTCCTGATTGAGATAAATCCGTATCGCCTGAAAAGCGCGCGTCGCCGGATGCCGCATATTTTCCCGCTGGCGCGGACGAATGACCGCGGCGATAATCTCGGCAAGTTGCAATGTGGTAACAATAGGCTGCCGCGTTCTTGCCATAATAATCGCTCTTGCAATCTGCCTAGCAAACCGTTCTTCGCCATATTCTTTTATCACCCATTCCAGTTGATCTTCGGTAACCGTTGCCAGCCACTCTGCCGCAGTCTGCCCGCTACTTGTATCCATGCGCATATCGAGCGGTCCTGCAGAACGAAAGCTAAATCCGCGTGAAATTTCTTCCAATTGCGGTGAAGACACTCCCAAATCCAGTAACACCCCATCAATCTTTGTGATACCCATTTCCTGCAAAATCTGCCGCATTCCGGAAAAACTGCTATGCCGGATACAAAATCGCTTGTCTGCAATCGCTTCGCCTGATTTAACTGCAGCAGGATCTCGATCCAAGGCGATTAACCGGCCCTGCTCACCCAGTCGCGACAGTATCAAGCGGCTATGTCCGCCACGCCCAAACGTTGCATCCACATAGACACCATCCGGTTTTATCGCCAATGCATCGACCGCTTCCTGCAACAACACTGCAATGTGCATCTGCGCGATTTACCGCTTTATCACAGGGAAAAGCCATCCAGCTCAGGCGGCATATCGCCATCCTTGAAAGCCAATGTATTTTCTATCTGTAAATTCCATTGCGTTTCATCCCACAATTCAAATTTTGCGCCTTGACCAACCAAAACCACATCTTTGGACAAACCAGCAAACTGTCTCAGTGGCGGCGACACCAGAATACGGCCGGCAGCATCCATCTCGACATCGCAGGCATTACCCACCAGCAACCTTTGTAAGTTGCGAGTTTTGGATTCAAAACTGGAAAGATTATTGAGTTTTTGTTCTATCGGTTCCCAGGCTGGCTGAGGATAAATCAACAAACACTTTGAAGGATCAACAGTGACTATCAAGTGTCCTGTGCAGGAAGACATCAGTTCGCCACGGTATCTTGCGGGTATCGCAAGCCTACCTTTTGCATCCAGACTGAGCTGCGTGATGCCACGGAACATGCTGTCTCCTTTCATAAAGGGAAAATTAATCGAGGTCCACCAAATTTTCCCACATTCTCCCACCAGACCCCACTTTAATCAAAAAATAGACGATAGTCAAGCAAGAATTGGGAAGTTTATAGTTATATGACAAAGACTTAATGGGAAAGCCGGTTGCAATCCAATAAGCAATAAAATGTTCAAATAAATAAGAGAGATAGAAGAAATACTCAATGTGAATTGTTAATTTCAATTTGAGAATGACTCTAAACAAGCTTGTTTTACCACCGGAAAAATTGCACACTCTCTGCGTTCAACAATCCCACTTCGGCAAAGAGATGACGCCGTTATACTGGACACAAGCGATACAGGAACTGGCTGCATGCGATAAAGTCATGCATCAGTTAATCCGGCAATTTGAAGATGCTACGCTCACTTCACGCGGCTGTGCTTTCACCACCCTGGCGCGCTCCATCGTCGGACAGCAGATTTCCGTCAAAGCTGCCGAAAGCGTCTGGCAGAAAGTAATCCGCGCCATTCCGGACATGACGCCGCACACGATTGCTGCAGTGGAACAGGATTTATTGCGCGCCTGCGGATTGTCCGCAAGAAAAATAACTTACTTGCAGGATTTGTCGCGGCACTTTATCGAAGAAAGTTTGAATGAAACTATTTGGATAGAAATGGATGATGAAGCCATCATCCAACAACTTACTGAAGTGAAAGGCATAGGACGCTGGACTGCGGAAATGTTTTTGATTTTTCACCTGCAGCGCCCGGATGTGCTGCCGCTGGACGATATCGGATTGCAACGCGCGATCAGTCAACACTATTATGACAAGCAACCGGTAGACAAAAAAACCATGCTCGAACTCGCCAAACCCTGGCAACCCTGGCGCTCGGTGGCTACGTGGTATTTGTGGCGCAGTTTGGATCCTGTGCCGGTTGAATATTGATAGTACACACAAAAGCAAAAAAGAATCCGATCGTATCTTTTGTTGACCATAAACCGGCAAATTCTCTGCTGCTGTATGTAACACAAAAATCCCAGAAAAATATCGAAACACAGAAGCATTCAGCAAGTCGTGAAAAACTCTATTTAAATTATAAAATCAAATGCTTTTCTAAAATTAGCAGCTTTATTTTGAGTTTACTGCTGTTAACATAATGGGTTATGATATTGACCGTAATTGGATTAAGGAAATGCTGGTTAAGTCCGTTCACACGCTCCCTTTGACAAATTAAGAGTGAACGGTAAAGAGTTGATGGCTTTCGTGGCAAGTCTGCCGCGCCATAAATGTACTCGGCTTGTTCAGTGTCTCCTTAATGCCATGCCGCTTTCACATTGTGAATCTGACACGAATCTTAGTCAACAAGGGAAAATCAATGCAAAAAATAATCATAAAGCACCTGACGGGTACAAAAGCTAATCAGACTGAAAGTTTTGAATTGCCGTTTGATGCCATCACTTTCGGACGAAACACCAATTGTCAGGTGAATTATGATCCTGAAAAAGAAGATTTGGTCAGCCGGAATCATTTAAAAATAACCCCTCAGGGTGAAGATACTTTTTTACTGACCGATTTAAACAGCAGCAATGGAACCTTTGTCAATGATAAGCAAGTAACCGAGCCGGTAACCTTGAATGCCGGAGATACTGTGCAATTGGGTAAAGGCGGCCCTAAATTCATTTTTGAGCTAGATCCGCCTCCAGCTGCAAAGAAAACCCGCGAAGCGGGAAGTTTCTCGGATTCAAAATCAACACGTGAAAATGAACGCCAAGCACAATCTGGAGAAACGCGTACCAAAACAGCTGAGCCTAAAAAACAGGGCATCGGTCATGAAACATTAGAACGCCGGATTCATGAAACTGAAACAACAACCCGGCGCAAAATGATTAATATCAGCGTAGGAATATTTACGGTCATAGCGCTTGTCGTAGGTTATTTTGTATATCAAGGCCAAGTTGATAAGCAAGAAATGCTTAATACAGTCGGTTCGAGCTTGACTGCAGTAAAATCTGATCAGGATAAGCAACTTGCAGAAATGAAAGCTAGCGCACCAATGTCTGCAGCAGATATATCTCGCTTATATGGTTCATCCACCGTTTTAATTGAAACCAGTTGGAAGTTGATTCATGTTCAAACGGGTAAGCAGATTGGTCATAAAAAAGATTGCCATCGTAATTCCAAGAATGCTTGTATTACTGATCCAAAAGAGCCGTTGCCTGTCTATATATATATTGCTGATAATGACAGTATCGAACCCTTTCTGGATTTGGAATCAGATACTCCTATTGGAGGAAGTAGCATTGGTAGTGGTTTTGTCGTCCAGGAGAATGGTTTTATTTTGACGAACCGCCATGTTGCTACAGGCTGGCATACCAGCTATACCAAATTGCCGTTGCCCGGCATAATCCGGAGATGCGCGGATAACGGCTGTAAAGATGACAAGCAACTTGCTGATAAGGAGCATACTTTGGTTAAAAAGTCGCTATCTAAATGGGTACCGATAGATTCTAAAATGTTAGGTGGAAAGCTTCTACAAGGTAAAAATGCAGAAGGACGGAATGATTACCTTGATATCACTTTTCCAAGAACAAATCTGAGGGTTCCTGCGCGTCTGGCGCGTATCTCCGATACTGCAGATGTTGCTCTTATTAAAGTGGATGTTCCGCAAGCGTTGCATTTTGTACAGATGGATGCAACCACCCCTGTATCAGCGGGGGAACAAATCACAGTTATGGGTTATCCAGAAATTTCACCTAATCTGTTCGTCAAAGTTGATTCACAGGATCCCTTTAACCGCAAAGGAGAAGTACGTATCATACCTGAACCCACAATAACCACTGGTAATATAGGCAAGGTGTTAAATAGCTCGGCAAATATAACTTCGGACTCAATCAGTGTATATATAAGCGAGATGGGCGATGCTTATCAATTGACTGTTAACGCAACTGGCGCTGGCAACAGCGGTGGTCCAGTATTTAATGACAAAGGGCGTGTTATCGGGATATTTACATCAATGAAACAAGAGCAAGGCACTATAATTACTTTTGCTGTACCAATTGCACATGGATTGGATATTATGGGAATTCAAAAGGCTATCGAATAAGTCGCACCGAGTTTACCCGGTATCATGTGGAAAAGTTTTTTAAGAAAAATTGCCCGATTCAGTGTGGTCAAGCCTGAGCCGATTTCCTATCAACTGGAAATCGGCTCATTAACTGACACAGGCCGCAGCAGACCTGTTAACCAGGATTATATCGGTCTTTTTCATTCTTCCGGCAAGCGTGACTTTATTGCTGTCGTGGCGGATGGCATGGGTGGACATCAGGCGGGAGATATTGCCAGCCGCCTGGCAGTAGAGGAAATTCAACACAACTTTTTTATCCAGATAGAGCGACAATCTCCTGAACGAGCTTTGCGCCGGGTTTTTGAGGCCGCCAATTCCACCATCTATGCACACGCTCAGCATTCTCCCGAATATCAGGGCATGGGAACAACGCTGGTTGCGCTGGCTCTCTATGAATCGGCGGCTTATTTTGCTTATACGGGAGATAGCCGGATTTATCTCGTGCGGGAAAATGAGATAAAGCAACTGACAAAGGACCATACCCTGGTTGCGGAAATGCTGCGGCAAGGGTTGATTGATCAGAATCAAGCAAAAAACCACCCGGATAGAAATATTATTACGCACGCAGTTGGCACGCGGAAAGAAGTTTTTGTAGACACTTCTGACTCACCAATACCGCTACAAATCGGCGATTGTTTTTTGCTCTGCTCGGATGGGCTGTACGATCTGGTGGATGAAACGGAAATGATTCATCAAGTAGTCACCCATGCGGCACAACCAGCGTGTCAGGAATTAGTACGGTTGGCAAATGGCAGGGGGGGGCATGACAATATTTCAGTGATTATTGTAAAAATCCTGAAAATGCCTGCAGACAATAAAAAAATGCCCATTACCCGGGTGTAAAAATTCTTAATTATTAAAAAATACAACCATGGATCAAATTGATAATTACAAAATCATCGAAAAAATCGGCGAAGGTGGCATGGGAGAGGTTTACAAAGGCATCGACACCATGCTGGAGCGCGAAGTCGCCATTAAACTGATGCGCCCGGAACTGATTAACCGCCAGGAAATTGTAGACCGTTTCAAATCAGAAGCCGTAGCCACAGGCCGGTTGAATCATTCCAATATTACAACCCTTTATAATTTCGGCCAGACACAGAATCAGTATTATATGGCGCTGGAATTTGTTAGAGGCGAAACACTGGAAAGCATCATAAAGAAACGCGGTGCACTCCCTTGGCGCGAAGCCCTGAATTATGCGGTTGCAGCTTTGGAAGGCCTGGAATACGCGCATCAATTAAAAGTTGTCCATCGTGACTTAAAACCCAGCAACATTATGGTCAATGAACAGGACAACATTAAAATCATGGATTTTGGCATTGCCAGAATTTTGGGAAAAGCGCGCCTGACAAAAACCGGGAATTTTATTGGCACAGTGGAATACACGCCGCCTGAACAGATTCAGGGAAAAGAAGGCGATGCGCGCTCGGATATTTACTCTCTGAGCGCAGTCCTGTATGAAATGTTGACTGGGCGCGCGCTGTTCAAAGGCGATACCGAATTCGAGTTAATGAACGCGCAAATCAAAGAAAAACCAACATCTCCGCGCCAATTTAATCAGGAAATCCCGGCCAGGCTGGAAAAAATCGTGTTAAAGGCATTGGAAAAAGATCCCGAAAAGCGATTCTTCAGCGCGCGGGAGTTCGGTCAAGCTTTGCGCAACGTGGCGCTGACCGAAAAAGATCCGGAACCGACCGGAGAAAATTTTTTCATGCTTTTTGCAAGAAATTATCCGGTCGTGATGATCGCTGCTGCGCTTCTGGTTCCCGCAGGAGGCTATGTCTTCTGGCAAATGGATATGACAGAACCATCACAAGTTGCACCTGTGGCATCAGCTCCGGCTCCAGCACCACAAATGGTTAATCTGCCACCAGCAGAAACGCAACCGGCCAATCAACTTCCGGAAGCCAGTAGCCAGCCGGTTGCTGTCAGGGTACCTGCACAGCCCATCCAACAAGAAACCAGACTTCCGCAGATTGAGTTCCCGGTAGAAAAGCCTGCTGCGCTAGGACCTTTTGAATCGGAAGTGCCTGACCAAGTAGAAAAACCAAAAACCAAAAATAAGGAACCGGTCCGGACGGCCGACAAAACAACACAAGCGCCGTCAAAACCATCCGGCAGTCAAAAAGAACCCAGTCAAAATAAGGCATCGGCAACTGATGAAGATCCTGATATAGACGACTGGGCAATAGATTTTTTCAACAAAAAATAAATTAATAATCAACCAATAAGGAGAGAATAATGCGGAAGTTCATTACGATCATCACCTTGATGACATTTATGCTAAGCGGCTGCGCGAATATGACCAAAGAACAGCAGGCCATGATGGGCAGTAGCTTAGGCGCGCTAGCAGGCGCAGGAATAGGCGCAGCAATTGGCGGCGGGCAGGGCGCGGCAATTGGCGCAGGTCTGGGGGCACTCGCCGGCGGGGCGGCAGCTTATGCATTCGCCAGCGACCCATTCACGCAATCCGTCAATCAGCAGTCTGAAACCTGGAAAAAACAGACTGGCGTACAACCGGAAGCGGTCAAAGTTTCTGAGGTCGTCGAGAATGGCGAGCAAAAGCAGCAGATTGACGTGCAGAAAATGGCGCTCTCCAGCGACACAATGGTCGTCAATAATCGCCTCTCCCCCATGGTTAAGCAGCAATTAACCATCGCAAAACAAGAATCGGAAAAAAACAATGGAATGGTTCAAGTTCTTTTTCCACCCAATACACCGCCGTTGGTGGTGCAGGATATCCTCAGCACAGGCGTCAGCATAGCGCAGGATGACACGCTCAAAGATGGTTATGTGATACTGCTGGCCAGAAGCAGAAGCGACTTGAGTACAGTCAAGATTTAAATAGTTCCAGATGTCAGATAGTTAAGGAAATTCTGATTAAGTTGATTACACTCGTGGTTCGATACGCTCACCACGAACGTAATCAATATATTACTGTTCGTCCTTAGTTAGTTTGTTGAAGGATCTAATTAGTGGTTCCTTAACCATCTGGCATCGATTTTATTGCCATTCACACCATTTGCCATGACAAAATTCCGACATGCAAATGAGAAACTCAAAAGGCGAGCTATCAATCGCCCCGCAAATTTCGATTGAACCACTAAGAACTAAATTATGAGCGATATATTTTTGAGTTATGCGCGGGAAGATTTGGTGTATGCGAGACAGCTTACTAAGGCGCTTGAAGCCCAGGGTTGGTCAGTTTTCTGGGATCAGGAAATACCCCCGGGCAAATCTTGGCATGATTTTATTGGAAAAGCTCTCCAAGGAGCGCGCTGTGTAGTCGTAATTTGGTCTAAGACTTCAATTCATAAAGATTGGGTGCGTGAGGAAGCGGAGGATGGAAACAAACGAAAAATATTGGTACCAGTAATAATTGATAAGATTGAACCTCCAATTGGTTTTCGCTCCATTCAGGCCGCAAACTTGATCGGCTGGAATGGAAACCAAAATGTCATGCAATATCAGCATCTTATTAGTGCCATAGCCGGTATTCTCGGCTTACCAAAACAGCCGCCTATATCGCGACCACATTCTCAGGATTCACCTAAAACTTTATGGATTGTCGGTCTTACGCTTGTATCGATAGTCATTGTATTTTTAAGTTTCCAGATGAATGCTACGAAGTCGTTACAATTGCTTCCTTCGACCGAAGAAGTATCCATAGGAAAACAAAAATCAGCTAAAGATCATACGTTATCAAATATAGGTAACCTCAGTGCATTAGTGCCAAAGATTTCTGCAGAAATAGTGGGCACCTATTGGTGGACGAAAGGTCAAACAGTGGATTTGAAAGGAAATCCCTATATGCAAATGCATCCAGAGATCAAAGGAAAGCTTGTCATAGAAGCACGGGGTAATGACACTTATCTCATAATTGGAGCTGTGACACTGAGAGGCCTTGGAACAAAGAGTAGGGGTCCTTATCACATTAGTTATATTGAGTATAAGAAGGATGGATCTCTCACTTCAAAAAAGGGTACTAATTTCGAGATTAAGTTGCATGGCGATGTTCTCACTACGTTCGAAAAAGGCAAGGATTACGAACGTTTATATGAGTGGAGGAAAGCTGTAGGTAAAGGAGGAGTAAAAGACGACTATCTCGATCGAGAAATTCAAAGGTTGCGAGATCGTGAGAAATAAACATTAAACTGCTTACTGCTGTGCTCGGAAGTTTGTTGTACTTCGATGATGTACAAGTATATGTATTATGTCACTAATGTCATGAACTGATTGCAATAGGAAGGGACAGGGGCATTGTTTAGGACTGGAAATAGAAGCTAAGCCCAAGCGCTTAACCACACGATAATTCTGCTTCTGAATCAACACTCAGACTGCTTCACTTTAAATATTTCCAGCCAGTTGGTATTTTCCTGTGTGGTGATGTCAGCAATTTCTTTCATGTCTGCAGCGAGTTGATTGGAAATCAAGGCGGGTTGATCGTTTATCACGTGGTTACGTTTTAGAATCAACGCTTCGCCCAGAGTGATTGAGCGCTGCGCCAAGATGTCAAACTCTGCGTGGTGGCGGATTGCAAAGGTAGTGGTTGCACAAATGGGGAGGACAATGACTAATAGTGCCAGTGGGTAAGCTATTTCTCCCGGAAAGATCATCGTTTGAATAGCTTGATGAACCAATTGTTGGTGTAGCAGATCGATCAAGACGGTGATTAGTTTGAAGCACACAACGAGGATCGTAGTGGTAAACAAGCCGTGATTCCATTTTTCTAGTGTTTGCGCCGATACACTCATCATCGCAGCATTTTTGCGGTGATAATTGATTTGCCCATCCACCCAAGTAGTGGTTAAGAACGTGCGGATGTGTTTTTGGTAGGATTGACTCAACTGACAGACACTAAAACCCGCCCAGCGATTGATTGTATGGGTATAGATCGATTGCCAAGTTCTTCCTGCAGTGCTGTGATCGATCTCAGTGCGACTTGAAATTTTTGAGTTGTCGTGTGGCGGTTGCTCAATGGAATAAGTTCTACCCAGCAGTGACAGGTAGTGCATGGGTCGCAGTACTTCGGACAGATGCCGGTATTCAAGCCAATGTTTATGGTATTTCTGGTCATGGCGATCTTGTTGATAAAGCTTGGAAATTGTAAGCAACAAAGCCAGTTCGATCAGCACTAGAACAAGCATCGGCCAGGTAACAGGGCTTGTTTTAAACGCCAGTGCAAAGACTGCTGCCGTCAAAGCCGCTGCACCCAGCAGATAAATCAAAACAAACGTACTGCGATGCGAGCGCGAATAATAGTTAGCTAGCCGATCTGCGTACAGATAAGCCGCATAATATCGATCCTGACTCGGTGTTGCCTTTTTTTCGGGCAAACCTTCTTGATTCTGAGTATCCCCTCGATGGTTCTCTGTTTCAGAAAATAGGCGTTTTTGCATATCGTCCACTTTTTCTTTACGGGCGATCATGCGTTTGAAGGTATCAAATGCTTGGGTGGCGAAACTTTTATATTCCTTCTTGAGTTTGATTGGACCGGCGTTGTCATAATCGGGTGATTCATCGGCGATCAAACACAAGTGCTTATCGGCTTGATAATGTTTAAAACGGGAAAAAATTTCCTGCTTGAAAGCGCTATTGGATTCATTCGAGTCATTCAGCAAGTCAGTGAATAGCAATGCGCGGCTTAATTCATCCTGCAATATTTCTGCTGTGTATGTCTGGCTCTTTTTATTGCTGGATTGATCGCAGCGATAGATCCGGCGTTCTTCCATCGGCAAGGTGGAAATATGAATCACAGGTATACCTTTCAACCAGGCGGCTTGGACCGCGGCGGCTGTGCCTTTGTCTTCGCTATTGTCGCCATCATATACAGCAATCAAGATATCGCTATGGGTAACCAATAAACGGCTGCAGTCGATATAAGCCTGTGTGCGACGGTTGGGATCGCCGTCCAGTTCGATTACTTGGGCTTTACGATTGTAGTGAACGCGGCTTTTATGCGTGTAATATCCGAAGCGCTGCAGGATGCTATAGAACTCAGCGACTGTTCCCGATTTTTTACCTGTGGCTTCGTTTTCTCTGGGTAAAAAATCCTGTGCATATTGCTTTGCGGGGAACGGAAGAATACACGCCAGCTCCGCGTGCGGTGGCATGATGTCCGGTTCGATACAAAGCCTATCCGCGCCTTCAGCCAGTGAAGAAATAATGCGCATGATCGGCTCGATGTCATTGTCATACAGCATTTTGGCAATGATATTTTTTGATTCGACCGGTGATATTGCTTGGAGGGCACGACGGATATCCGCATAAGTGGCTTCAATTTCCTCTCGCAGCCGTTGTAATTCAACTTCGGGAAGATCGAGATGCCCCGCCACGCCGATACGCAATGTCATTGGCACCAGTGGATTGGCGACCATCGTTGTATAACTATCCTGGTGGTTATTCATGATTTGTTGTACTCGATTCGATCCATCGCAAAAGGTGGGGAATATTGTGTACCGAGTCGCGATCTTTCTGCCGCTCGGATTCAGGTAACTGTTCCCATGAAATCAAACTGGGAGACAAACGCGCGGCGATATTTTTTGCGCCCTCGGTATAATGCCAGCCATCCAGCCGTTTTTCCGCCACCCAGCGGTCATGTTCCATGCGCGCGAGGCGCTCCAGGGTTTTCTTGTCGTTCAATGCTTGTTCGATTTGTTCCGGCGTGTAATGCAGTGAGCCGGTGATGACGCGGCATTTGATTTGCAGGTGATCGGCCTGGTTGCGGTTGGCGTCTTTCAAGGTTTCGGGCAGATCTTCCCAGCGTACCAGCGAGGTATTGTTCGCCGCCGTATCGCCTGCTGCAATTTGCGATTCGACATAATGATTGTGAATGGCGATTGCCAGTTGATCCTGCGTTGCGTTGAAAATAGCCGCCACAGTGAAAATTTCCTGGGTGGGATAAACAAATTTAAACTGAGCGTAGGAATGGAATGCGGGTTCAATACTTCGGGTCAGCAAATCATCGGCAAACTGGCACACCATGACCGGGCAGTGCAACGTCAACCGCGCCAGCGCTTTTGCGCCGATCAACGTGGACTCGGTATCGGCGGCGCACAGATAAATTAAATGGGGCTTGAAACTGTTGATCAGTTGCTGCGCATTTTGCGCACTCAAGAAACTTAACGCGATGTCTTTCGCCTTGATACTGATGATTTCAGACAAAACCGGCCAGCGTTTATTGATTGCCTCAAGTTGAACGGCTGCTTGCGGGCCTGCCAAGGTGATGTGAACGGGGTGCGCGGTGCCATAATGTCCCAGCTTGGTCAGCCGCACAATCAAATCCTCCACAAACGCATGGTTGCCCAGCAACAGAATTCTGATCTCCTCCAGCCGGGGGATGTCATTGACAAGCTCGGTATCCGGGCCATGCTGCAACAACAACCAGCGCGCCGCCAGTTGCTGCCGGTTGATGATGCGAGCGGAGAAATGGGCAAAATCCTGCGAGAAAACCGCGTCGTCATACAACACCGCCGCCAATTCATGGCTTTGTACATGCGCGATGCATTTTAATAGCGGTGACTCTGGATCTGCTTGCTTCAGTTGATAAGCCTGAACAATTATCTCAGTATTGGCGGCATCGTCTTCAGTCACTGCCAGCAAGTATTTTGCCTGCGTCACATTGACTTTCACCAGATTATTCGCGTCGCGGGCATTGCCGGGCAACACATAAACCCCCGTATTATCGGCCCAACCCAAATGGCTATTCATCGGATCGGGTTCAATCACCACCGTGGGAATATCCTTGGCCGCCAACGCTTGCACGATCGGCCAGCCATACTCCCCCAAGCCGCAGACCACAGCATGATTTTGTAAACGCCGGATTCGCAGCAACAGCAATTGCCCGCGCAGCATCAACAGAATAGTTTTAACCGCCGCGTAGCTGAGTAAAGCTGGCGCTAACCAACGCGCCACATTCAGTTGCCAGGGAATGTTTCCTGTCGGTGCGGAAAAACCAAAGGTAAACAATCCCAGGGTTTTATAGAGTTGATCGGATAGCGAGGCATCGGGATGCAAAGCCGAATAACCCGCCGTTCCTAACCCGATGATCAGTACTGCACAGATACCAATCATTCCCCATTCCTTGCGGGAGAAAAGATTGTGGGCTGGATGCGGCGGTAGGTTTAGCATGGACTTATTGTTCTGCGCGCTTCTGCAATTCTTCGATCATCCAAGCATCGCGGGGTGCCAGGATTTTTCTTTTTTGCATACCCAATGCGACATGCAGTGCTTTGGTCATATAAGTTTTATCGCCTGTGACTTCACTCAATTTCACATAGCTGACAATCAAGTCCCGCTGCCACTCGGCATTGCCTGGGTCGGATTGAGCCAGACGCTCACGAATAGCCAGGGAATTCTGAAAGCTTTTAAGCGCGGCGGGCAAGTCACCCTGAGCGGTTTGTATGTCGCCTATTCTGTCAAAGGAGACCGACAAATCGCGCTGCCACCCGGCATTGCCTGGGTCGGATTGAGCCAGGCGCTCAAATATGGCATGAGAAGCTTGATAGCTTTTAAGCGCGGCGGGCAAGTCACCCTGAGCGGTTTGTATGCCGCCTATTTTGCTATAGGAGATCGACAAATCGCGCTGCCACCCGGCATTGCCTGGGTCGGATTGAGCCAGACGCTCAGCTATAGCCAGGGAATTCTGAAAGCTTTTAAGCGCAGCGGTCAAATCGCCCTGTACAGTCTGAATATCACCCAGAGCACTCATTGCGACTGAACGTTCCCTGTCATCCATTGCGGTTTCGGCTGATTTTTGCGCTGCATGTAACCTATCGGACAATCTGCCAGCATCCCGGTACAAACGACCCAGTTCCACCCAATCCCAATGCACGCCGGGATCGAGGCGAGTGATCTCTTCATAACGCGCAATTACCTGGGCTGTAGTCATTTTGCCTTTACTACGCGCTTCCAGCGCTAATAGTGCAATGTTACGACCTTCTGCAGCGCTTTCGATGTCGATGCGCTTCTGGCGCGCGGCATCACGGGCTGCGCGTAAATCATCCAGCACGGCCAAAGCGCCGATTTCATCACCGGCATTAAAACGCGCCAAGGCCGCCGCGCCTTCCGGTGTTGCCGCGATATTTTCAACGGCTGTGCGGAATATCGCAATTTCATGCGCATAGGTCCGGTCAAGTGCGGCTAGGGCGGCGATATAGCTTTCTTCCGCTGTGCTGAGCGCATCATTCAAACGTTTTTCCCCGGCTTGGATTTTGGCGCGCAGCGTATCAATTTCTTTGCGCTGCATGCGCATTTTTTCATCCGCCATACGCTCGGTAGCAGCCAGCGTTGCCGATGCGGCATATAGCGCCGCGTTGACTTCCGCGCGCACATCCACCTGTGCCACGGCGGTTGCGGACGATGGTGCCGCAATCAGCATGGGCAGACACAGTAACAACGCGATGATGAACAACAGTTTTTTCATGCGGATTCCTTGTATTTATTTTGTAGGTTGGGGTGAGCTTGTGAACCCCAACACTATCATTCTATCTTTGGTTGATCATCGTTGGGGTTCGCTGGCTTACCCCAACACACGGTGTTACGGGGGCTATGGCGGGCTAATTGCCGCAATTTTCGGTCTCCACGATGTGGCGTTCTTCCACTTCGCAAACCGCATCGCCTTCAAAACCGCATGCGATACCTCCCGTGACTGCGTCGCAGTGCCAGACTTGCGGCGTCGATGCCGATGCGATCAGACGGAAGGTGTTGGTGGCGGCAAAACCTTTGCAGAGTTGCCCGGCTCTGGTTTGGGCGCGCAGGGTTGCAGCCGCCTGCGCAGCAGACTGATCAGAATGAGCCTCGCCGCCATGCGTGACGAACAGAGTCAGTTCGCGTGTTGCGGGGATCCAGGTTTCTGTTTGCGTGATGCGGCGGGCGGTGAGCAGGTCGGCGGCTTCACTGCGATGAAAGCCTTGCGGAAATTGCGTGATATGCGTGCGCAAGGCAGCGCAACTGCCGCGTTCACGATTTTCCCAGGCGATTCGTTCTTCCCGGGTAGGCCGGTTGCTCAGTCCTAGTGCACCGCATAGGTCGGAAATTCGCGGTTGGAAAAAGGAGGTTGTGCACATCTGGTCATTGACGCTGAATAAATTGAACCCGATGGTAATGCTACCGGCGCCCATCATGCTGGCAAAACCACTCCAAGCGAGCCGCCGAACCAGACGCGACATGGGCGCTTTCGCGGGCGGAACCGGACGGCCTTCAAGCTTGGCGGTGATCGCGTCACACAGATCCCGGAAGAAAGGATCGCGTGGGTTATCTTTCCAATGGCTCAGATCAATCGATTGAATTTCCCTAAATCCCAAGGGCGGATCAACCTTGTCCAGCATAACGGGAATCAAGATGCCACGGCGTTTTGCCTGCATGGCTTCATCCCGCACAAAATCCCCGGCGGGACCAATGCTTTCCTGTGTCCATACCACGATCACGCATTTGGCAGCATCCAACGCCGCACGAATTTGTGCGTGCCAGCTCTCCCCGGGGGCAAGATGCCGATCCCACCACACGGAATGCCCGGCATCTTGCAGCGCTAGCGCCAGCCGTGCAACCCGCGTTTCGTCCTCGCGTTTGTATGAAATAAATATCTCATGCATTGATTCATGCGCCGTTTCAGTCATGCCATAACTCCGATACGCTATCTGGTTATATTTAACCATAATATAACCCGCTATTCAGAAATATTCCTAGTAAGCTGGCACATTCCTTCGCATCATTATTCGTTTATAATTTCCCAGCATTCCCTATGCTTACACGATAAGTATTATCATACTGTCCTCTATCAATGGATCACACAAGATTAATGGAACCCGTCTATTTCGACCACAATGCCACCACGCGCATTGATGATGCGGTGCTGGAAGCGATGCTGCCGTATTTCCAGCAGGAATTCGGCAATGCCTCCAGCCGCCACAGTTATGGCATTACCGCCCGGCGGGCGATTGATAAGGCGCGTAAACAAGTCGCGGATGCGGTGGGAGTGCAGCCGGTGCAGGTGATTTTTACCAGTGGTGGCTCGGAAGCCAATAACCTGTTTATTCGCGGCGCGGCGGATAGTTTGAAGCCGGGGAATCTTTTTATCAGTGCGATTGAGCATCCTTGTGTATTGAAACCGGCGCAAGCGCTGGCACGTCGTAGTTGTGATGCGTGGGCAGTGCATCAATTAGCGGTGAATCCATCGGGGCAGGTTGATTTGGATGCGGCCGGTAACGCCATGCGTGAACATAAACCGGGATTGGTTTCTGTGATGCTGGCGAATAATGAAACCGGCGTGATTCAAGATGTCGCAAGCATCGCTGAGCTGGCGCGCTCGCAGGGTGCAGTCATGCATACCGATGCCATTCAGGGATTGGGGAAAATCCCGGTGGATTTTGCCGCGCTGAAAGTGCATGCGATGACCTTGTCGGCACACAAGATTTGTGGGCCCAAAGGCGCGGCGGCTTTGATTGTGGACAAACGGTTGTTATTAAAACCGCTGATCTATGGCGGCGGGCATGAAAACGGGTTGCGTTCCGGTACCGAGAATGTGCCTGCGATTGTGGGTTTTGGTGTTGCCTGCGAATTAGCCCGATCTCGCTTGGCAGAAACCGTGCAGCCAATTTCGCAACTGCGGAATCATCTGGAAAAAGGGCTGGTTGGTATGGGTGCGGTGATTTTCGGCGCCGGGGCGGCACGCATTCCGAACACATGTTATTTTGCCTTGCCGGATATCGAAGGCGACACGTTGGTGGTTAAACTGGATAAAGCCGGTTTTGCTGTCGCTGCCGGGGCGGCTTGTTCCAGCGTCAATCCGGGGCAAAGCCATGTATTGAGCGCGATGCAGGTTGATCCGATGCTCGCGCGTTGCGCAGTGCGCATCAGTCTGGGTAGTAGCAATACCGGTGAGCAAGTCGAGGATTTTCTGCGCGCAATCCAACGCATTGTTGCAGAATTACGGCAGATCAGCAGTCTTTCCATCTAAAAGTGCCCTATAATCAATCCATCTATGACGAATAATCCCATCACACGACCGGCCAGACACACCAAGGCCATCATTCTCAGCGCAGGGCAGGGGCGGCGGTTGTTGCCGCTGACCGAAAGTACGCCGAAGTGCCTGTTGCCGGTTGCCGATAAACCCGTGCTGGCGTGGCAGATTGATGCGTTGCTGACGGTGGGCATTGAGGAAATCACGATAGTCGCGGGTTTTCAGGTGGGTTTGATTGAAACGCTGTTACAACAGCGTTATGCGAATCATCCCAAGATTAAAATACTGTTCAATCCATTTTTTGAAGTGGCGGATAATCTGGCGAGTTGCTGGATTGCGCGCGGTGAGATGACGGGCGATTTTCTGATTCTGAACGGTGATACCGTGATCGAAGCCGCGCTCATCGCGCAGGTCTTGAATTCAAAACCGGCGCCCATTACACTCAGCGTGGATTATAAAAACGCTTACGATGCCGACGATATGAAAGTGCAATTGGATACGGACGGATGGGTGAAACAGGTCAGCAAAATAATTCCCCCGCATCAGGTGGATGCGGAATCCATTGGCTTGATTTACTTTCGCGAACAGGGTCCAGAGCGCTTTAGTCAAGCCGTCGAATCGGCATTGCGTCATCCGGCAGAATTGAAATCATGGTATTTGTCGATTATTGATCGGCTTGCCAAGCAGCATCTGGTGAATTCCTGTTCGGTGAAAGGGTTTCGCTGGTGTGAAATCGATTTCATAGAAGACTTGGCCAAAGCAGGCATCATCTTTGATGAAAATCCATCATGAACAAACCAGCGACACCGGAATCCACAAGCCTGAATGCCACCATGCGCAAATTTGGCGCGCCGCAGACGATTATTCGGCAATATCAATACTGGTCGGTGATGCTGCGCCCGGCGCAAGCGACGCTCGGCGCGCTGGTTTTAGCCGCGCATGAACCTGCTGAAGCCTTTTCACAACTCAGTCCAGCGAGTTTTACGGAACTCCATACCATCACCGGGCATATTGAATCCGCGCTGACTAAAGCGTTTCAATATGACAAAATCAACTATCTGATGCTGATGATGGTCGATCCGGATGTGCATTTTCACGTTATTCCGCGTTATGCACAGCCCAGGCAGTTTGCGGATATGGAATTTATCGATGCAGGCTGGCCGACCATGCCGAACCTGGGGCAAATCAACAAAACCGATGCGGCGATCAATCAGCGCATTATGAATTACATTCAATCCTGCTGGTCTTAAGTGAAATGATACGAGTCGCCAAGTGACTGAAGAAAAACCACCCTACATTAAAGAATTTCCACTCCGTGAAGCCCATCATTTGGTACGCGACCTGATGACGCCGATTCCGTGGATTTATTGGACTGATTTTCTGTTTCATATTACCTTGGGCTGGGCTGCTTTTTTCACCACATTGTTGTCACCGGCGTTTTCGCTCTGGCAACTGAGCGGATTTGTTGTGGCAGTGCTGGCGTTGTATCGCTCGGCCATTTTTGTGCATGAACTGGCGCATTTAAAGAAAGGCTCATTCACGAACTTTCGTCTGGCGTGGAATATCCTCTGCGGCGTGCCGTTCATGATCCCGTCGTTTACCTATGACGGTGTGCATAATGATCATCATAAGCCGGATGTCTACGGCACCAGCGCGGATGGCGAATACCTTCCGTTTGCAACGCGCAGACCCGCAGAAATGGTTGCTTATGTCTTATTGTCCTTTTTAATACCGGTCTTTCTGTTGGCGCGGTTCGTAGTGCTGACACCCTTGTGTTACTTGATTCCACCATTACGCAGGATCGTCTGGGAACGCGCTTCGTCACTCACGATTGACCCCAACTACCGGCGCGCTGCTGATGCGATTCGCAATGATCTGAATTGGCGCCAGCAGGAAATCGCTGCTTGTTTGCTTGGTGCGGTTATTATTACGCTGGTTGTGCTGGACGTACTGCCCTATTCACTGTTGATACTCTGGTATCTGGTTGCCGTAACCGTTTTCTTCCTCAATTCACTGCGCACGCTGGCTGCCCATGCCTATCGTAATCCCGGCGACCGTAAAATGACACTGGCTGAGCAGTACCTGGATTCTATCAACATACCCGGAAATTTTCTGATTACACCGCTCTGGGCACCGGTCGGGCTGCGTTACCATGCCACACACCATCTTTTCATGAGCATGCCCTATCATAATCTGGGCAAAGCACAACGCCGTTTGGTCAATGGTTTGACCGACAATTCGCAATACATTAAAACCATACGTAGCGGTTTGTGGGATGCACTCAGGCGCATCTGGCATGAATCATCATCCGTGTCGGATACCACCCAACGCCAATAACCGTAATGCTTCGAGCCATTACTTCACCAGCAAGCGCGCAGAAAAAGGTCACGCAACTTGTCCTGCTGCGCCATGGCCAAAGTATCTGGAATCGCGATAAGATTTTTACCGGCTGGAGTGATGTTCCTTTGAGTCCCAAGGGTGAAAAAGAAGCTGAGCAGGCCGCTTATTTGCTGAAGCAGGCGGGCTTTACATTTGATCTGTGTTTTTCCTCTACATTGCAACGCGCGAGAACCACATCACGGATCGTTTTGGCTTCAATGCAGTTAAATGAAATACCGGTTCATGAAAGCTGGCGATTGAACGAACGTCATTATGGCGCACTGGAAGGCATGGCGCGTTGGCAAGCCATCAAGAAATTTGGTATCTGGCCCATCCTAGGCTGCCAAATTAAATTTGATGCTGCACCTCCGTATCTGGATTCCCAAGATCCACGATTCCCTGGAAATCAACCCGGCTACACCGGCATTAATAAAGATGAGCTGCCTCTGGGGGAGAGTATGCAACAAACCCTCGCGCGCTTTCAGCCTTACTGGAAGAAGACCATCCAACCGGAAATACAACAAGGGAGGCGAATACTCATCGTTTCCCACAAAAATACCCTGCGCACGTTAATGATGCTATTGGATCAACTCACCCCCAGACAGGTCATGAAATTATCACTGGCCACCGGCCGGCCTTTGGTTTACGAACTGGATCAGCAATACAACGCTATTCGGCATTACTACGTGGACCATCTCAAATAATCTACCTGCAGCATGTCGACCCTCTATAGTTTTCAACCCATCGTCGACAACCATGCGAAAATTCTGATACTGGGCAGTATGCCGGGACAGGCTTCATTAGCGGCAAACCAATATTATGCACATCCCCGAAACGCCTTCTGGCCGATCATGGCGCAATTGCTGCAATTCAATCCGGATGTATCGTACGCAGAGAAGATTACGGCGCTAAAATCATCGCAGATAGCCTTATGGGATGTGCTCAGATCCTGTCATCGCATAGGAAGCCTGGATTCAAGTATTGAGGCGGATACGCAAACAATCAATGATTTTCAATCTTTTTTTTCTTCGCACAGTAATATTACCCATGTGTTTTTTAACGGCGGGAAAGCGGAAGCTTGTTTTAAGCGCCATGTCTTACAAGCAAATGACTTGGGCTTGCTGAGATTTACTCGCTTGCCTTCCACAAGCCCTGCCAATGCCCGATTGTCTTTTGAAGATAAATGCAAAATATGGCATGAAATGATTCACTCGGCGTTTGGATCAGATCAGCCATTCCAAAAATAGAACTCCGCAAAGATACTTGACGGCAATGCATGGGATGCGTTTTACTTATGTTGTGTCAGTCCGCTGAGACTATTCGATATTTAACTGAAAGGGGTCAATTCGATGAAAAAGCTTGTTATTATTGCTCTGGTTATTTTTGCAGCTGGATATATCACCTTAATGGTTCAATATTTCTAGGAAGATCCGGGACCAGAGATAACGTAAAAATAACCTTAACTCCGGGCATAAAAAAATCCATGAGAACAAATTGAAGAAGGATTTGATCCTTACAGCGTGCCGGTTAGATGAAAAACAGTGTTTATATTTCCTAACTCCAAAAACTTCGCAGCAGCGCTGAGTTTGCTACGTGCCGGTATCTATCTATGCCTTTGCTAAAAACAAATTGCTTTCTTTTCATTCTTCTGGCCGCTGCAACTCTAATTTCCTATACCTGGATTAACCAGTACGAACAGGCCGGATCTGAGCTATTAACCACCCACTGGAAATTCAAAACATCAGAAAGCAACCGGGTTGATATCACGGAAAACGGGTTGATCCTTTCAGCCAATGATGCAAAAACAGGTGTCAGCATTCATCAAGATCTTCCGCTGGTTAATCCTGGCACTACCTTACTCGTATCCGCTGATGTGAAAGTTACTGATGTAGTGGCGGGCGAAAAATCATGGAACTTGGCCAGAATTTTTCTGGAACAAAATGACGGGGAAAAAGGCCGATGGGGTCGCCCGCATACAGTAGTCGCCTTGATTGGAACCGCTGATTGGAAGCATTACCGCACAGCTTTTACCATTTCCCCGGAAACCAAAAGCATCCGATTGTTTGCTCAACTGAGCAAATCTACTGGCTTATTTCAGATAAAAAATTTACAGATTTATCCTGTCCATGTGAATCAAGCATATATATGGGCAAGAGCTAGTATTCTTTTTGCATGGGGTGCTTTTTTCCTGCTGCTGGCGGGCTCATGTCTTTTCATACGCGGGAAAACTGTTCTCTTCCGTGCATTGTTGCTAATTACCTTCATCGCCATTATCGCCGGGATATCTCTGCCGGGTGATTTGAAAAACCAGGTTTCCGATGAAGTTAAAATTCAGATTGATGCGGAAAGCGAATCATTTAAAACTGCTATTCCATGGGATTTATCCAAAGTCTGGCATTTCTGCTTTTTTTTCTTGTTTGGCCTGGTCCTGTGTCTAATGATGACAGAGAAACCTGTTTTCCAAGTGGCGGCTATCATGCTTATGCTGGCCGGTAGCACTGAGTTCGTGCAACTCTATATTGACGGGCGGTCGCCGCTTGTCACCGATTTTTTTATTGATGCGACAGGCGGGCTGTTAGGTATTACTTTAATCAAATTAAGCGGTGTGAATAAAAATACTGCTGCAATCTGAATGCAATCAATGATCATGCCCCTGAAAAGATCTTATCACTTCTGATAAAAAATTATTCGCCGGTAACGGCTTGATTGCGTCCCAGTTCTTTTGCCTTATATAAGCGCGCATCAGCGAGGGCCATATAATTGTCAACGGTATCTGTTTCATCAGGCACCTTAGTAATTGTGCCGATAGAAACTGTCAAATGTTTAACGCTATCGCTATTACCATTTTGAATGTTCAGATCTTCTATACCCTTTCTGATGATCTCAGCAAATTCCACGGTCCCTTGATAATCCAGGTTAGCCGCTAATACACCGAATTCTTCCCCGCCGAGGCGAAAAGCATAGTCACCGGGACGTTGGCAAAGATCTTTTAATTTGCGGCTTACTTGGACTAATACTCGATCACCTTCGCTGTGGCCATAGTTATCATTAATTTTTTTGAAGAAATCGATATCAATTATGATAAGAGCAAGGCAAATATTGTGCCGGCAAGCCCTTTTGAGCTCACGTGTGAATACATTCTTAAAATGGCGGCGATTAAATAGGCCTGTTAGCTGATCGGTCATGGCTAGCGCCTCTAACCTCAAATTGGCTTTCCGCAGCTGCTTATTGGCTTTATGAAGTTCTTCTTCAATTTTTTTGCGCTCATGGCTTTCACGCATTAAAATCAGCGTTCTTGAAGATAAACTATCGTACATACTCATAACAGTCTCGATGAGCACTCTGATCGAACCGCTCATATTCTTATCTGAAACGATTTTTGCTTCCTCGAAAGACAGCCCTTTATTAACATTTTGAACGACAAAAGCCATTCGTTTATCATTATCCAGGATATGGAAGGCCAGCCAGCGAATGAGGAATAGAATAATACTTTCAATAATCTCATTACGGGGCTTATTAGTCTCCCCCTCTTTGATTTCTATTACTTTAGGTAAGAAAGAGGAATGGTTTAATTGGTGAGATAATAGCCAGGAATCATCACCGAAATATTCCACCCAGATAGCTTCTTCAGTTTGAAAATGAAATTCAGCATATTTTGCCAATGCATCAAAAAAATAATTTATTTCAAGCTGGTTCCCGCGCACTAAGGCTCCAGCGAGTTCATTTAACAGCGAAATAAGTTTTTGGTGTTGCTCATCGATTATTTCTATCCCTGTTTCAAAATTTTTATTCCATGGAAATACTTCTAATTGATCTATAAGTTTAATCATATAGTCTTATTTGTTAAAAGATAACAAATGAATCCCGTATTAAGTTTGCAGCCAAGATGTATCTTAGATTATTACAATAATTCTTGTATGTATTATTCTTGACAACAGATTTCTGGAAAGCAGAAAATCGTGTGCGTGTATCAATATTTTACCTGCACACGGTATTTGAGCGTTGTTGACCCTTCGGCAGGTACATTGACTTTCCACATAGCTGTGTTGCTGGCGGGTTTGCTGTGCGGCTGGCTTTCATCCACTATTTTCCAATCACCCGGTATAGGTTCTTGCACAACAACTGTGGCCAGTTCCTTTTTAGCATTTTTAAGTGTGATTTCATAGGCACTTTCAAAGCGATTAATGCCACTGGCACCGCCGGTACTTAATTGTTTAAACTCGGTTTGTTTTTTATCCGCAGTCACATCAAACGATTTGCCCAGTTTCAAGCGTACAGTCTCGTTTTTAGCAGTGTGGTCTATGTGATCTTCACCGACAAACTGCGCATTGCCGGTTTTATCACGCTTGTATACGCGTATGATGCCTTTAGGCAACGGCATGCCTAATCGGGCCGATTCTTTATTATCAAACTGTACGAATACATCCACTTTCATTTTTTGCCCCAGATCACCATAGCTGGCTGCATAATAGTAATCGCTGCCTGCCAGTACAAGTTCTTTGTTTGCAGGCACGGCGGAAGCATTGAGTAGTGCAACTTGTTTTGTTTGGTTTTCGGCGATGGTTGTTAATCGATCCAGACTATATAAATGGTATTCCATCAGCGCTTCTTCGCGCATTGGTGCCGCAGCGGCATCAGTCATTATCTTGGCTCTCAGTGCCCTGGGTGCGGCAAATTCTCGCTGTACCCGATTGATATCGCCCGCGACTAATTGTAATTTTGCATTGGGAAAGCTGGTACCGCTGGTATTGATCAATGTTACCCAGCCGGATAAATCCAGTTGATCATCTTTATCATTCAGTTCTGCAACATAATCCGCTTTCCAGGATAAGCCGCCCGTTAAGTAACTCAGCTCTAAATCTTGCGCAGCTTTGCCGCTATTGTCCCCGCCAATCACCAGTGTAGGGCGATCACGCAAATTGCTCGGTACATTATCAAAAGTAATACGACCAGGCATGCCCGTTTCGATGCGATCAGCCATTTTAAGCACCACGCCGTTGCTGGCTGCGAGTACGATGGCATTTTCTTTGCTTTCAACGCCAGTCGCTGGATTGCTTTTAACGACCGATACCGTTTGACCAATGTATTTGTTCAGTAGACTTTGCGGGGTGAGCAAATCAAAGTTAAAATTTTGTTCCAATACTTCCACACTGCCTGGGTTGGTGATACTGCGCAGCAGTACAGTTTCTGGCCGCATTTGCGCACTGACATCACGCCACGCCAAATTAAAATTACCGCTGTCTAAGGTAACCTGCCGTAAATCCTTGATCAGTGCTAAGTCGTCGTTGTATATGGTCACTGCGACGGATTTTTGTTCTTTGAGTGTACTCAATTGCTCAACGGTATCCGCGGCGATTACCTTGGTGTTACTAAAAAGAAATAGGCAGCTTATCGTTAGCAGGGCTAGATTATGGGTGCGGCGTGTAGTGTGCATGGGATTTTCCTATAGTAATTACAGGCTACTACAATAGCGATAGAAGCTGCAAGGTGCAGCTGGCTAAAAGGGGAGGCTCAACCCCGGCTTTACTTACCGGATTTAGGCCGTTCAAACGATAGAATCTTACCGGCAGGCGCCTTTTCTAAAGTGCGTATTATCTTTTTGGGCTCTTGGAGCGCATTAAGCAATCCATTTTCACCAAGCACATTGTTCCACATTTTCTGTGAAATCTGTAGACAGGCAGCCATTGGATTACTGGCTTGTTTGCGGACTTGATCGACCTGCCACTGCAAGCCAATCATTCGCGGTTTGAAATGCGCAGGTGCTTGAGCTATCAGATCATCAATCAATTGTTGGCGCATGGACTCAAATTTCTCAGGCTCCTCCTGAGCAAGTCTAGACCATAGGTCAAAGTCAAAATCCGATGTTTTTTCTTCTTCGTTCATATAAATATTTTAGCATCCTTCATCAGCGCATATGTACTCGTAATTAACACGCTAGCTGTTGGAGCTGAAAATGATCTAACAGGCCGTTGAAAAACTATCTGCGTTGCCGCTACGGTGTTAAAAACAGACTCAAAATGCTCATTTATCATGCATAAACTGCGCTTTTTCGCCTGTTTTTGCCTTGCATCGGCTGCCTCGAAAACGCTTTTCAACAGCCCGCTACGCCACATTGTTGACCCAGTTATGCCACAAGATATCGAATAGTAAGAGATTCATAGACTAAAAGATACTGGGCGAATTCATGCTATGTATCAGACAGATTCTGCGAAGACTAATAAATTTAATAAGAATATTAAATTTATTATATGCGAAAAATGAAAAAAGCCGGAATCAGCATTGCGACCATTCCGGCTCATTAGCTAATTCAAGCAGCGGCTTTGTTACTTGAATTGATCTGCCAGCCCAGAAATCATTTTGACTTTCTCAGTCATCGCACGGCTGGACGTTGATAATTTCTCTACTAACTGTCCATTCTGTTGTGTCACTTCATCAATTTGTGAGATAGCCTGGTTAATCTGCTCAATACCGTTTGCCTGCTCTTGTGAAGATTGGGAAATTTCACCGACAATATCAGAAATCTTTTTGACACTATCGGTAATCAATTTTAATGATTCCGCCGATTGATTGACTAATTGTGTGCCATCTTCTACCTTGGCTACACTGTCGTTGATAAGATCTTTGATTTGTTTTGCAGATTCTGCACTGCGTCCTGCCAGGGTACGCACCTCGTTAGCAACTACCGCAAAACCCCGGCCTTGCTCACCGGCGCGGGCAGCCTCGACGGCTGCATTGAGTGCCAGCAAGTTTGTTTGGAAAGCAATTTCATCAATAACGTTAGTAATGTCTGCAATTTTCTTGCTGCTATCGTTGATTTGTGACATGGCTTGTATGGTACTGGAAACCACCGCACCGCTTTTTTCCGCTTGCTTACGCGCTTCCAGGACCAAGACATTGGCCTGTTTGGCATTTTCCGCATTTTGCTGCACAGTAGAAGTAATTTCTTCCATACTGGATGCTGTTTCTTCCAAACTGGAGGCTTGATTTTCCGTGCGGCTGGAAAGATCGATATTGCCGGAAGCGATTTCTTCAGAAGCATGTTCCAATACTTCAGATGATTCTTTGACACGACCAATTGCGGTACGGAGTTTAGCCGCCTGGAATATCTGCGCATATTCCAATTGACCTATTTCATCATTTCTTCCCGTATAAACATAGCGAGCAACCGGATCGTTCGCAATTTTTTCTGATTTTTTCGCCAAATCACGCAGCCCGCTCAACATTTGATGCACGATTGCAAAGCTGCATAAGCTACCAGCAAAAAAACCAGACAAAGCAAAGATCACTGAAATCTGTCCGGTTAGTGCGAGACCTGTAAAAATCAAGCCGAAAATACCGGTAATTGCCAATGCAATTTGACCAGCTAGATTGATGGGAAATTGGGTTAATTTAACCTCATCCAGTTTTGAGCGCCGTTTATCATCTGCCGATTTTTTCGACATAATTTTGGCATACAAACCCTCTGCCCGGTCAACCCAGGCTTTTTCAGGTTTAACGCGGACCGATTGATAACCGATAATTTTACCGTCCTCGAATTGCGGACTGGCAAAGGCATCTACCCAATAGTGGTCACCACCTTTATGACGATTTTTTACCATGCCCATCCACGGATTTCCCGCTTTGAGCGCTGTCCATAGCATTGCATAAGCTTCTGGCGGCACATCGGGGTGGCGAATAATATTGTGATTTTTGTTATCAAGTTCTTCCCAGGTGAAACCACTCATCCGGATAAAATCTTCATTAACTGATGTGAGAGCACCTTTTAAATTTGTAGTTGAGATGATCACACAATCATTATTCATACCCATATCGCGTTGGGTAACTGGCTCATTAACTCTCATTGTAAACTCACTGTAGTGATTAAAAAGATAGGATTTTTCTTACGGCGAAAACTTCAAGTGCTTTAGTTTTTTTTATGATTTTATATGAAATATCAATAAACCAATGAGGTGAATAAGGGGATAGAATAAGCACTTTTCTTATAAGATAATTCTGTTCTTTTGTGGAAATAATGGCGCATAAAATAGACAGAATTAATTACATTAATCTCTTCATTAATTTTCAAGGAAAGAGTAATAATAGAATTGAAACTATAGGAAAAATTAACCAATAACGTAATTTTGTAATGAGAATTTGATCCCGGCATGCGAATCCGAGATCAAGAGTCTTCATTTAAAAGGCCGTTGAAAAACGTAATCGAGGCAGCCCGATGCAAGGCAAAAACAGGCGAAAAAGCGCAGTTTATGCGTGATAAATGAGCATTTTAAGGTTGTTTTTAACACCGCAGCGGCAATGCAGATAATTTTTCAACGGACAGTTGGAGATTCTCGCACCGGAACACGCCAGATATAGAAGGCCAATATACTGCCGATCATAATCAGCATGATCTTTTGCCATAGCTCGGGCACTATTAAAATAGAGCTGCCAAATGACAATGCCATCAATAAATAAGCCCAGCGTTTGGCGCGTCGCGGGATGCTGTGATAAATGCACCATTCGCGAATAATTGGACCGGCGATTCGATTTTCCAGTAATTTGCGATGAAAATACTCAGAACCGCGGGCAAAACAAGCTGCGGCAAGAAGCACAAAGGGTGTCGTAGGTAATACCGGTAAAAATGCGCCTAACGCGCCCAGCAACAATGCCAAAAAACCCGCTCCCAGATACAGTGCGCGTACCAACGGTGAATCGTGCAGGCATAACAAATCAGCCATTTGCTGATCTACTGTCTGCTGCTCATTCTGGTTTGTTTCACGTTGTTCAGATGCTGGCATAGTTTTGATGGATACAGAATTCGCAGTGTGAGATCAAAAGAATTTATGCTATTTAGGTCCTTATGACCAAACTTATGTGGAAACGATCAATTCGAACACAGTCGCTGATAAAGAACGGATGTTACCAGTTATAATACCTGAGAGTTAATTGTTAGAATTAACCGGATTTAACTTTTTTCTTGAGGAAACCATGCATAAAATGAAAACACTGTTTAATTTAAGTATCATCCTGCTGGCGTTGGCGCTGCTTCCCCAGACAGCCTTCTCTTATAAAGAACATGCCGCTGCTGATGAATCGGCGTTTAAAAAAATCGATGTCAAAGTCGGTGCCGGAGAGGAAGCGGAAATCGGAAAAACTGTCAATGTTCATTATACCGGCTGGCTTTATGATGAAAGCGCTCCAGACAAGAAAGGACCAAAGTTTGACAGCTCATATGACCGGAAAGAACATTTTTCATTCATGCTCGGCGCGGGACGCGTGATTAAAGGCTGGGACAAAGGCGTCGTCGGGATGAAAGTGGGCGGCCAGCGCACGTTGATTATTCCGCCATCCATGGCTTATGGCGCACGCGGCGCAGGCAATATTATTCCGCCGGATGCAACCTTGATTTTTGATGTTGAATTAATCGGTCTGAAAGCAAGCTCGCACTATTAAATCTATCATTTACCAGGTTTTTCAGGTGAATTGTATCCATTGAGCTATTTGGTTGACCGCGCTGCTACTAAATAGCTCAATCTGCATTTTGGTTTAGAAATTCTGTAATTTACAACGTACCATTATTTAAAATGTTTTGAGCAACTCGCTAACCCGTTGTAGAAATTAACAGGGCAATGCTATGACTTCGACCATACAGCCACGTTTTATTCGATACAAACGTCTGATTATCAGTCTCGGCGTGATAGCGATCCTGATCGCCACTGTGGGGGCGCTCATCACGTTTTGGTTACCGGGTTATGCCAAGTCTCAACTTGAGATCCGACTGTCTGAAGTCCTGCAACGTCCTGTCACTGTAACATCGATCGAAATAAAACCGCGTACGCTTGAGTTGCTCGTAATGGGTTTCCGTGTCGACGAGAAAATTACCTCCGATAAAAATAATACAGCGCTTTTTTCTTTCAATAAGCTGTCCGTCGCTTTGAGTATTGAATCTCTCAAGCAGCGCGCGCCCGTCCTAACAGCAATTACTCTGACAGATCCGCATTTGCGCCTGGTCCGGGAAAGCAAGGAGCAACTGAATATTTCTGATTTGCTGGAAAAATTCAGTCAACCCGCAGATGAAGAAAAAGCCGCAAGTGATCAACGCGGCCAATTCTCTATCAGCAATATCCGCATTGAGGGCGGCCGCTTTGAATTTATTGATCGATACAAAAATGCTGAGCACATAATTAACGAAATAAACCTGGGCATCCCGGTTGTCGCCAATTTCAATAGCGCCCCGGCTGATTGGATAGAACCGCACTTCAGCGCAAAGATTAACGGAGCACCTTTTTTACTCGATGGCAAATTGCGTCCTTTTGCGGCAAATCAGGAAGCAACGCTGGCTGTTAAACTCAGTAATATTGATTTAACCCAATTTGATCAATATGCAGACCTGCCAAAGGGAATCCATCTGCTTTCAGGTTATTTCGACAGCGATCTGCTGCTCACATTTACCCAGGAACCCACGAAAGCACCAGACATTACCTTAACCGGTGCAACCACATTCCGCCAAATTGCGATCAAAAATAGCGCAGTCGCCGCACCGTATCAAGCCGAGCTTAAGAAACTGAAAATCGATTTGACGCAAGCCGATTTGACGGGGAAGAAACCATCGCGGGTCAAGCTGGCTATGGATCAAGTCGCCATCACGCGTGACGGCGAGAACGAACCGGCATTAGCGCTGGCAAAGCTGGCTATCGATTCCATCACGGTCAATACAGCGGCACAGCGGATTGCATTAGGTAATATCACGCTGGATCGTTTGAGCGCCACGTTGCGTCGAGATGCCAGCGGCACGATTGATTTAACGCGCTTGTTTAATTCCCTGGACACTCAGAATCCGGCAGAGCCTCAGATTCAAGTTCATGTAGGCATTCCTATTCCTGCTAGAAAACCGGGGCATGCCAATGCCGGTATTAAACTGGCTGAAAAAGAACCCAAATTGCCCGCACCCGCACGCACAGACAATAAACCTTGGACTCCACAGATCAAAAGCATTCAACTCAAAGCAGCTACGCTACGCTATGAAGATCTTACGTTGACAAAAATTTCACCGATGATTGTCGATTCGCTGGATTTAACTCTGGAAAACATTGATCTGGATGGCGTCAATCCGTTGAATCTGGTGCTGCAGGCGCAGGTTAACCAACATGGTAACTTTAAAGCCAATGGCTCGCTGGCCTGGACGCCCCTTTCGGCTGATTTAATGCTAAACCTTGACGCGATTGATTTGGTGTCTTTACAAGGCTGGCTGGGCGATAGGCTGACGGCGCTTCTGACCAGCGGCGACATTTCCTTTAACGGAAATATCAAAGCCAGTGGCAGCCCGCTGAAAATTCTGGCAAACGGGCAGGGGAAGCTCGCCAACTTTAATATCTTTGATAGCAAAAATGCCTATGATTTGCTGCGCTGGAAGAAGCTGGATATCAGTCATCTAAATTTTGTCAATGAGCCATTGCTGCTGGATATCAGCACAATAAACTTGAGCGATTTTTATGCGCGCATGACGATTCTTCCGGATGGCAGCCTCAATCTCAAGCAAATCATTCAATCCGAAAAAACGGCAGAGTCTGGCATTGCCGTTGCCGCCGTTGAATCCACCGGTAACACCCCGGCCGCCTCAAAAGGTGAGACGCCCGTTCATATCGATAAGATTTTCCTGAAGAATGGCAATATCAATTTCAATGACCGGTTTATTAAACCGAATTACCGCGCAAATCTGACCGCGCTCTCGGGCCAGGTTGGCCCATTGTATCCCGGCAAATCCGGAAAAATAGACATACACGGCATGGTCAGCAAAACAGCGCCGCTACAAATTAGTGGAACGATAGATCCGTTCAGTGCCGAATTGCTACTGGATATCGTTGCAAAAGTTAAAGATATCGATCTGCCACCGTTTAGCCCTTATTCTGGAAAATACATCGGTTACGCGATTGAGAAGGGAAAATTGTCAGCCGATGTGAATTACCAGATCGAGAATGGTGCGTTGATAGCAGACAACAAAATCTTTCTGGATCAATTTACCCTCGGCGATAAAGTCGACAGTGAAGATGCCGTGTCTCTTCCGCTCAGCTTGGCGATTACGCTGCTTAAAAACCGCCGCGGCGAAATTAATCTCCATCTGCCGCTCAAAGGATCCATTAATGATCCCCAATTTAACCTCGGGGATGTCATTTTCACCGCATTCACTAATCTGATCACCAAAGCGATCACCTCGCCATTTACATTACTGGGTGCAGTATTTGAAGGCGGCGAAGAATTATCCAAGATTTCCTTTACTCCCGGTTTTGCAGATATCGATGCGGAAGCATTACAACGCTTGCAAACCTTGTCTCAGGTTCTAAAAGATCGCCCATCACTGCAACTGGAAATTTCCGGTCACGTTGATCCGGCTGAAGACTATGAGGGACTTAAGCTTGCCATGCTGCAAAACAAAGTGAAAGCGCAGAAATTAGCCGACGACGCCAAAAAAGGCATCGCCAGCGGTGCCATAACGGATATGACATTAACCTCGGAAGAATATAGCAAATACCTTGAAATCGCCTACAAAAAAGAAACTTTTGAAAAGCCCAAGAATGCGATCGGCCTGGCTAAGAGCCTTCCCAACGCTGAAATGGAACAACTCATACTTTCTCATACCGTAATCACGGACAATGACTTGCAAGCACTGGCAGAAAACCGCGCCAGCGCAGCGCGCAACTGGCTGGTTGAAAAAGGTGAAATTTCCAGTGAGCGTATTTTTGTCGTGGGTATCGATGAAGCGGAAGAAAGCGATCAGAAGAGAGGCAGTTGGGCGGAATTTTCACTGAAATAAGAAGCTGCTTTTTATAGAAACAGGATTCTTCATGCTTGCACAAGAATACGTCTTAATCAGTGATTCTGGTTTGCCAATTACTTGGAAAGGATTTTGATGAACAGCTTTTATTGGAATAATGAATCTGAGAGTACAGCAATATACTGCTATCGCGGCCACTGTTCGAGTCTCTCTATCCACTTCCGGAAAAGCGGACATTCTTTACGAATAGCGTCGAGTCCAATTTCAAGTATTGCCAAGGTTCCCATTAGCGGTTTCTCATAATTTGGAACCAAATTTATAATTCGCTTGGATGGTGCTGTTAGTGGAGAGTCGTTGATTTCCTCGGGGGTTGTAAACTGGTCGCGGATAGCCTGAAACTTCGGCGACAATTCAGGCTTCCCAATACCTAACCCAAGTTTATCAGCATCACTGAATAATAATCCCTCAAACTCATACATCATGACGTAGGGTACAAAACGCGCTTGTTCAAATCCGTTACCCATCTCATTGCAAATATCTGCCAGCAACGCGCGTTCGACTGAAGCTGCCTTTTCAGAGAAAGCCAATTGCGCTGCTCCAGCGCGTCCCGGCCATGCTCTTTCGCCTGCTTGAGGTAGCGCATAAAAATCCACCATCATCGTTGAAAAACACTCAACATCTTCTTTAAGGTGATTCAGAATATCCTTGCGTACCGAGTTCCAGGCTCGAATACCGCCTCGCCGATCACGCTGGCGTGCATTGCCGATAAGTCGTGCGCTGATCTTCGTGTATCCATATCCGTAAAGATAAGAAGCCAATACTTCGTTCACAAAGGTTTCTTCTGTTTCCCCCTCGACATGAATTAACAACCTAGACATGAATTCACTCGGCTCCAGGGCGACCGCCCAGTTCATTTTTCTCCCACAGCTGACCCAGACTATAATCTTGCAACCATCCTTCCAGTTTAACTGGATCAAGTCGAGTGAACTGTGTACCTCCATCCACCCGATCTGCCACCAAAACGTCCTCCGGTTGGAAATGATCAAGCAAGAACGGGGATTGTGTAGATATGATTACTTGTTTACCAGAAATCTGCTTAATCAGTGATGCTAGCAAAGTAATGGCATAAGGATGCAACCCGAGTTCAGGCTCATCAACCAAAATCACCGATGGTTGATAATTTGCTGGCTGAAGAAATAACGTTGCCAACGCAATAAAACGTAGCGTTCCATCCGAAAGCGCAGGTGCATCGAAATAAGCCTCTGAGCCCTTATGTCGCCATTCCAATCGGATTTTTTCCGGATTCAATTTTTGTGGTTCCAATTGAAAATCTTCGAAAAATGGTGCTACTCGTTGCACGATACGACGGATAAGACTGTAGGAAATACTATGTTTCTCGCGCAAAAAATAAAGAAATGCAGCCAGATTCGAACCATCTGGACGCAGATAGCGGTTGTCATTGACATCCGTAGTCATCTTCATTGGCGATGTGGAACTGGTATCATGAAAATGATAGAGCCTCCAGCGATCTAGGTGAACACGTACATGATTGGCTATTGATGTGGATTTTTGTGCGCTGATGCCAGCTTCTTTTCCAATTCTGGGAAGGCTTTTATCCATAGGGCCTCGATATCTTGATTGGTTCCAGTAATAAACTGATTCTGAGAGTGGAACGAGTTCATCTGCACTAGTAGGCACAAGTTTAATTTCGTATTCATTAGTTTCATCTTGGAATGAAATACGGATCTGAAGAAGCTTCGTTGTTTTCGCACCAAAATGCAACACTTTGTCAGCCCCCCCTGCCTTGATGACATAGTCCTGCAAGTGCCCTTCTCTGATAGCATGCAAAAAGGAAAACACGCCAATGAAGTTAGATTTACCGGAACCATTTGGTCCGATAACTACATTGATAGTTCCAAGCTTCAGCTTCTCGATGGAAGCAATGCTCTTGAAACCTTTAACGCTAATTGTGTTTAGTTGTGGCATGAGTTTCTGTTTTTTGTATCGATTCTATTTGATCCAGTGTCCAACATTTGCCCGATTTTTCCAGGCGATCCACAGCCAAGTACTTTTCTTCTAATTCATCGAGATGCTCAAGAATCGCTTCGCGCACATAATAGGTTTTAGTGCGCCCGGTTTTAGCAGCCAACTCAGCCAGACCATGCTCAATTTCTTCAGGTAGTCTAATTGCAAGCATGATTATCCTCTTTTGCTAGAAATAGTTACTTCATCTATCATCCGATCAGATTACCACGCATCAATTTCTTGTTTGAGTTTCTCACTTGACAGGGTTTTGCACTGCTCTACGGCTTCCTGCCCTTTCCTAATCTTATCCAGTACATAAAGCCGGTACATGATTTCATCCATGTCAGCATCCTCAGGCAATTGATTAATGACTTTCAATACCTCCTGCTTTATTGCCAGCATATCGTTCACCTCCCTTGATAAAAGAACTCAGCAATTTGATACCCGTTACCTACTAATCGGCTTATACCGTATCCGCTTCGGTTTCGCGCCTTCTTCACCCAGGCGTTTTTTCTTGTCGGCTTCGTATTCCTGATAGTTGCCATTGAAGAAAGTCCATTGCGAATTGCCTTCGGCGGCGAGGATGTGCGTGGCGATGCGGTCGAGAAACCAGCGGTCGTGCGAGATGACCAGTACGCAACCGGCAAATTCCAGCAGCGCATCTTCCAGGGCGCGCAGCGTTTCCACGTCGAGATCGTTGGACGGCTCATCGAGGAGCAGCACGTTTCCACCGGAAATCAGTGTTTGTGCCAGGTGTAGGCGGCCGCGTTCTCCGCCGGACAGTTGTCCGATGATTTTTTGTTGATCGCCTCCTTTGAAGTTAAAACGCCCCAAGTAAGCACGCGCTGGCGTCGTGTATTTGCCCACGACCAGGAGATCGTTGCCGCCGGAGATGGCATCGAAAACGGTCTTGTCGTTTTCCAGTGAATCGCGCGCCTGATCGACGTGCGCTATCTGGACCGTGTGCCCGATTTTAACTTCACCGGAATCCGGTTGTTCCTTGCCGGTAATCAGTTTGAACAGGGTGGATTTACCCGCGCCGTTCGGGCCGATAATGCCGACAATCGCGCCCGGCGGCACGATGAAGCTGAGATTGTCGATCAGCAAGCGGTCGCCAAAGGATTTGGAGACGCCGTTAAACTCAATCACTTCATTACCCAGGCGCTCGCCGACGGGGATGAAAATTTCCTGGGTTTCATTGCGTTTCTGATATTCCTGCGAGTTGAGTTCTTCAAAACGGGCGAGTCGCGCTTTGGATTTCGCTTGGCGTCCTTTCGGATTTTGCCTCACCCACTCCAGCTCTTTCTTCATCGATTTCATATGTTCATCGATCTGCTTGTTTTCCTGCTCCAACCGCGCTTCTTTCTGCTCCAGCCAGTTGGAATAATTACCTTTCCACGGAATGCCATGACCGCGGTCAAGTTCCAGTATCCATTCCGCTGCGTTGTCGAGGAAGTAGCGGTCGTGGGTCACCGCCACCACGGTACCGGGAAAACGCACCAGGAATTGTTCCAGCCATTCCACCGATTCGGCATCCAGATGGTTGGTCGGCTCGTCCAGTAACAACATATCCGGTTTTTCCAGTAACAGCTTGCACAGCGCAACGCGGCGTTTTTCACCGCCGGAAAGATTTTTGGTTATCGCATCCCACGGCGGTAAACGCAGTGCATCGGCGGCTATCTCCATCTGGTTTGAGGTATCGCTGCCGGCAGTTGCCAGAATGGCCTCCAGCCGCGCTTGTTCGGTTGCCAATGCGTCAAAGTCGGCGCCTTCTTCGGCATAAGCAGCATACACTTCGTCCAGCTTTTTCTGTGCCTGCATCACCTCGCCCAAGGCTTCTTCCACCTCCTGGCGCACGGTGTGCTCGGGATTCAGTTGCGGTTCTTGCGGTAAATAACCGATGCGAATGTTGGGCTGACGCTGCACCTCACCGTCAAATTCCTTATCCACACCGGCCATGATGCGCAGCACAGTGGATTTGCCGGAGCCATTCAAGCCGAGCAAGCCGATCTTTGCACCGGGGAAAAAGCTGAGCGAAATATCTTTGATAATTTGACGCTTGGGAGGAACCATTTTGCTCACACGGAGCATAGACATTACATATTGGGCCATGGGTTTAATCTTTGTTTGATAGGTAAAAATTGATAGATAGATAGAGAGTTTAACGCACGTCTTCCGGCAATGAAAGCCAATCCGCGTAGATTAGGATTTATCACCGATGCGGGTGATCGACACAAATTTATGGTTTTCATCGAAAACTAATTCAAACTTGCCATACACGCCATGACTTTGCACTACTGAACGCAGGATATTAGCGGGAAAGCGGAGGATGCGCCCATCGGTTGTTTTTGCTACGACGACGTCGACTGCGCCTTCGTAATAATACAACAGTTGGTGCGAAGGGATATTAAGGACAACGTGCAAACGTTGATACATGGGCGAACATACGATTTATGGCCGTTGAAGATAGATGCAGCCCATGGGATAAAGATCTTCAAAAATGGATCGCAATTCCAATCGAATTTTTTGCTCACTGGCACCGCATTTCATTTTTACTTTGCGAATAATACTGCTAATGGGCGTTTTTCCATCCATATACCGGAAGCAAGCTTTATTGACTTTATTGCCCATTATCTGAAAAACCGTTTTTTCATTGTTAATCGTAAAAGTAATGCTAAGCGTTTCTTCTGGCTTTATCGCGTCATGGATGGCCATATTTTGATTCGCAAGTTCGTGCTCAAGAATAATCGCATTGTCTTCATCGTCTATGGAAGCCGTACAAGACGCTTGTCGAGAAAGGTAAAACTGATGCTTGATATGATTGGAAAACAGTTTTTCTGCAATGGATTGCTGCTCTTGGATACTTTTTCCACGCCACAACAATCGAATACTTTGATCGGCGACCAGTTGAGCCGGATCGTAAAATCGTTTATTCGGCCCAAGAAAGGTCACCAGCTTTAATTCTGACGCTGCGGCAAGTGCATAGACTTCATTGACGTTATAACACCGGTCAACGCTATGCAGCAGCAAATCATACAGGCCTGAATCTCCGTATCCGCTGGCAGTAATCTCATTCGTCCATTTTTCCAAATCTTTGATAAAGGCATGATCGATAGGCAAAGCGCCGATTATGCGGCGTGCTAGGATCACTTTTTCCGGAATGCTCAGGTGTTGCGGAATCATTTCCCGGAATAAAGTCTGCAGTAAATAGATGGAGTGCCTGCCATACTCGGCATACAACATCAGATAAATAGCGCCGTCATCCTTCAGAACACTTGCGAGTGCGCGCGCGCCTTCCTGAGGATCGCTTAAGTGATGTAATACTCCTGAGCAGTTAATGTAATCAAATGGTCCGATGCCCAGTTCCGGGATGGATAATAAGGATTCGGTCAGCCAGGTGATATTGTTCAATCCGCGGACTGCGGCACGCTGTTCGGCAATACGGCGCGATGCCGCAGACATATCCAGATAAACGATTTCCGCCGAAGTTTCGCGCAATTGTTCAGCCAGATTAATGACACTGTCTCCTGTTCCACCGCCTGCGACCAGGCAACGGAAATCCTGGTTAAAATTTCTTTGTCCCTTAAAACAGCAATGATTTAACTCACTCAGGGAATCTCCCACTGTGCGCAGCAATCGGACTTTTTCATCTTCCGGGTTTCTGGGAGGATACGGCAATGCCTCATACTGCTGCTTTACCGAGGAAATCATTTTTGATTCGTCCATCGTCTATCCTCGCAAGAAAGGAATTAATGAGATTCTTAAAAATTACAATGAAGGCTAAAATACCATACTAAAAATTCTCACCATCTTGCAAATAACGCCACTTTCCTTCCGGTAAATCCCGCAATCCAATGTTACCGATACGCACTCGTTTCAAGCCGGTTACTTTCAGATTTACCAGTTCACACATGCGGCGGATCTGGCGTTTTTTGCCTTCGCGCAGGATAAAGCGCAATTGATTTTGGTTCTGCCAGCTCACTTGCGCCGGTTTTAACGCCTTGCCGTCCAGGCTTAAGCCATGATTCAGCAACGCCAGCTTATCTTTCGGCAAGGCGCCTTCGACCCGCACCAGATATTCTTTTTCTATTTCAGACTCCGCGCCGATCAATTGTTTCGCAATACGGCCATCCTGCGTCAGGATCAGCAAGCCTTGGGAATCAATATCCAGCCGTCCGGCTGGCGCCAGATTTTTCAAATGCACAGGTTGAAAGCGCTTGGTAGATCGCGGATGGATAAACTGATTTTCCGGTTTGATCAATACAACGGCGGGCCGGTAGCCCGGTTCCGGCTGTCCCGAGACATAACCAATGGGCTTGTTGAGTATTATCGTAACCAAACTGGTCTGCTGCGATTGTGCTGCTCTGTTCAGTTTGATTTTCTGCGTGGGATAAATTTTTGTTCCCAGCTCGGAAATCTGTACGCCATCGACAAACACCCAGCCGAGTTCGATATACCGGTCCGCTTCCCGGCGCGAGCATAGCCCTTGTTCCGACATGAGCTTGGATAAACGAATTTTTTCCATGAGGCGCTATAATGATTGAAAATAAAAAGAATGAATGTGAGGATGGCTTGGCGCTATTATAAAGCTAATCAATCGATCATTTTTAATAACATCAATGGGATATTTTATGGAAACTACCACGGCTATACTGGAAAAAGCGCAACAACGCGCCAAAGAAATGGGGCTTCCCTACAAGGGCGCATTGCTTCCCATCGAAGCGTATCGGATCTTGCAAGAATCTGCTCAGGCGCAATTGGTGGATGTACGTTCTCGTGCTGAATTAGATTGGGTCGGGCGCATTCCCGGTGCAACGGAAATCGAATTGCGTTCGTATCCCAGCATGCAGCCCAACCCCGGCTTTCTCGATCAACTGGCAGGGCAAGTCGATAAAAAACTGCCGGTGCTGTTCATTTGCCGGAGTGGTGCGCGATCAAATCAGGCTGCGGCAATGGCCAGCCAATCCGATTTTACCGATTGTTACAACATTCTCGAAGGCTTTGAGGGCGATAAAGATGAAAAAGGGCAACGCGGAAAATTGTCCGGCTGGAAAGCGGCTGGATTGCCGTGGGTGCAGAGCTAATAAACCGCTAGACCGCTGAAAACTATCTGCGTTGCCGTTGCGGTGTTAAAAACAGACTCAAAATGCTCATTTATTAAGCATAAACTGCGCTTTTTCACCTGTTTTTCCTTCCATCGGCTGCCTCGAATACGTTTTTCAGCGGCTTGTTAAGGGTGTTCTGAGCGGCTTTTAGTGCGAATTGCATTAACATGCTTCTGAACTACCTGAATCAAGTCCAGCAGCGCCGGATCCTCGACAGGCACAAGGATCCGGACACTGTGTTGACGATCGTTATCTGAAATGGCCAAGGTGTAAAATTGATAATCCGCCATCCCCTTTGCTGGTATGCCGATTGCGGCGGGCAGATCGAAGAAATGACTCGCATCAACTAATCGCTTAAGTTCTTCCGCATCTTTTACATCGAGTTGATCGACTTCAACCATGATGGGTTTATTCAAACCGGGAAAATAAGCAATCCCACCCGCTTGAGAAAATTCTATTCGCACCGTATACCTCCTTCGCTTCTCGCGTCAGGTCGCGATTCCGACTGCCGACCATCCGCCACGAACCGCTTGCTGCTCGGCACTTTTTAGACCGTAAAGCCGTCCGGCAACATCATTGGTGATTTTTGCGAAGCGTTTAAATCCCGTATTGGGTCTAAGGCGGTCATCACGCAAAGCATCGTACCAAATACGGCCTGCTTTGTCCCAAGCGTGGCCGCCTATTCGCGTAGCAACCTGGTAAAAGGCGTGATTCGGTATTCCTGAGTTAATATGAACCCCGCCATTATCGTCAAATGTTTGGACAAAGTCCTTCATATGCTTGGGTTGAGGGTCTTTTCCCAAAATCGGATCATCAAATGCCGAGCCAGGGTCCTTCATTGAACGCAATGCGACGCCGTTAATTCCTGAAGCCAATAACCCTTCACCAATAAGCCAGTCAGCTTGATCGGCAGTTTGTTTTTTGACAAATTGCTTGATTAAAGAGCCGAATACATCGGACATAGATTCATTCAGCGCACCTGATTGATTAAAATACTGCAATCTTGATTCGTCTTCGGTAACGCCATGAGCAAGCTCGTGGCCAATCACATCCAACGCAATGGTAAACCGGTTAAAAATTTGACCATCCCCATCGCCGAAAACCATCTGGACCGAGTTCCAGAAAGCATTGTTGTAATCTTTACCAAAATGCACCGTGGCAGTCAGCGGCATTCCAGAATCGTCTATCGAATTTCGATCAAAAATCTGATCAAAAAAATCAAAAGTTGCTCCAAGTCCTTCATACGCTTCGTCCGCAGCAATATCACCGGTTGGGCCTTGGCCTTCAGAACGAACTAGCGTTCCTGGCAAGTTTTGTGTGCTGTTAGCAGTGTAGATCGTTCTTTGCTTTACTGGATTCACTGACTGCGCCAAAGTAGCATTTCTGCTTGGCGCGTAGCGTTCAGCTTGGCTGGCTAATCGCAGAGAACGAAAAGTATTGTCTACCGATTTGGTTCGCAAAGCCGCTTCTCGCTGCTGCGTTGTTCCTTTTTTCGCAATAACATCAAGAACATAGGGGGGGATAATGCAAAAAATCGGGTTTCGATGCTTAGTATGTTGACACATAACGACACCTCCAAATGACAAGCGAAATTACTGCCGAAGAAGTCTAGCACCTGCATGTGGCAGCGGCATGCAGTTTAAGCGTTAAAAATTAAGCCGGGATTTTATTAGTATTGTCACCTAATACATCACTCTTTCGATCTATTGATCCGACCATTAAAAAGATTGATTAGAATCTCTGTATTCCAGCCTTTTCTATAATACTTCCAAGTTGACCACCTAATAAGTTATTTATATCACAAATCATGGAAGAAAATAGTAAGAGGTATCTTTAATTTTATATATACGGGTTACGGGTGACAAGCGGCAGGTAGGCAATTATCTCTTTGCTTGATTCATTAGGGTTATTTATCTTTAAGTTACCATAGCTTAATAAATTCACAGATTTGTTGTTGATGAAAAAATTAGCACGCATATTACTTGTTTTCTTTGTTATTTCAACACTCTCAGGCTGTTTGTCGCCCATTGTGCTGAATCGGGCGGTCGAAGTTTATGACAATGCCGCTATCCGTGCAGAATCCAGGCAGCTTCTGACCAATATCGCGCGCGCTCAACATCATGAACCGCTGCATTTCACACGGGTTTCGAGCATTGCGGCAACTTTCAATTTTAGCGCCAATGCGGGCGCTACGCCTGCACTGACCGGAGAAAGCGGTGGTTTGCTGGTACCGATATTTGGCGCTGGCATTTCAGAGAACCCCACTTTCAGCATTGAACCAATCGCTAGCGAAGAATTTACCAAACGCCTGCTGACGCCATTCAGTCAACATAAGCTGACCCTTTTGCTGCGCCAGCACTTTGATGTTGATCTTATGTTGCGGATGATGGGGCAAGAAGTGCACTTGCATCAAACCGGGCAACAGGGAACTACTGGCATTACTCCGATTGGAGGACAGGAGTACAAGTATCGCCCGCGTCGTGACTCTGTGAAACTTGCTGCTTTTCCGGCCGCAGACCCTGAAGAACAGAATGACAACGAACAGTTTCTTCCCGGCGCTCAACTGACGAAAGAACAAGAGCATCGCCTACGCAACAAGCAACGCAGGCATTTGCAACAAATTGTTTATCACAATAATCCATCGGACCGTGCAGGATACGAGATGTTCCGGCGTATCGTGTTACATCTCTCGGCCATTCAGGACGAAAAGCAACTGTATGCTGAACCACTGACATTCGAACGTAGCTGGACAATTCCTTCCCGCGCAATTTCGCCGGAAGGTGTCTTTCAGGCTATCGAGAAAGATTTTACTGTAAGTCATGACCCCCAAAAGGGTACCTATACGCTAAGCAAACAATTGCCAGGCCCCATACTGATTACCAACTATGATCCCGATATTCTTTGCTGCGAAGAGCGGGCAGCGTTATATGATCTTATCAACCCTTGGATAGAGAACGATGTTGCTTTCGATATCCGCCCCGGTTATCCCGGCGGAGAATGGCCCATCCGAGGTGCATTCCGCTTACGAAGCTTTCATACGATTTTAAATTTTCTCGGTCATGCACTGGGTGAGCAGGCTGAATATTACGTTGAAAAAGATCCACGTACGCCACCCATTGCCAAAGATGAGAATCCCAGTCATACCTTGGGGCTTATCATCGCCGATGAACTCCCTTCCGACGTTAATCTGTCCATTTATTCACATGACAAATATTATGCGGTGGATACGACAGGATCTTTACACTGGAATCGCAATGCATTTCAATTGCTCTACATCCTATTCCGATTGACGGTCACTGATGCAAAATCACTCGGCTTACCCATTACTATTTCCAAGTGATTTTTACAAAGTGATTGTAATCTGCTCCTAGTTACGTTTGAGCAGGTAGATGATAAAAGTTACTCGCTGCTTAACCTTCAGATTGTCCATTTGAGAAGCGCACCTAATCGCAGAGAGACTTAAAACAAAACTTTTATTGGCCTGGCGATTAGTATTATTGAAAAGTGTTATTATTTATCAAAAACTTACGAGAGTATCCGTTTTTACGCATACTGTAACAATCCCATCATCTTCAGCGCTTTAGCCTACCTGTTCTCGCGTAGATTTCCTGCATGATCGGTTCCTTGCCAGCCTATGTTAATACGACAAACCTATCAGCCTAAATTATAAAAAATAAGCATTTTGCTTATTTACTTGAGAAAAATATTCAACAATAATGAAATATGTTTTTATTAACCGATGTGCTATGTAATCGGTTCAGATGATAATAAAGTGTGTCTAGTTAATGAAACATTTAGGTTAAAGCCTTTCTATTATTTTTATGGAGTAGTCAGCAATGAAGAACTTACCTCGAACTGCTTTAAGTATCATCATCGGCGCTCAAGTGTTATTCGCGGCGCAGCTAGTTCTCGCCGAAAATATAAATTTTAATTGGAGTACTGTAGTGGATAACAACGCAAGTCCGCCAGGTATCGCGACTGAGAAATTCTTCAGTTATAACCAACCGTCGTTAAATGATAATGCTCTTGTTGTATTTCGCGGTCGAGCCAAACCATCCACAGGTGGAGGGGGAGAGCCGACACGTGGAGTATTTACCCGTAACATGTTGTTGAGTAATGAATCTGTCAAAGTGATAGCCAGTACTGCCCCCCCCTCGGATGTTGTTCCAGCACCAAACAATATTACTAATCCGAAACCAGCAACTTTTAACGAATTCCCTTCATTCCCACGTATTGACAAAGTTGCCAATACGGTAGCTTTTCGGGGGCAATCACAACCAACCTGGACCGATCCAGTATTGGGTAAACTAGGAGGGACAACCGGTGTTTATGCCAACCCATTTGGCGGATTAAAAACTGGCGTCAGAAACCTTGAAGTCACTGCCGGTTTTACCATTTATCAAGTACCTAGTGTCGCTCTAGATGCAGGCAGTCCTGCTACACGGTTTGATCAATTTCCGGGGGCACCAGCAATTTCTGAAACCAATAGAGTGACTTTCAAAGGTAACTACTCGGATAACTCAGTTTCCAAAACAGGTATCTTCTACCGTAACAACCCAGCTACAGCGTTAGTCAAAGCAATCGCATGGACTGGTTTACCGATGCCTGATAAGTTTGGCGTCCCCACATCGTCTGTTTTTGGATCAACAGCACCGCCTAGCAGCGCAAATAAGCAAGTCGTATTTGCAGGATTTGATAATGAAGAAACACCCACAGCCGGTGGAATTTATCATGCGCGGTTCGAAACCAATCCAAAACTCAAGGCATTGGTGACAATAGGCATGCCGGTACCTGGTGTCAGCCAAGAGAAATTTACTCGCTTTGGTGAGGCATTGTCTTTTGATGGCAGATATGTTTCATTCTGGGGTGCATGGGGTACGGGAGCGCTTAACCCTGCTAGCGGTGGGCCAGGATGGAAACCGGTAACACTCACATGTCCTATCGATGGCAACCAAGATGTCATTCAGTCTTGTTTGGATCAAGATAATAATGGCACTTCCAATGACGGCATCTATACCCTCTACGAGCCTATAAACCAAGGAATATTTGTTCATGACCTCTTGGAAAAGAAAACAAGGATGATTGCCCGTACCAACGATGCCAATACCTTTGCTGATTTTCTATTCTGGAGCTTTACAGGCGCACCTCCTGGTGTAGGTGGCGGGGATGAAGGTAGTACAGACGATCGTGAACCACCCAGATGGCGCTCTTCCGCATTCGCCGCGGTCAATAAGGAAAATGTTGCTTTCAAGGCAACAAAATCAGACGGCAGTAACGGCATTTATGTCAGGCATGAGAATGATCCAATTACAACCATTTTGGATACCAAAATGACTGGTGATGTTCTGGATAAGATAACGGTTATCGTTGCTGAGAACGAAGACGGCACTACTGCCAATGTACCACTGTCCCAGCTTTATATCGTTACTTTAGGTCTGGAAAGGGATGGGTATAGAAATAAAAGATTAGCAATTAGCGCGAGCATGGCTGATGTCAGTGCCACATACAGTTGGGCTGGTATCTATATAGGCCAACCAGTTGATTAACTTGAGTTTGGCATTACTCTACAACTATAAATTTAGCCTCTTAAAATCTGATTTTCGTTTTATTGCAAAGAATCAGTAAATAAGCAATGTCATCAACATCCCGCTGCTTGCGGCGGGGTGTTTTACTTCAGTAGTTAAAACAATATAACAAAATCAATCTATTAAACACAACAAGCTTGTTGTGCCTCTAACATGAATGGAGATTTACCATGAAGCAAATATTTTTTCCTATTCTACTAATCAGTATGTTGACAGGCCTGCCTGCTGCGGTTACGCAAGCTGACGATTCACCGCATTGTGGAATCAATTGCGAAGTTAATTTCACAACAACCAAGGATGTTGAGGATGCCGTTAGTGCGTTCTTTGGCAGCGATTCTGTACCTGTAGCAGTTATTAAAGATGCAGAAACCGGAGTTTTTACTATTACCTTACCGGATGGCAGAATATTCAGTGTAGTTCCAGACGGACTTACATTGCGGCACAAGAATACGGTTCAGCAACAAGTGATGGAAACAGAAGAAGGCCATCTGCGCTTACGCGCACAGTCAGGTCTAGAAATACAGTTGCGTAGCGAGTTCCATCAACAAGTTCAGGCAATGGGGGAATTACTGCGGTTAGGATGGGACAATATCGGATGGTTCGGTGACCGGATCGAGATTGACTCACCGGCAGGAGAAAGGATGTGTTTTGCACCGGATATGGAGATCATTGCTGGATCAGCTGACGGAGCGACCAGTATTTCCACTGATGCAGACGGCAATCTGCAAGTGAGGTATCAAGACGGTATTCAACAACGGCTGCATGCTTGTGCTCACGATATGGTGCAATTACGCGATCAGGTGAGGAGTACGCTTCGCCTGCAATTACAAACTCACACCGATGGCACAGTCTCAGTTCAGCAGGACGACGGGCTACAGCATCGGTATCGCTTGACAGCGACACTGCGCTGGAGCGGCATTCTTGATCAACCGGGTTTTTTTACAGAGGAAAACAGGTTGCGCTTTCGTTACAGAGATGGATGGGAACAAGAGATTGTTTCTATACCGTAAGTTTGTAAATATCGGAAAACAATTCTTCAATTAGAAAACACCACTTTTTACAGTTGATGTGAAGAAAGGATATGCCGGTAATTTATATAGATTTTTTTCCTTCGACAATTTTTTTAGAAATAAGCATTTTGCTTATTTAGCTCTTTTGATAAGGGTGTTAAAGTTAAATTTTTGGAGGTTATATGAAAATATTCTTATTCTTAGCGTTTGTATTGAGTTCCTATAGTTATGCTCAAACTAGTCATGATCATCAAGAGGACACGAAGAAGGCTGATCACCATGGTGGAATGCACGATGGCGATCATCACGGTGGAATGGGCGGCATGCATGGCGGTCATCACAAACTGGACCAAACCACTTTAAAACAATTTTTTGAACCGTTACCTGCATCAATTATTGATGAGAAAAAGAATGCAGCTTTGATCAAGCTTGGCAAGAAACTGTATCTGGATCCCCGGCTTTCGATCAATGATCAGATTTCCTGTAATTCTTGTCATCGGCTGGATAATTTCGGCGTAGACAGTCAGCCAACTTCACCAGGCCATGAAGGAAAACGCGGCGGCAGAAATTCGCCAACCACGATGAATGCGGCGCTGCATATCGCACAATTCTGGGACGGACGAGCAAAAGATGTGGAAGAACAAGCACTTGGTCCCATTTTGAACCCCATCGAAATGGGTATGCCGAATGAAGCAGCTGTTGTCAGCAAGTTGAAAAAAATAGAGGAATATAAGGCTCTCTTTGCAGAAGCTTTTAAAGATGAAAAAGATCCATTCCAATACAAAAATATAGGTAAGGCAATTGGTGCTTTTGAGCGTACGCTGCTAACGCCTTCCCGGTTTGATGACTATCTCAAAGGCGACGAGAGCGCTCTGAATGACAATGAGAAAAGAGGCCTGCAGAAATTTATCCACATGGGATGCGCCACTTGCCACAATGGCGTAGCGCTTGGCGGGAATTCATATAAAAGGATAGGCGTTGTTAAACCTTATGAAACCAAAGATATGGGGCGATTTGAAATAACCGGGATCGAAACTGACAAGAAAGTGTTCAAGGTGCCAAGCCTGAGAAATATTACCAAAACAGCCCCGTATTTCCATGACGGCTCAGTTGCTACATTGGATAAAGCAATCGAAGAAATGGCTGAGCACCAACTGGGCCGGGAAGTTGGCCCTGGATTTATTAACGATGTTAAAGCATTTCTAGGTTCCTTAACCAGTAAGGGTAAGGAATAAATTAAAGAATCTAGTTGTGATCGAGATCAGTTTTTATAATGGGCAAAAATACACTACTTCCATGAATAATAAGATGAATAAAGAATATTCTGCTTATCTCTACTGGGTGTTAGTGTAACCCATGTTTTTTTAGGAGGTTATTATGCGAAGAATCTATTTTCTTGTTCCTGATATTGCTACTACTAATCGTATCGTCGATGATTTACTGATGGCAAAAATTGAGGAGCGGCATCTCCACGTGCTTGCTAAACGTGGTACGCCGCTCGAAGATTTGCCAGAAGCTAATCTGTTACAAAAAAGTGATTTTGTTCCTGCTGTACAGCAGGGGTTGGCACTTGGAGGGACAGCCGGTCTGTTGGCCGGGCTGGTCGCCGTCGTGCTTCCTCCCGCATCAACTGTTATTGCAGGTGGCGTCTTGCTGGCAACTACGCTTGCGGGTGCGAGTGTCGGTGCATGGCTAAGTGGTATGGTGGGTATGAGTATTGGTAACCGGAGGACTAAAGAGTTCGAGGAGGCAATTGAGGCAGGTCAACTTTTGTTGCTGGCTGATGTACCGGCTGATCGAGTGCTAGAGATAGAGAGGCGCGTAAAACAACATCTACCCGAAGTGGAAATTGAAGGCACAGAACCGAATATACCTGCGTTTCCTTGATAAGAGATAGCGATTCAGTTTCACTACTTATAGCGCGAATGGCCGCTTAGCTGGGCATCGCCCACTAATGGATTGCATTGATGTGTAGTGGCACAAGCCAGTGGAATAATGAATTTGCGCGGTGTCAGGAAGCTCAGTGTATTCAATCTTGATCCGACTGGGTTTGGCCGTTTTCAATTCAGCCAAGCCTGTGGCACGTCTTTGCCATGGATCTGCGCCGGTTTAGCAGGACATTGAAAAACTATCTGCGTTGCCGCTGCGGTGTTAAAAACAAGCTCAAAATGCTCATTTATCACGCATAAACTGCGCTTTTTCGCCTGTTTTTGCCTTGCATCGGCTGCCTCGAAAACTTTTTCAGCGGCCTGTTAGAGAAATCACCTTGTCTGAATTCTCCAAAATAAGGTGAAAAATGATTCTAAAGCCTGAGTCAGGATTTTTTGGCAGTTTTTATATCAATAAGCGGTATCTTCAACCACTACCAAATCTTCGGAGGTTGATGCTGTTATTATTGCTGGTTGTAACACCATGGGTAACAGCAAGTGAAGTAAAGCAGGTTCCAGGCGGAGATCAGGTACTCGAAGTTTTCGTGCGCGACGGTTGCCCGCACTGTGCACGGGCTAAAGAATTTCTCCTGAAATTTGGCAGCGAACGACCATGGCTGCAGATCATGTACTATTCGGTCGACCATGATCAGATCGCTCTCAATGGATTGACCCGATATTCCCAGGAGGCTGGGATTTGGCCACCCGGCGTGCCAACTTTTGTCATGAATGGCAAGGTACTTGCAGGATTTGATAATGCAGAAAACTCCGGGCCTTTACTGATTAATCTGGTTGAGCAGGCCTCGCTCTCTCCTCAGCAAACCGAAATCGAATCAAAGTTGTTTGGAACACTCAGTGTTGCTCGCCTGGGACTTCCGTTATTCACACTGACTATTGGTCTGCTTGATGGCTTTAACCCGTGTGCGATGTGGGTGTTGTTGTTTTTGCTCTCGCTACTTGTACACCAGCGGAATCGTAAAAGAATGGCATTAATCGCTGGCACATTTGTGCTGGTGAGTGGCGGAGTCTATTATGCGTTTATGGCTGCCTGGCTGAACATATTCCAGATGATCGGTATTACTACTGCTTTGTACTGGGCGCTGGGAGGCGCGGCCCTGATTATCGGCGGGATCAATGTGAAGGATTTTTTTATCTGGCAGCGGGGTTTCTCATTATCCATCCCGGATTCTGCCAAACCTGCCTTGTATGTCCGGATGCGAGCTGTCCTGGCAGCCGATAGGTTATGGCCGACGCTGACAGCCGTTGCTTTTCTGGCCGTAATGGTCAATTTCATCGAATTACTGTGCACTGCAGGTTTTCCAGCAATCTACACGGCTATATTAACGCAACATGCGTTGAATCCAGCAGTCTACTATGCATACCTAGGACTTTATATCCTCGGTTATATAGCCGACGACTCCCTTATGGTAGCCATTGCAGTGTTCGCGTTAAGCAATCATAAGCTTACGGAATCTACGGGTCGCTGGCTCAAGCTCCTGAGTGGCGTTGTAATGCTGGCACTTGGTTTCATAATGATTCTACATCCTGAATGGCTTGTTTAGCAGGCCGCTGAAAACTATCTGCGGTGTTAAAAACAGCCTACAAAATGTATTATGATATTTGCATGGCCCAAGCTAATGGAAACGAAAAAGCCGCAAAAATAGAGAGCAAAGTTAACTGCAAACCTTCTAACAGGCCGTTGAAAAACTATCTGCGTTGCCGCTGCGGTGTTAAAAACAAGCTCAAAATGCTCATTTATCACGCATAAACTGCGCTTTTTCGCCCGTTTTTGCCTTGCATCGGCTGCCTCGAAAACTTTTTCAACGGCCTGCTAAAATCAATATCGATTTGCTACTAAATGCTTTGCTGAAGTGCATGGATACCCCAGCTTCCATGCTCATCAAGATATTCCAGTTATCATCGACTTTCAGGATAATATTTTGGGGTGTTTAGTAGACGAGATTATTCCAGCACAATAATGTATTCTCCACTGCGTAAATAATCTGACGTAGAGCCAATGAAAACCCAGAAAGATCAGCATACCCCCATGATGCAGCAGTACCTGCGCATCAAGGCACAACACCCAGACATGCTGATGTTTTATCGCATGGGGGATTTTTATGAGTTGTTTTTTGACGATGCGGAGAAAGCGGCAAAGCTCTTGGGAATAACTTTAACGCAACGCGGCGCTTCTGCCGGGGAACCGATTAAAATGGCGGGAGTGCCCTATCATGCAGCAGAGCAGTATCTGGCAAAACTGGTCAAGTCAGGTGAATCCGTAGCCATTTGCGAGCAGGTGGGTGATCCGGCGACCAGCAAAGGCCCGGTTGCACGTGAAGTCACCCGTATCATCACGCCTGGAACATTGACGGATGCGGCATTGCTTGAGGATAAGCGCGACTGCATATTATTGGCTTTATGGGTGCACGAATCGATTCTGGGTCTGGCTTGGCTGAATCTGGCAGCGGGGCAATTACGCGTGATGGAGACATCACCACAAAATCTGCTGAGTGAGCTGGAGCGTCTGCAACCATCTGAGATCCTATTGCCAGAATCACTTAAACAAGCTGAAATACAAGGTAAAAATTGGGCGCTAAAGCGATTGCCGTTGTGGCAGTTTGATCGTGATACTGCAATCAATAATCTTACGCGGCAATTTGAAACGCATGATCTGTCTGGCTTTGGTTGTGAGGATTTGCCTATTGCGCTGTGCGCTGCCGGTGCCCTACTGGAATACGCCCGCCTGACTCAAGGATCTGCTGCGCTTCCTATCACATCATTACAAGCTGAGCGGGATAGTATTTATATTCGGATGGATGCTGCCACACGCCGCAATCTGGAAATTTCTGAAACCATACGCGGTGAACGCTCACCTACGTTGTTGTCATTACTGGATACATGCTCAACCAATATGGGCAGCCGTTTGTTGCAATTTTGGCTGCATCATCCATTACGGGATCATGCAGCAATACAAAAGCGGCTTGATAGCGTTGCAGCCTTAATCGGAGAAAGTGAGCAGAATAATTATTGGGTCGCGCGAGACCTGCTTCGGCAATTTGTAGATGTTGAACGGATTACTGCCCGCATTGCACTCAAATCAGCGCGCCCGAGAGACTTATCGGGTTTGCGTGATAGCCTGAAACTATTGCCAGAAGTCATTCAAGCCATGGCAAATGGTTCCAGTGAGAGAATTAGTCAATTGATTCAGGCTATGCAGATAGAACCTGCGCTCTTTGAGTTATTGAGAAAATCTTTGTTGGAAGAACCTGGTGTGGTGTTGCGTGAGGGCAATGTGATTGCCGATGGTTATGATGCCGAACTGGACGAATTACGTGCCCTGCAAAATAATTGCGGTGAATTCTTACTGCAGTTGGAGATTCGTGAAAAAGAACGCACCGGCATTCCTAATCTCAAGGTGGAATATAACCGTGTGCATGGTTTCTATATTGAAGTCACGCACGCACACAGCGAGAAAATTCCCGCTGATTACCGGCGCAGACAAACACTAAAAAGTGCTGAGCGTTATATCACGCCGGAACTAAAAGCTTTCGAAGATAAAGCATTATCCGCGCAAGACCGGGCATTGGCGCGGGAGAAGTATTTATACGATGAACTTTTGAATGTACTTCTGGGTTATATCCATCCATTGCAGAAAATGGCTGCGAGCGTTGCGGAAATTGATGTTTTATGTGCATTTGCTGAGCGTGCACAAGCGCTTGACTATACTGCACCATATTTGTCGCATGAGGAAATTTTTGAGATAGATACCGGTCGCCACCCGGTTGTGGAAAGTCAGGTAGAAAACTTTGTTGCCAATGATGTTCAGTTAGGTGCTGACTATACCGGGAAACCGCAAATGTTGATAATTACTGGCCCCAATATGGGCGGTAAATCAACCTATATGCGGCAAATCGCGCTGATCGCTTTACTTGCACATTGCGGCAGTTATGTGCCTGCCAAAAGAGTACGTCTGGGTAGGCTGGATCAGATCTTTACCCGTATTGGCGCTGCCGATGATCTTGCCAGCGGGCGTTCCACATTTATGGTGGAAATGACGGAAACCGCCAATATACTCCATAACGCAACAGCGCAAAGCCTAGTGCTTATGGATGAAGTCGGGCGCGGCACTTCCACTTTTGACGGCTTGGCCCTAGCGTTTGCCATTGCCCGGTATCTATTGAGTAAAAATCGCAGCTTTACACTTTTTGCCACGCATTACTTTGAATTAACGAAACTGGCTGAGGAGTTTAAACAAATCCAAAATGTCCATTTGGACGCCGTGGAGTATAAACATCGCATTGTTTTTCTGCATAAAGTAGCCGAGGGTCCGGCCAGTCAAAGCTACGGTTTGCAAGTTGCTGCACTGGCAGGTGTTCCAGAGTCAGTGATCAAAGTGGCCAGAAAGCACTTGATTAAACTGGAGCAGGAAAGTGTAAAAAAGAAACCTCAGTTGGATCTGTTTTCCTTTTCCATTCCAGAACCGGAAGAAGATATTACGCAGGAACATCCATTGATTGCAATGTTACAAAACCTCTCGCCGGATGAACTAAGCCCCAGGCAAGCGCTGGAGCAGCTTTATTTATTGAAGAAAGCGATAGATGCGACAAATAACAGCTAATCTGTTGAATAATAGAATACCTTTATTTCATCAATGCTCATGCCCATGTGCACCATGCACATGTTGATGGGTAATTTCTTCCGCTGTGGCTGGGCGGACTTCGGTTACTGTGCAAGCAAAAATCAATCTTAAACCCGCAAATGGATGATTTCCATCGACAATGACGGTATCGTCAGCAACTTCTGTAACTTGGTAGATGATGATGTCGTCAGAACCTTCAGCCCCCCCTTCAAAATGCATGCCAACTGCTACATTATCTGGAAAAGAGCTGCGCGGTTCCACTCGAATCAATTCGGCATCATATTCGCCGAAAGTATCTTCCGGTTCCATTGAAACCGAGCAAGAATAACCAACTTCCATTTCATGAAGCGCTTCTTCAACGAGAGGGAAAATGCCTCCGTAGCCGCCATGCAAATAACTAATCGGTGTATCCGTTTTCTCCAGAATTTTTCCGGTATCATCTGTCAATTCATAATTAAGTGAGACCACGGTATTTTTTTCAATGCGCATTTTAAGTTTATCCTTGTTTAGTGAGTTCAAAAATTTAAATTTTATTAATAATCAGGGTTGTTATCTGTTAGCAGAACTGAATTGAATAGCTGTCATTATACTCACAAAGTGATTTTCTTCCTTGCTTTGAGATAAGCACAGTTTGGCGTTATCGTTGTTCTAGAAATATTTTTTACTCAATTTTAATGCATGGACAGGCGCAAAACTTTGCCGATGTATCTCACATGCACCGTGCATTTGTAATGCAGCCAAATGCTTTATCGTTGGATACCCTTTGTGTTGATCAAATCCATAGAGTGGAAAACATTGATGCAGTCTTAGCATTTCTTTATCCCGTGCCGTCTTAGCTAAAATAGAGGCTGCTGAGATTTCGGGTATTAGACTGTCACCTCTAATGATTGTACGTACTGAGCATTTTAGCTGTGGACTCTGATTCCCATCGACCAGCGCCATATCCGGTACGAAAGGTAAACTTTCTACAGCACGTTTCATCGCGAGCAAACTTGCTTGCAGAATATTTAGCTGATCAATTTCTTGCACTGAGGCGGAAGCAATTGCCCATGCTTTAGCATATTTTTTGATAGCGATTGCCAGCACTTCACGCTTCTTCTCGCTCAGTTCCTTGGAATCGGCTAATCCGGCTATTTTGTGGTCAACATCGAGCACAACACATGCTGCATAGACGGGGCCAGCCAATGGCCCTCTGCCAGCCTCGTCTACACCGCAAATAACAGCATTTGCACTGAAAGTGTCAATATCTTTCTCCACCAATTGCGCTGTTGATATGCGCCAGCATCATACAAATTACAAACTGATTGCTTAACAGGCCGTTGAAAATTATCTGCGTTGCCGCTAAGGTGTTAAAAACAGACTCAGAATGCTCATTTATTAAGCATAAACTGCGCTTTCTCGTCTATTTTTGCCTTGCATCGGCTGCCTCGAAAACATTTTTCAACGGCCTGTTAACGATTATACATTTCTTGCAGTGCACATCAGCGTAGCTTCAGTGACAAGCTGCTCATCGACTTCAGCGCGAGCTGAATATTTCCATAACCCCTTTATTTGCCGCTCTATGGCAACCTTGAGAATTAATTGATCACCAGCCATAACGGGTTTTTTAAAACGAACGCCGTCAATTCCGACAAAATAATAAACTGTATTATCTTTGTTGATCGTATCTACTGTTCTGAGCGTTAGAATGGCTGCCGCCTGGGCTAAAGCTTCAACAATCAGGACGCCCGGCATGACCGGATAATGCGGGAAATGCCCCGAAAAGAATGGTTCATTGATGGAAACATTTTTTAATGCAACGATATCCTTGCCCACTTCGTAAGAAATCACTTTGTCCACCAATAAAAGCGGATAGCGATGCGGCAGGTATTTTAAAATTTCGTGAATATTCATGGTATTCATACTTTTTTCCTTTTAGCCCTAGATCTTTATTGATGGCACTTGAATAGATTATGTTGAATTCTGTCCTATTCATTTTCGAGTGCTTTAATAACTTTATCTGTAATATCAATTCGTTGACTTCTATAAACTGAATCCTGGAGCTGCAATATCAGATCATACTTTTCTGTTTCAGCAATTTTGCTGATTGCCCGATTGGTGCGATCCAGAATTACACTGTATTCTTCATTTTGACGCACACTAAAATCTTCCCGCATTTGTCTTTGCGCGCGCTGATATTCACGGCTAAGATTGGCAAGATTCCTTTCTAAGTTACGCCGTTCCGTTTCATCCATGCTAATGCTGTCTTTCTCAAGCTTGTCTTGTAATGTTTTGGCCTGAACAGCCATTTTCTTGATTTCTTCATCACGCGGCACAAATTCTTGATCAATTTTCTTTTGCGCCTGTACCGCTGGCAGCGATTCGCGCAAAATCTTTTCAGTATTCACTACGCCAATTTTGATATCACCGGCAAGAACCATAGCGGATCCACTGGTTGAAACAATGGTTATAAGAACTATAACCGTAATGCACCACCATCGATTGATTCGTTTCAAGTTATTCACCGGATAGGATCTCAATTAAATTTAGAATTGTTGTCCAAACATAAATTGGAAAGCTTGCAATCTATCAACAGGTTGATCGTTTAAGGGTTCGGCTATACTGACTTTCAGTGGCCCCATAGGCGAAACCCAAGTGAGCGCAATACCGGCCGAATAACGCATTAAATTAAAGTCAATATTTCTTGCAAATACGGTACCGCCATCAAGGAACGCGCTTAAACGAAGTGATCTATCATCTTTCATGAAGGGAACCGGGAAGAGCACTTCGATATTACCGACTATGCGTTTGCTGCCGCCTAATGAAAGATTTCTATCATCACGGGGACCTAAGGAATTCAGATCATACCCTCTCACGGAGTTATTACCCCCGGCAAAGAAGTTTTTGAAAAAAGGGAGTGAACGTCCCGTATACCCGTCTCCATAACCAAACTCACCATTCAGCATGAGTGTAAGATTATCTGTAATGGGGTAGAACCATTTTTGATGGTAACTTATTTTATAATAATCCAAATCTCCACCGGGTACACTGACTTCACCAAATAGACGGTGCGTCGTTCCTGAAGTGGTCCAAATTGCACTGTCACGGCGATCACGCGCCCAACTGAGCGTGAGTGGAAAATTATTGGTCGACTTTCCAAATTCGGTAACGAAATCTTTGTTGCGTTGCGGGCTGTCAGCAAAAACACCTAACACTGTATTTTCTGCCGCCAGACCTAAAGATACAATATCATTTTCAGCGATCGGTATACCGAGCCGGACACCTGCACCGACAGTTTCGGTTTTGAATGTGCCAACCCGGGATAGCGGACGTGTATCCAGGTCACGTTTGTAGACATCAAACCCGAGACTGACTCCGTTCACAGTAAAATAGGGATTGGTAAATGATGCTGCATAAGTTTTGTTGATCGCACCTGTATTTACATCAAGGCTAAAAAAGTTACCGGTACCAAAAATATTGTTTTGTGAAATGGAGCCGTTCAAAATAATACCTTGACGATCTGAATAACCCGCACCAAACATGATAGATCCGGTTGGCCGCTCTTCTACTTTGACATTGACATCAACCTGATCGGTTTTATTGGGTACAGCAGGTGTTTCCACATTGACGCTATTAAAGAAGAATAATCGATCAACGCGTTGTTTGGAAATATTAATATTTTTAGTGGAATGCCAGGCACCTTCCATTTGACGAAACTCACGACGTATCACTTCATCGCGTGTACGATCATTGCCGGTTATATTGATGCGCCGGATATAGACACGCCGGCCGGGGTCAATAAAGAATGTAAATGCAGCTTGGCGGTTTTCATGATCCAACTCCGGTGCAGCATTGACATTGGCAAATGCATATCCATCATCGCCTAAGCGATCGGTAATTAATTTAACGGATTCGGTTAGTTTTTGGCGTGCAAATACCTGTCCACTTTTCAGTAATATCAGTTTACGTATTTCTTCTTCCGGCAACAGGGGTTCTCCAGCTACTTTGATATCGGAGACTGTATATTGAGCACCCTCGGTAATATTGATCGTGATATAGATATCGCGCAAGTCAGGTGTTATGGATACCTGAGTGGATTCAATATTGAATTCGAGATAACCTCGATCAAGATAATAAGATCGAAGTGTCTCTAAATCGGCTGATAGCTTCTGTTTTGAATATTGATCATTTTTGGTGAACCAGCTTAATAAGTCAGGTTTTCTGAGTACAAGTATGCCGCGCAACTCGCTATCTTTAAATTTCTCGTTACCGACAAAACTTACTTTCTTAATTCTGGCTGTCCGGCCTTCATTAATATCAAAATTAATTGCAACACGATTACGTTCCAATGGCGTAGTCGTTGTTGTGATTTTGACAGCATATTTCCCTCGGCTGATATACTGGCGCTTTAACTCCTGTTCGGCTCTATCCAAAAGCGAACGGCTGAAAATCCGGGACTCCGATATGCCGGCTTGTTTAAGACCTTCAAGCAATTTGTCTTTCTCAAATTCTTTGGCGCCATTAATACTGATTTGTGCAATAGCCGGACGTTCATCAACCTCCACGATTAGAACACCATTCTCAGATTTTAATTTTACGTCTTTGAAGAAACCGGTTGCATAGAGCGCCTTGATAGCTTCGGTTGCTTTTTCTTCATCAAGTGTATCGCCAACTTTAACAGGGAGATAGCTAAATACTGTGCCAGCTTCAGTGCGCTGTATGCCTTCGACGCGAATATCCTTAACAATGAAAGAATCGCTGGCCCAGGATGAGAAAGCATGGAAGAGGCTTACAAACGCAACAAGATACCGGAATTTCATTATCTAACCAGTAATAAGCCGATTAATATCGTTATATATGGCAAATGTCATGAGTGTAAACAGCAAGGCCAGGCCGATTTTCTGCCCGATCAAAATGGCCTGGTCGGAGAGAGGGTTTCCTCTAATTATTTCAATGAGATAATACATTAAATGCCCGCCATCGAGAATTGGGATCGGCAATAAGTTCAGAACACCGATACTGACACTGATCAGCGCCAGAAAAGCCAAATAGGATACCAATCCCATCTGCGCAGACTGGCCTGCATAGTCGGCAATTGAAATCGGTCCGCTGACATTCTTCCAAGATACATCGCCGGTAATCATTTTGGATAGCATTTGTAATGTCAGTATGGTTGTTTCCCAAGTCTTCTCAATGGCTTTCTGGAATGCTTTGCCAGGAGGATAACTGACTGTAACGAGCAATTCTTCAAATTCTGCTTGATTGACAACGGGTGCAACGCCGATCTTGCCTATTTGTTTGCCATTTTCTGTGGTTGCTTCCGGTGTGATGGCAATTATTGTCACTTGATTATTACGCAAAATTTCGAGTTCCAGAGTATGCTCCGGGTTTGTGCGTATCTGTTGCACAAAGTCCATCCAGGTGTGGATTTCAGTATCATTGACGGCTAAAATTTCATCTCCTGCTAACAAGCCAGCATGCTGACCAGCGCCATCGGCAACCACTTGCCCGATAACGGGCTTTAGAATAGGCTGATAACTATTAAGGCCAATAATTCCAAGGAAATTTCCATTGAGATTATCCGGGTCAATTTGACTTAAATCTAATTGCCGCCAATTGATCTCGCCATTTTTATTAATGGTTTGTACTTTTACGTTTGCCGATTGATCAATGGCATATCGTAATAAGGTCCAGCGAGCATCTTGCCAACTGGCTACCGGTTCATTCTCGATAGTGACAATGGTTTCACCTTGCTCAAATTTTGCATGCGCAGCAGGAGAGGCGGGTTCAATTGGGCCAAGTACCGGTTTCATTCCATTGACACCCAGAATGAAGAGTAGCCAGTATAAGACAATAGCTAGCAAAAAATTGGCAATGGGACCGGCTGCAACAATGGCAAAACGGCGTGCTACCGGTTGACGGTTAAATGCGCGAGGTAAATCTTCATGCGCTACTTTCCCTTCATTCTCATCCAGCATCTTGACATAGCCACCCAATGGAATCGCCGCAATTACCCATTCTGTTTTGTCTTTTCCCCAACGCTTGCGAAAAATCGGTTGACCAAAACCGATACAGAATCGTAATACTTTAACGCCATTCCAGCGTGCTACCAGATAATGACCAAATTCATGAAATGTAATCAGTATGCCTAAGGCAATAATGAAAGAAATGATTGTATAAGCTATTGTCATATCAGGTCAGGGTGTGTAAGAAGTGCACTGAGGGGAAGGTTTTATCTGCACGATACTCTCATTAATTAAGAAAAATTGAATCTTGTCATGGTGAGCGGTTTCCTGACTTTTTTACTGCAGATTTGCAAGCCACTCTCGCGCAACGTCACGAGCCAATGCATCTGTTCTCAATACATCATCCAGTGTTGCCATATCTTCTTGTTGTACTGTTTGCATAACATGTTCAATCATAGCCGGGATAGCTGTAAATTTCATGCGCACTTTAAGAAAGGATTCTACAGCAATCTCATTTGCGGCATTGAGAACTGCAGGCATATTCCCGCCCGCGGCAAGCGCTTGGTAGGCTAATCCCAGGCATGGGAATCTTTCAAAATCAGGTTCTTCAAAATCAAGATGCGCCACTTTGAACATATCTAAAGCGGATACTCCGCTTGCTATCCGATCGGGATAACCCATCGCGTGCGCAATCGGCGTACGCATATCAGGGTTGCCCAATTGCGCTATGACTGAACCATCGACATAGGCAACCATCGAGTGGATTACACTTTGGGGATGAATTACAACCTGAATATTGTCCGGAGGTGCGTCAAACAACCAATGCGCTTCAATTACTTCCAATCCTTTATTCATCATGGTGGCAGAATCAACAGAAATTTTTTGCCCCATATCCCAATTCGGATGCGCACAAGCCTGTTCTGGAGTCACTTTCTCTAACGATGCTAACGGCGCGCATCGAAATGGTCCGCCCGAAGCAGTGAGCAGTATGCGGCTGATGCCTGCCGCAGCCAAGTTACCATTGAAATGATGCGGCAGAGATTGATAAATCGCATTATGCTCGCTATCAATGGGCAGCAGTGTGGCGTTGTGCTTTTTTACCAGATCTATGAAAATACGCCCGGCCATAACCAGAGTTTCTTTATTGGCGAGCAATACAAGTTTTCCGGTTCGAGCCGCTGCAAAGGTTGGACGGATACCGGCAGCTCCAACAATTGCTGCCATCACAGCATCCACTTCTGGAAGAGAAGCTACCCTTTCCAATGACTCAATACCAGATAATACTTCCGTATCTATCCTGGCTGCTTGAATTGCGCTGGTCAATTGCTCCGCACTTTTCATATCCAGCATTACCGCATAACGCGGCTGGAAGCGTTGGCATTGTGACAACATTTTTTCAACATTTTTATTGGCTGTTAGCGCAAATGCCTGAAAACGGTCAGGATGGCGTGCTATGACATCCAGTGTGCTCTCTCCAATGCTGCCGGTGGAGCCGAGTATAGTTATTTGGCGGATGGTTTTCATTAAGCGGGCGAATAAAAAATAAGTAAAGCCAATATGGCGAATGGCAGTGAAGAAGTCAAAGCATCGATCCGATCCAATATTCCACCATGCCCTGGCAAAATATTTCCGCTATCCTTCACATTAGCATGACGTTTTATCAATGATTCGTACAAATCGCCAATGATACCCAATATGGCCATAAATAACAGCAAGGGTATCAACGTTAAAGCTAAAGATTCTTCATTAAGCCAATAATCCCAAACCAAGCCATAAACCAATACCGCAATTAAAGCACCGGCTACACCCTCCCAAGTTTTATTCGGACTAATAGTGGGTGCAAGTTTGTGCTTGCCAAACGATCGTCCGGTAAAATAAGCGGCGGTATCCGAGATCCAAATGGTCGCCATAAAACCTAGTAAAAGCAATGGGCTGATAGTGCGTAACTGATAGAGAGCAAGACAGGTTGGTAGCAACAGTATCCAGCCGATTAGCATCCAGATGTATGGGTTTTTAACAACATAGAGTTGCTTAAGATATAGCGGTGCACCTACTAGCCAAAATGCAGCCGACAAAATATATACCCACATTGGATCTGACGAATAGGCATCGATTTTTACTGATTCACTTAATTGAAACAATAATTCTCCACCCACCAAAGCCGTGAGTAACATAAAAAGTATCGTCTTTCTGACAGAAAGTCTGGCTAATTGACTCCATTCGCGGGAACCGATAACCGCTAGTGCGAGTAAGAAAGTAGCCCAAAAAATGTTTTGCAGGAAAAATAATGCCGAGAGAAATAAAGGCAATACTACAATTGCAGTGAGGATGCGGGCTTTAAGCATTTAAAATAATCTTCTTAACCTTTAGCAGATATTGCCATTTGAAGTTGCTCGCTCGTGCGACCAAACCGGCGTTCCCGCTGCTGATACGATTGAATAGCTAACTCAAGTTCATGCTCGTCAAAGTCAGGCCATAGTGTATTGGTGAAATACAATTCAGTATAAGCAAGCTGCCATAATAAAAAATTACTGATCCGACACTCTCCACCCGTGCGAATAAATAAATCCGGCTCAGGAGCATAGCTCATGGAGAGATATTGCGCCAGATTTTCTTCTTCAAAGTTAAGTGGCAAGCTCGCTGATTGAGCCATCATTTTTTGCATGGCTTGCATGATATCCCAGCGGCCGCCGTAGTTGGCCGCAATAGTAAATGTAAGACGTGTATTATTGGCAGTTAGTTGCTCGCCGATCTGAATGAATTCTATGATTTTAGGCTCAAACTTGGATAAATCACCGATTACTTTAAAACAAATGCCATTTTCATGTAGCTTAGTAATTTCTTGTTCTAAAGCACCAAGAAAAAGTTGCATCAAAGAGGCAATTTCATCAGTAGGGCGGCGCCAGTTTTCACTGCTAAAAGCGAATAAAGTGAGGTAAGAAATGTTGCGTTCTATGCAAGCTTTTATCACACCACGCACCGTTTCAACCCCTTGTTTATGTCCGGCAATACGGGGCATATAGCGGTTTTGAGCCCAACGGCCATTACCATCCATGATAATGGCGATATGATCCGGTATTGATCCTGTTTCAGGTATTTCTCGGGTTGAACTCGGGCCTTGAGGCATATCAAACAGCCATCAATTCGGCTTCCTTAACTTGTAAAACTTTATCGATCTCGGTGATATAGCGGTCAGTAAGCTTCTGAATCTCGTCCTGGCCACGGCGTTCATCATCTTCAGAAATTTCTTTGGACTTTAATAATTCTTTCAAGTGTGCATTCGCATCGCGGCGAATATTGCGCATCGCAACACGGACGGCTTCTGCTTCATGTTTTACCACTTTGATAAGATCACGTCGCCGCTCTTCAGTGAGAGCCGGCATTGGCACGCGAATTGTTTCACCAACCGGCATCGGATTTAAACCCAGGTCAGATTCACGAATCGCTTTTTCAACTGCATTGGCTATTTTCTTTTCCCAAGGGATAACGCCAATCGTGCGTGCATCAATTAGATTGATATTTGCTAATTGGTTAATTGGAGTTTGCGCACCGTAATAATCTACTGTGATATGATCCAATAGGCCAGTATGAGCCCGGCCACTTCTGACTTTACTCAAATCTACTTTTAATGCTTCCAGGCTTTTTTGCATTTTCAGTTCAGCAGACTTTTTTACATCGGCAATCATAATATCCATTCCTTTTGCATCTATTTTCAGGAAGCTAACTATATTTGAATCAGACAGTTACCAAGGTCCCTTCCTCTTCTCCCATTATTATACGTTTTAGAGCCCCGGCTTTGAAAATACTAAATACATTTAATGGTAATTTCTGATCACGGCATAATGTTAATGCCGTTGCATCCATTACTTGTAAATTCTTGGAGATAGCTTCATCAAAAGATAATTTCTGGAAACGAGTCGCATCAGAATCAATTTTCGGGTCACTGGTATAAATGCCATCCACCTTTGTTGCTTTAAGCATGATATCCACATTCATTTCCATGCCACGTAGAGCAGCTGCGGTATCGGTAGTAAAAAAAGGATTTCCGGTTCCTGCTGCAAAAATCACAATCCTGCCGTCTTTTAGATAACGCATTGCTCGTCCGCGGATATAAGGCTCTACCACTTGTTCAATTCGCAAAGCAGATTGAATGCGCGGTACCAGTCCAACCAGTTTCATGGCATCTTGCAGTGCCAAAGCATTCATCACGGTGGCTAACATACCCATATAATCAGCGGTAACGCGTTCAAGTCCGTCGTTAGCTGATTTCATACCGCGAAAGATATTCCCGCCACCTACAACAATGGCAATTTCAACGCCCAGTTTGCTAATTTCTTCAATTTCAGCAACAATTCTTCCCATTACGGTATGGTTAATGCCATACTGGTCTTCACCCATCAGAGCTTCACCGGATAGCTTTAGCAAAATACGTTTATAAGTAACGGTGGTCATTGATTGTATTTTAGGTTGTGGAAGCTTGTTTTATTTGGCCTGTTCCATCTGTGCTTTTACTTCTTCTGCAAAATTTTCAGATTTCTTTTCAATTCCTTCGCCGACAACAAACATTGTAAAACCATTTACTTTGGCAGATTTCTTTGCCAATAATTTTTCTATAGTAAGTTCCGGATCTTTAACGAAGGGCTGGCCTAATAAGGTTATTTCGGCAAGATATTTTGCAATGCGGCCATCAACCATTTTCTCAATAATATTTGCTGGTTTCCCGCTTTCAGCAGCCTGAGCTGTGAAAATCTGGCGTTCATGTGCCAATACATCTGCAGATACCTGTTCTTGTGATACACACATAGGCTTACTTGCGGCAATATGCATAGCTATATCCTTGCCTAACGTTTCATCACCACCGCTATAATCTACCATCACACCAATCTTGGTTCCATGGAGATAATAGGCCAGCCGGCCCTTTGTAGCATGACGCCCGCAACGGCGGATACTGATGTTCTCGCCCAATTTCATGATCAACGCTTTACGAACTGTCTCAACAGTTTCGCCACTTGATAACGACGCATCGCTGAGTGCCGTAATTTCGGTCAAGTTTTTTGTTGCGATAAGCTCAGCCAGTTTCTTGGAAAAATCAATAATGTCCTCGTTCCTGGCAACGAAATCTGTCTCGCAATTAACTTCAACCAGCGCACCGCATTGACCATCCGCCGAGACATAGGCACCGATTACACCTTCGGCTGCGATCCGTCCGGCCGCCTTGCTTGCCTTCGCACCGCTTTTGATTCTTAACAGATCTTCAGCCGCTTTCATATCACCGTCAGTCTCTGTCAAGGCCTTTTTGCATTCCATCATGCCAAGCCCAGTCATCTCGCGCAATTCTTTTACCATGCTTGCGGTAATATCCGCCATATTTACTCCAGGTACAAAATTTAGTTTATGAATAGGATATAGATATTTTTTAAAACGAAGATGCGCTTATCGTAGAGGCTTTTTGTATAATAATCAGATAAATTATATATTTAACTGATTATTAATCTATAGCTGCCAGTATGCCAATACAAACGCAGAATGATCCTAGTTTTATTCGGCTTCCGCACTCATTTCAACAATTTCCTGAATAGACTGATTACGTCCTTCCAGAACAGCATCGGCTACGCCACGAGCATATAAACGTATTGCCCGGCTTGAATCATCATTTCCAGGAATCAGGTATTGCAAACCATCTGGATTATGATTGGTGTCGATAACACCAATTACCGGAATGCCAAGCTTCTTGGCTTCTGTAATAGCGCCTTTCTGATATCCAACATCTATTACAAATAACGCATCCGGCAGCCCTTTCATATCTTTAATGCCACCTAAACTGCTATTGAGCTTATCCAATTCTCGATGAAGATCAAGTGCTTCTTTTTTTACAAGCTTATCCAATGTTCCGTCTTGAACCATTGTTTCCATATCTTGTAAGCGCTTAATAGATTGTTTGATGGTTTTAAAATTAGTTAGCATTCCACCTAGCCAGCGTTGATCCACATAGGGGGATCCGCATCGCGTTGCTTCCTCGCGCACAATATCGCGTGCTTGCCGTTTGGTGCCAACAAATAAGATAACCCCTTTGTTTGCTGATAATTGGCGTACGTATTTCATGGCCTCTTCATACATCACCAGGGTCTTTTCTAGATTGATGATATGGATTTTATTTCGATGGCCATAGATATAGGGCGCCATCTTCGGATTCCAGAAGCGTGTTTGATGCCCAAAATGAACACCTGCTTCCAGCATTTGACGCATAGTTACTGACATTAATTATTTCTCCATTAGGATTGAGCCTCCATTCATCTCACAGCCTCTTTACATTGCGTTTAGAGCTTTTAGACAAATGTGCGTATTTAATTTGACCTGCATATCATGCACTCTCAAGTAGATAGTCAAATTATCTTTATATTATAGCACTTTCTTATGCTTACTCAAGCTGACAAGAAACTGGGTAAAGAGATGCGGATGATGTTTGTATTGTGAGGAAGTATGTTTCTGCTGTAATACCGGGCGTGATCGAAGGCGATTATTATGGTTTCGGACGGTGTTGGCAATTTTCAAGTAGCACAGGATGAGTTTCCCATTTTCATTCTTAAGCGGGCAATATCGTTTATTTGGATATGTTTATTATCAACGGTAATAATATTTTCATCTTGCAGTTTAGAGAAAGCACGGCTAACGGTTTCTAGCTTAAGGCCAAGATAGCTGCCAATTTCTTCGCGAGTCATGCGTAGATTGAAATCGGACTCGGAATAACCGCGCACTAGAAAGCGGCGCGATAAATTCAGCAGAAAAGTTGCTAAGCGTTCTTCAGCTTTCATGCTGCCTAATAACAGCATAACGCCATGATCCCGCACTATTTCACGACTCATAATTTTATGAAAATGGCGCATAAGGGATGGAATAACGCGGCTAATTTCTTCTAATTTCGCAAAGGGAATTTCACATACTTCGCTATCTTCAAGAGCAATAGCATCACATGTATGCGTGTCAGTGCTGATGGCATCCAAACCGAGCAATTCTCCAGTCATATGAAAACCAGTAACTTGCTGCCGTCCATCTTGTTCAAGTACGCAGGTCTTTAGAAATCCGCTACGAATTGCAAATAGCGATTGGAACTTTGCGCCTGTGCGATGCAGGTACCCGCCTCGCTGAATCTTACGTTTATGACTGACTACATCTCCAAGAACCTGAATTTCATGATCATTAAGACCAACCGGTAAACATAATTCACGCAAACTACAAGAGGCACAGCTTGACCTTATGTGTGAGATATCAAGATGATTATGTAGTGAGGTATCGTGAAGCAAAGTATTTTCCAAATATAGGGAATTACATTTGTAGAGAATTACATTTCAACGCCTTGATTGATCTGAATCAAAATCTATAATTTGGATTCAATTACAATTTTACCGGTATTATCAATAAGTGGATATTCTTTTTTGAAATTGCATTGTTAAAAAATGTGTGATTGAGTGGGGTGGTCGGCGCTTGATGTTATTTCAATGCAATTTTCTTTTGGTTACATTCTTCACAAAGTGAGATTCCCGGTGCATCCATTGTTTTTTTCCGGCCTATCTTCTGATTCGCTTGCAATCAATTCAGATCTTATTCGCCGTTTTGGAGGCCATTATTCTGACTATCGTCTGTATCCGGGCGCAGATTATTTTGTTGAAGCATTTGATGCGCATACCTATTCATCTTGGTTGGGCAATCGCAAATCCGGACACTTTCGCCGACCCTTATCGTTATATGTGCATATTCCATTTTGCACTTCTTTATGTTTTTATTGCCATTTTAATCAGATCATTCCCGATGATGATGACATAAAAATATATCTTGATTACTTGGTACGCGAAATAAGACTTCAAGGGCAATTTCTCAAAGACGACCCGAAGGTTGAGCAATTATATTTTGGGGGAGGTACCCCGACTCTCCTGAGTGCTGCTCAGTTAAGGGACATTATGAAAGAAGTCCGCCAAAATTTTAATTTGGTAGAAGAGGGAGAATATTGCATAGAGATCGATTCACGGCAAATTACGCATGTTTCGCTGCAGTCATTGAAAGAAATGGGATTTAATTGCGCAATTATTGGTGTTCAGGACTTTGATCATCTGGTGCAGCAATCCTTACAACGCTTGCAAACAGAAGATACCACGTTGTGTGCTATACGTAACGCGCAACATGCCGGTTTTAAAACGGTCCGAATTGAACTGATTTACGGATTACCAAAACAAACTGTAAAGAAGTTTGAATACACCTTGGGAAGAATCATTTCTGCGTGTCCAAATCAAATAAATTTATTAAATTATCTGCACTTGCCAGAAAAATTCAAACCCCAGCGAAATATCAATCAAGAAGATTTGCCCGATACAGAAACCCGGCTTGAGATGCTATTGTTTGCAATTGCGCGATTAACTGATGCCGGTTATAGCCATATTGGCATGAATCTTTTTGCCAAGCGCGACGATCAATTGATCATAGCGCAGCGGCAAGGTGGACTTCATTATGGTTTGCAAGGATATTCGGTTCATCCTGATGGTGATCGTATTGCATTAGGTATATCTGGAATTGGATGCATTGGTCCAACCTTTAATCAGAATCATTGTGATCTTTTGCAATACTACGACAGGTTAGAACGCAATATACTTCCTATTTTACGTGGCATTGAATTAAGTGCCGATGATCTGATACGGCGTTCCGTCATGCAAGCACTGATTTGCCATTCAGTGCTCTCATTTGAATCAGTAGAAATTTATTTTCCAATTGAGTTCAAGCACTATTTTGCAACAGAGCTAACAGAGCTTTTATTGTATGAGCAAGCTGGTTTGATTACGTTAGATGATGACGAGATTATTGTGACAGCTATGGGGCAGCTACTACTGAGCAGTATTTGCAGAGTTTTTGATAAATATTTGCGTGCTAATCAACAGCGCAGAAATAACTCGATGCTCCTATAAATTTATTTTGCGTGGGAATTCGCTGGGATTCCCACGCAAAATAAATTATTTGACTTCGCTGTTGGTTAAAACATATTCAGCTAAACGATCCGCAGCCTCGCCCTGAATATTCTTGAATGCGGGCATTCTCATACTTCCCGATTGAAATTTCTTGATAATCGCATCCTTATTGGCAACTTTCTCACTGAGTATCATGGCAACGTTTGCACTTAAAGGTTTATGGCATTCGGTACAAGCCGTGCTAAAGATCTGTTCACCAGATGCACCAGCGGGCGGACTATAGTCTTTACTAGCGCCACAACCGGCTAATATAAGTAGCGCCGATATTGTTAATGCAAAATTTAATTTTTTCATTTTCTAACTCCAGTTCGTTTTAGTTCAAATAATATCGAGAATGATCTCGACCCAAGATCTATATATAAATTGTTATTTAAAAAATTTTCATCAGACTTCACGGTCATGAAGCTTAACATATCCAGTATCATGATAACTTGTCAAACAAATGTTTTTTAAAATCTATTAATCAGTACGGATTGATTTCTTATATTCATCATCTATAAGAGACGCTCGGTATTGTTCCTAAATTCAACAAAATCGCAGCCATCATAAAATTGAATCTTCTTCAATAATCAAGGAATTTTTAGCTAAAAAAACAACACTGGCTGTTATTTTTTTGATACCGTTCTTTTTCTTTACAATTTCTTAACATTTGGCATGCTAGTGTGCGCGCTGGAGTAATAAAAAATGATCAGAGTTTTTAAATTCTTAATTTAGGTTCTTAAATCTTAATTAGAATTAGCTGCAATGACACTGCTCATGACAGCTGTTTTTCTTAACACTTTCTTGACAATTGCTATGCTAATGTGCGCGGCAGTGTAATAAGAACGATATCGATTTATTAGTGAAAGAATGGCGTGTTATTTTGAAAAGATAGAGCAAGCGGCTGCTAGCATTCAATACCTATGTGAGTCGCTGCATGTTGTATTCAGAATAAATTTAACTAACTGTTTACAGAATCAAATTATTTTGGAAAGGAGATTGTATGTTTAAGAAAATAAACAAATTTATTTTATTGGCAGCGCTTGGTTTGGTTTTTAGTAGTCCAGTCGCTGCTGAAGATTATGTAAATGACTTCCAGTTTTGGGGAAATGTGACAGCACTAGGTAATTTTGGTGCACTGAATCCAAATAATCCTGAATTAAAAAGATTCAGATGGTGGGCTGAAGGGCAAGGTCGTTTTGGTAATGATGCTTCTCAGTTTACTCAGTCCCTGATACGTCCCGGTTTAGGTTATGCGATAACCGATAAAATAGTCGTGTGGGCAGGTTACGCTTGGGCGCCAACATGTGAACCTATCCAGCGCGTTGGTTGTTTTAATGAACATCGACTCTGGCAACAAGTAACGTGGGCTGATAATTTTTCATTCGGCAGATTATCAGCGCGTAGCCGTTTTGAGGAACGTTTTTTCGACGAAAGGGTTCCAGATCCAGGTCACAACGATGTTGCTTATCGCTTTCGTCAGTTAGTAAAACTGGCAGTTCCTATGCCTTTTATATCGCCTAACGTGAGTTTTATCATACAAGATGAGTTATTCATTGCTATGAATACCCCTCACGCTGGCTGGATTACTAACGGTTTTGATCAAAACAGGTTTTTTACGGGGATAGCTTATAAATTTAATCCAATAGTTACTGCTGAACTTGGCTATATGAATCAATATATCAACAGACCGCATGCTCCACGTCCTGATCAAATGATGCATATTCTGGGGGCTAATTTGTTCCTAAATTTCTAATGTAATAATTGTTAATGTGCTGTTTGTTTGGCACACAGTTTGATATTTTTTGTAGCCGGTTAATTTCTTTAATTTAATTAAGGAAATTAACCGGCTTTAATTTTTCCAATATTCCCCACTGTTATAAATGCAGGTATTTTTAAGCAGATGATGCACTTTTTGATTACCTTCACTGAATCTCATCCGATTCAAGAAATAGTAATATTTCTCACCATTTTCTATTACTATACTGCTCCTTTCTGATCACAAATTAATACATGCACGATTTTAAGCCCGGTCAGCGTTGGATTTGTGATGCTGATTTGCAATTGGGTCTTGGTACTGTTCAAACTGTTGAACACAGAATTGTCAGTATCAGTTTTAAGGCTGTCGGTGAAACCCGTTCTTATGCCAAACTTTCCGCACCGCTGACGCGTGTTATTTTCAAAGCAGGAGATATCATCAGCAGCCATGATGGTATTGCATTGAAGGTTATTCATATCAAGGAGCGTGATGGTTTAATTGTCTACCTGGGTGAGCGCGAAGGGGGAGGCCGGGTTGAGCTGGCTGAAGAACAATTAGCGCATCACCTGCAACTGAACCGCCCATCGGAACGTTTGTTTGCGGGTCAATTTGATCGAGATAAATGGTTCCAGATACGCTATCAATCTTTGTTGATACGCAACCAACTGGCAAACAAACCGCTGTATGGGTTGGTAGGTACCCGCACCAGTCTGATTCCGCACCAACTGTATATCGCCCACGAGGTGGGCCGTCGCTTTGCGCCGCGCGTGTTGCTGGCCGACGAAGTCGGGCTGGGAAAAACCATTGAGGCTGGTCTGATTTTGCACCAGCAATTGCTGACCGAGCGTGCCGAACGTTTGCTCATCGTAGTTCCGGAAACCTTGATTCACCAATGGCTGGTGGAAATGTTGCGGCGTTTCAATCTGCAATTCAGTATTTTTGACGAAGCGCGCTGTTTGTCTCTGGAAGAAAGCGACGAAGACGAAGAAGACGGAAAAGATCAGCAAGGCGAAAATCCTTTTCAAAGCGAGCAATTGGTGCTGTGCAGCCAGAATTTTTTGCGGCAAAATCCGAAGCGCTTTCAGCAAGCGCTGGAAGGCCGCTGGGATTTGCTGGTGGTCGACGAAGCGCATCATTTGCACTGGTCGCCACAAGCCGCCAGCCCGCAATACACCATGATTGAGCAACTGGCCATGCGCACGCGGGGGGTGCTGCTATTGACCGCGACCCCGGAGCAATTGGGTAAAGCCAGCCACTACGCCCGCCTGCGTCTGCTCGACCCGCACCGTTTCAGCAGTTTTTCCGAGTTTATCACCGAGGAGCAATCCTACGAACCGATCGCCCAAGCGGTCGAAGCCTTGCTCGAAGGCCAGGCATTGAACGATGACACTCGCCAACTCATCGCGGACATGCTCGATCCAACCCAAGCGCAAACATTGCTGGCGGAGCTGCAAAACCAGAAAGCCCGGAATAAACTCGCGGAATTATTGCTCGACCGGCACGGCACCGGGCGCATCCTGTTTCGCAACACGCGCGTGGCGGTCAAAGGGTTTCCCGAACGCAAGCTGGTGGCCAGTCCGCTGCCGTTACCGGCGGAATACCTGCCAAGCTTGGTGACGTTTGAAACCACGCCGTTATCCAAGCCGCAATTGCTGTTATGCCCTGAATTGATCTACCAAGTACGATGCGAAGAAGATCAACCGTACTGGACCGAAATCGACCCGCGCGTGAACTGGCTGATTGCCACGCTCAAACGAGTGAAACCGGAAAAAGTGCTGGTCATCGCCGCCAACGCGCAAACCGCGCGCGATTTGGCGCAAGCGATGAAACAATCGACCGGGCAATTTATCCCGGTATTCCACGAAAGCATGAGTTTGATTGAGCGCGACCGCGCCGCAGCGTTCTTTGCCGATAAAGAAACCGGCGGGCAGGTGCTGATCTGCTCGGAAATCGGCAGTGAAGGCCGCAATTTCCAGTTTGCGCATCATCTGGTGCTGTTCGATCTGCCGCTCAATCCCGATTTGCTAGAACAGCGCATTGGCCGCCTGGATCGCATTGGTCAGACGGAAACCATCCAAATCCATGTGCCCTATCTGGAAAACACCGCCTTGGCGGTGATGTTCCATTGGTACCATGAGGGTTTGAATGCGTTCGAGAAAACTTGTCCGGCCGGTCAAACCGTCTTTTCGCAGGTGGAAGACGCGCTCATCGCTGCGCTTCACCAGCGCCAAACCCACGGAAACACGCTGTCAGATCTGATCGCTGCCACGCAATCGGCTAATCAGGCATTGAATGAGGCATTGGATCGCGGGCGCGATAAATTGCTGGAATATAATTCTTTCCGTCCCGCCGTTGCGGAAAAACTCTATCAAGAAGCGCGCGCTCAGGGCGATGATCCCGCACTGCCGCGCTATATGGAAACGGTGTTTGACTGTTGCGGCGTGCATATCGAAGATCACCGTGCCGGTAGTTTTTTGATCGAACCGAGCGAACACATGAGCATGCCGTTTCCCGGTTTAATGGACGAAGGCTCGGTGATTACGTATGCCAGAAACGTTGCACTGGCCAATGAAGACATGTATTTCCTGACGTGGGAACATCCGATGGTGATCCACGCGATGGAACGAATCCTGAATCATGAAACCGGTAACGCGGTGGTCGCCGCACTGAAACACAAAAAAGTGCAGCCGGGCACCTTGCTGCTGGAAACGCTGTTCGTGCTCGAAGCAAGCGGACAAAACGTACAACAAAGCAACCGCTACCTGCCACCCGCGGTAATTCGCATTTTGCTGGATGAGCAAGGCAATGGTAATAATCCGTACCTCGACCACAATGCGATCAATCAACACCTGCAACCGGTCGCGACCGGCATTGCTAAGCAAGTGATTCAACTCAAAGAAGACGCGATCCGCGAGCTACTGACCGCGAGCGAGCAACAAGCCAGCGCGCAAGCGCCGCAACTTATCGCCCAAGCCGAAGCGCGCATCCAACAAACCTTCACCCCGGAAATCGAGCGTCTTAAAGCCTTGCAACAGGTGAACCCGAACGTGCGCGACGAAGAAATTCAATTCTTTGAACAACAACTGCAGCAACTGACCGGTGCACTGAAATCCAGCAACCTGCGGCTCGATGCCGTGCGGGTGATTGTGGCAACGTGAATTCACCGGGAAGCGTATCTGTTTTTTTTGACGCATCATCAGGAACCGGCAGTGCAAAAGAAGCAACATCAAAAACGGGATTCCCGCTTTCGCGGGAATGACGCGAGGGCCGGTAATGCTCGCGAGAAGGCGGCATGATGGCTCCGGCCGTGTATTTGTTGGCCAGTCAAAGAAACGGGACGCTCTACATTGGTGTGACATCGAACCTGATCCAGCGCATTTGGCAGCATCGCGAAGGTTTGGCGGAAGGTTTTACCAAAAAATACGGGGTTAAAACCCTGGTCTGGTATGAACAGCACGCTACGATGGAAAGCGCCATTGCCCGGGAAAAGGCATTGAAAAAATGGAACCGCGCCTGGAAATTGAGACTGATTGAAGAAACCAATCCGCAGTGGCGGGATCTTTGGCCGGAAATAAACGGAGAGACGGAACCTTAAGGAAACTCTGAATAACTCATGTTTGTCATTCCGAACAAAGTGAGGAATCTTTGTGAATCAACGTGATAGATTTCTTGCTACGCTCGAAATGACAGTTATTCAGAGTTTCGTTAACCTCTCCGTCCTTCTACTGCAATATTTCATCACCCCCCACACCTCTACAACCCATTATCCCCCACACCCCTACAACCCGCCATGCACCCGCACCGCTACAACTCGTCATCTCCGCACACATACCTCGTCATCCCCGCGAAGGCGGGGATCCAGAACCACCGAACGTCCTCCCCGACTGGATTCCCGCCTGCGCGGGAATGACGGAGAGAAAAGTGGCTGCCTCAATCGCTGGCAATTTCCAGTGGCGGCAGGGCGTTGACGATCTTCATCGTTTCCAGACTCACGGTCACTACGCGCATGAACAATTCCAACGGATAGCGCGGGTTGTGCATCGTTTCAATCGCCCAGTCGTTGGCGTCGTTGACAATGCCGCTGTCCTTGTCGGTTTTCACGCATTGGCGCTCCACCACCCAATCCAGCGCGGGCTTGCCGTTCACGATGTAGTCGTAGGCTTCGGGCGGGATGCCGCTGACGGTGATGTGCGCGTTGTAGATCAGCCGGGTCAGGTCTTTTTTGCCATCGGTTTTCGGCACTTTCATCTTTTCCACGCGCCAAAAACCCTCCCGCTCGTCATTCCCGCGCAGGCGGGAATCCAGCGGCTTGGGATCGCCAAGATTGAACACCTTCCCATCGGCGCCCAGCACCTTGGCGCCCTAATATATCGGCACGGTTTCGTAGTTCAGGTGCAGCTCGGCCAGCTTACGCCCGGCTTGTGAGAACACCCAAAAACCGGCGGCGGTTTTCACGCACGGGATGCGCGGCAGTTCCTTGCTCAGGTTGTCGGCATATTTATCGCGATAGTCCGGTGAGTGCAGCAGGCCATAGACGTAATAGAACACATCCTCCTTGCTGATGGTTTCACCCGGATAGGCGGATTGGAAATGCGCCAGTCCTTCGTCGGTGATGGCATCGCGGCGCACATATCCGTCATTCCCACGCATATACCCGTCATTCCCGCGCCCATCATCGTCATTCCCGCGCAGGCGGGAATCCAGTGGTTTTGCTTCGCCCCAGTCCAGCATGGATTGGGTTCCCGCCTGCGCGGGAACGACGGGATCGTAGAGGTACAGAGGGAAGCATTGTGCTCCTGCTTCCATAGAATTTAGATCAATGATATTTCCGCTAATCAAACTTTCAATCCTTTGCCACAACGGTGTCGTAAAGCCCATAGTGAGACAAGCCTTGGTGGCTTTCAATACCCGTATAGCGTAGCGACGCGTCTTCGTAACGACGGAAGGCGAAGACAGCTTGGTTCATCTGCTCAGTATTGAAAACCTTGAGACGGACGAGCAGGTAGAAATCCTTCACAGTCAAGCCAGTCACGGCCAAAAACAAGTCGGGTTCGAGTTTGGTGATGACATCCTGCAACGTGTTTTCGCGGAAATCGGTAAGGTACATAAACGCCGGAATGCGGGTTGCGAACTTGATCAGTTTCTCCTGAACCAGCTTGCGCTTGGATTTGTATTCCTTTTCCTCATCGGAGAGTTCCTTCTTCTCCTTGGCTGACAAATCCTTGTCCTTCGCCTTGTTCTTGAGGTCCTTGACCTTATCGCTCTTGTTGATGATGGTCTCGATGATGTTGTCGCCCAGCGCGCGCCAGCCCTCGATGCGCCCCACAGCGGCCATTGCCTCAGGGTTGCCCATGATGCGCCGGAGCGTGTCGTTATCCACGTTCACCAGCAGTGCGCTTTCCCACTTGCGCGCCAGCAGCGTGGCCGAGGTGCCCGCCATCGCAATGTCGAGGATGCCGCCAGCATCGATCTGCGTCATGTTCGCGCCGTCGTAGGCCAGCACGGGCAGGAACGATACGAGCTCCTTTACCGCGTTCTCCGGGTTCGGCTCATTGGGAGACAGTCCGATCCCGTACTCCGAGAGTTGCCGCAGGGCGCGTGTGGGCGCGAAGTCGAACACGAAGCAGACAGGTTTGAGAATTTCTTCCTCGTTCGGGTTGTCGCCGTTGGGGTTTTTGATGGACCACGGCGACTGCACGCGAAACGCAGCCTGAAAATAGGTCTCGGGCGACTTGAGATTGCGTAGCATCAGGATGGACGACCACTGCGCCACGGTGACGCCTGTGGTGAGCTTGCCGCACGAGAGCGTGATGGTCTTGGTGTCGAATCCGCTGCCGATGGCCTGGCGCACGGGCGGCAGGGCCTCCAGCCCGATTCCCGCCGTCGCCCCGGCCGCAACGATTACCGCATAGTCATGCCAGAAGACATTGTGCTTCTCGGCCAGCAGGTTCGCCATTGCATGGCAGGCCGCGACGTTGGGCAAGAACCAGAACGAGTGCTGCAGGTAGGGCAGCAGGCGCACGTCGGAATACGGAAAAGGTGGCCGTGTCCCCGTCTTCAGGTGTTCGATCGATTTTTGTGCGTAACTTCCACGGATGATGTCCAGCCACTTTTGCACATCGTTCTTGTGCTTGAAGTGTGCCGTTTTGCCCGTGCCCGATGCTTCGAAGAATGCATTGAGATCGAACTCGTCAAACTCACCGCCGCTCGCAATGGCCAGTAGTTCATCCGGCATCTGATAAGTCAGCAGCCGCATCTGCGGTAGCGCAGCGTAGGGGTTCCGCTGGCCGGGGTACTGGGCGGGGAACGCCTCCTTGGTACGCTGCTCGTCGGTGTAAGTCCAGTTGAAAATTTGCTCCTCGATGAACTCGCCGGTCGCCAGCGCCTTGAACGGCGTGCCGGAGAGGTACAGATAAGCCTTGGTGGTGATGGGCAGAAACTCGGTTTCTTTCTCGGAAAGCACGGTGAGGTCTTCGTTCATGTTCTCCAAGCCGACGGCGTATTCGAGCCTGGCTTCTTCCTTTGCGACGGCTTCATCCTCGCCCTCGAAAAGTTCCTTCGCGGTCTCGCGCCAGGCTCCGAAGTGGTATTCATCGAACACCACGAGGTCCCAATTCACCGTGTGTATCCACTCGTTGTTCGGTTTGATGTTCCCCGCCGCATCACGGCCGAGCAGGTCCTGGAAGGAGCCGAAATAGACGACCGGCTTGTTGCGGTCAATCTGCGTCGGGTCGCTGCCGGACGAACGCGAAAGGTACTGCCAGCCATTGAAATCCGTATGGGATTCTAGGTCTGTCTGCCACGCATCCTCGACGGCCGGCTTGAAGGTGAGCACCAGCACGCGCTTCGCGCCGAGTTTCTTGGCCAACTGGTAGGCGGTGAAGGTCTTGCCGAAGCGCATCTTCGCATTCCACAGAAAGCGCGGAGCGGCGCTCTTGTTTTCGGCCCAAATTGAGTTGTAGTATTCAAAGGTTTTGTCCACCGCTTCGGCCTGCTCCCGGCGCATCGGGAAGGTTTCGTGATGCGTTCCCGTGAAGCGCTGGCCAGTGTGCAACTCGGTGAGTGCATTTTTTACGTCTTTGATCGTACAGCGCATCCACTCCAGCTCGACCTTTTCGAAACCTTTTTTGACGAGCGCGGCGCGCACCTCGTGGTCGCTAAAAATGCTACCGTCGTTGCTCTCGGCGGACTCATCAAGTTCGATCCTGTAATTCTTGATGGCAGCGGTCTTGAGCTGTTCGGCGATGCGCTGCTTCACGTTGCGCGTGGTCTGCCCCACCTTGAGTAGACCCATGTGCGCCTTGTCGTCAATGGAGTAGGCGTAGATGCGCGGCCGGGCTTCCGGCTTGGGCGCGAGGATGTCCTCGATGGCCTTACTCATCTTCTTCAACTACCGAGACATTTTCGAACAAATCGCTGGCGAGATCCATTGGGCGGACTATCTTTTCGATGAACGCGATTTCACTCTCGGTTATGCCATATTTCGCGTAGAGCTCATCATCCGTCCACTTCCTGTTCCACTCCTGCGTCGGCACGAAGGTATAGACCTTGCGCGTGGTATCTTGGGATGGCTTGTGCAGCAGGATCAGCAGGCGCGTCAACCGGCAGGTAATGTATGACAAGGCGCTCTCGGCTTCGCTTTGGGTCTCGAACGGGCCAATGCACAAATAGGTTTCGGAACAAATGCTACCGGGCTCGCCAATGAAGGGTGTACTGAGGATGCGGTGCGGGTAGGTGTCGCGGTTGCCGGTACCTGGCGCGGCTCGGCCAACATAAAGTTTCCACTTGTCGATGAGTTCCGTACCAGTCTCAACCTCTTCGCGTGCAACATAACCCGTTCCGCCGTTTTGATAAATCGCCATATCCCCTTTTCGCATTTGTTTACGTCCACGAAAGAAGGTGCGGAATCCGAATGGTCGTAGCGAACTGACGAGCCGGTCAAATCGCTTACTTTCTGGTAGCAAGAGAGATTCAGATTGCCCAGTTTCGACAGAAGCGACTTTCTTGAGAATCGACAACCCTTCATTGAAACGAATGAACACATCCGCTCCCTTTTCGAGGAGCAGGCGGCTGGCGGTGGAGACCGGCCAGTCCTTGAAATGGGTGCTTACATCACAGAGGCCAGGATGGTCACGATTCCAGAGGAAGTAGCAAACCCCGCCCTTGAGCCCCACGCCAGGAAACACATCTGCCGCGCTGAGATAGTCAGCAATGGATCGCAGGCGATTGTCGGCAAGCATAGCCTCTCTGAATTCATCCAGTCCCTTTCCGCCAGCGAACCAGCGTGCAGGAATAACCATCGACAGGTAGCGTGGTTCCAACGCTTTCGCCTGCTCCACAAACAATTGATAGATGGGAGCCGCACTAGTGCCATAGCCGCCATCGTTCAACTGATACGGTGGGTTGCCAATGATGACGTCGAATTGCATATTGCCTCCAAACAACTCGGCCATCCGAGTCTTGATGTTGTCTGTGTGAATGAACGCGTAAGCGTGGGTTTCCAGCGCCTCGCCGCGATCCATCGCCGCTTGGCTGGCACCACAAAAAGTGCACTTGCCATTGGCCCATGTATGCTCGATGCGCTCGAACCAGATGTTCCCCGAGTCGTTCGTGAAGGATTTGGCTATGGAATGCTGCCCATTGGCGTGCTTCGAGCAATACACGCTACGCCGCGCCAGCAGGCTGGTGAGATGCGTGATGCCGATGCCGAACACCTGCTTCGTCAGGATGTGATTGACGCGCTTTTCGAGGTCTGGAATCTCGTTTGCCAACCCACTGGTCAGACGGCTGGTGATTTCCCGCAGGAACACTCCAGACTTCGTGCACGGGTCGAGGAACCTCACCGTCTTGTCCGCCCAGATGTTCGCCCCGTTGTGACTGGCTGCCCATGCCTCGGCAACAGTATCCAACATCCTGTTGGCGAACTCTGGCGGAGTGAATACCTCGTCGTTAGAAAGATTCGCGATGCAGGTCAGTACGTCTGGATTGCGACCTCGCAGGGTGAAGGAAGCCTGACCGTTCATGCGTTCTCCTTTGCAGCATTATCGCTCGCCATGCGAGCAAGCTCACGAACGGTCATCGGCGGGTAAGCCATAATTGGTGTGAAGATTTCATGCTTGGCAAACAGTGATCCCTGTTCAACGTGGTTCGACATGCCGGTGAGGACGTCGAAGCGAAAATCGCGACGTTGAAACTTGCCCTTGCTCAGATAACCCCATTCGGCAAAGGTAATCGGCTCTTTGCGGCTAGTGCACATCGTCAAGGCGTCACCATGAACTAGATTCTGCGATAACACGTAGGAAGCAGCACGATAGATGTCACCTGACTCCTGCACATTCAGGTAGTCGGCAAAGATTTTCAGCATGTTTTCCCGGCACTCGGTGATGTTGTCTGCCAGAAGCTCGATCCCGTAGATGCACATCAGTGCCAGCAGCGCATAGTGTTGTTTCTCAAAGTCAGATTTTCCGAACTTGCACTCGACAGCCGCAAGCTTGCGCTGCAAGACCTTGACAATAAAATTACCGCTTCCGCAGGCCGGTTCCAGAAAGCGGGAATCAATGCGCTCCGACTCGTCCTTTACGAGGTCGAGCATGGCATCAACCAGCCATGCGGGGGTGAATACCTCTCCATGGTCGGCAACGCGTTTTCTGGACTTGATTAGATTCATAGGCAAAAGTCTTTAGGCGATAGCATGTAGGTAATTTGAGGGCATGCCTGACCCAGCTTCGATAAAGAAAATATATTCATGCCAAATATCCATAAGCGGTGACGGTGTTGTCATCCCGCGTTAGTAAATGCATCAGTTTGGGATGAATAAAGAGCTTTTCGCGCCCGATAGTTCTTTCCTCAAGCACACCGATATCTACCAGTTGTTTGAGATAGCGCGAAGCGGCTTGGCGTCCGGCGATATTTTTTTCAACCAGATTCTGAATCCGGCAGTAAGGCAGGTCGAAAATTAGGTCGACCAGCTCGCGGCTGTAGATTTTCGGTGCCGCCTGCTTCACATGGGTAATTGTCAGTTCTGACAAAGTACGGATTGCGGCAATCTTTGCGGTTGTCCAGTGTGCTGTGTCTTCGATGCCTTGCAGCAAGAAGATAATCCACGATTCCCATGCTTGGTTGCGCGTGACATCGAGCAGCAGGCGGTAATATTCGGTTTTATTCTTGATGATGTAGCGGCTGAGATAGAGAATCGGCAGCGTCAATAAATCTTCCTGGATCAAAAATAGGCTATTCAGCACGCGCCCGGTGCGGCCATTGCCATCGGTGAACGGGTGAATCGCTTCGAATTGATAATGCCCGGCTGCCATGCGGATCAGCGGATCGATTTCGCGTGTTTCGTGCAGGTAGCGTTCCCAGTTGGCTAATTTGGCGCGCAGCAGGTCTTCCCCGGCGGGGGGTGTATAAATCACTTCACCAGTGGCTTGATTGGCCAGCGCTGTTCCGGGCACGCGCCGCACCTGCATGTCGATGCCCTTGATGCGGGTGCATACTTGTTCTGCGGTGCGGGTGTTCAGCGGGTGCTGCTTTAATGCCTGAAACCCTTCCAGCAGTGCACTGCTATAGCGCAGGGCTTCGCGTGTCGCTGGATCGGCATACTCATTTGCGCTTTGAAACTGAAACAGCCGGTCGGTTGTTGTAACGATATTTTCGATTTCCGAGCTGGCTTGGGCTTCGAGCAGCGGTAGGGCGTTGATCAGAACGCCCTGGTTGGGAATGAGTTCAGCGGCTTGTTTCAGTTCCGCCAGTGCTGCGCGGGCCGCGATGCATTGCTTCAGTACCGTTCGCGTTTCCAGCTCGGCTGCGGGAGGCAACAGCGGGAGGTCGTTGTAAGGTTGATCCGGACGCCAGGCAGTCATGATTTAATTTTTGCATTTTTGCGACACGTCGTCAGTTTATGTCGTTCGCTGCGACAGGTCAATCGAATATGTCGCAAATTTCTAGTTTTTGCGACATATCAATTAAACATTAAACCGGAAATGCATGACATCGCCATCCTTGACGATGTATTCCTTGCCTTCGAGGCGCATTTTTCCGGCTTCTTTGGCACCCTGCTCGCCGTTGTAAGCGATGAAGTCGTCATAGCTGATGACCTCGGCGCGGATAAAGCCTTTTTCAAAATCGGTGTGAATGACACCGGCTGCCTGCGGCGCGGTATCGCCTTTGTGGATCGTCCAGGCGCGGACTTCTTTGACACCGGCGGTGAAGTAGGTTTGCAGTCCGAGCAGTTCATAACCCGCGCGTACCAGGCGATTGAGGCCGGGTTCTTCGAGGTTCAGGTCGGCTAAAAAGATTTTTTTGTCTTCGTCAGGCAGTTCTGCAATTTCTGCTTCCAACGCGGCGCATATGGCGACTACCGGAGCGCCTTCTTGTGCTGCATATTCTTCGACACGGGTTAATAGGGGGTTATTCTGAAAGCCGTGATCATCCACATTGGCCACATAAATGGCTGGTTTGGCGGTCAATAAACAAAGCGGTTGCAATAAGTGTTTTTGCTCTTTATCCAAATCCAGTGTTCTGGCGGGTTTGCCCTGGTCAAGATGCGCTTGCACCGTTTCCAGTAAAGCGCAAAGTTTAATGGCGTCTTTATTTCCGGATTTAGCCACTTTGGATTCGCGCTGAATGGCTTTTTCTACGGTGGCGAGATCAGCCAGAGCCAGTTCGGTTTGAATAACTTCAATATCCGATATCGGATCCACCTTGCCCGCGACGTGTATGACATTATCGTCTGCGAAGCAGCGCACCATGTTGACGATGCCATCCGTTTCACGGATATTGGCAAGAAACTTGTTACCCAGACCTTCGCCTTTAGACGCGCCGGCAACTAATCCGGCGATATCCACAAATTCGACAATCGCTGATTGTATTTTCTGCGGCTTGACGATTTCACTGAGTTTTTGCAAGCGCGGGTCTGGGACTTCGACTATGCCAATATTCGGATCTATCGTACAGAAAGGATAATTTTCTGCGGCAATTCCCGCTTTGGTCAATGCATTAAACAAGGTGGATTTACCGACATTGGGAAGACCCACGATTCCGCATTTAAGACTCATGACCGGATTCTCATTAAAATGGATTAAATAACGATTGGTTGAAAACTTTTACAGTGTTCTTATACTTTGGTGTGTAATTTCAACATGGCAGCTTCACAAGCGCCTTGTGCAATGAGCGGCCATACTTCCAGGCTTCTGACTATGGCCTCATCAATTAATTGTGCTTCTTCCTTTCTGGGCGGGTGCAATACATAATCAACCACAGCATTACGATCACCCGGATGACCTATGCCGATTCGTAATCGCCAGAAATCCTGGGTACCCAATCTTGCTGCAATATCCTTGAGGCCGTTATGACCACCCAAACCGCCACCTTTCTTCAATTTGGCGATACCTGGCGGGAGATCTAATTCATCATGGATGACGATAATTTCGTCAGTTTGAATTTTATAAAACTGGCACAAGGCAGTGACCGATTGCCCGCTTCTGTTCATATAGGTTTGCGGTTCCAGCAGCCACAAATCGATATCTTTCTGGCGGATTTGTGCGCACAATCCATGAAACCGCGCTTCCGGCCTTAGCGGTACTTGCAGCGTTTGGGCTAATCGATCCACCCACTCAAAACCGGCATTATGCCGTGTTCCGGCATATTCTCTGCCCGGATTACCCAATCCAACAATAAGTTTCATGGTGAAAAATTATCCGGCTGCTGTAAAAACGGATTCAGAAAAGAAAAATCTGCCGGCATGTGTTTTATCCCAGCAGATTTGTCAAATTTCCAGATCAGTTAATTGTTTTTCTTTTATCTGGCTATTTTTTCTCTGCGCCTGCTCCCTCACCGGCAGCGGCTTCATCGGAGAGCGCGGAACGCGGAATCACAATCGTTGCAACCGGTGAATTATCACCTCTGGCCAATGCAATAGTTTCAACTCCTTTGGGCAGTACCAGATCACTTAAGTGAAGTGTGTGTCCTGCAGTAAGTTCGGACAAATCCACCGAAATAAATTCTGGCAAATCATCCGGCAAACAGCTGATATCGACTTCGGTAAGGATGTGCGTAACAATACCGCCGGAGGTTTTTACACCGGGTGCATTTTCTGCATTGATAAAGTGTAATGGAACTTTCATGTGTATTTTCTGATTCTTATCAACGCGCTGAAAATCCACATGCAACACTTGATGCTTGAAAGGGTGCATTTGAATATCGCGTAACAGTACCTGCTCTTTTTTCCCTGCGACACTTAATGACAGGATGGATGCATGGAAAGCTTCCTGTTTAAGCTTGTGAAACAAATCGTTATGATCCATTTCAATAGACTGCGGTTCCTGTTCACCACCATAGATGATTGCTGGTACTTTACCAGAACCACGCAGGCGGCGGCTCGCACCCTTTCCCTGCAATGTGCGCTTATCGGCACTGATTTCTATTTTCATCTTTACTACTCCATAATGATGATTTGTTCGCGACCAAACAAATCGGTTAAAAAAACGGAATCAATTTATTCCATAAATAATGAGCTCAAAGAGCTTTCATTGCTGATGCGTAACATGGTTTCTGCCAGCAGATTGGCGATGCTTAACTGGCAAATACGGTCACAAGCTATGGCATCTTCACGTAATGGTATCGTGTCAGTGACTACCAGTTTATCCAGCGCTGAGTTCTGGATGCGTTCTACTGCATTGCCTGATAATACCGCGTGCGTGGAATATGCAATCACTGATTCCGCGCCATGCTGTTTTAATGCTTTTGCAGCTTCACATAGCGTATTGGCCGTATCCACCATGTCATCGATAATCACACAGGTACGGTCTTTTACTTCACCGATGATGTTCATGACTTTTGCTTCATTGGGTTTCGGGCGCCGCTTGTCAATGATTGCCAGATCGCATTCCAGCCGCTTGGCGAGATGCCGGGCACGGACTACACCGCCGACATCAGGCGATACCACCACCAGATTCTGATAATTATGCTTCCAGATATCCCCCAGCAAAATGGGCATACCATAAATATTGTCGACAGGAATATCAAAAAACCCCTGAATCTGATCTGAATGCAAATCCATAGTGAGTAATCGATCAATACCAACAGTGGTTAACATATTGGCCACTACTTTGGCTGTGATCGGTACGCGAACAGAGCGCGGTCTTCTATCCTGGCGCGCGTATCCAAAATACGGAATTGCAGCCGTAATACGACCGGCAGAAGCGCGTTTCAGGGCATCTACCATGACCAGAATTTCCATAAGGCTGTCATTGGTCGGTGCGCAGGTGGATTGCAGTACAAAAACATCTTTTCCGCGCACATTCTCAAGGATTTCCACCATGATTTCACCGTCACTGAAGCGTCCAACAGTGGCGCGCCCCAGATGGATATTAAGATGCTTGACAGCATCCTGAGCCAATTTGGGATTGGCAGTACCGGTAAAAACCATCAGACTGTCATAAGACATGTTATTTCTCTGAGATAATCAGTTTGGAAAAAAGGAGCGCTCGTCTTTTTTGTTAAAATGCGTTGCTTTTAGCGATCCGGAGTCTGATACAAGCTTGTTTCTGAAAAATAAACTGGCTGGGGAGGTAGGGATCGAACCTACGAATGCCGGAATCAAAATCCGGTGCCTTACCACTTGGCGACTCCCCAAAATCTTTATTTCACTGACTTGTGCATGGGATGACAATCTAATCCTTTTGCCACAAAGCCTTTCATATCATCAGGAATTTGTGCAAAAGCGGTCTGAGCTGCGAACTCTGTCGCAAATTCAGCAAATACACAAGCACCTGAACCACTCATTGCCGCTATTGTAGTATTTTCTAGCCGCTTTAGCCAATCTAAACATCTTGCTACTTCAGGATATGTCCGGCAAACTACTAATTCCAAATCATTATGACCTTGCCAGACAGAAAAGGGCGGTATTTTGATGGGTATCGTGCTGCGTGTCAATTCCTTACTTGCAAAAATCTCCGCAGTCGAGACTTGGACCGGCGGCACAAGCACTAAATACCACGCGGGCGGCAATTCAATGGCTGCCAATTTCTCACCGATCCCCTCTGCAAAGGCATTTTGTCCAAAAATGAATACTGGTACATCAGCACCCAACTGAAGCCCTAATTCGAGCAATTGCTCCCGGTTTAAATTGAGTTCCCACAACTGATTCAGCGCTAATAAAGTGGTTGCTGCATCAGAACTTCCGCCACCCAGACCTCCCCCCATTGGGATCTGCTTCTGCAGATAAATATCGGCACCTTGTGCAGTACCTGTTTTCTGCTTGAGCAACTTAGCGGCGCGGACACACAAATCTTTATCTTCCGGGACACCGGAAATGGGATTCTGTAGTTTGATAATGCCATCCGTGCGCAAACTAAAACTTACTTGATCAGAGAAATCTAAAAACCGGAAAACTGTTTGCAGTAAATGATAGCCATCCTGCCTGCGGCCGGTGACATGTAAAAAAAGATTCAGCTTGGCTGGGGCAGGGAATGTCAGCATGAATTAATTTAAGAATAAACGGTTATAGCTTTAGTGTAAGAATAATTTATTCGACTTTCCAATCATCGACTACCAGTCTGATTTTTAGGTTCTGATAGAATAAATTCAATACTTTGGGGAGTGGTATTAAATTTATCTGCGCGGGGGCGAAGCTACTATAGTGAATGTGCCAGCCATCTTGCCGGATGACTACAATCCGGTCTTTGTTATCCAGATCCTTTTCCGCTGCGGTAACTGGCGAATGTGTGCCTTGTATCCAGTATTGCAAACCATTAAGCGGCATGCGCCAGCCCAGAATTTCTTGCGTCAGATTCTCTACATCCGTTGCATAAAAAGCTTCAAGCTTTGAGGTAATCAAACGCACACCCTCGTCATCTTTTGTAATTTCGGCCACCGCCTGACCAAGCGGTGTAAACAACAGAATTTCATCACTTGTTGCCAAGTGCTGCCAGCGGAAACTGCCGGAGAAACTTTGTTTCTCATCCTGGATGGATATCCTGCCGAGGATATTGAAATCAGTGGCTGAACCATTCTGGGTATTTGCAGCTGGCTCAGTTAAAATAGTTTTGACAACCGCGTCCGCTTTGGTTTGACCGGGCAGTGTCGCACAACCGGAAAAAAGAGTGAAAATACAGCATATCAGAATCCACGGAATAACATTCCATGGACTAATTTTGAACCCATTTACCGGTAATTTATAATCTTTCAATTCAATGTTAAAACTAGCTGATATCAATCCATAAATTACCAATGTGCACGGGATAGGCCTCAGTTTAATTATTTATGGTCTTATTGGTTTGTTGATAATCAGGCAGTACGATATTGAGTTCCAGTGTTTCCTGATTCTCATCTTGCTCAAAATTGACTGATATCGCGTCCTGATCCACATTCACATATTTACGGATAACCTCTAAAAGCTCTTTTTGCAATTGCGGTAGATAGGAAGGTTGATTGCGATAGCTGCGTTCGTGCGCAACAAGAATTTGTAATCTCTCTTTGGCAACCGATGCAGTTTTAGGTTTAGATGATCTAAAATAATCCAGTAAGCTCATTTTCTTCCTCCGAAAAGCCTCCTGAGAAATCCTTGTTTACCATCAATAAATCGATGCGGACGTTTCTCCCCTAAATATCGCGCTACCACATCGGCATAAGCCTGACCTGCTTCACTCTTTTCATCCAGAATTACTGGAATACCGGCATTGGATGCGGACAAGACTGATTTTGATTCAGGAATAATACCCAATAATTCCAGGGATAAAATTTCTTGTACGTCTTCAAGACTCAACATTTCTCCTGATTTTACTCTGTCAGCATCATACCGGGTAAGTAACAAATATTCCTTGATCGGATCTTCATTGCGCTCAGCTCGGCGTGATTTACTGGATAAAATACCTAACATACGATCTGAATCTCTAACCGAAGAAATTTCCGGATTGGTAACAACGAAGGCGTCATCCGCAAAATAAAGCGCCAAGTTTGCGCCTTTTTCAATCCCTGCAGGAGAATCGCAAACAATATATTCAAAATCTTTGGATAATTCGTCTAATACTCGGCCAACGCCTTCTTCAGTCAACGCATCTTTATCGCGCGTTTGAGAAGCGGGGAGAATATAAAGCAGATTGCAGTTTTTATCACGAATGAGTGCTTGGTTGAGACTGGCTTCACCATTGATAACGTTGATAAAATCATAGACAACTCGCCGTTCGCATCCTAAAATCAAGTCCAGATTCCGTAAACCCACATCAAAATCAATAACGGCCGTCTTGTGACCGGCTTTTGCCAGTCCCATGGCAATCGCTGCGCTTGTTGTTGTTTTACCAACGCCACCTTTGCCTGATGTCACAACTATAATTCTTGCCAATTGAGCCTCCTTTGCTATTTGGTCTTAAGCAATCTCTTTAATGATCAAAGCATGATTCTGTAAATATATTTGCACCGGATTATTGTATGTTTGCTTGTTTAAATCTTCACTGGTTTTATAATCCCCGGCGATTGAAATAAGCTCCGCTTGCAAATCAAAACAAAATATCCTGGCGGCTGTGTTGCCATGCACACCAGCCAGCGCGCGGCCCCTCAGCGTATTATAGACGTGTATATTGCCTTCAGCCATAATTTCGGCACCCGCGCTGACTTGGGACAAAATGATCAGATCGCCGGACGCATAGATACGCTGCCCCGATCGGATCGGCTGAGTGATCAATGTTGCTGCTGCTGGAGCCTGTGGAGCAACGGCTGGACTTACTGGCTCCTTGGCAACGGTTACTTCCGGAACGGCTTCTTGCTTTTGTGCTTCACCAATTGTGATTGAATTACCTTGTTCGCGTACTGTGTCTATCGGTATTGATAATGTCCGTGCTTGCTTATTTTGTTGCTCATTACCGCCACGGATACCTACTGGGAAAAAACCTACTCTACGCAATAGCTGTGTTATTTGAACAAAATCCAGATCCTGATTTAACTTGTTTAGTTCACGCAAATCGATAATCAAGGGGGAGTCCTTAAAAAACTCGGGTGCCAGATTAATTTTCTCTTGCAGTGTTTGCTCAATTGCAATCATATCATGCGTGTAAAGGATCAAAATCGGCGCAAAAAAAGTGCTGCTTTTGAATTCAAGTGCTGGTGGAGTATTTAGCATTTTTGAGAATCTATTGATAGCTGCACAGGGAGTTTTTTAATTATATGGATCAATAGCATTGCATTTATTAGGTTATCAAATGCTCCAGTCGAATCCATTAAAAAACATTTAATCAATGGCTTTCTTTTTTAGAAGACGCTGTAGCGTCTCAAGCAATATATCGTTATCGGGATCTTTTTCTAGGGCATAGCGCCAGATATCTTTGGCATCGTCTTTAGCACCCTTTGCCCAAAGCACTTCACCCAGGTGTGCCGCAATTTCTGGATCCGGGCGGGCTGAGAAAGCCAGATTTAAGTAATTCAATCCTTCCACAAAATTACCCATGCGATAGTATACCCAACCCAGACTATCCATAATATAAGGATCCTCCGGAGAAAGCTCAACTGCTTTTCTAATTAATTTCAGTGCTTCCGGCAATTGTGCGCCGCGCTCAGCAAGACTGTAGCCCAGGGCATTGTAAGCGTGCGCATTGTCAGGTTTGAGTTTTATCAGTTTACGCAAATCCTGCTCAAGAATATTAAATTTGCCAAGCTTGTCGGCTGCCAAAGCACGATCATAGAGCAATTCGGGGTAATCAGGCAGCTTCTTAAGACCATCATTTAGCAGGTCAAATACTTCTTTATGCGCTTTCGATCTTCGTAAAATTTGCGCTTCCGCCAATATTAAATGTGCAGCTTGTTGATCATTAGCCGCCGGAAGTTTTTGCAGATGTTCGCGGGCTTCTTTCAGATGACCTTTCAATGCCAGTAAGTCTGCGTAGCGTATCTGTGCGGGCAAATAGCGGCCGCCGCTTTTTACCATCCGATAGGATTGCATTGCCATATCGGGGCGTTTGGTTTCCTCATAAATCTGGCCCAGGTAAAAATGCACGGCATTGGTATCTTTATAGCCCAGACTCAGCGCCTTGTTGAAACTTTTTTCTGTGGTATCAAAATCACCCATTTCAGTAGCTAACAATCCGATTGCCAAAGTAATCTCAGCATCTTCAGGATTCTTTTCCAATAACCATTGCAGTTGCTCGCGCGCCAGATCAGCATGGTTGTCGGCGATTAATAACCGGGCATAAGCAATTCTTACTTCATTGGCCGCAGGATACTTATTCAGATAGTCTCGATAGAATTCACTCGCGTCAGCGCTTGATGCGCGTTGTAATATTCTTCCGTTATGAACTGCTGCGATTTCCCATCCGGGACGTAGAGCGAGTGCCCGCTGCATTTCTTCCGCAGCGAGGGGGTGCTGATTGGCAAACCACGCTGCCTGGGAAATTGCAAAATGTACTTCCGGAACATCTTTATAAGGTTGAGAAAGCCGTTGTATTAACTGTAATGTTGCTGCTTTATCCGTATTTCGTGACAATAGTTGATTGAGTTGCATAAAGGCATTGCCAACACTGTCTTTTTCCGAAGCCAGTAATTTCTCAAGGTGAGGCCGTGCTGCATCCAATTTGCCCATGTTGACTAGCAATGCCGCAATGGTTTGGCGGGCATCCGTCGAATCAGGCTCAAGTTCAACCCACATTGCAGCAGCTTGTTCTGCTGCAAATGGATTTCCGGCGTGCAGTGCAATTTCGGTTGCGCGCTTAGCAATTCTGGGGTCGCGTGTTGTCTTTGCCAGTTTGACATAGCGGCTGACTGCAATATCAAGATTGCCGCGCTGTAATGCAGTTTCGCCGACTAAAAAATCAAACAAAATAGGTGCAGTCAGTTCCTGTTTGGGTAAATTGAGTTGACTGATATCTTCTTGTTCAGCGGATTCTCCTGTTTTTTCTACCTCCTCCTTATTGGGAATCTGCGCGCAGGCAGTGAGTCCAGAGAGCAATAACATGCATAGAATTTTAAATTTCATGAGAAATCCGATTGATTTTCAAATATATGATAAAAACATACAACTTTTTGCAGCACTTGAAGGAACCCTAAAATCATAGCGCTCATAGCATTCTTCATTTAAAGCAGCTCTTGGTTTTTGGCTGAACTTTATTCAAGATAATTTGCATATTCTACTTTTATACCAGTAATAAAGTGAATAAATAATTATTTAGCATACAGCAATATTTACTGCCGCTACGAAAAGTAAGATTAAAATTGTGCGCAAAGCGGTTACCGATTAATTTATGATAAGGCAAATGCTGAGAACAACATTAAATCATGAAAGTTCATAGTAGTTTTAGACTGCACACGATAAATATCAGTTAATCTGCAGCGTATTTTTACCAAATCCTTTATCCAATATTGACTCAATTGAAGAATCCTTACCTCAAACTGCTTATTGTTTTTTTACTGGGTATGCTGACTGTACTCGGTTTTGCGCCATTTTATCTTTTCCCTGTTCCTGCCATTACGCTAGCAGTGCTGTTGGGATTTTGCCACAAAAGCCGGACCTCTCTGCAAGCAGCGTTACTTGGATTTTGTTTTGGCATGGGGCTATTTTGTGCAGGAGTAACTTGGATTTATGTCAGCTTGCACGATTTTGGCGCAATGCCGATGTCGGCCGCTGTTACGGCACTGATTATACTCTGTGCTTACCTGTCGCTATTTCCCGCGTTCAGTTTTTGGATCTTGACCAAGTTTCGCCGTACTTCACCGTTTGTCTGGGCATCGACCGCTGCGGCGCTGTGGATGTTGTTTGAATGGCTGCGCGGCAATCTGTTTACCGGTTTTCCCTGGTTGACGCTGGGTTATTCACAAGCGCCTTTTAGCCCATTGGCTGGTTTTGCGCCGATCATCGGTGTTTATGGCATTTCCATGGTTGTGGTATTTAGCGCTGCCTTACTGTTCTTCTGGATTGATAAAGGGCTTAGAAATTGGCGTTATGGGTTGCCCTTGATGCTGATTTGGTTCGGCGGTTTTGGTTTGCAGGCTATTGAATGGATTAAACCGCTCGGTGAGCCGGTCACGGTTAGCTTACTGCAAGGCAATATTGCGCAGAATATGAAGTGGCGGGATGATCATCTCGAGAACACCATGGAGACTTACGCTAAACTGATTTTGGAAAGTGACAGCCGGTTGATTGTGACGCCGGAAATTTCCATCCCGCTTTTTAGCGATGTCGTACCACAATCCTATTTATCGCATCTTGCCGCGCATGCCAGAAATAACAACGGCGACGTCTTGATTGGTTTGGCTGAGCGTACGACCGATGACGGCGATGATTATTATAATACGATGTTCAGCTACGGCTCTGCGCCGGAGCAGCGTTATCGCAAACACCACCTGGTTCCTTTTGGTGAATTTATTCCGTTAAAACCGATATTCGGTTGGGTTATTGAGGTGCTGAAAATCCCGCTATCGGATTTCTCGCGTGGCAGTTTGGATCAACAGCCGATGGATCTGGCGGGGCAACGGGTTGCGATTAATATCTGTTACGAAGATGTGTTTGGCGAAGAAATTATTTATCAGTTACCGCAGGCGACGATGCTGGTGAATGTCAGCAACGATGCCTGGTTCGGACGCTCGATCGGACCGCAGCAACACTTGCAAATTTCCCAAATGCGCGCATTGGAAACCGGGCGCTATATGTTACGCGCTACCAATACCGGGGTGACCGCGATCATCGATGAACGCGGCAGGGTATTGCAAACCATCGAGATTTTTACTACCGCAGCACTGCACGGATTGGCTCAAGGTTTCACCGGCGCCACGCCTTATGTGCGCATGGGAAATTACCCGGTGCTTGGACTTGCCGGCTTGATATTGTGCATCGGATTGATATCCGCCTTTCGCGCCAGGCGGAAAACCCTGTAAAATCCGATTAATTTTCATTTTGGTGCTGGTTTAAACCAGGTTCTTCATGGCAACACTTACTTTCCAGGAAATTATTCTCACGCTGCAGCGGTATTGGGACAAGCAGGGTTGCGCGATTCTGCAGCCTTACGATATGGAAGTCGGCGCAGGAACAAGTCATACCGCCACTTTCTTGCGCGCAATAGGCCCCGAGCCATGGAAAGCAGCGTATGTGCAACCGGCGCGCCGCCCGAAAGACGGGCGTTATGGCGACAACCCCAATCGTTTGCAGCACTATTATCAATTTCAGGTAGTGCTCAAACCGGCACCGAAAAATATTCTGGATTTGTATTTGGATTCGTTGCGCGAACTCGGGTTTGATTTAACGCAGAATGACGTACGTCTGGTTGAAGATGATTGGGAAAATCCGACATTGGGCGCTTGGGGTCTGGGCTGGGAGGTTTGGCTCAATGGCATGGAAGTGACGCAATTTACCTATTTCCAGCAGGTCGGCGGCATTGATTGCAAACCGGCTACTGGTGAAATTACCTATGGATTAGAGCGCCTGGCCATGTATCTGCAAGGCGTGGAAAGCGTGTTTGATCTGACATGGACAAAGGGATTGACTTATCACGATGTGTATCATCAAAACGAAGTCGAGCAATCCAAGTATAACTTTGAACACAGTGACACCGAATTTCTGTTTCTGGCGTTCGGCAAGCACGAAGCGCAAGCCAATCACCTTATCGAAAAGCAGTTGGTGTTACCCGCCTACGAGCAAGTGCTGAAAGCGGCGCATACGTTCAATCTGCTCGATGCGCGCGGCGCTATTTCAGTTACCGAACGCGCTGCGTATATCGGCCGTATCCGTAATCTGTCACGGCAGGTCGCCAAGGCTTATTACGACAGCCGCAAAAACTTGAATCCACCTTTCCCGCTGGCGCCGCGTGAATGGGTTGCGCAAATGCCAAATTCAGCAGAGTCAGCATGACATCCAGAAATCTACTCGTTGAATTATTGGTCGAAGAGTTACCGCCCAAATCGCTGAAACAGCTCGGTAACAGCTTTGCGGAATTATTAACCGCCAGCTTGAAAGCACAGGATCTCGTGTCGAAGGAAGCGCAGGCCACAGCGTATGCTTCGCCGCGGCGACTGGCGGTCCATATTACCCATGTGGCAGCACAAGCAGCCGATAAAGCGATTGCGCAGAAGCTGATGCCGGCAACCGTTGGATTGGACGAGCAAGGCCGGGCGACACCGCCGTTATTGAAAAAACTGGCGAGCCTGGGTGCCGATGCATCGGTCGTGCCGCAGTTGAAGCGCGTGATGGAAGGCAAAACGGAAACATTATTTTGGGACAGCACGGTTAAGGGCACGCCATTAACCGAGGGGCTGCAAAAAGCATTAGAGGAAGCAATCGGTCAATTACCGATCCCTAAGGTGATGACATACCAGTTAGCGGATGGCTGGAGTAGCGTTAATTTTGTGCGCCCTGTACATGTGCTGATTGCACTGCATGGGGCCGATATTGTTCCGATTAATATTCTGGGGCTGCAAGCCGGGCGTGAAACACAAGGACATCGTTTTGAAGCGAAAGTGAATCCCATTGTGTTGCACAATGCGGACAGTTATGCGCAACAACTGGCCGCCGAAGGTACTGTCATTGCCAGTTTTGCAGAGCGCCGTGCGGAAATCGCGCGTCAGCTTGCCGTAGCCGCCACGCGGGAAAATCTTACCCCGGTTGACGATGACGCGTTATTGGACGAAGTCACCGCATTGGTCGAACACCCTAATGTCCTGGTCGGCACATTTGCTGCGGAATTTCTGCAAGTACCGCAGGAATGCTTGATCCTGACCATGAAAGCCAATCAAAAATATTTTCCGTTGCTGGATGCACAGGGAAAACTGGCCAACAAGTTTCTGCTGGTCTCCAATATTCAACCAACCGATCCGAGTTTGGTCATCGGCGGCAATGAACGCGTGGTGCATTCGCGCTTGGCCGATGCCCAGTTTTTCTTCGATCAGGATCGTAAAAAAACACTGGCATCGCGCGTGCCGGAGCTGGACAAGGTGGTTTATCACAATGAGCTGGGTATGCAGGGTAAGCGCATGCATTATGTCCGCGCTATCGCAAAGATGATCGGCGAACAACTGGGCGGCAATACACTGGCTGCCCAAGCATATGAAGCCGCCACGCTAGCAAAAGCCGACTTGCTGACCGATATGGTCGGTGAATTCCCGGAACTGCAAGGCATTATGGGGCGCTATTATGCGCAACACGAAGATTTAAGCGACGATGTCGCGTTTGCCATTGAAGATCATTACAAACCGCGTTTCTCCGGTGATGCATTGCCGCGTAATTCTGTTGGTATCTATGTGGCACTGGCGGATAAGCTGGAAACATTGGTGAATATGTTTGGAATTGGTAAGATTCCGACTGGTGACAAGGATCCTTTTGCACTGCGCCGCCATGCCTTGGGTGTTATTCGTATCTTGATTGAGAAAAACTTGTTGCTGAAACTAAATGTGTTAATCCAACAAGTCATCAAAATTATCTATGACCCAGTAATTGAAGATCAGTGGTCGCAATCCTTCTATAAATCGAATGTCGGAGAAAAGACAGTGGCGCGAGGTACTAGAATCCGTGCTGTTCCAGAAGGATTAAGTGAGCAATTACTAGCGTTTATTTATGAACGCCTCGCGGGCAGTTTACGAGAACAAGGCTACTCTGCCCAGGAAGTCGATGCCGTTCTCAGTTTGAATCCACAAAATTTGAGTGATATCCCCAAACGCCTCGCTGCCGTGCGTGCTTTTGCCGCGTTGCCGGAAGCGGTCAGTCTTGCGGCTGCCAATAAGCGGGTGGGTAATATCCTTAAGAAATCGGAAGGCGGTATCAGCGATGCTGTGAATACCGATTTATTACAAGAGCCCGCCGAACAGGCACTCTATCAGACATTGACCAGCCTTTCTTCCAAAACCAAAGAAGCTTTCGATTCCGGAGATTACACCGCTTCGCTGCAAATCCTCGCTGCGCTGAAATCGCCGGTCGATACTTTTTTTGATCATGTGATGGTGAACGTTGAAGATGAATCCCTGCGCAATAACCGGCTTGCCTTACTGGCACAGTTACACCAAATCATGAATCGCGTAGCGGATCTCTCTAAACTGGCCTCTTAATATGAAACTGATCATCCTCGACCAAACCGGTGTGATTAATCAGAGCAGTGATGCATTTATCAAAACACCGGAGGAATGGATTCCTATCCCCGGCAGCCTGGATGCGATTGCCCGGCTGACGCATTCCGGCTATCGCGTGGTCATCGCCACTAATCAATCAGGTATCGGCCGCGGGTTGCTCGACATGGCAACTTATAACGCCATTAATGACAAGATGTACAAAGCGGTCAATCAAGCAGGCGGGCGTATTGACGCCATATTTTTTTGCCCGCATACCAGTGTGGATAAATGTTCCTGCCGCAAACCGGCAACCGGTTTATTGGATGAAATCATGCAGCGCTATGGAGTTAATTTAAAGAATGCGCCTGCAGTCGGTGATTCATTAAAGGATCTTCAGGCTGCCGCCACAGTCGGTGCCATACCGATGCTGGTGCTGACCGGCAATGGACAAACAACGCGCACGGCGAAGGAAATTCCCGCCGGGACGCAGATTTTTGAGAATCTGGCCGCCGTGGCCGACGCGCTGGCTGGAGAGGAATGACAGTGGCAGTTTTACGTTCAGCACTGTACATGTTGCTGCAAATCATTATTACGCCGCCGTATGCATTATTTACACTAGCCTGTTTCCCGTTGTCACCGCATAACCGCTATCGCGTGACTTCCAGTTGGACAATGATCATGCTGTTTCTGCTGCGTTACCTGTGTGGCATTCGTTATCAAATCATCGGCGCGGAGAATATTCCGAAAACGCCGAGCATCGTGATTTCGAAGCACCAATCGGCCTGGGAAACGCTGGCTTTCCAGAAAATTTTTCCGCCGCAAGTGTGGGTACTGAAAAAAGAATTACTGCGCATTCCGTTTTTTGGCTGGGGATTGGCGATGACCAGCCCCATCGCGATCGACCGCAGTGCCAAGAAAAAGGCCTTGGAACAAATCGTTGAACAAGGCAAAGACCGGCTAAGCCAAGGATTCTGGATTGTGATATTTCCGGAAGGCACACGTATCCCGCCGGGGCAACGCGGCAAGTACCGCATCGGCGGCGCATGGCTGGCGACGCACACCAATGTGCCGGTAGTGCCGGTCGCGCACAATGCCGGTGAGTTGTGGGGGAGAAATTCTTTCGTCAAACACCCCGGCACGATCACCGTCAGTATCGGCGAACCGATCGACCCCACCGGAATGGAAGCCGGAGAATTGAATGCCAAAGTGGAAGCTTGGATTGAGGACGAAATGCTGCGTATCAGCAAGCAGAGCCAGCAGAACCAGAAAAACCCATAAAAGTGTTCGCGCAAACCATTCTCAATGGCCGGGAAATTACTTACACACTCAAGCGTTGTAAGCGCAAATCCATTGGTTTAAGAATTGATAGTCATGGCTTGAGTATCAGCGTTCCATTACAAACCTCGATTCCCAATGTTGAAAATATCCTGCAGGAAAAAGCGGATTGGATAACGAAAAAGCTGAAACATTGGGAAAGCAAAAAACATCTCGCATTAACCTGGGCGCACGATGCCTCGTACCCGTTACTGGGTGAATTGTGGCGCATCGCGCTGAAACCATCGGGTGAAATACAAATGGCCTGTCAATCCGCCAATACAGCGGCGGATGCGTCATTGGTGGAGCAATTCACGGCGCAACTCAATCCCAGTCAAATCGAAAAATTCGTGATGGCCTGGTATGGCCAGCAAGCTGTCACCTGCTTCAAGCAGCGCATCGCAATCTACGCCCAGGCACTTAATCTACCCGTACCCCCATTCCGCCTGTCGCGGGCCAAAACCCGCTGGGGCAGTTGCAACAGTCGCGGCATCATTCACCTGAACTGGCGTTTGATCCAAATGCCGCTGCATCTGGTGGATTATGTCGTGGCGCATGAGCTGTCACATCTGGTTGAAATGAATCACTCGGTGAGATTTTGGAGACGGGTGGAGAGTATTTATCCCAATTATCAGATGGCGCGTAAAGAGCTCAAAGACTATGGTTGATGCACGTTAGCACAAGCTGGGACAAGCCTTGCAGTCGAAATCCTTATCCCGTATTACTTTATTCTGTGTTATGTTTAAATGAAAAGACGGTAAGGTCTTTATGCCTTGAATTTTCCGGGGTGCTATATCATATGGCAATGGAATAGTGGAATAAGGAAGAAAGAATGTCAAATGTAACCCCAGAGTTCAAAATTCTAAATCACGTGATCGATTTTATGGAGTCTAAAGGACTAACTCACAAAACGGTTTGGGTTTCTATTGATGAGGAACTCGTAGAGAAGGTCAATGCCGAAAACAAATCAGCTTATACCTTGGATGAATTAAAAAGAGCTGCAGATAAATGTCTAGCTAATGAGTGGCTTGAGCGAGTTGAAATAAGTGGCGGATATGGAAGTTTGCGTATAACTCAAAAAGGGCTCGGAGCCGCTCGTTCAAGGCGGAAAGTTGAGGCTTTGAGGGAATCTCGGTCTTTTTTTAAAAAAACTTCAGACTATATTGAAGATCACAAAGGATTAATTATGGTCCTTGGTTTTTTGGTAGCCTTAGCAGCATTAGCGCTAAAACTATTTGAGGATTGAAGCTGTGGAGGATAAGAAATTTACAGTGACATTAAAATGTTTGTTCTGTGGTGAAGTGTTGGAAGGAGACACGGAAAAGGACTGGGTCTCTGGCGATTTGATTCCATGCCAGAGTTGTCAGGAACTTAATGATTATGATTCGCTGATTTCGGTAGCTATAGATGAGGGAAAGGAACTGGTCGCTGAATATGCGAAAGGTGAAATCGAGAAAAAATTTAAGAATCTATTTAAAAAATGAACTTAACATTGTGTTCAAAGAGTAAGGTAGGGCGCAATATCATTGCGTCGACTGAGTCGAAGCCCAATCAAACTAACAAAAGATCGCTCATATTTTACATTAGGCGGTAAAAAGTAAAATAAGCGATTGTTATAGGCTACTTTCCGCATGCATATACTCATTCCATATTCCTGATTCGCTCAATTTTTTTTCAAGAATGATATGATTTGCCACTATGAATGAATAAACAGTTGGAGAAATCATGCGCAATTCTGAACCTGAATCCGGTTTGAATTTTAATCTGATCATGCCGGCCGCGTTATTGCTGGTTTTATTAGTCGTACCCTTTTCGGTCAATTCTTTTATGCATATGTTTTCGGCTAAAAAGCAGTTTATTAATACGCTGATGATGAAAATACCGATTGATAGTGCGGCGATCGCGATTCCGGCAGCGGTTAAACAGTATGAGCCTTTTGATGTGACTTTAAATCTGGAAACGAAACAGTTTGCTAGGCTTTTGAATGAGATTGTTTCAATGTCAGCCGAAGGCACCGAAATCCAAGGGATTGTTGGTGTGGTGTCGCCCGACATGAAAGCTGAAATTGCCGGTGAGGATTTTGAGATTGATAAGCAGGGGCCGCAAGAACAACTCTCCGTTTATCGCGGTACTGCCAACTGGCGCTGGCGTGTCACACCGGAATCATCGGGGTCTCATGATTTAAAATTCCAGTTGCATCTCTTAACGCAAAATAATGGCCAGCAGAGCACCAAAATTCTGGATCTTGCTGAAGCGAGTTTTTCTGTCCAGGCAAATCCATCGGAATGGTTTAAACGTCATTGGCTCTGGGTTGTTTCACTGCTACTGGTGCCTGCCGCGATTATTTTTGGATTGCGGCGGCGTCATGCGTGATAAAACCAGTCGTTGTGTTTGGAAATTTTTTTTAGGCGGCTTGAAAAAGAACAAAAGATCCTTATATCAATAAACTGAAAGTGTACTTTTTTGTAACTGTAAAAACGCCGCATTAAAGGTTTATTGATCGCAGATTGAATGAGGCGTTGCTGTTGTAGATACACAATGTGCTTTTTAATCGATAAGGAGAAATTTATTATGGCCATTACACGTTATGAACCTTGGGGTTTGCTCAGTCAACTGCAAAGAGAATTAGAACGAAGCGGTGCTGAAGGTTCGACTGCAACTGCGGAATGGGCGCCTGCTGTTGATATTAAAGAAGAAGCTGACAAATTTATCATCCATGCCGATATCCCCGGTGTTAAGCCGGAAGAAATAGACATCAGTATGGAAGACGGTGTGCTCACCATCAGAGGTGAAAAGAAATCGGAAGCGAAAAGTGAGAAAGAAGGTTATAAGCGGGTTGAACGCACTTATGGTTCTTTCTACAGACGTTTCAGTTTGCCGGATACCGCCAATGCGGATGCGATATCAGCCGCTTCAAAGAATGGTGTGTTAGAAGTGATCATACCGAAACGGGAAGCTGTGCAACCGAAGAAAATCAATGTGAAAGTGGCGGAGTGATTCATTTGAGCTCTATCGCATTCAACTTGTTTTAAAAATGATCAGACAAAATGGAGCCTACGGGCTCCATTTTTATCGCCACTTGCTTTTGCCAAGCGGGGCAAAGCATGACAGAATGTCTGCCGGTCACTTCTAAAAATCCAAGTTTCGTCACAACCCTTTGTTGCTCGTGCCTCGTTTTGTTTAGAACTTTGAATTTTTTGAAGCGTACTTCCTGTTTTCTTGAAGACCCCATAAATCCTAATTAACCAGTAACGCCTAATTAAACTTCCCTGATGCCTCTTATTACACTGGAAAACGCCTGCTTGGCTTTTGGCCATCATGCCTTGCTTGATCACGCAGATTTGCAACTTGATCCAGGCGAGCGTGTGGGTCTGATCGGTAGAAATGGCGGGGGAAAATCGAGTTTGTTGCGCGCCTTGTCAGGTGAAATCAAACTGGATGACGGCAGACTTTGGTGTGCGCCCAATTTAAAGCTGGCTTTTGTATCACAAGAACCCGTGCTGAATCCTGACAATACGGTGTATCAAGAAGTTGCAAACGGTTTGGGCAAAATCAGTCAGGTATTGCTGGATTATCATGCGGTCTCTCATGCACTAAGTGACGATACAGAAGACACGGAAGCGTTATTGATTCGATTACAAGATTTGCAAGGCGCATTGGAAGTTCAGGATGGGTGGAACTTGCAAGCAAAAATAGAAACCGTGATTGACAAGCTCAACCTGCCTACCGATACCCTAATTGCGCACCTTTCGGGTGGTTTAAAAAAGCGGGTGGCGCTGGCGCGTGCTTTGGTGATATCCCCGGATGTTTTATTACTGGATGAGCCGACCAACCATCTTGATTTCACTTCGATCGAATGGTTAGAAGGACTGCTGCAGGGTTTCTCTGGCAGTGTCTTGTTTATTACGCATGATCGGCGTTTTCTGGATAATGTGGCGACAAGAATTATCGAGCTGGATCGCGGAAAACTGGCGACTTTTGCCGGAAAATTTACTGATTATCAGATAAAAAAAGCAGAAATACTGGAAATTGAAGCCGTCCATAACCAGAAATTTGATAAGGTTTTGGCACAGGAAGAAGTTTGGATACGTAAAGGAATTCAAGCGCGGCGCACGCGCAATGAAGGCCGGGTACGAAATTTAGAAGCATTACGTTTGGAACGCGCGGCTAGACGGGAAAAGATTGGTAAAGCCAATATCAATGTGGATGTGGGCGAACGCTCAGGTAAATTGGTCGCCGAACTGGAGCATGTGAGTATAAGTTACGGCGATAAAATTATTATCAATGATTTTTCCTGCCGCATTATGCGGGGTGATCGCGTAGGACTATTAGGGCCCAATGGCGCTGGAAAATCTACATTATTAAAATTAATTCTCGGTGAACTACAGCCGGACTCCGGTGAAATTCAACGGGGGACCAAGCTAGCGGTCGCCTATTTTGACCAGATGCGTGAACAGTTGGATGAAGAAATGATTCTGACGGATACCATCAGCCAGGGCTCCGAGTTTGTGGAGATTAACGGTAAACGCAAACATGTCATCAGCTATTTGGAAGATTTCCTGTTCGCGCCACAGCGTGCTCGCTCTCCAGTCAAATCGCTTTCGGGTGGCGAGCGTAATCGACTGTTGCTGGCCCGCTTATTTACGCGCCCTGCCAATGTTCTCGTATTGGATGAGCCGACAAATGATCTGGATATTGAAACCCTCGAGCTACTGGAAGCCTTGCTGCAAGACTATACCGGCACGTTATTTCTGGTCAGTCATGATCGTGAATTTCTTGATAATGTCGTCACACAAGTAATTGCATTTGAAGGAAATGGAAAATTGTGTGAATATATTGGCGGTTATGAAGATTGGATACGTGCAAAACAATTTGAAGATAATATCGGTCAGCAGAAAATATTATCGAAGCAATCAGAGACTACGCCAGCCAGTATTCCTAAATCATCCGGGTTTTCGCGCGCTAAAAAACTTAGTTATCAGGAAATGCGTGAGCTTGAAGCATTACCTGGTAAAATTGATAGCTTGGAACAAGAACAAGCAAAGATTACCTTGCGTTTGAATGAACCAATTATTTATCGTGACCATCCGGACGAAGCAACAGCACTGCAAGCACGCTTTGCCACGATTGAAAAAGAACTGATAGACTGCATTGCAAGATGGGAAGAATTAGAATCAAAATCTGCCGCAAAAACGTAGCACTTATGACAGCATTTCCTTATAAACAACATGGACATGCTTACACTATTCATTGACCAAATCAAACACATCGTTTAAAGTTCAACTTTTGAGAGAGGGAGGCTTATATGAAACAAAAATCAGTTATGAATTTATTACTCGCCTTGGGTATGCTTTTAGCATTTTCTGGGGTAGCGCAATCGGCTGGAGACGCAACAGCTGCAAAAGAAAAGTTATCAATGTGTGAAGGCTGTCATGGGATTCCGGGCTATAAAACAGCTTTTCCAACCGCTTATCATGTTCCAAAACTTGGTGGACAACACGCAGATTATATCGTTAAAGCGTTAGAAGGTTACAAGAATGGCACACGCAGCCATCCTACGATGACAGGTTTGGCTAAAACGCTATCTCAACAAGATATTGAAGATTTTGCTGCTTATTATTCTAAAAATTAATTAAGTCATTAACGCAAGGAACGAATTATGAAGAACTATGTAATTGCCGCACTAAGCGGTGCAGCCTTGATACTCTCCAGTCAAGTAGTGGCTGCTGATATTGAAGCAGGTAAAAGTAAAGCAGCTGAAGTTTGTGCTTCATGTCATGGTGCAGATGGTAATAGCCCTGCTCCAAATTTCCCCAAAATCGGTGGACAGTATAGAACTTACTTGGCAAAAGCATTGCAAGATTACAAATCCGGCAGCCGGAAAGATCCAATTATGGCTGGAATGGCAGCTAGTTTGAGCGCAGCGGATATTGAGAATCTGGCTTTTTATTATTCAAGCCAATCCGGTAGCCTGAATTCAAACAAATAAAAAGAACAATTTATTTGTACCAGATTTAAGAGCGGGATAAACACCACTAAGAGTTGGTTTTATCCCGCCTTTCATTAGTTTGTTGAACTTAATTGTTTGTCTAAACAATCAAAATAGATGGCGGCATCAGGCGCGGATTCATTACGTTGCGCTTGCCATATCATTTCTGCTAAACACTCCATTACTTGGTGTGTGGCGGCATGCTCACTTCCCGTATTTCTTTGCAAGCGTGCAAATCGCTCACAAATCCCAATTGGCTGATTAATCGACAATTGCTCTTTGATCGCCAAGTGCATGCTCATATGCAGGAATGGATTGGTATCCCCCATTTCGGGTAAATAATCCTGATCCAAATACCTGTCGGCATTATCCAGGATGCCATGGTACTCCGGGTGCAGCAGTATTACCTCCAATGCAATCGTTTCAATACCGGATAAGATTTCGCGCTGGCGGTATTTGCGCCATGTATCAAAAAATAATTGGCGCGCCTGTTCTCTGGATGGTTTGAACATAGTAGGATCGGGGTTAAATCTTCTTGTCTTTAAATTCGCATAGATGATTAATTGTACATACAGCACATTCCGGTCTTCTGGCTTTACAGACGTACCGGCCGTGAAGAATCAGCCAGTGGTGTGCGTCCAGACGGAATTCTTTGGGCACTACTTTAAGTAGTTTTAATTCTACCTCCAGCACATTCTTTCCGGGTGCAATACCCGTGCGATTAGCAACCCGGAAAATATGAGTATCCACAGCGATGGTTGGTTCACCAAAAGCGGTATTCAAGATCACATTTGCAGTTTTACGCCCGACACCAGGTAATTTCTCCAGTTGCTCGCGCGTGCGAGGCACTTCGCTACGATGATGCTGCATGAGTAACTGGCAAGTTGCCAGAATATTTTTTGCCTTAGTTTTATATAATCCGATGCTTTTAATAAATTCTGTCAAACTTGCTTCGCCCAAGGCAAGAATTTTTTCCGGCGTGTTGGCCTGGGGGAATAATTTTCGTGTTGCCAGATTAACGCTTTTATCGGTGGCTTGTGCCGAAAGAATGACAGCGATCAGCAGCTCAAAAGGTGAGCGGTACTCCAGTTCGGTAGTCGGATGCGGATTTGCTGATTTCAGGCAAGCAAAAATTTCGTGGCGCTTAGCTGAGTTCATACGGTTTTATTCGTCAAATTGTTTGTAATTGTCTGGGATCGCGCGGCTTTTGCCCGCTTCATTGCAGCTTGAACAATTGCCTGTTTGCGTGCTTCTGCTGATACGCTGATGATTTCAGCCTGCTCGGCTATTTTGTGTTTGAGTGGTTTTTTATTTGCTTGCTTTTCTCGCGCCAGTCTTTGCAACCTGAATTGATAGCGTAAACGTGCAGCATCCGCAGCCTGCTGTTTAATTGCATCGGCTGACAAACTGAATTCGTCATCCCCTTTTCCAGTTACCGGAATCAGACTGATGCAATCCATCGGGCAGGGGGCAATACATAATTCGCACCCGGTACATTCTGCAGCGATCACTGTGTGCATTTGTTTGGCGGCACCGACGATTGCATCGACCGGACAAGATTGGATACAAAACGTACAGCCGATACAAATACGTTCATCAATCCAGGCGATCGCTTTGGGTTTGGGTAACCCATGAGAGGTGTTCAGCGGCTTGGGGGGTACACCCAATATCTCCGCCAATTTTTGAATCCCTTCCTGATCTCCGGGTGGACATTGATTGATATCGGCGCGGCCTGCTACAATCGCTTCTGCATAGGGTTTACATCCTGGGAAACCGCATTTTCCGCATTGAGTTTGCGGCAAAATGGCATCAATTTTTTCTATGAGTTGCTGATTCATTCTTACGCTAATGAATCACTCTGTTTAGCTTTATCAGCGCAAACAGACTGTGCTATTTCTTTGACCAAATCAGGACCATGATAAATCAGACCGGTATACAGTTGTATCAGGCTTGCGCCGGCTTTCAGTTTGTCTTGTGCAGCGTCTGCCGACATAATGCCGCCGACGCCGATAATCGGGATGGCGCTTTGCAGGAAGCAATGCAGTTGATGAATAACCGCAGTGGCGCGTTGCGTGAGTGGAGCGCCGCTCAACCCGCCGCTTTCTTGCGCTACCGGCAGGTGCTCAATGCCAGTCCGTGAAATCGTCGTATTGGTTGCGATCACACCATCTATTTGATGCTTCATCAGTAGCGCAGCGATCGATTCAATTTGCGCCGCCTCAAGATCAGGTGCAATTTTTACCACCATCGGCACGTATTTCCCATGGATTTGTGCGAGTTTTATTTGCTCGGATTTTAGTTTGCTTAACAAATGATCCAGCGCATCGGCAGCTTGTAATTGCCGCAAATTCTGTGTGTTCGGCGATGAAATATTGACGGTGACATAACTGGCATAGCGATATACTTTTTGTAGACCGATCCGGTAATCATCGACTGCCTGCTCAAGCGGAGTATCGAAATTCTTGCCGATGTTAATGCCCAATATGCCTTGATAATCCGAGCGTTTGATGTTTTCTATCAACCGATCTACGCCATGATTATTAAAACCCAACCGATTGATCACAGCATTGGCTTCGGGAACCCGGAAAATTCTCGGGGCCGGATTACCCGGTTGGGGTCGTGGTGTCACTGTGCCGATTTCAAGAAAGCCAAATCCCAGCGCAGCAAGCGCATCCAAATATTCACCATTCTTATCCAATCCCGCGGCAAGTCCGACGGGATTGGGAAAATCCAATCCCATGACGTTACGCGGCTGACAGACAATAGCTGTGCTTTTCAGCAGCCCAAGCTTTCTGGCTTGTTCGATGGCGCTGAAAGTAATGCGATGAGCGGACTCAGGATCAAGTTTAAAAAGCAGCGGGCGAAGGAGTGTGTAGAGCATACGGAATTTTATCCTGAACGAATGCCGGTTTGAGAAATTTTCACGAAAAACTGCTGTTGTCCAGCAATTGCCACTGGCCGTTCGTCAAGACTTCCAGCGGTTGGAAATTAGCTTTATAGCGCATCTTTCGATTTTCTTTGATCCAATAACCCAGGTACAGATAAGTCAAACCAAGCTTCCGGCATTGTTCTATCTGCCATAAGATGTTATAGGTACCAAAACTCGCATGGATCTTATCCGGATCAAAGAAAGTATAAACCGATGAAAGCCCGTCAGGCAGTACATCGACAATGCTGATCATGCGCAACTGATCGCCTTCATGGAACTCAATTAGCTTGGAATTTACATGGCTTTGTAATAAAAAATTATGATATTGCTCACGGCAATCATGATCCATCCCTCCGCCCGCATGGCGTTTTATCTGATACCGTTGATAAAGCGCATAATGCGACGGTTTGTAGTGCAGCGCGTTTTGTATGGCAGTCAAATGTTGATGCTGTTTCCAAGTGCGGCGCTGAGTGCGGTTGGGGGAAAAGTTGTTAACATTAACGCGTACAGATAGGCACGCGTGGCAATGCGCACAGCTGGGACGATACGTATAAAGGCCGCTCCGGCGGAAACCAGCTTGTATCAATTTTCCATAAGTCTGGTTATCAATCAGGTGCTCTGGTGTGGCAACCTCAGAGCATGCGAGTTTGCCGGGTAAATAACTACAGGAATAAGGATTGGTGGTATGAAATTTAAGCACGGATATCACTCACTATTCGATCAAAACACGATCAAAGTTCCATTTGCTTCCGGGTTGGGACCCTATTATCAATGTATTAAGTTTTTGACCGAATTCCACTCTTGAAATTTCTCGTGCACCCAAAGATGCCAGATGACTGGTCTTAACCTGACAATCAATCAAGCCGTACTCCCAGCATTGTAATTGCTTTACCAGATGGACCAAGGCAATTTTCGATGCATCCGGAACAAGCGAAAACATCGATTCGCCAAAAAATATCTTACCTAACGATACGCCGTAAAGCCCGCCAACCAGTACGCCATCCATCCAGGTCTCGACAGAATGCGCCAGTCCCTTTTCGTGCAGTGTTGTATAAGCAGAAACCATTTGCGGATGGATCCATGTCCCTGCTTGCCCTTTGCGCGGGGCAGCGCAGGCGTGCATAACCTGAGCAAAGCTAGAATCGGTATGAATCTGATAGTGGTCTTTTTTAAGTGTCTTGCGTAAAGAACGAGAAATCTTTAATTCATTGGGAAACAACACCATTCGCGGATCCGGGCTCCACCAAAGTATTGGGTCGTCTTCATTAAACCAGGGGAAGATGCCTCTGCTATAGGCCTCAAGCAAACGCTGGGGCGAAAGATCTCCGCCAACGGCCAATAATCCGTTGGGTTCACTAAGGGCGTTTTCCACTGGTGGAAACGATGCGCGGGATTTAATGCCGGAGATCATGGAATTTTCAAGTAATAGATACTGATTGATATTAATTTGATATAGATCAAAGTTGCTATTTTAGCGTTTATTTACCATCGGCTTCCGATTACAAATCCATAAATAGAATAAATAGAGTACATAAAGTACATAAAGGAGACTTAAGTGAAAAATCTTTTTGACAAAGTGCAGCTGACTTCGCGTATTACTGCGGGTACATTTTTTCTGGCTGCTGTGATGGCAGCACCGCATGCATTAGCGCATGATGCAGCTGCTGAGCGTATTAAGCAACTAGAACAAAGTTTACAAGCCATTCAAGTTGAATTGCAAAGAATGAAATCTGAATCCGCTCAGGCTGCGCAAAAGGTTAAAAGTATAGAACAAACTGCTACCCAGGCAGAACAGAAAATAAATAGTCTTGAAGAGAGGAAAGCAGCGCTGGTAGAACGGGTAGATCCATTAACGCAACGCATCGGTTCAGATATAACAGAAAAAACTCGTTTGCTGCACTTCCGCGGTGGTTTTACACACGCGATGAATCAGCGCAACGGCTCAAGTATACAAAGTGTTGTTGCGCCTGTTGGAGCCCAGGATCAAGCCGGTAAAGATGGGTGGTATGTGGGTGCAGGCATTGATTGGGGTCTGACTAGGGATATGTGGGGGCTTATGCCAAAAACGACTGTCTTTGCGGAACTGATGTTTGAGTACAAGCAATTCGGCAACAGTGTTCAGGGCAATGCACTAGCTAATGCGCCTACTATGTTAGTGGGCGCGCCACAGAATCCGCTTAATGTAACAGTCAGTCAATTTACGCTAACAGCGTCACCTAAGATCAAATTTTTTGAAGGTTCTAAAATTAGGCCTTGGATTATTCCTGCGGGTTTAGCAATTCACGTTATGAGCCCAACTTCTGAATCCATTACGTATTTAGCGCCAGGCATTCAATTTGGTGCGGGTGTCGATTACAACATTTATAAAGACTTTTTTATCGGAATTGATGGCCGTTATCAATTAGTGAATAAGACGGATGGCGTCAATATGAGTGGTATGACTGCTGGCGGTTATGTTGGTATTGGGTTCTAAAAATATTTAAATACTGAATACAAAAAAATAAAGAGTGATGTGTTAACAGCAGCCTGAATTACACAAAACTAGAATTTTTCTAGCTTCCATCGTCGCTTTTTAGTTCCGTTCGCAGCCAGAAGAGTATGTATGCGTAACGTAGCCTTGGCACCTCGCTATTTGTTTAGTGGGGTGTTTTTTTATGGTCCTTTTGCTGGATTTATGTTGCCATACAACAGTACTTTGTAGGACCAATGAGAATGTGAACTGGATATAGCTTTCCTAACTTCAATCAGGCGCTTACAAAAAATATGGCTATGTCATCGTTAATTGTTGGTCGCTGAGAAAAAACACAAATTATTATTTATAAACAAGTCATTCGCCAAAAAAACAATAATTGATATTTTGCTCCAAATTCATTGGGTTACATCATTACCACTAACTAACGATGACATAGCCAAAAATATTACTTGTTGTTTTATAATTTCATCAGGTAATCCCTAGCAGGCCATTGAAAAACTATCTGCGTTGCCGCTGCGGTGTTAAAAACAAGCTCAAAATGCTCATTTATCACGCATAAACTGCGCTTTTTCGCCTGTTTTTGCCTTGCATCGGCTGCCTCGAAAACATTTTTCAATGGCCTGCTAGTGGCGTCAGGGCAATCGGGCTTAAATTAGGCTCTGTAGCAATTAATTGTTGAATTGCTAGTCAAATATGCATCGGAATGTAAAAGAGGGGTTATGCATCATGAAAGCAGCTGAATTCAAAGATTGGATAAAATCGATTGAGAGGATGAGCCGCGGTCAGCGAGACAAGCTTCGAGAAAGATTAGAAAGAAAAGCCGGTGCTGATACGATCATAGAATTGATTGAGCAAGGGCAGAATGAAGAACGAATTTGTCCCTATTGTCAGGAAACAAAGCTGTATCGGTGGGGTAAAGCCAGTGAGTTACAACGCTACCGATGCCGCCACTGCAATCACACATTTAATGCCCTGACAGGCACGGCATTGGCCCGATTACGCCACAAAGACAAATGGTTTGATTATGAGCAAGCGATGGTTCAAGGGTAAGTGTACGTAAAGCAGCGGTCAGCTGCGGAGTAACCACGAACACGAGCTTTAAATGGCGTCACCGTTTTTTGCGAACGCCTGCACTCCATCAATCTCCCAAAATGAATGGCATTGTTGAAGCTGACGAAATGTATTTTCTGGAATCTTTTAAGGGACAACATCATTTACCGAGAGCCGCACGCAAACGAGGCGGCAAAGCTGCCAAGCGCGGCACATCAAAAGAACAGATACCTGTGCTAGTGGTGCGCGATCGTTATGGTGAAACTGATGACCGTATACTGCATGACACAAGCGCAGAGCAAATCGGAACAGTGCTTATCCCTTTGTTAAGCAAAGATGTCATTCTCTGCACAGATGGAATGCCCGCCTACAGACAGATCACCAGGAATGCAAGAATTGTTCATCGTCCAGTCAACATTGCTGCAGGTCAACGAGTTATCAACGATGTTTACCACATTCAGAATGTTAATGCTTATGGCAGCCGACTCAGACAATGGATGGCGAAGTTCCATGGTGTGGCAACACGCTATCTTGCAAGTTATCTGGGGTGGCATAGAATGATTGACCGTCTCGGTCAGAACGTTACACCAACCCTTTGTTTCCTAATGTCACTTGGGAAAACAAGACAATTTCAACAGTTAATTACTACATAGCCTTAAATTACTCCAATAATGCGGAGCAAATAATCATTATTCCAACCGGCCTTTAATCGTTTTATTTTTACACCGACTTTTGATATTTTTTCTTTATTTATCAGGTTTAAAGCAATATGTCTGATAGTGGCAAGATTGGCTGCACTATGGCCTTTGCGTGTCCGGTTGCTATCTTCATCAAAAGCAATATCAAGCACCCAATGTAAATTGTTCTCGATAGCCCAATGAGCGCGAACAGCATGTTCCAGTTTAGCCGGATTATTGGCGCTCAGACTACTGATGAAATAACGCGTTTCCCCGGTGATTCTATTTTCTGATTCTCTTGTTGCTGTAACCGCAATGATACTTTGTAGTCCTGCCCAAGCATGACGTTCTTTTAACCATGCGATCTCATCTGTCACACAGATAGTACGTGTTTCAATGCGTCCATGATCCCCATCAACAGTCACCATGGCGGCTTCAGGCGATAACTGCGAGGTAAAATACGTGGCAACATCTTCATGTAAGTTACCCTGGTTGCCCTTCAGGCTCAAGACATAATCGCCACCTTGTTGAATAATCTGCTGAGCAATTCTTTTCTGGCAACCCATGGCATCAACTGTAATCACACTTCCTGCAATATTCAGTCGCGATAACAGCTTGGGAATGGCCGTAATTTCATTGGATTTATTGTCCACTTTAACCTGACCCAAGACCAGGCTATTGTGCTGCGCCCATGCACTGACCATATGGATAGCTGCCTTTCTTGAAACCTTATCAATGCTACGCCTTAAGCATTTACCATCAATTGCAATGACTTCTCCTTCAGTCAGACTGGCTAAGTCAGACACCCAGTTGGAAAAACACTCGCCAAACTGTTCATTGTCTATCGCTGCAAAAACATCTCCAAAGGTATCATGCGCGGGTATCCCATGCTGCAAACCAAGCAATTTAGTGAACCAGTCTATCTTGGCTTTGCCAAATTCTTCAATAGCCACCCAATTGTCCGCCCCACAGATAACAGCGCATAAGGCGATAAAAAATATATCCTGTAACTGGTGTTTCTTTTGCCTGTCTACTCTCGGGTCTTCAATGCTTGAAAAGTGATGGATAATTGACGCTATCGGTTTCTCTATCATTTGAAATCAAAATGATAAAGCTAATACCTCATCTTGTTTCTGTTTTCAAGCCTCTTTTAGCCCGATTGCCCTGCTAGTGGCGTACTCTCCTTTGCTTTGTTAAGGAATCTCTGAATAACTGCCATTTCGAGCTTAGAGTGAAATCTATACTGTTGATTACCAAAGATTCCTCACTACGTTCGGAATGACAAAGGTGAGTTATTCAGAGACTTCTTAAGGAGCGGCGCCACCAGCTTATAAACTGGTGGCCGACGTTTCTGACTAATGTGCTCCTACTGGATCCTTCTGTGCAGTAGTCAAATCGCTTTTCCACTCTTCTGGCAGATTCTGCACCCAACCATTATAAACATTGGGTATGGCCAGCACCCCCTGACCGCCAAACCCTGGCAAGCCGCTAACGGTATCGTCTTTAGCATTGCTTCCGTTGTCGACCAGAGAAACATAACCAGCAATGGTTGCATCGCTTAAGTCGCCATCGCCATTAGGGTCTACATCCACAACCGTGAGCCGGTTAGAGAATTTGCTCGTTACATAAGCATAGTACCCGCCGTTTTTCTTAGCGCCAAAATTTGCGCCGTGACAACCGGGATCGCAACCAAACATCGCGACAATCTTGTCAGTTTTCGTATCAATCACGAGTATCTGTCCACCTGTCGCAGCGATGACAACAGCCTTGCCATCTGGAGAAACGGGCGTTTGGATGGGTAGCACACCGACAGCAGTTACACCATCATGATTGAGATCACTTATTTCTCCCGTAATAGGATTATAGTCAGCGATGAGGTTAATAGTTTTTATCAACTCTCCTGTATGGCCATCAAGCACACTTAAAGAATGATGCAACAGGTTGGTTGCATAAATCTTGCTGGAATCAGGCATCATACCGATAGCAATCGGATGCGCACCAGGAGCACCTTGCCCTGTCGCCGTTCTAGATTGTATGTCGCCATCGGCAGCATAAATTCCAACATCACCGGTATTAATATTAGGCGTTATGATCTTGGAGCCATCTGCGCTCACCCAATGACCGTGCGGACTGGCGGAAGTATGTCCGTGCGCCTGTGTTGGCATCATTTTAGTAACAGTTGTTGTACCGGCTGGCATGACAGAAATACCATTTTCGCCATTGATAGCAATCGTAAGATCATCCGTCGAGGGTAAAGTCATCACATGAGAGGGTGCATAGCCTACTTGAATGTTTTTGATTAATTGACCATTTTCACGATTAATCAGTGTTAGCTTGTTATCAAACCATTGTGTCGCATAGATAACGGATTGATCCCTGTTAGGCCACATGTTATGTGGGTTATTCATATTGATTCCGGGCAGTGCAATCTTGCGCTTAACAGTCCAATCGGCTGCATTAACCACAGTAATTGTGCCGGGTTTGTATTTGCCTGCAGTTTTCTCGAATTGGGTATTAATCCACACCTCTCCAACACCAGGTTTTTCCGGATGTTTGGGCGTTAAAAGGGGCGCATTATATACATTTAATAAATCAGATAGTTTTGCTGTTGCTCCTGTAATAGCGACAGGAAGCGTGGGGAATCTTACATTCCAAAGACCTGACGAATAGTCCTGCCAATTGTCTGGGGAAGTTGCAACAAAAAATGTTTTCAGTAAACGAATAGCGAGATCGCTGCTCGTAGGCAAGTTTGTTATTCCTGTTACGAGATCTATCTTAAAATCAGATGCTTTGTCGCCTAGATCAAGCGCTGGCGTAATTTTCCCTTCTTCATCAGTTGCAGTTGTAGTGGGATCATCCACGATCACCGCTCCAAACATGTATGGGTGTATTTTGCAAGTGAATACATACAGGCCCGGCGTATCTAATCTGACAATCCCGCCTCCCCGATAGGCATCTGTTTGATTGAAAGGCATATGATGCGCGCCTGTAGGCCATAACAGAGTACTAATGGTGTGCACTGCGTTGGTATCTGACATAATAAAATTGACACTGCTACCTGGAGCAATCACTTCCAATGATTTGGTTTTAATGTCCAAACCCAGCCCAACGATCGCATCACCCCGTGCGCTTCTGAACCAGCTCCCCGGCACATCGGTAATTTCAAAAGTGACCAGGCCAGGTTCTTCTGGTCGTGTACCCAGTAAAATATTGCCATATGGGGACGCGCCTACCACACTGGCGCCGTCACCGCCCACCGGGTCAACTTTGAAACTGCCGTGCATTCCTGCTTCCATATGTGAAAACAAGTGACAATGATATTGCCAATCGCCGGCACCGACACCACTGCCAGCTTTAATCGTAAATGTATGGCTGTCTGAACCATCTGCCAGTAATTTGGTATCAATTACAGTGTTTGTTCCTGTTTTAAGCCAGCGATGCGCGTGCAGATGGAAGGTATGTCCTGGGCCTACCGACAGAATGTGAAAACGGACAATATCGTTCTCAACGGCTCCCAGATTTGGATTAGCCCAGAGCGGTTTTTGTTGTGCTCCACCCCCGGATATCTCGGTGCCCCAGAAAGTTGAGCCAACCATAAATAAAACAAATTGTTTATTCAGATCGCCTTGAGTAACAGGGGTAATACTGCCATCCTCATTCACATAGCTGCCGATCGGATCACTTGCTTTATCGACGACAAGTGCGCCAAATAGACCGAGAAGCTCTTTTCCATTACCGTGATATACATAAGTCCCAGCTTTTTTCGCCAGCACAGTGTAATTTTGCGTCTGTCCCGGTTTTGCTTTCGCAGTATTCGTATTAATTAGACCAGGTACATTGAAGCCCACCTCAAACGCGGTGTTATTGGTGAGTGTTACTTTGACCAAATCTCCTTCTTTTACAAACAAGGCCGGGCCAGGAATAACAGCTTCTGCAGCACTGTCAGCCAAGGCGTAACCCAATTGACCATTCGGTAGCGTGTTAGCTGCGATGGAAAAATTCTGTACCGCTGCCAGCGCCATGGGTGATGCCAGAAGTGTGACGGCAAACAGTATAAAAACTGTCAGCATCAAGGTTGGATTTTTTAATCCAAAAATCTTTTTGTTCATGTTGTCATCCTTATCTTCTATCTGCTTATTCGCTTGTTTAATGGACATTGAAGCTACCGATCATGCCCAGTAATTTATTTGAGAAATTATTATCCATATACTGTGTGCTTCCATTTGCTTTGATAATAAATACATGTTTCTCAAGAGGCCCAATTGCAATCTGATCGATAAGGTGATGTGTTCCCGGATCGAACCACTGATAACCATTCAGTACAAATTTATGGATATCAGTGCCCATTGCGATCAGATGAAATCTGACATAAGTGTCTTTTGCAGCGGACAGTGATGGATTGACCCCATGTTTCGATTGTTTTTTGCTGATGCCATTAATTTCCATTCCCCAGAAAGCATCATCACCGAGATAGAGCACATACTCTTTAGCAAACGTATAAGGAATAGGACTGGCTGCCGGGTTGACAATAACTGCGCCAAACAGCCCTCTATTTTCAGACCCGTTATGACTCTCGAAATTATGGTCATGATAAGGCCACGTTCCTGCAGTTCCGCGAGCAACATTCCATTCGTACTCATAGGTTACAAAAGTATCTTCCGGCCCAACACCCGCTCCCTCATCAAGGTGCCGATTGATTACCTTGAGTGTGCCATCACTGAGTATGTTGTAATGAACACCATGTACATGCACGCTGACTTGCTTGCTAAGTCCTGCAGCAGGAGGATCGCCTGGAATTGCATTTAAAAGAGTCAGTTTAACCGTATCACCTTCTGTCAATACGATTGTTGGCCCGGGAATTGTAGCAACAGGTGGTTGATCATTAGGACTATATCGACGTGTAATATTCACGCCATCAACCGTATGACTCAACATTTTGTAAGCCAGCAGCTTATTACCAAAACCATCGTCCTTAGTTTCTTCCGCCGTCATTTGAATAATATGTTCTGCTGCAAAACTCTTTTCAATGATTGCAAAAGACATTGCCAGTATGAGTATGAAGAGGAAAGTAATTTTTCTTAACAGTGGTTGATGCGGCATAGGTGGTGCGGCAGTGGAATTCTCTGTGAACTCCGTGGCGCAACAGGGTTGATTGGGTTGAAAAGACATTCTAATAATCCTCCTTATGTGAAAAAGTTCGTATCAAGAGAATCGCTTAGGGAAAACGTCCCCCGGCATATTAATAAGGCTATTGGCTTTAGATGCTTACGATTTTCTTGAGGCTCACAACTTGGCAAATAGATTGCAGCTACCGAATAATTGCTATTTATTTACTTTAGTGATCCGTGGGATCTTATCAAAACTATTTAACGATAAATAGATGTCATTTGTCCCTAAGATGCTGCTATTTTTCTGGATCTTGCGGATAAAATGTCCCGGATAGGTAGGATTCCTTGAAGTAATCATACTGAGGTGCTTTCAAGCATAATTCAATTTGTTTCTTAACCCCTATTTTTCTATAAATTACAGAGAGTTGGTTGCGTACGGTTTTTTCCGTGACAAATAATTGCAGGCTTATTTCTTTGGCCGATAAGCCCTTGCATGCGAGATAAGCAATGTGACGTTCACCATCGCTCAATTTGGGTTTATGTAATGTTCCGGAATCAGTTTGTAAGTCAGTTGATGGATTGGGAGCAAATTGCGCTTGCCATAGCAACTTGGTAATATTGCGGTCAAACCAGATTTGACCTGCGTGAATTGCATAGATGGCTTTTAATAGCAGTTCAGAGGAGTGATGTTTGCTGATAATACCCACTGCTCCTGAACGAAATGTTTGCAGATAGGTTTGTTCGCTATTGTGATGAGAGAAAGCCAGCACTTTAGTTTGCGGGCTGGTATGCAGCAATCTGGAGATATGTTCGACGCAGTGACCATTGTTCAATTGCAGATCAATAATGACCACATCAGGTTTATGTTGCACAACCAAATTGAATAAATCTTCTATACAACCGGTTTCTGCAACCAAGCGAATTGTAGAATGATTTTCAAACAACGAATGCAAGCCCAAGCGCACAAGCTCAAAACTTTCAGCTACCAATACGCGTATTTTAGTATGAGATTGCTCAATCATGTTTTAGTTGTATTTATCTTGAGCCATTAACATGAGATCTCTCTGTGCACTGGCGATCAAATATTTCTGTAGAGATTCCTTTCGCGGTAAATAGATTGCAACGATTTATTATCGCTATCTATTTAATTTAGTGGAGAAATATTATATCAAATATACTTTATGACAAATAGATGTCATTTGTCCCGGAAACATACCTATTTTGGGGTAATTATCTGACAAAATATCCCGATCATGTAGGATTATTTGAAATAGTCATATAGGGGCGCTTTCAAACATAACTCAATTTGTTTCTTAACCCCTATTTTTTTATAGACTGCGGATAGTTTATTGCGTACCGTTTTTTCGGTCACAATCAGTTGTAAACTTATTTCTTTAGCCGATAAACCTTTGCATGCTAAACAAGCAATGCGGCGTTCGCAATTACTCAATTTTACTTGCTGCAATGTTATGTCTTTGGTTTGTATTTCTGCTGATAGATTGGGGTTGGGTCGAGTTTGCTGCGCCAGTTTGGTGAGGTGGCGATCAAACATGCTCTGTCCCGCGTGGATTGCATAGATAGCTTTCAATAACAATCTAGAGGATTCATATTTACTGATAATGCCTGATGCTCCGGAATGAAATGTTTGCAAATAAGTATGCTCGCTATCGTGCTGTGATAAAGCCAGAATCTTACTTTGCGGGCAAACATGCAGCAATTTGGAAATATGTTCGGCATAATCGTCACCACTTAACTGCAAATCAATAAGAATTACATCTGGGTTATGCTGTATCGCTAGCTTGAATAAGTTTTCGATAGAATTGGTGTCTGCAACCAAGAGTACTGAAGAATGACTATTAAATAAAGCGCGCAAGCCCATGCGAACAAGCTCAAAGCTTTCTGCTACGAGCACACGTATTTTATGAGGTGACCTATCGATCATACAGATTCTGGAAGCTTGGTTAATATGAATACAGCAAAAGACAGAAATACTTGCGTTGCTGCTATTCTATTCAGCGGTTGCAGATTGCTAAGTAATGAAAAGAGATGGATATAGCTATCGTTTTAATTATCCAGGTAGGTAATAACAGAACCTCAAAAAAGCTTTGCCTGTAGATATGCTGATATGATTGCTTCAGCTTTGATCCGGGTGCCATGATCGTGTGATGGGCATACTTGCTATTCTTTTCAGAAATAGGCAGAAATTCAGAACAGCGGAATGCTATTGAGCCGGTTATGGGTCTATGCGGCCTGTTTTCTCAACTCTGCCTAAACGGCTAGATACACCATGAATGTGTTTCTATTCCTTAATGCAATTCGATAAAGATAGGCTGGATAAAAATAGGAATTTTAGAGAGTAATTTAATGCAAAGTTTTTTAAAAAATAAGCAAAATGCTTATATCAATAAAGTTGTTTTATAGGCATAATTTCCAATCCCTCATAGTAGTGAGGGGGGTATTATCTATCTGTTATTGAGCTGTAAGTTTTCTTATAAATTCGTCAATCAAATAATGTGACTTATCACGTTATAAATAGGTAATTATTGATATTTCTATCAATCTATTTAATGACCGGATCGACAAGACTGTAGTTATTAACGAATAGGCGCCTCGCCTAAGCTCTTTTATTATGATGGTAATTTAATAAGTTTTTGTAAACTCACTTTGGAGAATTTAAATGAAAAATAGCTATAAATTAAATTTGGTGGCAGCCGTCGTATTGATGGCAAGTAGCGTTGCTCATGCAGGAATTGCTAATTTACCTGGCGATGGTTCGCAAGCAAACGCTTATCAAATGGGTGTGATTAGTTCGACTCCTACGGTACTCGCTGCAATTGTAAGCGGTTCTTCCTCATCATTCTTTGAAGAATACGCAGATTTTACTATTTCTGGAGCGAACTTGCCGTTTGGTTCCGCAAGCACTCTTTTGCTGACCTTAAACGGTGTTAATGTGAGTGAGATCACGGGCTTGACTGTTGAGGTATGGGATAATGTTCATCCCAATGGCACTACTTTGCTTACAACATTTTCAGGTAATAATGTAACCACTCCGTTTGGCTTGTTGCCTGATGGACAGTATCATTTAGACATTAGCGGCTATCTCGGTGACGCGGCCTCTGTTGGACAATACTCGGTTGCAATTAGTGCAGTGCCAGAACCAGAAACCTATGCCATGTTGCTGGCTGGTCTTGGTTTGATTGGTTTTTCAACTCGCCGTCGCATGCAGGGCTAAAGAATACCTAAGAAATTATCTAGGGTAACTTACGTTCTTAAAAAACCCGCATTTCGATATCGAAATGCGGGTTTTTAATTTTCCGGCACATTCTTGCAGCGTTGCAAACAGTGCCTTGATCGCGGCCGATTTCTGCAAATCTATAAAATCAAGCGTGCAAGGTGGATTCATATTAGAATCGCGCTTCTCTCTGTTAAATTCTGAATCAAAAATATGCATCCAATGCTAACCATCGCGGTGAAAGCCGCACGCCGTGCCGGTAGTATTATTAATCAGGCTTCACAAAACTTGGATTTGCTCAATGTATCGAAAAAATCACACAGTGATTATGTGAGTGAAGTGGATGGCGCGGCTGAAGACGCCATTATCAAAGTTTTGTTAGCAGCGTATCCCGATCACGCGATTCTGGCGGAAGAGAGTGGTCGCCGGGGCGATGAAAAAAATTCAGAATATCAGTGGATTATTGATCCACTCGATGGCACGACAAATTTTCTACATGGATTTCCCAAATATTCGGTTTCCATTGCAGTCAAGCATAAAGGTGTGCTCAGTCATGCGGTGGTTTACGATCCTACCAATAATGAACTATTTACGGCTACCCGGGGCGGCGGTGCCTTTCTGAATGATCGCCGGATTCGTGTCAGTAAACGTACCCGGCTTGAGGATTGTTTGATTGGTACGGGCATTCCGTTTCGTGATTTGACGCACCTGGATGCGTATATTGCCATGTTCAAGGATATTATTCCACGCACCGCGGGGATCCGCCGACCGGGTTCTGCTGCGCTGGATTTGGCCTATGTGGCGAACGGACGTTATGATGGTTTTTGGGAAATTGGCTTGGCGCCATGGGATATGGCCGCCGGTTGTCTGCTGATTACCGAAGCGGGTGGATTGGTCGGCGACCTGGAAGGCAATGAGACACAATTGGAAAGCGGGCAAATTATTGCAGGCAATCCAAAAATATTCGGGCAATTGCTGCAAGTGATTGCGCCCCACCTTACCCCTGCGCTACTCGAAGTGCAGCGGGCGGCAAAATCTCAATGACCGGATTCTTCTGGTTCTTCAAAAGGCAGGTCCTGGTTCTTGTCGCTGGATTCAATCAAGGATTTCATCTCTTCCAGTGGTGGAAGTTCTTCTAGCGAGCGCAGATTCAGATCATTCAGAAAATGCTGTGTCGTGGCAAACAATTCCGGTTTTCCGGGTACGTTACGATGTCCGACAGCTTCAATCCAGCCACGCGCAATGAGTGTTCTGAGCACCGAACTGGAAACACCCACACCGCGGATTTCTTCAATATCACCGCGCGTAACGGGCTGGCGATAGGCAATGATGGCGAGGGTTTCCAGAACCGCGCGTGAATAACGCGGTGCTTTTTGCGGGGTTAACCGATCCAGATACGGTTGCATGTCCGCTTTGGTCTGAAACCGCCAGCCGCTAGCTACCGTGACCAGTTCAACGCCGCTGTCGCTCCATTTCTCGCGGATTTCTTCCAGTAATGTGGAGAGCACCGCAGCGCTTAATTCATTATTGAATAACTTTCTTAATTCACTGATGGGCAAAGGATCTTGTGCCGCCAGCAATGCCGCTTCCAGAATGTGCCTGGTTTTTGCAGGACTCAGCGAATCCAATGGGTCAGGCTGGTGAAGTGGCATCAATGGCGCAGACATAAATAATTCCGGAATCTTTAGCCTGAGAAATTTCCAGCAACAATTCCTTAGCCAGTTCCAGGATCGCCAGAAAAGTGACGACAACTTCGGCAACTGTCGCTGAAGGGCTGAACAAGTCATAGAACTCAACCTGTTTGTGCCCGCGCAGATCGCGCAGAACCTGACTCATATAGGCACGCACGGAAAGGGTTTCACGTTTGATTTGATGATGGCGATTGACTTTGGCGCGCGCCAGAATGGCGACCCAGGCATGGTACAAATCATCCATGTGGATACTGGGTAATCGTTCGACGGTATTTTGTTCGATCCACACCTGAATGATGCTAAAGTCACGCTCAACTTGCGGCAATTCATTGAGGCGTAATGCGGCTTTTTTCATTTGCTCGTATTCGAGTAAACGCCTTACCAGCTCGGCACGCGGATCATGTTCTTGTTCTGCTTCAGTCTTTGGATTGGGCAATAGCATGCGTGATTTGATTTCAATCAGCAACGCGGTCATGAGCAGATATTCCGCTGCCAGTTCCAGTTGATCAACACGCATCATTTCAACGTAGGCCATATATTGCAGGGTGAGTTCGGCCATCGGAATATCCAGAATCTCCAGATTATGTTTGCGGATCAGATATAACAGCAAGTCCAGCGGACCCTGGAAGGTATCCAGGAAAATCTCGAGTGCGTCGGGCGGTATATACAAATCCTGCGGAATTTCCAGTAATGGTTCGCCGCAGATTTTGGCTATAGGCTGCGTCGTATCAGCAGAATCAATAACGGAATTCACTGCTGCCCCCTGTTGCTTATTGGGTGATCGATTCAATTGCCCGGTGTTGCGTGGTCAATCAGGAATAACTGAGTCCCATGGCTTCGCGGATGTCACGCATGGTCTCTTCGGCCAGTTTGTTGGCTTTCTCACAACCATCCGCAATGATGTTGCGCACCAGGGTGGGATCTTCTTCGTACTTCATAATGCGCTCGTACATCGGCGCCTGTTCAGCCAGAATCTTGTCGATGATGGGCGATTTGCAATCCAGGCAGCCAATTTCCGCATTCTTGCAACCGCGCTGCACCCATTCACGGGTATTGTCGTCGGAATAAACCAAATGGAATTGCCATACCGGGCACCTGGCAGGATCGCCGGGATCACTACGCCGCACCCGTGCCGGATCTGTCGGCATGGTGCGGACTTTTTTCCGGATGCTTTCCGGGTCTTCGCGCAGGCTGATGGTGTTGTTATAGGATTTGGACATTTTCTGACCATCCAGGCCGGGCATTCTGGAGGCGTCGGTGAGCAGCGTTTCGGGTTCGGTCAGAATCATTTTGCCGCCGCCTTCCAGATAACCAAATAAGCGTTCCCGGTCACCCAGACTGAGATTCTGTTGCTCATTCAGTAACGACCTGGCTTCTTCCAGCGCATGTTCATCGCCCTGTTCTTGATACAGATTACGTAGCTCGGTATACAATTTTGATTTCTTTGAACCCAGCTTCTTGATGGCTAATTCGGCTTTTTCTTCAAAACCGGGCTCTTTGCCATAAATATGATTGAAGCGGCGTGAAATTTCGCGTGTAAATTCCAGATGCGGCGCTTGATCTTCCCCGACAGGAACCAGATTGGCGCGGTAAATCAGGATATCCGCGCTTTGCAGCAGCGGATAGCCAAGAAAACCATAGGTGCTGAGATCTTTCTCAGACAATTTTTCCTGCTGGTCTTTATAGGTGGGTACGCGTTCCAGCCAGCCGAGCGGTGTCATCATTGACAGCAATAAATACAGTTCGGCGTGTGCAGGGACTTTGGACTGAATGAATAAAATCGCCTGAGAGGGATCGACACCCGCAGCCAGCCAATCAATCACCATATCCCAGACATTCTGTTCGATAATTTCCGGCGTATCGTAATGGGTGGTTAAAGCATGCCAATCCGCGACAAAAAACAGGCATTCATATTGCTGCTGCAATTTCACCCAATTTTTTAATACGCCATGATAATGACCTAAATGCAGGCTGCCGGTGGGGCGCATGCCTGATAAAACACGATCAGCAAACATTTTGATATCCTAAATGTAAAACGTTGTTAGATATATAACCCAAAAATTGACACAATAATTATCTTGGCCCAAGTAATCACTGGCCCGATCACAGCACCCAGCACGCCACTGAATAGCAATCCCAATAATATGATAAGGCCGTAAGGTTCGATCCGTGAAAACGGGTAAGCTAAGCGGTGTGGCAATAGACTGATGGCCATGCGGCCGCCGTCCAAAGGCGGAAGTGGCAGCAGGTTGAGCACCATCAGGATGACATTGATTTCGATCCCTGCGATTCCCATTAGCGCCAACGGTCTTGCGAAACCGCTTTCCGGCATGGCGATGGCTAATTTGATCATCAAAGCCCAAAAAATCGCCATCAACAGATTGGCACCAGGGCCTGCTGCAGCTACCCACAGCATGTCGCGTTTCGGCTGGCGCAAGTTGGAAAAATTAACCGGCACCGGTTTGGCCCAGCCAAATAAGAATCCCGCGCCGACCGTCATCTTGCTGAGAACGAATAACGTCAGCGGTACCAGAATCGTGCCGATGAGGTCAATATGCCGGATCGGGTTGAGGCTGATGCGTCCTTCATTAAAGGCAGTGAAGTCACCAAAATGTTTGGCAATATAACCATGCGCCGCTTCGTGCATGGTGATGGCAAAAATGACCGGTAAGGCATAAATGGCGATGCCTTGAATAATTTCATCCATGACTGAATCCAAAGGGTTCGAGACCGCCTTTACCTTGCCGGATCAATTCGGGCACATCAGTCGTCAAATCAATCACGGTGGTCATTTCTATTCCGCAGGAACCGGCATCCATAATCAGTTCAACCTGATGCTCCAGGCGTTCGCGGATTTCTTCCGCATCATTCAGCGGAAATTCGTCTTCCGGTAATATTAACGTAGAACTGAGTAATGGTTCGCCGAGTTCTTCCAGCAGCGCCAGAACAACCGGATGGTCAGGAATGCGCAGGCCGATGGTATTGCGTTTGGGATGTTGCATGCGGCGTGGGACTTCCCGCGTTGCCTGTAAAATAAACGTGTAGCTGCCGGGTGTCGTGGCTTTGAGTAACCGGTACTGACTGTTATCGACTTTTGCGTAGGTTGAAATTTCCGCCAGATCCCGGCACACCAGCGTGAAATGATGGCGCTCATCCACTTGCCGGATAGTGCGGATACGCGCCATCGCGTTTTTATCACCGAGGTGACAACCCAGGGCATAGCAGGAATCCGTGGGGTAAACGATGATTCCGCCACTGCGAACGATTGCGACGGCCTGTTTGATCAGGCGTAAATGCGGTGTGTCGGTGTGAATAGAAAAAAATTGGGCCACAGTAAGGACTGTATCTGGATTAAATGAGTGTTATCAGTTTATCAACAATTGTTATACAAGTTCGGCTGCCATTGTGTTTTTCCAGTGATGCCAGATGGGTGTGCATCCCTGCGGAAATTCGGGTAATTGCCCCAGGTCGTGAAAGCTTTCTCCCGGACCATGAAAATCAGAGCCGCATGAAGCCATCAGATTCTTGTTTTGCGCATGTTGCGCAAAGTGACGAACCTGCTCCGGCGTGTGACTCGACGTGACCACCTCAATGGCCGATCCGCCCAGCGTACAAAATTCATCGAGTAAATCATTGAGTACATTTTTGCCCAAATCATAGCGTCCCGGATGCGCAATGATTGCACACCCCCCGCTGCCGCAGATCCAGCTTACCGCATCACTGAGCGCCGCCCATTCGTGCGGAGTATATCCCGGCTTGCCTTTCACCAGATATTTTTTAAATACGGATTTTACGTCTTTGGCATAGCCTTGCTCAACCAGGAAACGGGCAAAGTGTGTGCGTCCGATCAAACGCCGTTCGCCCACGTGGGCATAAGCGCCTTCCAGGCTGCCGTGGATACCGATTTTTTCGAGTTCCGCAGCGATATTTGCGGCACGTTGCGAACGGCCTGCGCGGATAGCGGTCAGACCTTCGATGAGTGGCGTATACTCTGGATCAATGTCCAGTCCGACAATGTGCAAGGTACGGCCGCGCCAACTGACGGATATTTCCACGCCGTTTATAAATGTGATATTTTTCGCAGCGGCTGTCTGGCGCGCTTCTGCCAACCCGGCGATGTCGTCATGATCGGTCAAAGCCAGCGTTTCAACACCACGTAGCGCGGCGCGTTCGACCAGTTGAACGGGTGTTAATAAACCATCAGAAATTGTGGAATGACAATGCAGATCAATATTGAGCATGAAGATTCGTTGCGCAAAGCAGGACATGCATCATAGCAAATAACCCGGTTTAAGAGAAATAATTGATCTGGATAATTAAAGAGATAGTTAGAACTATGAAGAAATGCATATTTCATAAGGGCACTTCTAAAAATTCAAAGTTCCAAACAAAACGAGGCGCGAGCAAAAAATGGTGACGCAGCATATAATTGATATGTAAGGAAACATTTTTTGTGAGCAACAAAGTGTTGTGACGAAATTTGGATTTATAGAAGTGCCCATAAGGAGCTTGAATGACCATACCATTGACCGTTCGCGATCATATTTCGGCTGCGCCGCATCGCAGCTTGTTTCTTGCCGGCGCGCTGCAAGGCGTGCTGACACTGCTTTGGTGGGTGTTTGATCTGACCGGGCGCTATGCCCTAATGGGATCCGCTACAGTTTGGAGCATCGCTCCGACCTGGGCGCATGCTTTCCTGATGGTCTATGGGTTTTTCCCGTTCTTTATTTTTGGTTTTTTGTTTACCACGTATCCCAATTGGATGAACGGTGACAAAGTAAAAACGAGTGAGTACATGGCCACCTGTTGCTTGATGGCGATCGGTGTTGTGTTGTTTTATGCCGGGCTATTGACGCACAAAGTAATCCTCATCATGGGCGTAGAATTCATGCTGGCCGGATGGGGCGTTGCGGTTTATGTGTTATTCCGCATCCTGTTGGGCACCGCGCCTGCTCAGGATAAACGCCATGCGCGCGTAATCAGTGCCGCGCTACTCATGGGTTGGCTGGGTATGGCTGCGTATTTGTTGTGGCTGGTCACCGAAAGCCCGGCTGCACTGGATTTTGCGCGCCATGCGGGCATCTGGTTTTTTCTGTTGCCGATCGTGCTGACCGTTTCGCACCGCATGATTCCATTTTTCTCCAGCCGGGTATTGGACAACTACGTATTGATCAGACCCTACTGGATGCTCTGGTTAATGCTGGCTTGTATTGGCGCGCATGGCTGCCTGCAATCGCTGGATATGCCAGCTTATCTATGGATTGTTGATTTTCCGCTGGCGGGCTGTGCATTCTATTTATCGTACCGCTGGGGATTCCTGCGCAGCTTCCGCGTGAGTTTGCTGGCGGTATTGCATGTTTCATTCGCTTGGCTGGGTGTAGCCATGACGCTGTACGCGGTGCAAAGCCTGGTGTATATGCTGTCCGGCAGCATGTTGCTCGGCCTGGCGCCCTTGCACGCACTGGCGATTGGCTATTTTGCCAGCATGATTCTGGCGATGGCGTCACGCGTCACGCTCGGGCACTCGGGGCGTCCACTGGAACTGGATCACATTACCTGGATTCTGTTCTTAAGTTTTCAAGCGGCTACAGTACTGAGAATATTGGCGGATATCGTGCCGATGATCGCGCCGATTTTGTATGTGGCTGCAGGACTTGCTTGGCTGTGCTGTTTTGTATTTTGGGCGGCTAAGTATGCGCCGATTTACTGGCGGCAGCGGGTGGATGGGAAGCCGGGGTAACAAAGTTTGATAGGATGAAATCTAAATCGACGTATTATCCTAAGGAATAAGGAGAAATAATGAATTTAGTAATGATGGATGTTATTTTTGACGTAAGCTATCACGTCATTTCAGAAATCTAATTCGTTAGGCAAGAGAACCAATTGACGAAGCAGCACTTTACAGATAAATATTTACGGTTCACCGAAGAGACGAATGCTTTAGATTATCTGGAGAGGGCGGGCGAGTTTATCGGTCAGGCAATGACCGACGAAAACGCCTGGAAATGGGTGGTGTTGTCATTACACGGGGCTCTGTATGGTTTCGCTATCGCTGCTTGTAAAGATTCTGATTATCAGTCGGTCGTGAAGATTACAAAGAAAGGTCATGAGCGACTAATTACGCTCGATGAAGCCTTGGAAAGCTGCCAGGATGCTAACTGGATGGGAACACTTCACGGTGGGTTACCGCTGAATCTCTCTGAGAGTCAAGTGGATTCCATCAGGCGATTAAAAGAAACACTGAGAAACAGTTTCGAGCATTATATTCCGGGCAGTTGGTCGATAGAGTTGCATGGATTGCCACGAATATCGATGGATGTTCTTGATGTCATTCACTTCCTTGCGATAGAGACGTTCCGATACCAGCGTCTAAACCAGGCACAGCAAGAAAAGATAAAAGCCATGCTTTTTCAAAGCAAACAATTGTTGGAAGAATCGTCTTTGCACCTAGAACTTCTGGCGGCAGAACGTGCCGATAAGGCCGAATCTTGACCAGGCGTAAAAACGTACAGAGATGTAGGGCGTTAATAAGCGTAGCGCATTGCCCCGATTTTGACTCACACAATACAGTGTGCCGGTAATGCGCTTTGCTTATTTTTCATGACGACAAAACATCCCTTGCTGCGCACGGTGATGATGTCTTCCGTCTTATCCGCCAGATTTTCTTGCAGGCACACAATCTCTTTGGTCTTTAGATCGTTGGTTGTAATCATATTCAGCTTGCTCAGATTAAGAGATGTCAGTGATTCTACGCAGAAGTTGTGGCGATACGGTCCATTTATTACCATCCTCTGCCAGGATGGAGACAGTTTTTTTGTTGTAGCGCGTAATGATTCCGAATACCGGAGGTTCATTGTCAGGCTCGAAACAAACTTTGTCACCAATTGAGAATGCAAGCATGCTTGTGTGAGCTCGCATTTGGCGGAGAAAGCGAAGTCGTTCAACGATTCGTCTGTTGAGATCAATGAGTTCTGATTCATTCAATTGATCAATATCGATTTTCATGGATATTCCCCTTTCTTATTCGTTGGCTAACGAGAGAAAAACCGCATTGTATCGTTTTGCTACTGAATATGCGGCAGTGGATTTATGTCTTATTTAGAGATTTTGACCTAATGAACTGACTTGACTAAACGTAGTCCAGTTAATCCAAGTGATAAGAAAATACCAATATGCTTACCATCAACATCCATGAAGCACAAACCCATTTGTCCCGATTTATTGAGAAAGCTGCAGCCGGTGAGGAAATCATCATCGCTAAAGCGGGGAAACCCATTGCTAAATTAGTGCCATTGCACAGCTTACCTTCCTCTCGAAGCCTGGGTATATTCAAGGGGCAATTGAATGTTCCGGAAGATTTCGATGCGGCATTACCCGAGAATGTGGTGATGCAATTTCAGAATGGAGCCATCGAACCATCCTCTGAGAATCGCTAACAATGCGATTGCTGCTCGATACGCAATTCTGCTATAGGCACTGGATACGCCTGATCGATTGCCCTGCTCCCTGAGAACGCAGTTGGAATCGCCGCCTGTCGAAGTGTATTTTAGTGCGGCTAGCATTTGGATTGGGTAGGAAAGCCATAATGGCCGCGCATTAAAAATCTTGTGGTGGCGCAAAGTAGCGCGCCTACCCCGTCTGATACACATCCTCATGACTCCCCACATTAACCAGAATGATTTCTTTTTCAGTAATCAGTATTTCAAGCGTAATGCGGTAACTGAGATTAATCGATACTGAATGTAACGCTGACAATTTGCCTTTTAGCGGGTGAATTCTCAGGGAAGGGTGGTAAGGATTAAAGGCCAGTAATTGCAAGGTCTTGCGATAAGGTTCCTTTAAATCCGGGTGTTTTTGTGCAAAGCGTCGGGCGCGTTTTTTGTAACTGTCGGTGAAGATGAGCGTGTGGCTCATTTAGAAAACAGGTCATCGACATGTTGATCGATCGTATCTTTGCTGAATTGACCGGATGCCATGTCTTGTTTTGCTTCGTAAAGCGCTGCTTCCAATTCCATCTCACGCAGATAATGATATTGCTCGATTTTCATCACGACAAAACATTCTTTGCCGCGCACAGTGATGATGTCTTCCGTTTTATCCGCCAAGCTTTCTTCCAGGCAGGCAATTCCTTTCGTTTTTAGATCATTGGCTGTAATCATTTTTAATCGCTTGTTTAATCGTGTTGTTGACTATATGATTGAAAGTGTGACGTGTCAATTAGAAATTGGCAAATGAATTATGGAGATATCAAATCACCAATAAAGATCAATTTAGTGAAAATTGGTAATCAACTAGCCAAGGAATCGTATCGTGTAATGCACTGTAAGCTTCTTAAATTCTGCTCAACATATACATGAACATCTATTGTATGCGCCATGGGCGCTCGAACTATAACGACCTTGGTCTGTGTAACGACGACCCCAGCCGGGATGTTTATTTAACGGAGGCAGGCATAGCGCAGGCGCAATCGGCAGCGTTGGCGCTGCGCAATGAGGTATTTGAGCGCATCATCGTTTCACCTCTGCCGCGCACGCGTCAAACGGCGGAGATCGTGAACCGGTATCACGCCGCGCCGATTGTGGTGCATGCGGATCTTGCCGACATCCGTTCGGGATTTGAGGGCAAACCGGTATCGGATTATTTTGCAGCGATCAGCCATAATCCGCTCCGGGCGCGCGTGAATGGCGGTGAGTCTTTGCTGGATCACAAGCTGCGTGTTTTGCGCTTTATCGACTGGTTAAAAGCGCAGCAGGATAAAACCCTGCTTATAGTCGCGCATGAAGAAACCATGCGGGTATTTGTCGCCTATTTTGAGGGCGGCGTCGAAGATTCTCAACTAAGGGATATTCATGTGGGGAATTGCGAATATCAGCATTATGTTCTGGGACAATAATTCCAGACGCATCTATACAATGTACCAACCACCTCAAACCTTTTGCTTGTAAGCTCTGGACATAAAGCCGTTCACGGATTCCATTGACCGTATTGGTCTTCGGAAAGGTATCCAGTTGAATCTTGCAAATATTTCACTTCCTGTAAACAAATCAACCCTCGAGTGAGGCACTTCCCAGCATTGGCACATCCTGCCATACTGCAGATTAATTTTTTAGCATCATTCGAGCGGTCATTGTGCCGGTTCTGGCGGTAAAAAATTTAGGAGGGGAGATTGCATGACTCAGATCACTGAAATTATCAAAAATGCGGGTCGATGGCTGGAACAGCAGCAGGATAGTGAATCGAAGGGATGGGGCGAGCGTCGCGGCAGTCATATCAATGTACTCAATACCGCCGAAGCAATGATCGCTCTGATCGATAGCGGGATTTGTCATGCGGGCACTAGCTCGATCCGCGGCGCGGTTGATTTTCTTCTGAAGCATCAAACAGTGGATGGCCAAGATGCCGGTTCGTGGGCACGGGAATTAACCACGGATGATGGTAAAACCATCGATATTCCTGACTTGGTGCGTACTTGCTATGCGATTCAGGCGCTCATCAAAGCCGGCAAGGGGATTGACGAAGGCCCGGTGCAATTGGCGCTGATATGGCTGCTTGCACGCAGAAATGAAAATACAAAAGGCTGGAGTTACGCCCGAGGTAAGCCCGATGCACTGATGCCGACTTGTTTTGCACTGACAGCTTTGCTGGATGCCTACGATGCCTATCCTGGCGCTTATCAAAGCCAGATATCAGAAGGTCTGCAACATTTGGTGGGTGCTTATTACAACGACGGGGGCGATGAAGTGCGCGGCTCATTCGGCGAAGCTGGTCACCTGCAAGGCGTTCATACCATTCATGCCGCGCTGGTATTACAAATTGCGCGCAACAATAATTTAAGTACATTTCCGGAACAGGAAAAACAGGCCATCGAATGGCTGCTGCGAAACCCGGATAAAGCCATCAGGTTGCGAGAAGAATGGGTGGAAATTGACCAAACCAAAATTGCGAATGGCCAAACTGGCGGTTATGGCTTTATGTTCATGACCGATACCTTGTTGATGCGGCTTCTTCTCGGATCGGAGAATTTGGATGATAAAAAAAGCGCATTGGCGCATGAAGCCATGCATAGCCTTAAAGACAAGATCGATGAAAACACCGGGGCTTTTTATGGGCCGCGATTATTTTCCTGGGCCACAGCAAAAGCATTGCCTGCCTTGGCTGTTTTGCAAAAGCATGCCGGTACAGAATATCCGGATCTTCCTGCGCGCACGCCGGAGTCCCGGTCTGAATTAACTGGCTGGAAAATAGCCCCGATTATCATCATCATGGGATTTGCAACCCTGCTCTCCGGGCTTGGTTTTTATTTGATGGTTACCGAGAAATTCGGTCTTCTGGCCTTTACCTTTTTTGTCGTGATGTTGTTAGCTGCCCTTCTGGTATATGGCCATATTAAAGAAAAAACCTTCAAAGAATTATTAAGTAGCCTTGGCGGGCTATTAAAAAAATAAAATGCTGTTTTACATGAACGATTCTAATTTGAGCGCAATATCGTGATTGATACGATTATTTTTGATGCGGAAGGCATCGTGATTGATACGGAAGCGATCTGGGATAAAGGGCAGGAAATCTTTTTGCAGCGTAGAGGCTTTGTCTATGACCGAGAACGGATCAAACCATTACTCACCGGACGGACGCTCGTCGAAGGGGTGGAAGTAATGAAGCAAGCGTATCAGTTTGCAGGAGATACCGAAACGTTAGCGCAAGAACGTGCAGATATCGTGCAGGATCTTTTTATTCATGAAACCAGCTTCATCTCCGGATTTCTTGAATTCTACGAATCCGTGCGCAACCGCTACAAAACCTGTATCGCAACGTCGATGGATAAAGATCTGCTGAAACGCGTGGATCAGCGCCTTAACCTCTCGGCACTGTTTGAGAATAAAATCTACACGCTGGACAAAGTAGGCTATCGCTCCAAACCCAATCCCGACATTTTTCTGTACGCAGCGCAGCAACTCCAGTCATTGCCGGAAAACTGTGTCGTCATTGAAGATGCGCCGCATGGGATTGATGCCGCGAAAAGCGCCGGAATGTGGTGCATTGCGATCACTACAACCTATGATCCCGGAAAATTAGTAAAAGCCGATTTTGTCGTTAGTGCGTACAAAGAAATTGATCTTGACGCTGTGAATAAGTATGCATTAATAAAATAGGCACATAGCAAGAATCAACGCCAGCGCTGCGCCGGATCCTGGCGGTAAAACAGCGCCAACTGTTCATAAACCGAGGGAAAGTATTGCTGGGTGATGAGCGGCAGTTCAAAAAATACTTCACTCAATACCGCGAAAAACTCTGCCGGACTCTCCGCCGCGTACGGATCAATGATGGTTTCATGTCGCTTATCGACCTGATGGCAGAATTTGGCATAGGCGCTGCTGAATACTTCATGCCAGGTATACGCGCTCATGTTGGCGTGTAACTCCGGACAGCCATTGGCGCCTTCGTATAGCATGTCAATCTTGTGCGCAAATTCATGGATGACTACATTATGCCCGGGATGAGTGTTGGTATCTGCTGCATCCTGCCAGGAAAGAATCACCGGCCCGGCAGACCAGGCTTCGCCCGATGCGACGCGATGCACATGATGCACAACGCCAAATTCATCCGCATAATCGTAATCCAGAATAAATTCACCGGGGTACACAATAATCTGGTTCCAGTTCTGATAATAGTCCAGATCAAGATTCAGAATTAGAATGCAAGCCTGCAGCGCAATCGTCACACGCATCTCATCGGTGATTTCCAGCTCGTGCGCGCCGTAAATTTGTTTGTCGTGCAGAAACAATGTCACGCAATCACGCAAGCGCGAGAGTTCCTCAGGACTAAGCCCTTTTAAACAACGCAGATGAATCATCTTCTGCCAGATGGAATCGGATATACCTTCTTGCTGAAGAATGTGATTCCGGTGCCAATTCTTTAGACTCCATGACATGACGGTAATCTCCTGGTTGAGTTATTTGCAGTCATACACCAACAGCTGGATTGCAGTAATCCTGACAAATCAGGTGGCAAGCATTATTATCCTAATTATTTTTTAATTTCAAGCCAATAATGCCAACGGGAGGCCGGTGTGGTTCAAGAATTTGACATTTTTCTTTCCCACAACAGCAGCGATAAACCGGCTATCCGTGAAATTAAGCGATTGTTGGCGCACGGTAGGGTGACGCTGGTGCGGGCGGAATATGATCTGAATTGTTGAACTGACCATTTCACGAATTGTAATTTGATGGCTCTTGCATCGACAAAGCCTATATTCGGGTGCGTGTATTTGCAGCAGGGGGATTTTTAGCAGGCCGTCCGTTGGCTGGATCAAGCTGTAGCCGGCTTGCGCACAGCAGGCATCAGGACATGCTACCTCGCGGCCTGCTTGCTCATGCCGCGTTGTATCGAGACACCCGCAATCCCAAACTTGATTTCACCCGCGCCCATCAAGATTTGCAAGAAGTGTACGGCATCGCCGAACCGAACGGCATGCGGTTGCATTTGACCAGATTATCATCTGGAAATGGCGCGGCTGCTGATTGCGGAGAAAGGGAATCCCCCTTTTTCAAAGAGGGAAGCCGAGAAAGCGGTGTGCCGGAAGTTCCCCCCCCCCTTAGAAAAAGGGGCAGGGGGATTTCGCTGCAAGCGCATGTGGCGCAGGCGGAAAAACTGATCGAAGAAACCGGCTACAAGCGGCGCTTGCCCGAGCTGCAAGAATTACAGAAAATAATCCGTGAGCAGTCATTCAGTTAGCGTTCGTTCATCGCTATCCAGATTCATTCCGTACTTGGACGGAATTAACCTAAATTAACCGGGTTGTTTTGTCGTGCGCAAGTAAGGCTTGATGGTTTTAAACCCTTGTGGAAAGAGTTTTTCTGCTTCTTCATTGGACACACTGGGCACAATGATCACATCTTCCCCTTTTTTCCAATTGACCGGTGTAGCCACTTTATATTGCGCGGTCAACTGCATCGAATCGAGCACGCGCAGAATTTCATTAAAATTGCGGCCTGTGGTCATCGGGTAGGTCATCATTAATTTGATTTTTTTATCCGGCCCAATGATAAATACAGAACGAACGGTCGCATTGGTTGCGGCTGTGCGCCCTTCCGATGTGCCTGATTCATCAGCAGGCAGCATGTTATACAACTTGGCGACAGCCAAATCGGTATCGCCGATGATCGGGAATTTAACCGCGTGACCTTGTGTTTCTTCAATGTCTTTAGCCCATTGCTCATGGTTATCAATTGGATCGATACTTAAACCGATTACCTTGCAGTTGCGTTGTGCAAATTCTTTTTCCAGACCGGCCATATAGCCCAATTCGGTGGTACATACTGGCGTAAAATCTTTGGGATGAGAAAACAGGATAGCCCAGCTATCGCCGATCCATTGATGAAAATCGATAGTTCCCAGAGTAGTTTTCGCAGTGAAGTTCGGGGCGATATCGTTGATGCGTAACGACATGATATTCTCCTTTATTGATAATTTTTAGTCAGTTAGAACGGTTTTAAACGTAATAATTTGTCAGTTGTATCGTAGAGACTATCACGACGAGGATTAAAACGAAATCCAGTTTTTGCTCAAGTGTAAACAGAAAATCTGTTCAGGCTTGCTATTGAGCTTTGCCAAATGATGCTTAAGGAAGCTCTGATTAAGTCCTTCGGCAGGCTCAGGACGAACGGTAATATATTGATTACGTTCGTGGTGAGCTTGTCGAACCATGAATGTATCAACTTAATCAGAGCTTCCTTAACAAAACGACAAAAGAATATTATTCAAGCATTCAGAACAGGGGCAACAGCTCACTCCTGTTCTGAATAATCCCAAGTTATTTGACCATCACCTTCCTGCGTTGTGCCATAAATCCCAATAAGCCTAACCCAGCCAGCAGCATAGCGTAGGTTTCAGGTTCTGGAACGGGTGTTATTTCGAACCCCGCGTATCTTACGGCTTCCTGTGAATTGTTGTAGAACCCGAACTGCCCTGCAGAAAATGTTGAGTCGTTAACGGTAACATTCCACAACTCAGTTACGCCTTGTGTAACAACGATATGAATCTCTCCAGGGTTCAAATTAAAATCGAGGTGAAAGTTATACAGGACATTGTCATTCCAGCCATTGCCGGTATGATTCGTGGCAAGAATTTCCATGTCACCAAAATTAGCTCCATTTTCCCAGAATTCTTCTAAGGATAAATCCACAAGGCCATCGCCAGTCGCGCCGTGAAATTCCTTAATAGTCATTCCTTCCGTAGCGGTTTGGCCAACGTAGCCCTGAGTTCCCTGCTTCCAATCAAACAAATAAAAATTACTCGAATTCTGGTAGCCAAACACGAAACCCATGTAATCATCATCGCTCGTCGTTGTAACTTCCCATGAGCCGTCTACCGAATAACTCGCAGTGTTCTGGTTATTCAGAAAAAAAGAAGGATCGGCGTTAATTACCTGTTTGACAGCAGTATTTCCTGGTTCCAATACCCAGCTGCCGGCTCCTTGCCCTCCCGGATAATTAAGCGTCAGCGGCGTCCAGCTTGATAGATCGATTGGTGCTGCGTAAGCGCCTACCGGCATTAATGACAGTAATCCAATAATTGCGTTATGTTTGAAATTCTTTTTCATAATTTACTCCTTTTGATTTTATAGTAAAAATAATTGCTCTTTTTTATCGAAAATGATTGCATTTTCAATCAATTACTTCAAGGAATTGGGTGTTCAATAACTAACCTTAGTACAGTCAATATATAGCAGCGATATTGATGAACTCCATTTTCTATAAACTGGTTGCCTTGCTTGTTCTGACACCTTTAGCCTTCATCTATTCTTTTCATATATTAAACTGCCGATTTAATTTGTAAATAAGCATTTTGCTTATATTTATGCAGTTTTTACATTTGTATATCTATCCATTCTATTGGCCTGCTAGAAATGAGATATTCAAAAATAATTTATTATCGAAGTACTTTCTTACGTGGCAGCGTGCCAGACAACTTATTTTGGCAATACTGCCAATGCTCCCATAAATTGATGAAATAGCAGCGTATGTACTTTCAGCCTAGGAACGAATGCGCTATAGTGAAATCCTTATGATTCCAGTGAATCCGTTTGGTTAAGTAATATCAGAGCGGGCGGTTTTTTATTTTTGATTAATAAAAGAGTGGTAATGCGTTTGAATAGGCATTACACAAAAAAGGGAAAATCATGTCAAATTGGTTTGAGAATAATTCGTTGTCCATTGGCCGTACGCCGCTGGTGCGTCTTAACCGGGTGATTGATGGCGCACCGACATTGGTATTGGCAAAAATTGAAGGGCGTAATCCGGCGTATTCGGTGAAATGCCGCATTGGTGCTGCAATGATCGATGATGCTGAACACCGGGGATTACTCGGTCCTGGGAAAGAAATTGTCGAACCGACCAGCGGTAATACCGGCATTGCGCTGGCTTTTGTCGCGGCGGCGCGGGGAATCCCGCTGACCTTGACGATGCCGGAAACGATGAGTGTGGAACGGCGTAAATTACTGGTTGCATTGGGTGCCAAATTGGAATTAACCGAAGGGGCGCGAGGGATGAACGGTGCTTTGGCCAAGGCGGAAGAGATTGTTGCTTCTGATCCGGGCCGCTATGTGCTGTTGCAACAGTTCAGAAATCCGGCCAATCCGGCGATTCATGAAAAAACGACCGGCCCGGAAATATGGGATGATACTGATGGCGCCATCGATATTTTTGTAGCGGGCGTGGGAACCGGCGGTACGATTACCGGTGTTTCCCGTTATATCAAGCAAACCAAAGGCAAAGCCATCACGTCGGTGGCGGTTGAACCCGCGGCGAGCGCGGTATTGTCGCAAAAGCGCGCCGGTGTATCACTGGCACCTGGGCCGCATAAAATTCAGGGAATCGGCGCAGGCTTTGTGCCCGATAACCTGGATCTGTCACTGGTCGATGAAATCGAGCAAGTCAGTAATGAAGAAGCGATACTCTATGCACGGCGCTTGGCACGGGAAGAAGGCATTCTGGCCGGTATTTCCTGCGGTGCGGCCGTAGCGGCTGCGGTACGCCATGCCAAACGCCCGCAGAATGCCGGAAAAACCATCGTGGTGATTTTGCCGGATTCCGCCGAACGTTATCTGAGCAGTATTCTTTTTGAGGGCATGTTTGATGAGCGGGGTTTGACGACATCGTGAACGATATCAAGAGAACGCAAGATCCCCTTTTGCGGAGTGCTTATTTGGATGTGGATAATATTGTTGCTGAGTTGCGTGCTTTACGCATGGCTTCACTGGAGAGCCGTAACCGGCGGCACAACAAGCCACCGAAGTTACCGTCGCGCAAAATTCTGATGGGTGTCGCTGAGGGTTTGAGCGCGGCTTTGTTTCCTAACCGTCTGGGTTCGTCGGAATTTGCGGATGAAGGCATTGATTATTATGTTGGGCATACGCTGAACATGACATTGCGCGAATTAATGGTGCAGATCCAGCATGAATTGCACTATAACTCTGGCCTGGAAGTTCTTAGTAATGAAGATCGTGAGCAATCAGTAGCTATTACGCAGGCATTTGCCAAACGGCTGCCGGAAGTCCGGAGTCTGCTGGAAAGCGATATTATTGCAGCTTATGAAGGTGATCCGGCTGCGCGTAATGTGGATGAGGTGCTGGTTTGTTATCCTGGAATAATGGCTATAACGCATTACCGGCTGGCGCATGTTTTGCATGGTCTGGGCGCGCCGCTGATTGCACGCATGTTTTCAGAAATTGCGCATTCAGTAACCGGTATAGAGATACATCCGGGTGCGCAGATTGGCGGCAGGTTTTTTATTGATCATGGTACCGGTGTGGTGATTGGTGAAACCGCGATTATTGGCCAAAATGTGCGCCTGTATCAGGCTGTCACCCTGGGGGCCAAACGTTTTCCGGTAGATGAGAATGGCGCTTTGGTGAAGGGAAATTTGCGCCATCCCATTGTGGAAGATGACGTGGTGATCTATGCCGGTGCAACAATATTGGGACGCATTACCATAGGTCGAGGCTCAACGATCGGCGGTAATGTGTGGTTGACGCGCAGTGTGCCACCGGGCAGTAATATTTCACAAGCCCAGATGCGTCAAGAAGTATTCGAAGGCGGTGCTGGGATTTAAATAACAGTTCCATGAACCAAATAGGCCATTTAGATTTTATTGCAACATAAAAAATAAGCTGCGGGTTCGGACCTGTGGCATCGAAAGTTGGTGTCGATGGGATTACCGGCTTGGCCTGTAGCTTTGAGGGGTAAATATGACTATGAACAAGATAATTCTTACGCTGGACGACGCCAAGAAAATAGCTGCGGGTGCAGAAGCGGAAGCCAAGCGGAATGAATGGCCAGTTGTCATTGTTATCGTAGATGACGGCGGTCATTTGCTTTATCTGCAACGCCTTGATCATACCCAATTCGGCAGTATTAATGTGGCCATTGAAAAAGCGCGCGCCGCCATTGCATTTCGCCGTCCAACTAAAATCTGGGAAGAGAATATTGCGGAGGGACGCCTGAGGTATCTAAATTTACCCGGCACATTGCCCATTGAAGGCGGACTGCCGGTCACTGTCAACAATCAATTTGTCGGCGCGATCGGTGTCAGTGGCGTGCGATCATTCGAGGATGCGCAAATTGCCCAGGCCGGAATAGATGCTTTGGTATCATGACCCGAGTATTCGAAGTTAAGGAAACTCTGAATAACCCTCATATGTCATTCCGAACAAAGTGAAGGATCTTTGGCAATCAATACCATAGATTTCTCGCTACGCTCGAAATGACAGTTATTCAGAGTTTTCTTAGGTATGGTTTTATGGATGTCCCGCTTCATCTGTTTGAGTCAAATAGATGAGGGTGATGCCAATTATCATAACTAAACGAAACGCAGCTTGTTGTCCATTGGCAGTTTCTGATTGCCACATCAAAAACCATTCTCCGCCAATCGTCATGAATCCTGTAAACCACAGGATAAAACCAAGTGTTAATCCCAGGATTGCCAAACCTTTTGCCTGATTAAAGGATGGAGGGTCTTTAAGGTTCTGATATAAACGCAAACTGCCCAGCCAGCAAAGTCCTGCAATCACGACTTCTATCCCAATGATGAAACTATAAACCGTATGATGAATGAAGGGAGAATGAATAGCCCGCCACATTCCCTGGTTATCAGGAAGGGTTGTATCCATCGTAAGAACGTGAGTCACGAGGGAAAAATTTGAGTTGTAATCAGTCAAATTGCCGAAAGCGACCAGCGAGGCATACAGTGCAAAAGCCAAGACCATCACAGTTTTTGATAATCTCGTATACATGGTGTTAGTGATTGGGTGCAGTCATTAAATGAATGCTGAAGATTAATTGGGAGAAATTGTGCGGGTTGATGCAAGCGATAAAAACTATCTGCGTTGCTGTTGCAGTGTTAAAAACTAGACCCAAAATGCTCATTTATCATGCATAAACTGTGCTTTTTCGCCTATTTTCGCCTTGCATCGGCTACCTCGAATACGTTTTTCAACTGCTTGTTAAACCCCGGCCTGATCGTTTAACCAGAAACAGGTGCGTTCCGGCCGGGTTAACTCAATAATGCTATATTGAAAATAACTTAGGAAACTTGCTGAATACCTGCCAATAACCAAGTGGCATCAGGATTCTTAAGATCTTTCTGGACATGCCAGATTTCATCAAATGCTTCAGGCTCGCCATCGGGCGCATCGCGTAGCTGACCGGTGAAGCGGACACTGGCGACTGCCATATCATTGGTTGTTTCAACTTCCAGCAAATTGGCATCAATGAACAGTACTTCCGTTTTCTGCTGCGAATCACCCCGTTCATTAATTTGCGCGCTAATTTCTGCAAGCATTTCGGGGGTTGTGTAGTCACGGATTTCGTTGACATCGCCATGGTCATGCGCAGTCTGTAAGCGCATGAACGAAGCCTTTGCATTGCGTATGAACGGCTCTACTTTAAAGTCTGCCGGAATATTCGGCTGACGGTAAGCAGTTTCGCTGTTATCTGCTGTTGCAGTTCCTGCGGGTGCGGTAAACGGTGGCGTGCTGAAACGGTCTTGCGTGTTTGTGTTCGTCCCTGAATATTGCATCGAAGGTGTGGATTCTGCAGTTTTGGGTTTGCGCAGCATGCGGATAACAAAGAACACTGCGCCGATTAATAACGCCAGCATGACCATATCCATCATGTTGATGTTCTCAAACGCGCCACCCATAAAGAGCGCGGCCAGTAAACCGCCGGCTGCAAGACCTGCCAGTGCGCCACCCCATTTACTTCCACCGCCTGCAGCTGCAGCCGCAGGCGCGGCTGCAGCTGATTTCTGGGAATTAGGCGCAGCTTGCTGCGGGTTAACAGATTGACGTTGTGTGCCTATATTTTTGCCGCCGCCCATGCGCTTTGCTTCCGCATCAAAAGCAAGCAATCCAAAACTGAATATAGCCAAAGTCAGAAAGGTGAGTGTTTGCTTCATAGTTGTATCTCCCAAACTGTTGTGAAAGTAATGAGTATAGCACCGGGTTTGCGTTGGCAGCTATACTGAATTTTTTGATACCCCAATATCTTGTCTGGTGTTAAGTCATTTTCTGTTGAAACAAATGCTTAGTCAATTGTTTCTAGCGCAGCAGGATCAAGCGGGGGATTGCATCACCACCGATCCATACAATCGCATTCTGATCAAATTGCTGTCCTAATGGTTGAGCGGTATTCAGATCCAGTCCGGGCACAAAAAAACTTTTTTCTGCGGGCCATAAGCCGGCCGGGTCAGTATTTAAGCTTTCAATTGTCGGGTAGGAATGCTGACTCAAGAAATTCCTGAGCGATTCGTGCGCCGTCAAATTTTGTTCATTACTTAATCGCCGACTGTATGGATTATAGGCGCTGATAATAGCCGCGCAAGATTGCCCCGATGAAATCAGGAGTTTTGCGAGTGGTTCTGAGAATTGATCAATTCGTAACGAAATTAAATCAGGGCCGGTACCAATCTGATAATTTGCGCACAGGTAGCTTGCAATAAGATCCTTGGCTATGACGGATTGAATCAAAGTTATATACCTTGATAGGCGCAGATCAGGTAATCAAGCTAAGCTGAATCTTGGTTTTTTACTATTCAAGTTAATGATGACTGTGATCATGGTCATGCGAGTGATCTTTGGCTGAACTGATGAGATTTTCATATTGCTCAGGTGTCATATGGCTCATTTTGACAACAAAGGCTGCCATTGCCCAGATCGAATCATCATCGTGACTAAGACCCCAGGCTGGCATGGCGGTCATTTTTAAGCCATTTTTTATTACCCAGAAATATGCTCTGATGCGATCTAATTGTTTGGCTGGATCATTGACTGATTCGCGTTGATGGAATGCGGGTGCTTGCGGATACAAACCTATGGACAATTCTGTTGGTCTCAAACCGGGAGCCAGATGGCAAGTTGTGCACATGGCATTGTAGTGTTCGGCGCCTTTCAGGAGTACCTCTGTGTCATCCAGAGGAGGTACTTCCAGGTTCTTGGCGCGCGCTTCGATGGAGCTTTCACGCACCCATTCGATAATCTTTTCCGTGATGCCCCAGTGTTTTTCTGTGGCTGCCATATTGTAAGCACCGGAACCAAGGACAATGAATGTCAGTATGAGTGATGCCAATATCAAACTAAGAAATGTTTTCATTTTTTGACCTCAACAAATGATTGGTTACTTGCTTTCAATGGAAATGAGTTTGCGATCTCCGCGTCATCATATTTACTACTTTCCAGTTTAGCTTGGATATTTGCGTGGTCAAGATGCGGTGCAAACATTTCGATAAAATCGAAGACATAACCACGTATATAGCTATTGCGGCTGATACCGATGCGTGTCGTGCTGGGTTCGAACAAATGACTAGCATCTATTGATCTGAGATTTTTGTCTCGCTTGGAATCAAAAGCCATGTTTGCCAGTATACCAACACCCAGCCCCAGTTCTACATAAGTTTTGATCACATCCGAGTCAATGGCCGTCAGCACCACATTGGGTTCCAGTCCCCGGCTAGCAAATGCCTGGTTGATTTTTGAACGCCCGGTAAAAGCAAAATCATAAGTAATGATAGGATATTGATTAATCGCCTCCAATGAGAGTTTTTTTAGCTTTAGAAGCGGGTGCTTGGGCGGCACAACGACACATCGATTCCACTGATAACACGGCAGCAATATGAGTTCTGGAAATTGCTCAAAGGCTTCAGTGGCAATCGCAATATCCGCTTCGCCCGAGGTCACTAAAGCAGAAATTTGCATCGGACTTCCTTGCCGCAGGATTAATTTGACTTTTGGGTAACGTTCGGTAAAGCGCTTGATCACAGGGGGTAAAGCATAGCGCGCCTGCGTGTGTGTTGTGGCGATAGTCAGTGTGCCGCCGGCTTCATTAGTAAATTCCTCCGCAATTTTTCTTAGATTATCGGCATCGCGAAGCATCCGGGTGGCCGTTTTTATGATTAATTGCCCAGGTGGCGTTATTTGCACAATACGTTTACCATTGCGCAAAAAAATATCTACACCGAGCTCATCCTCAAGCATCTGAATTTGCTTGCTGATGGCGGGTTGAGAGGTATGTAATTTTTTTGCCGCTTTGGATAAATTCATATCCTGGCTGGCGGTTTCACATAAATAGCGAAGTTGCTGGAGTTTCATTGGTCGTGCCTGTTAATAATAAGTGGTTATATCGATCTAACATAACATTATTTTGAATTATAAAATTGTATTGTTATGATGCTACTTTTTAAAAAGAAAGTAGCAAGATAGCTAAAAGAAATTACCTATGAGGTGCGCGGTGTCAGATTTCCTGATTGGCTCCAGCGCAAGCTCTGTCAAAATGAGTAAAATTCTTTGTGATTTTCTTATTGTTCGTATTTTGATATTTTGTCGGTTTTGCTAACTGTACCATTTCACATCAATTTTTATGTGAAATGAGTGTACTGCATTTTGTCTGTGATTAAATGCATAGGGCGATTCCCATTTCGTTTTTTGCTAGAATAGCAGCATTGCTTATTTTGCCCGCAGCAGGAGTGGCAGATATCAAACTGACTCTTGAAAGTTGGAATTAGAGCCGGACAGTATGATCAATGTGCAATAAATTTAAGGTGACAATTAAGAAGTTGCTTTGTGTGTCAGTGTGATAAGGGGCTGTGATGGTGAGTTGCTGATTCATTGACAGGCTTCAGCAACTTCCCATTAATGAAACAAAGGATTGATTGATGAGTACAAATATTGAGAATAAACCTAAACAGGTCTCATGGTTTAATGGTTGTGGCGGGCGCATTGGTGTGGTGGTGGGTGAGAGTGGCGAACATGCTTATATTGGTATGGCATTAAGACATGACGAGGATGATGATGTGAATCATATTATGAAATATGGTGCTAAATTTCCCTTGGATGCAGCATTATTGTTGCCCGTGTCCAAGCGTTACACGCAATCAGAATCCTAGAATATCAGTTGAATTTCTGATTAATAAAAATATTTTTGTTGCATACCTTACTGAGCAGCTTTAAATGAATATGCGGGGAAATAAATATGTATCGCTATGATGAATATGATCAACAAATAGTGGATGAGCGTGTCAAGCAGTACCGTGATCAGGTACGCCGGCGTCTTTCCGATGAATTGACTGAAGAGGAATTCCTGCCTTTACGGCTGCAAAATGGTTTGTATATGCAAATACATGCCTACATGTTACGTATTGCGGTGCCTTATGGTTTGATCTCGTCGAAGCAGATGCGCATGTTTGCCCATATTGCCCGCAAATATGATCGTAATTACGGGCATTTCACGACACGCCAGAATATTCAGTTTAATTGGCTAAAACTGGAAGATACCCCCGATATCTTGGCTGATCTGGCTTCGGTCGAAATGCATGCCATCCAGACATCCGGTAACTGTGTGCGCAATATTACGTCGGATGAATTCGCCGGTGTGGCTCAGGATGAAGTAGTAGATCCACGTCCCTATGCGGAGATTTTGCGCCAGTGGAGCACTTTTCATCCGGAATTTGCTTATTTGCCGCGAAAATTTAAGATTGCCATCAGTGGTGGAAAAGAAGATCGTGCTGCTGTTTATGCGCATGACATTGGCTTATCCGTCACAAAAAATGCGCAAGGCGAAATCGGTTTCCGGGTGCTGGTGGGTGGAGGATTGGGGCGTACGCCGATCATCGGCAGTGAGATTTGTGGATTTGTGCCCTGGCAACATATCTTGACGTATGTAGAATCCATTTTGAGAATCTATAACCAATATGGGCGCCGGGATAATAAATACAAAGCGCGTATCAAGATACTGGTAAAGGCGTTAGGGATTGATGAGTTTAAACGTCAAGTCGAAGCCGATTGGGCAGATCTCAAGGACGGTCCCGGCACTTTAACCAGTGAGGAAGTCAATCGCGTTGCCACGTTCTTCACTGATCCGGCTTATGAAAAATTAACCGATCATGATTCGCAACTGAATGAATTCAAGGCAGATAGTCGCTCATTTTCCAACTGGATGTTACGCAATGTGAAGGCGCATCGTGTTCCCGGTTATGCGATTGTCGTCTTGTCGTTGAAGAAGCCGGGCACTGTACCCGGCGATGCTACGGCTGAACAGATGGAAGCCATAGCAGACTTGGCGGAGCGCTATAGTTTTGGTGAATTACGCATCACGCATAAACAAAATCTGGTATTGGCGGATGTCCGGCAGAAGGATTTGATTCGGTTATGGCAAGAAGCGACCGCGCAAGAACTGACCGCGCCCAATATCGGTTTGCTGACTGATATTATCAGTTGTCCCGGTGCGGAGTTCTGCACGTTGGCCAATGCACGCTCCATACCGTTGGCACAGTTGATTGCCGAGCGTTTTGAAGATTGGGATTTTCAGCATGATATTGGTGAGATATCACTGAACATCTCCGGTTGTGTCAATGCTTGCGGGCAGCATCATATCGGCAATATCGGCATTACCGGGGTGGAAAAAAAAGATCACGATGAATGGTATCAAGTATCACTGGGCGGTGCTGAAGGTAACCTGAGTTCGATCGGTAAGATTATCGGCCCATCTTTTACATTTAACCAAGTGCCTGAAGTGATCGATCGTCTGCTTCAGGTTTATCTGCGTGAACGGTTGGAAGCTGAAAGCTTTATCGACACAGTGCGCCGCATTGGTCATGCGCCTTTTAAAGAACATGTGTATGCGACGGATTTTGCTGTAGCGGAAGAAGAGATTGCGGATAAGCATGTCGTGGTTCCTGCGCAATATTCAATTCCTTATTATTCCCCAAGGTTTTAAGTGAAGATGATAATAAAAAATAAAACAATCGTTGCAGATGATTGGATTGTTCTCCGTTTAAATGAACAGGAGTCAGCTGAAAATGTCACGGTTCCAGAAGGCAAGGTGATTGTTCCATTGTCAGTGTGGCTGCAGCAACGTGATGCATTGCAACAACGTGCTGAAATTGGTGTGTGGCTGGCGAGCGCCGAGCGGCCGGAGGATTTGAAAGGCGATATACACAAATTTTCTGTGATTGCGGTTGATTTTCCAAAATTCTCAGATGGCCGAGGTTATTCAATAGCTTATAACTTGCGTGCGCGCCTCGGGTATACGGGGGAATTGCGGGCGATCGGCGATGTCTTGCGTGATCAATTATTTTATATGCAGCGCGTGGGTTTTGATGCCTTTGCAACACGTCCGGATCGTAACATGGAAGACGCATTAAAAGGATTGACTGATTTTTCCGAAGTTTATCAAACTTCTTTTGACCAGAAACTGCCATTATTCCGGCGGGTGCAGCGCAAGGGAAATCCGGCGGTGGATATGGTCAATGAGTGAGTTGCAGCAAAAAATTGAGCAGGTTGTTGCAATCCTGACCGAAACCATACGCGACTTTGCACCGGTTACATTCGCGAATAGTCTGGGCGCAGAGGATATGGTGCTGACTGATATCATTGACCGGTATCAACTCGCTATTGATATGTTCAGTCTGGATACCGGGCGATTGCCGCAAGAAACCTATGATTTGATGCAAACAGTACGGGAACGGTACAAAACGCCGCTACGCATCTATTTTCCCAATGTAAAACAAGTGGAAGCCTATGTTGCCGAGAATGGCGTCAATGGTTTTTATCAGAGCATCGAGCTGCGTAAAGCCTGTTGTCATATCCGTAAAGTGGAGCCTTTGCGCCGCGCTTTACAGGGTAAACGTGCGTGGGTGACCGGAATAAGACACGAGCAGGCAACCAGCCGGCTGAGTTTGAAGGTGTCTGCCTATGATATGGGCAATCGTATGCAGAAGGTGAACCCGTTGCTGGAATGGTCTAACGCGGAAGTCTGGGAATATCTCAAGCAGTATGAAGTGCCTTATAACAAGCTGCATGATAAGTTTTATCCGAGTATCGGCTGCGCACCTTGCACGCGTGCGATTACACCGGGCGAAGATATCCGTTCCGGACGCTGGTGGTGGGAAACGCCAGAAACGAAGGAATGTGGATTGCATACCGGCAAGGTTATTCCATTAAAATAGGCGCAATTGAAAGCACCGTCATGAATCCTTTTTTGCAAACTGCGTGACTAGGATTTGCCTTAAACTGAGTATTAAGAGAAAGAAAATGAGTACCCATCCTTTTACCCATCTTGATGCGCTGGAAAGTGAAGCGATCCATATTATGCGCGAAGTGGCGGCAGAATGCGCCAATCCCGTTCTGCTGTTCTCCGGTGGTAAGGATTCCATTGTTTTATTGCGCTTGGCTGAGAAAGCATTTCGTCCCGGCCGCTTCCCGTTTCCCCTGATGCATATTGATACGGAACATAACTTTCCTGATGTCATCGAATTCCGTGATCATCGCGTCAAAGAGTTGGGTGAGCGCTTGATTGTGCGCAGTATGGAAGACTCGATCAAGAAAGGCAGAGTAGTGCTGCGTTCAGAGAATCAGAGCCGTAACGCTTTTCAATCAGTGACGCTGTTGGATGCCATTGCAGAATTTAAATTTGATGCTTGCATCGGTGGTGCACGCCGGGATGAAGAAAAAGCGCGCGCCAAGGAGCGAATCTTTTCTTTCCGCGATGAGTTTGGCCAATGGGATCCAAAAAATCAGCGTCCGGAGTTATGGGATCTTTATAATACCCGGACACACCCCGGCGAGAATATCCGGGTATTTCCAATCAGCAACTGGACTGAGCTGGATGTTTGGGAATATATTGCACGCGAGAATTTGGAAGTACCTAAGATTTATTTTGCCCATAGGCGCGAAGTTATACGGCGTGCTGCAGGCTTGTTGCCCGTTTCTCACCTGGTGCAACCGCAAGCGGACGAAAAAATTGAGCAAATGATGGTGCGCTTCCGCACTGTGGGTGACATGAGTTGCACCTGCCCAGTAGAATCCAATGCTGCTAATGTGGATGCAATCATTGCAGAGACAGCAATGACGAGAATTACTGAGCGCGGTGCCACGCGCATGGACGATCAGACATCCGAAGCATCCATGGAATTGCGTAAAAAAGAAGGCTATTTCTAACATTGGCGGATGCGTGGTGATAATTGACTGGGAAAACACCGCATTCAGTCAATTGAGTGAATCGGCTTCTACTATTCCAAACCACTTGTTTCTATCTATTGCGGTGATACGAATTTCCAGAAGGTTCCTAAATGTCGGCAATTGAAAAAATTTCGTTTGATCAAACCGGGTTATTACGCTTTATTACTGCCGGGAGTGTGGATGATGGCAAAAGTACTTTGATTGGCCGTTTACTGCATGACTCAAAGTCGATTTTTGAGGATCAGTTAACTTCCATTACCAACACGACACGTAAGCGTGGCTCGGAAGGTGTCGACTTGTCTTTGCTGACTGACGGGTTACAGGCCGAGCGTGAGCAAGGGATAACCATTGATGTGGCTTATCGTTACTTCGCGACGCCCAAACGCAAATTTATCATTGCCGATACGCCAGGCCATGAGCAATATACGCGCAATATGGTAACCGGCGCATCGACTGCCAATCTGGCGATTATTCTGATTGATGCACGTAAGGGTGTGCTCACGCAATCGCGCCGCCATGCGTACCTGGCAAGCCTGGTAGGGATTCCGCATCTGGTTGTAGCCATTAACAAGATGGATTTGGTGGATTATTCTCAGTCGGTATTTGAGCACATTTGCAAGGACTTTGCCGCTTTTGCTGAAAACCTCAAGCTGCATAATATTACCTATATTCCCATGTCAGCGCTTAATGGGGATATGGTGGTTGAACGCGGTGATCATCTCGATTGGTATCAAAATTCCACGCTGATGGATTTGCTCGAAAATGTATCGATCGAGGATGATATCAATCGTGAAGATTTTCGTTTTCCAGTGCAATGGGTGTGCCGGCCGCAAACTAAGGAACTGCATGATTTTCGTGGTTACATGGGACGAATTGAATCAGGTTCCATACATGTAGGAGACAATGTCACATTGCTACCATCCGGTTTAACTTCACGCATCAAAGAAATTCTCAGGTACGAGGGGCCCATTGATGAGGCGGTTGCTCCTCAATCCATCACATTGACCATTGAAGATCATTTAGATATTTCACGTGGCGATATGCTGGTGAAAACAGGTGATACACCACGGACTAGCAAAGCGTTTGATGCGATGTTATGCTGGCTTTCAGAACAGCCCCTTGATCCGGGCCGGAAGTACCTGATCAAACATACGACCCGCCTTGTTAAAGCAATCATAAGCCGGATTGATTATCGTGTCGATGTGAATACCCTGGATCACGAAACCGTGAATACTTTAAATATGAATGATATTGCCCATGTTGGACTGAAAGTACAGTCGCCGATTGTGTTCGACGATTATGCACGTAATCGTGCGACCGGGTGTTTTATCATCATTGATGAAAGCAGTAATAATACGGTGGCAGCCGGTATGATTTCTCCCGCATAGAAGTTAAGCGCAAATTCGAAAAAGGACAAAACTATCAAGTTGGTGCTCGCTCCTTGATTAAAGCAAACTAACAAAATGAATTTAACTCAAAATTCACATCAGGAACTAAAAGGATTTACTATCCTGGTAGTCGAGGATAACGAACTGAACCAGCTGGTTGCTAAGGGATTGCTGGAATACAATGGGGCGCATGTAGCTATTGCGAATCATGGAAAAGAAGCATTGGAGATATTGAGTAAGGAGACTATTGATTGTGTGTTGATGGACATTCAAATGCCTGTCATGGATGGCCTGGAGGCTACAAAAATAATCCGCACTAATGCGCAATGGGCGGATTTATTGATTATTGCAGTAACAGCCAATGCAGATCATCATTATAAGGATTTGTGCCGGAGTGTTGGCATGAATGATTTTCTAACTAAGCCAATCAATCCTGAATTATTAGTCAATACGCTATTAAAATGGCTGGTTCCGGAACAGGATAGTAAAGCACGTGTAGATGACAGTAATCGGTAATATGGATTGTATTAGAACAGGGAAAGTGATGATTGAGTGGTTCTTGTACAATGGATCAGCAGCATGGAAGTAGGCTTTAACTACTATTCGAATGAATAATGAAAAGCAGATACGTGTGCTGGTGCTTGATGACGACAAATTCATGCTGGAATTTGTCAGTCATTTATTAAGAGAACTGGGTGTCAATGAGGTGCTGGTTGCGGAAGATGGGAAGGCGGGCTTATTTGTATTGTCTGCGCAAGTAACTGCTGTTGACCTGCTGATTTGTGACATAGAAATGCCGGGGATGGACGGTATTGAGTTTTTGCGCAACATTGCTGATCAAAGTTATAGCGGCAAGATAGTATTGTTTTCAGGCGTAGATCCTGATTTGCTTAAAGCAACAGAACGCCTGGCTACTGTACGCGGACTGAACGTCATTGGCACATTGGCTAAACCGGTTACGGTCGGTTCTTTGGCAACGATTTTGGAACAGCTTGCTTCGCCGGTCCGGAGAAACAGTGATTTGTCCCGAATGAGACAGATCTTTAATCTGGAAGAAATTAAACAAGCACTGCTTGCTGATCATTTCGACTTATTCTATCAACCCAAAGTTGCTGTTTCCAGCGGCCATGTGACGAGCGTTGAATGTCTGGCACGCTGGCGCCATGCGCATTACGGTTATGTTTCACCGGATAGTTTTATTCCCGTTATCGAGCAATGCGGTTTGATCAACGAATTTACCCGCAGAATTTTAACAAAATCCGCTCAGCAATTGGATGTGTGGTTACAGCAAGGTTTGGATTTAAAGATTTCCGTTAATGTTTCAATGGAAAACCTGGATCGGTTTAACTTGCCGGAAATTTATGAAAAAGCAGTGGGTGATTGTAATGTGCCGATCGACCGGGTGACTCTGGAAATCACTGAAAGCAAACTGGGAAAAGACTTTGCGCAAACCCTGGATATTTTGACGCGGATAAGACTTAAGGGGTTTGGATTGTCTATTGACGATTTTGGCACAGGTTATTCATCTATGGAAACACTTAAGCATATGCCCTTTACAGAGCTCAAAGTGGACCGGATCTTTGCGCATGGCGCCGCGGAAGATCTTGCCACTCGTGCAATGCTTGAGTCGAGTATAAAATTAGGCAAGGTTTTTGGCCTGAATGTGGTGGTAGAAGGAATCGAAATTAAAGCGGACTACGAATTGGCAACAGTGCTTGGCTGTGATGAGATTCAAGGCTATTTTATTGCAAAACCTATGTCGCCCGATGAATTTATTAAATGGCTATTTGATTATGAAAAATTAAATTACAAGCATTAATAAAGATTCAGTGCCCGGTACAACTTGCTAACAATAACTGCAAGTATTATCAGAAATAATAACGGCATGTACGGATGTTAGAAATAAATAATAAAATATTGAATAATTGATTATGACAAAAATAGATGCAACGTCGCACACCCAACAAGAAACAATGACAAACTCATCGAATTTTAACTTTGGTTTCACAATTACCGATCTCTACCGGCGCAGTGGCTTGGTCAAGCTGGATCAGATATTTCTGGATTTTCTTCGTACCGGCGATGAGGTGCTATATAGAAAGCTGGAGTATGCGCGCGCGCACCCTGATGAATTGCTACCCAAAGATGATTCGGCACTATTGATTGAGATTGCACCTTGGGTGGAAGATTTTATTGCCCGGTTGTTTAATATAGAGACGGAAGTGCAGCAACTGGCTGCAAAGCATCATGAACTGGCTCCGCTTTATTTCTGTAAACGGCAATTTGTTCAACGCCGGGCCAAGGGAAAAGTCAGTGATGAAGAATTAAGCGGTATCGATGGTTTGGCGCTAGAAAAAGAACTGGCGGCAGAATTTGGTGAAACCTTTTCCGAATTGGTTTTTGCCACCAAAGTGACGCAATGGATGGAAGCGGAAGCAGAAAATGAGTCACGGCTGAACAAGGCACTACACTATGCAGCCTGGGCATTAAGAACACCTGCCGGACAACAGCATACGCAGCAAGGTATTTTATTCAAGTCACCAGCAAAATTAGATTTCCAGCATCTATTGTCGCTGGATACCGATGAATCAGCCGGATACCCCGTGCATCGGCTTGGGCATTTACGTGAGCGTAACGGCTTTGCACTGACTGACGCCGGTACTGACTTAATGGGTGCGCTGGATGAAGCCAATTACTGCATCTGGTGCCACGAGCAAGGTAAAGACTCGTGTTCCAAAGGTTTGATACAAAAATCCAAATCACCGGATGAACCACCCGCCTTCAAGAGAAGTGAGCTGGGTGCTTTGTTGGCAGGCTGCCCCTTGGAAGAGCGTATTTCTGAATTTCACAAGCTCAAGACGCAAGGCGTTGCGGTGGGTAGTCTGGCGATGATTGTGCTGGATAATCCGATGTGCGCTGGCACCGGGCATCGCATTTGTAATGACTGTATGAAATCCTGTATTTATCAAAAACAGGAACCTGTCGATATCCCGCAAGCCGAGACACGGACGTTGAAAGATGTGTTGGCGCTACCGTGGGGATTTGAGATCTATAGCTTACTGACACGCTGGAATCCATTGAATCTGCGCCGGCCGGTACCGAAGCCGGCATCTGGCCGCAAAGTTTTGGTGGTCGGAATGGGGCCTGCCGGCTATACATTGGCACATCATTTGATGAATGAAGGCCATTCCGTTGTAGGAATTGATGGACTTAAGATCGAGCCCCTGTCAGAAGAGATCTCGGGTGTTAATCAACAAGGTAAACGCGTGCCATTTAAAGCGATCCAGGTTGCCAGCATTCTTGAAGAGAATTTGGATCAGCGCATGCCAGCCGGTTTTGGGGGTGTGGCTGAATATGGAATCACTGTGCGTTGGAACAAAAACTTTCTGAAGCTGATCCGTTTGTTACTGGAGCGTAGAGAGGAGTTCGCCTTGTTTGGAGGGGTGCGTTTTGGCGGCACCTTGACGGCCGATGATGCGTTTGCTATGGGTTTTGATCATGTTGCCCTGGCAGCGGGTGCCGGGCGCCCTACCGTGTTGGATTTGCCGAATGGATTGGCACGTGGCGTGCGTGCGGCGTCGGATTTTCTGATGGGGCTACAATTAACAGGTGCCGCACAGAGTGATTCTATTGCCAATATGCAATTACGCTTACCGGTGGTGGTGATTGGCGGTGGTCTGACGGCTATCGATACGGCGACTGAGGCGCTGGCTTATTATCCATTACAAGTAGAAAAATTTCTGCAACGCTATGAAATTTTATCTGCTGCGAAGGGAGAGTCAATTGTTCGTGAAGCTTGGGATGCTGAAGAAAAAGAGATTGCTGACGAATTTCTCAGTCATGCGCGCGCCATTCGGGCGGAACGCCAAGCTGCACAACAGGAAAGAAGGACGCCGGGTGTTATCAATTTGCTGCAATCCTGGGGCGGGGCAACGATAGCTTACCGGAAACGCCTGATAGACAGCCCTTCCTATACGTTGAATCATGAGGAGGTTGAAAAGGCTCTGGAAGAAGGTATCTGGTTTGCCGAAGGCATGACGCCGGTGCGAGTCAATGTGGATGCTTGGGGACATACGCAATCGGTGCGGTTTGCAGTGCAGAAGCGGGATGAGACCGGACAGTGGCAAGATACCGGCGAAGTGGAATTGCCGGCGCGCGCTTTGCTGGTTGCCGCAGGAACTCAACCCAATACGGTGCTGGCGCGGGAAGATGACAAGCAATTTAAACTCAATGGCCGTTATTTCGCAGCCTGCGATGAAGAAGGCAATCCGGTGCAACCGGCGTATGCCAATCCCAAACCGGAAACACCGATGGTGCTGCTCAGCCGCTACAAAGATAGCCAGGATGGGCGTTTTATCAGTTTCTTTGGCGACCTGCATCCGTCTTATTCAGGTAACGTTGTGAAGGCGATGTCCAGTGCCAAGCAAGGTTACCCTGTGGTGAGCCGGGTACTGGAACGTGTCAAGCCAAAATCGGATCAGCCGGCGGAGCAATTTTTTGCACAACTGAATGACCAGTTGCGGGCAACTGTTTATAAAGTGGAAAGGCTTACCCCCAATATTATCGAAGTGGTAGTACATGCCCCGATGGCTGCTGAGCATTTTCAACCGGGCCAGTTTTACCGGTTTCAGAATTATGCAACGCTGGCAACAGTTGCCGGAGATACCCGGCTCGCGATGGAAGGCCTTGCACTGACGGGTGCATCCGTGGATATCGAACGCGGCTTGGTTTCACTCATTGTTTTGGAAATGGGCGGATCGTCTAATCTGTGCGCGTTTTTGAAACCGGGTGAGCCGGTTGTACTGATGGGACCTACTGGTACGCCGACAGAAATTCCAGCGGGTAAAACGGTGGTGCTGGCGGGCGGCGGTTTGGGTAACGCGGTGCTGTTTTCTATTGGCGCAGCGGCGCGCGCTGCCGGGTCTAAAGTATTGTATTTTGCTGGCTATAAAAAGCTGGTAGATCGCTATAAGGTGGCCGAAATTGAAGCGGCAGCGGATATCGTTGTATGGTGTTGTGATGAATCCCCAGGTTTTGAAGCAACCCGTCCGCAGGATAAAAGCTATGTGGGGAATATCGTACAAGCCATGGTTGCTTATGCCAGCGGTGAATTAGGCGTGCAACCGGTGGCGTTGACTGAAGCCGATCATATTATTGCGATTGGTTCAGACCGCATGATGGCAGCAGTCGGCCTGGCGCGTCATAACCAATTGAAACCTTACTTAAAAGCAGATCATTTTGCCATTGGCTCAATTAATTCTCCAATGCAATGCATGATGAAGGAAATTTGCGCACAGTGTCTGCAACCGCATCAGGATCCTGAAACTGGAAAAATCACCTACGTGTTTTCCTGTTTTAACCAGGATCAACCGTTGGATCAGGTGGATTTTCCTGGACTGGCAACGCGCTTACGTCAGAATACGGTACAGGAAAAGTTGACGAATCAGTGGATCGGACGTTGTGTAACGGGCCGTTGAAAAACATTTTCGAGGCAGCCGCTGTAAGGTAAAAACAGGTGAAGAAGCGCAGTTTATGCATAATAAGTAAGTGAGCATTTTTAGCCTGTTTTTAACACCGCAGGGCGACGCAGGTAGTTTTTCAGCGGTCTGATAAACGGCTTGGAATGAAATATTTTGTTTAGGCCTGGATTTTATACACAAAATTTTGCAACGATCTCGGAGGATGAAAAAAGTGACTGAACGAGTAGAGAAAGCGCTGTTGCAGGCTGAACCATTAGCAGTTGATATTGCAGTGCTGCGTCAAATGTTTCATAACAATAATGCATTGGTGCGTAAATTTGGGCTTAAATTCATTGAAGTTGCCAGTGACACGTTAGCAGAGATGAAAGAAGCGCAAGCTAAAAAAGACTTAGCAGAATTAGGCCGTTTAGGACATAAATTAAAATCTTCCGCCAGAACAATCGGTGCTTTAAGTTTCGCTGATTTGTGTGAAGGGCTTGAGAAAGCCAATACCGGCAATGATTGGTCCGGCGCGGAGTCATTGCTGGAAAAGATTCCACCTTTACTGGAAAGTATTACGCAACAATTAGCAAACGAGTTCAGTGAAATGAGTGAATAAGATCTTCCAAAGGGAAGTGCGTGATCAGAAAATCAAGCAATATCAAGTTTTTCCTAATCCATGTAATGCATTACGTGCAAATTGATTTATAATTCGCAGTTCGTTAAAAGAATTCAGGGCGCCTCTAAAAATTCAAAGTTCTAAACAACACGAGGCACGAGCAAAAAATGGTTACGCAGCCTATGTATGATAGGTAAGGAAACATTTTTTGCGAGCAACAAAGTGTTGTGACGTAATTTGGATTTTTTAGAGCTGCCCTTAAGCACAAATTTTGGTTTTTGTATGTAAGTAGGTTGGCAAGAAAAGGGAGATCATCAATGCATATAGGCATACCAGCAGAGATTCGCGGCGGAGAAACGCGTGTATCAGCGACACCGGAGACCGTGAAAAAATATACTGCCAAGGGTGTTCATAAAGTTTTAGTGCAGTCAGGCGCTGGTGCAGGTGCCAGTATACCGGACTCGGCTTATCAAGAAGCGGGCGCAACGATAGTCACTGATGTGGCCGAGTTATATGCGCAATCACAGATTGTACTCAAGGTCCGTAGCCCGGATTCCAGCGAATTAGCAATGGTGCGCAAGGATGCTGTGTTACTGGGTCTTTTGTCCCCCCATCATAAAGAGGGGGTAGATGCATTGGCACAACATGGGCTGACTGCGTTTGCGATGGAAAAGTTGCCACGTATTTCGCGTGCGCAGAATATGGACGTTTTATCCTCACAGGCAAATATTGCGGGCTATAAAGCTGTGATCATGGCGGCAAACGTTTATCAAAGATTCTTTCCCATGCTAATGACGGCAGCGGGTACTGTGAAAGCAGCGCGCGTTCTGATTTTGGGCGCGGGTGTAGCCGGTTTGCAGGCGATTGCAACAGCGAAAAGGCTGGGTGCCGTGGTTGAAGCTTTTGATGTACGGCCGGCAGTCAAAGAACAAGTGGAAAGCTTGGGTGCCAAATTTGTGGAAGTGCCACTCAGTGATGAAGAAAAAGCCAAAGCTGAAACGGCGGGCGGCTATGCAACCGAGATGTCGGAAGACTATAAGCGGCGCCAGGGTGAGTTAGTGCATGAACGCGCGATTGCGGCAGATATCATTATTACAACCGCGTTAATTCCCGGACGTCCGGCACCTGTTCTGATCAAGGAAGAAACTGTGCAAGCGATGAAGCCGGGTTCGGTGATTGTGGATATGGCAGTTGAAGCAGGCGGTAATTGCCCGCTGTCCGAGTTGGATAAAGCGGTCGTTAAACATGGTGTGCATTTGATCGGTATTGCAAATCTTCCAGGATTGGTAGCAGCGGATTCCAGTACATTGTATGCACGAAACCTGATGAATTTTCTGAATTTGATGCTTGACCCAGAAAGCGGTGAACTTAAAATAGATCGTTCTGATGAGATTATTGCAGGGACATTGCTTTGTGCGGGCGGGGAAATCGCCAGTAAATCATAGTCAACGCCGGACTCAAAAATTACGCGATATCAATTGCTACATTGAGAACGTACGGTTAACGAATTTTAAAGGAGTAATCATGATTGGTGAAATTGATCCATTTATTATCAATCTAACGGTTTTTGTGCTGGCGGTTTTTGTTGGCTATCATGTTGTATGGAATGTGACTCCAGCTTTGCATACACCTTTGATGTCAGTAACTAACGCTATTTCTGGCATTATTCTTGTGGGCGCGATGTTAGCAGCCGGACCGGCTGAAACGGATTGGGGAGTGTGGCTCGGTGCTGTTGCGGTAACACTGGCTTCAATTAATGTTTTTGGTGGATTTCTGGTAAGTCAGCGGATGCTGGAAATGTTCAAGAAAAAAGACAAAAAAGGAAGCGCATAAATGTCAGCAAATATGGTAGCACTTGCATATTTAGTGGCTTCAGTATTTTTTATACTGGCACTAAAAGGGCTAAGCTCGCCTGAATCTGCGCGCCGTGGCAATTTATTCGGTATGGTTGGTATGGCGATTGCGGTTGCCACAACCTTGACGCTTACCCAGAACTGGCCTCTGATTTTGGGGTGTATTGCAGTGGGTGGCATTATTGGTGCGCTCGTTGCGCAGCGTGTGCAGATGACAGCAATGCCGGAACTGGTTGCGTTTATGCACTCACTGGTTGGTTTAGCGGCCGTATTTATTGCGATTGCAGCGGTTAATAATCCGGTTTCATTCGGTTTGCCAGAAATTTTACCCGGCGGCAGTAAACTGGAATTGTTTTTGGGCACCTTTATTGGCGCTATGACATGGTCCGGTTCAGTGATTGCGTTCCTGAAATTATCCGGCCGCATGAGCGGTACACCAATTGTTTTCAGCGGTCAGCATATGATTAATCTATTGCTGGCAATCATCATGATTGGATTTGGTCTGTGGTTTTTCTTTAGTGAAACGACAAACTGGAACGCATTTATCGCAATGACCGCCATCGCATTCATTTTGGGGTTCCTGATTATTGTTCCTATTGGCGGCGCTGATATGCCGGTAGTGATATCCATGCTGAACTCCTATTCGGGGTGGGCTGCAGCAGGTATTGGTTTCTCTTTGGGCAATCCAATGTTGATCATCGCAGGATCACTGGTGGGCAGCTCGGGTGCGATTCTTTCCTATATTATGTGTAAAGCCATGAACCGGCCATTTCTATCAGTTATATTGGGTGGATTTGGCAGTGACGGCGGAACTGCAGCAGCGGCAGATGATGGCGTACAGAAGACATACCGCAGCGGCAGTGCGGAAGATGCCGCTTTCTTAATGGGTAATGCCGACAGTGTCATAATTGTGCCTGGCTATGGTTTGGCCGTTGCAAGGGCGCAACATGCCGTCAAGGAATTGGCTGAGAAGCTGCATGAAAAAGGCGTTAATGTACGCTTTGCGATTCATCCGGTAGCCGGACGTATGCCGGGACACATGAATGTGTTGCTGGCAGAAGCCGAGATTCCTTATGAACAAGTCTTGGAAATGGATGAAATCAACAGTGATTTCTCAAACACAGATGTTGTGCTGGTGTTGGGTGCGAATGATGTGGTGAATCCGGCAGCGAATGTTCCCGGTAGTCCGATTTATGGCATGCCGATCTTGGATGCGCATAAAGCGCGTACTGTTATGGTGGTTAAACGCAGTATGGCTGTGGGTTATGCCGGTCTTGATAACGACCTGTTCTATATGGATAAAACCATGATGATCTTTGGAGATGCCAAGAAAGTTGTGGAGAATTTGGTTAAAGCGCTGTGACGCACTGAAATTTTTTATTCAAAGAACGAAGGCGCAATTATTGAAAAATAATTGCGCCTTCGTGTTATCTGGCGCTGATTTAGAATTGTTGCGTAACAGACTTACGTTCCACAGAAAGTTTGATACACACGCTCTGAAGGCGCCGGTGGGGTGCGATACTCTGAATATTCCGGCGCATCGGCGTAGGGATTTGTCACTGCTGCAAGCAGCCGTTGCATCAGCGCGTAATCACCTCGCTCAGAGGCGGCCGCTAGTGCTTCTTCAACGCGATGGTTGCGCGGTATGACCGCAGGATTATTCGCCCGCATTAAGCCCAAAGCCGATGCTATCGATTCCGATTGGCGCGATAGTCTCGCCTGCCAGCGTGCATGCCAGGCAACAAAATCAGCATCTTGCAACACGGCATCTTCAGGAAATGTCTCAGCAGCCAGCGCGCGGAAGCTATTGGTGTAATCGGCCTGATGTTTGTGCATCCAGGTGAGCAGGCTTGCAATCAGCTCGCTATCTTCGGCCTCTTCAGTGAACAATCCCAATTTTCTCCGCATTCCTGCCAGCCAATGGGCTTGGTATATTTCCGGGAAAGCATGAATGGCTTGTTCCGCTAACGCCACTGCTTTTTCCTGCTCGGGATGGATGAGCGATAGCAATGTTTCGGCGAAGCGCGCTAGGTTCCATTGCGCCATATGTGGCTGGTTACTGTAACTATAGCGGCCACGCTGGTCGATTGAGCTAAATACCGTATCCGGATCGTAGGCATCCATAAATGCACAAGGGCCATAATCAATCGTCTCGCCGCTAATGGTCATATTATCCGTATTCATCACGCCATGAATGAAACCAACCAGCAACCACTGAGCAACGAGCGACGCCTGGCGTTCAATCACGCTATTTAAGAGCGCAAGATAAGGATTCTCCGCTTCGGAAAGATCCGGATAATGGCGCTGGATAACATAATCAGCCAAGGTTTTAATCCCCGCTTTATCCCCGGTTCCCGCAACATACTCAAATGTCCCCACACGAATATGACTCGCCGCTACACGAGTGAGAATCGCGCCGGGAAGCATGGTTTCCCGCATCACAGATTCACCGGTGGCAACTACCGCAAGACTGCGCGTAGTGGGTATGTGAAGCGCATGCATCGCCTCGCTGATAATATATTCGCGCAGCATCGGCGCAAGCGCTGCACGGCCGTCGCCGCGCCGTGAGAACGGCGTCTGGCCGGAACCTTTTAGCTGAATATCAAACCGTTCGCCCGCCGGAGTAACATGCTCGCCAAGCAATATCGCCCGCCCATCTCCCAGCATCGATAAGTGGCCAAACTGATGACCGGCATAGGCTTGCGCAATCGGCTGCATCGAGTCAGGCAAAGCATTGCCGGAAAACAGCAAAGCAGCTTCTGCTTCGGGTAATGTGCGGAAATCCAATCCCAGCGATTCTGCGAGTGCATGATTGACTATCACCACTCGCGGTGCACGCACTGGCACGGGATGAAGCTGCGCATACAGCGATTGGGGCAAACGCGCATAGCTGTTATCAAATCGCCAGCCAATGCGATCGTTCGCGGGTTTTGTATCTGTTTTCATGAGCGCTATCTCGTATTTATTAAGCCGGGCATTGTAAAGCATTAGCCGATGAGACAGCCGATGCGGGCATAGGTTGCAAACAGCTCCGCTGCGGAATCTCGGTTCAATTGCTGGAGATAAGCGGTTATTGCTGCTCATACATTCTTTCAGGAAGCTATCGCCTGCTCAACCACCCCATCCGCCAGCTTTTTCTGCAATTGGCTGGCTTGCGTGATGCGGGATTTGAGTTGATCGCAGAGGGTCATGAGTTCGTCGACTTTGGTGACGATGCGGTGTTGTTCACGCAATGTTGGAACTGCGAGTAAACAATTCTTTAGTTGAGTCATGTTGATAGATGCGAGATTAGTGGTTTGCTTTGATGATGCTTGGAAATATGCTTTTGCAATCGAATTCATATACATTTGAATCCATGAACTAGAAAGCCCCTCTGTTATTCTACGCATTCTGAAGATATGATTTTGATGAAGGCAATTCTCAATTTCAGCATTCCAGATAGCTGTTCTTCCAACTTTGTCCCAATCACCGCCTTCTGTTACGAGCAGATCGTCTCTTAACAATTGATAGCGTGATAATTCAGAATACTGTATTTCAACGGTCTTGATGCTATCAAGAACTAAGTATCCTCTCTGTACATTAGCTACGCGCAAGTAGGGTAATTCAACCAAATCAGCACTGGAGATTTTTCTACCGAGAGTTACACCACCAGTAATTTCAAGAACACTACCAAGTCTGACCCACTCCCACCCTTGCGGCAGCTCAAATGGCTTTTCCTCATCTGAAATCGGTGGTAATTGCTTATCCTTCTTGATTTTCCCTTCAGCAACCAACTTAGCCTTTTCCGCCTGTATGCGTTTCAACAATTCACTGGCCGGTTCATCGTTCGGGTCTTGCGGCACGAGTTTGCCCATCACCGCCAGTTGCAGCAAGGTTTGTTTGAGCGCATCGATACTGGCTTCGGTTGTGAACAGCGTATCGAAATGCGCAGCGATGCGTTGCCAGTTGGCGCTAAAGTCTTCCGCACTTTGCGATTGGGTCAGTGTGCCGAGCAGGTGGTTTACCAGTTTTTCGTGGGCTTCGGCGGCGTTGATGTGCTGCGTTTCCAGTTGATCGCACAGCGCCATTAGTTCATCGACTTTGGCTACGATGCGGTGTTGTTCTTCAGTCGGAGGTATAGCTGTGACAATTGCATTTATTTGCTCAGTGCTTAAGTTTGGGATCGCGCTGCCAAATGATTTCTTAAGGTTCTCTGCTATTTTTGTAGTCAAATCAAAATACAGGAACCTCTTTGAAACAATAAATGGAACAATCTTTCCTACACGCTGATTCAGATAAAAAACCTCTTCTGTAGCATTAAATCCAAGCTTTCCTGTGGTGGCACCAGACATTGCAATCACCAGATCACCATTTACAACTTGAAGCCGGACATCCAAGCTATCAACAACATCCTCAGAAACACGCGACATAAACTCAGGTTCGATTTTCCCTTGCTGAATATCACCAATTTTTACAACCCCAATTCCTTGAGTCGTAAAATCTTTACTGGAAAATGCAAAGCCGTTCACGTAATCAATAATACTGCCTAAACGCACCCACTCCCACCCCTTAGGCAATTCAAACGGCTTCTCCTCATCCGTAATCGGCGGCAATGGTTTGTTTTTCTTGATTTTTCCCTCAGCCATCAACCTAGCTTTTTCAACCTGTATGCGCTTCAACAATTCACCAGCCGGTTCATCATTCGGGTCTTGCGGCACCAATTTGCCGCGCACCGCCAGTTCCAGAATCAGCTCGCGCAGTTTCTTGATGCCATATACGCTGGTTCCATTGCCGCTACTGCGGCCACGGCCGGATTTCTTTTCTGTTTCGGCGCTGGTCCAGATGTCGAGTTGACCGGTCAACAATGATGGCAGGACGTTCATGTTTTACCGCCCTTGCCCGGCAATTGCGGCATGGCGCGCTTCATGAAGGTATCAAACAAAGGTACGGTAAATGCCGTGTCGCCGTGTGCCGGGCTGTAAATCATGCCTTTTTTCATTAAGCTGTCGCGCAGGGGGGCTACGGTTTGTACTTTGACACCCAATACGGCGGCGACATCGCCGGAGCGTTGCGGTTCTGCGCCGAGCTCAGCCAAGGCGCGCAAATAGTCTTTCTCACGCGGGGTCAGGCGATCAAAGCGCACGCGGAAAAAATTGGCATCGAGACGCTCGATGATTCGGGGTGTGGCGTGTTTTACATCGGCTAATTGTACCGGTGATTGCGGCGCATAATTCCAAGACTGATAGCCCCATTCTTGCAGAAAATAGGGGTAGCCTTGAGTCAGGCGGATGATTTCATCCAGTGCTTCGTCGGTGAAATCGGCCCCCTCTTTCTGCGCAGGCTCTCGTAAGGCTTGGCGTGCATCATCCGGCGCCAAGGGGCCCACTTCGGGAAAATCAAACAGTCGCTCGGCGTAGGATTTGGAGTCCCCGGCCAGTCCGGCCAATACCGGCAAGCCGGCACCGATCAGCACCAATGGCAAGCGCTTTTGCGCCATTTTGTGCATGGCCATGATCAGGGCGCTCAGTTCCTTGGCGGACAAATATTGAATCTCATCGAGCAGGATGGCGACAGGGATTTTTCTGTCCTGTGCAGCCTCTGCCACAGCGATGAACAACTCGGGTAGATCGGCTTCCAGATCCCCGCTATCGGCAGTCCCTGCTTCCGCTTCGATATCCAGACCGATTTCGAGATCACCCACGGTTATTTTTACGCCGTTGACAAAGCCTTTCAGCACACGCAAACCGCGCCGCACCTTGTTACTGACATTTTCCATGCGATCCAAGGACAATAACAGCTTGCGTAACGACGGTGCCAGCAAGGCTGTGAGTGACTTGCTTTCATGCGCTTCCACCAAAATAGTTTTGTAGCCGATCTGCTCCGCCAGGTTTTCCAACTCATTGAGCAGCACGGTTTTACCTACGCCGCGTAAACCCACCAGCAAGGCGCTTTTTCCCGGACGACCCTCACGGACGCGTGCCAGCAGTAGTTTGATCCTGTCAATTAGGGCGCTACGACCTGCGAGTTCGGGTGGTGGAGTGCCCGCGCCCGGAGAAAAAGGATTGCGTATTTCATCCATTGTTCAAGTCCTCTTTGTTTTTAGCAGTCTGTTAAGGAAGTTTTGAATAACTGTCATTTCGAGTGTAGCGAGAAATCTATAACGTTGATTTACAAAGATTCCTCACTTTTTTCGGAATGACAAACATGACTTAATCAGAGCTTCCTTAAGGTTATCGATATTTATAGATAAGTATATCAGATAATAAGTAACTAATAGTAAACCATAGTAACCTTATATAATCTTTCTATAGAATACCGATCAACGGGATCTGCCAAGCGCCTCTTCCAATATATCTTTCAACTGCCCGCGGAGCGCGGCGATGTCCTTTTGCATGGCGTGGTATTGCGCTAACAGCACGTTCGGGTCATGGATTTCCTGTTCGTTGATGTGCGGGTTTTTGCAGTCGAGGTTGTAGTTGCGTGCTTGGATGTCTTCCAGGCTGACTTTCCAGGTAAATTGGTTGGCTTCGCGGTGCTTGAAGCCGTTGGCTTCAACTCCCCACCAGGCTGCTGCGGCGTCGAATTCTTCGATTTTCATCGGCTTGGTTTTGTTGTAGCTTTTCACGCCAGGCGGGTACGGGTGTTCGTAAAACCAGATGTGTTGGGTCGGTGTGCCTTTGCTGAAAAACAGCAGGTTGGTTTTGATGCCGGTGTACGGGCTGAACACGCCGTTGGGCAGGCGCACGATGGTGTGCAGGTTGCATTCTTGCAGCAATTTTTCCTTGATGCGGGTTTTAATGCCTTCACCAAACAGGAAGCCATCGGGCAGAACCAGTGCAGCACGGCCGCCGGTCTTGAGCAGTTGCATAATCAGCACTAAAAACAGATCGGCGGTTTCGCGCGTGCGGAATGCCGCCGGGAAGTTGGTTTCGATGCCGTCTTCTTCCATGCCGCCGAACGGTGGATTGGTGATCACCACATCCACACGTTCTTTCGGTGTCCAACTGATGAGCGGGCGTGCCAGCGAGTTGTCGTGGCGGATGTTGTTCGGCACGTCGATGCCGTGCAGAATCATGTTGGTGGTGCACAGCAAATGCGGCAGCGGTTTTTTCTCGACGCCGAAAATACTGGCCTGGAGTTGCGTTTCATCATCCACCGTTTTCACGTCGTGTTTGCGCATGTGTTCAATCGAACAAGATAGAAAACCGCCGGTACCGCAGGCCGGGTCCATGATTTTCTCGCCGAGGCGCGGGTTGACCATGCGCACCATGAATTCGGTGACCGCGCGCGGGGTGTAAAACTCGCCGGCATTGCCGGCCGCCTGTAAATCGCGCAACAATTGTTCGTACATATCGCCAAACAGGTGGCGCTCCTGCGCTTTGTTGAAATCGACACCTTCCTGAATCTTGTTGATCACTTGCCGGATCAACTGACCGGATTTCATGTAGTTGTAGGCATCTTCAAACACCGAGCGGATCACATAAGCGCGCTGGTCGCCGCCTTTGGCTTCGAGTTGCTGCAAACCGGGAAACAGATCATTGTCGAGAAACTGCTTAAGGGCATCGCCGGTCATGCCTTCGGCATCCGCCGCCCAGTTGCGCCAGCGGTATCGCTCCGGCAATGGCGACTGGTAAGCGTCTTGCAGCAACTCCCACTCTCTTTCGCGGTCGTCAAAGATTTTCAGGAACAACATCCATACCAATTGGCTCAGGCGCTGCGCGTCACCGTCGACGCCGACGTCTTTGCGCATGATGTCTTGAATGGATTTAATGGTGGCGGAAATGCTCATCGGTGGAATTTTGTATTATTTTGTATTAATTAGGTTAATCAGGCGTAGAGATTGTCTTCCAGCTCGTGCAGCGCAGCCAGATAGGCGGATTTGCCGCCAAAGACGGAGACCAGTTCGCTGGCCGTCCCCATGTCTTTGAACGGGTCGAGCGTGAGGATTTTGATGTCTTCGATGTTTTCAATGCCGGTATCGGCGTATTTTTCCAGCAGACTTTCCAGAACCTGGCGTGCTTGTTCGCTGTACTTGGCAAAGTAGTTGCGCTTTTTCACTTGCTCCGCACGTTCGCGCCGGGTCAGCGGCGGCTGGTCAAAGGCGACATGGCAGATCAGATCAAACGCGTCGAAATCCTTGCCCACTTCATCCGCCAGCGGCTCGAGCAACACGCCGTGTTGTTGCAATTCCAGCAGAATGGAGGCTTTGCGTTCGGCCTGACTCCAACGGCGCAGGAATTCATCCAGCGAGGCATAATCTTTGCGTACTGTCTGGCGCGTGTAATCCTTGAGTGATTCGGTGATCAGTTTACCTTCCGGGCCGTAATACTGCACGCGTTCGGCAACGATATACACGGTGACATCGCCCAGGGTGTATTTCACTCGCTTGGGGGCGGATTCTTCAAATCCCCCCTCGATCCCCCCTTTTTCTAAGGGGGGAAGCGGGTTTCCTTGTTCATCGAAGTGTGTTCCGGGTTCTTCATCCGGTGGTACGGGGGATTCGTCGCTTGCCGGTTCGTAGATCATCACGGGGTCGCCGTCGAAATTCTTGTCGGCGAAAAGTTCGGTTGCTTTCTTAAAGTCCATGATGGTGAACCAGAACTTGTTGTAATCTTCGTTGATACGGGTGCCGCGCCCGATGATTTGTTTGAATTCGGTCATCGACTTGATGTGTTGATCCAGCACCACCAATTTGCAGGTTTGCGCATCGACGCCGGTGGTCATCAGTTTGGAAGTGGTGGCGATCACCGGGTAGCGCTCTTCCGGGTTGATAAAGTTATCCAATTCAGCCTTGCCTTCGATTTCATCGCCGGTAATGCGCATGACGTATTTGCGGTTTTCCTTGATCCGCTCGGGATTTTGATTCACCAACGCTTGGCGCATGCGCTCGGCGTGGTCGATGTCGTCACAAAACACGATGGTCTTGGCATAGGGGTCTGTGGCCGTTAGGAATTCGGTGATTTTCCGGGCGACCAGCTCGGTGCGCTGTTCCAGCACCAGCGTGCGGTCCATGTCGTTCAGATTATAAATACGGTCTTCAATCAACTGGCCATGCTTGTCGGTCTGGCCTTTACTCGGCCGCCAGCCTTGCAGGTCTTTGTCGATGTCGATACGCACGACTTTGTACGGTGCGAGAAAGCCATCTTCAATACCTTGCTTCAGCGTATAACTGTAAATGGGATCGCCAAAGTAATGAATACTCGAAACGTCCCGGGTTTCTTTCGGTGTGGCGGTTAAACCGATATGCGTGGCGGAGGAAAAATACGCCAGGATCTCGCGCCAGGCTGAATCTTCCGCGGCGCTGCCGCGATGGCATTCGTCAATCACGATCAGATCAAAGAAATCCGGCGAGAATTGCTTGTAGATGTTTTGTTCTTCTTCGTTGCCGGTAACCGCCTGATACAGCGACAGGTAAATTTCGTAACTCTTGTCGATCTGGCGTTTACTGATCTTGGTCATCGCTGCGCCAAACGGTTTGAAATCATTGTTTTTGGTCTGATCGACCAGAATATTGCGGTCAGCCAAAAACAGGATGCGCTTCTTGGCGCCGGACTTCCACAATCGCCAGATGATCTGGAATGCTGTGTAGGTTTTGCCCGTGCCGGTTGCCATGACCAGCAAAATGCGCTGCTGGTTTTTCGCCACGGCTTCCACCGTGTTGTTGATGGCATTGGCCTGGTAATAGCGCGGAACACGGCCGGTGCCGTCATCATAGTAAGGCATTTCGATGGTATGGCGTGCCTCGGCTGATTCCAGTCCTTTCGATTGGCAATAGCGTTGCCAGAGTTGTGCGGGCGATGGAAAGGCATCCAACGCCAGTTCTTGTTCGATCCGATCAGCCAGTCCGGTACGGTCATGCATCAGAAAACCATTGCCATTGGAGCTGAATACAAAGGGTACGCCAAGCGTGTCGGCATAATTTAACGCCTGTTGCATACCGGCACCCACGCTGTAATTGTTTTCCTTGGCTTCAATCACCGCCAGCGGGATATTCGATTTAAAGTACAAGATATAGTCGGCGCGTTTTTGTTCTCCACGCGTATGCAACTTGCCGCGCACGATAATGCGGCCTTTGGTGAAACTCACTTCCTCCCGGATCTGACTGTGCAAATCCCATCCGGCTCTAACCAGCGCAGGGGTAATGTATTTGGTGCAGATATCACGTTCGGAAAGGTTCTTTTTGTCGACCATGCGGCGGGTATATCCTTGTGTAGCCGTTTCAATTAGCTTTTATCGATAGGCTATAAAAATGGGCCTTTGAAAAATAGCATGCTTACGATTAAAGTAGAAAATATTCTTATGACGCTAGACTATCAGATTATATCTGCTAGTCTAGAACCTAAAAATTAAAAGGAGTTTTTTGATGAGATCAATTTCCAGATTAGCTTTACTAATTTCTATGCTATTCCTTTTTTCGTCTCAAGCTCAAGCAGACGAATCAATAACCACCGATGTTTATTTTAGCAGGGCAGGCATGAAGATTCTGAGTGGCGTGGCCAATGTGACTACCGGTTGGATGGAGCTACCCAAAAATATCAGTATATGGAACCAAAAGAATAACAACATGCTCAGTGATTTTACTGAAGGCGTGCTATGGGGCATTGTTCATACGGCTGGCCGCACCGCAAGCGGTGCAGTGGATCTGGCCACTTTTTGGCTGCCAACCTTTCCAACGCCAAGCCCAGTATTTGTTTGGGATGATTTTTCTAAAGAGTCAGACTACTACGGGTTCCGGATGGGTAGGTGATCTGCATGGGAAACTGGTCTGATCGCTCGACACATGCCACAATTTGCAGCGTATGTGTCGATACTGTCCAATTTACTGTTTGATTCTTTTCAGAGAAGGCTAACTTTAGTTTAGATGATGCCGGGTGCGTACTTCAATTTCTTTCTAAACATCCAGGAAAAAAATGAAAAGCACTGAGATTAATGGAGTTTAAAGTTGTAAGTTTACGATATTGCTTGAGAATATTTCTTATTCTGCTGTGATTCAGGGATAAAGAGGGATTCATTATCCGAGAAACAGAACGGGAGCTAAAGCTCCCGTTCTGAATTAAAACTGAGTCATAGTCATGAACAAAATTACATGACAGATACTTTTTTACGACGTGTTGCAAAGCCCAATAGACCAAGACCTGTCAGTAACATAGCATAAGTTTCAGGTTCTGGCACAGCAGCTATCGTGTTGGTGAACGAGAAGCTGAGATCATTATAATCGAAAGGCCCGCCGTTGAGATCCTCGAAGCTAACCAAGGTAGTATTGGGTAACCAACCGGATTCTACTCGCGCATGGGCGTGACCATCTGGATTCCGGCTCGCTGGACCAGTAAAAAAATCATCTCCTGTATTGTTGACATGCAGACGGAAAATTAACTCGGTTCCAGCAGAAAATGTGCCCAGACTGACTTCCGTTCCAACCGGTGTGGCGTGATTATTAAAAATAAAAGTTGAATCAAGGTAGAGGTCGTTGCTGTATGCAGCTGAATTACCTTGGTAGGTAGCTTTGATCTCTCCACCTGTTGCTATCACTAATAATCCTTCAGTGCCTGGTGCAGCGATTGGGAAAGCAAAAGCAGAAGTGCTCACCGCTCCAGCTACGATTACCACAGTGGCCAATCGAGCAAATACATGGAAAAGTACTTGAAACATGAAAATCTCCTTTTTGTTGTTGACGGAGAAAACGAAGGTCAACCCGTAATACTTCTCATGTTGAAATTTTCTTCAACACAAAATGTAATTTCTTGTGAATAGCTTATTACTTATTTTTGCAGTTTAAGTATTAAACCGAATAACGGTCTTTAGCTTATATATAAAATTTGCCTAACAGAATGGGAAACTACTCCTTTTTTCCCAGTACATAGATACTGCTATTCTGCATGAGACTGGTAGGACATTTGTCCTATACAATGTTCACCAACATACCGAGATTTCGGTATCTCAACCGCATGCAGCATAATCAAACAGTCATGACTCACTTTCAGATTAAGGTTTTTTGACGGCTGTGAATGTCTATCAAGGAGACTATACTCTGCCGTCAGGTATGCTTATTACTAATATAATCACAATAAAAAACTGAGGAAATATTATTGGCGCCCTGAACACGAATCGAACGTGCGACCTACCCCTTAGGAGTTTCAAAGTCTCCATATTTCCACTGATTAACCAACATTAATGTATATATATTTAACAGCATGTTATAATATTTTTGCATTAATGATGCTACACTAGAATTAACCAAAATTTATCTATTATGTGGCACTGGTGTGGCACCGGATTGGGGCGATATGGAAAATAAAGTTAATTTTACTAAAGCAATTATTGACTCATTGCCGATGCCGGAATCAGGCAAGCGCAATATTTATCACGATACGAAAATATCTGGCTTACAACTACGCGTAACCAGCGTAAAGACTTTTTTTATCAATAGACGAATTAAAGGAGGCGATCCTCAACGCATTACTCTTGGGCGCTATCCTGATATGACGATCGAACAGGCAAGACGCAAAACATTGGAGTTAGTCCACGATATTGCTGAAGGTAAAAATCCTGCTGATATGGTTCGAGAAGCAAGGAAAGAAATGACGCTAGATGGATTATTTGAGGAATATATGAATAGGCGCGCAGTCTTCAATAAACGTCCAGATAAGCCGAAAGCGACATATCGACTTTATTTATCAAAGTTTGGAAAACGAAAGTTATCATCTATCAAACACGAAGAAATCGATCGGTTTCATAAAAAGATCGGGCGAGAAGTTGGAATAGTGACTGCCAATATTGTTCTAAAACTACTTCATGTCATGTTCAACAAAGCAATCAATGAGTGGCGAATATGGAAAGGCGAGAACCCAGCTCACGGGATAGCAAAATTTTCCGAGCAATCCCGTGACCGCTTTCTGCAATCCGACGAATTACCCCGATTCTTTCAAGCAGTAGCAGAAGAAGAAAACGAAACAATCCGGGATTACGTGCTGATATCTTTACTAACGGGCGCAAGAAGATCGAATGTTTTAGCCATGCGCTGGAAAGATATTAATTTTGATCGGGCAGAATGGCGCATTGAAAAAACCAAGAACGGCACACCACAAACCGTTACACTTTCACCCGAAGTGATAGAGATATTGCACAACAGAAAACCTCTAGATGGCACTGCATTTGTTTTTCCTGGTTCGGGTAAATCTCTTCATCTTGAAGAGCCGAAAAAGGGCTGGAAGCGCATTTTAGATCGGGCTGGTATTGAAGACTTACGCCTTCACGATTTGAGGCGAACGCTGGGAAGTTGGCAAGCTAAAACAGGTGCTTCATTGGCGATTATTGGAAAATCACTCAATCACAAGAATCAAAATACTACCGCGATTTATGCACGGCTTGATCTAGATCCCATTCGAGATTCGGTCAATAAGGCTACAAGCGCAATGCTGACTGCTGCCGGTCTTAAAGAAAGCAACAAAGTTGTGAAACTAAAGAAAGACTGAAATGAACTGTTATGTTAAAGCGTTACTACAGTATACAGGAAGCAGTAGAATTCCTAACTTTTGAGATAAAACAAAACTTAAGTGCAAAGGATATAGTGGAAAGCGCTATACGAGGTGAGATTCGTTTCTGCATTTGGTTTGATGGGGGTCTTGCAAAATTCAAATATACCGAAGAATTTCCCTTTTCTTCACTTGATGATGGTCCGTATCTATTTAGAGGGTATATTAAAATTCCGAGAAGTGAGATTGAGCCAGAACGCGAACTTGTATGTTTCGATCCTAATGAAATTCACGAAATATTATTTACTTACGATGATTATCAGTTCCCTGAAATTGAATCTCCCTATTTTTATAGTCCATATGATTACAATCATGAAAAGAAAGAGTATGAACGAGCTTTTTACCAGGTTAACTATAATGATGCCGTAATTCCTAGTGAAGATATATTGGCTCTGATATCGACAAACCAAAGAAAAGTAGTGGCACAGATAATTTCCGTCAATCAGCATAAATCGAAAATGTTGGTAATATTAAATCAAGCATTTAATAAATTTTGGACTAACGTTGACAAAAATGATCCAACAACGTATCCAAAAAAAATTACTGTAGTAGCTTGGCTTCAAAAAAATGGCTTTTCCCAGAGTCTTGCAGAGAAAGGTGCAACAATAATCCGACCAGAGTGGGTGCCAGCAGGACGCAGACCTGAAGAATAGTGGTATCCTTAAACTCAGTAATGACGCCATTTTATAAATGGTTGCACCTTTAATATAGAATCCTTTTTAATTTTTTTATTTCTTCGTTTTGTGTAACTTTCCTAATATCTCTGGATGTGTTCCAGTTTTTACTTAAGGAAATTTATGCAAGCACAATCAGCAATATCATCAATCCTAAAGAATCAATCCACCGATCCACTATTCACTCCATCGGAAGCAGCCGCCTATATTGGCGTAACTGAAAACACACTCAGCGTTTGGCGATGTGTGGGGCGCTATAACATCCAATTCGTCAAAGTCGGTCGGCTGGTTAAATATCGCAAATCTGCACTGGATGCTTTCCTTGATCGTCGCACAATCGGCGGCGAGCCATAATTCCTATGGCAATAAATCTAATTTGTAGCGCACAACAAATAAATTAGTATTTCCGATCTTTCAAGGGAACTTTCTGCATGAGTGGTAAGAAGAAGAACTGGCTTTCACCCGAACGCCGTGAACCGGGTGGATTTGCAGCTTTGCCTCATTGCTTGCTTGAAAGCAAAGTCTATATCGGATTATCCGCTCAGGCAGTGAAGCTCCTGAATGATCTGCTGGCACAATTCAAAGGATTCAATAACGGCGATTTGTGTCTGTCATGGTCGGTCATGGAGAAACGCGGCTGGAAATCACGCGACACACTCAACAAAGCCCGCAAGGAGCTAATGGATGTGGAATTGATCATAGTCTCGCGCTATGGAGACCGCAAGCGCGCACATCTTTACGCCCTGACCTTTTCTGCCATAGATGAATGTGGTGGAAAACTGGATATTAAAGCAACCAATAAGCCCTTGAGTTTATGGCGGCTGCATGAACCATTACCGCCTCTCAAAATTAAATTGACTCCCACGCCCGGCGTGTCAAATGTGGTCGATATAACACGCCCAGCGTGCGGTCCTCCTGATGAAACTGCCGAATATGACACGCCCACCGTGTTAAATCAGGCAATTTCTCAGAACTTATGACACGCCTGTCGTGCACCTTTCTATATAGCCATACTATGGGTTTGAATTTAATGGATGTCAGGAAAGTCTTTATTGGTTCCTTTTTGACAATGAATGCTGTGATAAGGGGTATGAGGCCGGTATCGATGATGGTGACATGAGATCAATTAAAACGATAGAAGATTATCTTTGTCTGGCGAATATAAATAAGGAAGTTTAATCATGAACAATCTAATTAATAGAGATACAGAAGCCGTGACAATGACCAGCCTTGAGTTGGTTGAATTTATCAACTTGCAACGCGAAGAGGGTGAATCTGAGCTTCGTCACGATCATTTTATAGCAAAAGTGCCTCAAGTATTGGGCGAATCAGGTGCCCCAAATTTTCGGGACACCTACAGAGACGTTCAAAACAAAGAGCGTCCTAGCTACCGCTTCCCTAAGCGCGAAGCCTGCCTAATGGCTATGAGCTACAGCTACGATTTGCAGGCAAAAGTGTTCGATAAGATGACGACACTAGAAGCTCAATCAGTCCACAAGATACCTGAAACACTTCCTGAAGCTTTACGTCTTGCGGCTGAGCTAGCGGATGGCCTAGCTAAGGTCGAGGCGAAACTTGCACTTGTCGCACCGAAGGCGGAAGCGCTCGACCTTATCTCAGCCGGGAAAGACACGCTGACGATGACCCAAGTCGCGAAGGTGCTGGGGGTCAAGCGAAAAGATCTCATGGCGCAACTGCATGTTGATGGTTGGGCATATCGTCAGAACGGTTCTTGGGTCGCCTACGACGCGTACATCAAAAACGGGTGCCTGCAATTTAAGGAAGCCATCTACACGGACGACAAGACCGGGCAAGAATGCCGCAAACCTTACTGCCATGTAACTCCCAAGGGTCTGACGAAATTGGCTCGCATGTTTTCAATTGAACTGGAGGCAGCATGAACCGAAACGAACTTATTGCAGAAATCAATAAACATGCAGACTACTTGATTAAAGAAGATCTGCTGGTTAGTCCCAATGATGAAGCATTTTCAGTCTCGATTCTGAATGAATTGGTTGAGGTTGGCGAGAAGCTCCCGGAAAGCACTCTATTAATTTTGTTCGGGTTGCTGGTGGTTTTCGAGATACGCCATCGGAATGAGAAGGCGAGATCGGTAATGCAATGACAAACCGCTACACCTGTGCACATTACGGCGAAAGATATGGTTTTTTTGTCAGAGATATTTCAAGTGAATTAGTTTTGAATTAATTGAAGTAGAAGTGGATCCTGGTAGCAGAGTTCTTTGAGGTTAGTGTGAGTACCATCCTCAATTGGAAGAACGAACATCCTGAATTCTTGGCATCCATAAAAAAGGGAAAGATGGCAGCTGTTTCAAAAGTTGCCGAGAGGAAAAAGACCATAACAACCAGTCTCACTGGATAGGACTGGATAAGCGGATGGTGATTCAAGGGTTATTGGCACACAGAAAGAGACAAAGAAACTCGGGTTTATGTGGTAACTATCGATGCGCCACCTGAATATACTTGGATACATGACCGCTGGCCAAGATTGGTTCGACTGAAGGATCAATAGTCGTTCAGGTTTTATTTGATCTGGTCGATGAATTAATTGTAGACAGAAGAGAAGTCTACAATATGATTTTATTCATAAACTTTCCCCAGGGAATTGTTCTTCCTTGATGATTCCCTGGGCTCTTCCAATCAAAACACACCCAATCGTATTATTTCTTTTTTTCAGTTTGTTTAGGCTTTGCTGATTTGGCAGCATTGGTTTTCTTAACAGAAGCCGCAGCATCAGAAAGGGCTTTACCTGGCTTGAATTTAACGACCTTTTTGGCAGGAATTGTCATGGTTACACCAGTCGCTGGATTGCGGCCTTCACGACCTGCGCGTTCTGTTACTGAGAAAGTACCAAATCCCACAAGCTGAACATCGCTGCCACTAGCCATGGCTTCCTGAATAACTTCAAGCAATTCGTTCAGCATCGCGGTTGTTTGGGCTTTGGTAGTATTAGAGCGCGTAGCAATGGCTTCAATCAATTCGGTCTTGTTCATGGGGATGCCCTATTAGTGGTTTAAGAAGTGGTTGGTAATCTAGCAGGGTATAATGTGAAAAATCAACAACTTTTATTCATTTTATACATTTATCATCTGAAAGCTTATTTCATTCGCAAATATAAGACACAGTAGGATTTTAAAAACAATTATTCGATTTGCTTCATTAGGCTCAATGCAACATTTTATTATTTCAAAAATTAAGCGTGTGGTCCTTTGATATTCTTATTCCAGTATTTTCATGTTACCTATACCATTATGGGTAAATAGAATGCAAATCAGCAGCAAAAATAATAAAAATCAGAATTAAGGACGTATGAATCATCAATCTCTCTCAGCCTTCATTTGGTCGGTCGCCGATCTGTTGCGTGGCGATTACAAACAATCCGATTATGGCAAGATCATCCTGCCATTTACCGTGTTGCGCCGTTTGGATTGCGTTTTGGAATCTACCAAAGCCGCTGTGCTGGCTGAGCATGAAGAAAAGAAAAAACTCGGCTTAAACGCCGATCCCTTCCTGCTCCGTAAAGCCAAGCAAAGTTTCTATAACATTTCGCCCCTGGATATGAAGAAGCTGATGGGCGATCAAGACCATATCAAGGAAAATCTGTTCTCCTATATCCAAAGTTTTTCAGAAGCGGTACGGGATATATTCGAGCGTTTTGAGTTTTATGCCCAGATCGACAAGCTTTCTAAATCTGGGCTTCTGTATCAAGTTACTGAAAAGTTCGTCAATGTCGACTTGCACCCCGACAAAGTCAGTAACAGCCAAATGGGGCTGGTGTTTGAAGAACTCATCCGCAAGTTTGCTGAAATCTCCAACGAAACCGCAGGGGAATCACTTCACCCCACGTGAAGTGATCCGCCTGATGGTCAATCTGCTGTTCATCGAAGATGATCAAGTGCTGGCAAAAGCGGGTGTCGTCCGCACCATTTACGATCCCACGGCAGGAACGGGCGGGATGCTGTCGGTCGCGGGTGAATATCTGGAAGAGCACAACCCCGAAGCCCGCCTCACCATGTTTGGGCAGGAGTTGAACCCGGAATCCTATGCCATTTGCAAAGCCGATATGCTGATAAAAGGGCAGGATGTCGCCAATATCGTGTTCGGCAATACCTTTTCAGAAGACGGCCACCCCCATAAGAAGTTTGACTATATGCTTTCCAATCCGCCCTTTGGTGTGGAATGGAAGAAGGTCGAAAAAGAGGTCCGTAAGGAATATGAGCAGCAAGGATTCAATGGCCGATTCGGGGCGGGCTTGCCGCGCGTGTCCGACGGTTCGCTGCTGTTTCTCATGCACCTGATCAGCAAAATGCGTCCAGCCAACGATGGCGGTAGCCGCTTTGGCATTGTCCTTAACGGTTCTCCGCTGTTCACGGGTGGGGCAGGTTCGGGTGAAAGCGAAATCCGACGCTATGTGCTGGAGAACGACTTTGTGGAAGCCATTATTGGCTTGCCGACCGATATGTTCTACAACACGGGCATTAGCACTTATGTCTGGATACTCAGCAATCGCAAGCTGGCGCATCGCAAAGGCACCGTGCAATTGATTGATGCGAGTGGCTTCTGGCAGAAAATGCGCAAAAGCCTTGGCTCAAAACGCAAAGAGCTATCGGATGACCATATTACCGAGATTACCCGCCTGTTCGGGCAATTCATCGAGACCAGCGAGGGCAAAAAGCCGATTTCCAGAATTTTCAAGAACAGTGATTTTGGTTATCGCACCATCACCGTTGAACGTCCGTTAAAAGACGAGAACGGCAAAATCATTCTCGGTGAAAAAGGCAAGCTAAAAGGCAAACCGCAACCAGATTCCAGTTTGCGTGACACTGAAAACGTGCCGCTCAATGAAGACGTGGAAATCTATTTCAAGCGCGAAGTGCTGCCCCATGCGCCGGATGCGTGGATAGACCATGACAAAACCAAAGTCGGCTATGAAATCCCGTTCAACCGGCATTTCTATGTGTTCGAGCCGCCGCGCGAACTGGCCGCGATTGATGCGGATTTGAAGCAATGCACGGATCGTATCCTGACCATGATTAAAGGGCTGACGGCGTGAGCGTGGCGCGGCAGTTTTGCGAAACTTGCAAGATGATAGAAAATCTCACCACTGGTGAGACAATAACTTGTAACAACATTAATTGCGCCAGTACCGAATACACACTTTTTTAAAACTTTTCTAACTATCATGAGACATCCATGCAAACCGTCTACAAACTAAATGCCGATGAACTGAATAATGAGTTTTTGGAATCAATCAAAACCCTATTCCCTCATAAAACCATCGAAGTTGTCATTCATGAAATTGATGATGTAGACCAAAGCCCACCGAGGGTTGGCCTGCAACATGCAAAATTCTCCCCGCTTCCGACCCGCTTGAAATTGACCCACGATGAGTTACATGACAGAAAGCCGGATTATCTGACCCTACCAGTCGATGAAATCATCATGCCATCCAGAGATGAGCGTTATGAACGCTAGGCTATTTGCAGATGCCAATGTTTGGATATACGCCCATCTGCAACGGGCAAACGATCCGCGCTGCCAACGGGCTGCCGAGATGGTGAAGGTATTGCCGTTAATTATCAGCAATCAAGTAATTAACGAGTATTACAGTGTCATGCTCAAAAACAAGGCCAGCGATGCTTTTATTCAGGTCAATATCAAAAACATGCTTTGGCATTGTGATGTGTTTTGTCTATACCTGGAAACCTTGGCTGCCGCCTTTGAGATACGGGAGCGTTACCGCTTTTCATGGTGGGATAGCCTGATTGTGGCTTCTGCTTTAGAAACCGAATGCGAGCAGTTATATACCGAAGACCTGCAACACGGACAAATAATCGAAGACCGGTTGCGGATCGTCAATCCATTTTTAGAAACGACGCAAACATGAGTTTCCCGCGTTACAAACGCTATAGGGACAGTGGTGTGGAATGGCTAGGTGACGTGCCAGAGCATTGGGATGTAAGGCGATTAAAGGAAGTCTGTGAAGTATTTCCGAGCAATGTTGATAAAAAAACTTACGAGAACGAAACGCCAGTCCTTCTCTGCAATTACACCGACGTGTATTACAACGAGAAAATAACGCCGCATATCGATTTTATGGCGGCAACCGCGTCAGCGGATCAGATCAAGAAATTCACCCTGCGAGGGGGTGATACGATCATCACGAAGGATTCGGAAACCGCCGATGACATTGCAATTGCCGCCTACGTTCCACAGGATTTGCCTAATGTCATTTGTGGCTACCACTTGTCAATGATTCATCCTCGTGAAGCAACTTGTGGCGCATTCATTAAGCGGCTTTTTGACTCAATATATGTGAAGTCGTGCTGCGCTGTATATGCGAATGGACTTACTCGCGTCGGCCTCGGTCAATACGCGCTGGATAATTTGGAAATGCCATTTCCTCCGAAGACAGAACAACAAACCATCGCCGCCTTCCTCGACCGCGAAACCGCCAAGATTGATGCGCTGATTGCCGAACAGCAACGGCTGATAGAACTACTCAAGGAAAAACGGCAAGCGGTCATTTCCCACGCCGTCACCAAAGGCCTAAACCCCAACGTACCGATGAAAGATTCCGGTATCGATTGGCTGGGCGAAGTGCCAAACCATTGGGAAGTTAGACCCATTAAATTTGTAATTGGCAAAATAGATTCTGGTACTAGCGTTAATGCTATCGATGAACCCGCGCAAAATCATGAAATTGGTGTTCTAAAAACAAGTTGTGTCTACTCAGGGATATTTGATCCTGCGGAGAACAAAACCGTAATTGAGCAAGAAATTGATCGTGTCACTTGTCCACTTAAAGCTGATACCCTGATTGTAAGCAGAATGAATACACCTGATTTGGTTGGCGCTACAGGATTAGTAACTGCTGCTCCTATAAATATTTATTTACCTGACCGACTCTGGCAAGTCAGTTTTTCTGATACTTGCACCGCATTCATTTATTTTTGGACGCAAACGCCGGTTTATAGGGCTTACATTAAATCCGTATGTGCTGGAACAAGCTCTAGTATGCAGAATTTGTCTCAGGACCAATTCCGATCTTTTATTTTGGCATTACCGACATTTGATGAACAATTTCGAATCGCCGAGTTTCTTCAGAATGAAACCGCCAAACTCGACACCCTAACCACGGAAGCCAAAACCGCCATTACCTTACTCCAAGAACGCCGCACCGCGCTAATTTCCGCCGCCGTGACCGGGAAAATTGACGTGCGTGGGTTGGTCTCAGCTAAAACGGAAGTAAAAGCGGAAACCGTGCCTTGTTAATTTAGCCGTATTAACTATAATACCTATATTAGCTAGTTGGAGAAAAAATATGCGTACTATGACCTCTGTTGAAGCCCAAAACCGTTTTGGCGAATTGCTGGATACAGCGCAACGCGAACCGATAACCATTACCCGCCGTGGACGTCCTGTGGCGTTTATGGTTTCCTGCCTGGATATGGAGGAACTCATGGAAATCCGTAAGCAGCGTTCCAAAGCGGTAGCGGCTTTCGAAAGTTTTTTCGCCGAAACCGATAAAAAATTAACACCGGAAGCAGATGCATTAACCGTTGAAGCTGTCAAGCAGTTGGTCAATGAGCTTCGTTAAACGAATTGTCATTGATACCAGCACGTTGATCAGTACATTGTTAAAGCCGCAGTCAGTTCCCAGGCAAGCCTTCAATTATGCCTTGGCAACCGGAACGCTTTGTGTCTCGCCTGCTACGCTGGCTGAGTTGGAAAGCGTTTTGCTGCGCGATAAGTTTGATCGTTACCTTGACCGGGAAAGCCGCCTGGGTTTTTTGCAGCTTTATCATGCCGCAACCGCTCTATTTCCGGTCACTCTTGACGAAGAAAAAATCCTAACACCGCCATGCCGGGATTCTCGCGACAACAAGTTTTTAGCTTTGGCATTGCATTGTTCGGCACAGACTGTGATTTCAAGCGATGAGGATTTGCTTATCCTGAACCCTTGGCATGAAATTACAATTGTTAGTCCTGCCCAATTTTTGTCATGAGCGATTTACATAAGGAAATCAATTTCGAGGTTGAAATCTGTGATCATCTGGCCATTAACGGCTGGCTGACTTCGCAAGGCGATGCGGCAAACTATGACCGCACACGGGCGTTATTTCCGGCGGATGTGCTGGCTTGGGTGCAGGATACCCAACCGAAGGCGTGGGAAGCACTGGTGAAGAACCACGGCGCACAGGCGGCGGATGTGTTACTGGGGCGGCTGCGGGATTCACTTAACCAACGCGGTACGTTAGACGTTTTACGCCACGGAATTGAACTGCTTGGGCTTAGGCAACCGCTCATGCTTGCCCAATTCAAACCCGCCTTGGCTATGAATCCGGATATTCTCGTCAAATACACCGCTAATCGTCTGCGGGTTGTGCGGCAATTGCGTTATTCGCTGCACAATGAAAATGCGCTTGACCTTGGCCTATTTCTGAATGGCATTCCGGTTGCCACGGCAGAGTTAAAAACCAACTTCACCCAGTCAGTTGAAGATGCGGTTGACCAATACCGCTTTGACCGCGAACCGCGCCCGAAGGGGCAGGGAAGCGCGGAACCGTTATTGTCTTTCCCCAATGGGGCTTTAGTGCATTTCGCGGTGAGCAATAGCGAAGTGCATATGACCACGCGGCTGGAAGGTTCGGCAACGCGCTTTTTGCCGTTCAACCGGGGCGATAACGGGGCGGCGGGTAATCCACCCAACGAACAAGGGCATCGCACCGCTTATTTATGGGAAGACATCTGGGCGCGGGATAGCTGGCTGGAGATTTTGGGTCGCTATCTGGTGGCGCAAAAGGACGAGAAAAAACAGATTAAGAAAGTCCTCTTCCCGCGTTTTCATCAGTTGGACGCAACGCGCAAGCTGCTGGCGGCGGTGTTGCAGGAAGGTGCGGGCGGTAAATACTTGATCCAGCATTCGGCGGGTTCCGGCAAAACCAATTCAATTGCATGGTCGGCGCATTTTCTGGCCGATTTGCACAATGCCAGCCATAAAAAACTGTTTGATACCGTGTTGGTGGTTTCTGACCGCACTGTGCTGGATGACCAGTTACAGGAAGCGATTTTCGATTTTGAGCGCACGGCTGGCGTGGTCGCCACGATCAAAGGAGAGGGCGCTAGTAAAAGTACGGAATTGGCGGCGGCGCTGTCCGGTGGCAAGAAAATTGTGGTTTGCACCATCCAGACTTTCCCTTTCGCGCTTAAAGCTGTGCAGGAACTGGCCGCGACACAGGGCAAGCGCTTTGCTGTAATTGCTGATGAAGCGCATTCGTCGCAAACCGGAGAGGCGGCAGCTAAACTGAAAGCCGTGCTATCGGCGGAAGAATTGCAAGAGCTGGCCGACGGCGGGGAAATCAGCACTGAAGACATACTGGTCACGCAAATGGAAAGCAGGGCGGCGGAAAGTGGTATTACCTATGTGGCCTTTACCGCTACACCCAAAGCCAAAACCCTTGAACTGTTTGGACGATTGCCCAATCCTGATTTGCCAGCCGGTGCGGACAATCTACCTGCGCCGTTTCATGTCTATTCGATGCGGCAAGCGATTGAAGAAGGCTTCATCCTCGATGTGCTGCAAAACTATACCCCTTATAAATTAGCGTTCAAACTCGCGCATGATGGCAAAGAATTGGATGATAAAGAAGTCGAGCGTAACGAAGCCCTGAAAGGCATTATGCGCTGGGTCAGGCTGCATCCTTACAATATCAGCCAGAAAGTGCAAGTGGTGGTCGAACATTTCCGCGAAAATGTAGCCCCACTGCTGAACGGCAAAGCTAAGGCTATGGTGGTGGTCGGTAGCCGTATTGAAGCGGTGCGCTGGCGGCTGGCGATTGATGCCTACATTATAAAGCCCAAGGCTATAAAATCGGCACGCTGGTGGCGTTTTCCGGTGAGGTCAACGATAGCCAATCAGGCAATGAGCCGTTCAGCGAAACCAGCAAGACCATGAACCCGAACCTAAAAGGGCAGGGTATCCGTGAGGCTTTCAATACAGAAGACTATCAAATCCTGCTGGTTGCCAACAAGTTTCAAACCGGATTTGATCAACCTCTGTTGTGCGGTATGTATGTCGATAAACGGCTGGCAGGTATTACGGCGGTGCAAACGCTGTCCCGCCTCAATCGAGCCCATCAGGGCAAAGATACCACCTATGTGGTGGACTTCGTGAATGACCCCGAAGAAATTCTGGCTGCCTTTCTTACCTATTACGAAACCGCAGAATTAGCCAACGTCACCGACCCGCACCTGGTTTATGATTTACGCATGAAGCTGGACGCGGCGGGTTTTTATGATGAGTTTGAAGTCAACCGTGTGGTTGAGGTGGAGTTTAACCCGAAGTCCAAGCAAAGCGATCTGGCCGGAGCATTAGAGCCAGTCGTCGCACGGATTTTGCATCGTTATAAAGCGGCTCAGGAAAAGCTGAAAGCTGCCAATGCCAAGGAAGATAGCAAAGCAGCCGAAGATGCTAAGAACGAAATGAACGCGCTTATCCTGTTCAAGCATGATATGGGCGCATTCCAACGTATGTATGCGTTCCTTTCCCAGATATTTGACTATGGCAACACTGCCATTGAGAAACGTTTTATCTTCTACAAAAGATTGATCCCGCTGCTGGAATTCGGACGGGAACGTGAAGGACTTGACCTCTCCAAGGTCATGCTGACGCACCATAACTTGAAAGCTGAGGGAAAGCGGACGTTAGCCTTGGTCGATGGCGAATATCCAAAACTGACACCAATGGAAGGTGCGGGTACCGGGCAAGTGCAGGAAAAGGAAACAGCTTATCTGGCGGAAATTATTGCCAAGGTGAACGATTTGTTTGAAGGTGAATTGTCCGATGACGATCAGCTCATTTATGTTAACAATGTCATCAAGGGTAAGTTGCTGGAATCGAAAACACTGGTTCAGCAAGCTGCCAACAACACCAAACAACAGTTTGCCAACTCGCCTGACCTATCCAACGAGTTGATGAATGCCATTATGGATGCCTTGGCTGCCCATAGCACCATGAGCAAACAAGCCCTGGAGTCAGAAAAAGTGCGGAGCGGGTTGCGGGATATTTTGCTCGGCCCGGCGCAACTTTATGAGGCGCTTAGGGAGCGATCGGAAGGACACCCATGAATATGACTGGACTGTATTGGGGGAGTAGGATGGCGTATAGCGGTTGAAAAAACATTAGTGATAGATATTTAGATAAGGACAACGCACATGAAAGCCACCGAAGCCAAACTCCTTGATTTCTTAAAGAAGTCACCGCAATTCGTCATTCCCATCTACCAACGCACATATTCGTGGACCGAGAAAGAGTGTCGACAACTGTGGGAAGATGTTGTCCGCTGTGGAAGAAACGATCATATTCCCGTTCATTTCATTGGGTCCATAGTCTATGTGGAGAGCGGGCTATCGCAGGTTACACATCAAGCGCCTTTGCTGGTCATTGATGGACAGCAACGCCTCACTACTGTATCGCTGTTGCTGACGGCGCTGGCCGAAGCGGTAGGTGAAACGGAACCGTTCGAAGGCTTCTCCCAACGAAAGATTCGTAACTATTTCCTGTTAAATCCAGAGGAAATTGGTGAAAGGCATTTCAAACTTTTGTTGTCACAAACCGACAAAGACACACTGACCGCGTTGGTAGGCAAGCACCCGCAGCCTGATAATCATTCTTTGCGCGTATCTGAGAATTATGCCGCTTTTCAGAAGTGGATCAAGAGCGACGTGGTGAATTTGCCGACTCTTTGCAAGGGATTGGCTAAGCTGGTGGTGGTTGATATTGCTCTGAACCGCGATCAGGATAATCCGCAGCTCATTTTTGAGAGCATGAACTCGACAGGAAAAGAGTTGAGCCAAGCTGACTTGATTCGCAATTTCATATTGATGGGGCTAGAGCCTGCGCTGCAAACGCGCCTCTATGAACAATTCTGGCGTCCTATAGAGATGGATTTCGGGCAAGAAGCTTACGGTACTCATTTTGATGGCTTCATGCGTCATTACTTGACGGTGATGTCGGGCGAAATTCCCAACACCAATGCCGTGTATGAAGCGTTTAAGACCCATGCCCGAGAGACAAGGGCCGGGGCTGTGAGTGATGACAGTCATGTAGAAATGCTGGTCAGTAGAATCCGAGACTATTCGCGCTATTTTTGCGCAATGGGTTTGGGCAAGGAGATCGACCACGAACTGAGTCGAGCGTTTCATGACCTGCGCGAATTGAAAGTCGATGTGGCTTATCCATTCCTACTGGAACTTTATCGCGACTACGCTACACAGTACCTGAGTAAGTCGGATTTTGTGAGCGCGGTGCGTTGGGTTGAAGCCTATGTGTTTCGCCGTGCAGTTTGTGCCATACCCACTAATTCGATGAACAAAACTTTTGCTACCTTTAGCAAGGCACTAAAGAAAGACCGTTATCTGGAGAGTATCGCCGCCCACTTTATGCTACTTCCTTCATACCGACGTTTTCCAAGTGACGATGAATATGTACGCGATATTCAGACTCGTGATCTCTACAATTTCCGCAGTCGCAGTTATTGGCTGCGTCGATTCGAGAACCACGGGCGCAAGGAAGTGGTGCCAGTGGATGAATACACCGTGGAGCACATCCTACCGCAAAATGAAAACCTGAATACTGCGTGGCAAGAATCTCTGGGAGCCGAATGGAAACGTATCCAGCAAACCTGGTTACACACCTTGGGCAATCTGACACTCACTGGTTACAATTCGGAATACAGTGACCGACCATTTATTGTAAAACGCGACATGGATGGAGGCTTCAGGCAGAGCCCTCTCAAGGTAAATCAAGGGCTCGGTCAGGTTCATGTTTGGGACGAAAGTGCGATCATTGAGAGAGCTAAGCGCCTCGCCAAACTCGCCGTGCAAGTTTGGGAATCACCGAAGTTAGACGACGCTATTTTGGCAGCTTATCGCCCCAGGGCTGAGCCTTCCTCAAACTATACGATAGACGATCATCCACACCTGATTACACCGGCAATGCTCTCTCTGTTCGAGGCGTTTCGCAGTAAGCCTCCAATCCATCCACATTAACACCCTGATACGTCATCGCTATCCTCAAACCTTTTACAAGGAGGGACGATGTCATCATCAGAAGCGCGACGAATTCATATCGAAGCATGGCAAACCAGCGGTAAGTCTCAGGCGGCTTATTGCCGGGAACATGGTTTGAATACCAAGACGTTTGGCAATTGGGTTCGCAAGCATCGTGCCGGTCAGGTTATCCGGCCGCCTGCGTTGGTCCCGGTCACGATCAAACCGATGCCTGCACCGACGAGCACGCTACGTCTTCGCGGTCAAGGCAATCATGTGTTGGAGCTGCCATCGACGGTTTCGCCGCATTGGCTGGGGGAGTTGTTGAAGTGTCTTTGATTGCGAATCCAGGGAAGATTTGGTTGATGGTTGAGCCGGTGGATATGCGTCGCGGCATTGACGGATTGTCGGTATTGGTGGAGCAGGCGTTGCAGCGCTCGCCTTGTGCGGGTTCGGCGTTTGTGTTTTGCAATCGCGCGGGCAATCGCATCAAAGTGCTGCTGTGGGACGGCACCGGCGTGTGGTTGTGCCAGCGGCGCTTGCATCAGGGACGGTTCGTTTGGGGGCGTTCGGATACGGGCGGGATGGAACTGACTGCGTTGCAATGGGAGTGGTTGATTGCCGGGGTGGATTGGTGTCGTTTGGGGTTGCAATCCTGCGCAAGAAAATATAGCTGAAAGCCAATACTGGAATCACTTTGCGCAAGTTTTGCAGTATAATAACGCCATGAAAACGCACGCAAAACAGTCAATCGAATTAGATCATTTGAACCTCACGCCGGAAGCTAAAACCGAGGTATCGAACCTTATTCAATCACTGCTTACGCAAGCACAAAACGAGCTCAAACTGCTGGAAGCGAAGAATCAGGCACTGAAGCTGGAACTGGCACATTTGCGCCGCATTCGTTTCGGCGCGAAGAGCGAAGCACTGTCGCAGCCACAATTCAGCCTGTTCGAAGAAGACTGGCAAACTGATGCGGCGGCGATCGAAGCGGAAATCGAGCAACTGCCGCTGCCGGTTCCGCAAAAACCCAAGCGTGCACGCGCTGGGCGCCAACCTCTGCCGGATCACCTGCCACGCATCGAACACCGGCATGAACCGGAATCTTGCCAATGCAAACAGTGCGGCAGCGATCTGGTAAAAATCGGCGAAGACGTCAGCGAACAACTGGACGTCAAACCCGCCGAATTCTTCGTGCACCGTCACATCCGCCCGCAATACGCCTGCCGGGCTTGCGAAACCGTGGTCGCGGAACCGGTTCCGCCCGCGGTGATCGACGGCAGTATGGCAACACCCGGACTGCTTGCTTGGATCACGATCTGCAAATACCTCGATCACCTGCCGCTGTATCGCATCGCACAAATCGCCGCCCGGGAAGGTGTCACTTTATCGCTTTCCACGTTGGCGGAATGGATCGGACGTGTAGGCGTGGCACTACAACCGCTGGTTGACCGGCTGATTTTGCACTTATTGCATGGCTCTGTGTTACACGCCGACGAAACCCCGGTGGCGCAACTTGATCCCGGCAGCGGAAGAACGCAACGCGCCTATCTGTGGGCGTATCGCAGTAACGATTTTGAGTTGGGGCCGCGCATCATCGTATTCGACTACCAAACCAGCCGTAGTGGCAAACATGCGCAAAACTTCCTCAACAGCTGGCAAGGCCACTTGCTGGTAGACGACTATGGCGGTTACAAGGCTTTATTCTCCAAAACAGCATCACCCTGCACTGAATTAGGGTGCTGGGCGCACGCGCGCCGCAAATTCTTCGACCTGCACCAAGCCAATGCCAGCACCGTCGCGTATGAGGTGTTGCAGCGCATAGGCGGACTTTACGCCGTCGAAGCCGAAGGCAAGCACTTATCGACCGAAGCCCGGCAGATACTACGTGCAGAAAAAAGCCTGCCGATCCTGCAATCGTTGCACGACTGGTTACTGCAAACTCGCGCCCAAACTGCCAATGGCGGCGGCACCGCCAAAGCCATCGACTACACCTTGAAGCGCTGGCAAAGCCTAATCCGCTACGCCAGCAGCGGACACCTGCCGATTGACAACAACCCCGTCGAAAACACTATTCGCCCCATCGCGCTCGGCAAGAAAAACTGGCTGTTCACCGGCTCCGAACGCGCCGGAAAACGTGCCGCCGCCATTCAAACCCTACTCGGCACCGCAAAACTCAACGGCCTCAACCCCGCACAATGGCTAGCCGACACCCTCGAAAAACTCCCCACCTGGCCTAATAGCCGAATCGATGAATTGCTACCGCTTGCACCGGAGGATATTGAAGCATTGTTGAAGGAATGTGAGTAGATGGTGGGGTTGGAGGGATACAATCAACAAAATAGAAGGATTTTTAAACCACCAAGGAATGAGGTTCATTTATGGCTGAGTTGACCGATGAAGAAAAGCAGCGGTTTGTCGAATCTATTAAGAATGCCGACACCATCATGGACACTGCTAAACTACATGCAAACACATTGGTGAATGTTTATAAGGATAGGGTGTTTGGAGGAAAAAAAGTAAATCAAGATTATCTGGCGTCATTGGTAAGCGATTTTGCGCTTGATGCAGTAGAAGGCAAATTCGCTAAGTTTGAGCTGCTATTAGCCGGACAGGTCATAGTGCTTGATGCCATTTTTACTGATATGGCGGTAAAAATGGGCAATTCTGATGATGTCAAAACGATTGAAGGCTTGGCGCGTGTGGTGTTAAAAGCGCAGGATAACACTCGGAAAACAATTCTATCTTTATATGAAATGAAGAATCCAAAACCGACAACTTTCATAAAACAGCAGATGAATCAATCCCTTGGGCACATGCAAGTTAATAACTCAGATAAATCAGAAGATCTTAAAAAATCTCAGAATTTACAAAAAACCAAAAACGAACTATTGGAGCAACAACATGGCGAAAGGCTGGACTTTGGAAAGACGCAAGCGACAAGCAGAACAAATCAGGCAATGGCAGCCGTGGGCAAAATCCACGGGACCGAAGACTAAGCAAGGTAAACTTATTGCTTCACAAAATTCACGAAAAAATGGTCTGCACTCCCGTGAAATGCGAAAATTAAAAACTATCTTATTGCTTCAACAACGTAATTTACAGAATTTTCGAATGAGAACTCAAGAATAAACCGCAATAGTCAAATGTAAAAGCTAGGATTTAATCGTGTAAGACATTCACCAAAGCTTCAGACGTAGAAATTGTCCGAGAATTTTGCACGGCCAGAGTCAGTTTTAGATGCGTTTAATGATATAATATATTTTTGAATCAAACTGTTGAGCTAATGAATATGAGTTTTTCAGAACTTGATGTTACCCGTCGCACTCGTAAAGGAAAATTCCTCGATCAACTGATCAACTGATCAACTGATCAATTGGGCACCGATAGAAAGAGCAATCGCCCAGCATTATGCACCTATACCGAAGCACGCTGGGTCAAGAAAGGCGGAAAATCAGTCTTTTGTTATAAACAACATACCGTAGTCGATGATAATGGCTGAGTGATAGCGGTTGAGACGACTGCCGCCAATTGCCATGACAGCAAGCCGTTGCTGACACTGCTTGATAAAGCGGGGATCAAACCCAGCCCCGCGTTCATGCCGACAAAGCTACTGCAGCCAAAAGCATCACGATACCTTGAAGTCACGCGGCATAAAAAAAAGGCATTCAAGATAAAGCGGTCAAGAACAAACCACTAACGCAACGACAATTACAACGAAATAGCCTGATTACCAAAGTTCGCTACGTTGTAGAACGAACCTTCGGCAAGCAGACGCGATGGTTCGGCCATGGTACTTCGTTATCGCGGTCATCCCCATATCTTTTTAGGATATATTGACTATTGACATGACGTTTCCAAATGATTTCGGGCTGAAATGTTACACACTGAGCAGAAAATCGTTGGAGTGGTTGGACTCGAGGAAGCTGCCATAAAAAGAAAGGGGGCGAGCATTTTAGGAAGAACCTTCCAAAAGCCCCAAAGAAGCCAATTTTTAAGATGGTTTTGAAGTATCTATTTATACCCCGGTGGAGATATGGAAAGGTACGGCGGTAATCCGGCGATGTTTGTCAATTCAATTCAATTCAATCCATCCAACATTTACTGGCTATATAAAATGCGTCAATATAGTCAACTTAAACTTTGCGCTGATTTTGGCGTTAGAGCTTTACATCTCGACATAATACCCGTAACCATATACTATTCACCTATTAGGTGAATAGTAGTTCTTAATTCAAATTATACTTAGGATGCAAACTTGATTGTAAACTTCAAGACTAAAAAGCTTGAAAAGTGCTATTGCCAAAGTAGCCAAGCTAAAAAGGAGTTTGGAGACCAAGTTGCAAGAAAGTACATTCATAGGGTTAATTTAATAAAAGCAGCAAAAAACCTAGATGAGGTGATGTTACTTCCAGGTTTAGGATGCCATGCCTTGAAAGGCAATAGACATGGACAATATACTGTCAAGTTAACAGGTTTTTATAGGTTAATTTTCACGGTGGCTGATGGGGATTGTTTAAATATAGCCTTAATTGAAGAAGTGAGTAAGCATTATGATGACTGAAACAGCATTTATTTCTGATATAGCAATTCCTCCTGGAGAATATCTTGAGGAAGTGTTAGAAGATGCGGAAATTAGTCAAGCGGAGTTGGCGAGGAGAATGGGGCGCCCTCCCCAGGCTATCAATGAAATAGTGAAGGGGGAGAAGGCGATAACGCCAGAAACAGCATTGCAATTAGAGCAAGTGCTTGGAGTTTCCGCGCAGTTTTGGAGCAACCTTGAAACTGAATTTAGGCTGATTCTAGCTAAACAACAACAGCTTGAGGAAATTAAAAAAGAGCAGAGCTTAATTAACAGTTTTCCCTACTTACAACTAAGCAAACTAAAATTAGTTGAATCGACAAGCGATAAAACCAAAAGGGTTGTTGAATTAAGAAAATTTTTTGGGGTTTCTTCATTAGAAAATATTCGCACTGTTAAAGAGTTTGCTCCTGCCTTTCGCCAAGAAGAAAAAAACTCTCTCTCTCACGAATCATTAGCTGCATGGCTTAGGGCTGGTCATGTAATAGCTGAGCGTGCAAATGTTTCAGATTTTAGTAAAGAGAAGTTACAACTTACAATTCCTAAACTAAGGAAGTTAACAAATATTGTAGAACCAAACCAATTAATTGAAAAAATTAAAAAAGTTTTAACTGATTGTGGAATAGTATTAGCGCTCGTACCAACATTTCCCAAATCATATACTACTGGAGCAACTTTCTGGGCAGGAAAGAATAAGGCAGTAATTATGATGTCCTTACGTGGTGCATGGTCAGATATTTTTTGGTTTAGTTTATTCCATGAAATTGGTCATATTCTTCTTCATGATAAGAGAGCCACTTTTCTTGAGAACGGAAAGCTTGATCCACAATATCAAAAGCAAGAACAAGAAGCAGATTTGTTTGCTCAGAAAGCGCTAATACCTTGTGAAGAATATCAAACGTTTCTAAAATCAGAAGACATTTCACATGTCTCAATTAAGAATTTTTCAGATTCAATAGGTATTTTCCCAGGAATAGTAACCGGTCGGCTTCAGCATGATAAAAAACTACCTCACACAATTCATTACCATCGAATCAGATATAAGTGGAATACCTAGCACTCTAACAAGTTATCTTCAGAATTGCATACGATGGTCGCAAGAAAGCAGAGACAATCAACCAGAATTAGGCCAGATCAAGCCAGAGCGCTTATAAGCACGGATTAAGTAAGCTGCAAAAGGAAATCGGCCTGTTACTGAGAGAGCATGGAAAGGCGATGAAGTTATTAAGTAGCGCTATCCCGTTGTTAAGCAAAGATGCCATTCTTTGCACAGATGGAATGCCCGCCTACAGACAGATCACCAGGAATGCAAGAATTGTTCATCGTCCAGTCAACATTGCTGCAGGTCAACGAGTTATCAACGATGTTTACCACATTCAGAATGTTAATGCTTATGGCAGCCGACTCAGACAATGGATGGCGAAGTTCCATGGTGTGGCAACACGCTATCTTGCAAGTTATCTGGGGTGATTCACATCTGTATATCGTTCCAATTTAGGATGATATACATTTAGCGAACTTAACAAAGTAATGGCATTGTTGCTGTTAATACTAAAAGCATGGAAAATATGCCTATTAATATAATTACTTGTTGAACATAATGAAATTACTCGCGGTGTGCCCGCATTTATCGGACATGGAAGGCTTTTTATTTGTCAGAAGATTGGAGTGAGTATCAAGAAGAAGCTGCTGAATTCTTCAGATCGCTAGGGCTTGAAGCCAATACAAACGTTACCATACAAGGGGTACGAACAAAGCATGTTATTGACGTCGTAGTCAAATCTCAACATGCAGGGTTCGAGATCACCTGGATTGTCGAATGCAAGCTCTGGAACTCCCGTGTATCGAAGCTACATGTTCTCGCACTTCGCGAGATTGTTGCTGATACTGGTGCAGATCGAGGCATTCTTCTGGCCGAGAAGGGGTTTCAAAGCGGTGCTTCGGAAGCAGCCGCGCTAACCAATGTTCACCTTACATCGCTCGCTGATACTCGTCGAGAAGCTAGGGATGAAGTATTCAGTATGCGACTCAGCGAGCTGTATGATCGAGTAGAGTCAGCAAGCAAGCAATATTGGTCGATCCCAAAGCGCGTTCGAATTGAGCACGACCTACGCCAAGACTTACTAGAGGATGGGTATTGTGGGGCTAGCGTCATTTCCTTAGTCGAAGATCTTCTTAAAAAAGGTTTTCGTGGCACTTATCCTTTCAAGACGAATCACATATTCAGATATGCTGAGTCAGAATTTCCTGAAATCATTAACTCTGCCGAGGAATTGGTTGTTCATCTAGAACATCTTGTCAGTGAACTGGAATATCGCATTGGTACCTGTTTGAAGGCTATTAATGTCACAATGCCTTGAGTTCCAATCTATTTTGGATTAATTAGAGATGTTTCAGAACTAATGTTATATGTACTACCACCATCGCATTTGGTATATCCTTAGATGGGTATAAAAGTATATTGGTATTGATTTTAATTATCTTGTAATTTCTTTGTAGCGTAGCACTGGAGTGGCACTGGATTGTACTTGTCAATTCTATTGCTGATTAACATATTGATTAATTGGCGCCCTGAACACGAATCGAACGTGCGACCTACCCCTTAGGAGGGGGTTGCTCTATCCACTGAGCTACCAGGGCTAACTTGGTATTTTACGCTAATATCACACGATGAATAAGCCTGATCAGACGAATCCTGCGCAACCGGCCATTTCAAGACAATTACCCAGAACAGTAGTTGTTCTCGGATTAGTCAGTTTTTTCAACGATTTTGCTTCGGATATTGTTGTGCCGCTGATTCCTATTTTGCTGGCGACTGTGCTGTCTGCAGGTCCCATTGCGCTGGGGTTGATAGAAGGGGTGGCGGATGCGCTGGCTTGTTTTCTGAAATTATGGGCGGGACGGCATTCCGATGTAATGAGCGGGCGGCGTAAAGGGCTGGCGTTGTCGGGTTATATGCTTTCCAATCTGGCGCGCCCGTTGCTTGGATTGGCGGGTTCCTGGGTCACCGTATTGCTGCTGCGCAGTGTGGATCGTGTCGGTAAAGGATTGCGTAGCGCACCGCGCGATGCGATGGTGGCCGATGCGGCGCCGCCACATATCCGTGGCTATGCGTTTGGTTTTCATCGCGCGTTGGATAATGCCGGTGCGGTTGCCGGCGCATTGACGGCGGCGGCAATACTGGCATGGTCGGATTTGAGCTTAAGTGAAGTGATTCTGTGGTCGGCGATTCCCGGTTTTGTCGCGGTAGCGCTGTTGGGTGCGGGTGTGAAAGAAGAGAAAATCAATCAAGTTCGGCGAACAGAATTGCCGCGAACACTTCCACCGCTACGCTGGTCTGCGTTGTCTGTGCCGATGCAGCGTTATTTATGGGTATTGATGCTGTTCACGTTTGCGCGCGCTTCTGAAACTTTTATTTTGTTATTCGGCCATGAATTAGGTATCGGCGTTGTTGAATTACTGTTGTTATGGGCGGCGCTGAATCTTGCCAAGGCCATCACTTCCACGCAAGGCGGGCAATTGGCGGATCATTTTGGACGCGGTGTTTTGATTCTGATTGGCTGGTCAGCGCTTGCGGTATCGTTTCTGGCAATAAGCCAAGTAACTGCCAGCACCGGCCTTTGGACAGTGAGTATTTTCTATGGCCTGTTGATAGGGTTGAGCGAAGGCGCGGAGCGTGCATTGATCAGTGATTATGCATCACCTGATGAGCGTGGCACGGCTTTTGGCTGGTATCATTTGGTCAGCGGCATTGCCGCCATCCCGGCGGGATTGTTGTTTGGGGTGATTTGGCATCTATACGGCGCGGCGTCGGCATTTTTGTTTGCCAGCTTGCTGGCGCTGCTGGCAATCGTACTATTGCGGCTATGGGCCTGGCCGGTGCGGCATCACTATAACGAATAAGGACGAATAAGTATCATGGAATGGTTAACTATTATCTTGTCGGTGTTTGCGTTGGGATTCATGTTCTGGTTTTTTTCCACGAATAAAAAATCACTCGAAGTGGGGCAATCTGCGCCTGACTTTAAATTGACGGATCAGCATGGAAAGATACATACGTTGGCCGATTTTCACGGGAAATGGCTGGCGTTGTATTTTTATCCGAAAGACGATACGCCCGGATGCACCAAACAAGCCTGTACCTTTCGTGACGGCCTTCAGGAATTGGCGGATTTAGGTGCGGAGGTGATTGGCATCAGTGTAGATGACACGAATAGTCATGCTGATTTTGCTAAAAAATATCATCTGCAATTCCCGCTTCTGGCGGATACCGCAGCAGAAATAGCAGCGCGTTACCATTCCCTGATCAACCTGGGTATTGTTAAGTTTGCCAGGCGCAATACGTTTCTGATCGATCCACAGGGCAAGATCGCACGCATTTATTTGTCGGCAAGTGCGGCACAAAATTCTAAGGAAGTGATTAAAGATTTAAAGCAATTGCAAGCTGCATAACGAATGGCAGGATTTCAATGGATTGATGCTCTGTTGACTTCCATCAAAGATTAATTTTCCATTTCATACAATATGCATGAGATTTCTCTAAAGGGGGTACAGGATGGCCAATTTTACTGAAGATCAATTGACGCAACTTAAAGTTGCATTACACAAACGCTATTTGGATTTGCAGGAAGATATTCGCAGCGAGTTGGCGCATACCAAGGATATTCGTGATTTTGATCTGGTGGAGTATTTAAACAATATTCCCGATGACGTTGATACGGCGCTGGTCGACCGGCAGATTAACGAAATGCGCGAATTGGAAATGTCCCTCAAGTACTTGAGCGAGCTGGAATTCGGCGATTGTATTGATTGCGGCAATGCAATCGGGTTTGAGCGATTGCTGGCGCATCCATCTGCGCAACGTTGCATTGAATGCCAGAGCCGATATGAGAAGTCTTTTCCGCAAGAATCCAACCCTTCGTTATAAATACCGGCTATTCCCCAAGTTTATGCATTGACTTTGAGCAGAATCAGGATAGCACCGCCACCGCCGTCTTCTGGTTTGGCTTGGCAGAATGCCAGAACATCAGCACGTTGCATCAACCAATTTCCGATCCGGATTTTCAAAACCGGCTCACGGTTTTTTGAACTTAACCCTTTGCCATGAATGACACGGACGCAGCGATATTTTTCTAGCACACAGGCATCCAGAAACGCACTTAGCTCCTGCCTTGCTTCGTCGCGTGTGAATCCATGTAAATCCAGATTATCCTGGATTCCCCAGTAACCACGACGTAAACGCCGCAGTGTTTGGCGTGACATGCCCGGCCGCAGATAAGACCACTCGTCTCCCGCCTCAATTTCCATGGCGATATGATCTGAAAGAGCATCTTCTGCTGGAGCCTGTTCTTGAGTATTCTTTTTCCGGGGAATCGGGGGGATTTTTGGACCGCTAGGAGCTAGCTTATCTGTGGCAGGTAATGGCGAAACATCACGCATTGCTGCGTAAAACAGCGCCATTTCGTCTTCATCATGGGCAGAATCTTTTTTAGTCATCCAATCCTATCGTCGACTCGCTGTAGCCACTGTAGCCAAATCTCCGATTCATTCAATTATTTCAGATTGTCCAGATATTTCTCTGCATCAAGTGCTGCCATACAGCCACTGGCAGCGCTGGTTACAGCCTGGCGGTAGATGTGATCCTGCACATCGCCCGCGGCAAATACGCCGGGGATACTGGTTGCCGTCGCATTACCCTGACCACCGCTGTGCGTAACAATATAGCCATTCTCCATTTGCAGTTGTCCGGTAAAAATATCAGTATTGGGTTTATGGCCGATGGCGATAAAAACACCCTGCAAATCGATCTTTTGGGTGGAATCATCCTTTGTGCTTTTAATGCGCATGCCGGTAACCCCGGATTGATCGCCCAGCACTTCATCGAGCACGTGATTCAATGCCAATTTTATGTTGCCGCTACGGGTTTTTTCCATCAATTTATCAATCAGAATTTTTTCCGACCGGAACTGTTCGCGTCGGTGAACTACCGTTACACTGCGTGCGATATTGGCCAGATAGAGCGCTTCTTCCACTGCGGTATTGCCGCCGCCAATCACGGCGACATCCTGTCCTTTATAAAAGAAGCCGTCGCAGGTCGCGCAACCGGATACGCCTCGCCCCATAAATGCTTCTTCTGAAGGTAAGCCGAGATATTGCGCGGAAGCACCGGTGGCAATGATCAGTGCATCACAGGTATAGGTGCTTTGATCACCGGTTAACGTAATCGGTTTTTCAGTCAGTTTTGCGGTATGAATATGATCGAAAATGATTTCGGTATGAAAACGTTCGGCATGCTTCTGGAACCGCTCCATTAATTCCGGGCCTTGCACGCCCATCGCATCCGCTGGCCAGTTGTCCACATCGGTCGTTGTCATCAATTGCCCGCCCTGAGCCAGCCCGGTGATCACGACCGGATTCAGATTGGCGCGCGCGGCATAGACCGCAGCGGTATAGCCAGCAGGGCCGGAACCCAGAATAAGCAATGCACTGTGTTTGGTTGTCATAATTTATTTGCGAAGTAAATCGAGCACGATATTGTACTCGTAAATGGGTAAATTTCCTTGCTGGCCGACATTCTTGGCAATCATCGCGGATTTCTCCGCTGCGGATTTTGCGTTCAGCAATAAATCGGTTTTGTTATGTTTCTCATCGGGAAAATACATTTGTGTCGTCAGCGCGCGATAACCCGGTTTTGAGATCTTTATATGGATATGCGGCGGTCTAATCCAATTTCCGCTGGCTGGATAAGCGCCGGGCATCACGGTTTTAAAGCGGAAGAAACCTTTGTCATCAGTTTGAATGACCGCCCATCCTTGGAAGTTTTCATCCAGCTTAGCTTTGTTGGGATCACGCGGATGACGGTAACGGCCGTTGGCATCGGCTTGCCAAATGTCTAATACCGCATTTGCAATCGAGTGGCCGGTGACATCCTGGACTTGTCCGCTGACAATGATGTATTGCCCGTGAGCAACACCCGTATGCCCCTCAATTTGCGTTAAATCGGCATCTTTATCATTTTGATCTTTTGCCGGATAGAACGGCCCTTCTGTTTCATCGGGCGTAGGTATCAGCGCTAATGCTTTCCCAAAACTACTGCGGCTGCCCAAAGCGCTGGTTATGCCGCCTAACAGACTTAATTGCATCAATTTTCTTCTGGAAATATTTCTCATGGAGTTTTTAGTGCGATTAATTCATAAATATTAACTATTTCATGAGCAATATGCTCAAGTTGTTCAGAATCAACAATTGATATCGGTTTTTGTAACCCATCACTTTTTTGATGACTTTGCTTGATGTTCGTTCAGATTAATTAATCCAGATTGTGCTATGCCGTTTCGTAAACAAAAGGATCATACGCACAAAGTGCGTTAGGTACCGAATCACTCATTCTGATTACAAAAATAGTATGTCATCTTTACTATTCTGGCAGACCAATCAGCTTTGCCAATCTTGGTTTGAGTTTTAATCATCGGTTTTCAATGCAAAAAATACTTCTTCTTCAATATCTAGCAAGTTAACAGCAAATAGGAATGCCCGGTTTTGTAGCAAATAAATTGTCTGCTTTTAATTAAAACGCAGCGAATCTATGTTGCAGTTCATTGCGAAGCTGAAGCGGTGGATTTGCGCGCCAATTTTCCATTTTGTTTTATTTTTAGTCCTGTTTCGTCAAAAGTGACAATTTCTCGTGGCCCATGCAAGATTGCCCGTTTGACCATACTATCCACTTGTGTTGTGTAGCTCAATGCAGCCCCGCCATTCAAGAATCTAAGCGGGTTTGCCAGATTATCGCTAATCTTGTTGATTTGAATTAGAAGGGAATCGTAGCGTCCAGCGAGAACAAAAATTGATCCTTCCTGCCATCAAACGGGCGGAATGCCATATCGATGCCATCTGCCCTGTCATAGCGGATATTTTTACGGATACTGATATTTCGCATCGGTTTCCAGTTAATTTTCAGTCGCTTAGCTGGCTTCCAGTTCATGCCTAGTGTGACAGAGTAATAATCTGCAGGTGCACTAATAAATGGTTTGTTGCCTGCATAGCTAACTCCTTTGTTATTCAGAGCGGAAAGTATCCGGTAAGGTGAGAAAACACGCCAGCCATTCCGGTCATGAAATCGTTCAGCACGTATGCCTATGGATAAATCACGGAAAAGATCATATGTCAGGTGTGTGTTGATGCTATACCATGCGGCATTTTGAATTCCTCCGGGTAGATTGATGTTACTTGCCCAGCCATGGGTATGGTGTAAGACCAAGTGAGTCTTGGGTGTGATCCAATGCTGCAGGACAGTGTTGTACATTATCCAGGGTTCATTGACTGCTGTTTGTCCGTACGTTCCACCCAGTGCTACCGAGGTTTTTTGATCATTACTGTTCCAGCGGATATTGGCTAATCCTCCCCAGTTATCTAATTGTTTATCAAAACCGCCATCCCAGCCACCGGTCGCGCTGCCCGTGGTTGTGCCAGCTTGAATCGCCCAATTTTGATTGATTGTATAACTACCTAAGAAACCTGTATGAGTGAACGGTTCGCCGCTGTTAAGAATATAAGCACGGGTGTAGAAGAAGTTATCGGGAGCAGGGACAGTTTCATAACCAAGCGGTGAATAAAAATGACCGGCTTTAATATTGAGGCCCTTCCCGATCGGCAGGTAAGTTTCAAGGTAAGCTTGAGGAAGTGCGATTCCATAAGTACGGGTCGATTTACAACACAAATTGAGATCCCAGCTACCCCTGTTCGATGGTTCACCGGTATTTTCATCGAAGGCTGATATACCAAAAGCCTGTGTATAGATAGCATCTGTTCCGAATAAAAAATCGAAGCGACCGCCAATATCCCATTTTTTGCCTTCTGATTCCACGTTACGCTGTAAAAAAAGATTGAGCTGATTTAACTGAAATCGGTTGGCGCGATCCGCAAACGTAACGGCACCATTGAAGCCATCCGATGGATTATTAGCATTGTAGGTTGCGCCACCGTTGATCCAGCCACCCAATTCCAAACCACTTTCCTTGAACAGGTTGGTCATGCGATTCGCATGTGCATTACTCAAATTCAATAGAACCGAAAACAAAATCCCTATCCAAATGTATAGCGTTTGATTATTTTTTTCTGCTGTACGATTCATTTTTTTAAATTCTCTTTTCAAAGTGGGTCGTACCTTAGCTCAGTCAAGTCAATGGCGCATACCGGGAAAACCATTATTCTTTATTAAGAGAAACCACTAGAATCGCATTCCGCTTTGTAGAAGGATTTATGATTATTTAGATAAAATGAAGCAACTAACTTGTACGGTCTACGAATGCTTTTGATGTAAAAGCCACTGCAGGAAAAACACAACGCCCAGGGTCAGGAAACCGAGGGCGCTTTGAAGAGGTGGTGTCGGGAATCAAATAATTCTTACTGAATTCTTAGTACCTAATAAAACCAAGATCTTTATCTTTATTGGATTTATAGGTGTTTCACAAGTTGTTTGAGTTCAAATTTTTCTTAGTCTTGATCGTAAGGTTGTCTTGTTGACCGGGAATTTCTGCTGGCTTGGCATATTCGCGTTGCAACAATTCTGCTGCTATCTTTCGATGAAAATGAGCCTGTTTTTGTGCTTCTTGTAAAGCTTGTTCGTAATAACGTAAATTGGCCGTGGCATGTGATTGGAAATCCTGCCCTCCTCGCCCATAGTATTGGCTTTTATCTTCATAGTGCTGCAAGGCTTTCTTTTTTTCTGCTGCTTTTGCCGCCATTTCTTTGGCTACGTCGTCATAGTAATTAGCCAACTTATCATGATCGCTATAAGTTTTTGCATTCTGTGCCAGCTTTCTATCATCATCAATTTGTGCTTCTAGTTGACCCAGTTGTGCACACGCGACCAATAGAGAAAGCAAAGGTAAAACTACAAGATATTTTCTCAGTTTTATGCTCATGATTGTAACTCCAGGTAGAACGATATGGAGGCATACTATCTGAGTCAATAGAGTCATGTATATTGGGGAAACTATTGTTCTTTACTAAGGAAAACTATTAAGAAACATTCAGCTTGGTAATATGACTATGGTTACTTTTTTTGATAAACAGAGCATTTTTAGTTTCTTACTGGAAATCTGACATATGGATTGTTGAAGAATACATTGCATAAAATCAGTCAGAGGGTAATGGTTTGGAAACTTTTCAATGTAGTAAATGGTATTGCGGATCGAATAGGGGTATCGGTCAATAGCTAATTACTTTTCATAAAAGCATTAAATCTAAAGCTTGGCCTATTTCAAAGATTGATCCCAGTAAGGCTTATCTCCGACGTGTTCTGACAAGAAATTAATAAAAGAGCTTATCTTTTTCGGCAAATGCCGACTTGGGAGATAACAGGCATAAATATGACGTTCTACCGACAGGTATTCCGGAAGCGCCGCCTGTAGCCGACCTTTTTGTAATTCCATGCCAATAGTATAAGTGGGCAACAAAGCGATTCCTAATCCATGAAGAGCTGCCTGAGCAAGCGCATCATTATCGTTGATACGTAAGGTTCCTGATACTGGAACTTTGATCTTTCCCTCCGGCCCGATGAAGCGCCAGTAGCTTTGTTCGGCTGAGAGCGCGCAATCGAGACAGTTATGTTTCACCAGATCTTCTGGTGTTTGTGGCACACCCCATTGTTGGAAGTACTGCGGGGTTGCACACAATATGCGGCGCACAGGTGCAATCTTACGAGCTACTAAATTGGGATCAGGCTCGTTTGTCACACGAATTTGTACATCATATCCCTCTTCGATCAAGTCGCCTGGACGATCGGTAATGGTCAAATCAACTTTTATTTTAGGGTAACGAGAAAGAAAACAAGGGAGTGCGGGAGCGACGTGGCGCGTGCCAAAAGAACTCGGTACACTCACTTTCAGTGTTCCGCGCGGCTCAGCATGAAGGCTATTGACTACTTGTTCGGCATGTTCAGCTTCTGTCAGTATACGTGCCACATGCTCTGAAAGCGCGATACCTGTCTCAGTCAAACTAAGATGTCGAGTGCTGCGTAGAAGTAATCGTGTACTAAGATCCTTCTCAAGTTTGGCGACAGCTTTACTGACCGCTGCACGAGAAATATCCATACGACGCGCCGCTTCCGCAAAACTACCTGCCTCCACGACTCGTGCAAAAATGATGAAAAGGTTAAGATCTTGCATAATGTCATTGTATCCAATTTGGAAACAAAATGTTTCATTTCTTGGTACTTCTCTCTAGCGTATTCTCGCTATATTATCTCTTCCAAGGTGAGATATTTATATGATATGCCGTAAAGAAATTATGGTTATTACTGTAATTAAACGACTAATATTTATACGAGCCTTAATTAGCGCGTTCTTGCCCACTTAAGGTGATGTACTTCCGGTTGATTAATTAAGAGTTTTATTGTCAACCTGAGAGAACGTATTATTAATAGGGTTATTTTTACAAGTCAGACGCACATTCTTTACTGCTTGCATAAATAATCAACAAATGTACTACAAGGAGTAGAACTTATGGAAACCAAAGAGTTATTAAAATCACCTCAGTTATTTGTAGTTTATGCAATTACCATCCTTTATACCATTACGTTTTATTTGGCGGCGGTTATAGCACCGTCTAATGATAATGCAGTATGGGGCCTGCAAGGCATAAACCAGGTTGCAAAGCTAGAAACAAATAGCCTTAATCGTTCCCAAGTAGTGCGGAATAACAGCTCGGGTTAAACCGGATATGGATCGTGCCCCCGTGTTTGTAATCAAGCAAATCATTGCAAGGGAACAAAAAATGAGCAACGGGGGCATTTGAACAAAAATATGCGGTTAGGGGGAAATAATACAAACGATTGAAAGGAGTAAGACTTATGAGGATCAAAGATTTATTAAAAAAACCTCAGTTATTTGAGGTTTATGCAATTACTATTTTTTATACTGTCACGTTCTCTTTAATTCTCTTAAGCGGCAGTTATAACGGCATTTACTGATAATGCAGTATGAAGCCAGTAAGGCATACAACAGGTTGTTAAGATAGAGGAAAATAGTCTTTGTTGTTATCAAGTAGTGCGGAATAACAACTCAGGCTAAACCGGATAGGGATCGTGCCCCACCATTTTTGTAATCAAGCAAATCGTTGCAAGAAAGCAAATGCATCGGTGGGGCATTTGAATAAAAATATGTAGCTGCGGAAAACAATACAAACATAAAGGAGAATTAAACAAATGAAGCATCTTTTTTGGCAGGGCATGGGTATTATGCGAGTACAACGACCATATTGCCCTGTACGAATCCTCTCAGAACCGGACATATGCCACGGCCGCACCCGCACCCGCACCCGGCTCCGGAGCAAACAGACTGCCCCGAATCAAATCAGTGAATATTTGAGCACTGATACAGTTTTGAAATTGCTGCCCGATCAAATTCAACAAAAACCATGAGCGCAATTAAAATTAAACGCGTATATGAAAAAGCTGCAAAAGATGAATACAGGATCTTGGTGGATAGATTGTGGCCTAGAGGATTGACGAAAGAACAGGCAGCGATTGATTTGTGGTTAAAAGAGATTGCTCCTTCTTCAGAATTACGTAAGTGGTTTGCGCATGACTCAGAAAGATTCCTAGAATTTAGTACTCGTTATGTCGAGGAGCTTGCACAAAATCCTGCTGTAGCAATTCTTTCAAACTTATTAACCAAACATAAGCATGTAGCTTTGGTCTATGCAGCCAAAAGTGAGGATATTAATCATGCTGTCGTACTTAAAGGATTTATGGAATCAAATTAGCTGATCCTGGTTATGTACACCATCATGCACATCATTGCTGATCTGATTTGTCCGGTAAATAAGTGTTATCTAATGGTTTTCTTTAGGAAAAAACCATGGTTTCCTTAATATACACCTAATGTTAACTGAACTAAGATGGCAGCGTTTGTTTATAACTGAAGAGGATTATCATAAAAGCACATGAGGTTTTTGATATCAGCGAGACTGTCGGTGATTATACGAGAAAGTATCTCGTAATTTTATTTAATGGTTATCTGGTTTTTTTTGGAAAAATAAATGAATAATGCAATCTTAATGAAAAGATTCGAAATTGTTATCGGAGCAGGATATCTCGATCAGCTAATTGAATTATTAGAAAGATCCGGGTTGCGCGGATATACAGTTATCAAAAATGCAGGCGGCCTTGGTTCACAAGGTAAACGAAATCCAGATGATGTTCTCATCGCCGATGAGAATGCTGTAATAATTCTCGCTTGCAATGAAGATCAAGCGCAGGCAGTGCTAAATGAGCTGCAACCGGCAATGAAAAGCTTTAATGGTATGTGCTTGATTTCAGATTGCTATGTATAAATGCACTAAAAAGCTGATCGAGGTAATTGCCGTGGTTATGTAGGCAATGATATGACGGATGTTTTATCATAAATATTTATCGATAAGCAAGATTCATCGTCGCTACCGGCAAAATTCATCTGGCCATTGCAATCGATAATTCTGGCATTTGGTATCACAACATATCATTAAACTGGTAATGAATCATTTCGCTTCAAGCAAAGCAGTGCAACTGCAAAATATGCGAAAAACTCCGTTTTCCAAGTAACAAATTTTGTGACTATTTAAGAATCTGCAACGGCAGTCTTGACTGCTTAATTATAATATAGAGTGGTGTGAATAAATGGTTGCAGAGGTAATATGCGCTAGACTCCAGATTCATGCCACGCATTCCCGAATAAATTTTCCACGAAACTTGGGCGTGAATTGTCTGGGTCGAGTTTATTCCTTCTCTCAGAAGCATCATGGATCCATTTCTGAACGATAAACGGATCAGTATCCCAATCGTAAATGCTGGCGAAGCCGCATTTAATGTTGTCATACAACCTTGGCGGAATAGTATATTGATCGTATTTGGTTATGTCGTTCCGAGGGTATGTGGGAAGGATTATCCCGAGCAACCCCGATCCCGGATTGACTTGTGTCTTTCTGACACTTGCCCCAATTTCCCAGTCCACATGCTTTCGTTTCCACGTCTCAGAGCCTATGAGTACGATCGTAACCGTTGAATCTTTTAGATACATATCCCTTATTTTTTGCTGTAGCATCTCCGAGTCAAGATTAGTATCTATGTTTCCAATCTGAACTGATTTCATAATTAAGACATCTTGGTTGGCTAAAAGGATTTCTTCGAAATGATTGCGATATTCCTGATCTTCAATGGAGTGATGGTAGCTTACATAAACTTTATATTGTGGCTCGGGGAAAAGATTTCTTTCAGGTAGATGATTCATGACAGTTTCCTAAAAACATGAAGTGTGGAAAATTGCAATTTAATACATTGCGCTCAGAATTATTGCAATTTCCCACTCAGAAGAAGATTCAAAATTTTCCCTTAAGGAAATGCAGGTATTCTTGGTTCAGTGCCTTCTATCTCAGCTTGAGGAATATGTTGTTTGATACGTTCCTCAATTTCCTTAAGGCGGCTCGTCGGAGCATCGACAAGGACTAGAAATTTACCCGCTTCTACTGCGTCCTCAAATTCTTTAATCCTTCTGTTCCCAATACTCATTCCTACCATGCCGCTTACCCATGCACCAACACTTGCACCTACAACAGTGGTTGCAAGCAAAATGCCCCCAGCAATCACTGTTGAGGCGGGCGGCAGCATAATCGCAATTAAGCCTGCAAGCATGCCGGTTGATCCTCCAACTGCCAATCCTTGTTCAACTGCAGGAACAAAATCACTCTTTTGTAAAAGAGTAGCTTCCGGAAGATCTTCTAATGGTGTGTTGCGTTTTGCAATTACGTGGATATGTTTTTCATCGATTCTTGCCAGTATTAAGTCATCAACTACGCGCTTAGTTACGGCAATATCAGGGGCAAGAAAATAGATTCGTCGCATAATAACCTCCAAAATTTGGTTATTCAGTACTTAAATCACATGAGATGAATATAATTTTAATTATTGATCTCGTCTGTGATGATAGGAGGGGAGAATAGAAAATACAATAAGCAGTTTCCTTAGATTTTTAAGCCGCTTTATTGATCCAGCCATTAAAAAGATTTACTAGAATCTCCGTATTACGGCCTTCTCTGCTATGAAAAATAGAACTGTTTAATGGCCGACTCTATAATAATTCCAGTGATTGTGAAATAGTAATTCATGCAATGCACGTTCTTCTGCCAAGTCTTCTAGTCTTAACATCGGAATCCGTTAGGATCAGGTACCGAATCACGATTCAGATTACAAAACAATAATATATTCATCGACAATACTCCCAATTCGGGACCTGTCCCCATACTTTCTTCATTCGATGCAAAACACCTTCTACCGTCATGCGCAAATTGTGCTTGTTATAAATGGTTTCTTGAAGCAGAATCTTCTTTAGCTTCGACCAAAACTCATCACTGAGCATCAAGCGGGTATCGTAAACCCGTTTTGTTGGTGGTGAGGGAACACCAATAGTGCGAGTTTGTTTTTTTCTATGAAATACTTATCCCGTACTTCATGCATTAGAATTAGTTAAGGCCCAGAAATGGGAAATTCTGTTTAATCCAAAAAAGTCGCCTCTATAATATCAATGATGACAGATAGAAATTTCGGTTTAAAAAATAAATTATTTCTTATAGGAACCATAATTTTTCTTATAGCATTCCTCTCTGTTGCTTTTACTTTTGTTATCAGCAAGAGCTTAACTGGCACAGCTGCCGCTATTAATGAAGCTGGAAGACTCCGAAAGTTGACCTACAAGATTTATTTGGCACATAAGGGGGAAGACCTGAGCAATTTTAGCTCAGCGATTACTAAATTTGAGAAAAATCTTAATCTCTTGCGCGTGGGAAGTCGGGAAAGGCCTCTTTTTGTTCAGTGGGATAAAATGCAGCGCATACAATTTCTTAAAATTGAGAATGACTTTCAGCGTATCAAAGAAAAATGGTCCAAAAAAATATATCTACATTACGAATCCATAGAAATAAAAAGTTTTATTGACGATATTGAAAATTTTGTGAGGGCGTTAGAAACAAGAAGTATTTATTTAGCAAGGTTATTGCAATTTTCTCAATTCATAATGCTGCTTGGAATTTCATTTATCTCATTATTCATCTTTTATTTCACCAGAAGTTTCATCCTTTCTCCCATTATGCAATTGCATTCTGCATTTGAAGCAGTCAAAGCAGGAAAACTAGACACTAAAGTCAGCATTGAGACAAAAGACGAATTTGCAGATTTGGGTACTAATTTTAATGACATGACTAGTAGCTTGAATAGCATTCATAGTGAACTCAAGATGCAGAATCGTAAACTTAAGGAAACCTGGCAGCAATTGAAGGAAACAAGCGATCGCTACGCTGCACTCTATGACTATGCGCCTGTAGGTTACTTTACCATGGATAAATCTGGGAATCTGCTGGATATTAATAAGACCGGCATTTCCATGCTTCGGATGGAGCGCGCATCCATTATTGGTCAATCATTTTTGGTACATGTTGTCGAAAGAGATGCCTCGCTATTTTTTCAGCATCTAGGAGACATGCTTAGTAATCCTAATAAAATTATTACCGAATTGCGAATTCATGATCGTGACAATAAAGAGCGCTTTATTCGATTAGAATCATCAACTGAAAGTGACGCGAGTGTTATTCGCACTGTCATGACTGACATCTCTCAACTTAAAAATAAAACTCGTCAAATTGACGAGTTGTTGAGAGAGAACCGGCAACTAACCCAGAGCATGTTTATGGTACAGGAGGAAGAACGCCGTTACATTGCGCGAGAGTTACACGACGAGCTGGGGCAGTGGTTGACCGCCATTTCTGTCGAACTCAATCTGATTACTAGTGACGTTGGTGCGTATTCCGGAATCAAAACCTGCGCCCAGGGGGTCAGCGCTTGCGTCGACAAAATGCATACTGTGATCCATGATCTGCAAAATCAACTGCGTCCTCCGCTATTGGATACACTTGGGCTCAAAGATAGTCTGCGCGAATTGAAAAAAGAATGGTGCTCACACCGTCCCGAAATCAGTTTCAAAATGGTGTTAGAAGGAGATCTTGAGAACCTCTCCGAGAGGATTAATATCACCATATACCGCATTATCCAGGAATCGCTCAACAATATTTCCAAGTACGCTGAAGCTTCCCAGGTGAAAATACGGTTGAGTCGTGAACAAGACGAGACTTCAATCGATATCCTGTCCCTGAATGTGGAGGATAACGGCAAAGGTTACAATCTCAATCAGCAAACCGATGGAATAGGGGTGTTGGGGATGCGTGAGCGGGTAATTGCAGCGGGTGGTGAATTTGCTATTCGCAGTGAACCAAACCATGGCACACGTATCGATGTCAGATTTCTTCACGCTGGATCTGTGGACATCTGTGGTTAATCTTTTCTCTATAAGTAATTTATTCTTAACCCTGATTAATATATTGATGTCACTTTTACAGTCAAGAAGAATTCCACAACACCACAACGGGGTCGGATACCGAACTACGAATTTTGATTACAAAACAAAAAATCTATTCATCGACAACATTCTCAATTCGCGACCTGTCTCCATGCTTGCAAAACCTGGACTCAAAACGATTTAACCGAAAAATCGGGAGCGCAGTCGTATATCGAGGATTTGTGAGACCTGCCCACATTTGTGCTCAAAAAAAGTAGCGCTTAGGGTTATCTTCCACTGATGCAGGAGTACATGAACGCTTTTCCTGCTAAAGCACATTCGCTATTTTGTTCTGACTGGTTAGAAGAACCATTAGTTGCGCAGCCGATCAAGCTCCAAATAATCAATGATACGATCACAAAAATTTTCACAAACATTTTTCATCCCAATAAGGTAGCTCGATATCGTTTCTGAAAATAATCTATCACTGTCTCACAAGGCGGCACACTTTAAGAGTGTATTTGGGTGTACATGATTGTAATAACTCAACCGGAGTGACATGTGAGTATCCTAACTTAATCAATACAATGATGTATATTAGGGAAACTTTTGTTTTTTTATAAGTAAAACCATTGTAAGAAATTAGATCTCATTTCTTGCTAGCAATTGCGGCATCAATTGCTTCGCCTATTCCTTGAAGCTTCGAGACGACTCTTACACCATAGCGAGCAGCGTGTTTCTGGATGTGTGGGGCCATGAACGAATCCGCACGGAAGACGTGAACGTAAGGTGCATAAATGGCGTGCATAGCATCGGCGAAGTCGTTGGGTTGCGGTGCTCTCGGCATCTTTGTCGTTGTGGTCCACCAAGCTGAGAAAAGTGATCTAACCGCGACGGTCAAGCCAGGACATCGAAGTTCAAGAATTGCTGGACTAAGAGGTTGAGGCTGAATGTTCAACGCTGATTCGGCCAACTGGGCAGCTACGTTGCTGAGAAACGAGTCTTGGAGCTCGATCCATTTTTTATTGGTAATGATGCTATCAGCAAAGCCCGAACCAAAAGTATGATCCAAGTCACGAATCTCCTTCGCTTTCTCGAAGGCTGATAGAATTGCCTCAACAACGGTGGCAGCTGGTTTACGTAACAGGGTAACAAACTCGTTGAGTTCTGTATGATGTTGCCTGAACCACTGAATCATCCATCGGGGATCACCAAGACTTGCGCGGAACGCTAAGGTTGCCTCGTCAGCGGTTGCGTGGCCTGTGTAGAAGCGCATGAGTGTTCGGGCATCTTCAGGACGCATTGGAAAATGGGCCATGAGCTTATCAATAGACTGATTTTCCGGGTCTTCGCCAAGTGCAGCTCTGACAGCTGGTCTAGGCTGGCCACGTTTTAGGAGCTGTTTCTGAGCTTTCCTTCGTTCGGCGCGGCTGACTCCTGGACCACTAAGCACATCTATGATCGTCTTACAGATGTCAAGTTGATCGTTGGGCAGTAGTCGGAAAACCTCCAATGGATACCAATTCCCGGTGTCAGAATGTGCCGAAAATACAGGGCCTTCTACCTCATAGGCTGAGGCGAGTTCGCTTGCAAGTATCGTGCTATGCCAAGCAAGCGCATTGGTGCCGCAGAGGCGTACCAGCATATCTGTACGTTGTTCTGCCGCGAATGCATATGCAGGATCAAGTGGCGCCATCTCACTCAAGATTGTTCCGGTGTAGTAAAAGCGAATCCGGCCCGAGTCTCTCAGATCAAACAACTCCTGCAATGTATCAGCAAGTGCTGGAGTTTGCTTGTTGGGGTCAGACAGCATTGAGTAGTCGCTGCTATCTAGGAAGATCCGAATCGCTTCGGTCATGCTGTGATGAGACCTAAAGTGAGGTTGAGGAATTGCAAAACTTTTCGGCAGCCCCTTCGAGCTTAGGGCTGGGAATAGGTAGAGAAAATATCATGATTGTAGGCAGCACACAACGGGGTAAGGTACAGAATCACCAATCCAGAATAGGCAATGTACAAAACAAGATCATAAAACATGAGCCATACTTATCCATCGGCTATATTCTCAATCCGCGACCTGTCCCCACGCTTCTGCCCATTTCTCCTACATCAAGCTTTCAAGGTTTGGATCAAGTCAATTCCCGGATAACGCGAACTTATCCGGGCTACTTGCTAGGATTCGTGAGACCTGTCTACATTTGTGCTCATAAAAGTAGCGCTTAGGGTTATCTTCGACTGATGCAGGAATACATAAACGCTCTTCCGGCTAAAGCACATTCGTTATTTTTTTCTGACTGGTTATAAGAGCCATTGGTTGCGCAGCCGATCAAGCCCAAAATAATCAATGAGACGATCACAAAAATCTTCACAAACATATTTCATCCCGATATGGTAGCTCAATTTCATTTCTGAGAATAATCTATCACTGTCTTACAAGACGGCGCACCTTAAGAGTGTTTTTGGGTGTACATGAATGTAATAACTTCAACCGGAGTGATATGTGAGTATCCTAACTTAATCAATACAATGATGTATATTAGGGAAACTTTTGTTTTTCTATAAGTAAAACCATTAGCTGCAACTGCTCTCACAAACGTTGGGGTCAGGTACCGAATCACGAATTCTGCATTACAATGCAAAAAAATATATTCATCGACAACATTCTTAATTCGCGACCTGTTTCCATGCTTTCCCCATGCTTTCTGATTCATGATGTTATTAAATCAGAACAGCCCTTTGATGCAAGTCTCAATCATTCGACAATTTCAATTCATTGCGGTATCTGGCCCTAAAGTTTGTTAACGGGATAAAATTGCTTTCAAGGATGGAGCGTTATTCCCTGGATAAACAATGTCACTAATTCGCCAATCTTCTTTAAATTTAGTAAGCTTATAAAGTAGATTGACCTTCATTCCATTAGAAGGGTAAATAAACTGCACCGTTACAGTATCGTTTTCCACGGAGCTAATGGTTAACTCGCTAGCCGCAGGATCTTGTGATGCAAAAATTGGATCAAATTCTAGGTTGCACAATTCACCTTTGCGAATAACATTACAGTTAGCTTCCTGTAAAAAGAGCATCACCAATTCAGGAGAAAAATATTTACTAAGAACATCCTGTGATTGTTCCTCAATTGTTTTGCCCAGATAATATTTAGCTTCGCCTGAGGCATCAAAAACGGCGCTCCAACCAAAGTCTTTGTATAACTGATAAACAATAGCTTTTTTTGCATCCAATTCAATCGCATTTGCTACACAAGATAGAAAAAGTATTGAACATAAAAAAAACCTAATAATGATGCACTTCATAATTCAATACCCGTACTTCAATGAAAATTATTCAGAACACTGACAATCAGATGCCCTATAAATTTGATACTGTGAGTCATGATACCCTTGTCCTGCAAAATTTTTTTTGCGCACCACAATAGGATCAGGTATCGAACGCACCACAACTAGGTCAGGTACCGAACCACGAATTTTGATTACAAAAAAAACTATTCATCGACAACATTCTCAATTCGCGATCTGTCCTATTAGACGACAATTAACCTGCCTCCATGTATTCCTTCAAAAGCACGGGCAGGATATAGGCACAGATACAAAGGGCTCAGAACAATTTAGGATGCTAATTTAAGGGCCTAACTCTAAGTTTTGCTAAAGTTCCTTCCTTTACTGAAGAATGTCAGATAGGTGTAAACGTGTTACCTTTCGCTCACCCTCATCAAAACGAATGAAGAAGATTTCTAGTTTTCGAGTAGATGAGAGCTCTCTAAGCCTGCATTCGACAAGCTGTTTTGTGTTTTGAATTGTGCATGTGGCATTGGATAGTCGTTTAATTTCCATCTGAACCGCTTCATTTCTACGAGTCTCTTCTTGCCATTGGTTCAAATAAATGTACGAAGAGAAGTAGACGAAGAAACCGAGTACTAGCCGCTGGACATCGTTTTCATTGACAGCTGTAGAGATTTGCAATAAATCACAAGTGTTATCTGGGCAATATTGTACTGACCAATAAATATCCTCGCGCTCTATGATTACAGGGCCTTCCGGAATCTTTGTTAAATACGTTCCTGAATCGATTGTCTCAGCATTAGCAAAGCTCAGAACAAAAATACTTAGAATCGCCATCACCCGCTGCCACATCATGGAAATCTCCGGATCGGAATAGGATCACCTGGTAAAATTTTAGGCACACCATTTCCGGGCTCTAGCTGAAGATGCCAGTGATCTCTATTAGGATACCTCGGAAACATTTCATACTGACCACTACCAAACCCACAGGAAACAGCGCAGGTACCTACGTTCTCATTAGTTAAACCAGGATTAAACTTTGCACTTGCGATATCACAAGCTTGTCCTTTGGAATGGTGAGAATTCTTACTGTGGCCGGTTGTTTCAGCGCCGCCCGTGATTAGCAAGTCCAAACGCTGATTTCCGGTCGATGTCAGATACCGAATCACGAATTCTGATTACAAAACAAAAAATATATTCATCGACAATATTCTCAATTCGCGACTTATCCTTATTCTTTCTTGGAGCCAGATTCCGAGGTTTACTCGCGGCTAAAGTCCATCAATGTTGACAATTTTCCAACTTGATTCATATTTCTTAAAACGCACTAAATCTTCGCGTATTAACAAATTACCTTCAGAAAACAAAATTACGTAATGCTTGAGATTGAGCGTATTATTTTGTTGAAGTTCGAAGTCCGTAACAGCGGTAACAAAGATTTCAGTTTCTGGATCAAGAAGCTTCGACAGTAATTCATTTCTAGTTTTATACCGAGCAAGAAATTCCTGTCCTAAAAATTGCGATAAATCGACATCAGGGTTTTGTATAGGCTTAATAAATGAAGTAAGTATTTGTCTTGCTTCCAATAAATCACGTTTTTGTACAGAAGTAAGAGATTTGAAACGATCTACACCCATACCAAAATGGCTCAGTGCTTGAGGTGTGAACAGTTCTCTCTCGAAGCGTATCAATTCGTTGTCATCATTTGCAAGAACAATACTGAATAAACAAAACTGAAGTGTAAAAATCAGCAAAAGTTGATTTATTTTTAATTTTTTGCGCATAAGCAATTATCTCTGTTTAGTATTACTTCATTAGTTGGGAAAAATACTCGCATACTTGATTTTTGAATATGGGAGAAGAGGAAAAACTTGGAACTCAACGGACATTCTTGGCGATGCGCTGATTCAGTGCGTTGTATTTATAGTTATGCGTTTTGGCGTTCTTGACGGTTGTCGAGAGTTTGCCAGCGGCATTCCAGGTAAAAGTAGTGGCGTCATCGTTCAACGGATTACCGGCTGCGTCATAGCTGTAAGTCTTGGTAACCGGTCCGGCAACATTTTGCAGGCGATTACTATCCGTTGCCACGGCATACGGATAGCCAGTGCCGCCAAATTGCGCAGTCGTGCGGTTACTTTTCAAGCTTTCAAAGTTTGGATCAAGGTGACTCCCGGATGACGCAAGCTTATCCAGGCTACTTGCTGACTAAAAAGTTATATTTTCTAGGTTGCTTCAAGGTTCGCATAGTTATCTACAGAAAAATCAAAAATCCTCAGCCGCACAACGCTGTTCAGAGAGAATGCCTTCAATAAGAAATTGAGTTCGATCTTTTATTTGCGTTTGATTAGAGCAAATATCACTTGGTTGAATTTTCTCAAATAGCCGAGGATTATGTTGTTTATGAATCTCAAATTCCAATTGACATTGTTTCACCAACTCATCCGGTTTAACATTTTTTAAGTAAGTGAGTACCTTCTTACTTTTGTCTAAGGTATAGCACGTATAGTTTTCTGATAATCCTGCATCAATTCTGTACCTCATAAGCTTCACTAGGTGTTTTAATGCGCTGGGAGAATTTTTAATTCCAAGTATGATTAAGCCCAATTCTGCTTGATTATCGGCAGCTATATCTTTACTTACAAGTGCCCAGAATACAGCACTCTCCGCCATTTCAATTTCACGCTGATCTCGAGTTTTTTCTTTTTCGGCATAAGCCGAAAAAGAAGTAAAACTTAACAAGCATGCAAAAATAATGAATTTCTTCATTTCTACTCCATCACATTTAAAGTACTTGTGGGTTCTGCATCGAGTAATTGATTAAGTTGTTGCATGCTATTAGCAGAACCAGTAATACAACCTTCAGAGCAAAATGTAGGACCTAAGGAAGCACCAAAAGCATTCAAGCAGCTATGAGTAAGAAATCCACTTCTGCCAAAAGTATTCGTACCTTTAGCAGGGACTAAACGACGTCCATTAGACTTGGTATTGGCGGCCCCAGGCCCATTGATATTCCAAGTCCACATTCCTATTGGAATAGGACCACGATTTGGAATGTTAATACATGAAGGATTGTTCTTGCACTGCATACTCCGTCCATTATTCCCTGAAGCTACAGGAATATCTACAACAGGGTTAACAGGGCTGTCTGGTATACAAATCAAGCGACCTGCTGAAATACTATATGTGCAGCTTGCTAATCCCAACGAATCGAAAAATGAAATCGGGTTAGCTCTAGCATACCCATAAACATTCACACCCCCTGCCAGCCCAATCGGATCAGGGCTGATATATCTTCCCGTTTCCGGCTCATAATACCGGAAATAATTGTAATGCAAGCCGGTTTCCTTATCAAAATACTGCCCGGGAAATCGAGGGGGGTATTCAAAGAGTTGGCCGTTGCCGTCCGGGTCTTCGTCGGGCAGGTTGGCACCGAAGGCGTGAGTGTTTTCCCAGCGCCACACGGTGTTGTTGTTTTGATTGACGATCACCCTCGGGGTATTGAGATGATCGGCGTGAATGAAGTACACCTGGATCGGGCTGGTGGCTGTGGCTTTCTTGATCACCGCTACCGGAATATCTTCCAGCCAGATGGTTTCTTGTTTTACTAACCAATCATCTGCTGGTGTGGTTGTGAAGGAATTGTCTTTGTATTCACCGATCAGTTTCCCGGTTGGATCATAGAAGAAGAAAAACTTTGAATTCAACGGACCATTTTTGGTGATGCGCTGATCCAGGGCATTGTATTTATAGATGTGCGTTTTGGCGTTCTTGACTGTGGCCGAGAGTTTGCCAGCGGCATTCCAGGTAAAAGTTGTTGCGCCATTGCTCAGAGGATTACCGGCTGCGTCATAGCTGTAAGTTTTGGTAACCGGCCCGGCAACATTTTGTAGGCGATTACTATCCGTTGCCACGGTATACGGATAACCGGTGCCGCCAAATTGCGCAGTCGTGCGGTTACTGTTGGCATCGTAATTCCACAATTTGAATCCGCTGTTGTCCGATTGGCTGATCAGACGATCCAGCGCGTCATAATCATAGGTGCGGTTAGTCACCGGATTGGTATCGGTCATTTGCGTGATGCGGCTGGCGGCATCGTAGGTGAGTGTGCGGGTGTCGCTGCCTATAGGATGGGTTTTGAGCCGACCATCGAAGTCGAAACTGCGTGTATACGCCTGATTATTTCCCCACACCCAGCTTTTGGGTTCACCAAACGGTTGATAAGCGATATTGCTGAGGAGCAGGCTGCCATTAACACGAATTTCAATTGGGCGGCCATCGGCACCATAGGTGGTGCTGACTTGCATGCCGGAAGGATAAACCATTTGCTCAACGCGGCCAAAGCTGTCGTATTGGTAGCTCAGCGTCTGGGTGTAATTGATGGTACCGATCTTGGTGATTTGGGTTTTGTTGAGCAGACGGCCATGCAAGTCATAGCTGAAGCTGGTAGAGCCGGATTCATCCGTCATGCCGGTCAGGCGCCCAATGCCATTGGTGCCGGTATCGTAGCTCCAGACCAGCGCGGTTGCGCCGGGAACTCCGGTCACTGTGGTATGGGTACGCTTGGTCGGGCGATTGAGCGCATCCCAGGTATAGGTATGTTTGACACCGCGCGCATCGGTTACCGTTTTGAGGTTAACGCCGGTATCATAGGTGTAAGTGATCGTGCTGCGATCGGCTGAGATTTCCTGGGTGATATCGCCAAAGCCGTTGACCGTGTAGGTGGTGGCTATGTCTCGCGGATCGGAGACTTGCGTGATCTGATCAAGCGCGTCCAGGGTTTGCCGGGTATGGCCGTTGGCTGGATCGGTGGTCTGTGTCAAGCGATTGAGCGTATCAAACTGATAGGCTGCGGTATGCAGCAGCGGATCGGTGATTTGCTTCAGATTGCCTTGCGCGTCGTATTGGTACTGGGTGATCTGGCTTTGTGCGCCGATGTCTTTCCACAGACGGCTTAACGCATCGAATTCGCGTTGTTGGGTTTTTGTCAGGTTATTGAACGGATCGAAAAGTTCTTCCTTAGTGCGGTTACCTATGTTATCCAGCGTGTAGTGGATGCGGTTGCCGAGATTATCCGTAATATCGGTCAAACGATGCGCGGCATCAAAGGTGTAGCTTAAGAAACTGTTATCCGGAAAAATAATTTTTTTGAGCTGCCCCACGCCGTCATACTGGTAGCTGGTAATTTTTGTGCCGCTGGTGCGCGACAGCAGTCGTTGGCGCATATCGTAGGCAAGTATTGTGGTCAAGCCATTCGGATCAATAATTTCTTCCGGCTGGCCGTGGGCGTTATAACGCGTGATTTGCGTGATATGACCCAATGCGTTGGTGATGCTGGCAACTTGTGCGCGGCAACCCAAATGACCACCCGCACAGGCAGCATCCGGCGCGTAATAATCGGTGGTGGTGACATCGGTTACATCAAAGCGCGGGCCGTCTTCGGATTTTTGCAGGATCACGCCGGGAACGCCGGGGTGATAACTATAGCTGGTATTCCACGTGCGCGTGGCATTGGTGGTGGTGTCTTTAATTTGATGCTGTGTGACGTTGCCGTGAGTATCATACACATAGCTGGTTTCGCGCTTAGATTCAGCGATGAGCGCGGGCAGCCGAAAACTGGCATGCCAGGTCGTGAGGGTTTTGCGCTCGCTGCTGTTGGCGGCCGGTGTGTAACTGAGCAAATCGCCCGGACAAGCGGCACCAGCAGCCAAACCTTCAATTCGGGCGATTTCCAGGTTCCGGGTCAGATCATAGGCATAGCAGGTTTTATTGCCATTGAAATCGGCGCGGCTGTCGACATTGCCGTTGGCATCGTAAGTGGTTGCACTGGAAGCGGCACTACACCCTGAACCGGCCGGTTGCGATTGACCGGTGCTTTTGGCCACGCCAAGAATGGTTTGGAAGGTGTGCGTGTATTGGCTATTCAGCGGATTGGTAACGAGGGTGTTGCTGCCATCTGCGCTGTAGCCCAGTACATACCGGTCAGCACCGCCCGCATGTTCGGTCACTACTGCGCGGCCTTGCGTATCATACGTATAAGTCGCATAACGCACGCCGTTCTCGTCGGTGATGCCGGTTAGCGCATTGGGCAGATTCGCATTGCTAGTGTAAGCGGGTTCGTTGTAGTGGTAGGTGCGGGTTTTGGCATCGGGTGTGATCACCGAAGCAAGATTGCCAGCAGCGTCGTAAGTATATTGAAAGACACCATTTGCCGGATCAGTCATCGTATTGATGCGGCTGGAACCATCGTAGGTAAAGCTCAGTGCGCGACCGGTGTCGTCGGCAACGCTTGCCAGGCGGCCGTTGGTGTCATAATTGAGCGTTTGCGTGCGATCATTGCGATCAGTGATGGAAAGTAATTTACCTGAAGTGTTGTAGGTTTCGATCGCGTCATCGGCTGTGGTCAGCTGCCAGCCGCTACCGGGAACTTCAATGAGTTTATCGGAAATATCACCATCACCTACCCATAGACCACCATTAAGCCTGAAAAATATCGTTCTGCCATCGGGGCGTTCTGCAAAAATTAAAGATTGGATAAAAACCAGTTTGGTACTATAACTATGCCGCCACCGTATACCGATGTGCCGGTCAAGTGTATTTTGCGTGCCGTGGTAGATGCGAGTAAACTCAAGCGGGTGAGAGTTATAATCAGATTCAAATATATATTTGTTGCCGGTTCGAGTATGTATTGGGTTTCCTGCATATAGCCCACAGCTGTTCGAATCAACTCCTAAATTTTTTACTGGGTAAATATTTGTAGTGTTTTGCTCACAATTGTATGCTGCTACCCCAGTAGGGTTACCACCGTATGAACATACATACCATGGCCACATTCTCTGTGATATTGTCCAAGTCCAAGGTGCCCCCATATGAAAACCTGATGCAGTGCAAGTAACATCTTGGGATTCATAAATTATCTCATGCGAACAAGAAACCGATGTTGCATTGTAATATGCCGCAATTGTAGCAGGACATGTAGGTTTAATAGATGCGAATGGGGCTCCTCCAAGCAGACACCCCTCAAGTTGCGCAGGATAAGAAATTATTTCAGCTTTGGCTGGGGTAGATTGGAATCCCAGAGATAATAATGTCAGGAGAAAAAACAAAAATAAATTAAGCAAATGCTTATTTTTATTGCGAATTAAATTTCCTGTCATAACTATCCCCTTGATAGCAGCAGATAATTGGTTATTGCTACAGTTGGTGAAACAATTGCATACATCCATACACAGAACAGTGAAAAAGTTTAATTGTTTTAGTATTACAAGTACTTAAAGTATTCATAAGTGGAGCGCGAGATTCTTAAGAAGCAAGAAATCTTATGATGATTCTTTTAAATTAAAACGGTAAATAGCAATCAGTTTTTCCCTTATTCCTTAGTTTTCCTTCAACAGATTTATCCTTTAATGGACGAGATAACTTGAATCACCTATCCTTGGTAAGAGGGATAGATATTTCAAGTTATCTTCTTATTGGAAAATAACTTCTAAAAAATCCCATTTTTAATAAAAATACAGTGCAGCCTGTACATTAATTTGGCAGAATTAGGCTATTTGAAATAACCTTTCACTAACCGGGGAAATGAAATGAAATATAAGAGCCTTCAAGAGTTCAGCGCGTATGTGGCTGAGCGTAATCCTAATCAACCAGAGTACATGCAAGCGGTTACTGAGGTCGTGGAGAGTTTGTGGCCTTTTATTATGGAACATCCACGTTATGCGGAGCATGGCTTGCTGGATCGCTTGGTCGAGCCGGAGCGGGTGATTATATTTCGCGTGTCCTGGGTTGATGATCATGGTGAAGTTAAAGTTAATCGCGGTTACCGGATACAACACAGTTCTTCCATCGGTCCTTACAAAGGCGGCGTCCGGTTTCATCCTTCGGTGAATTTATCGATTCTTAAATTCCTGGCGTTTGAGCAGACCTTTAAGAATGCATTGACGACGTTGCCGATGGGCGGCGGTAAAGGCGGTTCCGATTTTGATCCGAAAGGGAAAAGCCCTGGCGAAATTATGCGTTTCTGTCAGGCTTTTATGAGTGAGCTATTCCGGCATATCGGCTCCGATACTGACGTTCCCGCAGGCGATATCGGTGTGGGCGGGCGTGAAGTCGGATTCATGGCGGGTATGATGAAAAAATTATCCAATCGCGCGGATTGTGTGTTTACCGGGAAAGGACTGAGTTTTGGCGGATCATTGATTCGTCCGGAAGCAACCGGTTATGGCACGGTGTATTTTGCCCAGGAAGTGTTGAGGCATGCCGGGCGTTATCTGGAAGGCATGCGTGTTTCTGTTTCCGGTTCGGGCAATGTCGCGCAATTTGCCGTGGAAAAAGCGATGTCGCAAGGCGCCAAGGTGGTTACTGTATCCGATTCCAGCGGCACGATTGTGGATGAAGCTGGCTTTACCCCGGAAAAACTGGCGGTCTTGGTCGAAGTAAAAAATCATTTGTATGCGCGTCTGGATGAATATGCCAAACGTGTCAATGTAACTTACTTGCCGGGTGTAAAACCTTGGCATGTGCCAGTGCAAGTGGCATTGCCGTGCGCGACACAAAATGAAATCAATGGCGAGGACGCGCAAACCCTGGTTAAAAATGGTGTTATTTGTGTTGCAGAAGGCGCCAACATGCCATCAACTGCGGAAGCCGTTGAGTGTTTTATCCATAACAAGGTACTGTATGCGCCGGGTAAAGCGAGTAATGCGGGCGGTGTGGCAACGTCCGGGCTGGAAATGAGCCAAAATGCAATGCGCATGTCCTGGTCACGGGAAGAAGTGGATGTGCGCTTGCAGGAAATTATGCAGGCAATTCACAAATCCTGCCTGAAGTACGGCACCAAACCCGATGGCAGCGTTAATTATGTGGATGGCGCCAATATCGCTGGTTTTGTTAAAGTAGCCGAAGCCATGCTGGGTCAGGGCGTCATTTGAAAGTTATTGCCGGTTTATAGACTGGCCGTTAAAATTTCACATCAACTTGAAGCATGACACTGGATTATCGCGGCGCTGCTGCGATAATCCGGATTGATTGCAGAGTGCTCGTTTCCGTCTCTTTATTGTAGTCTCCATTGGTTGTACTTTATTAGCTATGAGAAATTACCTTTTTGGATTAATCCTTTTAGCTTATGCTGGAACGTTATCAGCAAACCAGGACAGCGATTTTCTTGCCGCCCGGCAGGCATTCCAGACTGGCGATGCGAAGCGCCTAGACGATTATGCCAGACGGTTGCAGCGCCACGCGCTATGGCCTTATGTCGAATATTATCAATTCCGCATGGTGTTGCAAACGACCGATATCGCAACGATCAGAAATTTTTTGCAGCGGCACGAAGGCAGTCTGGTTGCAGACCGGTTGCGGGCCGACTGGCTCAAGATACTGGGAAAAAATCAACAATGGCAGCTTTTTGACGCTGAATACCCACTGCTGGGCAATAAGGATACCGAGCTATTGTGCTATTACTATCAGCGCCGCCTGAGTGCCTCTGATAAAACGGCACTGACGGACGCGCGATCATTGTGGTCTACGCCTACCAGCATGCCGGATAGTTGCACACCCATTTTTCAAGCGCTTATTTCCAGCGGGCAGATCTCTCAGCAAGATATCTGGACACGGATCCGGGCTGCGCTGGAAGAAGGTCAAACCGCCGTGGCCACACATGTTAATCGTTATTTAACTGGCAACGATGCGCTGAACAGCGCCGATTTGAATAATGCCGCGAAGAATCCGCAGCGTTACCTGGAGACGCTGAAAAGCAAAATCAAGACGCGTAGTGACCGTGAAATTGTGCTGTTTGCATTGCTGCGCTTGCTGCGCAACGATACTAATCAAGCGTATGTGCAGTGGCTAAAAATAAAAGATCAGCTCACCGCATCCGACCGGTCTTATTTCCTCGGAAGACTGGGATATCGGGCCGCAATGCGGCATGATTCCCGTGCACTGGATTGGTTCAGAGAAGCGCAAAATACCGCGCAGCCTTACCCGCCTTCGGATACCGTGCTCGCGTGGCAGGTACGTGCCGCATTACGGGTTACCAACTGGGACGAAGTCCTGAGAACCATCAACAGAATGTCGCCAGCCGAGCAGCAGGTTGATACGTGGCGTTACTGGAAAGCCCGCGCATTAAAAACAAAAGGGGAAGCGCTGGAAGCGCATAACATTCTTATTCCGCTCAGCGATGAACACAGTTTTTACGGCCAATTGGCGAGAGAAGAACTGGGGACAATGCTCAGTATTGCGGACAAAACCTATCGTGTCAGCAGCGGTGAAGTGTCCGCAATGGAGCATAAACCTGGCATACAGCGCGCTTTGGCTTTTTCCCGTATGAATTTACGTACCGAAGCGTACCGTGAATGGAGCTGGACCGTCCGAAATTTTAGCGACCCAGAGTTACTGGCAGCAGCAGAAGTAGCCCGCCGTCATGGTATGTATGATCGCGCGATTAACACCGCAAATCGGACCGTATCGCAGCATGATTTTAGTCTGCGCTTTTTGTCACCGCATCGGGAAACACTCAAAAAGGTTTTGCGGCAACATGAGCTGGATGAAGCCTGGGTCTATGGTCTAATCCGGCAGGAAAGCCGTTTCATTGCGGATATCAAATCCCATGCCGGGGCGGCGGGCTTAATGCAGTTGATGCCCGCTACTGCCGAATGGGTTGCCAAGCAGTTGGGCATACAAAATTTCCGCCAGAATATCGTGGTGGACGTGAATACCAATCTGCAACTGGGCACGTATTATCTCAAGCATGTGCTCGGTACGCTGGACAATCAGCCGCTGCTGGCTTCAGCCGCTTATAATGCCGGGCCGGGACGAGCCAGGCGCTGGCGCGACAATACCATGCCGCTGGAGGGTGCGATTTATGCTGAGACGATTCCTTTTAATGAAACCCGCGATTACGTCAAAAAGGTCTTGAAGAACTCGATGTATTACGCCAAAGTTTTGGATCATGGACACGATTCGCCAACGCTTAAGCAGCGTCTGGGTGTCGTGCGGGCGGCGAAATAACGGTTGGTTAAACTTTCATTCATTCTGCGATTAGAGTAAACAGTGAAGACTTATCTGGTGGGTGGTTCCGTGCGCGATGAACTGCTGGGGTTGCCCGTCAAAGATCATGATTATGTTGTTGTGGGTGCTTCGCCAGAGGAAATGGAGCGTTTAGGTTATCGTCCGGTCGGCAAGGATTTTCCGGTTTTTTTGCATCCGCAAACCCATGAGCAGTATGCATTGGCCCGTACCGAACGAAAAATTTCACTCGGGTATAAGGGATTTGAGGTGTTTGCCTCACCGCAAGTCACTTTGCAGGAAGATTTGGCGCGGCGTGACTTAACCATCAATTCGATTGCCAAAGACGAAACAGGCAATATCATCGACCCGTTTAACGGTGTCGCCGATTTGGAAGCTGGCATATTGCGCCATGTCAGTCCTGCATTTTCCGAAGATCCGGTACGTATTCTCAGAGCTGCGCGCTTTGCGGCGCGTTTCGGTTTTCGCATTGCACCGGAAACATTGGCGCTGATGAGTGAAATGGTGCATAACGGTGAAGTGGATGCGCTGGTACCTGAGCGCGTCTGGCAAGAGCTTGCGCGCGGACTGATGGAAGAAAATCCTTCACGAATGTTCTATGTGCTGCGCGAATGCGGTGCCCTGACGCGTATCTTGCCGGAGGTCGATGTGTTATTTGGAGTTCCACAACCGGCGCATGCCCACCCTGAAATCGATACCGGGCTGCACATCATGCTGGCCATTGATTACGCTGCAGTAAGGAATTATTCGTTGCCAGTGCGTTTTGCAACGCTGACGCATGATTTAGGTAAAGGCACGACACCGCCCGAGGAATGGCCGCGCCATATCGGTCATGAAGAGCGCAGCATTGATTTGACGCGGAATTTATGCGAACGCATCAGAATCCCCAAGGATTCCCGTGATCTTGCGTTACTGGTCGCCCGCTATCACGGTAATGTGCATCGGGCGGAAGAACTCAAGCCATCTACGCTAGCGGATATACTGCAAGCGGTTGATGCCTACCGGAAACCTGGGAGATTCGAAGAATTTTTACAAGCCTGTGCGTGTGATTTTCATGGACGTCCCGGTTATGCAACAAAAGCTTATGTTCAAGCTGAGCGGTTTCAGCAGGCCTATGTTGCAGCAAAAAGTGTAGACGCCGGTGCAATTGCAGCCGAATTAAGCCAGAGTTTTTCGGATTCCACAAAATTACCCCTGGCAATTAATGCGAAGGTACGCGAGGCGCGAATCGCCAGAATAAAAGCCGAATCAATCTAAAACGGCTTCAGAGAAATAACGCCCCACATACGCAACGCCGTGCAAGAAAACCTATAGCGAGCACAATCGCTATGCGAAAACTACACCGCTTTGCTGAAGCCCGACAAGATCAATGTTCGTTGCATTGACATCAGAATTAGCAGCAAGTACTAGCAGCTCCGCCTGCGTATATGATCCGCCGCTGCCCTGTAGCAATCCGACATAAAAATCATGATCTGCAGCCGAAGGCGCTGCGCCCACTACGTTCTGGAAGACTTTATCCACAAAAGCCCCATTACTAGGATTACCCAACACGCCGATCACGAGTTGCGCTACTTCCAATATACTCTGGCCGGAGTCAAACAGATTTAATCCGATACCAACATAATCCGGATGTTCGTCAATGGTAGGCGCATCGAACGCGGCGCCGATAATTCGAACCGTGTTGCTGGCTGCTTGCCCGGCATTAAGATCAACAGCAATATTTTTATCGGTAAATTGAAAACGCTCAATACCGGAAACTGTATCGTTACCATCGGGCCCGGAAATGCTGAGACCGGTACTTGTTCCGAGAATCGAGTAGTTCGCACGATTGCTGTTGTAGATTGCAGTATCAACACCCAAGCCCCCGCTCAGTGTGTCATTGCCTCCCGTACCATTCAGCGTGTCTTGACCGTCGGCACCCAGGATAAAATCATCCCCTGATGTACCTACCAAATTGTCTGGACCATCTGTCCCAGAAAACACATTGCTGGGTACAGTGCCGGTATCACCCGCAAAATTTTGGGGGGAATTGATTCCAGAGGAGCTGTCAGGGTTGAGTGACTTTATTCCATCAACCGGTAATGTGGCGTAGGTTATCTTGCCTCCAACCATTCCGGGAAAATTCACGATGCCACTGGTGGTAAATAGGAATCCATTCGGAATGATGTAATCGGGTGTAACAATACCCAAATCCGCAAACCCTTGGGTCGCAACCAGTACCGTTTTGTTGAGGGTTGCTTCGCTAGGCAGATTCGTAGGAATAGTGTATGTGTTAGTGGTAACGCCATTGGTCGAAGTAATGGTATGTCCTGCCCACTCGTCCTGGTCATTCGCATCTCCTGAAAATTCGATGAATTGAACAGTTCCATTAGCATTTGAATAGACTTCGTTAATGTGGAATACGTGGAATGTCATTTTTTTCTCCTTAGATCAGCCGTTGAGAGTGCAGTGAAGCTACTAACATGGTAAAAGAATAATTTAGATGTCAGATTGTCTCATTGACTGACCTCAAAATATATAATTTTATTATCCAAATTATAAAATTGTCGCTTTAATAAGGGAATAAGCGAATTGCTTATTTTTATCTATCCTAAACGAAGTAGAAATTTACGGGCAGCGATTTGCTGCAGAAAAATTCTGATGAAGTTTCTAAAATTAAATAATCAGCAGAGAATATGGTATGCGAGCTTTATTTTCTCGCCGGATTTGTTTTGGGCTATTTCTTTCTCCATTGCCCATTGACTTGAATCCAGGTTCCTGCGGGAACTTTCCGGATAATTTCTGCCGCATATACTTTCCCTACCTGCTCAATGTCTATTCCCTGTGCGGCGGCTTTTTCCTGGTAAATTGCTTTGCGCTTGGCGTTAATCGCATCGGCTTCTGCCCGAGCACTCGCTTCTCTTGCCACGACATAGCCCTCGAACGTTTCTCCAATCGCACCCGATGCGCGCAGATCATCGAGCGCATCAGCCCATGCCGGGGTTGTGCAGAGTGCGAGAGCCAGCAAAATAGAGCCGCTGATCCGCGCTAGCGGGTTTTTAACTGTCATTTTTGGAATACGCTGCATAGTGTTCTCCTTGTCTCGTTTAATATCAGAAAATGCCGGGGTTGGCCGCGATATCTTTCTTGGCTTCTTCTTCAAGTTTTACCCGGATATCAGCATCCAGCTTGATATTGAGATTAATCGTAATCGGTTCCTGTGGTGTTTCCAGCTTGACTGTCGGTGCGCACGCAGTGATCACCAGGCCGCAAAGGATCAGGATTACTGTGATGCGTATCGTATTTGTCATTCGATCAATTTTGCGCATGATTGCACTCCTTTTCTAATGGATTCCCAAGCTGTATTTTGGCTGGGAACCGGTAATGAGCATAACTGTGCTCTATGGCTATAAATATGATGCAATCTAACTTAATGACGCCTGAACGCGCTACGCAGAATTTCATGGGTTAAATTGTAGCCTTGATTAATCGTCTGCAGAATTTTGTCGATATCACTTTCCAAATTGATATTCAAGCGAAAAACCTGCCCATCCTTAACCTCAGGATTATTCCCCAGCAAGGAAAGTTTGGCGATCAAACCATGTGCTGCCGATTTATCCAGATCCAGTGACAGCTCGGTGTAATGAAAATCCTGCACAGCTTGCAGTAACAAGTTCATCTCTTCACCGGCGGTGGCTAACAGTTGTGAAGCTTTTGCGGATTGGAAGCGCAAAACACCCGGTGCCTTTGCTGCTAAATGGCCTTTCCTTATCATAACCTGATTATCTTCCAAGCGGAGCGGAATCTGACCATCCAGATGCCCGCTTCCGGTGAGACCATCGATTTGAATCAAATTAAAAAAGGGCTTCAGATCAATGTTGTTCGCGCGGATCAGGATGTCGGTGTGCGTAGCGGCAGGGTTAATGATCGCGGGTGCTAATGAGAGGATGCCATCCATCATGGAAAATTGCGCTTTCTCAAGCGCGATACGCGGTGGATCAGCAGCCTCGATCTGGTAGGAAACCAGCAGATTCTCAACCGGTATGCCGAAATCAATGCGCCGGATCGTGATGGTCTGCTGCGGCGGGCTGCTGGGCGATAATAAGTTCTCTAAATTGAGTGATGCATTGAGATCGCTAATCTTGGCGGTTTCTTGAGTAAATGATACATGGCGCAATTCAAACGCACCGCGACTGCTATGTATTCCCTTGTTGGACCATTTGAATTGCGCGCTCGCGCTGATCTGACCGCTCACATTTTCTAACTGGGATAGAGCAGGGGAAAGTGTATTGGGCTGCAAGCGGTCTGATGAGAAATTGAGCGGAACAATCTCGGCTTTTACCATCCCGTTACCGCTGCCGGGCGAATGCTTACCGGTGATTTTTAAATAGCGTAAATCCGGTACGCCGCCCGCAACGTTTAAAGCATACTCCACTGGTTTTCCTGCGGCGGCTTCATTCCGGATGCCGCCGGAAATGGACAGCGCTGCGAACAGCGGCTCGGGTGCCAGATGTTGCAATTGGCCGACAGTAAAATCAGCGGTAGTGCCGGTTTCTGGGTCATTCAGATGCAGCGTGGCTGAGATAGCCTGCGATTGTAGTTGAGATTGCGGCAACAATACCGCTGCATCGCTGATAGTAAAACGTCCCTGGTACTTCTGTTTGGTGTTGAATGCTCCGGTCAGAGTTATTTTTCCTGGCTGAATCTGTGCCTCAATGGCCGGAGATTTATCTTGATCAATCAGCATGGTAAAACTGGCGGGAGCTATAGCGATATCCTGTTTAACTGCCAAGCTCTGCGAATTCTTAACCAACTCCAGATTGGCTTTGGAAATTGAAAACCTCAAAGGATTCTGGAAGCGCAAAGCAGTGCCGGAGTTAATCTTGCCCAAGGTAACCTGCCCCGGATTGCGCAGTCCAATGCGCCAGCTAGCCTGATCGAGAATAACTTGCATTGGTAAGGAAACAGATATCTGCCGGATATCCATAGAACCAATGATCGATTGGCCGCCAACGATACCTAAATCGAGCTGTCCTACCCAGGAATCCGGTAATCCGCGGATATCTCCTTTGACACTGATTTGATCAATGGCCGTGTCAGGCAATAGGAATGCTGCCGAGTCTTTATCAGCTTGTTCTGAGACTGGTTTCTCTGACATTTTTCCCGGCAATTTAATATCGGATAAAGTAAGTTCTGTGTGGATGTGTTGTAGCCGCATTGCCGCAGCTGTAAAAGTTACTTCGCCCGAGAAATTGGAGATTTTTGCCTCACGCAAGTTCAGTATGCCTTCTGCAACGGAGATCTTGCCCCGCATGTTACCCTGCCTATCCAGAATCGCAGTTAGCGTTACGTTGGTTTGACCAAGTGAACCGGAGACTTCGGCGCCGAGACGTATCGCCTGAGTGCCCGGCTGGTCTTGCTTGATGTCGCCAGCCAAAGCAACCACCAAATCACCCGCCGACGAATGGAGATGAATCGCCGAATCCTTGAGAGAAAAGGCAGGTAGCCAGGGTATGTTGACATCTCTTCCAGTCGTTGACGTCATGGCTTGCAGAGAATCCGAAGGAAAGCGTTCTCCGTTCAAATCGAGCACCCATTGCAAACCGCTGATCTCAACCGATGCCGGTTTTCCGGCGAGCAGATCCTGCAGTTGCCAAGCGACCAGAATTTTTCCAACACGCAATTCCTTGTTATCACCTGCTGTCAGATCCTGCAAGTGTAAGGAATTGAGTGAAATATCGAGAACTGAAATGGATTGCAGCGGAATCCCCTGTTTTTGTAGCTGATCGTTGATAAGCGTCTCTAACAGGGGGTACCGAAATATATAAAGACTAATTCCGGCGGCGATCAGAAGACCTGCTAGAACTAGAAGCCAAGTGTTGAGATGTCTGCGTCTCTTGTTAATTGATGAGGCTTGCAAATGGCTCATTTTATTAGTCGATAAATTATTGGCAATTGCAATGGTTTCTCCGGTAAAGCCCATTTTCTCTATTTATACTTTTTCGGATTTTCAAAATAAATAGAATCTAGTGTAACAAGTGTCGCAGCAAATCTAATGACTGGGTTAGGTAAAATCTATATAGTGACATAAAAGGTCTAGCATAAATCAACAATGGATATTTAAGCTTTTTTATTAGAATGCATTGTTCTTAATGGTCAAGTAATAAGTTAAGAACCAATATGCAAGATATCCGACAGCCAGTTAATTGGAGAAGTAAATGAAAATTCAAACGCCCACGATTGGGCCGATCATCGGATACACCACGCCCAATCAAACGAGGATATTCTTACGTGGCATGGATGAGCGTCAAGGCACTGAATTCCGGCGCTGTTTCGGTGTAGTGAGATGGCGGGCGGCGGGCTTGGAGGCTTGGTCCAAACCGGTATTTAACAAGCTTTCGCCTAACTTTGACATGACCGGTGTTTTCGTGCTGAATGGATTGTCCCCGAGCACGAAATATGAGTATCAGGCAGGTTGGTTCTATGCTGATTCCGAGTTGGAGATGGTTCAGATTCTCGACGACAGACAACTCGAATGGCCGGATCAAATTGATGGTTTCCAAATGAGTTTTAGAACCAGCACTTCGGACACCAATGTTGCGCGATCCTATGTGGTCGGCTCCTGCCGTTACCTCTTGCGTCTCTTTGGCGGCGCATGGTTTGACGATCGTGGCGATAAGGTGTTTCGTACTATTTTGCAACAAATCGAGCAAGAGTTGCATATCGATGCCTTGCTGATGATCGGTGATCAGATTTACGCTGACGACCTCAATTTTGTTTCGCCGGACACTCGTCTGGATCAATTTCTCGAGCGCTACCGCAATGTTTTCTCGCAAGAGAATATTTGCAAACTGATGGCGCAAGTGCCAACCTATATGATTCTTGACGATCACGAAATAGAGGACAATTGGCCCTCCAAAGCGACGAAGCGAGATTGGGTAACCCTGTATCCCCATGCTATTCACGCCTATCAAATTTATCAGTGCAGCCATAGTCCACTTTTTTCTGCACGCGAAGATGGCCGCATTGACGGTACGCTTTCGCGTTTCTGGTACCAATTCTCGGACGGATGCGCAGATTGGTTCGTAATGGATTCCCGCACTGAGCGAAAGCTATCGAAATCTGGCGAGAGAATGATCAGCGAAGTGCAAATGGCGGGATTGTTGGACTGGCTTAACGACGGCTCTGGCCGAGTTAAGTTCGTTGTTACGTCTGTTCCGGTTTTTCCGGACCTGAGTGCGGAAAGTGAGGATGCCAAGGACAAATGGGGCGCCTTCCCGATGCAACGGCAAGCCATCCTTGAACACATCTATAACAATAAGATTCGCAAAGTGGTGTTCGTGTCAGGTGACGTCCATTGCTCCTTCACCAGCCAGCTTACCCTGGAATCAAACCCTGATTTTTCTATCCACTCGATCATCTCTTCATCGTTTTTCTGGCCTTATCCGCATATGACAAAGAGCGATTTCTTGTTTGGTGAAAAATTACTTGGCATGGATCGGCACTACACGAGTGAGTTGACGTCACCGGTATATACTACGGATAACTTTGCAAGAATCGACGCCGATTTGTCTGAAGTCCGGGTTACTTTTTATGAGCGGAAAGGGACTCAGCTCGGGGAAGCGATTCGACTTCCTCTGAAATAATTCAAATGATTGTAGTCGCGCCATGCTTAGTGCTATTGATGGGGAATGCAGAGGTGCACTCATTTCGGGCTATTGGATCTTGAAGAATCAGTAATATACTTTCTAGTACACTAATAAGTATCTTTTCATTTATCGCCTTTTAGAATATGGATTTATTGACCCAGGGATTGCTCGGCGCCACGATGGCGCAATCAGGAGCCAAACAACAGGAAACGCGACTTGCGACCGGCATTGGTTTTTTTGCTGGAATTGCTGCGGATGCCGATATTTTGATTCAGTCGTCGAATGATCCCCTATTGAATATCGAGTTCCATCGCCATTTCACGCATTCGCTGTTTTTTGTGCCGTTCGGTGCCTTAATTGCAGCGCTGCTGCTGTGGCCATTTTTGCGCAAACGCCTGCCCTTTGCCCGTCTGTATTTATTTGCTTTGCTCGGCTATTGTTTGAGCGGCGTGCTGGATGCTTTTACCAGCTATGGTACCAATCTGCTCTGGCCAGTGAGCGATGCGCGCGTGGCGTTTAATATCATTTCGGTACTGGATCCGGCTTTCACGTTGATCTTACTGATTGCCGGGGTGATTGCTTTCAGGAAATACAATCACACGGCGGCCCGGATTGGGTTATTGCTCGCGGGGGTTTACCTATCATTCGGTTGGATGCAATTGCATCGCGCTGAAAACGTCGCGGAAACACTAATTGCGGAAAGGGGGCATCGTGCGGAACAATTGCTGGTGAAACCGACGCTCGCTAACCTGGTACTGTGGCGTTCCATCTACGAATTTGAGGGCAGGCTCTATGTAGATGCAATCCGCGCCGGTTTGTTTTCCGAAGCACGCATTTATCCGGGAGAATCCGTTGAAAAATTTATCCTGGAGCGCGATTTGAGTACATTGCCGCCGTCGTCGGTACTGGCCAACGATATCGCGCGTTTCAGCCATTTCTCGGCAGGATTGCTTGCGATTCGTCCGGAGCAACCGAATGTGCTCGTGGATGTGCGCTATTCCAATTTACCGATGACGCTGGCGCCGTTATGGGGTATCGAAATCAATCCGGAACAACCGAATCAGCATGCGAAATATACGCTTTACCGGGATTCATCCAGCGCAACGCGCGAGAAATTTCTGGCATTGCTCCTGGGTGAACATATTTTAGACTGATTGATCCGGCCTGGATTCTGAAGCAGAAATGAAACCAATCAGGATCAATGTGATAAAGAGGAGAAGAACATGAATTCATCCAATCGTCCTATTACTTCACGAGAATATAAATTGATGCTGAATACAGATCGTTTCAAGGACAGGGAAGAAGGGATCGAAGTATTCCTGCGCCTGATTGAGTTTCTTATCAAGAAAGAAGGCGGGGTTATCAAAAAAATACAAAACAAAAAAGAAGACGAAGAAATTCGTCTAACCTCGTACTTGGATACCCCGGAACTCGCCCTTCGCCAGCAGGGTTACTCGCTACGATTACGCGATGAAGCCAACGCGGAAAAGAGATTCCAGATCAACCTCAAATACCGGTCATCCGATCGCTATATTGCAGCTGCCCGGGATCTATCGTGCACGTATGAAAAAAACGATCATAAATTTGAGGAAGATATTCTGCCGCCATTTGTCAGCAAATTTTCTCATTCCACATCAATCAAAACTGCTGAGATGCCTGATTTAAATAAGGTGAAGAAACTGGCCGCTCTGTTCCCGGGGTTAAAAGAACTGCCGATTGACGAAAAGACTGAAATCAAAACAATCAATGACTTTCAGGTATACGAAGTGGTTCGTAAGCTTTGCCAATTTCGATTTGGCGAAGAATTACTAACTGTCAAAGCCTGTTTGAGTTTCTGGTATTTCATTGACAAAATGAATGATTGGCCACTGGTCGGTGAATTTTCTTTTGATTATGATATGCCTGAAGAAAAAGAGGAAAGCAAAGGAACAAATCTGGAAATGTACCCAAGCCAAACAGTCGAGGGCGCCAATCGGTTTTTCAGCGCGGTGCAAAATCAGGCAGGCTGGATAAATTTTAATACCACAACGAAAACAGCTTTTGCGCTGGAAGTTTTATAGGGAATCTCCGAATGACTCACCTTTGTCATTCCGAACGTAGTGAGGAATCTTTGGCAATCAACTGTATAGATTTTTCGCTATGCTCGAAATGACAGTTATTCAGAGGCTCCATAGCTTTTAAAATGGAACGACCATAGGTTTAATCACGAAAATCAGATTGCGTGGAAGCAGTATGCAAAACGGCATCAACTTGCGGTGAGGAGAAATGATGTTCAAATCAATTGATATACTTATTGGATTATCCGTCATTATGCTGGTCGCCAGTATGGCTGTGACGATGATTACGCAAGCAATCATTGCTGTAAGCGGAAGCCGGGGGCGGAATCTACTGGCAGGGCTTGTTGGTATGATTGAGCAGCTTGATCCTGGATTTTCAAAAAGACACGCACAAGAGATTGTAAAAATGATCCTGACGCACCAGGCTGTCAACGGTGGAACTTCATTTGGCATTGTTCGATATGGTGATGTGATTCACCGCGAAGAGTTGACCAAGATACTTCTGGAACTGGCTTCCAAAGCAGAAACTCCGGATCAAAAAATTACCAAGATCCAGCAGCAGGCATTGAGAGCTCTTAAGAACACAATGGCAGCCAACGGGATCGTCAATCCTGAGCAAACCCTGGATAATGTGCGGCTATTTGCGCTCCAACTGGAGAAATCCAGTCCTGAAATGGCAAGCAATGTTCGACACAACATTGCTTTAATGCGATATGCCCCCAGTCAATTCCTTGCTAAAATTAATAGCCGCTTTGATTCGATCATCGATCGTGTCAGTGATCGATTCACCTTCAATGCCCGCATCCTGGCTTTTTTAAGCGCAACCCTTGTTGCTGTGGCGTTGCAGCTTGATACAATCATGCTGGTCAACCGCTTGGCCATGGATGAATCAACGCGAACGGCAATCGTGCAAGCAGCCATTGATGAAGTCCAGAGTAAGGAAAATAATAACCTTGCGGAAAATCCATCGGGTCAATCTGCTGCAACTGCACCGGAATCAGTAAAGGTTCTTTATAGATCCTTGGCAAATGAAGGCATTCTGGTGGTGCCCAAAATAGGTGAGTGGTCAGATAGCTGGAAAAATGTAAATCCTGCTGGGGTTTTCCTCTCAATCCTGCTTCTCAGCCTAGGCGCGCCGTTCTGGTACGGTGCCCTGGGTAAGCTGCTGCAATTGCGCTCTCTATTGGCGCGGAAAGATGATGTAGAGCGTGTCCTTCGGCAATCTACCCAAGAAGCGGGGAAGTCTGCCACACCAGTGGCACAATCAATGCCACCTATGCCCAGCAATAAATCTGCGACCGCTGCAGCGCCAAGCAGCCCAACGGATAGCACAGCTCTTACTGCCGCCAAGGCTGCAGTAAATGCAGCAAAAGTCGCAGAATCCAAGGCCCAGAGCGCAATGACTGCGATCGATGAGATCAATGTAAAGCTCGATCAACTACTTAAAAAGAAATCTGATTAGTTACTTGACTAAGTGAACTTTAACGATCAAGCGGTGGTTTTTTCGTCGGTCGATATTTGAAATGGATTTGCGATTCACTGTAGTTTTGCCACGGGGTTGTTTATTGGCTGCCGGCCGCTTTTTTCAATGCTGAACCATGGCGCTACGTATCATCGACATCGAGACCCGCATAGAGTATAGTTTTTGCATAGAAACCTAATTTGAATCCGCTATCCCAACAAGAGTGCGTTTGTTTTTATAATTTTCTCAAGTCTTATCATCTCAGTGATTATTTCACCCCCATCTATTTTGAGAAATTTTCAGGCGACTTTCGCCTATGACCCGATTACCTCTTTCTTTTCTGATTGATCATGAGAGTCTATCTTTCTTCCACGTTGAACGACCTGGGGCCTGAGCGGCAGGCGGTCAAAGAGGCCCTTGGCGGCGAGTGCACGGTTGTCGAAAGCTATAGCGCCGACGAGCGCAGTGTGCGGGACAGTTGCCTTGCTGATGTGGCTGGGTGCGATCGATTCATCGGCATTGTTGGTCGCCGTTATGGGTTCATTCCTCCCGGTCAGCCATTTTCCATTACGGAGCTTGAGTACCAGAAAGCACGTGAACATAAACTGCCGACCTTGATCTTCGTCAAGGATGATTCTGCGATCACATTGCCTTTCAGCGATGCAGGCACCAGAGAGCGGGATCCAGAACTGATCGAATCGTTTAGGCAAAAAATCAATAGCGGAGCCGATGATGCTTCTCGTGGAGTACCCTTCAAGACCCCGGCAGATCTAAAGTTTCAAGTCTTGAAAGCTTATCATAATCTTTCACTTCGGCATGACAAGCCCCTATCAAAATGCATCGAGGGCCGCCCATACCCAGGCTTGCGTGCCTTTCGGACCACCGAGTCAGATCGATTCTTCGGCCGGGATGCGGAAATCGAAGCGTTGACTGAACGTCTCATTGTTCGCAGTGAGCGCTTTCTTGCCGTGATCGGGCCATCGGGCTCGGGCAAATCTTCACTGGTGTACGCAGGATTAATTCCAGCTCTTAAGGAGAACGCGATAACAGGAAATGTTCGCTGGGTTCCAGTCAGCTTTTCCCCGGGTAAATTGGGCAATGATCCGTTTCTGCCCTTGGCGGATGCTCTGAGCGAATTATTTCCAGACCAAAACTGGTGCGCGCCGGATCTGACGCAGCGGCTGCAGATGAATCCGGTCGATATTGCCACTGTGGCGAGAGATGCTCTGGGGCTGGATGGCGCAGCCGCCCAGCTTTTGCTGTTCGTCGATCAATTTGAGGAAGTATTTGCCAGTAAAGTGGAAGAAGCTGCTCGCAGTAATTTCTTTAAGCTGCTGACTGCTGCGGTGGAGTGTCCGTTGGTGCGCGTGGTGGTCGCAATGCGCTCTGACTTTTACGACCAATGGCCACAGGAGGAAACCTGCATCGCGTTACTGCGCTCGGGGCATTTTCCGGTTGCCGTCCCGGGACAGGCAGCGTTGGAAAGAATGATCACCGGCCCAGCCCAGGCGGCGGGACTGACTATTTCCCCGCACTTGGTGCAGCGCATTCTGGACGACACTGGATCAGGGCCGGGTGCATTGGCGTTAGCTGAGTTTGCTTTGTCCTTGTTGTATGACAAGCGGGATGGCGATACGCTGACCGAGGCAGCTTACGAGGCCATAGGCGGTGTTGCTGGCGCCATTGACGGCCTGGCTGAGCAAGCAGTTGCGAAGGCAGTTGTGAAGGCTAAAGAAAAGCTTAATCAGGATCCGGAAGTATTTGATGAGAAATCCATTTCACCTTTGTTTCTGGCCATCGCCAGCGTAGAACAGCGCGATAATGCAGCGGGTGGTGCGTTGGCGGTGGTGCGCCGCCGTGCAGCCAAGGGTGATCTGCCTGAAGCTGCTTTGATCCTGGCTAAGGAACTCGTCGATAAGCGCATCTTAGTCAGCAGTAACGAACAGCCGGCGGTGTATGAAGTGGGACATGAGGCCGTGTTTAGCCATTGGAAACGTTTCAAGGACTGGTACGCTCGCTATGCGGCGGATCTGGCGCTGCGCCATCAGGCCGAGCAGGCAGCGCGGGATTGGGACAGGAGCAATGATCAGCAGCGGTCTGTCCTGAAGTGGGGCTGGGAACGGCAAAAGCCCGCCATTGAAGCGTTGCGCAAGCTGAACCAGCTTGCATTGCCTGCTCACGATAAGTATTTTTCTGATTCAGGCATCGCGACTTGGCGGGTGCTCGAACCACAATTGCCCGAGCTCCTGCGTCACTTTCTCACCCCGGAGCCGCTCGCACTGCTTGACGAGCTGAACACTGACCATACACCGCATCACCGCCGCGAAGAAATCGGCCTGCGCCTCAATCAGTTGGGTGATCCACGGCGTGGTGTCGGGCTGAGAGAGGATGGTCTGCCCGATATCGTGTGGGTAGACATGCCGCCTGGTGAAGTCATCCTGGAAGGAACTAAATCCGATAAACTCTTCCCGGTGCCACGTTTTCGCCTGGCCCGCTACCCGGTCACCTGGGCGCAATACCGCGCCTTTCTTGACGCAGCGGATGGTTATTGCAATCCAGCCTGGTGGGAGGGCCAGCCGAGGGAAGAGAAACCCGGTCAGCAGCTGTGGTCTTTTGACAATTACCCTGCGATCAACGTCTCCTGGTACGATGCAGTAGCCTACTGCCGCTGGTTGAGAGTAAAACTGCAATTGCCGATTCGATTGCCCACCGAGTGGGAATGGCAATGGGCTGCTCTCGGGAATACACAGCAGAATTACCCGTGGGGTGAGTGGAACGGGCAGCGTGCAAACAGTGATGAGTCGGGTATTGGTCGTACGGTTGCGGTAGGTTTATATCCGCTGGGCCGCAGGCCGCCCCGTGAAGATGTTTTGGTAGACGATATGGCTGGTAATGTTTGGGAATGGTGTTTATACGAACATGCCGTGCAGGAAAATTGCCAATTATCAGGAAGCGAGGCCTGCGTGCTGCGCGGCGGTTGCTGGCTCGATAGTCCGGACGGCGTGCGCGCGTCGGTGCGCGACGGCACCCATCCGGGCAATCGTAACTTCAATATCGGTTTCCGGGTATTGTGTTCGTCCCCCATCGAATTGCGGATCGCTGAAACGCTGGTGTGCTGTTCACTGATAGCGCCGCGCAGCGGCGCTTGAATTTTATTACCTTTGATTTTGTGCCTGTGCCAATTATTGCCGGCTATTCTACCTTGAAGCAAAATGGACAATGCGTACGTGAAAACGTATGATGCGCTATTGGGAGGTTTTTATGACAACGTTGAATGTAACCGAAGCCAGGGCTAAATTATATAGTTTGATCGATGAAACGGTATCCAGCCATCAGCCTATTATTATTAAAGGGAAAAGATCAAATGCGGTATTGCTTTCCGAGGAAGACTGGAATGCCATTAATGAAACACTTTATCTGGTTTCCATGCCTGGCATGCGTGAATCGATTAGGGAAGGTTTGCAAACTGAGGTTGATGCTTGTAGCAAAGACCTGGATTGGTGATGTGGGTGCTGTGCTATACGCATCAAGCAAAAATGGATGCCAGAAAACTTGCAGCAGCCGGACTGAAACAAAAGGCACTCGCGTTGCTCGATGTCATTCGTAATGATCCTTATCAAAATCCACCGCCTTATGAAAAATTAGTTGGCGATTTGTCGGGCGCTTATTCTCGTCGCATCAATATCCAACACAGGCTTGTTTATCAAGTATTGGAAAAAGAAAAAATTGTGAAAGTATTGCGGCTGTGGACGCATTATGAATAAAGCATTTTGCGAAGCTGTCTACTTATTTCAAATTAATAATCCATTTCTGATATAACCGTTCGGCCACTGCATTCAGTTCCGCTACACGCTCCGGCAGATTCTTCTCAATCTCAGCGATAGCTTGCACCGATGGCTCGTTCAGGCTGGCGAGTTCTTCCGCGCCGACGCTGCACCAGTCAATGACCAGGCGTTCGGTCATTTCCACGTGGCATTGCATGCCTAAGTGCATTCCCAATGCAAACGCCTGATTCTCACAATACGGGCTGGACAGGATGCAGGTGGCACCTTGCGGGATGCTGAACGCTTCGCCATGCCAATGAAATGAGTTGAAAGTCGTCAGATCATCAAACCATGCACGGGCAACCGGGTTGTCCGGCACATTGACTTCGCCCCAGCCCATTTCTTTGACCGGATTGGCGCTGACGATACCACCGAGCGCCTTGGCCATGAGTTGTCCGCCGAGGCAATGGCCCAAAACCGGCATATCTTCTGCAACCGCTTGCCGGATTAAAGCTAACGAGTTTTCAATCCACGGCAAATCGTCATTGACGCTCATCGGCCCGCCCATAAACACCAGGCCGCTGAATTCAGCAATGCCGGTCGGCGGTTTTTCACCGGCGTCTATTTTAATCAGTCGCCAGGGAATATGATTGTTGTCGAGAAATGTGGCAAAATAGCCTGGCCCTTCGATGGGCAAATGTCTAAAAATTGCAACCGGCTTCATGGAATTTTCCTGCCATAATTTTTGAATAATTTAATAATGAATTTTAGCTTGTTTTGCAGCAAATTTTCTGCTGAAAATCCCGGCAATTTTTTCTTTAATACTTGTGAAACAAACATACACCACCAACCGTAACACCCGAATCGTCATTCTCCCGGAATGGGCAAACCCATGCCAGTAAAAAAACATACATTTGATGATCTGGTGCGTATCGAACAGGTACGCAAGATAGAGTCTGCTAAAGCGGAGGATTTGTCGTACGCCAGTATTCAGGAGTTGCCGAGGTCTGCCAATGGTGATTTCAATTATGCGGATTTTATCCAGCGATTGAACACGCGCGCCAAGCGATTGATTCAGGAAAACACGCTGAACGATGCTTTGCAGCAGCCGCACCGGCAATTTATCCGCGCGCGCCGGATTTGTCTGGGAGTTGCCGTCATTCTGGGCGGGTTGGCGGCAAGCCAGGCGGTGGGGGATTATTCGACGCTGAATATTTACTGGTTGCTCGCGGTATTGCTGGGATTTAACTTGATTTCCCTGTTGCTATGGATTTCGGGCATTACGCTGAATCTGCAAAGTTTAAGCAGCGGCATTGTCGCGCAATTGGCCAGTTGGCTGCCTTACCGGCACAAGAAAGATCCCACGATTGCCTCACTGGCATCGCACGCCTGGTGGGAGAGTTGCTTAACCGGCGATGTCGGCAAGTGGCGTATCAGCGTACTCACGCACAAATTCTGGTTAACCTACTTGATCGCCGGCATGGTGTTACTGATATTACTCATGCTGGCCAAACAATATAATTTCATCTGGGGCACCACGTTGCTGCCGGACAGCACGCTGCCACGACTCACGCAAATTCTAGGCACGCCGCTGGAGGCGATGGGATTAAAAATACCGGATGACCCGCAAACTGTTGCCAGCCGGATAGGCGTCAGCAAGCAGGATGCGGAAACACGAATGGCTTGGGCTACTTTTCTAATCGGTGCGTTACTGGTCTATGGCATATTCCCGCGCCTTTTGGTGCTCGGCCTCTCGCTCGTCATGCAAAAATGGAGTGAGCACCGGTTCAAGCTGGATCTTTATTTGCCCTACTATATAGAGCTGCGTCAGCGCTTGATGGCGCGTGAAGTGAAAGCCGAGGTTATTGATGCCGATCCGCTGGCTGGCGTCAAACCCGCCGAAGTTACACTGCCGCCAGCGAATGTCGCCATTCCATCGAATGCGCAGGCGTTTGGTATTGAATTGGATCAAGCAACAAACTGGCCGGAATCAGTAACTTGCCGGTTGAATATCATTGATCAAGATTCTCATGACGAAGCCATTGCGTTGATAAAAAATCTCAATGGCCCGTTATTGCTGGGTGTAGCTGCGCATCGCTTGCCCGATCGCGGCGTGCAACGCCTGATCAAGGAATTGGTCGACAGCAGCAACGGAAAACCCTGGTTAATCCTCTTGAGCAAGCCGTCGGCTCCGGTTACCAATGCGCGCGAATTTGCCTGGTTCCGCCTGGCGGAAGCCTGCGGCATTCCCGCAGAACATGTGATTACCCAATAAATTATGATCGTAAAGAATCCCCATCGCCCGCATACCGATGCTTTGCTGAATATTGCCGTCGTCGGGCATACCAATACGGGCAAAACATCATTGATCCGCACCATGCTGCGCAGCACTGAATTTGGCGTTATTGAAGACGGTGCAGGCACTACGCGGCATGTCGAGCAAGCGACGATATCCGCTGACAACGAAGCGATTCTGAATTTATACGACACACCCGGTTTGGAAGACTCACGGGCGCTATCCGCACATATCAAAAAGCTGGCTGCAAAATCGAAATCGCTACCACCGGTGCAGATACTGGAGCATTTCGTGACGAATGTTGCCGTCAATGATCCACTCGAGCAGGAAGCGAAGGTTATCCGGCAAGTGCTGCGCAGCGATATTCTTCTCTATATCATCGATGTGCGCGAGCCTTTCCTGGAAAAGTACCGCCTGGAACTGGACATACTCACACAATCGGCCAAACCGATTATCCCGGTGTTTAACTTTATCGCCGGGCATGACCGGGAATTGGCGAAATGGCGCGAGCATCTGGCAGCTTTCCACATGCATGCCACGCTGGAATTCGATACCGTTGCGTTTACTTTTGAAGCGGAAAAGCGTCTGTATCAGAAAATGCAGACTTTGGTGGAGTCCCATTACGACCGGCTGCAGAAGCTGATTGATTACCGTGCCAAATTATGGAACCAGCTTTGCTTATCCGGCGCCAAACGGGTTGCTGCGCTGATTGTGAATGTGGCCTGTTATCGCGAGAGCAAATCGACCCAAAATAATCTGATCGCGCATTCACTACTTGAAGACCGGCTGCATGAATTTGTCCGCAAAGCCGAGCAGCATTGTCTGCACGACTTGTTATCCATTTTTAATTTTTCGGAAAAAGATGTCGCGATCCAGAAAATTCCGGTCAGCAACGGCCACTGGCAATTGGACATCTTCGCCCCCGGCATACTCAAAGCGTACGGACTTGATGTCGGCAGCGCCGCAGCCAAGGGCGCGGCAGCCGGAGCGGGTATTGATTTGATGGTTGGTGGCATGAGCCTGGGCGCTGCCACTGCATTGGGTGCCATTGCCGGTGCTGGTTGGTCGACCTTCAAGCGCTATGGCGATGAAATTAAAGCAACCGTAAAAGGTACACAGTGGCAATGCGCCGACGAAACCACGCTGCAAGTATTGTATCTACGCCAAAAACACCTGCTGAATAAATTAATGCACCGCGGTCATGCCGCGCAGGATACCTTGCATGTGGACAAAGCCGAGAGTGAAAAATTACCCGATAACTGGAGCAAACTGACCAGCGCTTTACGCCAGAATCCCTCTTGGCAAGAGCCTTCCGCCGTTCGTAACAACAATCCGCAATACCAGGAAATAGAAGCGAAGCTGGTAGAAGCGTTGCTGGATGAGGGCGCAAACTAATTGCTTGCTCCCGTCTAGTCCGCCCAGCCTGATCGGCTCAAAAAATGCCTGCAAGTATAAGCAAAAGTTAGGGTTTGCGGGCGGTAACGATACTGTAATAGCCTGAGGCTTTGTGAATTTGAATTTCTTCAAATCCTATTTCCTGCAACATCGCTGATAATTCCGAGCCGGAGTATTGCTTTCCTTCGGTCCACCCCATCATCATCATGCCAAATGCCGCCGGTGCAAAAGGACCTGTTTTGTCGTCGTTACACAGCATTTCATGAATTACGATACGTCCGCCACATTCCAAGTAGCGGAAGCTTTTCGCGGTCAGGAAATGACATTTTTCCGGTGGCCAATCGTGGTACATATTTGAAAAGAAATGGAGATCTGCCGATGGCCAATGATCGCACCAAATATTAGCCTCATAGGTTTTAACGCGATCCTGCAAGCCATACTCAACAATGTACCCTTCAGCCACTTCGCACACTTGAGCAAAATCCAGAACAATCGCCTGCAGACTGGGCAAGCGTAAAGCTGCGCCAATCGAGTGCGCGCCTGAGCTGCCGCCGATATCCAGCATCGTCCGGTACTGGGAAAAGTCTATTACCTTCGGCCACACCAGCGCTGAAGCCATGCTCATACTATGCATGCCACAAGTGAAGCGGTGCAACAATTCGATTTGCTCTTCATGCGTCTTGAAAATATCACCGCCGCCGTAAGCCTGCGGGGAATCTGTCAGAATTGCTTTCTCCAGGCTGGCAAAGGAAGATACCTGATAATTGTCGATCATCAGATCCCAAAAAAAACCGAAATAATTAGGGCTGCTCTTCAGCAAATATTCTTCTGAGACGGCAGTCAGAGAATAACGCTCTTCTTGCAATGACAAGAAATCCAAAGCGGTCGCTACGGTCAGGATAGCCTCCGCTGGGCGTTGCTTAATATTTAACGCGCTGCAGATATCGGCCAGTGTGCGCGGGCCATCCGCCAGCAAAGAAAAAACTTCCAACCGATGCGCCAGCAGTAACGCTGGATAGCCATAAACCGCGAAGACTACGTCCCATACCGGACGATCATCGACTCGTGGTGCCTGAATAGTGGGAAAAGTATCTTGTTCCATCAGCCCTCCTTTTTGGCAGAAATTTTTGCGGATCTTTCTGCTTCAACCAAGCGTTTGATATTTTGAACCGTTCTTTCAGCACCCTCTTTGATGGCAATACGAACCAATCCTTCAAATGGCCGCATGATTGCCAGAATCTCAAGCAGCTCAAAAGAAAATGTCAGTTTGGTTGATTCTTCAGGATTGATAGCCTGTAATTCATAGGTGCAGCGGAAAGGATCAGACACCCCGATAAGCGTTAAACGTACGCCGGGTTCGTATGCGGAGATTTTAAATTTAGATTCTGTCCGGCGTCCTTGGTCGATACGCACCTGCCGTCCTTCAGTTCCCAGTTTTATCGGGCCGGGAGTGATTTGCTCAAGCTCTTTAACTTCTGGTGACCATTTTGGATAGTTCTGAAACAAACCTTCTCCGACATACTGGAAAATCTCTTCGGCCGGACACACTACGACAGTATGCGCCTTGCCTACGACCGGCTCGGTGGAGCCTAAATTGAGCATGGAACCTAAATTGAACATATTGCTTAGTCCTTTCTGACTGGTGGATGCCCAATCCAGCTTATTGATTGCGATTGGCTTAGACAGTAAACGAATAAAGGATCTATTTCAAGCGCTATTTTAGTATGTTAGGCAAGAAGAATCTGTTCAGTGCGTATTGTAATTGGCTAAGAAAATCAAAATGCGATTTGCATGCGTGAAAACAAAACCTTCTCTTCGGGGCGGTTGATTCCTCCGCTTGCGCTGCTGGTAAAGTGAGTCTGATTGTAATCCAATTGGAATTTAATATTGCGATTGAGATACCAATTGATACCCACTCCGAAGTCCTGCGCCTTTCTGGCTGATCGATCCGGGTCAAACAATCCATTTGTAAACGCATTGGAATCCAAGTTTAACACCGAATAACGTGTCACGAGTTGCACAGCACCCCATGCGCTGATATTTTCTAGCGTTATTGGATTAATTGGTCTTATCCTGCGAAAAGAAGCATTGCCATTAAATACAACCCAGGATAATTGCGCTTGATAAGCTTCGTTTGAAACCTGATCAGTGGATGTTCCAATCTTGATATCTTGCTGGGAAATTGTATATTCGCCAAGTAGGCCAAATGGGCCGTAATGATAGTAAAGCTGCGGGGAAATTCGTTGGCGGCTGCCATCGGCGAATGCGCCTTGTACATAAGAAGCAATGACTTGCTGACCCGGAGAAATAAAGGCTGGTAAATTATAATGGCCTTGCTGTGCGCGGCCTTGCTGCGTTCCATAACTATAAGCAATACCTAGCCCAAGTCCTTTCAAGAGTTCAGCATCGCTATGTTTCAGGGGATGGGAGAAAATACGTGCAACAAAATCTACACCGCTGTTGTTTGAATTAATAACACTGCCGCGTAATCCTGAGCTATTGTCGATTGCGCCGTTAAATAGTCCAATCTGATATTCCGTCGTATCCCAGAGTATGTTGCCGAAAATTTGTGCACCGATTTCACGATTGGGTGCTAAGTTGGTAGGAAAGGCGCGTTCGTTAAAGGCCAACGCCGTGGCTGATTGCAGCCGCTCCAGCCCAAACGGGGGTTTGAACTTGCCTACACGAACATTGAATGGTTTCGTGAAATTACCCTCTAGATAGACATCCAGGATTCCTGGTGTAGCCCCAAAACCTGACATGATATAGAAACTATAAGTCTTGTTAAATTTAACCTCGAGTGATGGTTGAATTCTCCGCAAAATAAAGCCATCGTTGCCTGAGTTGGTTTGATCATCAAAAAATGTTCGCGAATCAATCTGCATAAACCCGCCAAGGCGGATTTCACTTTTACCTTTATTCCATTGATAGCCTAAGCCAGCATTTCCGATGAAGGGGCCAGGTTTTTTCTTTCTTCTTTTCTTTTCTTTGGAGGTTTTTTTTGAGATTGATTTCTGCGATCGGTCAGAGGTATCTTCTTGTGCATAAGCAGTGATACTCATTAAGAGGCTGCAAGCCATTGCACTGAGCACAATCTTTAACCAGGATATTTTCATTTGCGCGCACTATCAGATTGGCGGATTCTTTTGGTATCACTACCAATCTTTAATAGGATTCTAATTAAACGTATTCGATCTGTTCAAGTGAAAGAAATGGCACACTGTCATCCCTCAGGAAATAAAAAATCAAATGTTTTCTCTCCCATGCCGCCGCGCTGCATACTGATAGAAAACGAGTGGGGTGAATCAGGTAGCAGATGAAATGCATAGGTTGTCAGTAAGCCCTGTGTTCTGGCTTGATGATTCATCTCTTCTACCCAATATTGACCGCGTTCAATGCGGGTTCTACCTTGCAATCTGTCAATTTGTGATGATTTATTGAGTTCTGCATCACGCCGATTATCTTTTTCTCCCACCAATACACAAACAGGGATATGTAAGAATTGCGCAGGGTCGAATTGTATCTGCGGTAGGCGGCGGGATTCTTTGATCCCGATTGGGTACTCAAGTGTTGGATTGGGCAGGGTGTACCACCCCGGCGCCCCCAAAACAATCTTTGCGACACGTTCCGGATAAGCAAGCATATAACGATGCACAAATTGTGCTCCGCCCGAATAGCCAAACAAGTATAGCTTATGTGTGCTGGCTTCAGTAAGTTGGGCAACTTCAGTTACGATTTCATTGAGCATGAGATCGGCGCGTTTACCTTTGTGCCCTAATCTCTGATAATCAGGAAAACGATCAGCTGGAAAATAGGGGGCGATCATCACGACGCCAAATTTCTCAGCAAAAGCTGCAAATCGCTTGGCATGTTCTTTAACATTACGCGAAATTCCATGTACGGTAACAAAGACTCTTGCGTTGTTTCCACCGTAATGGGGTATATAAAGAAAGTATTTCTGGCGTGAATCCATTTGCAGCGTACGTTGCAATACAACTCCTCGCTCTAATGGTTTGGAACGGGGTGTCATATCTATCGCCCTAGCGGTAGAGGCTTGTAGCAACATGAGTAATATCCCCCAGACGATTAGCTTCAAATGGCTACCGATTTGTTCATGCCAAAGAACTGTGCGGTTGGCCCATTGCCGGATAACAGTTCGGCGGGCGCACCAACTTCCAGCAAAAGGCCTGCCTCGAGATACCAAATTACATCAGCGGTCATGATATGGCTTAAGTGGTGCGTTACCATCAATACGGTACCTTGATGTTCAGCGAGCACACGGTCTAAGATTTTGTTGGCTTGTGAATCCAAATTGGCATCCACCTCGTCCAGCAGGAGAAGCGCGGGATTGCCGAGTAAAGCACGTGCTAGAGCGATTCGTTGGCGTTGGCCTACCGACAAGCTCAAACCACCTTCGGCAACACGTGTTTTTTCTCCTTCCGGAAATTGCGCAAGTAATTCATCAATACCGCATAATGCGCGTACTCTGGCAACTTCTTCATCCGGTGCATTACGCCAGCGATAACGCAAATTCCTATCGATGGTACCGCGCAACAAAGGCAAATCCGGGCCTGCCATGCCGATAGCATGCCGGACAGAATTCAAGTTGTGCTCCGCCAGGTTTTGCCCATCAAGAATCACTTTTCCTTCATGAGGGTCAATTAGGCGTGCAGCCAATAACAACAGTGTCGATTTGCCTGCGCCATTGGGACCCACTACCGCAACAATCGTACCTGGCTCTACCGTGGCACTCAATTGACTTAATCCGCCCGCTACACTGACAGAAGCGAACTCTAAACGGCCTGAATTGACTGTTAAATCCGGTGCATTTGCTGATTGTGCGACCAATGAAGGGCTGTCTAAAAATTCTTTGATTCTTTCACGCGCAATACAAGCGCCATGCCAATACTCCTGAACGCGTCCTAAATCACGCAAAGGAGGTAAAAGAATGCCGACAATACTGATCGCTGCAATTACTGAACCCATACTGGCTGTTCCAGCGGCTACGGCAAAAACACCTGCCAGTAGCGTTGTTGCTGATGTCATGGCCACTGAGAATTCAGTTATTCCAAGAATCTGTCCGGCGACCCGTGCTCGTGCGACCATTGAGTTTTGTAAATATTTTCCCTGACGGACAATATGTTCGCGTTCGCGATCAACTTGACCAAATACTTGTACGACAGCAATGCTGGTTACTTTTTCATTCACATTCGCTGCTAAATTGGATAAGCGGCGCCGAGACTCAATTGCAGCAGCACGCATGCGTCTGCCAAATAAGTAGGTTAATCCTGTGCCGATGACTAATGATAGGGTGACCGTCAGAGTCAGCTGCCAATTGATCATTCCTAACACCACTAATGCGGATGCTGTTGATACACCTGCCACCGTTACACGCGCCAATCCCATGCTGACCCAGCGCCGCAATGAAGTCATATCTCCGACAAAACGGAGTGATACACCGCCCCTGCTACGTTTTTGCAAGGTTCTGGGTGTCAGATAACTCAGGCAATCGTACAATAGAATTCGAACCTCGGAGGCATAGTGTTGGCCCATATATTCGGCATCAATACGTTCCATCATGCGCAACCAACTAATGCCAGCAGCAGTAGTGATTAATCCAATGATTAGCCACGCCACGTGCAGGCTGAATGTGGGATGTTCAGCAATCAGAAAACTGTCAAATATTTCTCTTACCAGCCACGCCGTACCAATTGCCAATGCAGCTTGAGTTAGGCCATTGGCAACAAGACGCGTAAACAGAGTACGGCGGCGGCCGTGAAGTATGGGTGGAATGATCATTTTGTCTTTATAAAGGGTATTGATATTCACGGGATCCTGCTGTTGTAGTGAATCAACCTTAACTTGCCAGTACGCTCCGTAGCGATGGTGGTATCTGCAAGGGAATTTGCAATACATCGACTATGGTTGGAGAACTGAGTGCCGCTTTATCTAAAACGGGTAATCCGGTGGCTTTTTCAGTTTCAAAGATCGCCAGGGGGGATGCGGTCAATCGACCGCTGATGGCAGTCACGGGTAATTTGTTACTTTGAAGGCACGCAATGCCAGCCGCCGCGCCCATTGCATCGCCCGCTGCAAAAATTACACTATCTACAGTTTTTGCAAAGACCTTGGAATGAAGTAGAGCGGCTGTTTCGGATTGAAATAAGCCATCCGCTACTTCAATCACAATCGCATCTACTTTGGCTACGCTCAAATGCGTAACAAGCGTTTCGATAATATTGTCAATCTGTGCTGGTGTGGCAAGGTAAGTCGAAGGAAAGCCCGCATGGGTAAAATCTAAGGTTAATTTTGCTCCCGCATCTGTCATGAGCCAAGTATCCCGGCCTGAGCCGGTACCTGTCACCTTGGCAGCACCTACTGTATAACCTGCATTAACCAGGCCACGAATCAAGGTTGCCGCGGTCGTTGTTTTTCCGGCGTTCATGGATGTGCCAACCACTCCGATTGTGTAAGGGCGAGAAAACAAGCTAATCAGCTTAGGCAAAGCAGTATCTTTTAAATTGATTCGCTGTTGAGTATCTGCTAGTAAGCCAATCGGTTGAATACTGGTAGGGGCTTTTACATTGGCATGACGATGATTCATACGTGCTGCGATACCGCCTGATGCGACGAGATCGCACGATTCCAAATCATTGGGTACTTGGGCTTCAAATTGATCAGGCGCATAGCGGTTACCGTAGCACACGATAATTTCATCCCCTACAAACAAGGCAGAACGCCGGCCGTGTGTTAATTCTAACCCGGCATGGTGACCTATCTTTGTTACCTTCGCCAGTACCATATCCCCGGCCTTAGGAATAACATCGTCTCCATCCAGCAAAGCGACCACCGATTCCAGTTTTAAATTGCGCGGCGTATAGGCTATCTTGGCCTTGAGAAGGCGTTCTTGGTTGATGTGTGTAATGTTCATACGAATTCCTTTATCTATGAATCCTAGAAGATAAGATTTTTATGTTGATTATTTTGGGAAAATTTGATAGCGCTTATCAATTCAGAGGAGTTGAAAAACTCCTCTGTTTGCTTGGAATTAGCTCATTACACTGACATCATCCCAACTAATTTGGTCCGGTTGTACGCCAACCAGCGTGATCGATACATCATCGCCAAAGTGCACGATAAAATCTTGACCATCGTGATGGGCATCTGTAACAAAACTAGCCAGCTGCGCGATTGACGTGAGACCAAGGCCGGTGTCAAACACCAGAGTATCGTGGTCCTCCAGTGAATTAAAGTCTGCGATACGCAAATGTGCTGCTTCACGGATAACGAAATCGTCAGCCCCGTTCCCGCCATGACAGTCCTCACCCCCGCGTACTGCAATATGATCATCACCATCTGATGGCGAGAATGAGAGATCGTCCTCAAACTTAAAGTGGTGCCCGTCAGGAGGAGCATCCGGTGAGATTTGCCATTGCTCAGAAACACGCAGATAAACACCATCTGCATCCATGTCAGCATAATGAGTGGTTTCCGTGCCGAATGGTTTCACTTCGGTGCGGATGACTTCACTTCCTTCCACTGTGTAAGTTTCGCTGCCATCGTCATCAATGGACTTGGATTTCCATGAGCCATCGTCCTGTTCGAACACCTCAGTTACCTTGCCGTCCACAATTGTAAACTTGAAGGCTTTGTGATCGTGTCCAGATGAATCATCCTCAAATTCGTCATGTCCTGAACTCATGTTTTTCTCCTAATTAATGTAAGTAAAAGTAGTGATGCATCGTGTTGATGTTAAAGGGATTGACTAAAATAATATTTGTTTTAACTAATTAGTTATAAACGGATTACGTTGGGATGGGGTCAGTTGATTGCTCCAGGAAGCGGGTAGATTCTGAACCCAGCCGTTATAAACCACCGGGATCGGTAAAATACCTTGCCCGCCCATTCCTGGATTGCCTGTTATGCTGGCATCTTTCAGCGTTGTGCTTGCCGAGAAAAGTCCCACCTTACCTACAATCTTGGCATCGGATGGATCTCCATCACCATTTGGATCTGGATCAACAACCAGCATTCTGTTTGAGAATTTGCTTGATACGTAGGCGTAGTAACCGCCTCCTTTCTTAGCGCCGTATTGAACGCCATGGCAACCGGGGTCGCATGCCAGCATCGCCACGACTTCATCCGTTGTAGCCAAATTAGGCCGGGTATCGATGATGGTAATTGTGCCTGTCAGCGTATTGGCTGTGACCATATTTTTTCCGTCCGGAGAAACAGGAGTCTGAATCGGCAATGCGCCTACAGGGCCAGAAATTGCTCCTGATATGGGATCGTAGTGTTCAATCAGGTTGATGTTCTTGATGACGTGGTGTGTATTCATATCCACGACCGTAATTGTGCTATCCAGCAGATTGGCAACGTAATATTTGCTGGCGTCCGGCATCATGCCCGTTGCTAAAGGATGACTAAATGGACGAGTGCCCGATGGCAAAATAGCCTCTATCACATTTGTCTTGAAATTGTATTGCGTGGTATCGCCGGTAATGACATTGGGCGTTACCATGGTTTTGCCGTCATGACTCATCCAATGTGCGTGCGGATTGCCTCGCCCAATGTCCACCCTGCGCAGTATCTGGGTAGCAAAAGGAGTCAGTTCCATCACAGAATCTGTGCGTGTATCGCCGTTATTGGTGATATGAATTCGATCCGAATCGGTCAGAGTCATCACATGCGCCGGTGCTTCACCGACAGATACATTACGGATCAGTGCACCGGTTTGACGATCATAAACCGTCAGTTTCATGTCAAACCATTGTGTCACGTAAATAACGCTTTGATCCTTGTCCGTCCACATATTATGCGGATTGTTCATCTTGATTGAAGGTAGCGCTACTTTGCGTGTTACTTGCCAGGAAGATCCGCTAATCGCAGATACCGTTCCCGGTTTTGATTTACCTGATGTCGTTTCAAACTGGGTAGCTACCCAGATTTCACCTACTGCGGGGGTCACTGGATTTGCCAGCGCCGCCAGATTGATATCATTTCCGTAACGGGCGTTGAGCACAGCGGGTAGATTAACAACTCCGATATCCACGCGCACATCAACATCTGGATAAGTTATATGCCATGGCGCGCTACTCGCGTAATTCTGCCAGTTAGCCGGGTTGGTTGCGATAAAGAATGTTCGCAACAGACGTGTAGCCAGGTCGCTACTGCTCGGAACGGTAATTCCATTAACTAAACTGAGTGAAGATCCAAGATCCAAACCGGTGGTTGTTGGATCATCCACAATCACTGCACCAAACATATACGGATGGATGCTGCAGGTAAAAACATACAACCCCGGTGTTGTTAACGTTAGGCTATCGCCTCCTTTCTTAGGATCGGTATTAAATGGCATACTCGCTGCACCGGATGGATAAATCAGACTGGTTCTCGTATGAACGGTGTTGGAATTGCCAGAAAAATTGATTTGTACACCTGGGGAAGCGATTGCAATCGAACGGTTGCCCGCAACTACGGATCCGGTATCAAACCAGCGTCCTGGATTATCTGTAAGTGCGAAATTGACTTGGTTGCCATCCGCAGAAGCATTGTTTACTGATAAAAAGGTCAGGGTTGTTGTGAAATAAATCATTGTGCTAACAATCTTTCTAAATTGTTTTGTTTCAAACATAGAGAGCCTTCTTCCTTAAGATTGAATTTATTTTGTTCTGTGAGAAAACCTTTTGATGCAACGTTGAAGCGAATGAATGTTGTTAAACAAATAAATGCTTTTTCCTCACATGCTATGTTCATTCTGTTAAAACCAAAAAAGGTTCAAAAGTAGTAAATATTGCAACGATCCCGAATTCTCTGGACTTTGATTTCTATGGTCAAGTGTTTCATTTGTATCAGGTGTTCGGGAAGATATTCATACCTGGCTACCGTTGATTTACGCTTGCGAGTATTTACCGAACCATGCTGCTCGATAATCATAGATACTTCCGCGGCAATAGCTGCTGCCAACATGCCACGCGTTCCTTAATGGATTATTTAGTTGAATAACATTATTATTTGCCATAATGGAGTGTTCATTATCTTGATGGTTAATGTGCGAAATCTTTAGCAAAAGATTTCATCGCTCACTTCCCCAGTCATACATCTGGAGTGGTAATGTTCCAGCATAACTGTGCTGCTCTATACGAGGTGATTGTGATCCTGGCGCTTTCTGATGCTGGTTGTCACTTTGTTGGGTAGATGATTTGTTATTAACCTGCCTATTGCAAATCGAACTTAATCAGAGATTCTCTTTAGTAATTTTTTCAATTAGCAGCTGAAAAATGAAAATACGCTTAAGTTGTTTGAGCCCATATTTCTTGTGGTTTCTACTGATCCTTACCTGTTCTGCAAATTGCTATGCTCAATTAAGTGGCAGTTTTACTGGTGCGACTGATTATATTTGGCGTGGCTATTCTAAGAGTGATGGAAAACCAGTACTGCAAGCTAATATTGATTACGAATTCAGGTCGGGTATTTATCTTGGTACTTTTGCTTCAGCAGTCAATTTTGCTGACCATGGGTTTGAGAATCGTTCCACTGCAGAATTCAGGCCATACCTGGGTTTTGCCTATAAGCTATCTGATGATTGGCGATTTAATACAGCATGGACCCGCTATATCTATGATGGTAAGATTTTCGGTCAGGTGTCTGATTATAATGAATATTATTTATATAGTCATTTTCGTGATTTGCTGACAGTCAACTTAAATTTTTCAGAAAATAGCTATCAGCAGAACCACATGTCATTCAATTCCGAGATTACAGGCCGTTATCCAATCACCGATTCGATCGAAATATCTAGTACCTTTGGCTACAATGACCAGAGGAAGGTTCTGCGCTATGATTATCTTTATTGGACATCCGGGCTAACAATCCATTTCTCCCGTAATATTGGCATCGATGTGCGTTATTACGGCGGCAGTTATGCGTCGTCTGAAAAAGAAGCATCGTTTTCACAGTGGCAATTCCATCCCCATGTTGCCGACAACCGTGTTGTGTTTTCTATCACAGTCGGATTTTGATTTTTCAATTGCTTTCGTGAGTCGTGAACTTTTTTTTCGTTGTGAGGAATAAACAGATCAAAATTATTAAAATCTTAAAAATTAACATTTCAGATTTATGAAACAACATGTATGCGCCGCCAGAGTTAAAAATGCAAAGATCCTTTAGCTCGCAAGCGCAGCAGGAAAAGGAACGGGGTTTGATCGCAGAAATCGCGATTGGGGATGAGCATGCCTTTGAACAACTTTATCAAATCTACTTTACTAGGTTATCTCAGTTTATATTCCATATCACAAGACGACAGGACTGTATTGGAGAGATTATTAATGACGTCATGTATGTGGTCTGGGAAAAAGCACACACTTATGATCAAGTGTGCCGTCCCTCCACGTGGATCTTGGGTATTGCTTATTTTAAGGCATTAAAAAGTACAGTTCAAAGCCAGATAAGAGAGGATCGTTCGGTGGAATTGAATGACGAACTGGATTATTTTCCTGACAGAGGTGCGCAATGGACTTCTCAAATGGAAACCCGTAACTGGCTTGAAGCTGCTTTCGATAAATTGTCTATGGAGCAGCGTGCCGTGGTGGAGATGACATATTATCAAGGCTTGCATTACAGCGAGATTTCAGAAATTATGCAATGCCCTGAAAATACAGTGAAAACAAGAATGTTTCATGCGCGAAAAATTTTGGCAAAAGTTCTTCCAGAGCTTAGCGGCAGGAGTTAAATATGGCACTTACAGATATCAAAATCACTAGTAAAAGCGAGCATCAAGAGGTATGGAACCTGTTACCTTGGTATGTTAACCATACCTTAGAGCCTGCTGAACAATATTTTGTAAGGAAGCATGTTAAGACTTGTGTCACTTGTAGGATTGAAATAAATCAACAACAACAATTGCTTGAAAAGATACAACAGCCTGATCTTTTGCAACAGGTGTCGCAGGTTTCTTTTGCTCAGCTGAAAAAGAGAGTACGAGAACAATCCAGACTGACTGGATCTGCTGAACAAGCCAAGCCAGAAGGAGAGCAAAAGAATTTTTCGCATCAGTTTCCTAGCTTTGTAAAATACACTGCTCTAGCAGCAAGCTTGTTATTGCTGGCAATGCCGTTTATGTTAAATCCACCAACTAATCACCCTGAGTTGAAAGGCGATTACAGAACACTAGCCAGTCTGGCTGAAGGCGAACACAAAAACAATATCATACGTATTGTTTTTGCAGAACATTCAGGCACAGAACAAATTAAAGTCATTTTGAATGGTGTTTCAGGCCATATCATTAAAGGACCATCTAAAAATGGCATTTACGAAGTTCAAATCGGCAATCGGCAAGCTAATTCTCTTGAGGTCAATGATGCCATCACACAATTGCGTAAAAATTCGCTGGTTGTTTTTGCTGAACCCTCTCATGAATTACTTTCTTCTGATTAGGATCATACAATGATGCTGAGTATTCAAATGAGGATTAGTTTACTAATAATAATGCTCGTTGCATTACCAGTCAAAGCTGAGCAGGAATTATCTATTGATCCTCAACTTTTTGATACCGAACAAGCAGACCGTATCATTTTAGTGACCTATGCTGATAAGCACATAAATCGCATTCCGATTGGGGCAGCGAACCAAACATATCGTCGAAGGGGGGATTACAGCAGTTCAACTTGGAGCAAAAGAGTAGCTGCCAGCATAGAGGAGGATTACAAAATAAAAATTCTTTCTCAATGGCCCATCAGAGAAATTGGTGAACATTGCGTGGTATTTCTGGTTAGTGAAGATCAATCTATTGTTGAGGTCATCAACGCGCTAACAAATGACGATCGTATCGATAATGTCCAAACAATGAGCACTTTTAAAGTCATGGCGGACAAATACAATGATCCTTATTATCGTCTGCAATCGAATATTCATTCGATGAATTTAGCTGAAATACACAGCCAGACTACTGGAAAAAATATAACTATTGCGATTATTGATACCGGTGTTGATACAAAACACCCTGATTTGAAGGGGCAAATTCAGCAGAGTAAAGATTTTGTTGCACAAAAATCATCGGATTCTTTTGGTGATAATCATGGTACGGCAATAGCTGGTGTTATAGTGGCCAAGGCAAACAATGGACAAGGCATTGTCGGTATCGCGCCAGATAGTCACGTGATCGCATTGAAAGCCTGCTGGGGAATAAAAACTGGCGGTTTAGAGGCAATTTGTAATAGTTTTACCTTGGCCTTAGCTATCAATACTGCAATTGAGATGAAGGCTGATATTCTTAATTTAAGTTTGACTGGCCCACATGACCCACTTTTGGCCAGGTTAATCGAAAAAGCCATGCAACGAGGTATTATTATCATTGCTTCGCAGCCTGACAAGGATGATGAGAGATCTGGGTTTCCAGCACATCAACCGGGTGTCATTGGGGTTCGAAGCTCAAGTAGCAAGGTTATTCAATCATCTTCTGGAAATCAAATTCTTGCTGTATCCGCTCCTGGGGACGAAATACTCACTACTTTACCCAGGGGTGCCTATGACTTCGTTTCGGGCAGCTCCCTCGCCGCAGCACACGTTTCTGGCCTCGTCGCATTATTGTTACAACTAAAACACAGTTTAACCAAACAAGAGCTTTTCAACCTATTGGCAAGAGCAAATGAGCCAACTTTCTATAAATTATTTAGTAAAGACCAAATAAGCTATACAAACAATTTATGATCAGTAGCAGGCTGTTGTATCTATCAGGCCAACCTTTGACCAGTACTTCCCGGTGATCATATTGGGTAGGCACTGGGTAGTCGTTGGTCCGATAACGTACAAGTGATAGTGACGATGCGCGCGTGGAAATCTTGTGGCAGGTATCAAGAGCAACCGCAGGTAAAGCCATCAACGCAGCGGTGTCGAGTTTCATACGTTCGGCGATGGTTTCTGTTTGGCCGCGTAGTTTGGCTTGGCATCGTTTGATGTAACCATCCAGAAGTTTGGCATTTAAAGCATCAAAGTCATCGGCAATGGGCGGCAGTACCATGAAGTGTCGACGACTATAACCGACCATGCTTTCAACATTGCCCTTGTCGTTACCTTTAGCTGGTCGTCCAAACTTGTCTTCAAACAGGTAGTGGCTTTGCAGTTCGCTGAATGCTTTAGTGCGTTGGCGCTTACCATCACCCAATATCTTGGTTACCGCAATCTTGGTGTTGTCATACAAGATCGATTGCGGCACTCCACCAAAAAACGCAAATGCAGCAACATGGCCATCCAGAAAGGATTCAGTATCTTCAGTCGGGTAAGCTTTGACAAAACAACCATCCGAATGCGGCAAATCAAGGCAGAAATAATGGAATCGAACCAGTTTGCCGCCAATATAGCCATCAGCTTCACCAAAATCTACCTGGGCATGACCAGGCTGGTGCGCCAGCGGCATAACATTTCCTTTTGCCGAACTGCAGCCGTGTAAACAAAATGAACTTGCTTGTCAGCTTCCAGAATGGCATCAATAATGCCAGTGAAAGGGGCAGGCTTGGGAGACACTGGCACGCTCTTGTGCCGATAACCCGGCGATGCCGCGTATTGACACATCTTCTTATAGATCCGGCCAGTGCGTCTCAGTGGTACATTTTTACACCGCTATTTACATGCCATAAAGGCAAGCCGGATCGTAAGCGACATGTGCAGCTTAGTATGAGCATCTTTGTTTGGAAGTTTTCGCTCTAAGGACTGTAATTAATCATATTACTTTATAAATACCAGGTATTTAGGTGGCTATTTGGAGGTAATTTAATAGCCTCTGATGCTATAATTCCTACAAATATTTTTGAGGGAATAAATGATAAATAAATCATCAAGTTTAGGATCGCTCGAAATGAGTGATGAGCTGATATTCTTCTCACATGAAAAAATCAATTTGTTAGATCAATATAATGAATCTTTTAGAACGCATATTTTTCACGACTATGCGGAGTGGAAGAAAGGGAGAATTCTCTCACCGGCAATAATAATCGCCGGGGGAGATAAAAATTACACCGCTGCCATTCTGGATAAAATTCGCAGAGATGAGGATCTATTTGCATCTTTATGTTTTGTAACGGAATCAATTCCTGCATTTTATAGCAATCTTGTGGATGGGCAATTACCGCAACCGCCACAATTAAAACAGATCGTTAATCAATTTTTAGATCTTTTTAGTGCTTACAAGAATAGTGAAGCGCAGATTTCACATTTAGGGCGATTAATTAAATACCTTTGGTTACGTCCGAATTTCATACTCCATCCCTATCAGGATTGGCAGCATCTACGATTTTACCGGTATCCCTTACTAGAAGTGCTGAGTCAGGATAAATCCGATTCCTTTGAATGGTTAAAAAGTCTTTCCGCTTCTAAATTACTGGAACCTGTCGCGCTGATAGACCGGCAAAGGGAGTGTGCTTTTTGTCATTCCTCTCATCTAAGCTTTATCGATATTTGCCCGGGCTGTCATGCAATTGATATTGAACTACAGGCGTCTTTACATTGCTTTACCTGTGGATGCGTTGATGTGCAGGAAAAATTTATCCATAGCGGCGCGCTCATTTGTCCAAAATGCAATACCCAATTGCGGCACATTGGGAGTGATTACGATCGTCCGATCGAGAATCATAGCTGCCATGTTTGCCATCAAACATTTGTAGAGCCGAATGTATTGGCGCGTTGCACCGTGTGTGAAAAAGAAATGTTGCCGAATGACCTCGCTTCAAATCGGATCAGAAGCTGGAAACTAAGCGATAGAGGAAGGATTATTGCGGTGCGTGGTGAAGTTTTTGACATTGCAACGAGCTTTGATCAATTAAATTTTATTCCTAAAGACCTATTCATTCATGATCTCGATTGGTTATTGATCTCATCCCGGCGCTACCCGGATATAACTTTCAGTCTGTTTGGCATTTATTTTTTAAACTTGACAGAGCTGATTGATTTCATCGGGCATACGCAGCTATTGCAAATGCTGGAATCCTTTGCGCAGCGACTGCGTAGTATGCTGCGCACACCTGATTTATCAACACGTACGGCTGAGAATATGCTGTGGTTATTGTTGCCGCATACCGATGTGCAAGGTCTCGGCAGCTTTCAAAAACGTATCGAAAATAGCATGCAATTATTACAAGCAGAGGGAGACATGAAATTGGATTGCCGCTTCATAAGCATTGCTTCTTCTCAAATAGCAAAAATAGAAACTGCGGAATTATTACTGGCTCGCTTATATGGCGAGTTGATTTAAGTCATGCAAACTTTGACACAAACCGGACAGATTCTTCTGGTCTTTTTGCTACAAGATCAGGGCACAGTATCCTATTTGCTTGTATTTGTTCCCTTTGTGTTATTCCTTGAATTGCCATTGTATTTTATTAGTTGGCTGGGAATCTTTCGCTATATTACTAGAGATACTTATGAGATCCCTTTTATCTTACCCTCAGCCCCCCGCGTTACTTGTGCCATTACTTGTTATGCGGAAGGAAAGGCCGTGCAGAATACGGTTATCTCGTTATTGGAACAGACTTATCCAGGGCATATCGAAATCATTGCGATGGTCGATGGCGTCCAAAAAAACCAAGCAACCTATCAAGCTCTGAGAGATCTCATTCCACGGATTTCATCCTATCCCAGACGGTCATTTATTATTATTCCAAAGATTCAACGGGGTGGCCGGGTCTCTTCTCTGAATGCAGGATTGAGTCGTGCGAGCGGTGAAGTGTTTCTGGCACTGGATGGCGATACGTCATTCGATAATCAAATGGTTCACCGGTCTGCTTTGCATTTTCAAAATGACAATGTTGTTGCTGTTACAGGTCCCATGCGTGTGCGGAATGCCAAGAAATCTTTAGTAACCCGGCTGCAAAGCTTAGAGTACATGTTAAGTTTGCAAGTCGGCAAGCTGGGTCTAACGAATCTTAATGTGATTAATAACATACCCGGTGCTTTTGGTATCTTTAGAAAATCTTTTCTCCAGAAAATTGGAGGGTGGAATACGGGTACTGCTGAAGATCTTGATTTAACGCTACGTATCAAACAATATCAAAGACGCTATCCGCAGCTTCGGATTGAATATGAGGCCGGTGCCGTATCGCATACTGATGCGCCTGAAAAATTCAGTGATTTTCTAAGACAACGGCTAAGATGGGATGGAGATCTCTGGTATACCTACTCGAATAAGCACAGGCTCGGGATTTCTGCAGCAATCATGGGTTGGGGTAATTTTCTATTTATACTTTGGTACGGCATCCTATTTCAGATCGTTATGCCTTTTACTATTGTGCTCTATACGATCTATATGGCGATCACTCAACCTCTGCCGTTTTTTTTAGCCAGCATGGTATTAGTCTATCTTTTCTATTTTTGTCTGATACTGGTTCAATTTGTTTTATACCTTGCGGTTCTTTCGGATAGAAAATGGGAAGATTGTAACGCTTTTCTGGTATTGCCAATTTATCCATTATTTTTATTCATCGCGCGTCTCTGGAGTGCGGTTGCTCTTCTCAATCAGATGTTCAACAAAGGTCACTTAGATTCTGCCATGGCGCCCTGGTGGGTTCTGAAAAAGGGTAAGCAATGAAGATTCATTGGTACCTTTTACAGATATTGTTCCTCTTATTACCTATCACTGCTGGAGCTGAAGTCAGAACACTTGCGGATTTTTATTTGCATTTGGATCAAGCAGCTTCCGTTCTGAAGACACAAGCAGATCTTGAAGCGCAGCAATTTCATTTGCGGGCTAGCGAAGCGCAAAAAGGTTGGGAGGTTTTTGGCGGTGTATCAGGAGGTTATCAAAAAAGTCCATTTGCAAGAGAGCCTTTCGGTCACTTTTTTGACCCTTTGGCCCGTATCGGTTTACGTTACCCCTTGCTGGGGAGTGCAGAAAGACAAGATCGTGCGATTGGTGATGCGGAAGCCCAAGTAAAAATTGAGAATGTCCGCCATGAGTGGAGCAAACGATTAGCTGCACTGTTTATGGAAGAGAATTACGCGGCTTATTGGAGCGCAGAGAAAATGCTGGCGCTGAACAATGCCTACATCCATCTGCGCAATGCAGGCATCGAAAAAACTTTGCGCCAGAGACATGAAACAGGGTTGTTACTCATGTCAGATTATTTCGATTTTCTTTCTGCTTTTGAACAGGCAGAGCGGAGGCGATTAGAGTTCATGAACAACAAAGAGCAAGCGTTGATTAGGCTAGCACATTTAACGAATACTTCCGTCACACCTTTTGAGGCAATTAAACCCAAGTTAAATGCGGTAACAGATATCTTATCTTATGATATCAAACAGCTTGATCTGGAGATTTTACAAACTCAAATCGATAATTTACGCAAGGTCCGGGAAACACAAAACTGGCAAGGAATCGATTCCGATATCTCAGTCACTGCATTTGGCGGGCCTGCGATACCGCATCCTTCTCCTGATTCAGTGCAATGGGGCTATGGGGGGGTGGTAGGATTCAATTTTAGGATGCCGCTTGAAATCGTTAGCTACCGGAAAAATGAACAATCTCGCTTAAACAGCCAGCTGATTAGCTTTCAGGCTGAATATACCCGCCGGGATCAGGAACTTAATCTGGAATTTCGATCTATGCTAGGCCGTTATCAGCAGCTCATGCAACAAATCAAGTTTCAGCAAACCCGGCTTGATGCGACCCGGGAATCTGTGCGCGAGCGGTATTTACGTCTGCACGCATTGGATGGAGATGCGCTTGAAAAATATATTCAAGCTATTAATACGTATTACCGGGCTGCCATTGAATACGTGGAAGCGGAAGCAGAACAGTGGAAACTGCATGTTCGTCTGCGTCAATTTATTTCAGCGCCGAGCGGCACGAGCGAGGCCGTTCGCTCAGAAACGGATTTGGCTGGAATGCTTGAACCACTGAAGAAAGCTGATCATTTTTTTGAAAAGCGAGGTGCGAAAGAGACGAAGCCATTGAAATTAATAGATTCGAACGATCAACCTATAGTCAATCGCTCGGATTCAACATCGATGAGTTTCTCAGTTTATGCCTGGAATTATGACGACATTGTGAATCGGCCAGGGTTCTGGGAGAAAAGCCGGTCGATGCAAATAGGCCGCGCACTGCTGTCTTTAGATGAACAACAAATTGCATCGGTTGTCTCTCATCCCGCCGCATTAAATAAATTCTTGCGAGATGCCAAGCACCAGGGCGTGAAAGTTGAATTGTTACTGGGTGATCCGGATTGGATTCTTCCGAAAGAGCGGATACGGTTACTGGAAATTATCAAGAGATTAAAGCCTATTAATTTCGAAGGATTGCATCTTGATATTGAACCCGATCAATTTGCCGGAGAATTAGAGGGAAGAGATAAGCTGGAAGCGTTTTTAGAAACAATTCATCAAGCTGCCCGTATTTCTCCCTGGCCAGTTGCAATCAGTATTCATCCCCGTTATCTGGCGAAAGAAACATCCTTTGATCTATGTATTCCCTGTCAATTGAGAGAGAGCGGCATAAAAGAAATCACGGTAATGTATTACTCTATGAATTTAAACAGTATTGCAATGACAATGAAATCCGCAATGCAACAGTACCCGGAACTCATGTTTAGCCTGGCTCAGAGTCTGGAACCTGAACTAGGTGTGGAAAATAGCTATGCACACAAGCCGCAAGCATTTTTTAGGGACACAATGCAAAAGCTTTACAATCATTTGCGTGCCTCAAATTTTAATGGACTGGTTATTCAATCATTGAAAGATTGGGAAAAATATATTCATGAAAATCCGCTTTAATCAACCAGAGCAAAGAATGCCGGATGATGACCGGGGCTTACGTATTCAGTATGGAGAGGCAAAACGCCCTAGAAAACCGTGGCGCTGGTATTTGATTTTAATCGTCGCTAGCCTTCCCCTGCTATATCTGATTGGATTGGTATTGCAAGAAATGATAATTGTCAAAGCGGACGGGCGTATTACTGTCCCGCATATCATCGTGCGCGCATCGGTTGATGGCTATGTAAAGCAGGTATTTGTCAAATCATTGCATACGGTGACAGAGGGTGAAGAGCTGGCCATATTGGAGAATTTGCCACTGGAAGATAGTTTCCAGCGGATAACCACTGAAATTAATTTTCTGAGTGAGGAAAAAAATAAGCTACAACGCCAATCAGGCAATGCGACGTTGCAGTCTGCGCCACTGTTGAAGTTTGCCCAGGAACAAGAAAAATTCTATCAAAATCGTTTGCATCAATATGAATCATTATTTAAGCAGGGCGCAGCCACACAAGCTGAAGTTGCAACAGCGCGTAACCAATATCATGGTGCGCTTGAGAGTTTAGCGCTGCATGAAAGGTCGCAACGACGAGACCAAGGGTTTCCTGCAGATACTTTTCAGATGGCGAACCGGATTAGTCAATTAAATTTAGAACTGGAGCAAATTAAAGCGCAGAAGAAACAGTTACTGCTTACAGCACCCGCAGAAGGATTAATCACAGAATTATTTGTGCAGCCCGGAGAATATCTAGGGAAAGGTCAACCATTTTTAGACATCATCTTTCCTGAAAAAGCACATATCAGCGCGTTTATTCCGCCGAAATATCAGGATTATGTGGTAATTGATCAGATCGTTACGGTAATTTTTCCCAACGGAGAAACTGCCAAAGCTCGAATTACCTCTATTCCAGGCGTGACTCAAAAATCACCGACTGACGGCATTAATTTACTAGAATACCCTCGATCAGCCATATTGGCTCACCTAGAATTTATCAACCCGGTAGAAACACCATTAATTAATGGTGCGCCGGTTGATATTCGTTTTCCATTTTTTCAGTGACCGGGTAGATTTAACAAGCCGCTAAGTTTTGCGTTTTGCGTAAAGGCAGATCAGGTCGCAGGCGATATGCGCGGCGGCCAGTGCTGTGATCATAAGCAGGAGCAACTTTAACGATATCCATGCCGATCAGATTGATTCCGGTAAAACTACGAATGATCGCTATGCCTGCGCAGTGGACAAAATCCGTCGACAATGCGCTCAGCTTCTGCAATCACGGTATCCGTGTCATGCCGATTTGCACCACGCGCCTGAGATCAGTCCATTTTCATAATGTGATTGACTAGAGCAGATTCAAAATTTTGTTACCAGGACAAAGACCCGCCCAATGGATATTTGCAACAGGATGTGGTTATAATAATCTGCGTATATAAACTTTTGTATTAAAGACGCTATGCAACAATCTGTCTATCGCAAACAAATTGGCTTAATGTTGCTGACCGCCGGTTTGATAAGCGGTTGTGCTTCCATGTTTTCCGGCACTTCGCAGCGATCGGCAGAAATGCGCGGTGATCAGGCGCCTAATCTTACCGCTCCTTACAACAAACCTTATAAAGTACAAGGGATAACCTATTACCCATTACGCTCAGCTGCCGGATACCGGGAAGTCGGCCATGCATCCTGGTACGGTTCAGAATCAGGCAATCGCACGGCCATGGGTACGCGCTTCGTTCCTCATGGTTTAACCGCAGCCCATAAAACGCTTCCGCTGCCTTCCAAAGTCAGAGTTACCAATCTGCACAATGGCCGTCATGTCGATGTCCTCGTCAATGATCGAGGTCCTTTCAAAAAAGGAAGAATCATCGACTTATCCCACGCCGCTGCAAAAAAAATCGGCTTGCATGGGGTGGTTAAAGTAAAAATTGAGCATCTTGACGATAAGATCAGCCAGAAGTAATAACTGGGCTGAAATACTAGTTTCCATTTGATAACGGAAGAAGACTAAGAAGCGTAGTTCCTGATGACGTTATTTCATTGACTCCAGCTTGCAGAGACTCTTGATGTAGTTTTCTTGCCGCCCAACTGCCACAGAATATAAAAAATGGGATCTGAGGATCTATGGTTCGAATTTTCAAGGCAAGATCTATTCCCGCCTTTCCACCCTCAGGACGTCCCATGTCCGAAATAATCATGTCATATGAATGTGATTTGAATTTCGCAATGCCTTCATTAGTATTTAGTGCGACATCCACTTTCACACCTCTGTCCTCAAGCAAAGCGACCAAAAAGCTATTATTCTTTGGCTGATCATCAACCCAAAGAATCCGTTTGGTGCTTGGAGTAAGTGAGTTAATAACTCTAAGAGGTGTAGCATCATTTTTAGCAAGTCGCTTTTCTAGCTCTGCCAGTTTTGACTGAATGTCATCAAGAATTCGACGTTGCTGTTCCGACACTTCTTCCATTGTAAGCTCATTCCCTGCTATTTTGATCTTAAACTTTCTGGAGTGTGCTGATTCGATCAATTTTTTTAGCGGGTCAGAAAATTTGAATAATATCAGAGCAAAAATGACTGGCCATGCTAGCGATGCAAGAGCGATCAAGAGTTTAGAGAGTGATTCCATATGCATTTCATCAAGAAAGCTATTATTTTTAGTAAACAAACCTCAACTTAAAACATAAAATTCTCCAAGTCAATGACAGCATAAAAACGATTGTTGACTAAATCTTTAAATGCTCGCCTTATCCTCATTGTTACGGAGGAGCTGCCGGCCAATCGGTTTTGTTAATTAGTCGACCCTGAAAAAGTATCAAACGACAGTTGTTCTGGAAAAGCTGCCCGGGGAAACTCTTGCTTACTAAAATGCATGCCCTGGTAGTTTAAATTTCCATCAAGGAATCCGATAATTTGCAGTTTCCGCCATGGGAAAAAGAGCCAAAAAATGGCCAGCAGCCATTGTTTCAGATTCCAGGCGGCAGCAGCCATCAGCAGGTTGATGCGATCGCCAATAGCGCCTTTCAGATAGTTCCTCGCCATTCGATAATCCGATTTCAGGTGGCCGATAATGGGTTCAATCGCGGCACGCCTCCTGCACTGTTTCCGCTTCTTGTCTTTCTGGTATCGGGTATCTTTCTTGAGTCCTTTTCCGGGCAAAATGATCTGGGTTCCATTGACTTCACGTTTGCCGCGGTAGCCGCGATCGCATACGGCTTGCTTGGCTGCTTTCCCGCGCGAAATCTCAACATGACGCAGGATCTCTGGTAACGTATTGCTGTCATGCAGATTCTGTTCGTGACTGATTACGCCGACGATCAGATTACCTTTTGCGGTACTGGCGACCGATGCTTGGCTAGCGTACTCATATTGTTTGTGGTCTTTCCCCTTGGCGACACAGTACACTTGCGGTTCGTGCAATGAGTAGATCTTGTTCTTATCGTTTTGCTGTTGCCGTAATACGCGCTCATACAATAGAAAGTCCCGTTGATAGCATTCAAACAGACAGTGCTGCGGTAATTCCCTCCTGAGTTCCCGTATCAATACACCTGCAATGGTTCTGAGCCGCTTTAATGCGCGTTTGGCCTTAGCTCTTTTCTTCACGTGCCGGTAGTACCGAATATCCAGGCGCAGTGACTTCACTTCTTTGACGAAAGTACGCCGCTGTGAAATGCCGTGGGCGGGGCCAATCTTGTTGAGGCGATTGATAATCTTGATCGCTAGTTTGCTATCTGTCGGGTACGTGATGTTCTTCTCATGCACAGTCGTGTCAACATGAACCACATCTTCCAGCGCCGATTCCCCATGCAAACCAACGCTCATCTGGAAAATCCGCTCTACCCCTTGCGCACCTATGCGCTTGCGAAAATGTACTAGCTCCGTACTATGGCAAGGCAGCTTTTGCTGGAATTCTTTCATGCCGCAAAAAGCCTGGTAATAAGGATTGCGCTTCCACTGCAATACTATCGATTCGTCACTCAGATTCTCTAACTGCTTCAGTATCAATAACCCAACCATCAGCCGGATCGGCTTACTCGGCGCACCTGCCGCCGTCGTGTAATGGATGGAAAATGATTCCTCAAATTCTTGCCAGGGTATCGCTGATGCAAGCTTCAGCAACGGATCATTGGGGTCAAGTTGCATCAACAAATCTGTTCCAAACAAATTCGGTTGATGAATCGTACTGCTACGTCTGAGCATTTTTAATCACCATTTCGACCAGAAAACACTTGGATATTTTAACATTTCCGGTCGTTATGAGCATTAAGAATCAGATCATTCAAGCATAGTATCAAGTGCTTGTGGATATTTCAGGGCTGACTAAGTAGTTCCATCAAACAGAATATTCTGTCGAATTGATATATCATTACTCATTTCAGGGGAAAGCAGAGTTGTTTAGAATCACCGGACTGATTGAGGAAGAAACATTCTGGAACGTTGGATAAAAGCGAAATGACCACACGAAATATACCGGCTGAGCGTGCTAATGCCATGCTATCTGTTATCAAGGAATTTCAATGTCTGTCACATGCAGATATTGAAATGGTTGCGGCTGCTTGTCAGTGGCATCGCTATGAGGCCGGGAATGAGATTGTGCGCTATCATGATCACACCAACAGCGCCTTTTTTATTGTGCAGGGTGAAATTCGTGTCATGTATCATGGCCTGTTGGGTCAGGAAGTTATTTTATGTGATTTATCCACCGGTGAGATGTTTGGTGAATTGACGGCGATTGATGGCCATCCCCGCTCGGCAACAGTGGTTGCCAGAACCAGTGTATTGCTGGCATCGATGCATGCGTTGGATTTTCAGAATCTGATTTATTCCAATCGCCAGATAGCCGAAATCATTCTGAAGCGCTTGACCGGCCAAGTTCGCCGCTTGACCGAACGCGTTTATGATTACAGCACACTGGCTGTGCGTAATCGTATTCAGTCGGAATTGCTGCGTTTGGCAAGGAATTACATGACATCTGCGAATGCTGCAATCATCTCTCCGGCGCCAACCCAGACTGAAATCGCCAATTTGGTCAGCACGCATCGTGAAGCCGTATCGCGAGAGCTGAATAAGCTGGTAAAAAGTGAGCTTATTATGCGTCAAGGGCACGATTTACATGTGTTGGACGTAGCCAAGCTGACAGAAATGGTCAATGCGGCGCGCGGCGGTTTCTAACGGAAATCCTGCAGTAACAATTCCTGATTACAATTTCTTGATTATTTGTTATGCCGCGCTTAAGTGTGGCAAACTTCGCAATTGAACTTATTACGGGTCTATTAAATTCGTGTCCCCTTATGAACTTTTCATTGGTTTACGCTATACGCGTGCCAAAAAACGCAATCATTTCATCTCGTTTATTTCATTGATTTCTCTGATGGGTATTACGCTGGGAATGACGGCACTCATTACCGTCATGTCGGTCATGAATGGGTTCCAGAAAGAAGTGCGTACACGGATTCTAGGCGTCGCTTCGCATGTTCAGATCGGTAGCATTCATGGCAATCTGAGTCACTGGCAGCAAACCGCAGAAGAAGCCGTTAAGCATCCATTCGTAGAAGCTGCCGCGCCTTATGTCAATGCGCAAGGTATGCTATCGCACAACCAAGTTGTTCAAGGCGTTGTTGTGCGTGGTGTTCTGCCGACGATGGAGGACAAGGTGGCGGATTTTGGAAGAATGATGGCTAGCGGAAAGTTGGATAATCTGGTGCCGGGCGAATTTGGTATCGTCATCGGCATGGAATTGGCCCGATCTATGGGCACTTTCCTCGGTGATAAAATTGTTTTAATTTCACCGCAAGGGCAAGTCACGCCAGCGGGTATCTTGCCACGGTTAAAGCAATTCACCGTGGTCGGCATCTTCGAAGCAGGGCATTTTGAATATGACTCCGGATTGGTTCTGATTCACATGTTCGATGCGCAAAAACTTTATCGCATGGATAACGATGATGTTTCCGGTGTGCGGCTGAAGCTGAAGGATTTGTTTCTGGCACCTCAAGTTGTTCAAGAATTACCCGCGATGCTGACGATCGACAGCTATATCAGTGACTGGACAAAACAGCATGCCAATTATTTTCGTGCAATCCAGATCGAGAAACGCATGTTATCGTTGATTCTTGCATTGATTATTGCGGTGGCAGCATTCAATATTGTTTCCACATTGGTAATGGCGGTGACCGACAAAGAATCGGATATCGCGATTTTACGTACCCTCGGCGCAAGCCCGCGCAGCATTATGAAGATATTCATTGTGCAGGGGACGTTTATTGGCGTTTTTGGCACTTTTCTGGGCGTTGCGGGTGGTATGCTGCTAGCCTACAACGTGGGTGAGGTGGTGGCATTTATTGAAAGTTTATTCCACGTTCAGTTCTTGTCGCGGGAGATTTATTACATCAGCAAGATTCCAACCGATCCGCAGATGGGGGATATCACGACTGTTGCCGTAACCTCATTTATCCTTAGCCTGCTGGCAACGATTTATCCCAGCTATCGTGCTTCCAAAGTTAATCCGGCAGAGGCGTTACGCTATGAATGATACCGTCATCTCTTGCCGCAATCTGGTCAAGCAGTTTTCCCAGGGTGATTTGGCAGTTCCCGTATTAAAGGGCGTTAATCTGGATCTGATTAAAGGGGAAATGTTAGCGATTGTCGGCGCGTCCGGTTCCGGCAAAAGCACGTTGCTGCATATACTCGGCGGATTGGATGCGCCGACAAGCGGGAATATCCGGATTCTCGGACAAGATATCGCACAAATTAATGAAGAAGAGCGTTGCCGGTTACGCAATGGTTCACTCGGCTTCATTTATCAGTTTCATCATTTGTTACCGGAATTCAGCGCGCTGGAAAATGTGGCCATGCCGCTGCTAATTCGTAGATTGCCGAACCAGGAAGCGTATGACCGGGCAGAAGATATTTTGAAACAAGTTGGATTGAGTCATCGCCTGACACATACTCCCGGTGAATTATCCGGCGGTGAACGCCAGCGCGCTGCGGTTGCGCGTGCATTGGTTACACAACCCGCCTGCATCCTGGCTGATGAACCTACTGGAAATCTTGACCGGCAGACAGCTGAAAGCGTCTTTGATTTGATGCTGGAGTTGAACCATAGAATTAATGCCAGTCTGGTCATTGTGACGCACGATTCCCGTCTTGCCAATCGTGCCCAACAAATCAAGCAATTGATCGATGGCGTTTTATGCGATATTCCAAATGCATAATGACTACGTGAACAAACCACCGATTATTCATCCATTTTTATAACCGGCTTATGCGTACTTTATTTACGTACATTATGGTTTTTCCCCGGCGCAGCGCTTTTGTTCTGATTGCATTGCTGATTGCCGGTATCGCTGAAGGCTTGAGTTTAACAGCGCTGCTGCCTTTATTATCGATCGCTGTCGGCGATTCAGGCGAGTCGGGCGATTCGGGCATCGGTAAATTCATGGAGAAAGCGCTGCAAGATATCGGGATTGAACCCACGCTGGATGCGATCTTGATCATTATCGTTGGCGGTATGTTTCTCAAAGGTGTGGTGCTGCTGCTGGCTAATCGCCAGGTGGGATACACTGTTGCGCATGTGGCGACGGCCCTACGGCTGGATCTTATAGAAGCTTTGCTGGCCAGCAAGTGGCAATACTATTTGCGGCAACCTGTCGGATCGCTCGCCAATTCGGTTGCGACGGAAGCTTATCGCGCAGCCAACGGTTTTGAACACAGTGTTAACGTGCTGGCACTCGCCATTCAAGTGCTGGTATATGCCATCGTGGCATTGTTTATTTCATGGGAAGCAACACTGGCGTCATTGATCATTGGCTTGTTCCTGCTGATTGTGTTGAATAGCTTAGTCAGCGCAACTCGGCGTGCAGGTAACAAGCAAACCCAATTACTGCGTAATTTATTAACGTACTTATCCGATGTGCTAGGTTCGGTGAAATCACTGAAAGCTATGGCGCGTGACAATGTTGCCGACGCTATTCTGCACGAACAGACGCAACACTTGGAAAAAGCCACACGCCGGGAAGTGATGAATAGAGCCGCGCTAACCGCGCTGCAAGAGCCCATACTTGCTGCTCTGACAGCCAGCGGCCTTTACCTTGCTTTGGTAGTATGGCAATTATCTTTGCCGGAAGTCATGTTGATGGTTTTTTTGCTGACGCGGATTCTGGGACTGCTGAATAAAACACAGCGCAGACACCAGCAATTGGCCGCGCAAGAAAGCGCTTACTGGGCTTTACGTAAGGCTGCAGAGGATGCGCGCGCAGCGGCAGAAAGAGCAACGGGAACACTGCAGCCTACGCTGCAAAAAGGCATTTCATTGCAGCATGTCAAATTCGATTATGGCCAGAAAACTATATTCAAAGATCTGAGTATCGAAATACCGATTAACTCATTTACTGCGGTCATGGGACCATCCGGTGCCGGCAAAAGCACTTTGCTGGATCTGCTCTGTGGATTGGCCGAACCACAGTCCGGCGAAGTCCAGATCGACGGCATATCTCTGCATGATATCAATTTGCGCCAATGGCGCCACATGATTGGCTATGTTTCGCAAGATACTATTTTGCTGCATGACACGGTGATGAATAACATTCTGGTTGGAGAGTCCGCACTGACCGCTGCCGACGCAGAACGGGCACTACGTCAGGCCGGTGCTTGGGATTTTGTCAATGCTTTGCCGGAAGGACTGCAAACGGTTGTGGGTGAGCGTGGCGGGCTGCTTTCCGGCGGACAGCGCCAGCGCATCGCCATCGCACGGGCGCTGGCTCATAATCCACCCTTCTTAATTCTGGATGAACCCACCAGCGCACTGGACCCGGAAAGCGAAAAAACTATCTGTGAAACACTACAGAAATTGGCCAAAGAATTGACAGTTATTGCTGTTTCGCATCAACCGGCTGTCATCAATGCGGCAGATCGTGTGTTTATACTTTCCAATGGTATGGCGGAACCGTTGTCGCAGGCAGCGCACCTGAGTAACGAGCTCAGCAGTGAGCGATCCAGTTAAACACTATATGGTAGCGCAATTCAATTAAGATTATCTTTGTGCCGGGTTTCTGTTCTATCAACAGCATCAATCTTACATTGAAGCCATTTGATACTGCACTGGCCATGGTTTCACATCACTCCAAATTCAGATTTATCCTGCTAATTTATCTAAATGTAAATTCTGTTCGTGTCGTTCAACAATAAATGATTACTGGCATTATCAGCCGCGCTCATGCTTTTCTCTTGAGCCTGTATGAAGATAACTGACAGGCTCCTGGGAGTTCCTGAATAAGTAAGATAAAAAACAATAAAATCAATCAATAACCTCCGATATCCAGATGCAGTGCTAAAATTAATAGGTTTAACAAGCCCTCGTTTTCTATGAAACAACACCTAAAAGAATCAGCGGTCCTTCTCGTAGCACGGATTCTGCTACTGGCAATAGCTTATTTCGCCGGAGGAAGGCTTGGGTTAAGCATACCTTATGTGGATTCCAGCATCACTTTGTTCTGGCCGCCGTCTGGGATAGCGTTGGCGGCACTTTTGGTATGGAGACTCACGTGCTGGCCCGGTATCTTTCTGGGCGCGCTTGCTATAAACCTGACTGTCGGTGATCTGACGCTACCGGCTGCTATGGGAATTTCTTTCGGTAATACCGTAGGCCCGGTATTGGGAGCTTTGCTACTCAAACGAACGGTCGGATTCCAGAACAGCTTCATGCGCGGATGTGATGTGACAGCCTTCTTGCTAATCGGGCCAGGTAGCATGCTATTGTCCGCAAGTGGTGGTGTCTTTTCGTTGTATACCGGCGGGAAGCTGCCGGCTGATTTGATATCCCAGGCTTGGTTAGGCTGGTGGCTTGGCGACACTGTGGGAGTTTTGGTTTTTACTCCACTGCTTCTGTTCTTTAGAACTTATCAAATGACTCCCAAATTCCACTTTCCACAGATTAAGTTGGAGTTTATTTTAGCCATGGGGGGATGTCTTTCCTTAGCATGGCTGGTATTCGGTGGTATTCCGGAGATTGGTCAACTCAAGTTGTCGCTTGCTTTCCTGGTGTTCCCTCCTTTGCTATGGGTAGGTTTACGCTTCAATGCTTTAGGGGCTTTTACTGCAGTCATGGCGATTACCTCGATGGCTGTGATAGGAACCGCTAAAGGTTTAGGTCCTTTTTCCAGAGGAAATCCTCAGCTCGATCAATTGATCTTGTGCATTTTTGTGGCGACTACGACGCTTATTGCCTTCATGATGATTGGCATCCAGGCCAGCCGGCGTCAAGCTGAGCAAAACTTGCGTGATAGTGAGTCGCGCCTACGCTTGGCGCTGATGGCGGCAGATCAAGGTCTCTATGACCTCAATGTGCAGACAGGGGAGGCAATCGTAAGTCCAGAATACGCCCGCATGCTAGGTTATGATCCGCTCTCTTTTATAGAAACCAATGCCAGCTGGCGTGATCGTATGCATCCCGAAGATCGTGAATCTGTTTATCAGATTTACACAGACTATATCAGCGGATTACGTAAAGACTATCAGGTGGAGTTCCGGCAACTCACCCGGCAAGGCGAATGGAAATGGATACTTTCCTTAGGTAAAGTGGTTGAGTGGGATCACCAAGGCCACCCGCTACGAATGTTGGGTACACACACCGACATCAGCGAGCGAAAAGCGAAGGAGCTTATTCTACAGCAAAGTGAAGAAGCCCTTCTGCGCGCGCAAGCGTTAGCTAAACTTGGAAGCTGGCACCTCAATTTAGAAAGCAATATGCTGACATGGTCTACAGAAACATTCCAGATTTTTGGCATTGAAGACAACACACCGCTTACTTATGAAGGTTTCCTGGCATGCGTTGTACCAGAGGATCGAGAGCGAGTTGATTTTGCCTGGCAAGCAGCCTTAACAGGCGCGACATACGATATCGAACATCGAATCAATGTGAAAGGACAAATAAAATGGGTGAGGGAACGCGCTGAGATTACGGTCAATGGTACCGGCAGACTAGTTGAAGTATTGGGAACTGTAGAAGATATCAGCGAGCATAAACGAGCAGAAGAAGAAATTAATCAGGCAAAAAATTTATTACGTACTGTTATTGATGCCACCCCGGATTGGATTTTTGTAAAAGACAGACAGCATCGTTTTGTATTGGTAAACCAAGCCTTCGCGAACAGCCAAGGACTGGAGCCGGCAGCAATGCTCGGCAGACCGGATACGGATTTCTGGCCAGAAAATCGATGTTATGGCAATCCAGCTGAAAATATCCGAGGATTTCATACGGATGACGACGAGGTATTTGCTGGCAAAAGAATCCATAATCCTGTTGATCAGGTGACGCTTGCGGATGGCCAGTTGCGCTGGTTTGATATCATAAAATTACCGTTATGCAACGATGTGAACGGTGAAATCATCAGCGTCATAGGGTATGCGCACGACATTACAGAGCGCTTGAGTATCGAATCGAAGTACCGGTCACTGATCGAACAAATCCCGGCTGTGACCTACACCGCTGCCATTAATGCTGATTTCCATACCATTTACGTTAGCCCGCAGCTCGAATCACAACTTGGCTATAGTGTGAAAGAATGGCTTGATAATCCGCAACTCTGGATCAAACAGATACATCCTGATGATAGAGAGCGCGTTATGTCTGGTTTGTCGATCAGCCTGATGACGGGAGCGCCTTATCATTCAGAATATCGTATCTATAAAAAAGGCGGCAGCATTGCCTGGGTCCGGGATGATGCAGTTTGGCTGAAAGATACAGATGGGAAACCTAAGCTGCTACAAGGTGTGATGTTTGATATTACGTACCAAAGACAAGCGGAGGAAGAATTAGGATCAGCCTTAGAAGAATTACAGGTTTCCGAGAAACATCAGCGCGAATTGCGCACCCTGGCAGAGCGAGAACAAAGCCGCATGGGCGCATTACTTTCTGCCATGAGCATTGGTATTTTATTCGAAGACAATGAACGGCAAGTAGAATATGTTAATCCAGCATTTTTGCGCATGTGGGGGATTAATGAACATGAAAATTTATTGCATACGCCCACTAAAGCTGTACTTGAGCGTGCCGTCGAGCGCTTTGTGCAGCCTATCCTTGCCTCCAAGCAAGTGCTGAATGTGCTGGATACGCATGAAATTAGTGAACGGTTTGAACTTGAACTGAATGACGAGCGGATACTTACTCAGTCATCCTACCCGGTAAACGATATTAAATGCCTAATTATTGGGCGGTTGTGGATTTATGAAGATATTACGCAACAGCGTCAAACTGCCCAACAGCTTCTCTATCTGGCTGAGCGCGATCCATTGACCGGTTTGTATAACCGCCATCGCTTTCAGGAGGAGCTGGATAATCTGATTGCAACATCTTTACGCAGTCATCATAAATTTGCACTGATCTATTTTGATTTGGATGATTTTAAATACATTAACGATACATTTGGGCACAAAGCTGGTGATACGGTACTGGTGCGAACTGCTGGGGAAATTTCCAGTATTGTTCGGCATATCGAAGTATTTGCCCGCTTAGGCGGGGATGAGTTCGCCATCCTGAGCCTTATACAGCCGACTGATGATATCGGCATACTGCCCGCTCGTATTGTGACGTCTATTGCAGCTATTCCGCTACATTTCGGTGGAACTAACATTCGGCTGACTACGAGTGTTGGTGTGGCCGTTTTTCCTGAACACGGCGAAACAGCAGAGGACTTAGTTGCTCATGCAGATACCGCCATGTATCAGGCCAAGAATCAGGGCAAGAATACCTGGGCAATCTACGATGCTACTCGTGACTCTTCTGAAGTCATGATGCATAGGCTGACTTGGTATAACCGGATTGCTCAGGCACTTGAGCAAGATCTGTTTCAAATTCATTTCCAGGGTGTATACGAAACTGCGCACAATAGATTGATTCATCTAGAAATACTCGTCAGAATGCGGGATACGAATGAACCGGATAATTTGATTATGCCCGGTCAATTTATCCCTATCGCAGAAAAAAACGGGCAGATTGTCAACATTGATCGATGGGTTATCAAGCGCAGCATCGAGCTACTGAATCAGCATCCGGATATACCGCCGGTGGCAATTAACATTTCCGGGCGTACGTTTGACGATCCGGCTATTCCCAATTTTATTCGTAGCTTGCTTAGCGAATTCAATGTGAATCCGGAACGCCTTATTATTGAGTTGACAGAAACCGCAGCGGTATCAGATATCCAAGATGCCCAGCGTTTTATCGAGGCAGTTCATCAAGCTGGTTGCCGTGTTTGCTTGGATGATTTTGGCAGCGGATTCTCGACTTTTGGCTATCTAAAATATTTAGGAGTTGAAATTCTCAAGATAGATGGGCTATTTATCCGTGATCTTCCCAATAACCGGGATAATCAGATTTTTGTCAAAGCCATGGTAGAAGTCGCGCGTGGACTTGGCAAGATAACTGTTGCCGAATTCGTTGAAGATGCAGCCACGCTTGAAATGGTAAAGAACCTGGGTATCGATCTTGCGCAAGGTTATTACTTTGGGCGCCCGGGAGCAGATATTCCCAGTTAAATCATGCGATAAGATGTAAAAAAATAATTAAGGTTATCAAAATAACTAATCTGCGTTTATTTCCGTTGACTTGCATGGAATCTTCTTTAAATCGTGTGTGGTGTCACTCCAGGGTAGTGACCGGTAGTCAAAGCCATTTTCGATTGCTGGTTTTATAATGTCGAAGAAGGGTGATATGTCGAAATCGCGCGGTGTGTACAGACTGTGATGGCGTATGTGGTAGATTTCTGCATAGCAATCTGCGTGCATTGGATTGTCTGACCAAGTGCGCTGAATCTCCGGTAAGATTGGATAGCGCACCGATTCAAACGCTTGTGCGATCAGGGTGGAACAGATAGCGCGTGTCGGATCGCCGCTGCCAAGGGCCAGTAGGCGTCTGCGGAATCTTGTGGGCACCGGCAGAGTGGGTAGAAGATACCGAACGAGATCGAAAATATGCTTGAGGTCATAGTGATGACCGATACGTGCAATTACATAATCGACAACCCGTTTGCGATCCTCGTCGCTCAAACCGACAGGCCGGCAAATCCGGGTGTGCATTTGCGCATAGTGTGCCAATGATATTGCGCGCACGCCTTCTTTCAGATCGGCTTCAATCAATACCTGCGGTAGCTGCCAGGGTGCGCTATGGGGAAGTACATTACCGACATACAGTGCCGCATGCGACCAGGTGGATTGCGTAAGATATTTGATAGCGACACTGATACGGGTATTTCCTTCAACCAATAGAACATCTCCGGGTTGCAAAGCTGTTGCGAGTTTTTCCTGACTGATCGTGGCAACCTGGGTGCTTTGCCGCACTGGCTTGGTTAGGAATCGTGCCAGACCACGGCCGACAAATTCAGTTACCTGGCCCATAAATTTTTCCTTATGACTATAAGTATTGGTTTGAAACCGTTATTCCCATGGTTATGTAAGGTAATACTGAAGCACATAGAATAATTAAAATAGGCAAAATTTTATGTAATGACAGTAACTTCTATTATATGTGTCTACAATGCGTTTTGTGATTGATAATTTACCTGTTAATGATGAATGAAAATACTTCCTACGTGATGGCATTAGCAATCTCCATTACTATCGTGACAGTCTGCGTAGTATTACATTACGAGGCATTGCGTTTCTTAAGCCGTGCGGTGGGCATACATATGCATAAGCGGATTGGGGTGCTGGTGGTGATGCTAGGATTGCTGGTGGCGCATGTGCTGGAAATTCTTATATTTGCTTCGGGTTACATAGTTATGCAGCATGGCATTGGATTGGGGCATATCACCGGGATGACCGAAGATAATTTATTTGATTTTATTTATTTTTCATCCGTTGTTTATACGACAGTCGGATTTGGCGACTTATTACCGGTTGGAGCCATCCGGATATTAACTGCTGCTGAAGGTTTGGCAGGATTAGCCATGATTACTTGGTCGGCTTCTTTTACGTTCCTGGCGATGCAGCGTCTATGGCCGCATCTATTGACACAATCGGAACGCAATTCCAAAGACTAACAAATGAGGTTTTTTTCTTGAAACCTGCTCGCATGTAAAGTAAAAGGAGTTATTAAAACAACGCATAGCCCTGACGTTCTTAGAAAATGAAGGGTTTTTTTGATTTTGCAGTGTTTAATCTTTAGGAGGCTTGCATGAAGCGTGTGCTTACAGTTGTATTATCTGCTTTAATTTTCTTTCCATTACTATCTTCTGTGCAAGCAAAGGAAAATGAAAGCAATAGTCTTACGGTTACTTCGAATCAACCTAATTTTGTTCCAGGCGAGCTTTTAGTACAGTTTCGTGCTCACAGTGTGGATGAAGATGAGAATAGAGTGCTTGGGAAGATTAAAGGGGAAGTTTTGGAGAGAATCAGAACGCACTTGATGATCTCTGAAGGGCGTGGAAATTTGCTAAGAATTCGTTTTCAACCGGATTTATCACAGCATGTGGCAATCAGATTGCTAAAAGATGATTCTGTCGTTGAATTTGCAGAACCCAATTGGATTTACACACACCAGGCAACTTCAAATGACACGTATTACACCAATGGCTCGCTATGGGGCATGTATGGCGATGATGCTACCACGCCGGTAAATGGCTTCGGCAGCCAAGCGGATGAGGCTTGGGCGGCAGGATGTACGGGAAGTAATAGCGTTTACGTTGGCATTATCGACGAAGGGATTCAATTTAACCACCCTGATTTAATCGCAAATGTATGGACAAACAGTTTTGATCCTGTCGATGGCATCGACAATGATGGAAATGGAAAGATCGATGATATTCATGGCTGGGATTTCGCTGGCAATAATAAGTCAATTTATGACGGTGGTTTGCAAGGGATTGTTGACAGTCATGCTACACACGTTGCCGGCACAATTGCAGGGAAAGGCGGTAACAATAAAGGTGTCGCAGGGGTCAACTGGAATACCACCTATATATCCGCTAAATTCCTGGGTCAGAATGGCGGAACAACTGCCAATGCGATTAAATCGGTAGACTACATAACTGATTTAAAGACTCGCCATGGATTAAATATTATTGCTACGAATAATTCCTGGGGAGGCGGCGGATTCTCGCAAGCCTTACTGGATGCGATTAACCGAGGAGGAGATGCGGGAATCCTGTTCATTGCCGCAGCAAGTAATGGCGGCGCGGATGGTGTGGGCGATAATAACGATACTACGCCAAATTATCCCTCGAACTACCAATGTACCTCGAATGGTAAAGATTACGACTGTGTGATTGCTGTTGCAGCCATTGCCAGTGATGGTTCTAGAGCTTCCTTTTCAAATTATGGCGCGACAACCGTGGATCTCGGAGCTCCCGGATCTGGAATTTGGTCTGCTGTTCCTTACAATAAATATTCCTCATTCAGCGGAACGTCGATGGCCACCCCGCACGTAACGGGTGCGGCGGCGCTTTATGCTTCAAGAAATCCCGGCGCAACCGCGGCGCAGATTAAAGCGGCCATCTTAGATAAAACCATTCCGACGGCTTCACTTTCTGGCAAAACACTAACCGGGGGAAGACTCAATGTGGGGGAATTCTGTCAATAGAATCATTGTGTAAAGACATGCTGTATTAACAAATTAAAACTTGGATGGATGGTTTCTTGTGGTGCACAAAAACCATCCATCCATCCAAGTTTGATTTATGCGGCTTATTTCAGATTACTCATTTCCTGATTCAATTTGCCTTTACATTGTTCTACCTTGCCGCCCAAATCTAGCAATCCCGCAGTTCGCATGCATTCGTTATATTCAAATAAAACGTCATTCTTTTTCTGAGCGATTTCTAACGAAGCAGATAATTGCTTAACTTGCTGGGCAATATTCTTTAAATTGATATCCGAAATTGTGACGCCAATCCCATCAATACTTTGTTTGGTTTCATCCAGTTTCTTCAATGATTCTTGATTGATTTTTTTGGCTTGCTCGGCGAAAGCCTGATTGGCTTTGCCGGAGTAATTTTTTAATTCATCAACGTTTTGTTGGGTAATGCCAGCCAATTTTTCTTGATAGTTATTGAGTTCACCTTGAACAAAAGTATTGATACCTTCTTTGAAACCATCCAATGAGCTGTCAATCTCCTGCTTAAATGCCCGCATTTTCTTTTCGACCAATTGTTTAACGTCATCATCCAGTTTCTTCACAATCGTGTCAGAGATTTTCTCAATAGGAGGCCGTGAGTCGATAATTTCTGTTTTGGTTGCACTCAGGCTGGATTTGATGTCATCGGCGAGCACTTTTTGCTTGCCTTCGATCTGATTGAGCGAATCTTTTTCATTTTCTGCAACCAGCCATGCAATCAGCAGGAGATCTTTTTTCTTCTCCTGATCGAGACCAAGTATCAGTTCATCCAGCATGCTGGTAGCAACTTCTTTATCGGTAACAGCTTTCATGTGGGTTAGGTTGGCGGAATTTAATATGCTCTGCAGGTTGCCATGAATCTCTTTAACATTCGCATCCGCTCTGGCCAAGACAATAGACTGGCGATACAGCTCATACGGCAAATAAACCAATGCCAGGACAGCACACACAACGGAAGCCGCGGTTTTCCATCGTTTGTTTTGAATAAAAAAACTCAACCCAAGAAATACTAAAGCTAAAATGAAAACGGGCATTAAAATTTGCACGATCTCTAGCCAATCTCTTTCTATCAGCGCTTCAATCGAAATAAATTTCAACATTTTGGTAATAAACTCGTTCATCAATGACTCCCCGTACGACGAAAAAATGTAATTAAACGTAACAGCTTTTTTTAGGATACTGATAATTTATCATGGTATCGCCGATTTGATTGTACAAACTTTGGATTTTATTACTGCGTATGGAAGTTGGGTGCAAGTGTCATCATGTAAAAAATTTCACTGGGGGGAATATGCGCATAGCCGCATCGTACTCATATTGGCAGGCGGGCATGAGTGGCAAGCCATCGGGGGTTGTGCCGCAGCGCGTAACCCGCCATTCGCCTATTGTTTTGAACTGCTCTCGGTGGGTTACGCGATGCTTACGCATCACTAACCCACCCTACATTTATGAGGTGTCTTTTTTCATTGAGGCATCTTGCCGCACTTCACTTCATTCACAGCCATTAAAGTTCTGAGACAAGTTTCTTACGCTTTTCTTCATACTCAGCATCAGTAAGTAAGCCGGCGGAATGCGCTTCTTTAAGTTTCTGCATTAGTTCAATTGTGCTTGTTGCCACCTTAGTTATGTTTGCTTTCGAGCGCGCTGAACCTTTGACTTCAGCGATCAACAACTTCAGCTCACTCTTAGCTTCCACAAGCTGCTCTTTTAGGTCGCGCACCAAATCTTGAGCCTCTCTCTTTCCGTCAGCGATCTTGGTTCTTTTTTCGGCAACTTCTTGGGAGATAGATGCATTACTAGTGGCTGCTGCTTGCCTCATTGCTCCCCTAAACTTTGAACCGAGCAGCCCACTAAGGAAGCCTCTACCTGTCCCCTGATTCTTTGCTCGTGCTTCTGCAGCACTTCTTGCCAAAGAAGCGTTGGCGTCAATCCACTGTTGAACTGCGGTCTTAGCTTGATCTAATCGCTCGGTAAGGTAGAGTATCTTATCCTCTAGCACTGCGATTTCAGCGCTCTTATCTTGATCTTTCATCCACAACCTCCTGTTTCTGGGAAGCAATCTCTTGGGGATTGAGTAAAATTAGATGGATTATAAAAAAGCAGAACATTTGCATAAAACCATCTGTCTTCAAGTTAGTGCCTAATTATCAATTCATTAGAATTCTATTTTTATTTTATTCTAATTTTTTTAGGGCATTTTTACACAAGAAATCAAACCGCCGTAATGATTGTCTGCAATTCCTGAAACAATAACCGGAAACTCTTGGGTGGTTTTTCGGCGGCTTTTTCTTTTTGCGCATTGCGGATCAGCAACCTCAGGCGCTGTAAGTCGGCTTGCGGGTATTTCTGCGCAAACTCGGTGAGCGCGTGTTCATCGGCGAGAAGACGTTCGCGCCAGCGTTCGAGCTGATGCAGCCGGGCGGTTTGGTGCACCGATACTTGATGCCAGGAATCGAGCTTTTCTTGGATCGGCAGTGCATCAATTTCGCGCATCAAGCGGCCTATGTATTGCATTTGCCGGCGGCGTGCGCCGTGCTTATTCATGGGCCTAGCAAGGTTGATGGCGTCGACTAAAATTTCCGGCAGATCAAATTCGCTCAATTTCTTTTGATCCAGTTCTACCAGTTGTTCGCCAATTTCCTGCAATGCGTGCATGTCTTTCTTGCGCCGGGTTTTGCTCGGCGTTGCGTCTTGTTCGATATCGTTTTCCGGGGTGTTTTGCACGGTAACCTGTGTAATGCGGTGTCAAGAAGCTGCTATCATAGCGCTTTACAGGAATATTTTCGCCTTTGATTTTTTTAACGATTGAAGCTTTTTATCTAAAATCCAGTTTAAATTCTTTGTCACAACGCTATTTATGAACAATCTACCCGTTTCAGATTCCCGATTCTCTTATCCGCTGAGCACACTGCAACAAATTGCCAAAGATATTTTGGCGCATGCCAAGAAGGGCGGCGCTACTGCCTGCGAAACCAATGTCTCCGATGGCTTTGGCCAAACCGTTACGGTGCGCCAGAATGCGGTTGAAACGATTGAATACAATCGTGATAAAGGACTGTCGGTGACAGTTTATATTGGGCAGAAGCGCGGCCATGCCAGTACCTCCGATTTTTCCCCGCAAGCTATCAGCGATACGGTTACGGCTGCTTTGTCGATCGCCCGCTATACAGCGGACGACGATTGTGCCGGATTGGCGGACGCAGAGCTACTGGCGAAAACATACCCGCACTTGAATTTGTACTACCCTTGGGAATTGACTGTCGAGGGAGCCATCGGCCTGGCAAAAGAGTGCGAGCAAGCAGCGTATGCAGTGGATAAACGCATTACCAATTCCGAGGGTGCAACGATTTCAGTCAGTGAATCGCAATTTATCTATGCGAATAGCCTGGGCTTTATGGGGGGATATCCACTTTCCCGCCACAATATCAGTTGCGCCATGATCGCTGAACAGGGCGACAGCAAACAGCGGGATTACTGGTATAGCGTTGCGCGTGATGCCGCTGATCTGGAGGCAGTGGAAAGTATCGGGAAAAAAGCCGGTATGCGGAGCGCGGCACGCCTGGGCGCAAGAAAAATCGCCACCTGTGAAGTCCCGGTATTGTTTGAAGCGTCAATCGCTTCCGGCTTGATCGGACATTTCGCTTCGGCGGTGAGCGGCGGCAACCTTTACCGGAAATCTTCCTTTTTGCTGGATAGCATCGGGCAGCAGGTTTTTGCACCCGATATACAGATACTTGAATTGCCGCATCTGCACAAAGGGCTGGCCAGCAGTGCATTTGACGATGACGGCGTGGCGACGGTCGAACGTAAAATAGTGGAAAATGGCATCGTACAGGGTTATTTTTTGAGCAGTTATTCGGCCCGGAAACTGGGGCTACGCACGACTGGAAACGCCGGCGGCACGCATAATCTGATTATGCAGAATGCTGCGCCGATGCGTTTTGATGCGCTATTAAAGAAAATGGGTACTGGCTTGCTGGTAACGGAATTAATGGGGCATGGCATCAATGCAGTGACAGGCGATTATTCGCGCGGCGCTTCCGGTTTCTGGGTGGAAAATGGTGCAATCAGTTACCCGGTCGAGGAAATCACCATTGCTGGCAATTTGAAAGACATGTTCCGGGGAATTCTGGCGATTGGTGACGACGTCATAGTGCGCGGATCGAAACAGTGTGGATCAGTTCTGATCGATCGCATGACCATAGCCGGTGGTTGAAAACGTTGCATGGATGGATTGCTTCAACGTCAATCAGTGCGAAGAGCAATTTATTGTTCCGCTTGTATTCCTGCAAGTGCTCATGGGCACTCTCGTGATGATATTTCCGGGGATTATCCAGGTGTTTTGATGACGCTATTTTCAGCCGGTAGAAAAAAGTAAACGGCTGGATTCCTAACGGGAGGATCTACAATTATCTCTTTCTGAGAAGAAAAATAAATTCCTTGTCAGATTCGGATAGCGACAATAATTCATTTCCCGTTTGCTCGGCAAAAACCTGGAAATCAATCACGGAACCCGGATCAGTGGCAACAATTTTCAAGGTTTGTCCGCTGGTCATTCCAGCCAGCGATTGTTTGGTGCGTAAGATGGGCAATGGGCAAACCAAGCCGCGTGCGTCCAGTTCTTTGTCTATTTTCTGCATTTTCCGGTAAAGTAAATTGGCTGGTATCAGATTCTAAAGAGTCTATTTCTGATTGTTGTTATTTTTCTTCTTCAAGAAGCGATAGAGAATCTGGTATAGCTGTTCAGGATCAAATGGCTTAGGCAGGAAGTCGTTCATTCCCGCTTTCATGAATTCATGTTGATCATGCTCTTTCGTGTTAGCGGTGAGAGCAATAATCGGAATATCAGTCAGGTGCAAATCTTGACGAATATGCCGGATTGCTTCTAGTCCCTCCATTTCCGGCATTTGTATATCCATAAAAATTAAATCGAACGGGTGAGAGTCTGATGTCCTGAGCAGATCCAAGCATTCAATGCCGTTTCGCGCAAGACTCACGGTCATCCCCAAATTACTGAGCAACTCAGATATCAGGATTTGATTAACTTCATTGTCTTCGGTAACCAGGATATGCGCACCGGCAAATTGCTTCCGGATAGCGCTGCTCCCTTGTTTCTGATCGGCTTTGCCAGCAGTTTCACTAAAAAGCGCTGCAACTGTATCAAACAGGCCTAATGGCGTGAACGGTTTGATCAGGGCGCTGATCATTCCTTGCGTTTCGTTCCCTTTTGAAAATAGAGAATCCTCTAAATTGCTGGTGATCAGTATAATTTTAGGCCGCCGTGAATCAGGTAGCGCAACTTCAATCGCATGAATGGTCTCGCGATACCCTGGATTGGCCAAATGTGTGGTGAGCAGCAGCAAATCAAACGGTAAGGAATCGGGATCAGCAAGCTGTTCGCTGGCTTCAGCAATGCTGTTGATAGCCACAGCATTCCAGCCTAGAGATTGGACTATTTCCGAAAGCGCTGCACGGGTGGTTGCATGATCGTCAATAATCATGATCTTAAGCGACCGCAGGGTATCGGGGAGGGATATCCATGGCTCCTCGTGAGGATCTGGCCGATGTAGTTTAACCGTGCAATAAAACCGGCTGCCTTTACCATACTGACTTTCGGCCACGATATCGCCGCTCATTTGCTGAGCCAGCCGATGTGAGATGGATAAACCTAAACCGGTACCACCAAAACGTCGTGTAATCGAGCTATCGGCTTGCGAGAAAGCCTTGAAAAGTCCTTCCATCTGTTCACTGGTCATACCAATGCCGCTGTCGGTTACGCTGAAAGCAAGGATGGCCGTTTCAGAGTCTTCGGTGTTCTCAATCGTGATGCGGATAATCACTTCACCTTGGTCGGTGAACTTAATCGCATTGTTAGTGAGGTTGACGAATATCTGACTCAGCCGTAACGGGTCGCCGGTAAAATGCCTGGGGACATCAGGTGCCACATAAATAAGTACATCGATGGCTTTGTCTTTTGCTGCTATTGAGGCCATTGCCGACAGGTTTTCCAGAATACTATTCAGATCGAAGGGAATGTTATCCAATTCGATTTTGTTTGCCTCAATTTTGGAATAATCCAGAATGTCGTTAATGACGCCTAACAGAATATTCGAAGATCCTTCAATGTTGCGCAAATAGGCGTTTTGCTGGGAGTCAAGCGAAGTTTTGCTCAATAGATAAGCCATGCCCAGCACGGCATTCATCGGTGTGCGGATTTCATGTGACATCATGGCTAAGAAACGGGTTTTGGCAATGCTGGCAGCTTCTGCTTGTTGACGTGCTTGTATCAGCATGGTTTCGCGTTCTTTCCGGTCAGTAATGTCCTGATGCGTTCCAAACATCATCAAAGGCTTGCCGTCATTTGTCCAACTTGATACTCTGCCTCGATCAAGAACCCAGATCCAATGCCCTGCTTTGTGATGCATTCGTGCTTCACATTCGTAATAAGGAATCCTTCCGGAAAAATGATCGTTAAGGAGTGCTTCGGATTGCTTTAAGTCATCCGGGTGAGCAAACTTGAGCCAGGTTTCAATGGACGTGGGGGAAAGTTCATCGAGGGTGTAACCGATTATCTCTGCCCAGCGCTGATTGAAAATGACTTCACCGGTTTGCACATTCCATTCCCAGGTGCCGATATGCGTCCCTTCAATGATATTGGATAAGCGCAGGCGCTGGTATTCCAGTTCCTTACTGTGTTGTTTGCGACTGGTAATGTCGCGCGATGAGGCATAAATTAGTTTCTTTCCTGAGATCTCCAGTCTTCTGGCATTGATCTCGACATCGATGATAGTGCCGTCTTTACGCCGGTGTAGCGTTTCAAAAACGCGCGGCGTTATCGAAACTTCACGCACCGCGCTGATCAGTTTTTCTTTCGGAATCATGGCATCCCAGTCCATTACGTTGAGCCGGGCAGTTTCTTCGTAGGAATAACCGAGCATCTTTGCGAATGAGCGGCTAAATTCCACAATATTTCCATCTTCATCCAGAATATGGACGCCATCACTGGCGAGGTCTAGTAAAGCTTCAAATTTCAGTGATACATCTTTTAGTTCCGTAATATCAGTGGCGTAACCATTCCAGATGACGCTTCCGTCATTCTGCTTTTCAGGTTTTGATTGCGCCTGTATCCACTTGAATTTATTTTGCGCAGTAACGATCCGGAACTCAAAGTGCCAATCATGCAGTGTATTTGAAGATTCCTGGATCGACAGCTTCAGTGTTTCAGAATCCTCTGGATGAATGAGTGAAAATATTGGAGAAGCATCTGAGACCACTTTCTCAGGAGGTATGCCAAAAATGTCAATTATTCCTCTGCTGACATAAGGTAAACAACTTCGACCATCGGGAAAGAGTTGGAATTGGTAAATAAATCCAGGAATATTATTGGATAAATCTTCGAGAAATTTATGACTCTTGATGAGCTGGTTTTCCAGATTCTTGCGTAATGTGATATCAATCAGAGTGACCAAATAATTTTTGGGGGATGCCGGAGATTCAAGCGGCGAGGCGGTGGCAATGACACTACGTAGGGAGCCATCTTTACAGCGGATTACGACGTCAATAGGCTCGAAATCCGTATTTTCCCTTGATGCCTTTTCCAGATTCCTGTTCCATGTTTCTGCCACCCATTGGCGATATGCGCTGTCCGGGTAGGCTTTCGGCCACCAATCAGCCAATGTGGGTATATCTTTCAATGTATACCCAAATAGTTGAACAAATGATTTGTTTAAAAAGATGATATTTTGGTGTTCATCATTCACTGCCTTGGGTATAGGGGATGAATCAATGATCGCGTAAAGCTTGGCTTCACTTTTTCGCAATTCTGCTTCAACCTGGCTGCGCTCAGCAAATAGCACACTGACAAACTGTGCTGTGAGCGAGATACCGAGGATAAAGATATTCATGTCGAAAATCTGCGGATTTTCATTCACGACAAAGGGGCCGAATCCGCGTGATGTCTCAAACAATGCCAGTACGGTAATTCCGCTGCAAATAAGGGATACAACGGCTAATCCGCTTTTGATCGCAACCCATAGCAAAAGGGGTACATAGATGACTAGCGCCAGGGCAATGCCGCCGATAGGCGTGTCGCCGAAAACCAGCCAAGTGGCCGGCAGCATCAGAACAATTGGCACGGTCGCGCTTTGAGTGGATAGCAGGATACTTTTGATACGGGCGGACGAGGAAAAGAGAATCAGTAAAAATGGGGTAACCAGGAGTTGCCCCAAGCAGTTTCCAAACCACCAGTATGTCCAGGTTTGTAAGTAGCTCTGTGACTCTTGAATGACGTTAAAGAATAGCAGTGTTGCAGTACCAAAGGTGGCGCTAAATGGCTGGAGAATTAAAAAAATTAAGGTAGCCAGGCGGCTGAAGTCATGTACGCTGCTAAGCGCCGGATCAAGTTTCCAGCGTTTAAACAAGATTGCCCCAATCACTGCTTCGATGCTGTTAATGGCAGAAATAGTCAGGGATGGCAAAAACTCAAGGCCGGTGCTTAAAGCGAGCGCGAGTTGTCCCAAAAAAATACCTGGCCAAACTCTGCGGCCAAATAGAATGATAGCGGCCAGTGCGATACCTTCAGCTACAAAGAAAACTGGGGTGATAATGAAGTGCGAGACGGTAATTAAAAAGCTAATATGACCAAAGGTAAAGTACAAAACAGCTAATGCCAGCAACTGAAATATATACCGACGATAGGAAGCTGGTAGATCGTTACTTGTCATGTCCGGATGGCTTAAAGAAATTGAATATGCAGTTAAAGCCGGTTTGAGTGGATTAATTTGAGTAGTAAAGCATCAAACGTGGAGATTATCACGGCAATGATTAAAACAAAATGTTCGGTGGAGCTCATCGGTATCTGGGTGTTTTTATTTGCGGATAATTTCATATTCTAACCGCATAGCTTATATGCGAGCGCTCAGAATCAATATAGCGGTGCGCTGTTTAATTAGTTTAGCAGGCCGTTGAAAAACTATCTGCGTTGCCGCTGCGGTGTTAAAAACAGACTCAAAATGCTCATTTATTAAGCATAAACTGCGCTTTCTCGCCTGTTTTTGCCTTGCATCGGCTGCCTCGAAAACGTTTTTCAACGGCCTGTTAGACTTGTTGGGATTGTTTTGCTTCTACAAGATTGCTGCTTCTGTGTGATTTAAGGTGTTATCTATATGTTTAATTAATTCTTTATTTTTCAAATGCTGGCTGGATGTCGATGATAGTTACTTTAAAATACTTTTTTATCAAGTTATATCTGAATTCAACAGGTAAAATACGCAATTAAATATATAAATAGTGCCTTTTGATTGATCTGATCGATAAATCGAATGAATGTGTTATGAGTAATCATATAATTTTAGTGCTTTGTAATGGTGTGCTTTTAGGCTTATATTTGGATCGATAAGCAGCATGGCGCGATGTTTTCTTACGATTGATTCAAAAAAGATATTTCCGGACTATATATTTAATAACAGGAAATTTCCTTACGGAACCAATAATTCGAGTTTGTATCTGAATTAACAGTGAAATATTTTCAGGATGCCTAATTTTTTATGCGTTTTCTTGTTGCACTGATGAAGCAGTCGAGTAGATTATGTTTTACTTAGTACTCGTTATTGCGATGACAGCGCTCATTGTCGCGCCGTCTTACTGGGTCAAACATACCCTTAAGAAGTACAGTTACCCTGAAGATCGTTATCCGGGCACTGGCGGAGAGCTGGCGCGTATTTTATTGGATTGGGCAAATTTACAAGCGGTTAAGGTGGAAGTGACGGAACAAGGTGATCATTATGATCCGCTAGAAAAAGCTGTTCGTCTAACGCCGGACAAATTTAACGGCAAATCGTTGACAGCAATTACTGTAGCTGCACATGAAGTGGGGCACGCGATCCAAGACCGGGATGGCTATTTGCCGCTAAGATTACGTACACGATTGATACAAATAGCTGCCCCGGCTGAGAAATTGGGTGCGGCTATTTTGATGATGGCTCCTGTCATTACAGTGATCACCCGGGCACCGGTGGCGGGTGCATTGTTTTTTGCTGGTGGTCTGTTAACGCTGGGTACGGCAACAGTAGTGCATTTGGTTACCCTTCCGATGGAAATGCACGCGAGTTTTGCGCGTGCATTGCCGATGCTGGAGCACGGTAAATACCTGATTCAAGGGGATGAGCCGCATGCACGCAAAATCCTGCGCGCAGCAGCTTGGACGTATGTTTCAGCCTCATTGATGACATTACTCAATATCGGCCGGTGGTGGGCGATTCTTCGACGCTAGCTGTTTTGAGTTTGTAGAATGCCAGCATTTTATGCTACATGCGGTCTTGACCCTGTAATATAGGCGGCTTACCATGTGAATATTCGATGGTAACTATCTATTTACACACAAGTAAAATTATCAGCAATCTCTTAAGTCAAAGGATAAATATGATGCATTTGGTTAAGCGGCAAACAGCAAAAGCGGTACGTGGTTTTACACTTCTTGAGTTGCTCGTTGTGATGGTCATCATTGGTTTACTGGCTGCCTATGTCGGGCCGAAATACTTTTCACAAGTCGGCAAATCGGAAATTAAAATGGCTCAAGCGCAAATCGATGCGTTGGAAAAGGCATTGCATCAATATCGTTTGGATGTGGGAAGCTATCCAGCCACCGAGCAGGGATTAACCGCACTGGTCGCGCGCCCCAATAATGAAGCAAGATGGCAAGGGCCTTATCTTTCAAAATTACCGCCTGCGGACCCCTGGGGGCGCGCCTATGTTTACAAATACCCTGGCGAGCGTGCGGAATTCGATTTACTTTCTTACGGGAAGGATGGGCAACCGGGCGGTGAGGGTGAGGCAGCTGATATAACAAATTGGTAAGACCTGGTAATGCGTTATGAAGTAAAAGCAGTTTTGTCCGGGCAAGGCACCGTGTACCTGGAACTGGAAGCTAACAGCGAGGAGGAGGCTCGTCTTCAGGTTATTGAGCAAGGCGGCATGGTTTTAAGTATCCGGCGAAGCTTTTCAGGTTTCTCGCTGAAATCGAAAAGCCATTTTCCATTAGTGCATTTCAGCCAGGAATTGCTTTCATTACAAACCGCGGGACTCAGTCTGGTAGAAAGTATCGAAACCTTGCTAGAGAAGGAGCAAGACACCGGTAATCGCAAAATTATCCAGAATATCCTTGCAAGACTTTATGAAGGTGTAACCTTCTCGCAAGCGCTGAGTGAGTATCCTCAAGCATTTCCGCCTTTGTATATTGCAACAGTGCGTGCCAGTGAACGAACGGGAGATCTTGCGGAAGCTTTAACACGATTTATTACTTATCAAACACAAATGGATTTTGTACGCAAAAAACTGGTCGGTGCGTCGATATATCCTGTGCTGTTACTGGTTATTGGGTTTTTGGTTTCTATCTTCTTGATGGTATTTGTTGTTCCCAAATTCAGCGCTATTTATGACGATATGGGCAGCGATTTGCCCTGGCTTTCGTTATTGCTGATTAAATGGGGGCATTTTGTCCATGAGCGTGGCTGGGAATTGGCTATTGCAACAGTGATCCTGCTTGCCGTGACAATTTACACAGTAAGCCGGCCAGCCTTTCGCGCCAATGTCATGCGGTTATTGTGGCGCATCCCCGCGATTGGAGAACACATGCGTGTTTATCAGCTGGCGCGTTTTTACAAAACACTGGGTATGTTGTTACGCGGCGGAATTCCCATTACACAAGCACTGGAAATGGTCAGCGGGTTGCTGCAACCCCATTTCCGGCCAAATGTTAAAGCAGCGGCCAAACATATTCGTGAAGGCAAAACGATTTCCAGCGCGATGGAACTCGAGGGGCTAACAACTGCCGTGGGGAATCGTATGCTCCGCGTTGGTGAAAGAACAGGTTTGATGGGAGATATGATGGAGCGAATCGGTAATTTTCACGACGAGGAAATCGCCCGTTGGGTTGAGTGGACAACCAAACTGATTGAGCCGCTACTGATGGCAGTCATCGGCATTGTGATTGGCGGTATTATTATTCTTATGTATATGCCAATATTCGAATTAGCAGGAAGCATCAATTGATTGAAGCGTCGATACCATCCGGGAACAAGCAACCGATTGATATCAATCGCCTGGCTGATGTCCGGCGCAGGGCATTCGAACAAGGCATTTCTGTTATCCAGATTTTGGAAGAAACCGGCGGCTATACACCCGATGAGTTGGTACAGCAGTTAGGGCAACTACTGCATTTGCCGGTGCTGGAAATGAAAGCGATCCATGCCTTAAGTCCGGCATTTGATCGCTTGCCTTTCGCGGAAGCAATCCTGCATGAATGCGTATTATTTCGTCGAGACCAGAACTATTTGCTTGCTGTCAGTAATCCATTTTCAAGCAAATTGCGCGCATGGGCAGAAGAGCGTTTCGATATGGCTGTTGAATGGTATTTGGTGCATCCGGCCGACCTGACTGCTTTTTTTACTCAGCAAGAAAAAACCATGCGTGCCATGGATCAAGTATTACCTTCTACTGAGCTAGACAATATACAAAGCGGCATCGAAGATCTGTCGTTAAAGAGCATCAATGCGGGTACCAGCCAGGTTGTACGGCTGGTACATTCTACGTTGTATGACGCGCACAAATCCCAGGCCAGCGATATTCATCTGGAAATGACAACCGGTGCGCTCTCGATCAAATACCGCATCGATGGTGTATTAACATCCATTGGTGTGATGCAGGGCGCGGACTTGGCTGAGCAAGTCATTTCCCGGATCAAAGTGATGTCGGAATTGGATATCGCTGAGCGCCGGGTGCCGCAAGATGGCCGATTTAAGATTTCTATTCAGGGACGGGAAATTGATTTTCGCGTTTCCATCATGCCGAGTATTTTTGGCGAAGACGCTGTCTTGCGTATTCTTGACCGGCAAGCGCTATCCGATCATATTGAAGGATTGACATTAAACCAGCTGGGTTTTAATCAAGCAGCCATTGCGATTATTCGCCGCCTTAGCTCGGAACCCTATGGAATGTTGCTGGTTACGGGTCCAACCGGCAGTGGTAAGACAACCTCGCTGTATGCGGCGATATCGGAAGTGAATCAGGGCCATGACAAGATCGTTACCATTGAGGATCCGATTGAGTATCAGTTGCCCGGTGTTTTGCAAATACCGGTTAATGAGAAAAAAGGACTGACCTTCGCGCGGGGGCTGCGCTCAATCTTGCGTCATGATCCTGATAAGATAATGGTGGGTGAGATTCGTGACGCTGAAACAGCGCAAATCGCCATACAGGCTGCGCTGACCGGGCATCTTGTATTTACAACGGTTCATGCCAATAATGTGTTTGATGTCATTGGACGCTTTTCCCATATGGGCGTGGATCCTTACAGCTTTGTATCTGCCTTGAACGGGATCGTTGCGCAGAGATTAGTGCGTTTGTTATGTGTACACTGCGCAGTGGATGAACGCCCGGAGGATAAACTGATTGCAGAATCCGGAATTTCCGCCGACGAAGTCAGCCAATTTAAGTTTCGTAGTGGAAAAGGCTGCGGCCAATGCCGGGGAAGCGGGTATCGGGGAAGAAATGCAATTGCCGAGATTCTGATTTTGAATGATGAAATCCGCGAACTGATTGTTGCACAAGAGCCGATACGGCGTATCAAAGAAGCGGCCCGAAACAATGGCACGCGTTTTCTCAGAGAAGGCGCTTTAGATATGGTCAAGCAAGGATTAACCAGTTTAGAGGAGGCAAACCGTGTCACAATTGTGGCGTGATCAGATTCAAGTTTTCCTGGCACCTGAGCGGGTGGACCTGGTTCGTACAGCTCGGGGCTTTAAGCCAGTACAATCCGCTAAAGTGACAGTATTATGCGAGCGTGTTCAAGGCGTGCCTGCTTGGGAATCCGCCTTGCGCCAATTGGAACAAAAACTGGGGGATGCGGCGGGTGCTGGGTTGTCGATGACTCTGTCAAATCACTTTGTTCGCTATGTTGCGCTGCCGCCGCAGGCAGAAATAACCTCACCGGAGGAAGTGATGTCCTATGCCATTTTTCGTATGCGCGAAGTTTATGCCGAGCGTGCTGATTCTTGGATACTCAGTGTCAGCGAGTGGAGTCCGGTGAATGGCGCTGTTTGCGCGGCAATACCTCGTGAATTGATGGCACGGGTGGAAGAGATGGCCGCACGTTATCAATTTAAACTGAAAGAAATTGAACCTTATTTGGCATCCGCTTATGATCGGTGGCAAAAGCTGTTGCGTGGCGACAAAATATACTTTGTTGTAATAGAAACTGGGCGAATTTGTGTTGCCCTATTGATAGACGGAACTTGGTACAGCATACGTAATCAGCGAATCCTGCAGAATGTGGCGGATGAGCTTCTCGCTGCACTGGATCAGGAAGCGGTATTGTCTGGAAATAAAGAAACTGTTGAGGTGGTTCACTTGTTTGCGCCGGAACATCCGGATTTAACACTGCCTGAGAACTGTGGATGGCGTATTGTGCCGATACAAACCGGGCAAATACCTGCACTGGCCCATTATCCATCTGTACCGGCCGATTATGCCGGGATAAATCAATGCCTCGCTTAAGATTAAAATTTCCTGATCATGGGCAATCCGTTCCGCATATTGATTATTCAATACTATTCATTGGATTGTTGGTTCTTGCCGGTGTGCTTTTGCAATTCCAGCAAATCACGGAAGAAGTGAATTACTGGACTAATCGCGTCGAGCACCTGGAAAAACAACAGCAACAAAAAAAGACTGCGCCACGTACTCGTGGAACACCGCGGGTCAAAGAATTTAGTCAGGAAATTCGCAAAGAAATCATCCAAGCCAATGCGGTTTTGGATCAAATTAATTTACCCTGGGAAGCATTATTTGATTCAATCGAAAATGCGGCTACTGAAGAAATTGCGTTATTATCATTGCAACCGACCGTGTCTAGCCGGACATTACGTATCAGCGGTGAAGCTAAGAATATGTCCGAGTTACTCGATTTTGTAGAAGCATTGGAACGTGAATTGACTCTTGAAAATGTACATTTGTTAAATTACAAGATAAAACAAGATAATCCATATCGTCCGATTGTTTTTCTTCTGACTGCAGCATGGATTCAGGCCTCTTGAAAACTGAAACACTCCAAACACAATTAAATCAACTGGCGTTGCTACTGCGCTGGCAGGTAGGCCGCCTTGGTAATATTGGGAAGATCGGTCTAGGCTTAATTGTGGCTAGCGGCATCTATTTCTTCTCGGCGGTTTTGCCGCAAGAATCAACTCTGCTGAAGCTGAAAGAACGCGCTGATTTACTTCAGATGCAGGCATTATCAAAACAAATGCCCGGCGAAATGGAATCTGGAAAACAAATGAGCGGTGAACAAGCGTTGCAAGCGTTTTATGAGTTTTTCCCGCGTATTGATTCATCACCATTTTGGATTCGTGAATTGGTGCAACTGGCCAAGAAACAAGGGGTGGAACTCAGTAGCAGTGAATATCGCCTGGTTAATGAAAACGATGCACGTTTAGCCCGGTATGAGATGATATTGCCGGTAAAAGGCGGATATTCTCAAATACGCGCTTTTATGGCTGATGCGCTTGAGGCTGTTCCTGCCATGGCAATTTCCGCTATCGCCATTAAACGTGAGAACGCCACCTCTGAAAAACTTGAAGCGCGCCTTGAAATTAATCTTTACTTGAATAAATAATCAAGATGGATAAAGCTGAAAAAAAACGTAAATTGATTGTGGGCGGTGCTTTGATTGCAACATTGATCGCCGCCGTGCTGGTTGAAGAGGATGAAACATTGATCGATACAGTAGATACCATACAGCCGGTCAAGCCATCCGGTGATCGGGTAAAGAATCAGGAAAATAATGCCGAGCAACTGGATGTGAGTAAACTGGGTCAAAGAAAATTCAATGCGCTGGCTGGAGAACTTTTTGTATCCACCACATGGGCACCCAAGCAACCGCAAGTCAATCTGCAAGAACAGGCCGTTATCGCAGCACAAGTGGCTAAATCGACTCCTCCTCCGGCGCCAACAGCACCTCCCTTACAATTTAAATATGCTGGTAAGGCAATCGCAGACAATGAAACTTGGGTTTTTCTTTCGCAGTCAGGAGAAAATCTCATTGCCAAGATTGGTGGAAGGATTAACGATAAATACCGGCTCGATTCAATCAATGACGATGCGATTACAATGACTTACTTGCCACTGAATGCCAAACAGACGCTGACGATCAATAATAAAATAGCAGGAAATTTTCGATGAGAAGCTGGAAAATTTTAATCCTTAGCATTCTACTTGCGATCACGGCAGGATGTGCGATTAATAACAAAACATTCGGCACCAGGAATATTGCATTTTCCGATGGGCAGAAACTGATCACGGAAGGCAAGTTGGAAAGCGGTCTTCAGAAACTGGAGCAAGCATTACGTGAAGAACCTGAAAATAAAGAAATTCGCGCAACGCTTATCCGTGTACGCGAGGAAGTGATTGCTAAATTGCTATTTGATGCCGATAGCACGAAATTTTCCGGAAATTTGGAAAAAGCAGAACAAGATTATCAACGTATACTCAACTTATCCCCATTCAATGAGCGTGCAAATGCAGGTCTAGAAGAACTTGAATTAGAGCGCCGGCACATTGCTTCCATCGATTCCGCAAAAGAATTGCTGCGACGTAATGAGGTGATCGAGGCAGAAACAATCGTTCGTGCCGTGTTGCAGGAAAATCCAAAACAATCTCATGCTCGTCAATTGATCGCAGAAATCAATTCACAAATGACGCGTCCGGAAGTATCTAATCTGGCACTAGAGTCTGCTTTCAAAAAAGCGCTGAGTATGGAATTTAAAGATACCGATTTAAAGTCGGTATTTGAAATCATGGCGCGGACGGCCGGTATTAATTTTGTTTTTGATAAGGATATCCGGCAAGATACCAAAATCTCTATTTTTGTGCGTAATAACACTATTGAAGATATTCTCAAATTATTACTCTTGACTAATCAACTGGCCTATAAAGTACTCAATAGTAACTCGCTATTGATATACCCCAGCACACCGGCCAAACAGAAGGATTATCAGGAACTGGTTGTACGCAGCTTTCATGTGGCGCATACGGATGTGAAGCAAATGGTCGCGATGATCAGGGGCATCGTTAAAGCAAAAGATATTTATGTCAATGAACAACTGAACTTGTTTATTATGCGAGATACGCTCGAAGCCATCCGGCTGGCGGAGCGATTGGTAACATTAAACGATCTGGCAGAACCGGAAGTCATGTTAGACGTCGCAATCCTTGAAATCGCGCGTAATAATGATTTTTTGCTAGGTCCAAAGCTACCTCAATCAGTTACATTCAGTGGTTTAACGGGTGTGGGCGCAGCAGCTGCGCCAGCGACTGCTGTACTTAATCAAATTGGTTCTAATGCCCTTGGCCTTAAAAGCTTCACGATCAATAATCAGGCAGTGATCGATTTTAAACAAACTCTCTCAAACGCCGACGTACTTGCAAACCCGAGAATTCGCGTAAGTAATAAAGAAAAAGCCAAGATTCATATTGGTGAAAAGCGGCCTTTTTTCACCGCCAATGTTCAGCCCGGTATTAATTCTATCGTCACCTCAACACCTACTTTTATCGATTTGGGGGTTAAGCTGGATGTCGAGCCGCGTATCGGTTTAAATGACGATGTCACGATGAAAATTACGCTTGAAGTGAGTAATAAAACAGGGGATGCGTCAGGCCCGGGTGGCGCAACTGCTCCCATAGTTGGAACCCGGAATGCTGAAACCATTCTGACATTGAAAGATGGGGAAACGCAAGTATTGGCAGGGCTCATTGATAATAGGGATACAAGAACGGTAGGCGGTCTCGCAGGATTATTAAATATTCCCGGTCTTGACAGACTGCTGTCGAGTCAACTTGTAGCCCGTCAAAAAACTGAAATTGTGTTATTAATTACACCGCGCATCATCCGGAATATTCCTAAACTGACCAACCTGGAGCGAGAATATCATTTTGGTACCGCCAGTGATGCAGGTAAACTGCCGGTCACCATTAAAAAGACTGCAGCGCAAGCATTATCCATTGCACCGGCTGGACCAGGAGGCCGTGGTGCTGTAAGAAATGTGTCTGATGCTTTCGCGCCATCCGATGACCAACAAGCTCCTCCCAATCCTTTTGCCAATGTTGCATCAGCTGCTACGCCATCGCTTACTTTGCAAGCGCCAACCAACGTTGGCTTGGATAAAGAATTTTCAGTTAATGTCCGGTTGCTTGGTGCGAAAGCTACTGTTAATGCTGACTTACAACTAAATTACGAAGCCAGTGTGTTGGAAGCGCTGGATGGCGGAGATAAATCCGGTACACGTACAATCAAGTTAGGTAAAGATCAAACTTCTGGCTTGGCGACACAGATACGCTTTAAGGTAATTGCAGCTAATCCGGGCGCGACAGAAATTAATATTCAGAATGTTGTCGCAGAAGACCTGGAAAATGGCACGGCAGTTGAAGTAACACTACCGCCGCCTGCAAGTGTTACTATCAAATAATCGCGTTATGAAGAATTCATTCGGAATCTCTGGAAGAAACAGGGGTTTTACGCTGATTGAATTAATGATTGTGGTGGCGATTATGGCCATTCTGGCCACATCAGCAATGCCTTTGCGTGAACTCATGGTAAAGCGTGAGAAAGAACAAGAGTTGCGCGTTGCCTTAAGACAGATACGCTCGGCTATTGACGCCTATAAACAAGCGGTAGACGAAGGACGTATCACCAAGAAAGCAGATGAATCCGGTTATCCGCCCCGTCTAGAAGAATTGTTTATGGGTGTGCCGGATATTAAGAGTCCGGATAAGAAGATTATTTATTTTCTGCGCCGCTTACCCAGGGACCCGATGTTTGTCGAGTTAGATGTTGCCGGTATAACGGCAACTCCGGCTGTAGACACCTGGGGAAAACGTAGTTATGAGAGTCCATGGGATAGTCCTAAAGATGGCGATGATGTTTTTGATGTTTACTCACGTTCAGAAGACATCGGCCTTAATGGTGTTCCTTACCGGGATTGGTGATTGATATGCCTGGCAAGCCAAAGCACATGGGATTTACACTGATCGAGCTACTGGTAGTCATGGCAATCATCGCCACTTTATTAAGTATTGTCGCGCCGCGCTATTTCAATTCACTCGATAAAGCCAAAGAAGCCGTTTTGCGCCAGGATCTCGGTATCATGCGTAATGCAATTGATCAATTTTATTCCGATTTTGGTAAGTATCCCATAGATCTGTTGGAGTTGGTCGATAAGCGCTACTTGCGCAGTGTCCCGATAGATCCATTCACTGAAAGTGACAAAACCTGGATTGAAGTACCTCCCAAGAATCCAGTAGAAACAGGTGTCTATGATGTTCACAGCGGCTATTCTGGACGCGCATCGGATGGTTCGTTTTATGAAGAATGGTAAGCGATTCCAACATATTGGAATTTTCGTAGCAAGTATAGTATGTCAAAACTAGAAAATGGTTTTGTTTATCTCTGGGCTTTGTTTGCTGTCGTTTTGGCTGGAATAGTGATGGCAGGTACGGGGCAGGTATGGCAAGTCAAATCACAGCGGGAAAAAGAAGCTGAATTGTTGTACATTGGCGAAGAATTCCGTAAAGCAATCATGTCCTATTACAACACAGGACCTAAGCAATATCCGGAATCGTTAGAAGACTTGCTTCAGGATAAACGTACACCGGCTATCAAGCGCCATTTGCGTAAAATCTATACGGATCCGATAACCAATACAATTGAGTGGGGTATCGTTGAAGAGTCTTCGCCCGGTAATAACCCTGCGTCCACTAAGAGCGCAGCACCTGGTAGTAACCCGGCATCCAATAAGAACTCAACGCCTGGTAATAGCGCTTCACCCAGCAGTAATCAGGCATCAAGCAATACCCTGGCGCCCAGTAATCAGGCGTCGAGTAATAGCCCAACACCCGGCAGTGCAACGGTAAATAGTAGCTTGGCTACAAGCTCCAGTATTAATAAGAGGATTACTGGGGTATACAGCCTCTCTGAAAAAAAGCCGATTAAGAAAGATAAATTTCCTGAGCATTTTGCCAAATTCTCGGAAGCGCTAAACTACCAGGATTGGAAGTTTGTTTATAAGCCGGGTGATACCGGTAGTTCGGCAAAGCCAGCAGCGACCCCAGCAAAACCCAATGCGGCTTCACCAACCGCTTCGCCCTTTACACCACAATCTTCACCAAAGACAAATCCTTCGCCTTTTCCCCCGCAATCTTCGTCACCGGGAAATGCTTCACCCTTTGCACCGCAATCATCAGCACCGGCTAATCCATAGCCATCGTCATCCGGCCTCTCAGCAGAACGCTAATGAGCCGCGCCGGTTAGCCCCGGAAACTGCCCATTCCGATTTACAAACATTAGCCGCGTTGTAAGGCGAGGCTTCTTTTTTTGATTGGAAAAGATTGCTTGCTCCGCTATGCCCCTTCGCTGCGATAAGCCGTCACCTGAATTTCAATTTTCATGCGCGGATCGGATAATCCCGCAGCCAGCATCATGGCCGATGGCCGGACCTCTCCCAGATATTTGCGCATAACCGGCCAGCATTTTTCGAAATCCTCGGCTTTTGGAAACACATACGTGACGCGCACCACATCTTTCATGCTTGCGCCGGCTTGCTGTAGCGCAGCATCGATGTTTTTAAAACACTGCTCCGCTTGTTCCAATAAATCATCAGAAATCGTCATTTTGCTGTAATCAAAACCAGTCGTGCCGGAAACCAGAATCCAGTTGCCTTCAACCACCGCGCGCGAATAACCGATTTCATGTTCAAATGTGGAGCCCGAGCTAATGAGTTTACGTGCCATACTGTTTTATCCTTCTTATTTGATTTAAAAAATTTTGCGTAAGATACCACTATAATTGCGCAACGAGTCAGTTGCAAAGCAAGTTTTTAACCGGCACTTCCAAATCTGTAAACAACAATGGCACTCACACTGTACTGGCATGATTATGAAACCTTTGGCGCCGATCCACGGCGAGACCGCCCTGCGCAATTTGCCGGGGTGCGCACCGATGAGGCGCTGAACGAGATTGGCGAGCCACTGGTTATTTATTGTAAGCCAGCCCGCGATTTCCTGCCGCATCCGGAAGCCTGTTTGCTGACCGGAATTACACCGCAGCTAGCCGATGAGAAAGGCTTACCTGAACCGGAATTTATTGCGCGTATTCATGCCGAGTTTGCGCAGCCGAATACCTGCGGTGTCGGCTACAACTCGCTGCGTTTCGACGATGAAGTCACACGTTTTACGTTGTATCGCAATTTTTACGACCCGTATGCGCGCGAATGGCAGCAAGGCAATTCGCGCTGGGACATTATTGATCTGGTGCGCATGACCTACGCCTTGCGTCCCGTAGGTATCGTTTGGCCGCAACACGAAGAAGGGCAATCCAGCTTCCGCCTGGAAGATTTGGTGGCGGCCAACGGTATTCTGCATGAATCCGCGCATGATGCCTTATCCGATGTGCGTGCCACCATTGCATTGGCGCGATTGCTACGCACGCAACAACCGCGTCTCTACGATTGGCTTTTTCAACTGCGCGATAAACGCACGGCCGCAGCCCAGCTTGATTTAGCTACCCACAATCCGGTCTTGCACACAACACGCATGTACCCGGCCAAAACCGGCTGCACGTCGCTGGTAATGCCAATGATCACCGAACCGGGTAACAACAACAGTGTGCTGGTTTATGACTTGCGCCAAGATCCGGAGCTGTTTCTGCCGCTGGATGCTGATGAGCTGAGTCAATTGCTTTTCACCCGTAGCGACGAATTGCCCGAAGGCATGCAACGGTTACCGGTCAAATCGATAAAGATTAACAAATGCCCGGCGCTGGCGCCAAGGAATACGCTGGATAATGAGGCCGCTGAGCGCATCGCGCTTGATTTGGATGCATGTCACCGGCATTGGCAAGCACTGTGTGCACAACCGGATTTTTTTCAACGTGTGGCAACCGCGTACACCAGCCGCGCGTTCGAGCCTTCCGGTGATGTGGATGTGGCGCTGTATGACGGTTTTCTGGACAACGCGGATGCTGCATCACTGGCGCAAATACGGCGTGCTTCCCCGAAACAACTGGCGAAAATGCGGTTTGATTTTCATGATCAGCGATTGCCTGAGCTGCTATTTCGCTACCGCGCCCGCAACTGGCCGGAAACATTGACGACAATAGAATCTGAACGCTGGGAGCAAATGCGCCTGCAGCGACTGACACAAGGTAATGGCGGTGGGAGCATTACTTTTGCCGAATTTGCTGCGCAGATTGTGTTGTTGCGAGAGGTGCAAAAAGCGGATGAGAATGCTCAACAGATACTGAACGCACTGGAAGCGTGGAGTAATGATTTGTTGGGTTCATAAGAAATTTAATATCATTGAAGTTTTTCTGAAATTAGATTTCTTTCGGCGTGACGTGTAACCCACAGGAACTCCGAATATACATATTTTAGGAATATTAGAATCTCCTCGTCCTGTAAGGATTGCTGATTAGTTGAGAGACTGACTGGGGTAGCATGAAGTAAACGACTCGTATAGCTATAGATGAATTCATATTCTATGTCCATTCTGACCTGTTTTGCTCGCTTGCTCCATTTTTTGATGTTGTACTTTGGGTCACTATCTAAAATACTCTTCCATACTCCGTCGAATTCTGAAAGTGATTCACGATTCTGATTTGCTAAAGAAATAAGCTGTGGGAGTGCTTGAGTTTCGAGGCGGTCAGCTTGAAATGCAAACCCGTAAACTTTGGCATCATCTGAATAGAGCGTGAGCATTGTTGCCAGCCTCTCGTCAATCGCATCTGATGCGGCTTTAATATCTTCAGCTATTTTGTAACCCGGATTTTCGTCCCAATTTTCCTTCGGTGTCAGACTGGTAGATTTGAGGATCGCATCATATTTTTCTATTTCTTCAGCGCTTAAGCTTCGGTATAGTGCAATTTCACGTTCAAGATGCTTTGCGAGCTTTTCATAATGTTCTACGTGTTTCTCGAAAATCTCTCTTGCATAAACTATCGCAAAATGTGGATCGAGTTCAATTCTCTTATAGATCCGGCCAATAAATAGTTTGAATTTTTGTTGATTTTGCATGTCGTAGGAGGATGGAAAAAATAGATGCAAGAACCTTAAAAGATGAAGCGCTGCATGAACGTCGCCGGCAAGTGATTCGTCTTCACAAGCGAGGCGGGAAACCTGGGCAAATAGCGCAGGTTACGGAGCTGAGCGACACGGCTGTGAAGAAGATTATTCGACTTTATGAAGAAGGTGGTGCAGCTGGACTAAAGCCTGGTAGACGCGGCCGACGTACGAGTGACAAACGCAGCCTAAGCGAAGAGCAGGAGTTGAGATTGCAACGGCTTATTTGTGATAAGCGTCCTGAGCAACTGAAGATGGATTTTGCGTTGTGGAATCGTGGGGCGATAAGACAGTTAATTGAGCAGGAATGTGGCATATCCATGCCGATACGCACGGTGGGACACTACCTCAAGCGTTGGGGATTTACCCCGCAGAAGCCGATCCGACGTGCTTATGAACAACGCCTGGAGGCGGTAAAGCAATGGCTCAATGAGCAATATCCGGATATTGCCAAGCGCGCTCAAACTGAAGGCGGGGAGATTCACTGGGGTGATGAGACAGGATTAGTCAATACGGATGTGCGAGGACGTGGCTTTGCACCCAAGGGAAAAACACCCGTGACCTACGCTCCTGGCACGCGGCAACGGCTGTCAATGATTGCCACTGTAACCAACAAAGGCTGTGCACGCTGGCAGATTATTGATGGAAATTTCAATTCAGATAGACTCATTGAATTTCTCGAACTACTGATCAAGGATGCAGGGAAGAAAGTGTTCTTGATCCTGGATAATTTGAGAGTGCACCACAGCAAACCAGAGAAGGCTTGGCTGGAAGAAAATAAGGAAAAGATCGAATGCTTTTATTTACCCAGCTACAGTCCGGAATTAAATCCAGAAGAAAGATTAAACTCAGATTTGAAGCAGGCTATCGGTTCGAAAGTTCCGGTGCGTACCAAGGAGAAATTACATGCCGCTGTCGATGATCATATGTTGATGCTGCAGAATAATCCAGAGCGCGTTGCTTCTTACTTCCAAGATCCGTACGTAAAATATGCCGCTTAAAACTATTTAATGGCCGGATCAATAAGATGGACAACCATTTCGAATGTGTAGCGAGTTAAAGATAGTACGCCCAGAGTTTCTATTACTGAGAAGTTGTTTTCGATGAAATTGCTTACACGCATGAGTGAATCATGCAAGGCAAGTGTTCGCCAGAATTCGATGGTTTGATCCTTATCCTTGTCTGCGGGAAACGAGCGTACTTTGTCAGCATAAACTTGTGCAAGTGGTTTTAGCTGAATTTCGAGCAATTTGATTCTGGAAACGTATGCCGAGATCTGATTTCGAAGCGGTTGAGCCAAATTCGTCTCTGGTGAAATCAAGCTTGAGTTAGTACTCTGAAAATGAAGCAATATAACACTTCAGGAATTTCTTTAGTCTCGATCAATTTCCTCATTTTTGGTGAGTTGTTCTGAGTGACTCCAGCAGCGGCAGTAAGGCTGGAATATCGTCCCGAATAATGCTCCATAGGGTATCGTTGTCAATGCCGAGGTAGCCATGAATCAGTCGGTTACGGGTAGCAATGATCATGCGCCATGGTACTTCAGAATGTGCGGCTCGTATTTCATCTGGGACATGAGTCGCTGCTTCACCGATGAGTTCTAGGTTGCGCAAAGTAGCATCGTAATTCAACCCACTCGCCACGAAAGTAGCTTGATCTAAGCCTTCACTATAAGCAAGTACTTTGTGAGCAAAGTCGACCATATCTTCGATATAAAAGCGCCATTCTCGCGTCAGTAAATCAGACATAAATCCGTTCTTTTTCAATATAAGGGCGCAACTCCGATCGCAATGCTTTTTCGGTAACCAGATCCACCGGGCAGCCCAGCAAATCTTCCAGATAGAATTGCACACCAAAGTAACGCTGTGAGGTTGCCGGTCCATCAAAGGCAACTAGGATATCCACATCACTACCAGCACTCGCTGTATCGCGGGCTGTCGAGCCGAACAGAGCGAGGCGGGTAACGCCGAAGCGGGTTTGCAGTTCTGGCTTGCTTTGGGCCAGCAGTGCCAGGGCGTATTGTCGATTCATTTCTTGATTTTCAGATTATCGCGGATGAACGTACGAGAAGATTGAGTACTGTTCTGCAAATTACACGAATCAAATACGCTGAGTCAAACAATCTTTGTTGATTTGAACCATTCTCCCGCGATGATAATGCTTGTTCCATGACTGTAAGAAAATTTATGCCATCCCTGATCGTGATAAAATCCCTTTCCCCGTTTCGGATTAGAAGGTTGTCTGAATTTACTCATCTCGCATTATGAAAAACAATTACCTAGAAAGAATACTGACCGCGCAGGTTTATGATGTGGCGATCGAGAGTCCGTTGGAGCTTGCTGCCAATTTATCCGGGCGCATCCATAATCAGGTGTTATTAAAACGAGAGGATTTGCAGCAGGTCTTTTCTTTCAAGTTGCGCGGCGCGTATAACAAGATGATTAAGTTATCGCCTGCGGTGCGCAACCGCGGCGTGATTGCGGCCTCTGCCGGGAATCATGCGCAAGGCGTGGCATTAGCTGCCAAGCGGTTGAGCTGTGGCGCTACGATTGTGATGCCGGTGACGACGCCGCAAATCAAGGTAAATGCGGTGATGGCACTGGGTGCGACAGTTGCTTTGCATGGCGATTCCTATAACGATGCTTACGAGCACGCGATAAAACTGGCAAAAGTAGAGCAAGCCACGTTTGTTCATCCCTACGATGACCCGGACGTGATTGCTGGGCAGGGAACGGTCGGCATGGAAATCTTGCGGCAGCATACCGGGAATATTCACGCTATTTTTGTGCCGATTGGCGGCGGCGGGTTGATCTCCGGCATAGCGGCTTATGTGAAGCGGCTGTATCCGAAAATCAAAATCATCGGCGTCGAGCCGGTCGATTCGGATGCGATGTATCGTTCGTTGCAAAGCGGCCGCCGGGTCAAATTGGCGCAAGTGGGTTTGTTTGCGGATGGCGTGGCGGTTCGGCATGTGGGCAAGGAAACCTTCCGCTTATGCCGCGAACTGGTCGACGAAGTGATTCTGGTCGATACCGATGCCATTTGCGCTGCCGTCAAGGATGTATTTGAAGATACGCGCACGATATTGGAGCCTTCCGGCGCACTTTCCGTTGCGGGCATCAAAGCGTACGTCGCGCGTGAAAAGATCTTGCATAAAACGCTGGTTGCGATTGCGTCCGGTGCCAATATGAATTTTGACCGGCTGCGGCATATCTCGGAACGCGCGGAAATCGGTGAACGGCGTGAGGCTGTGTTGACCGTGACGATTCCGGAAAAACCCGGCAGTTTCAAGAAATTCTGTAACTTATTGGGTGCTAAAAGCATCACCGAATTTAACTACCGTTATGCCAATCCGAAAGTGGCGCATGTTTTTGTTGGCGTATCGGTGCGCAATCAGGAAGAAACCCAGAAACTGATCAGCGAATTAAAACAAAGCGGTCTGGCCACCGAAGATATGAGCGACAACGAAATGGCCAAACTGCATATCCGCCATTTAGTCGGCGGGCACGCGCATGACGTTAAAAACGAAATTCTTTACCGTTTTGAATTTCCCGACCGTCCCGGTGCGCTGATGAATTTCCTGAATAACCTGAGCCATAATTGGAACATCAGCCTGTTCCATTACCGAAACCATGGTGCCGACTATGGCCGCGTATTGATCGGAATCCAAGTTCCTCCGGAAGAAAGATCTGACTTCAAAGCATTCCTGAATCAATTGGGTTATCACTATTGGGATGAGACTAAGAATCCCGCCTACAAGTTATTCCTCGGATAATTCATTCAGAGCACGTCAGCTCCTGAGAAGCTGCGTTTGTCATTCCGAATAGAGCGAAGAGTCTTAAGAAATCAATAATATAGAATTATCGCCCTGCTCGAAATGGCTGTTATTCAGTAACTCGCTAAAAGACCTTGTTTTACAGGTCTTATCCCGTTTTTGACCCCACGCTTCAGCGGTTAAGCTATCACCTGACAACAATCGTGTCTGGTGTCGTCTGTCATCAAAAACCTGAATATTCAGACAAGCCCGTATCAATGCTGGAGCAAACAATGGAAGACAATTTTTCTAAATTTGGATTAACAACCAGAATGGTTGCCATAGGAAAGAAACTGCCGGTTATTACCTTGCCGGTGAAGAAAAGTATTCCTAAGAATATTTCCATTTTAAACAATAGCTGGATAATGGGCGGCATCCTGATGCTTTTCACCGTGCTGCTGTTGATCACACTGGCTATCAGTGTCAATCAAGCCAGGCATCATACGATTCAACCGGAACTCGTTGCGCAGTTAGAGATGCAGCATTTGCGCCTGTCAAAGGCCGCACAGCAAGCCCGCATGGGCAATGTCAATGCGTTTGCCGAGTTGCAGGACAGCCAGTATCAGCTAAATCAATATATTGCACTGCTATCTCAGGGCGGGATCTATGGTCACGACAAGACCGTTCCTGCTGCAGATCATTCGCTTGCATTAATCCTGGATGCTTACCAGCAAAATTGGCAGCTTGAGGCTAAAAAGATTGCTCTGATTTTGAATCATAAAGAATCTTCGATTAAGCTAAACAGCAGTATCAAAACAATCCATATCACGCATAGCCAATTGGCCAGACGCATCGAAGAATTAATCCGGCGTATGACAGATATTGGCAATCTGTCGCAGGAAATACGCACGATGGAATCCATAAAAATGCATGCGCGAACCGTAACAAAAAATATTAGTACGATTCTTTCCAGCGAATTCACGATGACAGAAATCACCGCGCAGCTTGCTCAGGATCATGCACAAATTTCAGCGATTACCCAAATTCTAAGTCAAGGGAATAATGGACTTGGGGCGGCTTCAAACAGGGATGAGATAATTCAGGATCTGTTATCTCATGCCTATTCGCTGTTGAGAAAATTTGAAGATCACCTGCGGGTGATTCAACAAGAGATACCGGTAGCTTTTACTGTTCAGTTGGCTATGGATGAAGTTGCGGACAATAGCGAAGCCATGCTGGATATGACACGCGCGCTGGAGAGTGAAATTCAGGAACAAAATAGGCATACTGCGTCCTTATTCAATGCGCTGATTTATACATTCGGCGCATGCGCAGTGCTTGCGCTTATGTTTTTTGTCCAATCAGTACGACGGAATGCGCATTATCAAGATTTGGCGAGCAGAAATGAAGTTGAAAAAGCGCAAAAGGCGATCGTGACGCTTCTGGACGATATGAAAAAAATCGCCGATGGCGACCTGACCGTCCGCACGGATATCACGAACCATATGACCGGTGCGATTGCCGATGCCATCAATTGCACGATTGAAGAATTACATACACTGGTAGAACAGGTCAATCAGGCCAGCGCACTGGTTGTTAAATCGTCGAATCAGGCGCAATATGTTTCATCGGGATTATTAACAGCGGCACAACAACAAACGGCAAAAATTGAACAAACCACCCTGGCAGTGATCGGCATGACGGAATCGATCAGTCAGATTTCCGATATGGCGACGGAATCCGCCAAAGTCGCCAAACAATCGTTATCCACTGCGGAAAAAGGTACCTCGGCCGTGCGTGAATCCATCGCCGGAATGAATGAGATCCGCGCTTATATTCAGGACACTTCCAAGCGGATCAAACGCCTGGGAGAAAGCTCACAGGAAATCGGAGAGATTGTCGCATTGATCACCGATATCACCGATCAGACTAACGTGTTGGCTTTAAATGCAGCGCTGCAGGCAACCGCTGCAGGCGAGGCCGGCCATGGTTTTACCGTGATCGCGCAAGAAGTCCAGCGTCTGGCTGAACGCTCAGCAGAAGCCAGCAAACAAATCAGTGAATTGATCATAACGATACAAGGTGATACTCAAGATGCCATCGCAGCGATGGAAAGAAGCACGCTCGGCGTGGCAAAAGGTGCAAAGCGCTCCGATGCAGCTGGGCGGGCACTGGAAGAAATCGAAGAAGTTTCAAAACAGCTTGCCCAACTGGTTACCAATATTTTTGATGTCACGAATACCCAAACACGGGCGGCACACAAGGTGGTTGCCAATATGGAAGAGATTCTGCATATTACCCGGCAGAATACCGAAGGGACCTTGAAAACCACCGGGTCAATCAAACAGATCACCGGTTTTGCATCCGAGCTGAAAGCATCGGTATCCAATTTCAAGGTGTAATGTTGATTTCGATTTCAAAATGGAATAGATGGTATTGAAAAATGAGCGCGCAACCCAAACTTAATATTGCCTCGATTATCGGAATCAAGGATGGAATCTATCAAGTATTCGCTTTGATTGACCAGAATCTGGAGGTGTATAGCAAACATCCTGGTAATGACAAGCTAATCAGAGATTGCCTGAACTATATTCACCAGCTGGATGGCTTGCTGGAGATGCTGAATCTGACGAGCATCACCATTGTTACGGAAAAAATGGAGCAATTGGTTGCAGCGCTCGTCAGCAAGAAAATTGCGCCCAGTCCGCCGATTTTTGATGCGCTGAAACAATCCACCAAGGCATTGCTGTATTACCTGAATGAACTGATTGAAGGTATGGAAGAAAATCCGCTACGCTTATTTCCGGCGTATCGCGGGTTGATGCAGGTGTATGGTTTTGAGAATGCGCCCGAGAGTGATTTGTTTTTTCCCCGGTTAACGGCTAGCCCGGCGTTAAAAGCGGAATCAGCCCATATTAACGCCATAACAGGCAAATCCTTAGCCAAACAATTGGGAGCCGAATATCAGGCTGGTCTGCTCAAGTGGCTGCGTGATCCATCGAACAGAGACGGCTTGCAGCAGATGGCTGCGGCAGTCAATCAGCTCGAGGAATTTCCGGGAACTACTGAAGGGCGGGCATACTGGTGGGTAGCCGCCGGTTTCCTCGAGGATTTATTGCAGCTGGGAGGCGATCAAATCGATCTTCCGGTGCGCCGCCTGTGCGGAAAGATTGAACAAACCATACGCCATCTTGCGGCTGGGACACTGGGTAATACCGCACCGTTGATGCGTGAATTGCTGTTTCACATTGCCCACAGCGAATCAGCCAGTCAGCGCATCAGCGATATCAAGAACAGTTATACCTGGCCCGGTCTGACGGCAGACCAGGATACGCTGACTTTTGAACAGTCGGAAACCTTGCGTCCCATTTTGGATAGGCTACGTAGCACGCTGATGCAAGCGAATGATATCTGGCGTGAATTTTGTGCGGGGCACCAGGAAAGTCTGGCCTCGTTGCTTGAATACATTGATTGGCTCAACCATCAAGCGCAGCAAACCGAATGCGCGCCGTTAGTGAAATTAATCGATGCCATTGATAGCACCGTTACATATTTACATGATCAGCCTCAGGATGCCAGTGAAGAGCTGGCGATGGAAATGGCGACCGCTTTATTACTGGTTGAGAGTATTATCGATGACTTTAACAAGCTGCCCCCGGATTTATCGCAACAGATCGATGTGATTGCCGCCCGTCTGCGTGGTATTACTGCGGGCGATGTCAATGTCAGTGCGCTGCCACATGCTCCAGCGTTTACTGTGTTAGAAAGTAAATCACAGGAAAAAGAATTACTGGCGCAGGTTGCACAGGAAATTCTGACCAATTTGGGTCAAATCGAGACCATTCTGGATAAATTCTTTTTTGAACCCGAAAAACGTGCAGAATTGTTCGTGTTGCCCGGTTTATTCAAACAAGTCTTCGGCGCTTTGGTCATGCTGGATTTGGAACGTGCGCACACGTTGCTGCATCATTGCCTGAACCTGGTCGAGAAACTGTTAAAACCGGGCTATGCAATTGTTGAGACAGAGCAGATCTTGCTGGTGGATGGATTAAGCAGTCTGGGTTTCTTTATTGAAGCGCTCAGAAGCGGGCAACCCGAGAGTCACCAGATTGTCGAAGAAGCGATCAAGTTATTCCAGATCGCATCAATTCCCGCAAACGCAACGTTACCGGCGCAAACGGCTCCTGCGGAATCCGCCGTCGCGGCAAAACCGGATGCAGCAGCCGTTAAAGCGGCGAGTCCCAGCGTCAATGCCGATTCGGAATTGCTCGCTATTTTCCTGGAAGAAGCGGATGAGGTGCTGGCAAATATTGCCGCTGAACTGCAGAAGTGCCGGATTGACGCAGCCGATCATGAGTCACTCACTGGCTTGCAACGTGGATTTCATACAATCAAAGGCAGTGGCCGCATGGTCAAGCTGGAGAAGATGAGTGAAGTGGCCTGGCGTTTGGAACAAGTTCTGAATCATTGGCTAACTGAAAAAAGACCGGCATCCGATCCATTAATAAACTTAGTCACGCGCACGCATCAGGCCTATAGCGAGTGGTGCGGGAATCTGCGCGAACAGGGTTCAGCAGAGGTTGATGCCGGTGAATTATTGCTTTTAGCCAAAGCGCTATTAACCAGTGAAGAAGCAATTGAAACGCAGGGGATGGATTCAGCAGCAACGGCTAACAGTCTTGTTGATATAGACGCCTCGTTTGAAGCCGAAGCGGAAGAGCCAGCCGTATTCCCGGATTCTTCATCCAGCGGAACAAAAACTAAGCCTGTACAACCTGTGCCGTTTACCGCTGAAGCAGTTGATCGGATCAATTTTGAGCTGCTTCCGGTGTTTCTGGAAGAAACGCAAGACATTATTCCGCAAATGGGCGGTAAATTGCGCGCCTGGCGCATGCTGCCGCAAGACGAGGATATTCATCATGCGCTACTGAGATTGTTGCATACCTTGAAAGGCAGTGCCCGCATGACAGGAGCACTACATCTGGGTGAATTGATCCATGCGATGGAAAGTCATGTGGAAACAGCTTTTCATGCGCGCAATATTTCCGACTCCGCACTGGACCAGCTCGAAAGTGAATTTGATGCCATCAGCGGCAAGATTGAACAGCTTCAGAGCATTGAAGTACCGCCGCTTCCGGCAAAACAAATCGCTAGGGATGCTTTAGCGGATATAGTTGAATCAACAGATTCTGTGTCCGGGAAATCCGAATTGCTTCAGTCAAAAACCATTTTGCGTATTAATTCCGAACTCATTGACCGCTTGGTGAATGATTCCGGAGAAGCCAGCATTCTGCGTTCAAAAATTGAGGCGCAGCTCAATAATTTTAAACAATCGCTGCAGGATCTTACTGAAAGCACGCATCGCTTGCACGACCAGTTGCGCGAAGTGGAGATTCAGGCGGAAACGCAAATGCAATCGCATCTTGCGCAGCAGCATGAAAGTGAGCCTGCGTTTGATCCGCTCGAATTTGATCGATTTTCCCGCTTCCAGGAACTGACGCGGCTGATGGCTGAAAGTGTCGATGACATTATCACCGTGCAAAAAAGCCTGCGTGCAACACAAACGGTCGCGGAAGAAGCTGTCGCGCAGCAATCCGTGATAAACCGCCAGCTCCAGCAATCTTTGCTGCAAATCCGCACGATACCATTTGGTAATTATGCCGAACGTTATTATCGTATCGCCCGGCAAGTGGCGGACGATGTGGGTAAAAAAGCCAATCTGGAAATCCAGGGTGCAGAAGTTGAAATTGACCGCAGTGTATTAGAGAAGATTAATCCGCCTCTGGAACATTTGCTGCGTAACGCGATAGCCCACGGCATCGAAGAACCGCGGCTAAGACAACAAGCAGGCAAGCCTGAAATAGGACAAGTCGCTATCCACCTGCGTCAGGAAGGCAACGAAGTGATCATCACGCTGAGTGATGATGGCCGTGGTTTGAATTTGCCGCGCATTCGTGAGGAAGCACAACGGCTTGGCTTGATCCAGGAAAATGAAATATTGGATGATGACAAGGCGATGTCGCTGATCTTCATCCAAGGCTTATCAACAACTGATTCCATCACCGGAATTGCCGGTCGCGGAATTGGTCTGGATATCGTCAAAAATGAGATTTCGATGCTCGGCGGCCGCATCAGCGTCCAGTCTGTTCCCGGCCAGGGAACAACGTTCACGATTTATTTACCGCTTACACTCTCCGTTGCACAAACTTTCATGGTTCGCGCCGGGAAACAAATCTATGCGATTCCTGCTTTTATTGTCGAACATAACCGGGAATTCGATCCCGATACGCTGAAAACAATCTATCAGGATCGACAGATCGAGTTTAATGGAAAGAAATACTTGTTCTCCCATTTGTCGCATTTGCTGGGTCAGACAGATCATATTCCGGAAATCACCAAACACAGCCAAGTGTTATTCCTGCACAGCGGGACACAATATCTTGCCGTGCATGTCGATGATCTGATCGGTAACACCGAAGTGGTGGCCAAGAACATCGGCTCACAGCTTGCGCATGCGCCCGGTGTTGAAGGCGCTACGATTACCGGTGACGGTGAAGTCATACTGATCCTGAATCCGGTGAAGCTGATACAACGCACCGATGTTCAGAAAGCGCTCAATACTCCGCTGCCAGAACTCACGGCGATCACGCAAAAGAAAACCAACACGGCACCCGCCATCATGGTGGTTGATGATTCATTGACGGTGCGTAAAGTAACCTGCCGCCTGCTGGAACGTGAAGGTTGTGATGTGTTGATTGCTAAGAATGGCAAGGAAGCGATTGAGATTCTTCAGGACAGTATTCCGGATGTCATGCTGATCGACCTGGAAATGCCTAAAATGAATGGTTTTGAGTTGATCGAAAAAGTGCGCGCGAACCCGGAAACGGCTCATATCCCGATGATTATCATTTCCTCACGAACCGCGGAAAAACACCGGAAAATTGCCAAGGATCTGGGAGTTAATATATTTCTTGGTAAGCCTTATAAAGAGGATGAATTGCTAAATCATTTGTCTGAGTTGATAAGAAAGTAAGCAGTAGAAATAATAGAGAAAAATATTGCATAATTCCACCGCCGGATTGTTCACTCAATCTGATTAAATTCAATAAATCGCGGGGACATAATGGGAAGCAATGCAATTACACAGATTCAGCAAGCACTGAAAAACAAAGGATTCGATCCGGGCGGGATCGATGGCATTTGGGGGCGCAACACCATTGCCGCAGTCAAACAATTCCAAATGCAACAAGGTCTTGAAGTGGATGGTATTGTTGGTCCGCAAACCACAGCAGCACTTTTCAAGGATGTTCCATCGGCCATTGAATCACTCCTTCCCTGGTTCGAAGAAGCCAAGCACTTGATGGGCACGAAGGAAGTGCTTGGCGATAAGAATAATCCTGTCATTATGGACTGGGCGAAGGATCTTGATATCAACTATGCCGGTGATGACATTCCATGGTGTGGGCTATTTGTTGCCCATTGTGTTGGGGCGACATTGCAGCAAGAAGTACTGCCGGGGAATCCACTGGGTGCGCGGCAATGGGAAAAATTTGGGAATAGCACTACGCCTTGCCTCGGCGCAGTGATGGTGTTCTGGCGGGAATCACTGGCAAGTGGAAAAGGTCATGTGGGTTTCTACGTCGGTGAAGATGATGAGGCCTATCAGATTCTTGGTGGTAATCAATCCGACAAAGTTTGCCTGATGTGGTTGGGTAAGGACCGATTCCGTAGCGCACGTTGGCCCAGAACTGCTTCTTCACTAACCAGCAGAGTTGTACAAAAAGACAGGGATGAAGGTCTGTCGCTCAATGAAGCTTAATTTATCTGGTCACTTTGCTGATACAAACCTGGTGTTACATTGTAGGGCATGCTGCAATTGTTGCTTATAGCTCTGCTGCTACGGAGCTCAAGGATAGGCTATGCATTGACAGACTCCTTCAGCTGATGGTCCCAACTGGATAAAGTCGAGACAAAAGTAATATTGATTTTTTTAGAGTCAATTGAGTGTGATATTTGACTGTAGAAAGCATTATAGTGCGGATGAGATTGGTAACTGTTAATAACTTCCGCATGTGCCAGTTGTATACGCCAACAAAGGCGGTATTGACCCGGTTCTGATAATGCCCAACTTGAGAAAACCTGGCGCACACCAGGAATTGTCGTTAAAGTTTTACGTGCCTGTTCAGTCAGGGTATCAAATTGCTGTAGATAACGGCTCTCAACATTACAAATAATGATTTGTTCTACAGATTGCCAAGGGCGGCACTGAATCAAAACTTCCGCTGCGCGGCCCGCTGATCCCCAGAGATGCATATACAATTTGATTTGTTCATGGAGGCTTTCTTTAACACCGCGCAACGATTCAATATAGCCTTTTTTGTTGCTTGCTTGGGCATTGGAACGAATTACTGCGGCAGCGATATCGGAAAGCTCCGTGTAGCAGTTAATTTTAGCGATACCATTTAAGATCAGCTTATGGTATTGCTCTTCAACTAATCCACTTCCGCCATGTAGCACCAGTGGAATGCCGAGCTCGTCGTTAATACGTTTCAGACGTTTGAAGTCTAATTTAGTGCTGCGATTGGGCTGGCGGCCATGCATTGTGCCAACGGAAACTGCAAGGAAATCAATTCTGGTACGTTCAACATACACTTTAGCTTCTTCAGAGGAAGTATAGACGGCATCTCCTAAATTATTGATTGCATTTTCTCCCTCCACTCCGCCTATAAAACCAAGTATCCCCTCAACTGCTGTACCGCATGCATGAGCTACTTCTGTAACACGGCTGGTTTGCGTGATATTAACCGGGAGTGCTTCTAAAGAAACATCCAGCATGACACTGTTGCAACCAAGATTAATCGCTTGGACAATGGATTCATGCGCTTTTGCATGATCAAAGTGGATAGCAACCGGCACTTTGGCGTGATGTGCGGCTCGTTCAACAGCTGGCATGATCAGGCTGAAATCATGTTGGTGGAAGAGCGGCTCAGAAAGATTGAGAATAACTGGTGAACGACAGAACTCGGCTGTCATGATAATAGCTTCCAAGAAATCCAAGCTTACTAGTCCAAAACCACCGATGGCGTAGTTATTTTGATAAGCATGATTCAACATATCGCGCATATCTACAAGTGGCATTTTTATCCTCTGAAATTTAAGGGTGTGAAAGAATTAGCTCAATGCATAATTTTTTCAAGTGCCTGATCCAAATCATCCAGAGCTGACCCCATGATAAGACCTGCACAGCTATGGTATAGCCACAATTCACAAGAAACAGGTAGGTGTAAACTACGTCGCCCACGAATCTGAAACTCGCGCCATGCCAAAATGGGCTGATCCTCTGTATTGCTGTCAACACATAACCACATGGTACTGTCTAGAATGACTTCTAACCCACGATGCTGCTGTAATGTAACTCGCAGTGGATAGCCTAATCGCAGCAGCGCAAGCCGCCCGCGGTTATAACAAGCCGCTTCAATCGTTTTAGGGAAAATTCTCCAGGGTAGAGTCAGCGTTTCCATCGCTATTAGAAATATGTCTTAAATTTTTATTTTCTATTTTTTAAATCGGATTCATTATCCGATGTACTTTCAAGAAAAACACGACTCGCTAGAATATCTTCCGCTTCTAATGTGATGAGATCAGTTTTGGACAATGATTTCTTTGTTCCGGAAAATAACCGATTCGCCTGCCGTAGTCGAGCACGATCTAGCGCATTGCGAACCGAGCGTGCATTAGCAAAATGCTCCGACTTCATACGCAAGCGGATATATTTCCCGAATGCCTCTTCTCCGGCTGCACTGAAACAGTAATTCTGGCTTGCTAACATTAACTTAGCGATCGCGACTAACTCATCTGCACCATAATCCGGAAAGTCGATATGGTGCGCTATACGCGAGCGCATACCGGGATTGCTATGGAAGAATTTATCCATGCGATCTTTATAACCTGCCAAGATAACGACCAAGTCTTCGCGGTTATTTTCCATCGTTTGCAGCAGAATTTCTATTGATTCCGCACCATAATCACGTTCGTTTTCTGGTTTATAGAGGTAATAAGCCTCATCGATGAAAAGAACACCTCCCATCGCTTTTTTGATCACTTCTTTTGTTTTTGGTGCGGTATGTCCAATATATTGACCGACCAAGTCATCTCGAGTTACCGAAACCAGATGCCCTTCACGTACATAGCCGAGGCGGTGTAAGATTTCTGCCATACGCAGAGCTACTGTCGTTTTTCCCGTACCAGGATTCCCAGTAAAACACATGTGTAAACTAGGTGCGCCTGCAGATAATCCTAATTGTTTGCGAACGCGATCGACCAGCAACAATGCTGCAGTCTCACGAATACGAGTTTTCACTGGGATTAAACCAATCAACTCCCGATCTAGTTTATCCAGTACTTCCTGGATATTAGATGCTTGGAACTCTGCATCCAAATCAATCGATGTGTCTTGAGTCGATGTTAAGTGTTTAGTTTGCTTAGACATGTTTGATCATCTCTATAAGATAGATACTGGCAACATATATCTATTGTATTAATTTAATTATTAGGACTATTTGTTGAATGCAAAGAAACTTCTTAAGCGACTGCGTTTGCGTTGTTAACTATCTCTCTCTTCTTAATGAAGAGAGAGATTGCTAGCTGCTAGCTGCTAGTAGCGCTCAGCTTCCGGTTTGTCGGTTGCATAGGAGTGAATGGTATAACTAATACTCCGCCCCGCACCTTCTTGACGTACTAAACCAAAACCTGGTTCTTTCTCAGGCCGGTTGACAATATATGACATGGTCGGACTTTCCACGCCGCGTGTTGAGTTAAACGCAGTCACACGGATATAGTGATTTGGGAAAGTTTTGCGGCAGCTATTAATTTCCATCAAAATTCCTGCCGGATCTTTCAAATCAAACATAGGATTGCCAAACATTTCCCAGTACGTGTTACGTGGGTGAGGATCATCTGTATATTCAATTCCGATTGCCCAGCCATTTTTCAACGCATACTTGAGCTGTGTTGAAATTTGCTTGTCGGTCAACGGGGGTAGGAAAGAAAATTGCCCCTGTGTGACGATGTTACCTGGATTGGTCATCATAACTGTTTCTCCTAAATTGATTAAACGTTCGCAGTTGCGGATGGCACAAAGTCAGCGGTATCCGTAGAATCGTAATTAAAGGTAATATCTTTCCACGTATCCAACGCTTGTTTGAGCGGCGTGCACCACTTGGCAGCATCGGCAAGAATTTGCGGACCTTCTTTGACGTAATCCCGGCCTTCATTACGCGCCAGAACCATAGCTTCGAGTGCTACACGGTTTGCCGTTGCGCCTGCCTGGATCCCTTGAGGGTGACCGATCGTGCCGCCACCGAACTGCAATATCACATCTTCGCCGAGATAATCGAGCAATTGATGCATCTGGCCTGCATGAATACCGCCGGAAGCAACAGGCATGACTTTATTAAGTGACGCCCAATCTTGATCAAAGAACAGTCCGTGTTCTAGATTCTTCTCAGTATGTGTGTCGCGCAAGGTGTCGTAAAAACCCTTGATCATCAGCGGATCGCCTTCGAGCTTGCCCACAACGGTGCCCGCATGAATATGATCGACACCCGCCATACGCATCCACTTACAAATCACACGGAAATTCATGCCGTGATTTTTCTGGCGTGAATAGGTTGAATTACCCGCACGATGCAGATGCAATATCATGTCGTTCCTGCGAGCCCACTTTGCCATCGACTGAATCGCGGTATAACCGATCACCAGATCGATCATGACAATGACTGAGCCCAGAGATTTTGCAAACTCTGCTCTTTCATACATGTCTTCCATCGTGCCGGCCGTCACATTCAAATAATGCCCTTTGACTTCACCCGTGGCCGCAGATGCTTTATTCACTGCCTCCATGCAATACAGGAAACGATCACGCCAGTGCATAAAAGGCTGTGAGTTAATATTCTCATCGTCTTTCATGAAATCCAGACCGCCTTTAAGGCCTTCGTATACAACGCGCCCGTAGTTACGTCCGGAAAGACCCAGCTTTGGTTTGGTCGTGGCGCCAAGCAGTGGACGACCAAATTTATCTAAACGTTCACGTTCTACCACGATACCGGTTGCAGGACCTTGGAAGGTCTTGAGGTAAGCAACGGGAATGCGCATGTCTTCCAGACGCAGGGCTTTGACCGCTTTGAATCCAAATACATTACCGATAATAGAAGCGGTTAAGTTTGCGATCGAGCCTTCTTCAAATAGATCAATATCATAGGCGATATATGCAAAGTATTGTGCTTCGTTTTTAGTGCCCGGCCCTGTATTGGGAACAAGCTCAGACTTGTATGCTTTGGCACGATAAAGTTCGCATGCGGTTAGCCGATCAGTCCATACCACGGTCCATGTCGCCGTAGAAGATTCACCTGCGACTGCTGCCGCTGCTTCTTCATGATCTACCCCCGGTTGAGGCGTGATGCGAAACAGCGCGATGACGTCCGTGTCTTTGGGTACATAGCTAGGTTCCCAGTAACCCATTTTTTTGTACGGAATGACACCGGATTTGTAACGTTCTTTACCTTCTTTCATGGTTTCTGAAGCCATAATTTTCTCCAAGTTATTGAAAAACCCACGCTATAAACTTTAGTTAGGAAGTAGACATCAGCGGGTGAAAATATAGTAGAATTTTTGAACTATAAATAACAATCAAATGTTTCTATTATTGCGATAGATTTATATCTATGATAGATCTTTATTGGCAGATAATAAAAGGAGAGACTCATGCGTCACAGCACGTTACGGCAACTTGAAGTATTTGAAGCGATTGCTCGCTTGAAAAGCTTTACTCGTGCAGCCGAAGAGCTATTCTTGACGCAGCCGACGGTATCGATGCAAATCAAGAAACTGACGGATGAGATTGGCCTGCCTTTGTTTGAACAAATCGGTAAAAAAATTTATCTGACCGATGCAGGAAAAGAGCTGTATCAAACCTGCCTGGGTATTTTTGAACATTTTTCCCGTTTTGAAATGATCGCATCGGATATGAAAGGCTTGAAATCAGGAAAACTGCGGCTTGCGGTAGTGACCACCGCAAAATATTTCACGCCACGTTTATTGGGCATGTTTTGCCAGAAATACTCCGGCATAGACGTTGCACTGATAGTGACGAATCGCGAGCGTGTTCTGGAAAGATTAAGCGGTAATCAAGACGATCTCTATATCTTGGGCCAAGTTCCGGACGCCATTGATGCCGTAGCGGAAGAATTTTTGGACAATCCGCTGGTTGTTCTGGCATCGGCCGATCATCCACTGTCTCGCGAAAAAAAGATCAGCATTGAGCGCATCTGTGATGAACCCTTTATCATGCGTGAGCCGGGCTCCGGAACGAGGATGGCGACAGAACGTTTTTTTCTGGAACATGGTCATAAATTGAAAGTCCGCATGGAACTGGGCAGCAACGAGGCGATTAAGCAGGCTATTGTCGGTAGATTGGGTATTGCCGTCTTGTCTCGGCATACCCTGGCCCTGGATGCGCCGATGGGGCAGCTTGCAATACTTGATGTTGAAGGATTTCCGATTGAACGTCACTGGTATTTTGCTTATCCATCCGGCAAGCAATTGTCGATTGTGGCGGAGACATTCTTAGAGTATTTGCGGCAGGCATCTGATTACCTTGAAGATTTATCGTGCCGCCATGCGATTTCTGGACATTGTCCTTTGTTAAAAAACGAATAAGGTATCATCGAATTTGTTGATAGGAGTTTTCTATGACTGGATATATCGCCTGGTTTGATCAATTGACGATGCACGATGTAGGCTTGGTTGGTGGTAAGAATGCCTCGCTGGGAGAAATGATCAGCCACCTTTCACAGGCTGGTGTGAACGTGCCGGCAGGTTTTGCGACCACGACAGAGGCTTATCGGGAGTTTCTGGTTGCCAATGGGCTCGTTGATCGTATCAACCATATATTGGATGGATTGGATATTGACGACATTAATGCGCTGACCGCCGCCGGTAAAGCAATTCGCGGTTGGGTGCTCGATGCCACGCTACCGGATACTATTTTACAAGCAGTGTCAGAAGCCTACGAAAAACTGGCAGCAGGCAGCGGGGATGATGCGGTTTCTTTTGCAGTGCGTTCATCAGCAACGGCTGAGGATTTGGCCGATGCTTCATTTGCCGGTCAGCAGGAAACGTTATTGAATGTTCATGGGTTGAATCAGATTCTTGCAGCGATCAAAGTGGTATTTGCTTCACTGTATAACGACCGCGCCATTGCTTATCGGGTTCATCAACATTTTCCGCACGACAAAGTATATCTGTCCGCCGGGATTCAGAAAATGGTGCGCAGCGATCTGGGCGCCAGTGGCGTGATGTTCACGCTGGATACCGAATCCGGTTTCCGCGATGCGATTTTTATCACCGCTGCGTATGGACTGGGCGAAACCATTGTGCAGGGTACCGTTAATCCGGATGAATTCTATGTGTACAAGCGCGGGTTGACTGCCGGTCGTCCGGCAATTCTCTCGCGGCGTTTAGGTACGAAAGCCATTGAAATGATTTATGGCGATAAAAAAGGCGCCAACGATGCGCTCACGCTTACGCGTGATGTAGAAATGGATCGCCGCATGCGTTTCTCGTTATCGGACAGCCAGGTGGAAGCGTTGGCGCGTCAAGCGCTGATTATTGAACAACACTATGGCCGCCCGATGGACATTGAGTGGGCGCTGGATGGACTGGATGGCCAATTGTACATTGTACAAGCTCGCCCGGAAACTGTGGAAAGCCGCGCTAACCAAGTCATAGAGCGATTCAAACTCAGTGACAAGGGAGAAGTGCTCGCAGAAGGCCGGGCAATCGGACATAAAATTGGCCAGGGAACAGCCCGCCTGATCATGGGTATTGAGCAGATGCACGAAGTTCAGTCCGGCGATGTGCTGGTTACCGAAATGACCGATCCGGACTGGGAGCCGATTATGAAGCGGGCTTCTGCGATTGTTACCAATCGCGGCGGGCGCACTTGTCATGCGGCCATTATTGCACGGGAAATGGGGATTCCTGCGGTGGTCGGATGTGGCAATGCGACAGCACATATCGCGGCGGGGGCGCAAGTCACGGTTTCTTGTGCCGAAGGCGATTCCGGTTATGTGTATGCAGGGCTATTGCCATTCGAGCATACCACGGCGGATACCGGTCAATTGCCTGATTTGCCAGTAAAAATCATGATGAATGTAGGTAACCCATCGCATGCCTTTACATTTTCCCGCATCCCCAATCAAGGCGTCGGGCTGGCCCGACTGGAATTCATTATCAACAACATGATTGGCATCCATCCCAAAGCGCTTTTGGAGTTTGATCAATTACCCGATGCACTGAAAGCCGAAATTAGCAGCCGAATCGCGGGTTATGAAAACCCCGTTCACTTTTATGTGGAAAGATTGGTCGAAGGCATCGCCACGTTAGCCGCTGCTTTCTATCCGCATCCTGTGATTGTGCGCACATCCGATTTTAAGTCCAATGAGTATGCGAATCTGATTGCGGGCAGCCGCTACGAGCCCCAGGAGGAAAACCCGATGATTGGTTTCCGGGGCGCATCGCGCTACCTTGCGGCAACTTTCCGGGAATGTTTTGAGCTCGAATGCAGCGCTTTACGTAAAGTCCGCGACGACATGGGCCTGACCAATGTTGAGATCATGATTCCCTTTTGCCGGACACTCGAAGAAGCAGAACAAGTGGTCGCGTTATTGGCATCACAAGGATTGGTGCGCGGCAAGAATGGTTTACGCTTGATCATGATGTGCGAAATTCCTTCCAACGCGTTACTCGCGGAAGAATTTCTGCAGTACTTCGATGGTTTCTCTATTGGTTCCAATGACATGACCCAACTCACACTCGGTATTGATCGTGATTCCAGTTTGGTTTTCCATGTGTTCGATGAGCGCAATCCCGCCGTGAAGAAATTACTGAAAATGGCCATTGATGCTTGCCACAAGCAGGGTAAATATATCGGTATCTGCGGGCAAGGGCCTTCGGATTATCCTGATTTTGCCGCCTGGCTCTATGAGCAAGGCATCAGCAGTCTGTCGCTGAACCCCGATTCGGTGATGCAAACCTGGCTTGATCTGGCAAATCTGGGCAAACAATGACGCAGCAAAAACGCACGGTTTTCTATTTATCCGATCGTACCGGCATTACTGCGGAAACACTCGGGCACAGTTTGCTGACGCAGTTTGACGGTATTGAATGGGAAACGATCAACGTACCTTTTCTCGACGATATCGAGAATGCCCAAGCCGTGTTAGCGCAGATTAATCACGCTGCCGAGTGCGACGGACATCGGCCTTTGGTGTTTAGTACTTTGCTGAAACCGGAAATTCTGGAAGTCATTAAACAAGCGAATTGTCGCCTATTCGATTTCTTTGAAACATTTGTCCGCTCAATCGAGGAAGAATTGCACCAGCCCTTTGCCCGCATGGCTGGACGTTCTCATGGCTTGCAACATCACTTGTCCTATTTCAAAAGGATTGCCGCTATCAATTACGTGTTGGCGCATGATGACGGCGTTAATCCGAAGAATTTCGCCGAAGCCGACATTATTCTGACCGGTGTCTCGCGTTCCGGTAAAACGCCCACCTGCCTATATTTGGGACTGCAATACGGCATCGCCGCGGCGAATTATCCGCTGACGGAAGAAGATATGTCCTCACAACAGTTGCCGAAGGTATTGGAAAATGTCAGAAGCAAATTATTTGGTTTGACGCTGACCCCCGCCCAACTACATTTTATCCGGCAGGAACGCCGCCCGAATAGCCAATACGCTTCACTGGCGCAATGCCAGCGGGAAATTCAGTGGCAGGAATCGTTGTTTCGTTTATGCAATATTCCCTATTTGGATACAACCCGCATTTCGATTGAGGAAATCAGCGCAATCATATTGAATCGTTGCGGCTTGAAGCGGCAGTTGTATGGTTGATTAGCAAAAAAAGGATTGGGGTGCGTAACTAACGCAAGATTTTGCGCTAGTTACGCACTTTAGTTACAGGGTAAATTTCCCAATCCTGCTGTCATTTCACACAATAGCTTAGAAGTGAGCCTGAAACACGGGGCTATGCCTTCTTCTCAATGGTTATATTCTTTTTAATAATCGCTTGGGCACGATCAATTTTCACGATCTCTTTTGTTTCCACGCTCTCCGTGCTGGTAAATAGGATGCTATGATCTCCAACTGGTACATTACCCAGTATATAAAACCCCTGCGCGTCAGTGATTGATTGTATTTGAGGTGATCCGGACAAAGATACTTCGATTTTCTCAGCAGGCTTTCTTAAGCTAGGATCTTTATCATTCCATGTAACAACGCCGGTAACAGCACCGTACTGTGGCGCAGCATTGTTTTCCGGGGTTATCTTATTGGCGATGGATCGCACCATAAGCAGGATCGTTTCTGATGCAAATCCAGCGGTAAATGCCAAAACGACAGCATTGGTCGTATTGCTGGGTTCAATGAGATAGTACGCAAGAATCGCAAGAAAAGGCGCTGAAATAAATTGCACCATTTGAAATATCAAATGTTCACGAAATTCGTATTGCGATAATTTTGGTTGCTTCTCGGTGGCGATATGCTCTGAACCGGCCTGCTTTTGAAGTTCGGGTAGCCGTCTGGTCAAGCTGATACTGCCTCCCATCAAAGCCATAATGATAAAATAGAGCGGAACAAGCAATCCATCTTTTACCTCACAGATAACTGACTTTCCGAAACCATCCTCATCCTCATTATTAGTACATTTTTTTACATATCCGCCGATGTTTATAACCCATGCATAACCAAAACTAGCTGCTGCTGAGCCAGCAGTAGCAGGTGCTGGTTTAGCATCAGGTGCAGGTGTAGGTGCAATAGGTGCAGGTGGTTGAGATTTATCTTTGAACTCGCAACGTAAATTCTTTGCTTCGCTATCCAGGGTGCAACCAATAAATACAGCAATTGGTCGTTCACGAAGTGTTTTGAGATATTGCTTGTCAGATGCAGTCTCAGACGGTTTATCAGATATAGGCTTAGACTGCTTATCAGGTGCAATCTCAGATGGTTTGTCAGATATAGGCTTAGACGGCTTATCAGATACAATCTCAGACTGTTTATTAGATGGCTGCTTATAAGAACTAAAAAGAGGATTAATAAATGGATAGAAAGTTAAGAACAGTGATAGCAACATAAAACTGTAAGCAAATTTCATCCATTTATTCCGCTGCTGGGATCTTTTTTCTTCTATTTTATTTCTCTCTTCCGGGTCTGATCCTTCTAGGGGTAGCGGTTTGATCGGATCAGTATAGATTTGCACGAAAATGATGCACATAAAGATAACTACTGAAAGTATTTGAATGCCACCTTCTGGAGGAGAGTTTATCAAGGCATACAATAAGTTAAAAATATGAGCGGCAATCCATGGCCAATTAGCTTCTATCCACTCTCCGATGGATGCCTTCCTCTCAGGAATTGTATTTTTATCATCAACCATCACACCCCCCTTTCTATTAGTTTTAAGAAAAAGAACTTTAGGCTACTGTTATACATTTAACCTCAATTTGTTAAAACTCGCTATATCGCAAAGAAAATAAATTAACCAGAATCAATTTACTTTCCCCGCATAAACAATTTATCCAAGTCAGCAAGATTGGTCTCAAACCAGGTGGGTCTGCCATGGTTGCATTGGCCGGCGCGTTCGGTGGTTTCCATTTCGCGCAGCAAGGCGTTCATTTCTTCGACAGTCAGTTTGCGGTTGGCGCGGATTGCGCCGTGGCAGGCCATGGTGGCGAGTATTTCGTTGCGTTTGGCGGTTAGAATCTGACTGGCGCCGTATTCGCGGATTTCGCGCAAGATATCGTGCGTGAGTTGCGCAATGTCGGCGTGTTGTAGCGTCGCCGGGACTGCGCGGACTGCCAGTGTGATGGGTGATAGGATCGCGATTTCGAATCCCAATTGATCCAGCGTTGTCTGATTTTCTTCCACCACGGCGACTTCCAGGCCATCGGCGTAAAAAGTGACCGGAATCAGCAGCGGCTGCATCGGTATTTCATGATGATCAAGCGCCTGCTTGAGTTTCTCGTACATAATCCGCTCATGCGCGGCGTGCATGTCAACAACCACGAGGCCGCGCGTATTTTGCGCCAGAATATAAACGCCGTGCAGTTGTCCCAGCGCGAAACCGAGCGGGTGGCTGTCCTGTTCTTTTTGCACTGAGGCGGGCTGATCCGATTTTTCTATGGGTGTGACAGGCGCTGTGTTTATCGGTGCCGGTTGGTATGAACCAGTCTCCGTGCCAAATAACGTGCGATAAAAGCTTGCCGGTTGCGACACGGCATTGGGCTGAGTAGGGGCTGCTCTGGGGTAAGCAGGGAATGACTGCGTTGCTTGTATCGATTCGCCGGTTTTTATTTCTTTGTTCGGCGAAGCCAGTGCCTTGTTGATTGCATGAAAAATGAATTGATGCAGCGCGCGTGATTCATGGAAACGGACTTCTGTCTTTGTCGGATGCACATTCACATCAACGCTTTCCGGGTCGACATCCAGAAACAGAACAAAAGCCGGATGTTTGTCCAAATGCAATACATCCCGATAGGCTTCGCGCAGGGCGTGCGAGATCAGTTTGTCGCTGACAAAACGGTTATTCACGAAAAAATATTGTGCATCCCGTGATGACCGTGCATAGGCTGGTAGCGCCACCATGCCGTGCAGATAAATATCTGTAGATCGCTCGTCGACAAACGCAGCGGTTTGGCCGAATTCTTCGCCCAGTATTGATTGGATTCGTTGCGCTGAATTGGCTGCGCGTAACTGGCGGCGCACTTTGCCATTATGTTGTAATACAAATTCAATACCGGCTTGGGACAGCGCAATACGTTTGAATACCTCGTCACAGTGCGCAAGCTCAGTGGCTTCCGATTTTAGGAATTTGCGCCGTGCGGGGATATTGAAATATAAATCGTTCACATCCAGAGTTGTTCCGCTTGTCAGCGAAGAAGGCTCTGGCTGCGAGACCGATTTGCCATCGACCTGTATCTGCCAGGCATGACTTTGCCCGGCTTGGCGGCTGGCTAATGTCAGTCTCGATACGGCGGCGATACTTGCCAGCGCCTCGCCGCGAAAGCCCAGGCTGGTGATTTTGTGTAAATCTTCCAGTGTGCTGATTTTGCTGGTGCTATGGCGCGTCAAGGCCAGCAGTAACTCCTCTTTGGCGATGCCCGTGCCGTCATCCATGACGCGAATCTGCTTGACGCCGCCTTGTTGGAGCTGCACGGTAATTTTCTTTGCGCCTGCGTCGACACTATTTTCCAGAATTTCCTTGAGTGCCGAAGCAGGGCGTTCGACCACTTCACCGGCGGCGATTTGGTTAATCAATAACTCGGGAAGCGGCTTAATCGTGGACATAGGAAACGGTGGCTCTAAAGATTGCTATTATATTATTAGGGGCTATGTTTCAATTGTACTTGGGTCGATTATTTAACTCTATTAAATCATTGGAGGTGCCATGATGTTATCAATAGATGGATTGAAAACCCGCATTCCGGATGCCGTGCTCGATCAAATTCCAGATTGCGCCGAGAAGTTCGCTATCAATACGCCACTACGCCTGGCGCACTTTCTGGCGCAATGTGCTCATGAAAGTATGGACTTTAAAGCGCGTGAGGAGAACTTAAACTATTCTGCCGATGGGTTAAAAAAGACCTTTCCAAAATACTTTCCTGATAATTTGGCGGATAGTTATGCGCGCCAGCCAGAGAAAATTGCATCACGGGTTTATGGCGGCAGAATGGGCAATGGCGACGAAGCCAGCAAAGAAGGCTATAAATACCGGGGAAGAGGTTATATCCAACTGACCGGAAAAGACAATTACAGCAAGTTTGCTCAAACCGTCAACGATGATATTTTGAATAATCCTGATTTGGTGGCTTCAAAATATCCACTCCTGTCAGCTGCCTGGTTCTGGAATATTCGTTTACTTAATCAATTGGCCGATGAAGGATCAAGCGATGACGTGGTGACAAAAATAACTAAAAAAGTGAACGGTGGGGTCATCGGTCTAGACGATCGTATCAAGCATTTTAATAATTATTATTTGCTGTTGGCTTGAAGCTAAACGCTTTTGTCTGTCTGTGCGGCCTGCTCACGCTAACCGCCTTACCTGTTTGGGCGGCAGAATCACTTTGTGACACGCATGAACAAGTTATCTTTTCTTGTTCGCTCGGTAAAAAAACAGTTTCAGTGTGTGCTTCCAATGATTTTTCAGCTAGCAAAGGCTATCTGCAGTATCGGTTCGGGCAAAAAGGTGCGCTCGAACTGGCATTCCCGGATTTGACCGAAGCTGCTCCGGCTTCTCAATCCATTCAAGCCAGAACCCTGATGTTTGCTGGCGGTGGCGGGGGTTATCTGCGCTTTATCAACGGGCTGCACCATTACATTGTATATGCCGCGATTGGCAAGGGTTGGGGCGTAAAAGACGGCGTTGCCGTTGAGAAAAACAACCAATTGGTCGCCAATCTGGAATGCCAGGACGTTCCGGTTTCAAAGTTGAGCGAAGCATTTTTCACGCATGCCGGTTTATCGGCTGATCAGAATGAATTCCAGATTCCTGGGATTGACTGATCTCAATACGGTTAACGTACCGGATTAATAAAGAACTCGCGCATCAGAAAATCTTCCAGTCCCGCTGAATCTTTCTCGCGTGCGGATAACACGACGACACGGTGCAGACGGTGTGATTCCCAGTTGAAATCTTCTTTGTAATGCTCACGAATTAATTGGATCATCCGGCGAATCATGGCCAGTTCAACATTGCCATCCGGTCCGGCTTCCACTTGGATCGTTTGCAGCCGGGGGTTACTTTGACCCGTTGTCCAGGCGCGGAAAGAGAATTCAGCCGTGCGCGGACCTATTCTAAGAATTTGAAATATGCCACTGGTGCCGGGAGTCTGAAGGTTGCGTCTGACGTTGGCCATACGGATTTCATCGGCAGTGGGTTGCGGCGCGGCAGTGTTCGCTGCCATTTCATCATTATCAAAAAGTCCTTCCGCTCGGCGGCGCGCTTTGGCCTGATTAATATAATCAGACAGATCGGTAGCTGTATCTGGAGGCGCTTTTGGCGGCGTTTTAGTGATTACCTTGTCTTTGGCAGGCTGGGTGGGCGTGGGTTTGCTGGGCTTCTCAGCCGCTTTCGGCTTGGGTTGTGAACGTGATGGCGGACTTGGAGCGGGAAGCGGCGGTAATTTCGGTGCCGGTTTCGCTTCCTCGACAGGTTTAGGTTTCTCCTGTGGTGGCGTTGGGGCAGATTGCGGAGAAGCGGGCAGCGAGTTCTTGGCATCCTCTGTTTCGTTCAAATCGATAAAGCTGGCAGCAATTGGGGGTGGTGTTTCAATTTCTACTTCGGGAATTGACAAGAAAAACCCCAATCCCCAGATAAGCAACAGCCAGACGAGCGCAGCCAGTGGCAATGGCCACCACAGGCGAATTTCTCTCGATCTGGAACTTACCATTCTTTTCTGTGCTATTTATGTTTGACCGCGATCAGAAAATGCTGGGCACCGGCGGATCGGGCGCGGAGCATGGCCTGCACGACAATACCTTGCGGTGCATCATTATCCGCGGACACAATCAGCTTCTGTTTGGAGTCTGCGAGTAACGGCTTGAGTGTTGTGGCCAGCGTTTCTAGCGTAACCGCCGTCTGATTGATGAAGATTTTACTGTCTTTGGTCAGTGTCAGAGTAACAGGCTTTTCCGCACTGAGCTTCTCAGCTTGGCCTTCGGGCAAATCAACCTGCAATGAATCCAGTTTCTGCATCGATAAAGAAGCCAGCATGAATGTCGCCAGCAAGAAAAACATCACGTCGATCATCGGGATGATTTCTATCTTACCTTTATGAATCACGCGGGATTTACGGAGCTTCATGGGTATTATCCTGTTGATCCAGGCGGATGTTATCGATCAGCCGCGTACCCAGGCGTTCCATTTCATCCAATGTCAGTGATTGTAAGCGGGAAAAATAATTGAACCCAAATAAGGCCACCAGCGCAATCGCCAGGCCCACCACGGTTGCAATCAGCGCCTCTGCAACACCGCCGGTGACCGCCGCGGGGTTAACAATGCCTTCGCTGCCAATCACCTGGAAAGCACGCATCATACCGACCACGGTTCCGACCAATCCAAGCAACGGTGCGGCTGTGACGATGGTTTCTAAAGCCCAAAGCCGGCGCGACAAGGATTCTTCAATGATTTGCGCTTCATCGGCAGCGCGCGATTCCGTCCACCATGCCGGTTTATGCCGGTTGGAAATCACCACTTCAAAGAAGCGCTTGTAATAATGACGCTTATCCAGCCCGGAAAGGATTTTTTCCAGGTCGTTCCACTTGAAGCCATACGTTTCGACAAGATTGAGCAAATCGCTGGAAAGGCGCGCGTAACGCCAATAGATAAATGCTTTTTCAAGCATGATTGCCAGAGCGATAACCGCCAGTAAAGATAGTGGAATGATAATAATTCCACCCAGCTTTAACATGACCCAGGCTTGATTTAGTTCTTCCATAGTTAACTCCAGATTAAGGCTATTCATAAAGCTGTAGATTGCTAGTACTTATTGAACCCAAGAATATACTTTCATTCCAGCAGGCCGTTGAAAAACTATCTGCGTTGCCGCTGCGGTGTTAAAAACAGACTCAAAATGCTCATTTATTATGCATAAACTGCGCTTTTTCGCCTGTTTTTGCCTTGCATCGGCTGCCTCGAATACGTTTTTCAACGGCCTGTTACATTCATAACGTGCACGTCATCGTGTCATTCCATTGAGAAACTGCGATACAGAACCTCACATCACTAGGCCGGATGGATGCTAAGAATAGTTGAAAACACCAGCAGTTGGAACACTTTAATGGCAAAATGATTTACTTTTGTGACTTTGTTGCAGAAAGGCACGAAGCCTATACGGATTACCCATTGCTTGGAAATTCCGGGGAAAGAAAAACAGATTGGACAAGCCAATTATAGCGATTAATTATGAAAAAATGTTTAATGGTACTGTTTCTGCTGATGGCTGTTACAACTGTGCAAGCCAAGTGGATTAAAGCCGATGCTGCTGCCAAACCCGGCGAAGCGCATTACTTTGACCCGGAGACCTTGCAAAAAAACGGCCAGTTCCGAAGAATCTGGGTGTTATCCAGCTACGATGAAACGCAAAAAGGCGGGCACCATGCAGTCAAAACATTGTATGAATTTGACTGCACTTATCACAAAGCCCGTTCAATCACGATGCTGTTGTATCCGGATAAAGAAGCCAAAGGCATGGTAATCGGCGCGCATCATGATGAATCCCGGGATTGGTTTGGTTTTTCGGCCAATTCTATTTTCCGGCATATTGCGGAGACGGTTTGTATTGATTGAATTGATGTGTTTGTTACTTTGAGATAAATGGGTTATAACTTCGCGCACTTCATTGATTTGGTAAATTTGTATTTTATGTGAAGCATGCCTAATCTTAGTTAAGTCACAAAGCTCTCACTTCTTTCAAAGGAATTATATGGATATTACCATTCGCAAGCACGAAACTTGCGTCATTGGACTTCCACGTTGCGATTTTGTCTTTTCTTCGACTCGAACTTGTTTCATCGCATATGGATTTGATGAAAGCACGCTCGAGATGTCATTGCTCAGCAAACTACTTGAGGAGCGCGGAGTTCAAGCAATCCAGGCCGGCGGCACCTTAGCTCCAGGTCAAAACGCATACTGTGCAAAGATTTGCTCGAAAATAATCACATCACAATTTTGCATTGTCCTCCTGAATAATGAAGAGACCGCAGCTGCAGAAATACCGAACGCAAACGTAAATATGGAATATGGCCTCATGCTCGGCTTCAATAAATACGTGATACCATTTCAAAGAGGAAACCAGAAGTTACCTTTCAACGTAGCAGGGCTAGATACAATCAAGTACAGTACTAGGGATTTTGAACGCCTTGCATCTGAAGCCATTGATCAAGCAATCACAGTCACTACTCAGAAGTCATCATCAGAAGTTCCTATTGATCAATTGCTAAGCAGCTTTCTCCTTACGAAAGGTGCTCTGGTGGCTACACTTTCAGAGCAAGGAGAGAGAAACTTATACGAACTTGGTCGTCCACTTGGATTTTCATTTCTTAATGATTTCAGTGGGATGCAAGGAATATATTTTGGCAATTTTACTGCTCTTCGTCCTGAAGCAGTGCTTTGGAGAGTCAGAACAGTTCTGGACATTCTTTCCGAACGTATTGGTAGTTTGGAGCAGCGTGTAAAGACCGGTATCGTTTCATCAGAACAAATTGAATTATTTAATGAAATTCTAAGTAAGCTTGCGATTTGGATATTGGTTACTAGTGAGGATGACAAAAAGTATGTCTCCGAGGCTATTGCTAGCTTACAGGATGGACGCCATTTTGACGTCTTTTCCCTTACCGATGTTTCGGAAGCTTTGGCGAAATCAGGATTCGGTGCGCTCTAGTTTTACCATAGAGGAGAAAACTTCTAGCGGTTTTTGTGAAGAATTTATGCCTAAAGATGACGCTATATAAAACTCAGTTTCAGAGAATAGAACAATAGTTCACTGAGTTTTGCTTCCTTTACTCATTTCTCTGATTCGAGGTTTCTAAGTAGGAATGACGATCGCTTCAAATCCTACAAGAATCAGCCAGCCTTTAATGTCCCCCAATTTACCTCACATTCCCCAGATTCCGCCGCCACATAAGCTGATTCCTCAGTAATCGTGACGGAGATATCCATCGTGCGTTGTACCAACTTGGCTAGTGCCTGAATGTTTGGCCATTGAAACTGGAAAATGGCGGCGGTCAGTTCGTTGAATTTTGCTTTTTCCTGCATCCACCAGACATTCGATTTGGAGTTAAAGCTATACACTTTGACGGTTTGTGCGATCCGGGTGGCTTTTTTGACTCGATCCGGGGCGGGTTCTCCGACATCGATCCATAAAGCAATCCGGCCATCCGGGGTATGTGCCCATAGGTCGGGCTCTTCTACGGTACTCAATCCTTTGCTGAGCGCTAGGGATTCCTGTGCATTGATACAAAACACCAGCATACGCACCATCATGCGCTCAAGCGTCTCGGAGGGGTGCTGGGCAATGGTCAGGTTGAGCGTATCGTAATAATTACGATTGAGGTCGGTCAGTGCAATTTTAAATTTGTAGATGGTGGGTTTGAGTGCCACAGACGTGCCTCTATCGTTAGGAGCTATTGAATAAACCCGTTTGTCATTCCGGACGCTGTGGGGAATCTTTGGCAATCAACGCTATAGATTTCTCGCTGCGCTCGGAATGACAGTTATTCCAAGGTTGCTTTGAGATGGTTTATTTTTCCATCGTGCTGATAAACGCATTCGCTTCATTGATTGATTGCTCCATGGAAACAACCAGCGCGGATACGTCTGATTTAATCGTACCCAATTCACCTTTGAGTGAAGCAATAGCGCGTGCGTTGAGGTTGTGTTTGAGGAACATGACCTGATCGTGAAACACGGTGAGGATCGGTTCAATTTTGCCTTCCGCCTGTTTCATCGAAGCGATTAGCTGACGGTAATGCGTTTGCGTGGCGTCGAGTTTTTTCTGACTGCTTTGCTTCAGCGCGGCGCTGCTGTATTGCGTGATTTCCTGTTTCCATTCGGTAAATAACGCTTCAGAGACGCTTTCAATATCGGCGATGCGGCTTCTGACTTCTTCGGCTTTAGCGGCACTGGCTTCATAGGCTTCGTTCAGCCTTTTATAAGTGGCTTCCAGATCGCCGCCTTGAAAATTGGTTGCGGCGGTGAATTGTTCCAGGGCGGACTTAAATTGTTCTTTGGTTTCTTCCTGTGTGTCGCGCGCTTTTTCAACCCGGTATACCATCACGTCGCGTTTCGGAATGCCAACTTTCTCCAGGCCCTCGAGATACATCGTGGCGCAAGCTGTCAGCATCAAGAATAATGAAAGAACGAGTAGCCGATACAGATAATTCATGTTTGTCTCCATTAAAAAGTCCGTAGATTGTTGATCTTTATTATCTTTTGAAGCACAGTACTGGACTGTACTTAGCGCAATACACCCCGTCGCATCAACCGCCAGGCTACTTTTAAACCCCATAGGATAGGGTGGCGACGCAGCATCGGGGTAATCTCCACTCTGACACCCGTGTGCCGCTCTATTTTCCAGGCAGCGTACTCGACGCTATTATTGAAAGTAAGTGTGGCCTTGGATAATCGCAGGATCGACAGGATCTTTCCTTGCCAGCGGCGCAGCCGCCAGAGCCAGAGCGCTTGCCGTTGTGTTTCCGGAGTGGTCAGGCAGCGATATTTTCCGTTTTCTTGTTTTTCCAATATTCCTGTCAGCATGGGGGCTGCCACTTCTGTCAGGCGGATTAGTGCACTCAGGTTAACCTGCGCCAGGTGGCGTGCACGTGTTTCTCGCTCTGCACGTAATTCGGCAGCGTAGGTGAGCGTCAGACAACGGGTCCAGATTTCTTCGACATCGAGTATGCCTGCCTCGAGTGCCGGTACGCCGGATTTTAGAAAGGTGACGACCGAATGCGCCAGTGCCGCATAAATACGCTCCCGTACGGAATCGTCACGGCAGTAGAGCAGCCGCGAGGGTTGCGCAAAGCGCGCCCAGATATACGGATGAAACCAGAATTGCGCGCCGCGCGCAAAATCACCGGTAGAAATGACGGCGTATTTGGCGCGTAACGTTCTTTCCTGATGCGGGATTTCCAGATAAAAAACATTGGGTGCCAGCCAGGCGTTTAAATTGGCCAAATAACGCTCGGGATAAGCCTTGTGGTAGCTATCAACAATGACATACAGATCGACAATGCCTTCTTCCAGACTGATGGCGGAATGCAAGCAGGAACCGTACAGAATCACCGCATCCAGTGATGTGCCGAAGCGCATGATGAGTGCATCCACCAAAGGAACGAGATCCGGCGATACCGCCTTTTTGCTTTCCCAAGCCACTTCGTTAATCAATCGAACAGGCAGTTGCACAGCGGATGTGGCTTTGGATCTGGTCATGGAAATCGTGGTGTCCTCGGGTAAAAAAAATGTTACGGGATCCGTCGCGGAAATTCGCAAAGGTTCATGTGGGCTTGCAGATCGATACAATTCACCGTCCACAATATATTCATCGTCCATTTGCAAGGTCAAGGAATGGGTATTATGGCTATAGTAGCCATCGGTTTCTTGTAACACTTGGCCGCCGCCTGATAGCAATGGCCATACCGAACGCCACAGATGCTTAGGTTGTTGATTGACCCAAGTGACATGAAGCGGTGCGGGTTCCTTACCCCAATACGGACGGATGTTGAGTAACAAACGATCCAAGGCACTGACCAGTGCAAACAGATAAGTGCCGTGATGGGTTCGTCCATTCGCTTCCGTCATTGTCATATTGACCGGCGCCCACTCGCTTTGCTGGCGGCCAAGTAGCATATCGATAATGATGCCAATGAGTGATCGCAGCATGATCAGAAACGTAAAAATGCTGCCGGTGATTCCCAGTTGTTTGACCGGGCTGCGCGAAAATTTCACGCCGCGCGCCACCAGCCCAATCGCGAAGAACATGCCGTAAATGGGAGGCATTCCAGTCTGTTCGATTCGTAGCACCGGGCGCTGCACCAGCGTAGGTGTTGATGGTTTTAACAGATAATCCCGCAAGCGGTGCAATGCTTGTTCGGGTTTGCCCTGTATGCCCAGATCCAGTGGCGTCATATTGGTGGTGCCGCCGGGTATGACCATCAGCACCGGCCATTTTTCGGGTGCTAATAATTTAAACAGATTGCCGAGTATCGCATGCGTCGTGCCGTCGCCGGCGACAATCACCAGTAAATCGATGTCTGCTTGTATTAGCTGATCAATGGCGCTTTTAAAAGTGATTGCATCCGTAGCTTCGCAGACCATGATGCCGGGTATTTCATGCAATGCTTGCCGGATAGCCGGTTGGCGTTTGCGCGTCTGGCCGCCCATTGGATTAATCAGGCAGCCGATTTTGGCTGTTCCGGTTTTCAGGCGATCAATCCGTGCTTGTGATGTCATTGAGCGTTGCTGCGTGTGGCTTAATGGGATGATACGGAATAGGATTTTCTCAAATTGATCGGCGCGCGTGTAAATATTTTGACTGCCCATATTTCCCGGTCACGTGCGGGATCGATATCCTGCAGCCAGGATCTCAGTGTTCCCTCTTTCTGCTTGGTTTGCCAGCCGATCATCAAGCGCCATATCAGTATCGCCGTTGAGATGACATGCCAGGCGACGACTAACAGCAATCCGAAATCCGGTTGATCGGTTAACCACCCATACGTGAGTAGAATCAGATTCGGATTGCGCCGGGCAGTAATCAGCCGGTTAAATGAGTCTAATTTTTGCCAGATGAACATGTCGAAAGATGCCAGCCAAAACTGGAACGCGCCTTCGCATAAGCGCCCACCCACATAACCTAGGAACATGAGCCACATCATGATCTCCAAGCCGCTGATTGGCGTAAGGGTGCCCGCCAAACCGGCTCCCCACGCCAGATACCACAGGGGTGGATGAACAATATCCAAACCATGATCCAGTACATCCCCCAGGCGGCTGGAAGTTACAGTGACGCGTGCAAGCTTTCCGTCCACGGTGTCGAGAAAGGTCATGAACCATCCCATGAGCAATCCAATCCCGAAAAATCCGCCCCAGAATGCCAGTCCGGTCAGAATGGCGAGCACAATGCTGAGATAGGTGACGTGATTGGGTTGCCAGCCTCGGCGTACGCAATAATGCGTCACCCAGAATGCCGGCAGCGGCCACAGCCATTTGGTGACCAGATCAGTCACGCCTTTGTATGATCCGGAGAACAGCTCTTGTTCCAATAGCGGGCGATTGGCTTCGCTGACCGGTAAAATATAAGGCGGGTCTTTCTTTTTCAGATTTTGCTGAAAATCTATTTTCAGATCTTTCAAGCCAATACGCGGAATGGTTAGTAACACGAATTTGTAATTCTGGCTTTTGTTATTGTTAAGATTCCTGAGTAATTGCGGTGCTTGATTGCCATCGGTGCGTATCGCGGCGGGACAGCCTTCGTCGTTGTATAAGGCGATTTTCTTATCCAATCCGAGCAACGCAGTCAACACTCTGGCGTCAAATAGAAAATTAGAATTCAAAAATAAAGCAGTGGCGCTTGCAGGAATTTTTTCAGCATCATCAACCAGCAGGGCGTGCTCGTGTGCCTGTAACATGCGTTGCAAACGCTCTCGGCCGGTTAGCCCCCAAATGGTTATTTCACTTTCACCAAAAATATAAATATATGTTGAAGTCGACATGTGTGATGGATATTGGATTCTGTCTGAACGCAATTAACGATTGAATTATTAACGTGATGTGCAATGGGTTACGTAAGGCTACGCGATTTTAGATGTTTTGTGGCAACATTAACAGTTCGGTGTTAAAAAGTCCGGCGTAACCAGACATTGGCCAGAATGATCATGGTGAAGCCAGGGGCAAGCGCAATGAATGCAGGGTTTATACGCAATATCAATCCGGCATTGGCAATAATTTGATCCAGCAAGTAAACGGCTATGCCGATCAATGCAGCAAATACCAGTTTGTTGCTCAAGCCGGTGCGGATTGATCCAAATACAAATGGAATGGATAACAGCAGCATGGCTACCGTCATCAGTGCGCTGCCAACTTTTCGCCATAACGCCAATGCGTAGGAATCCGCATCCTGACCTGTGCTGCGGAGAAATTCCACATGCCGCACCAATTCGAGTGGAGACAAGCTCTCGGGTGGCTTGGTGAGCGTCAGGATATCTTCCGGATTCAGAAAAGAGGACCAATTTAATGTATTGAAGCGGGTTGCTAAAATTTGATCATCTTTAAATGTTCTGACAACGACATTGCTTAATTCCCAGATATCGTCATCGATAATGTCCGCATATTGTGCCAAGGTATGTCTTATTAAGAAACCTTCCTGGTCCAGTTGCAGGATTTCAATATCCGCTGCTCTTTTGGCATGTAACATGTGGCCAATGCGCAGGATATTTTGCTCGTTGCGCGTCCAGATTCCCAGATTCTTGCCCAATTCAGCACTTTGCTCCAGCGCGATAGCTCGATAGGTAATCGCTTTTTGTTGCAGTTGGGGTGCCACAAATTGCTCTAATATCGCGACGCTCAGCAGCAGTACAATACCAACGCTTAATGGTGCAAGACTGATACGAAGCGGTGACAATCCGGCAATGCGCATAGCGATTAATTCAGAATGCACGGCCAGTTTCCCAAGTGCAACGACTGTGCCTAATAAAGCAACAAAAGGTGCGATCTGAATAAATCTGCGCGGCAAGAGCATTGCTGTGTAGAGAAAGGCATCTTTGACGCGATAGGTGCCTCTGCCTACATCGTCCAGTTGATCTAATAAATCAAAGAAGCTGAATAAAGGAAGCAGAACCGAGGTGGCAATCATGAAGCCGATCAGAACTTGGTATGCGATATAGCGATAAATGATCATCGTGGGCGCGGAAATTGTCTTTGTCTTAACAGTGCGTAGATACCCAATGCTGCCAGCATGAGCAGGTAAAGCCACCAAACTCCCGGTATGCTGCCAACGACACCTTGCTCAACCCAGCTTTTGGCCAACCCGGTAAAATTATAATAGGCGGCGAAAACGAGTGCTGCAATAAGATACGTTCGATCGGTTTTATCTTGGCGTGGTGTGCTACGAATAAATGTTGCGGCAATTAGAGCCAACAGGATTGTAGAGACCGGGCGGGAAATTCGCCATTGCAATTCGGCAATATCACGCGGCTGATCGGATTCCCAGAGTGTTCTTGTGGCGGCCGCCTTGCGCCGGTAATTCAGAACATAGTCACTATCAATAAAATAAGTCATGGCTTTGAACTGGATGACATCATCAATGCTTGCTGTGCTGGTTAATTGATAAACCATGCCGTCGAATAGCCGAATGTGCGGTCTTTGTTCCGGTTCTGACGGTTGAATCTGGCGAGCTTGCTTGGCAATGACAATCTCACTGCCATCCGGCTTCTTGATATAGTGGAAAATATGCTGCATTTGCTTGTCGGTGTCATTCTTGCTGCGTACATAAACGATTCTGCCCGTCCGTTCACTGCCATGAAAACGCCCTGCCTGAAACCGGTTTGTATTTAATTCGGCTTCCGCCTGTGCATCCAGAATGTAACTTTCTGCATAAGCCCAAGGGCGGACATACGAAGAGAGCATGCCGCTGACAATACCAACCGGTATTGCCACTGTCAGTACGGTGAGAACAATGCGCGTGCCACTGACGCCGAAAGAACGCATTACATTCAGTTCCTGGTCTTTATTGAGTCTGCCAAGACCTATAATGACCGAGATATAGAGCGCGATGGGGATTAATACTTCCAGTGCAATCAGCGTTTTTAGAAATACCAGTTTCAGCAGGGCGGCGATTCCTAAAGTTTCAGTGACGGCTCCTGCCAGAAGCCGTGCGCTACTGAAGCTGGCAAATAAACCGACCAGAATAAGAATCACTACCATGAACGGCAGCAATATCTCCCGCGCGATATACCGTTCAACTAATTTCATAAATCTGCATGATCAACAGGTAACTGATGGTTGGCGAATAGCATTGAAAAGAACAGGTACAACTCACTTGATAGATTGTATGTCACTGTGAAAAAAATTTGGCTTTTGCTTGAGTATGGATTCGGCAAGCACCAAATCTTCTATTTTATCGACATCGACGGCCGCTCGTGGATCATCAAGCATGACTCCTTGTATTTTTACCCCGGATTTTTCGGATACCGCTTGCAATCCTTGTTGCAACGTGAGAAATCCAAACAAATACGACAATACCATTCTGAATCCAAGTATTTGTGCGATCAATCGCCAGGGGCGTTTGCGCAAGTCTTCGGCTTGCCGCCAGAATCTGATCAATGCCCGTCCTTGTGGATTAAAAGTGAACAGATTGCAGCCGCAAAATCCATCGTCGCGTAAGCGGATAACAGTGCGTTTGGAACCGGGAAATGCGACGGTGATATCTTGCTGTCTGACCAAGCCAACCGTGGCATCACACTGGGTTGACAAGGAATCGCGCAGAAAACTGTATACCATATCGGGTGTTAGCAAGGCATGATCGGCGGTGGTTAATAATACCGGCGTATCGCTGGGTATTTGATTCAGACCGCTTTCAGCGCTACGGCTGGGGGAATCCAAATTCGGTATCCAAATAACTTGCCCGGAAGCAATGCGCTGTTTTAATTCCGGACAATGTGAGTGCAGGGATTCGGGAGGGCCGCAAAGGATGGTTGTAGTGACCAAATCGCAAGCCGCCAGCGCATCCAGAACGCGGATAACCATTGGAATGCCATTCACGGGTGCAAAGGCCTTACAAGCTGCACCGGTATGACGTGTGATAGGATCTTTGTTGGTGCGGTCGGCAGCCAGAACCAGTGCGACGAATCGCTGGGGTGCAGGATTAGACGCATCGTTCACAATGTTTTTCCATAAATACGATAACGCTTGTATTGCTCGCTGCCAATACTGTCGAGGATACTGCGCATCGCGACGTTATCTTCAAGTATCCATGACATCTCAACTTCTTCAATACCGCGTGCAATTCCTGCTTGACGTGGCGCATCAATGACCAGGCAAGCCAATGCCAAGCCCAGAGGCGTATTGTGAAATTGTTTGCGTACACCCATCAGGGGTATGCGGCCTGTCCGTATTTCTTGGTTTCTGATCTTTTGGATCATTTTGAGCCAGCCAAACGGAAACAGACTTCCGTTTAATTCGATCAAAACTTCGTTGAGATTGGGCAAACCCACCATAAATGCCGCAGCTTTGCCATCGACTTCGGCAATCTGGATGAATTCATCAGGCAGCAACAGGCGCAGGCTGGTGCCCAGTTCGGCAAATTCTTCCCGGGTAAAGGGAATGAAGCCCCAGTTATTGGACCAAGCGTCGTTAAAAATATCCCGCAACGTTTCCATTTCTTCATCAAAATTATTACGTTGTAATGTACGTAATGTTATCTTTGAAGAAAACCGGTTGATCATAACTTGCATGACACGAGGTATCTCAAAATCGACCCGGACCTTATAAGCCAGTAAATCTTTGACAGGAAGATATCCCTGTTCTTCCAGTAAACGGCCATACCAGCGCGGCGAATGCGGCATCATGATGACCGGTGCTGTATCAAATCCATCGACCAGAATACCGCACTCCTGATTGATAGAGAGATTGAACGGGCCACTCACATGGCGCACTTGCCGGGAAGCCAGCCAAGCTTCGGCATTCAGTATCAATGCAGCAAAAACTTCTGAATCGTCAATACATTCCAGCAAGCCAAAGTGGCCGCTATCTGCGCCGTAGCGTTCCTGGTGCAGCGAATCGATCTGTGCACTGATTCGTCCAACCGGTTGACCATTCTGAAAAGCGACCCACGCCTGCCATTCGCCATGCTTAAAGAAAGGATTGAAACGGGAAAAATGGAAACGCCGCTCCAAGCGTAAAGGCGGTACCCACAAAGGATCATTGGCATAGACGTGCCAGGGAATTTCAATGAATTTGCTCATGTCACGATAAGTCATTACCGGGCGCACCGTTATTTTGGAACCAACCGGTTTATCGTGTGTATTCATGACAGATGAATGATGTGGTTTTAATGAAAATGCATTGAAACTAAGAAACTAAGAGCCGCTGATCTGCTTTCTAAACAATCAGACATCATTGACAATTGCATAAAGTCTATTGTTATACCAATATTTGTTCACTACTAAGGAAACTCTAATTAAGTCCTTCGGAATGCTCAGGACGAACGGTAATATATTGATTACGTTCGTGGTGAGCTTGTCGAACCATGAATGTAATCAACTTAATCAGAGCTTCCCTAACATAAGTAAGTATGGCGAAGAAGTTTTTATATGTGCGTGTGTTTCAACAAATCCGATACAAGCTTATGAAAAACTTCTCTGAGATCTGACTCTTGATTCATAGATTGTTTTTTATCCGCGGATTGATCGGATGCCGAGGATTGTTCAGCTGCGGCAATTTTCTCATCAGTGATATTGCGGCAGAAATCACAAAAGTTATTCCAGTCCGTATTGTAGCTGAGCAGGCGATCCTGCGGAAGGAATACTCTTAAAACTTCAAAATTCTGTTGCATTCCAGGCAGCCGCGAGCAGAGGTAGATGTTGATATTCTTAGGCCAGCGTTTATGTTGGGGATACATATCAGCCAGTTCTATTTCAATCGTATAACGGAAGTTATCAATCGCATCGGCACGGCGCTTGCGATTAAGAATTTCAACAAATACAGCTACCAACCCTAAGAAGCCAAATAAGACAAATGGCCATAAAGGCACGGTTTCAAAATACCCGGAGATTTGATCAATGATTTCGTTCATGGTTGTCTCAATTTAAGTTCATTAGAAAATACAGAATGGGTTCTTGTGTCGAGAACCTTTACCCAGGGATATTGCTGAGATAAGCGGTCGTAATGATGAAACAGGCAAATGACGATTTTGCCAATGGCTTATATTTTGTAACAAATCGAACGTCGAATGTTTGCCTGATCTTAACGAGACCGATCAAAGCTCGTATCTTGCCATAGTAAGCACCATGTATCAATATTGTTGTTTTGTGCAGTGAAAATTGAAAACCAGCTAAAGAAAAAGTGCGGGTAGTCTGTTTTGATTAAAGCACCTACAATCACATGTGGCCTGTGATCCAAGCGGGTTTGCAACTAATCAACAGAAGCTCCAGAAAGCGGGGGGGGGCAGTTATTACTAAATTTGAATTGACCTGACACTGCTTATTGCGTTATTTTTATCTGCTTTTTTATAAAAAAACCACCTATTTCTATATTTGTATTATTGCTGGCTACGTATTTATGACCAAATCAACAAAGCATGCTGTTTCATCTCAGCCAGAGAGTTTTGAGGCAGCATCCGCTGAACTGGAGAAAATAGTGGTTGCCATGGAAGCAGGGCAAATGTCACTGGAAGATTCTCTCTCAGCGTATCAGCGCGGAGCAGAGTTATTGCAATATTGTCAGAATAAACTGCAGGGTGCGCAACAGCAGGTGCGCGTGCTTGAGGCTGGTCTGTTAAAAGATTTCACAGGATCCGACAATGAGCGCTGATTTTCAGAACTGGACTAGCAGTTGTCAGGCGCGTATCGAGACACTTCTGGAATCGCGATTACCTGCCGCAGATTGCGTGCCTGAACGATTACACAAAGCAATGCGTTATTCAGTGCTGGGTGGAGGAAAACGGGTACGTCCGCTATTGTCTTTTGCAGCCGGAGAACTTGCACTTGCAGATACTGATCGGGTGATGGTTGTTGCCGCGGCAGTAGAACTCATTCATGCTTATTCTTTGGTGCATGATGATTTGCCATGCATGGACGACGATATTCTGCGGCGCGGCAAACCTACTTGTCATATAGAGTTTGATGAGGCTACTGCGTTGCTGACGGGGGATAGTTTGCAAACGTTGGCTTTTGAGTTATTGGCAGAGAAGTGTTTGGCGGATGAGCCGGGGACGCAATTAGAGATGATCGCGCAACTGGCAGTAGCTGCTGGTTCGCGTGGTATGGCAGGGGGGCAGGCATTTGATTTGGATAGTGTTGGCAAAACTTTAAGCCTGCCAGAGCTGGAATTTATGCATATCCATAAAACCGGTGCGTTGATTCGTGCTGCTGTGATGCTCGGGGCGCGTTGTAATAACCGTTTAAATAATAATCAGTTGGGTAAATTGGATCACTTCGCCAAATGCGTTGGTCTGGCATTCCAGGTGGTTGACGATTTGTTGGATACCGAGGCAACAACGGCCACATTGGGTAAAACCGCCGGTAAAGATGCTGAGAATAATAAGCCCACTTATGTCAGTATTCTAGGTATTAGTCAGGCGCGTGAATTGGCGGAGAAATTGCAGCACGACGCTTATCAGGCTTTAGATAGCTTTGGTGAAGCTGCATTACGATTGCGTCAAGTAACCGATTTTATAATTAAACGTAAATTCTGAGTCTTATTTCTCCATTATTTTTATTTCAGGTTTTGAATGTATCCATTGTTAGATACCATTAGTTTCCCCTCCCAGTTACGTGAACTGGATCAAAAGAAATTACCGCAGGTTGCTAAGGAATTACGTGGTTTTCTCATTGAATCGGTCGCGAAAACCGGAGGGCATCTGTCCTCCAATCTGGGTACGGTTGAATTAACCATTGCCCTGCACTATGTTTTTAATACACCGCATGACCAGATTGTTTGGGATGTGGGGCATCAAACCTATGCGCACAAAATTCTGACCGGCCGGCGAAGTGGCATGAGTAAGTTGCGCATGCAGGGCGGGTTAGCCGGATTTCCACGCCGCGATGAAAGTGAGTATGACGCATTTGGCACCGCACATTCCAGTACCTCCATCAGTGCCGCACTCGGCATGGCGGTCGCTGCGCAATTAAATAAGACGGACCGGCGTGCAATTGCAATTATTGGCGATGGCGCCATGAGTGCGGGGATGGCGTTTGAAGCGTTGAATAATGCCGGTGTGATGGATGCCAATTTGCTGGTCATTCTAAATGACAACGATATGTCGATTTCACGGCCGGTCGGCGCACTGAACAATTATTTAGCCAAGTTGATGTCGGGGCGATTCTATGCTACGGCGCGGCGTGCTGGCGAAAAAGTGCTGGGTGTCGTCCCGCCTATGCTGGAATTGGCTAAACGCGCCGAGGAGCATGTCAAAGGCATGGTAACGCCGGGTACCTTATTTGAAGAATTCGGATTTAATTATATCGGCCCGATTGATGGCCATGATCTGGATGTTTTAATTACTACGCTGAATAATATCAAGCTCCTTGATGGCCCGCAGTTTCTCCATGTAGTGACGCGTAAAGGTGCTGGTTACAAGGTGGCTGAAGAAGACCCCATTCTGTACCACGGTGTGGGTAAGTTTGATCCGGAAAAAGGAATTATTCCTAAATCAGCAGGAAAACCTGCATATACACAAATATTTGGTGACTGGTTGTGTGATATGGCTGCGCAGGATTCCCGTTTAATAGGCATAACTCCGGCAATGCGTGAGGGATCCGGATTGGTTCGTTTTTCACAGGAATATCCTGAACGTTATTTTGATGTCGGTATCGCTGAGCAACATGCGGTTACATTTGCTGCGGGAGCGGCATGCGATGGCTTAAAGCCGGTGGTGGCGATTTATTCAACCTTTTTGCAACGAGCATATGATCAATTGATTCATGATGTTGCAATCCAGAATCTGCCGGTTGTATTTGCCATTGACCGGGCTGGCTTGGTGGGGGCGGATGGCCCAACGCATGCAGGTAGCTTCGATCTTTCTTATTTGCGTTGTATTCCAAATATGACAGTCATGGCACCTGCGGATGAAAATGAGTGTAGGCAGATGTTGTATACCGCTTTTCAACTGGATACACCAACAGCGGTACGATATCCAAGAGGTACCGGAAGCGGTGTGCAGGTACAAAAAGAAATGAAAGCGTTACCCATTGGCCGCGGTGAAATCCGGCGTCAGGGGGAAAGAATTGCTTTGCTGGCTTTTGGCAGTATGCTGGCACCGTGCCTGGAGGCAGCAGAAGAACTCAACGCAACGGTGATCAATATGCGCTTCATCAAGCCTCTAGACGATGATCTGGTGGCATCTTTGGCTGCCAGCCATGACTTGCTGGTTACGGTTGAAGAAAATACTGTGATGGGGGGGGCTGGTAGTGCTGTTACAGAATCACTAAACAGTCAGCGAATTTGTGTCAAAGTGTTACAACTAGGCTTGCCGGATGTTTTTATCGATCAAGGTGATCATGCACAAATGCTTGCGGATTGCGGATTAAGCAAGAATGGTATTATCCAATCAGTGCGGTCAGTATTTTCTGAGTAATATTTATTTATTGTTGCTTCAACAGCATTGATCCTGACGGGGAGCTGGCGAGTGTGGAACTCAGTTGTTGCCAGAGACTCCTAATCAAATAGGAGGAAATAATATGAATAAACAAATAGATTTGCCCATTGCCGATGTGCAGAGTTCGCCTGACACCCGGCGTATTGCGATCGATAGGGTAGGGATTAAGGCCATACGCCATCCCGTGGTTGTAGCTGACAAGGATGATGGGGTCCAGCATACTGTAGCAATCTTTAACATGTATGTGAATTTGCCGCATAATTTTAAAGGTACGCATATGTCCCGCTTTGTGGAAATACTCAATAGCCACGAACGGGAAATTTCTGTCGAGTCATTTCAGGCTATCTTAAGGGAAATGATCGAAAAACTGGAAACAGACTCCGGTCATATTGAGATGACTTTTCCATATTTCATTAATAAATCCGCACCGGTATCGCAAGTAAGAAGTTTGTTGGATTATGAAGTGACTTTCATTGGTGAGATTAAAAATAGTGAGTATTTCTTTACGATGAAAGTCGTTGTGCCGGTCACGAGTTTATGTCCGTGTTCAAAGAAAATATCGAATTATGGCGCGCATAATCAACGCTCCCACGTCACTATTTCGGTACGCACGAATAGTTTTGTATGGATTGAAGATGTTATTAGAATTGCAGAGAGTAATGCTTCCTGTGAGCTCTATGGTCTTTTGAAACGGCCTGATGAGAAATATGTGACTGAGAAGGCCTATGACAATCCCAAGTTCGTTGAAGACATCGTGAGAGATATTGCGGAAGTGCTAAACCATGACGAGCGTATTGATGCCTATGTGGTCGAATCAGAGAATTTTGAATCTATTCATAATCATTCAGCGTATGCATTGATTGAGAATGATAAGAAAAAACGCGTGTAAATTAATGGTTGTTTTTATATTGCTTGCTGCTTGGTAAAGTCAGTGATACGAAACCCCAGTAGCCATAAAGCGGCAAAATAGCTGAAGGCACCAAGAATGACTATCCAGCTTAGTCGTCCGGCACGCGCTATGGCTGAGCCAGCTAACCAAGAAGCATCGCTGCCTGTTGCGAACCATAAGACAACGCCCATAATCGTCAAAGCAATTAGTATTTTTATTAAGAAAATAAGCCATCCGGGTTGCGGTTGATAAATTTTATGACTGCGTAACTTGTAATACAGTAACCCCGCGTTAAGACAAGCGCCCAGGCCAATTGCCAATGCCAGACCGGCGTGTTTGAGAGGAATGATAAACGCGAGATTCATCAGTTGCGTGGCAATCAGCGTGATGACAGCAATTTTGACAGGTGTTTTGATGTTCTGGCGCGCATAAAATCCAGGCGCAAGCACTTTAACCAATATTAATCCAAGTAATCCCACACTATAGGCAATTAATGCTTCGCGCGTCATCCATACATCATGGTCAGTAAATGCGCCGTGGTGAAAAAGAGTCGTGATTAAAGGCGTCGCTAATAATGCCAATGCCAGGGCTGCCGGTAAGGTCAATAGCATTGTCATTCGCAAACCCCAGTCGAGCAAGCGGGAATATTCTTCGGTGCTATTGCTGTTGTAATGCCGGGCCAGCGATGGCAGAAGAATCGTGCCCAAGGCGACACCCAGCAGACCGGCGGGGAATTCCATCAATCGATCGGCATAATAAAGCCAGGACACACTGCCGGTAACCAGAAGTGAGGCAAAGATGGTGTTGATCAGCAAACTGATCTGACCGACCGAGACTCCAAAGATCGCCGGGCCCATTAACTTGATTACGCGCCAGGCGCCGGTATCCGGGTTTCTGAAACGGAAACGCGGTAATAATTTGAGCCGTAGCAGAAAAGGTATCTGGAAAGCGAGTTGTAATACACCGCCGATAAACACTGCCCATGCCAGCGCCAGAATCGGCGGATCCACTAAAGGCACGAGCCAAAATGCGCAGCCGATGAATGATAAATTCAACAGCGCCGGTGTAATCGCAGGAACATTGAACTTGCCATGGGTGTTGAGTATGCTGCCTGCCAAAGCAACCAAGGAAATAAAAAAAATGTAGGGAAACGTAATCTGCAAGAGTTCAACGGTTAAATTGAATTTCTCCGGATTGGCAGAAAATCCTGGCGCGCTGGCGTAGATGATCAGTGGCGCTGCCAGGATACCAATGAGGGTGACGAGAAAGAGACTGATACTTAAAAGCGTGGTGATGTGATCAACCAAGTCGCGCGTTTCTTCCGGAGTGCGCGTGTTTTTATACTCGGCAAGTATTGGAACAAATGCCTGAGAAAATGCGCCTTCGGCAAATAAGCGCCGTAACAGATTGGGAATACGGAAAGCAACAAAAAAAGCATCGGTGACCATTCCTGCACCAAAAATCCGTGCAATGATGACGTCACGCAAGAAACCGAGAATACGCGATATGAAGGTCATGCTGCTGACAGCAGCGAGGGCTTTGAGTAAATTCAAAACGGTTTATAAGTATATTTGTGCGCTATCGATAGGAAGAATGAAAAATTTTCACGATTGGATTTGTTTCAATCCGGCCTTGATCATTTGAATTTAGCAAGCTGTTGAAGAACTATCTGTATTGCCGTTGCGATGTTAGAAACAGGCTATAAATGCTCATTTATTAAGCATAAGCTGCGCTTTTTCGCCTGTTTCTGCCTTACATCGGCTACTTCAAATACGTTTTCCAACGGCCTGTTAAGAATCGGTTATGCGCTTGTTTAGAAAAGATGGCTTAATTTTTTAATAAAACCTTCTTCAGACCAGTTCCACTGCAGGCAGTATTCCGCACCCAGTTGCGGGTTTTTAATATCCGCTTCAATTTTAGTTTGCCCAGTGACAACTGGCGGCAATAGCGCTTCTTCCTTGCCATTCTGCTTACAGAAAAACCTGGCTGATGAAATACCGCGCCCCTCCGGTAATTCTACGATCAGATGCAATCTGCGCGTGTCATTGTCAATTACATGCGAGAGAACGCCTTCTGTTTGTGTAAAAGCATCTTCATATTCATAGGATAAGGTCAGATCAGAACCATTAATTATTTTTAACTCGGGCGGAAGCTTCATGCAGATTTGATAGCTCCCATTTTCTTTTTTCTGTTCGGCTGGTTCGCTATCATTAACTTTGAAGTTACTGATGCTGCCGACAGCACGGATATTTCCGAACCAATACTCGGTATTATCAACATGGCAGGCAGTAGTCATTTGTGTTTGTGTCAGCGTTGCTTTGTTGCCGCCGGTATCATGGATAATCAGTATTTTTCTTAAATCTGCAATAGAAAATGCGGATTTGTTTTGTCTGATTTGATCGAAAATCAGTAGCGCGGCGCAGATTGCAACGATCAGTCCAATCACAATGAAATTCGTCAGCAGTGCAACCAAAACACCAAAGACAAGGATCACGGCATTGATGTAAAAAACAAGCTGGTTGGGTTTGTCAAACATTCGGAGCTCCTTAGTTAACTGGCATATTTTTATAATATTTTTCGAAGCGCTGAGTTTATCAGAGAGGCGCAGGCAAAAAAAGTAAGATAGATCAGATTGATGTTAGCCGCGTGAAAATAGGGTATTACAGTCTGCATCTAAATATCATCAGCTATTTTTGGGCAAGTAGAATGTGCCAATCAAGCAGACAGTAAAGAAACCAGCGACTTCGCTCTGATTTGGCGCTATCATTGATATTTGCAGTAATTATCAATTTTTATGGAGAAAATAATAGATGTCGAAAAAATCAATGAAACCAGTTTCACTGGCATTAGGCGCTGCATTAGTAACCGGCGTGGCGGCTGGTAATCTCTCGGCTGACACCGTTGCCAACCCGTTTGCTATGAATGAGTTATCCGGCGGCTACATGCAACTTGCCGATGCCAGCGGCGCTAATAAACCAGCGCAAGACGGCGGCAAGGAAACCAAGCAAAATATGGAAGGCAAGTGCGGTGAAGGCAAATGTGGCGGTAAAAAAGAAATGAAACAAAACATGGAAGGTAAATGCGGCGGCAAGAAAGCCGAGCAAGAGGGTAAGTGTGGTGAAGGTAAATGCGGTTCTAAGAAGTAATCCGCACAACCCATGAGCAGCCAGCATTATCCTGTTCATGGTGCCGGTTTGGGTCTGCGGCGTGCTTTGCTCAGTCTGCTGACGGATCAAACCGCCCAACCGGTCGATTTCTGGGAGGCGGCGCCGGAAAATTGGATCAATGTCGGCGGGCGTTACGGCAAGACGTTCCGCGAGCTGACAGAAAGGTTTCCGTTTATTTGTCATGGACTATCGCTTTCAATCGGCGGGCCGTCGCCATTGGACGAGGCTTTTCTGCAACGGCTGAAACGTTTTCTACGCGAACATCAGATCCGTTATTACAGTGAACACCTGAGTTTTTGTAGTGACGATGGTCATCTGTACGACTTGCTGCCGATTCCTTTTGCGGAAGAGGCCGTTCACTACGTAGCCGCACGTGTTCAGCGTGTCCAAGACATCCTCGGACAACGCATTGCAGTGGAAAATGTCTCGTACTATGCGGCACCAGGTAAGGAGATGGAAGAAATTGATTTCCTCAATGCCGTATTGCAGGAAGCGGATTGTGATTTATTGCTGGACGTCAATAACATTTACGTGAACAGCATCAATCATCGTTATGATGCCGGATTATTTCTCAAACAACTGCCAGCCGAACGCATTCGCTATATTCATGTCGCTGGACACTATCAGGAAGCCGAAGATCTCATCGTTGATACGCACGGCGCAAATGTCATCGATCCTGTCTGGCAGCTGCTCGAACAAGCCTATCAACATTTTGGTGTCATTCCCACTTTGCTGGAGCGTGATTTTAATCTCCCCCCCTTGGTAGAGTTGCTGGGAGAAGTAGAAACCATTCGTGCATTGCAGTCGAAATATTCAAACCAAAGCAATGACCTCATACAACACCGCTGATCGCCCTGATTTTGTGCGGCAGCAATATGCCTTTGCGGCACACATTCGCAACCCGGAAAAAAATCCGTGCCCTGAAGCGATCGAAGAACGGCGCATGAAAATTTACCGCGAACTGTTTTATAACAATGTGGAAGATTTTATGGCTAATACGTATCCAGTATTACGTCAAATTACACCGGATGAATGCTGGCATGCCATGATCCGGGATTATTTTGCTAACCACCTGTCGCATACCCCTTTGTTTCCGGAGATGCCGCGCGAATTTCTTAAGTATCTGGAACATGAACGCAGGCCGCATCCTGATGCCCCGCCATTTATGCTGGAACTTGCTCACTATGAGTGGGTTGAATTAGCACTTTCGTTATTGGATGAAAAAATTGACGAAACAAAAATAGATAGACATGGCGATTTGCTGGATGGAATACCTTTTATCTCTCCCTTCGCCTGGTCATTAAGTTATCACTTTCCAGTCCATAGCATTGGCCCGGCTTTTCAGCCTCAGGAAGCCGGTGAGACGCAAACGCACTTGATCGTTTATCGCGATATCAATTTCGACGTGCATTTTATCGAGATCAATCCGGTGACGGCGAGGTTGATGCAACTGATCATGGAAGATAACAGCAAATCTGCGCGGGTTTTGTTGCATCAGATTGCCACAGAACTTAATCACCCGCAGCCCGGTATCGTCATCCAGGGTGGTATGGGAATAATGAACGATCTCAAACAGCGTGGAGTGATCTTGGGGGTTTTTTCTAAAATGGGATGATCAAGAAATAACGTTACAGCTTCAAAGCTTTATGCCGTTAAACTGCCATTGATCAATGATGAAAACGCATACGCTGTGCGTAAAATCAAATGGTATGGACATCCGACATGAAGGAAAATAGCACCGATAGTATCCGCTCTGTGCGCAATATGACAAACTTCCTGGTTTCTTCCGTGCATGATATGAAGAATTCAGTGAGTATGCTGATTGGTGGTCTGGAAAAGGCACTTGCTTCCGTTGAGGCGACCAAACTTTCTACGCACGCTGAATTGATGCAGATGAATCATGAAGCAAAGCGTATTAACAACAACCTGATCCAGCTGCTGACGCTTTATAAGCTGGGTCAGAAAATTTATCCCTTTGATCCGCAATCCGTTTGTCTGGATGATTTTTTGCATGTGATGGTTGCGCAATATAGCGAGTCACTTAAGTTCCATGGGATTAACCTGGAAGTTCTTGCCACTCCTGGGATGTACTGGTATTTCGATGAGGATCTAATCAGTGACGTAATCGGTAATGCGCTAAATAACGCAATGCGTTACACGCGTGATTGCATCCGTATAATCGTTGAGGAGCATGAAGGGAAACTGGAGTTGCGTATTGAAGACAACGGAAATGGCTATCCGAATGAAATTTTGCAGGAAAGCGATGATTATGTACGCAACGTTGATTTTCAGGGAGGTAGCACAGGGCTAGGCTTCTATTTTTCAGCGATGATGGCACGTATGCATCATCATCAAGGTTGCTTAGGCGAGCTAAAGCTGGAGAACGGCGGTTCACTCAGAGGCGCTTGCTTTGTATTACGTCTTCCATAATTAATGATCATTTCTTGTAATCATGAATACTAGCTCGCTTAATTTTTCAACAGCTGAATTGGATTTCTCAGACAAAACTGTGCTGATAATCGATGATTATCAAGAAATGCGTAGCATTTTCCGCGATATCCTGCGTAGTTGCGGAGCTGATGTAAAGAAAATATCCATGGCGGCAAGTGGAAGTGAGGCCATTTCTTTAATCAAAAAAGCGCAGTTTGACATTGTGCTGTGTGATCTCAATTTAGGATCCGGGAAGAATGGGCAGCAAGTACTTGAGGAAGCCAAACATCAATCGCTTGTTGGACCTTCTTGTCTGTGGATCATGATCTCTGCAGAGAAATCTCCGGAAGCAGTGACAGGTGCCGCAGAATATCAACCTGATGCCTATTTGCTTAAACCGGTTACCGAAATGAATTTGCGTTTGCGATTAGCCAAAATCTGGGAAAAAAAGAAAGCATTCACAGAGATTCACCAGGCTATGGAGCAACTGGATTATTCCAAAGCTATGAGTTTGTGCGATCAACGTCTGGCCACTGATAAAGTTAATGCGGCAGATTTGCTCCGGACTAAGTGCAATTTGTTATTCAAGACTGGCGAATATGATCGTGTTAAAAAAGTGTTGGAAAAGATCTTGACTGAGCGTGATTTGCCTTGGGCGAAAGCAGCGTTAGCTAAAATTCTACTAAAGAAAAATGATTTTGAAGCAGCCAGAACTTTGCTCGAAGAAACTACTGAAACTAACCCCGCATTCCTTGAAGCACATGATTTGCTTGCGCAGACATTGCAAGCTATGGGCGATCTCGAAGAAGCAAACAACGTACTGGAGCGTGCAGTAAAGCTATCGCCAAACTCGGTATTACGGCAGAAGAATCTTGGCGGCGTGGCGATGAAAATTGGCAAACTGGAGAATGCTGAACGGGCTTTCCGTAAGAGCGTATCGTTAGGGGAAGATTCCGTACTAAAAACAGCAGATGCCTATTTTGGTCTCGCCAAAGCATGCAGCGCCAATAAGAACCCTGATGAAGCAATTAAAGTGCTGGGCCAGCTCAATAAGAGCTTCGCTAACGACGAAGTGCGCCAGAAAGTGTTAGCAGTTGAAGGAATGATCTATCATCAAAATGGTAACCTTGAGAAGACTAAACAGATTGCCAATGAAATTAACCAGTTGATTGACCAGGATGCTATTCATACAGACAGTGATGGATCATTGGAAATAGCTCGGCTGTTGATGGTTACGGACGATAAGGATAAAGCCATCAAATTATTGCAGCGAGAGATTAAAAATAATCCAGAGAATGCTGCCTTGCTTCAAGATGTCGCAGAAATATTTGATCAAGCTGGCATGGGCGAAGAAGGCAGTAAATTGATCGAGACGTTACGCCAGGAAGCCATGCTGATTATGAATCGCGGTGTATTGCTCGTCAGTAAGGGGCAGTATGAGGAAGCGGTAAGCGCCATGCGGGATGCTTATGCAGCAATGCCAGCAAACATGCGGGTGTTACTGAACTTGGCCTATGTAATTATTACGTATATACAAAAAAACGGGCCAACGCCAGAGTTGATTAAAGAAGCGCACAGTAGTCTTCTCGCAGCAAATGGATTATCGCCCGGCGAACCTCGTTTTATCCGCTTGATGGCTTCACTGAATGAGCTCTCCGCATCAGCATGATCGATCTATACGAAAGCTTTTCTTCTGAAGAAAAGCTTTCAGTACAAACGAGCTTAACTGCCCAGTTTAACAAACCCCCCACCTTGGTTAATCCAAACTTCCCCTGTCAAGGCGTCACTAATCGTCGTAGCATCCGTCTCAAAGCAATCGGGTACGCTCTGACTTTTGTAAGTGCCTTTTGTGAAATAATTCACCGGGGGTGTCATCACTATGCCATCGATGGGTAGAGCCGCGATCGTTTCGGTTATGGCTGTTGTAATATCGAGACAAAGATCGGAATTGACAACCAAGTTGGCAGTTTCAGCCGGCGCATTCATCGTGCAGTGTTTAACGTTTGCTGCTGCATCGACAATAGCTTGAAACGGATTAGGTAATCCTGGAATGCTGGTTGATAAACCTACTATGCTTGATGAAGTAATCGTATTGCTGCCAAGCAAGGAAATGCCGCTTGCAGTAGTTTGTTTTGGTACCTGACAGAGATTGGTTTTAGTCAGATCAGGGGCGGGGACGCATTGGCCGCTGGTAGTGACCGTTACGACATTGCCGCTCTGGCTATAAGATACGCCAGAAAGCGCATCAGTAGTATCACAAGCGGCGATACCGCCACTCCCGCCAGAATTTTCGATTTGGCTAATCAGGTTTGCAAGCGTATCAATAACTGCCGGATTATTTCCCCAAGGCCCCCCCAACACATAAACACTATTATCGTTTTTGTTTACACCGGCATAAATACCAGATTCTGGATAGTGCCGGTATAACCAGGGCTCGATGTTTTGCGTGGCCTGGCGGCTCGGGAAGATCGTCGGGTAAGTGTTCTCAGCCCAGTTGAGCAATGTTTCGGTATCACTTGCAGTATCAGCGAGAGCAGAATGCGTATTGCAGAACAGAAAGAATGTGCAGGCCGATAAAAGTAACTGTTTTATGTGCTGTTTCATGTTAAAGCACCTCGATTGATTAAATGAATTGAATGCTTACGTGATGGAATGTTCCATATATTTTAAAAATCATGGAGACATTATTGCATTTTATGTATTGAATCTAAATTAGGAATTAGTTGGAAGAAAGTGGGTATTTCAACGATTGCGCGGCAATTAATTGTTATAGGAAACTAACAAGTATTGGTCTTCTTGGTGTATTTGTTTGTCAGCGCATATTGCAAGATAAGTCATTGTCATTATAGCGATTTCGTTTGAGTCTGGTTTTTCCAGAGTGGAAGTTTCTATTGATGCACTTTAACAGCGAGTTGTAGTAATTTTGAACTGATATCAAGCCCTGACCTGCGTACTCTGGCTAAATTAATTTCAAAAACAATTTTCTCATTGATTAAGCTCATATTGATTGCAATACCCTGTGCAGTAGCATTCGGGCTGTCAGCAAGCGTGAGGATGGGTTCATTCTGTAATTCGCTTAAGATGCTTGATAAGTGGCTGCTAACCGATTTAGAAAAAAAGATTACCTGACACGCTTTTAATTTCTCAACATCATCAATACGCGTTACTTTGATATGACGTTTATTAATCGATCTGCTTTCTAGCTTGTCGATTTCTTTGCCGAAATAATCTTCCCCATAAACACAAAGATTAATCGTTTGACTGGTGTTGTCCGGCCAATGCGTGAAAGCAATAAAGTTATAAATAAACGCTGCTTTGACTTGATATTCAATTATGCTGTCGGCCATGGCCACCGAGTGAGAAACCGGCAGGCAGAAACCCAGATACAAGGCGAATAAGAAGTGATAGAAACTTCGTTTCACGAATGTGAATGTATCTGAGAGTCTGAGTAGTCGATTAAATAAGGGCATGTCCACGTTTCTCATTAGAAGCGCCACTCCGCTCCTGCGTAAATTCCACGTGGTATAAATGCCGGCATGAAAGGAACACCGTCGGATACTAATTCTCGGTGGTTTTGACTAAAAAGATTTTGCCCTACGAGAAATAATTCAACATTTCGTATTGGTTTGTACGCCAGCTTTGCATCCATCGTGACATAGCTCGGGATACTGTAAAACGAGATAGCACTGGTATAACGCAACCAAAGGTTAAGCTGCAATTTTTCAGAGAAATCATAGTTTGAGCGCAGTGACAATTGATGCTGAGGGTTCACCTTGGCTGCGCCACCATTGGTTGGATCCAGTTTTTTTAGTAATTCATTGGAGGAAATATGCATATCAAGAAAGCTGTAGCTGCTTTGCAGGCGCCATTTATCCACAGGCCGCCAATCAGTAGATACTTCAAAACCATAAGTAAGCGCAGAGGCCTGATTATTAAGTAATGCTGGTAATATCAATTGTCGCGGCAGCCCTGTGCTTAATGACAAAGCACCAAAGCTTAAATCACGCAATTGACTATAATCGTTGATAAAACCAGTCATATCGATGGATGCCTGCGGAGAGAACTGATGCCGGTATCCTATTTCGTAAGCAAGCAACTTCTCTGAATTGAAGCTACTTGAACCTTGCAGTGTTGCTAGAATAGGGATGGGTAAGGGAAAAGATGATCCTGGTAGAGCATGCAATTGCGCTAAATTAAGAATTGCATCATTCTCACTGCGTGAAGGCGTCCGCACGGCACGAGAAACTGACATCCAAGCTGAATTCTCAGGATTGGGCGTCCACATTAAGCGTGCATTGGGTTGAATTTCCAATCCGGTAAAGTCATTGTGATCGAGCCGAGTGCCTAGTGTGAACCGCAAGCGATCCGGCACCAGCGAGATGTCATCTCGTATAAAAGCACTAAACAATTGATTAGATTGCTGGCGGGGACTAAAAGTTACAATATCAGTATCAAAGACTTTGTTGCGGTATAAGCGGTAATTGGTTCCCCAAGTGAGGTCGTGTCTATCGAATAGCGGAAATCGATGTTGAAAATCAATGTCAAAGCTCTCAGAAAGATATTTTCCGACTGGCAATAATTCAGAGCGGCTTTGATCGTAATACGTTTGTAGCATGACTGAAGAACGCTCGGAATAAGTCCGATCCCAGCGGAAGCGTATATTTCCACCTTCCTGATGACCGCGTTGACCATTAGCAGATACAGAAGGTAAATCGAGCACTGCTCTATTGAGTGTCCCGCCGACAGAATTGGTGAAAATATCACCCTGCAAGGTAAATTGATCGATTCCACGGGAGTGGTCTACGCGGAATCCTCCTCTGGCAGAATGCCATTGATCGTGATTGTTCGCTCCTGATAATGATGCCGTGTTGTCTCTGGAGAATCCTTTTGCGTAGACGCGGAAAGGTGTCTCTTCATTGATTTTTCCACCATAGCGTGCCCCCACAAAGCCCTGCTCGAAACTTCCTCCACCAGCAGTAAGGAGTGTGCCTTGCGTATCCGCGGCTTTCTTGGTGATGATATTAATGACGCCATTCACCGCATTCGCTCCCCAGACTGTAGCGGCTGGGCCACGAATCACCTCAATCCGCTCAATGTCTTCAATGAGCGTATCTTGTTGTTCCCATAGCACGCCTGAGAATATCGGAGAATAAACGCTTCGCCCATCCATGAGTACCTGAAGCTTATTGGCATACAGACCATTAAAGCCACGAATACTGATGGACCATTTGTCCGTACCCACGCGTTCCACTTGCACGCCGGGTGCCATTCTTAAAGCATCAGGAATATTCGTTACACCAGACCGGCGTATATCATCTTGTGTAATCACAAAAACAGCCGATGGTATTTCGGTCAATTTTTGTGAGCGTCTGGATGCAGTGGTTACACTGACATTCATCAGTTCTTCGATGCTTAAATTCAGAAACTGATTCTCAACGGATTTACTTCCCGCGTATGAGGTATTTCCAATACCTGCAAGAATGGCAATTATTAAGAATTTCTGGATAAAAAATTCAAACCGGCCCAATTTCAAGGCTAAAAGAGCAGGTGATGACTGGGTTTCAGATTCTAATGTTTTCATAGTGTTTTCGCTTAGATGGGTCATTCGACACCAGCGTATACTCCCCTCGGAATTTGCGTTGCCATGCATAGCCGGTAATTGAGGCCCCAGGTAACATCGTACCGGGTAAATAGCGGCAATCGATGTCGAAAATCTACGTCAAAGCTTTCTGCATATTTTGTCCATGGCGCGAGCTGGTTATTTACCCGGTCGTAGTATGCTTGCAGAATAATGGAAGATTTTTCGGATAAGGTACGGTCCCAGCGCAAACGGATATTTCCGCCTTTTTCTTTGCTATCCACGATATCGGGACGAGTGAAAGGTGCCGCGAGTGATGGTTGTAGTAAGCTATCGCCGATGCTATTAACGAAAATATCGCCTTGTAATGTCAACTGATCGATTCCGCGCCTATGATCCAAGCGGAAACCAGCTCTGGCGGAGCGCCAGTTGTCATGAACGTTGGTGCCGGACAGCGACGTGGTATTGTCTCTGCTAAATCCTTTGGCATAAATGCGGAAGGGCGTGTCTTCATTGAATTTTCTGCCATACCGCACACCTACAAAACCTTGTTCAAAACTACCGCCACCTGTAGTGACAAGCATGCCTTGTGTATCGGCGGCCTTTTTGGTAATGATATTGATCACGCCATTGACGGCATTAGCGCCCCAGACTGTGGCACCGGGTCCGCGTATCACTTCAATGCGTTCAATATCTTCAATGAGCGTATCTTGCTGGCTCCAAATCACACCGGAAAATAGTGGCGTATAGACACTTCGTCCATCCATCAAGACTTGCAGTTTATTGGCAAAGCGTCCATTGAACCCACGCACGCTGATCGACCACTTATCAGTTCCTACGCGTGCCACCTCTACACCAGGTGCCATACGCAGTGCTTCGAGGATGCTGGTTGCGCCTGATCGGCGAATATCGTCTTGAGTTATAACGAAGATCGCAGAAGAAATTTCTGAAAGTTTTTGTGAGTGTCTTGATGCCGAAGTGACTTCAACTTTCATCAACTCCTCGATGCTCAGATCTAGTAGCCGATTGTCTAAAGGCTTATTGGCAGGAATTAATTTACTTCCGGCAACCGCAGAATTTTCTAGGCAATTGGAGAAGGCAAAAATCAATAACCCTAAATTTAGTTTTGCAAATGAATTTTGCAATGGAATCATAAACAAATTGTTTTCAGGGATTATTGAAGTAGGATTTGCTATGGTATTTTAGTATTGGGTGCCTTGAAGCTTGAAGTTGATGGGTTTAAGTCCTTTTTTTGACGTTTAAAACAGGTTCTTTTATCTCCAGAGTCTGGCGAAATAATTCATGCTCACAGAACTGATTATTGATGTACCTTAACAGCGAGCTGTAGCAATTTGGAGCTGATATCCAACCCGGATTCCCGGGCGATAGCTAGATTGATTTCGAAAACAATTTTTTCATTAATCAAGCTCATATTTATTGTGATACCTTTTGATGTGGCGTTTGGAGTATCTGCCAGTGTCAGGATGGGCTCATTTTGTAGGTTAACCAAAATACTTGATAGATTATTACTAACCGATTTGGAAAAGAAGATAGCTTGGCATTCTTTTAATTTCTCAACATTATCAATACGTATCACTTTGATATGACGTTTATTAACCGATCTGCTTTCGAGTTTGTCGATCTCGTTGCCGAAATAATCTTCGCCATAAACACAAAGATTAATCGTTTGACTGGTGCTGTCGGGCCAATGGGTGAAAGCAATAAAGTTATAAATAAAGGCTGCTTTGACTTGGTATTCAACCATACTGTCAGCCATCGCCACTGAGTGGGAAACCGGCAGACAAAACCCCAGACACAAAGCGAATAAAAAGTGATAGAAGCTTAGTTTTACGAATGTAATTAAGCGCTTGAGTAGTCGATTAAATAAGCGCATGTTCACGAAGTTCACTTAGAAGCGCCATTCCGCACCCGCATAAACACCACGGGGTATGGTAGTGGGAAATGAGGGAATAAAATCAGATGCAAACTCTTTGTGGTTTTGGCTAAGCAGGTTCTGGCCAACCAGGAACAGTTCGAAATTTTTTACTGGCTTGAATGACAGCCTGGTATCCATGGTGACGTAGTCTGGAATATGGTAGAAATCTACTTTGCTGACATAGCGCAGCCAGAGGTTGAATTGCAATCTTTCCGATACATCATAGTTTGAGCGCAATGAAACCTGATGTTGCGGACTTACCTTGTTTGCACTGCCTGTTGTTGGATCCAGGTTCTTGAGCGCAGAATCAGAGTGAATATGCATGTCGATAAAGCTGTAGTTCCCTTGTAGACGCCATCTTTCGTTGGGCCGCCAATCGACAGATGTTTCAACCCCTTGTGTATAACCGGAAGCTTTATTGGTTAGCCCTACGGGTAATATCAGGTGAGGGGGAAAGCTGGCATGAAAAGATGGGATTCCGGCAGATAAGTCCCGTAGTTGACTATAATCATTATAGAAAGCCGCGATATCAATCGATGCCTGCGGGGAAAACTGATGGCGATATCCCAGTTCGTAAGCCAGTAACTTTTCAGAATTAAAATTTGATGCACCATTTAACTGCGCAAGAATCGGGAAAGGTAACAATGCTGACAATCCAGGGGCAGTGCTTAATGTTCGGGCATTCAACTGAATATCATTTTCTGCCCGGGATGGTGTGCGAACGGCACGTGAAACTGACGCCCAGATAGAATTTTTTGTATCGGGTGTCCACATCAAGCGTGCGTTAGGCTGAGTTTCCATGCCGGTAAAGTCATTGTGATCGAACCGTGAGCCCAGGTTAAATCGCAAATGTTCGGGTATCAACGTGATTTCATCCCGAATGAATGCGCTCAGGAGTTGATTGGTTTGCAGACGCGGGCTAAATGAGATGAGTTCGGTATCCGAAACTTTATTATGATATAAACGGTAATTGGCTCCCCAGGTCAAATCGTGCTTGTCAAAAAGCGGAAAGCGATGCTGAAAATCAATATCAAAACTTTCGGCTTTAAATATTGAACTGGTTAATAATTTATAGTCGACACGATCGTAATAGGTTTGCAGCATGATCGCCGACCTCTCAGAGATAGTCCGATCCCAGCGCAAGCGGATATTCCCTCCTTCATTATGTCCTCTGGATGCCTCCATTTGAATAATGGGTGCGCTGAGTTGGGATTTGTCTAGCCTATCGCCATACGAGTTGTAAAAAATATCTCCTTGAATTGTAAACAGATCAATTCCGCGTGTGTGATCCAGTCTAAATCCCCCTCTGGCGTTGTGCCAAGCATCATTGGCATTGTCTCCCGAGGTGGTTTTCATCTGATCTCTGGTGAATCCTTTGGCATAGAAGCGGTAGAAGGTATCGTCATTGATTTTTCCACCATGGCGTGCGCCAAAAAACCCTTGCTCAAAACTGCCACCACCCGCTGAAAGCAAGGTACCTTGGGTATCAGCAGCTTTCTTGGTGATAATATTGATAATGCCATTCACCGCATTAGCGCCCCATACGGCTGCATTGGGGCCGCGTATCACTTCGATACGTTCGATATCCTCCATCAAGGTATCTTGTTGTTCCCACTGGACGCCAGCGAAGAGCGGATTGTAAACACTCCGGCCATCCATCAGGACCTGCAGCTTGTCTGCAAACCGGCCATTGAAACCCCGTATGCTGATTGCCCATTTATCCGTGCCGATCCGCGCGACTTCTACACCGGGAGCCATACGTAAGGCTTCCGGGATGCTGGTCGCGCCAGAGCGGCGGATATCGTCCTGGGTAATCACGAAAATAGCAGAGGGGACTTCAGAAAGTTTCTGTGTGCGTCTTGATGCGGAAGTGACTTCAACTTTCATCAATTCTTCGATGCTGAGATCTAGAAATTGATTCTCAATCGATTTTCTTCCAGTAATCGCTTTGCTATCTGCCGCCGAGAAATTGGTTAAACAACATAGAAAAATGAATATGAACAGCTTCAGATTCAATAATATTGTCAGGCCGGAGCCGGGTATTGAGATCACAAGAAACGATTTTAGGGGTTGTTATTGATGTATCGGTTTTTGTTAAAAAAGGATATTCATTCTTTTTTGTCAGAATTTTCCATGATAACCGGGCAGTGTATTCTTTAAAACTTAAATTACCGGGAATTCATGGTTCTTTTCTAGAATAAAAGGGATTCGGCTATGCTTTACCTGGGGGGATTAACGGGTGTTATGGGTGCAGCTAAGAACTTATTGTTTATCATCAGGAAAACTCTATTTCTACCGGCATTTTTAGCGGCATAAAGCGCCTTATCAGCAGCATTGACGAGTTGGTCTTCGCTTTTCATGCTGGTTTCTTTTAAGGCAATACCGATACTAATGGAGACTTGGATGTGCAATTCACCGATGACAATTTGTTGTGCATTGATATGCTGGCGGAGTCTTTCTGCAAATAGAACAAGGGACTTTAATTCGATGTTCCCCGGCTGGCAAATGACCAAAAACTCTTCTCCGCCCATACGGCAAAAAGTATCGCCTTTGCGGGCAATTTTTCGAATAGATGCGGCTACTTGTTTTAGCACTTTGTCGCCAACGGCATGGCCATGGGTATCGTTAACAGCTTTGAAGTGATCAATATCGAGGAGCATAACAGCCATCGATTGGTTGGACCGGTTCGCAACGCTCCATACTTCAGCCAGTGTTTCCATGCCTGAGCGCCGATTGGGCAATTCGGTCAGCATATCGGTCAGAGCAAAATACTCCAATCTACGATTAGTGACGGCTAATTCGGCGGCAAAGCGCTTCAGCTGTTCGCGATCATGATCCCATGAATCCTGTAACTTTCGATAATGCCAGGCTGCTCGCAATCTGGCTCGAAAGGCACGAATATTAATGGGCTTTGTTACATAATCATCAACACCCGCGTCAAATGCCTTGATGACTTCTTCTTCATCTTCTATGCCAGTCAGCATAATGATATATAAATTTTGCCCCCACTCTGTTGCACGCAAAGATTTAGTTAATTCAAGGCCATTCATTACCGGCATCAGCCAGTCTGTTACGACAATATGCGGTAAGATTTCCATCGCTAGCGCTAAAGCTTGCTGACCGTCACTGGCTGAATAGACCGTGTGACCAAGAACTTTAGATAACAGCTCTTTGGCAAGAATGAGGCTGGTTGGATCGTCTTCTACCAAAAGGATGCGCAGCGAAGCGGCATCCGTCGCATTTTCGGTGCGTGGCGCAGCCGCATTCATCATCTTATCGAATGGGGGAGGAATTTCCACAGCAGGCAGCTTGAGTATTTGTCCCCATGCGTGCCATGCCTGCATGATTTGGTCTATAAAGGTACCAAATGTTTCTGTGTCCAGGCCAATTCGTCCACCAAACAATATCAGTTCGGAGATGCGCTGGTTACGTTCAGATTCTTCGGCCAATCCAAAATCAGCTATCTGTTTAGCCAAATACAGCAGATGTACAATTTGATACGGGCGAGAACCTTCGGAAAAACCTGATTCAGTCGGTATTTCATGATAATAGATTGGTTCTACAAAGATTCTGGGAACACCAAAGTTGATCAGCATAGCCGCGGTCAATTCATTATGGTCAGTCTGCAAATATTGTTGTTCCAATTCATTCAGAGTTATGCCGGGCGATTGTTTTGCTATGAGTTCCGTGTACTTATCCGGATAAATTGTGGCTAACGCCAAACAACCGATGCGCATCATCAAACCGCAAGCAAATAATTCATCGGGTGCAGACACGCGAGTTGTTTTACCCAACTCTTGCATAGCAATCGCCATGAGCAGCGAATGTGACCAGAATTCTTGATAATTAAATCCTTTACAAGCGCCCTCTTGATATTGATCGATCAATGAAAAGCCCATTGCTAGCTGTTTGACTACCGTTAAACCGACATGAGGTACTGCCTCAAATACAGAAGAAATAGCGCGGCTACGCTGATTTGTTGCATTGGCTCGTTGAATCAAACGGCCAGAGAGTGCAGGGTCAGTTTGAATGAGTTTGGTGATTTCATTGATGGTGACATCTTCTCGTTGGCAAGCTTCCAGTAGTGCAAGCGCGACCCCTTTGGGACTGGGTAATAATGTGCCGATTTTTAACTGGTCAATATCAGCAATTTTCATGATCTATTCCATTGGGTTTGACAGCCTGGATGATCCACTGTTTATCCGCGAGAGAAAAAATTTCTTTCATGGCGATGGGCTCGCTGAAGAAGAAGCCTTGCAAGGTTTCGCAGCCGAAATATTTCAGAATTTGAGCCTGATTCAGTGTTTCGATCCCTTCGGCAGTCACGGAAAAGCCAAGATTCTTCGATAAAGAGATTATTGCCTTGACGATCGCAAGGCTGTCTTTATCATTCAGCAGGCCACGTATAAAGCTTTGATCCACTTTGATGTTATTAATAGGCAGGCGTTTTAAATAATTCATTGAAGAGTAACCTGTGCCAAAATCATCCAGAGCAATTTCGATACCATGATCGCGTAACGTGTGGAGTCTGGTCAAGGTATTAGCATTGTGCTCCATTAAAGCGCCCTCGGTGATTTCCAGAACAAGCTTATTGGGTGGAAAACCGGTCTCAGCCAGAATGTTGAGGACAGTATCAACCAGCTCAGGGTTTTTTATCTGCAGAGGAGAGAGGTTTACCGCTACTTGTAAGCATTGCCCGTTCTTGTGCCACTGAGCAGCTTCAGAGCAGGCTGTCCGCAACACCCATGCACCGATTGAGATGATGAGGCCATTTTCTTCGGCTAATGGAATAAAATCGAGAGGCGAAATGAGCCCTTGTTGCGGATGCTGCCAGCGAATCAGTGCTTCTACCGATTGTATACTTCCAGTCGCAACATCCAACTGCGGCTGGTATACAAGATGAAATTCATTTTGCTGCAATGCATTACGTAAATCATTTTCCAGATGCATGCGTTTTTCGGCGTGAAGTGTTAGGTCGATATTGTAAAATTGACAGTTATCCCGGCCTTCATTTTTTGCGTGATACATTGCGGTATCCGCATGTTTCAGTAGCGTTTCCGCGTCTTTACCATCGTCTGGGTAGAGGGCAATGCCGATACTCGCAGTCAGGACGACATCACGACTCTCAAGCTGGAAAGGGCGGCGCATGGCTTCACGAATTCGATGCGCCAGAATTAAGGCATCTTCTGCACGAGGGAGATTAGGAATGACGACAGTGAATTCATCGCCCCCGAGGCGAGCGAGTTTAACCTCTGAGTTATCAGCGTTGCTACGGGATATAAAATCAGATGGACGAGTGCTGCTTTGCAGCCGGTCAGCGGTTGATTGCAGAATAACATCGCCGGTATTATGTCCCATCGTGTCATTAATGCTTTTGAATCCATCCAAATCCAGAAAAAGTACCGCCAATTTGCTATCTGTATAGTTTGCGCGTTTAATTTCTCCTTCTAAACGCTCCATAAAGGATTGGCGGTTGGGTAATCCAGTCAGATTATCAAAATAAGCGAGGTGAAATATTTTGTTTTCCGAATCCTTGCGCTCTGTAATATCACGAACCAGGCAAAGTGTTTCCTGAGGATCAATAACCACAATACGATTTTCATAGTATCTGGTTTTATCATCATCCAGTTTGAGCGGATACTCGAAAAGCTCGACCGTTCCATACCGGCGAGCTCGGCCAGCCGCATCCAGATACAAATTGACAATATCTGCAGGTAGGCTTTGATTCAGATTATTTTCCGGTCCGGTGATTAGCCAAGGTGTATTATCCGAATGGCTGCACATATCGACGATTTTGCCGTCATTATTCAAAATGAACATCGTATCTGGAATGGCGCTAAAGATTGCTTTGCTGCGTGCGTTAGCGATTTGGAGTGCAAGGAGGTTCAAGTAGGCGCGTTTTAAATACAGAATGCGATAATTGATCAAATTCCAGTTTATCGGTTTGGCGATAAAATCTGTTGCACCGGCTTCAAAGGCGCGGTCAATGGATTGCACATCATCCATTCCGGTTACCATGATGATGGGTAACTCATTGCCTATTTTCGCGCGAAGGTACGAACAAACTTCATGACCATTCATATAGGGCATTTCAACATCCAGCATGACCATGTCTGTTGGGGATGCTTCAAACAGGCGGATGGCTTCTTCTCCATTGCAAGCCAGCGTTACACCGAAGCCTGCCTTCTCTAATGCAGCCTGCATGAGCAATCTGACTGTGGCATCATCATCGGCCAGTAAGATTTTAAAAGGTTCAACTGTCACGATGGATTGAGTATTTTATTAATTTCGGTGATGACTTGCAGATAGTGTTGCCGTAGGCTTTCTTTTAATCTCTCTGCCTGTGCTAATTCTCCTGTTCGTCCATTCGCTTCCAGTTGCTTGAATAGAGCGGATAGGTTTTCAGCCCCGATATTCCCCGAACTGGATTTTAATGCATGCGCTGACTGACGCAAACTGTCAGCATCACCATTAAGAATAGCTTGTTCAAGCTGGTGCATATTACTGGTGGCAGATTCGAGAAAAGCTTGCAGGATCTTGTGCAGCAAACCGTTTCCTCCGGTTGAGTCAAGCTCGCGAATTTGATCGAGCCGTATCGGATTAAGTGCAGGCATGGCGTTAGTTTTAGGTTCTAGTTCAATGATTTCTGATTTTACAGTATTCATCGGATAGTTTTTTTCTTTACTTAACCAATGATGGATTTTTTGTTGCAATTGATCGATTGAATAAGGTTTGGAAAGAAAATCGTTCATTCCTCCGTCTAAGCAGCGTTTGCGATCGTCTTCTGTGGCATTGGCGGTCAGTGCAATAATGGTATGACTATTGCCAAACTGCTGCCGGATGTGTGCGGTTGCTTCAAAACCATCCATGTTAGGCATTTGGCAGTCCATCAGAATGAGATCGTATTGGTTGTTTTGGATAAGATATAAAGCTTGTTGTCCATCATGAGCAATAACTGTGTCCAAGCCGAGTTTCGCCAGCATCGCCTTGGCTACTTCCTGATTAACAGGATTATCTTCAGCCAGCAAAACTTTGCCATGAAAGCTTTGTGTAAGCGTGCTGACAGATACTTTCTCAAATTCAGGATTTGTGGCGTGGTTATCAAGATCACGCCCCATGACATCAATGATAATGTCCAATAATTCCTTCTGGCGGACAGGCTTGTTTACACAACGTAATATACCCGTATTCTGTCTTTCGAGCTGGCTCGCGTTACTGTAGGTTGAAGTCAGCATCATCATACGGGTCTTGCTGAAATCCGGATGTGCATGAATTTTTCTTGCCAGTTGCAATCCATCCATTTGGGGCATGTGCATGTCCAAAATGACCAAATGAAACGATTTATTCTCGGCAACAGCCTGAGTCATATATGCTAGTGCCTGCTGTGCATCTTCCGCACATTCAACATTTATTTGCCAATTCTGCAATTGTAGTTTAAGAATCTCCCGGTTAGTTTGATTGTCATCTACAACCAGCGCCCTGACGCCGCGTAATTTAGTCATGTCGGGAAAATTGCTGTGTTGCAATTTGGATTTCTCCAGCCGCAGATTAATCCAAAACTTGGAGCCGTGCCCCGGAGAACTTTCAACATGAATGCTTCCTTCCATCAATTCCAATAATTTTTTGCAGATAGTCAGACCAAGGCCGGTTCCTCCATATTGACGGGTTGTGGAACCATCTGCCTGAGAAAAATTCTGGAAAATCTTCTCATGGTATACCGGAGGAATTCCGATACCCGTATCTTCAACGCATATGGAGACCCTAGTCAGGGTTTCGCTTCCATCAAGCAGCATTGTGCGAATGACAATTTCTCCTTGTTCGGTGAACTTAATGGCATTATTGAGCAGATTTGCAATGATCTGACGTATTCGGAATGAATCGCCGCGTAACATGAAGGCTGTGTTGGGTGGCGTAAACTGCGCGATCAATTCCAGACCCTTCTTATCAGCGGGTTGTGCAAACATGGTTAGTGTATCTTCAATCAGCTTGACCAGATCGAAATCGATGGTTTCCAGTTCCATGTGATCGGATTCAATCTTGGAGAAATCAAGAATGTCATTGATGATACCGAGGAGGTGTTGACCTGAGCTTTGAACTGTTTCTGCAAAACGGTGCTGATCTTTATCTAATTGAGTGTCTAACAGTAACTCGGTCATTCCTAGGATGCCATTCATCGGTGTGCGGATCTCGTGGCTCATCGTGGCCAGAAATTCACTTTTGGCTTTACTGGCCGCTTCTGCTGATTCCTTGGCAAGCACCAGCTCTGCTGTCCGTTTTTCAACTTCATCTTCGAGGTGATCAAGATAGTTAGCCAACTTTGCATCACGATCTTGTATCATTTCCAACATGCTATTGAACCCCTTCGATAACATATTCAATTCAACAATCGCACTGGGTTCGGTTCGAGTTGTGTAATCTGCCTTACTCGTGACATGCTCCATGACAGTGGATAGATTATTGAGCGGGTCGAGAACCGATCGATTAAGCCGTTGTAGCATAAGGTTGGCAATCAATAATGCGATAACCGCCGCAGTGATTGTGATCACAACGTGCCAAAGTATTTGCCAGTAAAGGGGATGCAAGGATATTTCCAAGTACAGACTGCCCAGAGGCTGGTGATTGAAGTGAATCGGTTCCGTAATGGCTAGGAAATGGATATTCGTTTGAACGTCTTCTTGCAGAGAAGCTAAAGTTTCCGGAAGCAGTCTGTTTTCAATAGAGTATTGTACAAATTTTGCTTTTTCTGCAGTATAAATGGCTGCAGCCTGGATTTCCCGTGTATTGTTGAGCGAATGTAATAGTGTCTGCGCCGTGCTGGTATCCTGGAACATCAATGTTGCTACTGCATTTTCAGCCAATAATTTTGCGGTTGATTGACTGGTTTGTAATAAAGAAAAAAAGCTTATGAAGAAGCTGCTTAAGATAACGAGTGTTGCTACCAGCAGCATTGCGGTACCCTGTGTGGCAAAGCTGATTTGTTGCAATTTAGAACGCAGTGTCACAGCAGTCGATGATGAACTCTTCATTATTGATAAACCTCGGTGGCGAAACGTAGTAGTTGAGAACTGAGTTTTAAACGATTTCTTTTTGCAATAGCCACATTGGCTTCAAATGTGACTTTTCCCTCATTAATGGCCATGTTGAGAATAACGCCCTGCTGGCTGGCGCCGGGGGTGTCGGCAATAGTTAATATCGGCAATCCATTCAATTGTTTGATGATGTCACTGAGATTATCGATTCCCGAGCGGGTGATGAAAACAATCTGGCAACCGGGAAGATCTTTTGTATTTGTCGTATGCCGGACCAGTATTTTATGTTCATGGACTTTCTTATGCTGTAAGTGCTGTAAATTTTCACCAAATGGATCTTCACCATAAATACATAAATTCAGGGCCTGGTCCGGCAAGCTAGGCCATTCCGTGTAAGCGGAAAAATTATAAAGAAAAGCCACTTTTAAACGGTATTCTGACGGTTGCTCGGCTTGTGTCAATGGCGAGTAACCCAATAACAAGAACCAGCACAGCGGCAAGATTGGAAAATAACGGGTGCACAATCGCTTTCTGATACGGTGATTGCCATAGCAGATCATTGTTTCTTGCTTTCCCAGTTTCCAAATGAGCATATCGTGAGATCTGATTGTCAGTTGTTTTTCAGACGATGTTTTTATACAATAATGTCATATTAACAATCACCTAGAAGCGATAATCCATTCGGAGACGCACGGTCCTGCCAGGCTGCCAGAAAAAGTTCTGCCAGTTGGTATCTGCAGCCGGGTGTTGGTAGTTCTCATTAAACAAGTTGTAGAAGCTCAACGATGCTTCAAGACCTTTCACCCACCGTACATCGGTGACGAGATTCAGATTAGAAAGAAAATAATTATCGGTATGTGTGCCATCAAGCGTTTTGCGCTTGCCGTAATATTGCAACTCATAACCGGCGCGCAAGCCGGTGATCAGCGGTATCGGAATGGAAATATTCAACTTGCCCAGATGGTAGGGTGAGTTGGGGAGGTGTGAGCCCTGTTGCTCAGCATTCTGAATACCAAAACTACTGCGCAATCGTACGCCCCAATCCCATGTTTTATCCAACGATAATTCTGCGCCTTTGGCCAATATTTTTTGTGATGTCTGTTGATATTGCGATAATCCGCTGACCGGATCGATTCCGAGCGCGATGATGTTGTGCATATCCCATGCGTAAACGGTAGCGCGTAAATTCATATTCGGCAGCGGAAGATAATCTGCCACGAGTTCAGCGGTATCAACCATCTCGCTGCGTAATCCTGGATTGGCAACTTGGGAAATGCCATCGGTGTAGTCACGCTCATACGCATTCGGTGACCGGTGGGCGCGGCCATAGAGTGCTTTGAATGTTGTTTTTGGGGTGGCTTGCCAAATCAGCGCGCCGCGTGGACTCAATCGATTGCCAAGACTGCCAATCCAGGCGCTGTAGTCATAACGCAGCCCTACGGTTGCGGACAAGGTGTCGGTAATGCGCCATTCGTCTTGCGCGTACACACCAACACGGACAACAGAACTTTTGATCGCGATATTATCTTCAGGATGATCGAAATTCTGAAAGGATTGCTTGATGGACGTATTATTTTGATACTCAACACCTGCCATCAGTTTATGATTCGACAAGGCAGTGGAAAGCAGGCGCAATTCAGCACCATGCCAGTCGCTGGGTCCGGTGGATAGCGTTTTTTCACCACCATAGACTAAAGGGTTATCATAGCGATATTGACCAAGAAACAACCGGCCCAATACGTTGAGGGTGTCGTTGGCAAAACTGTCGTTATACTGGATTTGTGTGTTGAGCCGACGATCTCGTTGAAATTGACCGGCTGCCAATGGATCAGAAAAGAACATGCCGGTTGGGTCATCTTTACGTCGGTCACCATAAATGAAGTCGAATGCGAGCGGACCATGCTTGGTTTGTGCAAATAATTGCTTAACATTTTCCCCATCCAAACGGCGCGCCACCCCTGAAATACCGGAATCGCCATAATCAAAAAAACGATCTGTTCCGCGGGACTGAAGACCTGAGAAAGAAAGTAACGCATCAGTGCCGTTACTGAACTTTTTACCGAAGGTGGCGCGTTCCTGCGGCATGGTTTCCGCTGTCTGGTATGAGGTCGATAGCTCGGCACCATTGACACTTGCGCCAGTACGCGTAACGATATTGACAACACCCATCATGGCGTTCTGTCCATACACGGCACTGCCAGGACCCGGAAAAAATTCAATCCGTTCGATCAAATCTATATCGAGTGGAAAATCACGCCCGGTGGGTCCCTGGTCATAAGTTGCGTCGTTGATGCGGTTGCCATTGATCGTGATCAGTACGCGGGAATTGAAATCCCCTGGCAGGCCGAATCCGCGTGTGCCTAAATATTCATATTGATAATCATACGTGGTATGAATTCCGGGAAGGCTGGCGAGAGCTTGATTCAGCGTGCGCCAGCCATAGGTTCTGATATCTGCACGGGTAATGACACTGACTGCAGCGGCAACCTGCTGCTGTTTCTGCTCATATTTTGAAGCGCCGACAATGCTGATATTCATCAATTCCTCTAAGCTCATTTGCTCCAAATTCTTTGCCGCACAGACCGGAAATATTTGCATGAAAAGCAAACCGAGCAGCAAGCTTTGTTTTATAGGAGTATTGACGATCGGAAGAACAAGTTTTCTGGGGGTAAACACAATGAACAGGGTTGTTTTTTTAGTTTCATGATTTAAACATACCCAATCACCGATTAAAGCCGAGAAGTAAGATTTTTATTACCCTTAATTTATCAAATTAGGGAGCCTCTGAATCACTGTCATTTCGAGCAGAGCGAGAAATCTATACTGTTGATTGCCAAAGATTCCTCACTACGTTCGGAATGACAAAGGTGAGTTATTCAGAGATTCCTTAGGGATTGTGATCTTCCTTCAGGGAAAAGGACGTGAAAATATGAGATCTTTACAACATACTACAAAACAGTGTGCAGATTTCAGCCATACTTTATTACTGAAGCACCGAAGTGGCAAAGCGCAATAGCTGAGAACTTAGATTCAGACCAGCTTTTCTGACTACTATTAAATTGGCTTCAAATGTAATTCTTTCGTCTTTAACTTCCATGTTGAGTGCAATGCCTTGTTGGATGGCACCTGGACTGTCCGCTACGATGAGTGCAGGTTTATCTTGCAGGGTGTAGATGACGTCTTTTAAGTTGTCAATCGATGAGCGGGAGATAAAAACTAACTGGCATGAATCGAGACGATCAATATTGTTCGTTCGATGAATGGTGATGGTGCGATCACCAATTCTTTTTTTCTGCATTAACAAATCGAGATTCTTGCCAAATGGATCGTTTCCATAGATACATAGGTTAAAAGTACTGGCGTCAGTATCAGGCCATGTCGTATAAACTGCAAAGTTATATAGGAAAGCTGTTTTTAACGTGTATTCATCCAGTTCGCCTGCTCGTGCGTGCGGTGAGTAACTTAAGATCACCCAAAAGAGCAACAGGTATAATTTTGCCAAGGGCATTCTAGACTAAAATACCTTGCAAAATTGATGAGCGAATATCTTGGGTGTTGTCGTCATGGCGCGAAAATTTAATCACTTGAGCAGGGCGCATCATGCATTAAATGTTTTCGATTAAATAGAGAAAGATGTCATTAAAATAATAAGACAAGTGCACTAAAAATGCCCTGGGCGTTAATAGTCTGAGTGCACGAGGGGATGTGCTGAATGTCTTGTTTTGTGCAGAAGGGGAGATTGAGGATGTTCCATAAATCGCTATATTAAATATAGAAATTTAAAGAAATAATGCCTCGACACTATTAGCTATCGTTTACACAAGATCTAGCAGGCCGTTGAAAAACTATCTGCGTTGCCGCTGCGGTGTTAAAAACAGACTCAAAATACTCATTTATCATACATAAACTGCGCTTTTTCGCCTGTTTTTGCCTTGCATCGGCTGCCTCGAAAACGTTTTTCAATGGCCTGCTAGGATATCCTCTAGAAAATTCAACCAAATATTTTCTTCGTTGTTGTGCAGAGGTCTCTGCTGGGTACGGTTCTGTTATATAAGAATAAACAGGAGATCTTGCTTCAGTTCGAAATTAGACCGGTAATTGGTATAAATTGGTATCTATAAGGTACAAACTAAGAAGATATGCATAGGCATTAGCCGTTTCACTATTCAGTTACTCATTCTCCAATAGGCCTAGAAATCCACCCGACTGATGGTTCCATAATTGTGCATAGAGCTGATTACTGGCAATGAGTTTGGCGTGGCTGCCTTGTTCTACAATATGACCTTTGTCAAATACGATGAGCCGGTCCATTGCTGCGATAGTCGATAAACGATGCGCGATGGCGATTACCGTTTTACCTTCCATCAGTTGATACAGGCTTTGCTGGATGCTGGCTTCCACTTCGGAATCCAGCGCGGATGTCGCTTCATCCAATACCAGAATGGGCGCATTCTTTAATAGCACACGGGCAATGGCGATGCGTTGCCGCTGCCCGCCGGAAAGCGTGACGCCGCGTTCGCCCACATGGGCATCATAGCCAATCCGGCCTTTAATATCCCGCAATGTCTGGATAAATTCATGCGCTTGCGCCTGTTTGGCCACTGCGATCATTTGTGCATCGTCGGCATCGGGTTTGCCGAATAGAATATTGTCTCGTACCGAGCGATGTAATAACGAAGTATCCTGTGTCACCATGGCGATGCTGGCACGCAGGCTATCCTGAGTTACTGTACGGATGTCTTGTCCGTCGATGGTGATATTGCCTTGTTGCACATCGTAAAAGCGCAATAACAGGTTAACGAATGTCGATTTGCCTGCGCCTGAGCGGCCAACGATGCCGACTTTTTCGCCAGCTGCAATGTGGAAATTGAGATCATTAAAGATACGATGAGAATCGTGCTGATCGGGGTGATAGGAAAAATAGACGTGATTAAAATCAATCATGCCTTGATGAACTTGTAGTTCTTTTGCATCCGGCACATCGGTGACATGCTGTGGTTTGGACAGTGTATTGATACCATCTTGTACCGTGCCGATATTCTCAAATAGTGCGTTGACTTCCCACATGACCCAATGCGACATGCCAGTCAGCCGGATAGCTAAACTCATGACAATCGCAATAGCCCCCGGGCCGATGGCACCTTGCAACCATAAATGGATACCCAATCCCCCTGTTGCGAATACCAGCAGCATGTTGATAATCCAAACACTGGCATTGAGTTGGGTCGACAGGCGCATTTGCGGGTATACCGTGGCCATGAATTCTTCCATGCCCGCTTTGGCATAAGCGGATTCCCGCTGGCTCTGAGAAAAAAGCTTGAGTGTCAGGATATTGGAATAACTGTCGACAATACGCCCGGTCATGAGAGAGCGTGCATCGGCTTGTAGCGTGGAGATGCGTTTTAATTGCGGGATAATATGCGACAGAATGGCAATGTATAGGAATAACCAAGCCAGTAGCGGCAAACATAGGCGCGGATCTGCATTGAATACCAACAGTAACGTTGTCGTGAGGTAAACGGTTACGAAAAGTATGACGTCAAGCAGTTTCATGACTGTTTCACGCACCGACAGCGCGGTTTGCAGAACTTTGGTGGCAATCCGGCCACTGAACTCATGCTGAAAGAATGCGTAACTTTGATTAAGCAAGTAGCGGTGCGACAACCAACGGACACGCATAGGGAAATTGCCCATGAGCGTCTGGTGGATTACTAACGAATGTAGCAGCACCAGAAGCGGAATCCCTATCAAAATAAATACGGACATGGCCAGTAAAGTCGGCCATTCATCTTCCAGAAAATGTGCGGTTTCTTTTTCCGCCAGCCAGTCGACCATTTGCCCAAGGACACCATACAACATGGCTTCGCTGATTGCCAGGCAAGTAGTTAGTATCGCCAGTAAAATCAGATAAAACTCAATCCCGCGGATATAATGGCGGCAGAATTGATACAGCCCCTTGGGTGGCTCAGCAGGATGCTCTGGAGGATAAGGGTTTATCAGGCGTTCGAAGTAGTCGAACATATCTATTTAACTATTAGTGAGTTGTTCAAATATTCTAAATCCTGCCACATAAGTTCCAATTGCTGAACCCAGCGTTGAAAGTATAAAAATCAGTAAGATGCGCGTTACCTGGTTATTCCACCAACCTTTCAAAGTGGTTGTGTCCGTTCTGAGCCGATTAAAATCACTGACCTTAGGTTTGCGTAAATAAGCTTCAACGGCAGCGACAACCATACCGGCGCCAATGGTTGGATTTAAAGATGTCAAGGGAGCTGCCAAAAAAGCGGTCAGAATAGAAAGTGGATGAGCAAAAGCAATCGCTGCACCCAATGCGGAAAGCCCGCCGTTAATCACTATCCAATCAACGACCATGGCGGTGCCCATTTCCGGGCTGCGCGTAAAACCGATTGCGAAGCCTGCCAGAATCAGCACAACAATTATCCAGGGAATAAATTTGAGCCATTGAGAGGGTGCCGGAATGGTATCGAGTTGTGCAATTCTTTCATCCGGATTGGTGATGCTCTGAGTCTCAAGTTGTTGCACCATGCCATTCAGGTGCCCGGCGCCAATCACCGCCAGGATATGCTGGTAGTTATTTTCTTCGCACTCTTTGATGAGGCGGGCGGACATGTATTCGTCTCGTTCGCTAATGAGCGGACGGAACAAATCCTTTTCGTTCTCAGCAAATTGTGCAAAAGAACTTTCTAGGACGTCGCCTTCTTTGAGTTTTTCAATTTCGGCTGCACTAAATTTTTCTTTGCTGATGACACTTTCTATCAGACCGGCAAATAAAGTAAAACGTTTCCACCAGGGCACATTATGATAAATTCGTTTCAGCGTCGTGCCAATTTCTCGGTCTATCAGTAAAACCGGTAATTTGGCGGCCTGGGCATCTTTGATCGCAACACGCATTTCTGCGCCTGGCTCAATATTAAACTGTTCCGCCATGCGCTGCTGGAAAGCGCCTAACGCAAGACTGGCAGCAACCATACTGGCTTGACCGTTCTTGATTACTTGGAATAAATCCATTTTAGCCATGGCATCGGGGTTGACGATGACTTTGTGACGGCTCGGACATAATTCAACAGCCACAGCATCATACTTTCCTGTGGCAATCAGTTCCTGAACTTTATCTGCACTGGCTTTTGAGACATGTGCAGTTCCCAGTAATGTGACGTTGCAGTTTCTCACCTTGACAGTTTTAAGCGGCTCAGCCTGTGTGGCGTGCTCGCTTGTTAATTCAATAGCTTGTTCTTCTAATTTAAACATTGGTTGTTATTTTTAAGAGTCGTAGGGTTGGCGGGTAAAGGTAATCCAAGTATTGCATAACGGAGATTATCATGGCGATAATTCAAACGACATTCATTTTCTCTAGAATACTTGGGCACTTGAAAAAAGTGTGTAAATGATGCAAAGCGGAAAAACTGGGTTTATTTGCAAAATGAGGAATTCTGTTAGTGTTTTTCAATTTCTGTAATGATGTAACCGTGAACAGGGTCGAATGACGTAGTTCCATATAAATAGTAGGGTTATGATTCGAAATATAAGCGACTGAAATGTTTGCAGGATAGGACAAGTACTAGTACATGTGTACTATAAAAAAAGGAGGAATTTCCTGTGTGCTAAAGTAACTTAGGCATTATAATTCGATCGTAAGGGCTTATTCATAAAATATATTTGTTAATGAATAGACATCTTATGTAAGCTTGTGTTTTATAATGGTAATTTATTGGTTTTTGTAAACTCACCTAGGAGAATTTAAAATGAAAAATAGCTTTAAGTTAAATTTAGTGGCAGCCGCCGTATTGATGGCAAGCAGCGTTGCCCATGCAGGAATTGCTAATGTATCTGGGGATGGTTCGGTAGGAAACGCTTATCAAATGGGGGCGATTACTCCAACTCCTACGGTACTCGCTGCAATTGTAACCGGCTCTCCCTTATCATACTTTGAAGAGTATGCAGATTTTACTATTGCTGGATTTGGCCAGGCGAGTGGTTCTGCGAGTACTCTGTTGCTGACCTTAAGCAACATTAATGTGAGTGAGATAACGGGCTTGACTGTAGAGGTATGGGATAATGTTCATCCCAATGGTAATACTTTACTTACAACATTTTCAGGCAATAATGTAACCACGGCGTTTGGCTCACTGCCTAATGGACAGTATCATTTAGACATTAGCGGCTATCTCGGTAGCCAAGCTTCTGTTGGACAATACTCGGTTGCAATTAGTGCAGTTCCAGAACCAGAAACCTACGCTATGCTGCTGGCTGGCCTTGGTTTAGTCGGTTTTTCAGCACGCCGTCGTAAAGTAGCTTAATCGGTACTTGAGACAGTAGCCACAGAGAAGAGTTTTTCTCTGTGGCTTTTTTGTTTCCAGAATTCAGCATGTAAAAGTATTTCTATCAGCAAATGCGAAGATGCATTGAATAACTGGTAGCTCACAGCACTCTTCCTGTCATTCTGTCCCTAGAATTCCGTTCTTGTGGCTAGCAGAAATCCAATTCATTCAGTTTTGCAAATTACTCTCTAACAAGACGCTGAAGGCTTGAGTTGTCCAGAAGATCAACAACGAATCGTTACTGTTCTTTTTGCATGGCAACTAGAAATATATTGTTTATTATCTTCACTGCATCAATATTATTTCTGGCTGTGATTCTGATTATTTTAGGCGATATCAGGATGCGGGGCTGAAAGGACTAATAACGGTGTACAATTAATAAAAATTAGGTGTGAGAAAGCACTTTGACAGTGTAAGAACCCGAGAAGGAAGTTGGTATTATGAAAAGATTAATTGCTACTATTTTTTTTACCGCTGTGATTCTACTATCGGGTTGCGCGGTATCATCAGAAAACAATCATGTGCCTTACATTTCCCCCGCGCAATTTCAAACTTATAATTGCAATGAATTATTGGCTGAGATTGAACGGATTCAGACTAGAGTCAGCCAGTTAACGGGTAAACCGGATGACAAAAATCCGGCCAAAGACAAATGGGTGCTCGGTGCGGATTTATCGCTTTCATGGGCGGCATTATTTGCATTGGGGGGGACCAAAGAACAAGAAGCTGAGTATGAACAATTAAAAAATGAGTATGATGCGATACAACGGTGGGCAGTTATCAAGCAATGCCCGGGTGTAATTCCACCGGCAGAGAAACCGCCTGAATTTGATCCAAACCTGGTAGAAACATTGAAGTGGGATACAGTGGCAGAGCAGCGGTAATGAAGCAATGCGCAATGAGGATGTTTGTTTATAAGTGGTGATGCCGGGCAAGATAACGGGGCGTCCAACTATGCGGAATTTTGTGTACGAAATGGTAGCGTGCAACATGGTAGCTGGGATCAAAACCATAGAAATTAAGTTGCATATGACGGAGTTCTTCGTCGCGATAATTTTGTAAGGATTTTTGCTGCTCGTCTACTTGACGTTGATGTACTTTTCGCTGAAGTAATACGGGGAAATTAGGGTCGTTTGCGATTGTTTCAGCGATTTGTGTTATCTTTTTCTTGAAATCAATTGGGCTTAAAGCAAAACAATCATCCATTAATCCGATATTGCGCGCCTCCAGAGCACCGATTGGCAAACGATTCTGTGTCAATGACTTTACATGGGATTCATTGACTCGCCGAGGTAGTAGATAAGTCCAGTATTCCGAACCGTATAGATTGCCCATACTTTTATAATGCGGGTTCAGGATAATGCTATCACGAGTGAAAATATAATCGGCGGCCAGTGATAAAAATACACCGCCCGCTCCGGCATTGCCTTGTAGTGCGGCGATCGTCAGTTGCTGGTTAGTGGTGATAATGGCCTGTACCAGATCATTCATGGCGTTAATATTGCACCAGGATTCATCGGCGGGACTGATAGCCCGTTCAATGTGGTTCAAGTGTATGCCATTGCACCAGAAATCAGGTCCACCCATTAACACGATGACTCGAATAGAACGCTCAGTCGCTTTCAGGTATGCTTCCCGCAAACGCTCGCATTGTTTGGTATCCATAGCGCCGTTGTAAAAGGTAAAGTGCAGGTAACCGATAGCATCTTTCTGCTCAAACCAGATGTCACGATAAGTATTGCCGGGTTCTTTGGAGAACGGATCAAATGATATTTCCGGTACATCGGTAAGGTGATTTTTCAATGCCATTGTGGCAGCTAACTTAAAAGTTGATTCGGTATTATTTTTTTGTTTTAGATGGCCAATCCAGATTGCACCATCCACTGTCGCCCGGCAAATGGCATTATTGCGCTTTGCTATAACTGTTCCAGGTCTGCCGGTTAAACATTCTTCCCTGCAAGCATCAAATAGAAAATAAGATTCTCCATACAGTGTGTCCAATACCCCCGGGAATCCGTCAGCAGCATGAATTTTTTTTAAAATGGTAAGTGATTTATCTTGCTGCCAATTGATACTGCGGTCGAGTTGCCGGACTGGAGCATGTAACCGGCCCAGGACGCCGGGACATGAATAATCTAGTGGGAGCGGCTTGAATGTATCAGACTGGAAACGTACGATAGCGGTTAGTATTGCGCGGGTAGCTGCCTCAACAACTTCGTGGCGATAGAGGCTGCTTTTCCTGGCGAAGCGCATCGGGAAAATTTCCGATGCCCAGATATCGCCGGCATCCATTTGTGCGTTTGCCTGTAATACCGTTACCCCCCATTCCTGCCGGTCATGCATGATTGCCCAATCCAGTGCAGAGGGGCCACGATCACCGATAATCCCGGGATGGACAATAAAACAAGTATGCTTGCGCCAGATAGTTTCCGGAATGGCGCGTTTCAGAAATGGGGCAATAATCAGATCGGGCTGAAACAGTTCGACCGCTTGGCATGTAACAGCGTCGTTGATATCAAATTCGATCGATATGCTGTGCCCGCATCGCGTCAACTCAACAAACAGGCGTTGCGCCAAACTGTTGAAGCTATGTGTTAGAAATAGAATCTTCAATTCAATAGTTTTAACAGATACGCGGAAGTTGTTCGCCACTTAACCAATCTACAATGCGTTTGCCACCGAAACGGGTTTGCATCTGTACAAAACAATGGGTATCTTCGATTATTTCACCAATAATGGCAGCATTTTCGCCTAGGGGATGGGCGCGCATCGCATTCAGCAAGTTCGATGAGTCTTCCGCTGCACAGATCGCGATGAGCTTGCCTTCATTGGCAATGTATAGTGGATCCAAACCTAAAAATTCACAGGCCGCGCAGACTTGTTCGCGAATGGGTAGTTCGCTTTCATATAACATCATTCCAACCGATGATTGTAAAGCGATTTCATTGAGTGCGGTGGCAACCCCGCCACGTGTCGGGTCACGTAGTACATGAATATCCGGAGCCGCAGTGATCATATGTGCCACCAGATCATGTAATGCTGCGGTATCGGATGTAATGCTCGTATGAAAAGATAAGTTTTCACGCAATGCCATAATTGCGATACCGTGATCTCCCAGTGTGCCGGATACGAGTATTTTGTCACCGAGTCGTGCATTCTCGCTGGAAATGTTGATTCCTTCCAGTACCATGCCAATTCCGGTGGTGGTGATAAATACGCCATCGCCACTGCCTTTTTCAACTACTTTGGTATCCCCGGTTACAATCGGCACTTGCGCGGCGTGTGCGGCATTTGCCATGGAATCAACGATACGCTTGAGATCAGAAAGCGGGAAACCTTCTTCCAGAATAAAACTGGCTGCCAGATAGGATGGTTTGGCTCCAGACATGGCAATGTCATTAATGGTGCCGTGGACCGAAAGGCTGCCAATATCTCCGCCGGGAAAGAATAATGGTGTAATAACATGACTGTCCGTGGACATCACCATGCGCCCGTTAAAGCTCTGGAAACAGGCTTGATCATTCATTTTTCGCAAATATTCATTATCGAATGCTGTCAAAAACAATTGATGAATAAGCTGCGCCATAGCACGTCCGCCGCTGCCATGCACCATCTCAATACAGCCATTTTTCAAATCAATAGAGCGCATGTATCCGGGTTTGACGATACCATTGCGGGACATCAATTTTCCTTCATCGCAGCATGATTTGTTTCCCGGAAACGGCCATAACTATAATGAGCGGCGCAAGCGCCTTCCGACGATACCATGCAAGATCCGATTGGATTCTCCGGTGTGCAGACTGTACCAAAAATCTTGCAATCCTGTGGCCGTTTTACACCGCGTAAAATTGCACCGCATTCGCAGGCCTTGTTATCTGCGATAGAGAGTGCGGGAATTTGAAAACGTTGTTCGGCATCAAAGCCGGCATAGCATGATTTGATTTTCAGTGCACTGTAGGCCACTAGCCCTAAACCGCGCCATTCAAATGTGCGGCGCAATTCAAAAATTTCAGCTACGAGCTGTTGTGCCTTGATGTTGCCTGCAGGCAACACTGCACGCGTAAATTCATTTTCAACCTCTGCGCGGCCTGCATTAATTTGACGTATCAACATCAATATTGCCTGCATAACATCAAGGGGCTCAAAACCTGCTATTACCACAGGTTTTTGGAATTCTTCCGCGAAATATTCGTAGGGTTGACTGCCGATCACCACAGAAACATGCGCTGGGCCAATAAAGCCGTCTAACGAGACTAATCCGAGCTGGCGGACTTCAGCGGACTGAAGAATATGGGAAATCGCTGAAGGTGTTAACACGTGATTGCAAAATACTGTGAAATTATTCAAACCTAGCGCTTGCGCCTGCTTGATTGCAACAGCGGTGGGCGGTGTGGTGGTTTCGAAGCCAATGGCAAAAAATACCACTTGATGTTGCGGATTTTTCTGTGCAATTTTTATTGCTTCCGCACTGGAATACACCATGCGTACATCTGCGCCCTGTGCTTTTGCTTTCAACAAACTCATACCATTTGCAGTAGGTATGCGTAACATATCGCCGTAACTGCAGAGTATCAGCCCGGGTGTTTGTGCCAACCGAATGGCATTTTCCACGCGGCCGATTGGTAAAACACATACCGGGCAGCCAGGTCCATGAATCATATGTACATTGTCAGGAAGCAGATCAATAATACCGAAACGTGAAATGGCATGAGTATGTCCGCCGCAAAATTCCATAAAATGATAATCGCGTCGAGGACTTACTTCGGATGCGATTTTGGCAGCGATGTTCTGCGCCACAGTACCTGTACGAAATTCGTCAATATATTTCATAGTGGATCATTCAATCGCCATCATTAGGTATTTCTCTGTTGAAAGCGGATATTTGTGCAAACATGGCCAGTGTACGTTCTGCTTCTGTCTGATCCAGTTTCTGTAGCGCAAAACCAACATGTACGATGACATAATCTCCAGGCAAAATATCTTCAACCAATGCCAGCGAAATTTCCTTGCGTATGCCACCCAGGTTTACGATTGCATGATTTTCGGTAGTCAATTGTTCGATGCGAGCAGGAATAGCAAGGCACATAAGCTTTTATGTAAGTTTCTATAGGCTTAAATTATGACATAATTAACTATCTCTAATTTTAATAGTCTAGAAAGTGATCAAACAAAATTCTTTTATTCTTTACATAGTGATCATCCTGATTGGATGGTTTGGCTTGTCAGTAATGCCGAGTTCTGTTTGGGCAGACAATGGAATATGGATTGATGTGGATACGAACGCACATACTTTGTCAGTGATGCAGGGAGATACTATCCAGGCGGTGTTTAAGAATGTAGCGATTGGACGCTATGGCACTACCTGGTCCAAGATGACAAAAGACGACAAAACCCCGCTGGGCAGATTCAGAGTGGGTTGGATCAATGAAAAAAGCCGCTATTATCGTTTTTTTGGGCTGAACTATCCAAATCTCGATACAGCAAAACGTGCATTGGATGAAAATAGAATTACTGAAGAAACTTGGCTATCGATATTGGAAGCAAAAATTATGGGAAAAACGCCGCCTCAGAATACACCGTTAGGAGGGCACATAGGTATACACGGAATCGGGAGAGGTGATCAAGAGATTCATCATGAATACAATTGGACAAATGGCTGTATTGCGCTTACGAATGAGCAGATTGATCAGCTGGGTAAATGGATCAAACCCGGTATATTGGTGAATATCCGTTAGCCACTGATGATTAGCAACCGGATCAAAATGTGAGTTGTTTGTTGTTACTAGAGTTTAGAGTCTCAGCCCCAAAGGAGGTAAATCACCGCAAGAAAATAAGAAAAAAGCTTGACAAAGTAGCATAAAAATCGTTGCCGCCTTTCTAAATATCTTTGTTTTTGAAAGATATTTAGAAAGGCGGCTTCCAGAAAGGAATTTTCATTCACTTCTGGAGGCCGCGATGAATGCAAAAGGATATTCTGGTATCCCAAGCGAACTGTGCCATTGGATAACATTTTTGAGCAAGGCGCTACCCATTAGATCAATCGGTACGTTTATCGAATTGTTGATTGGAGCGATGTTAACACCGACGGGCTTTGTGGCAGATGCGTATTTGATGGTGAATATGCGCAACCACTGGACGAGTTATTACAAGTGGTTGCAACATGGAAAATGGTCATGGCTTGGGTTGGCGCGGCAATTTGCACGACTGGTTTTAGCTTGTTTGAGGCAACATACGGTGTATCTGGTGATCGATGATACGCTGACGCTACGCGCAACGAAGAAAGCGCCGGGAAGCCAGATTCATCATCAGCACGGCAACAAGGCAAACCTAGCTGCATATGTGCTGGGGCAATGCTGGGTAAGTCTGGCAATGGTTGCCAAACGGACAAACGGTGAATCGGTTGCGTTGCCGAATCTATCTCGGCTGATGCCAAGCACCGGCAATACCGGCAAGTTGATTGCGGCCAATACGCTGGTACGCGCGATACAAGGCTTACTGCAAGGATTGAAGGTTTATGTGTTGATGGATAGCTGGTATATGCGGCGCCGTGTGATTTCCGCCAACACCCGGCTAGGTTTTTCGGTGATTGGTCAGGTAAGGATAGACACTCGCCTCTACGATCTACCGCTACCCCGGCGTCACGGCGAATTAGGGCGAAGTAGGGCGAAGTAGGAAGTATGGGGAGAAATACACGCCGGAACATATTGATCAACTGCATCGTACCATCACAACGCTCAAGATTTACGGCAAAGAACAACGCGTGCGATTGCGCAGCCAACTGGTCAAAGCGCGCTTTCTCGATGGTCAGTTAGTGCATGCTGTTTGGTGCGAATTTGAAAGAAGCAATGGAGAATGGAAGGCAGCCAGCCTGATATTGAGCACAGACATCACACTGACGGCGGAACAAGTGATTGAAAGCTATAGCCTGCGTTGGTCGATTGAGCCCATGTTCAATCAACTTAAACAAACTTGGGGCATGAAAGAAGCATGGCAGCAAACACGCAAAACCTTACATCGCTGGGTGCATATCACTATGGTGAGCTATGGCTTAGTACAATTGCTGAGTTGCTTAAACAACCCAACAATCGATGCGCTTTGTCAGCATACGCCTTGGCGCAAAGAAAATCCCAAAACTGCCGGACAAATCCGCAGAGGATTGACTCTTCTTTTTCGACATGTTGCGATCAGGCAGTGGCGGGATGCTACTTGCAAAAAATTCAGACCACCTGACTGGGGCAAAAATGAAGATTATAAGCATCAACAGCGTAACACAACGTAATGCAAAGAAAATTAGTGAAGCAATCAACAGATTCAAGCTGAAAATTACCAGCTTGAACTGATGGGTTCGCTCTAAACTCTAGTGTTGTTAATTACTTGAATTGAAGTTTATAGAAAAAATGTGTTGCTTTATTAGTTACTTAACCGATTGTTTGTGGCTTTTATAGCTGGGTGCTTTGTAAATTTGTCATGCAATCCATTTATTTTGCAGAAAAAATCAGATAAGATTCCGGTGCGTTGCTGATATTTAGGTATCAGTAGCTAGTAAAGTGGTGGATGATTGTGCGTTTTGAATAGAATAAACAACTGAGGAGATCGGAATGAGAGAGAAAATCCAGCATCCAGTTCGTATGCTAACACTGGCAGCAATAGCAGGTGCTTTTATTGGACTAACGGGCTGTGCAACCACAGGTCAATTAGAAGAACATCAAAACAAACTCAGCGCTGATATAGCAGCTGCTAAAGCCGATGCATCTGCCGCTAAAGCAGCAGCAGATGCTGCTAACGCCAAAGCAAATGATGCAGTACGTATTGCAGAGGAAGCAAACAGACGTTCAATGGATACGGAATCAAAAATTGATCGTATGTTTAAGAAAGCGATGCATAAGTAATAACAAAGTAAAAAAACAAGTATAGTATAGCAAGTTATTGTATTCATAAAAAAACCCCTCATCAGAGGGGTTTTTTTATGAATATTTTTTTCTCTTTTCTGGAATTAGTTGTTATTCAGTGTATGAAATTGTGTCTGAGTACGTGAGCGTGATATTAGAACGGGTATACCGCTTTTTTCCATTATCGCTTGCTTTAGGGCCTCTTGGTCTATTTCAAAATCTGCGGGAATATTTTTCTTGCTGCTCTTTAGTTCCAGAAAATCATTAATCGCAGCTATGACTATTTGTTTGTAGTTGGTATATTTTCCTTCATCTTCTTCCAGCGGTGGATGGAGTTCAATAAAAAGCGAATCGAGTAACCAGCCGAGCTTAATAGGTTGGTTAACAATTTGTATTTGCGTGCCTACTGGAACTTTATCAAAGAGCGCTTCGATGTCCTCTGGATACATCCGAACACATCCAGCTGAGACGCGCATTCCAACGCCGAATGGTTTGATAGTCCCATGTATGAGGTAGCTGCCACTGCCGATGCCCAAGCGCATGGCATGTCGGCCGAGTGGATTGGTAGGGCCAGGTGGCACTATGTTTGGATAGGGTTGCTCGCCATTTGCTATCCTGTCCATCTGGAGGGATTTTGGAGGTATCCACGTAGGATCTTTCTTTTTCTCGACTATTTTGGAAATTCCCAATGGCGTTACCCAGTCCATCCTGCCGATCCCTACCGGGTGTGTAATAATCATGGGTTTCTCCCCTTTTTTAGGTTCTGGAAAGTAATAAATCCTCATTTCGGGTAAATTAAGTACCAGATCCTTACGCTCAGCGTGAGGAATAATATAGCGGGTTGGCAAGATAACTTTCGCACCATCTTCAGGCAGCCATCGATCAACATTAGGGTTAGCCAACAAAATCTCTATCTGACCGATATCGTATTGGCGCGCTATATCTAGTAACGTTTCTGCACTACTGGCATGAGTGGTGCGTATCTGACCAAAAATGTCAATATCTGGGGGTGGAAGTGTCCAAGTTTCGGCTCGAATAGAAGAAACACCAATTAAATTAATTATGGCAATAATAATTAGAAGAAGAATTCTAAGCATAAGCTTACCTTGCAATGTGGGGCTAGTTGTAGAGAGATAAACAAAATAATAACTGAAATTTTCTGATTGAAAGCGAGAAAAAGAGGTATATCTGCAAAGATTTAACTGGAATACGTATGCATCAAACTCATCTTTTAATTAGTATACAAGATACGCAACCTATGGTGATCGTATTATGTGCTCACGGCGCGGCTCATATGGCCATGCCATAAAAGAAAGAATCCTATGATTAGTGGAGCCTAATAGGAGCAGAAGATATGGTACGAGTGCGGTGACACAAAGAAAATTACATAAACCGGAATTAAATCTGAAGGATTGGGTGTCTACATTGTTCCAAAATTGTGTGAGGTGGAAGAAAATAAATCACGATAAATCAATATCCTGATTTCTTATTGAGTAATTATTAAGACTTGCGTAGAGCACAAGAATCGTCAGAATCATATACATTTCTTGTGAATAAAAAGCTTGTTAATTTTAAGTGAGGAAGAAAAACTGGATTCGCTCCATTTATCTCTTTTTTTCATAAATTGCAATGCGTGAAATTATTGAGTGCTTGCTGATATTTAAAGGGATTGAGGAAATATAGATTACATCTGGAATGAATAATTAATACAAATTATAGTCAGAAAAACAACAATGATGTTGCTTGGATACAACAGATTTGTTATTTAATTTGCAAAATTTACTCGTTTTTCTTGCAGAGTGCTTCTGTGTTGGGCACAATCCAATCAAACCTCCTGATTCGGGAGGTCCGAACAAGCGGGGTGCATTCCACCGGAGTGTAGTAGGGCAACAATAGGACGGCCCCAGTCGTTTTAACATTAAAGGAGAACTTCCGTATGAAGAAGAAACTTATTTCGTTGGCAGTAGCCGGTGCACTTGCAGCTCCAATGGTTGCGTCAGCACAAGGAACAAATGTAACACTCTTTGGTAGTGTTCAGGCTGAATATGCTACAGTCAATCGTGATGGTCAAAGCAGCCAAGCACATATCGGCGATGATACAGGCCGTTCAAGATGGGGTATGCACGTTACCGAGAATCTGGGTGGCGGATTGAAAGCAAAAGCGCATGTTGAGTATGGCTTTAGCACAGGTAGTGGCGCTTTGGGTATTGCTCGGGAACGTTGGGTTGCGTTGGCTAACGATAGCTGGGGTGAATTGAAATTTGGCCGTGTTCAATCTCCATTTAAAGATTTTGCCGGTGGTATGACCATTGATCCATTTGCATACACAACTCTTCAAGCTTCGGGCAGTGGCGGTACTATGAGTGCTGGAGCCAATGGCTTGGGATCAGGTGCTAATGGCTTTGTAAACAGTGCTGCGCGTTACGATTCACCAAAAGTTGAAGGTTTCAGCTTTTCAGGTTTGCTAATGCCAGGTGACTCTAATAGATTAGACCCAGCAAATGTTATTGCTTCATCGGGAAGTTACGCTGGAAGTCAATCCAATTCCGGCGGTGAAGATGGTGAGTGGGACTTCCAAGTTGCAGGTAAGTACGAAGCGCAAGTCGCAGGGCATAATTTAGGTGTGTTTGGTGGTTATTCTCGCGATAATATCAGTACCCGGCAAAGAACAGGTAATGCGGGTTATCCAGCTTTAGTTAACAACGAACACGTCTGGCGTGGTGGTGCAATGTGGAGTTTCCAAAACTTTAAGCTCAGCGGTCAGTACGAAAATATTAACAATGCAGTGGGCGCAGCAACTTGTACCAATGCTGCTGCGTTAGGTAATCCAGCAACAGGTGCAATTGACTCACGCGGACAATGTAATTCAGCAATGAATTTGGGTGGTGATGGTAATATTTGGTTTGCAGGTGGTCAGTATGACTTTGGCAATACCAGTCTTATCGCTCAAGGCGGTATGACAAATGCCCATGGATTGGCTGGTGGTCCAGCGAAACGTGAAGTAAGTAGTTTCACAGTCGGTGCAATTCATAATCTAAGCAAGCGTTCAAGCCTGTTTGGCGGTTATCAGCGTGCCATGGTTGACGATAGAAACGCTATATTTAAAGATAGCAATACCTACACAGTGGGTATGCGTCACAACTTCTAAAAAAGGTTGATCTCGTAAAAAAGGCACCAATTGGTGCCTTTTTTATTGCTGGAAAGAAATATAATAAGCCTTGTTGATTATTTTCTTGTTGTAAATTGATATCTCAAGAAATGCCGATGGATTCTAAAGGAGGCTTGGTAGTTATGAGTATGAAAAAATGGACGGATGATGAGTTGGTTACCACGCGCGATAATCTCGAAGCCTGGAACAAACGAAATAATAATCTAGGCTCCGGCTCAAAATTATGGTTATTCACTGCATTCTTAGGCGCATTTGCCATTTCTACGGGAGTTGCATTTATCTTTTTAGATGGCGTTGATGTGATGAGCATCATATTGATAACTATGGGAGCAATTACGTGTGCATCTTGGTATAAGAGTGAAAAACAACGCAAAGATAATATTACATTTCTTGCCGAGATTAATAAGGAAATCAAATCCCGCAAGATAAAAGAGGGTTCGAAATCGAAAGATAAAACTGATACGCAGACAAGCGAGATTAAAGAGGATGCACAGAAAGAGTCAGTTGTAACGGAGTCTCAAGTTACTGAGAAGAGTTCTAAGAAAATGGAAGAGAAATCCGAAGAATAATTTGAATATGAAAATGGGTAATTTATTGACAGAATTTTTGCAATTTATTACTTCCAAACTAACCCGATCAGAAAATTTTCTTCGTGGAAATGATTCAAAAATTCAAGTTAATTTGAATCCAGAAGACAGCCGCAGTTTTGAAACGTTGTGTCAATTTTTATGGATTCAAGGGGACCCATTGCCACTTATTTTTGATGTGGAAAATGAAGTTTATACGAAACATGGGCTTACGCTATCAAAATTAAAATATCTCGAAGAAATCGACTTAATTGTATTTGATGTCCACGGATTTGTTAAAAAAGGGTTGGGTAAGCATACGCGATTATTTTATAGTGGAAGGCCGACAAAAATAGGTTTCCAGAACGATGGAAATAATTTTCTGGAGTTGGGGCACGTATTGCTAACAGAGCGTGGTAAAAAAATGGTCTCGATTGTTAAGTTATCAACGAACCAGGAATTTTATGAATATGTGATTAAAAGGTGGTATCAGCAGGGATTAGTATTATCATCAATACAGATTGACCGGAATCAGAAAACTGATTTTGATGGTCGAGCGTGTTCGACTAAAGAATAAGGATGGCGCGGTAATCATTAACATTGGTATAAGTTGGTCCAGTAATCACTAAATCGTTTAGCTGCTCAAAAAAGGTATAGGCATCGTTATTGATTAAAAATGATGCAGCATTCAATCCAAGTTGTCTTGCACGAACTAATGAATCGGGTGAGATGAGCGCTCCGGCATTATTCTCAGTGCCATCCAGTCCATCCGTATCACAGGCAAGTGCATAAGTGTCCTTAAGGCCATCAAGCTCAATCAGCAGCGATAATAAGAACTCAGAATTACGGCCTCCGCAGCCATTGCCTTTGATGGTGACGGTCGTTTCACCGCCCGATAAAAGTGCAATGGGTGCTTTTAACAATTGTGGATGTATGCGGATCTCCCTCGCCAGTGCCGCATAACTTTTAGCAATCTCCCGCGATTCTCCGGTCACTGTATCACCTAAGATCAATGTAGCTATTTTGAGTCCTTGAAAATAATTTGCTGATGCAAGCAGTGATTGATTGGCGCTGGCAATAATTTTATTTTCAACACGAGTGAAAATAGGGGAACCGGGTTTAGGAGTTTCACTGGTTGCATGTACTTTGCCTTCAAGTAAAATTCTCCTAACCGATGGCGGTACATTCAGATGGTACTGATCGAGTACTGCAAGCGCATCAGAAAAAGTACTCGGATCGGGTGAACAAGGGCCAGAAGCAATATGTGTCGCTTCATCGCCGGTAACATCAGAAATAATTAATGCCAGTATGGGGGCTTTGCAAGCTGCAGCAAGCCTTCCGCCCTGAATAGCAGACAAGTGTTTGCGGACGGTATTGATTTCCTGAATACGGGCTCCACACCATAGTAACTGATGGGTGACTTCTTTAAGTTCTTGTAATGAGATACCGTCGACCGGCAGAGAAAGTAGGCTGGATCCTCCGCCACTGAACAAACAGAGTAATAGATCATCAGATTTTAACGCTTTCACCGCAGCCAAAATTTCTCGTGCTGCCTGTTCTCCATTTTCATCGGGAATCGGATGACCGGCCTCAATTACCTTGATCCTTTGGGTGGGTAATTTATGCCCATAACGCGTAACCACTAAACCGTCCAGTTGAACAGAAGACGGCCAGGCGTTTTCAATCGCTAACGCCATAGCAGCGGCCGCTTTGCCAGCACCGACAACGAGCGTGCGGCCTTTAGGGGGGCTGGGCAGATGTTGCGGTACGATGTGAGCCGGATCGGCAGCTTTAACTGCGATTGAAAAACTTCCTAGTAAATAGCTGCACGGATTCATTTTGTTAGCATAGATTGCAGGTAATGGCCTGTGAAACTGTTTGTATTGACCGCAATTGCTTCGGGTGTGCCTTCTGCGATGATACACCCGCCACCGTCGCCACCCTCCGGGCCTAAATCAATAATCCAGTCGGCCGTTTTGATGACATCCAGATTGTGCTCAATTACCACCACGGTATTCCCATGATCACGCAATCTGTGTAAAACTTTTAGCAGCAGATCAATATCCTGGAAATGCAAGCCGGTTGTGGGTTCATCTAGAATATACAGAGTGCGTCCCGTATCACGTTTGGACAGTTCCAATGATAGTTTTACCCGTTGTGCTTCACCGCCGGAGAGTGTCGTGGCAGACTGTCCCAGAGTAATATAGCCGAGACCGACTTCCAGAAGTGTTTGTAATTTTCGCGCGACTACGGGTACGGGGGTAAAAAATTCGGCTGCTTTCTCCACAGTCATTTGCAGAATTTCATTGATATTTTTACCCTTATACTGAATTTCCAGCGTTTCCCGGTTATATCGCCGGCCGTGGCATACGTCACAGGTAACATAAATATCCGGCAGGAAATGCATTTCCACTTTAATTACGCCATCGCCTTGACAAGCTTCGCATCGCCCGCCTTTGACATTGAAAGAAAAGCGGCCGGGTGCATAGCCCCGTTCTCGTGCCTGTGGCACCCCGGCAAACAATTCCCGGATGGGGGTAAACAATCCGGTGTAAGTTGCCGGATTGGAGCGCGGTGTGCGTCCGATGGGACTTTGATCCATATTGATTACTTTATCGAAAAAAGCTAAACCGTCAATTTGTTGATAAGGCGCGGGCTCGGCATTACTGGCGTAAAGGTGCCGGGCGACCGCACGATGCAGCGTTTCATTGATAAGCGTAGACTTGCCGGATCCCGAAACGCCTGTGACGCAGACGAATAATCCTACTGGCAGGTTAAGTGTGACATTTTTAAGATTGTTACCGGATGCGCCATCAATTCGGAGTACTCGCTCTGGATTGGGGGCGTGACGTTTTTCCGGTATTGGGATCGATAATTTGCCAGATAAGTATTTGCCCGTCAGGGAATCATTGTTTTCCTGGATAGCTTGCGGATTACCTTGCGCGACAACGAAGCCGCCATGCTCTCCAGCACCAGGCCCCATGTCGACCACATAATCCGCAATCTGTATGGCATCTTGATCATGCTCAACCACAATGACGCTATTACCCAGATCACGCAGATTTTTAAGTGTATCCAGGAGGCGTCCATTATCACGTTGATGCAATCCGATGGAGGGTTCATCCAAAACGTACATGACACCAGTCAAGCCCGAGCCGATTTGACTGGCAAGCCGTATGCGCTGCGATTCACCGCCCGACAGCGTGTCAGCAGAACGATCCAGGGATAAGTAATCCAGTCCCACATTATTGAGAAATTGCACGCGGCTGGAAATTTCCTTGACGATACGCTCGGCAATTGCGTGTTTGTGACCCGTTAATTCAATTTGATCAAAAAACAGCTTGGCCTTTTTCAACGGGAAAGCACTGATTTCGTAAATCGCTTGTCCGGCAACATGCACATGGCGAGCAGCCTGGCATAAGCGGGTACCGTGGCATTCCGGGCAAGTTTGCGCGTTGAGATATTTTGCCAGCTCCTCACGAACCGTCTGGGATTCCGTTTCCTTATAGCGACGTGTCAGATTGGGAATAATGCCTTCAAAAGCATGCGTTTCCTGGTGCTTGCGGCCACCTTCTGTTAAATAGGAAAAATGTATTTTTTCTTTACCGGAACCATGCAGAATGATATTACGAATAGGCTCATCCAGATTCTCAAATGGGGTTTCCAGATCGAACTCATAATGTTTTGAGAGTGCTGTTAATAGTTGAAAGTAAAATTGATTGCGCCTATCCCAATTTTTTACCGCACCAGCAGCCAGTGAGAGATGCGGGAAGGCTACTACGCGCGCGGGATCAAAGAAAGTGATTTGTCCCAGACCATCGCATTTATTACAGGCACCCAACGGATTATTGAATGAAAATAATCTGGGTTCTAATTCGGATAGGGAATAACTACACACGGGGCAGCTAAACTTGGCAGAAAAAAGGTGTTCAGCGCCAGTGTCCATTTCAACCGCTAAAGCGCGGCCTTCGGAATGGCGTAATGCCACTTCAAATGATTCAGCGAGGCGTTGTTTTGCGTCGGGGGAAACTTTCAAGCGATCAATGACAACTTCAATTGTGTGCTTTTGGTTTTTCTGTAGTTTGGGCAATGCATCAATTTCATACACTTCCCCGTCAATCCGTAAGCGCACAAATCCTTGTGCACGTAATTCATCAAATAATTCAGCTTGCTCGCCTTTGCGTTCAACGATTAATGGTGAAAGAATCATTAAACGCGTATCAAGCGGGAGTTGCAGCACATGATCGACCATTTGCGAGACGCTTTGTGCTGTCAAGATAATGTTGTGTTCTGGACAATGCGGATCACCGACACGGGCAAACAGCAAACGCAAATAATCATGGATTTCAGTGACGGTCCCTACTGTCGAGCGGGGGTTATGTGAGGTTGCCTTTTGTTCTATGGCGATTGCCGGAGAAAGGCCTTCGATCAAATCCACATCGGGTTTTTCCATGAGCTGAAGGAATTGCCTCGCATAAGCTGAAAGTGATTCCACATAGCGGCGTTGGCCCTCAGCATAGAGTGTATCGAACGCGAGTGAGGATTTGCCTGATCCGGATAGCCCAGTGATGACAACAAGTTTGTTACGTGGCAGATCGAGACTGATGTTTTTCAGATTGTGGGTGCGCGCACCGCGTATTTTTATGGATTCCATTAGCTATCTATGTATGAGTCAACCTGCTAATATACCCAACTTTTTGGGAATATCACAACCTGATTCATGTCTGCTTCATCTTCTTCTGAAAAAATGTCCCCAGCAGAGCTGCGTGCGACCATCGGTTTGGCCGGCGTTTATGGTTTGCGGATGTTTGGATTATTTATCATTCTGCCGGTATTTGCTTTTTATGCTGAGGATTTGCCTGGCGGAAATGACTATACACTGATTGGTATTGCACTAGGGGCTTATGGTTTAACTCAAGCCATTTTGCAGATTCCTTTCGGTTGGTTGTCTGATCGTATCGGACGTAAGCCTGTTATTTATTTGGGTCTGATCTTATTTGCAATTGGCAGTCTGATCGCTGCCCTTGCGATAGATATTTACTGGGTGATACTGGGTCGCGTTATTCAAGGTGCTGGCGCAATTTCGGCTGCGGTGATGGCGCTTGCTGCGGATCTCACACGCGAAGAACATCGTACCAAAGCAATGGCGACTATCGGTATGACCATTGGCACTGTTTTTGCCATTTCTTTGATTGTTGCCCCTGTTCTGAATCAATGGATTGGCGTGCCGGGAATTTTTGCTATGACAGGCGTATTGGCGCTTCTGGCCATGATCGTAGTGAAGAAAATAATTCCAGATCCGCAGATCAGTCGTTTTCATTCTGACACGGAAGCATCGGCTGCAAGTTTTGGCAGTGTGTTGCGTGATACACAGTTGTTGCGTTTAAACTATGGTATTTTTGCTCTTCACGCTACTTTGATGGGACTATGGCTGGTTGTGCCGCTCACTTTGCGGCAAGCGGGGATGGAAGCAAATGATCATTGGCAGATTTATTTACCCGTTTTACTTTTGTCGATTGTATTAATCATCCCGGCGATTATCTATGCCGAGAAAAAGGCTCAGTTAAAATTTGTATTTATTGCAGCGATTGCTTTATTGTTGATCGGACAGGTATTGCTGGCAATTGCCTTCGATTCTATTTGGGGTACAGCGATTGCGTTATTAGTTTTTTTCACAGCATTCAATTTGCTGGAAGCCAGCTTGCCATCATTGATCTCAAAGATCGCACCGGTTGGTGCAAAAGGAACTGCAATAGGAATTTACAGTAGTACCCAGTTCCTAGGTGCTTTTGTAGGCGCGGCAGTAGGGGGGTACTTATTTGGAAATTTTGGAAGCTACGCGTTATACACTTTTTGCGGATTACTACTCGTCGTATGGTTGATACTTGCTGTAACGATGAAAGCTCCGGCCGCAGTGCGTTCCAGAATGTATCATGTGCAAGAAATGGATTCGAATAAATCAATAGAACTGTCACGTGCACTTGCAGCAATACCCGGTGTGCATGAAGCATTGGTGCTGGTCAACGAGAGAGTGGCCTATTTGAAAGTTGACATGAAAGGTTTTGATGAAGAGAAAGTGATTAAATTGCTAGGGAAGGAGACATAAATGGCATCAGTCAATAAAGTTATACTCATTGGTAACTTGGGAAAAGACCCGGAAACTCGTTACATGTCAAATGGTGATGCGGTAACGAATATTACATTGGCAACGACAGATACCTGGAAAGACAAGAATGGTGAGAAACAGGAAAAGACTGAATGGCATCGCGTAACCTTTTATCGCAAGCTCGCAGAAATTGCGGGGGAATACTTAAAGAAAGGCCGCCCTGTGTATATAGAGGGCAGGCTGGAAACCCGGAAATGGACTGATAAAAATGGTGTAGAACGTTATACGACGGATATTATTGCAAGCGACATGAAAATGTTGGGCAATCGATCAGGAAGCGGTAGCTTTGAGTCACCTGATCATGAAGAAGTAAATTCTGCTCCTAACCGCTCTTCTTCAGCTAAGAGTGCAGGTGGATTTGATGATATGGATGATGATATCCCGTTCTAGCCGAATAACTGAATTAACGTTTGTCAGGTAACCGAAGCACTCCCGTCCGGAGTTCTATCGCGGGTACATTTGATTGGCGGCGCGGGGGTGATGAAAATTCAATACTTTCTATATTGCCACCAATCTCTCTGGCTATGTTTCTGAATTCAAGTGCTAGCATACATTTTGGAACAATAAATGTTTGCTTAAATCCAGATTTGAAGTGAACAAGAATTTTCATAACTCTATTCCAGGTAAGTTTTATTTATTAAAGGGTTAATTAATATATTTACAGCAATGAAGCTGTTTCTACGACCTAAAAAAATTAAACTTTAGAATATCTTTGTTATGGTTCTTTTATAGCAGTTTCTGCTTGCCAAACTTGCGATTATGATTCCCGTCGCTTTCAGGTTTTACCCAATACAATTGACGGGCACGCTTCACGAAATCCAACCGATAGTCGCTAATTCACCTTAGCCATTCCGCCCGTTTGTAGAGAAATAGAAATTAAATGTAATTCTTATAAGATAGATTCCTAATCGTTTATAAAAAAGATTCAATTGAGATTTCTGGTTTCTAATTGAATGCTTCTTTTGCGGTCATCATGACTAACATATGTATTCCGGCGTTGAAAGTATCTACTTCCGAACGATCCAGCAATACGCAAGGTTTGCCGGAATACTTACAGTAATGCTTAACAATTAAAAAAGCATCATGGTTAACACAATCAACTGGGCAAATTATCATATCGGCCTTGTCGAGGAGTTGCGGTAATTTATCTAAGCGATCACCGGGGTCGCCATGGAATGCAATAAAACTGCCACCGGAATTTTCTATTAGTTGGCTGTATTCCGGATAAAGTTTAATGCGTCCGCCTACACATAGCACAAATCGCTCAGCTAAATAATCACTGCTATTATGCGAATTATTTTGATTGGCGTTGTTAGTGCTGCAAGTTTTTATAGGGAAAGAAGTCTTGACCAAGGGCGCCCAATCGATAATAGGAAAATTTTTAGGAAAAGTTGGATTAACCTTGGTGATTTTATGATCAAGACAATTGAATTCCAGTTTCAGTAGACTGAATATTTCACAGATTAACGGACACTTACTTAGTGTATGGATTAATTTTTGTGGATTGCCCAAACAGAGCAACGAGAACACATTCGTGTATGCAGAATCAGGGGAAGGATATTGAAAGACACTGCCCGGTGAGGTAGTTAAAGCCAGCTTCTTTAGAAAGTTCATAATCGAATCTCCTACAAATCATCAGCAAATAAAAAATTGGCTGGCTGACCTGAAAGGAACAGGTTGGCTGGCTGAGTGTGCCGCTGGAGAAGGAGGAGAACGCCAGCGGCAAGGGAAAAACTATATCTGGCTTTGTAGCCAGTTATGGATACCAATTTTTTGCATGACATCAAGCTGAGTCTCCAGCCAATCTATATGCTCTTCGGTATCTTCCAGAATACGTTCAAAAATTTCCCGTGAGACATAATCTTGTGCTGATTCACAGGCAGCTATTGCAACAAGAAGGGTGTCACGCGAGATATATTCAAGTTTTAGATCGCACGCGATACATTCTTCAGCGGTTTCACCAATCATTAATTTGCCAAGATCTTGCAAGTTTGGCAGGCCTTCCAATAATAGAATTCGCTCAATTAACGCATCAGCATGTTTCATTTCTTCGCAAGATTCTTCGAACTCGTGTTTTCCAAGACTGTTAAACCCCCAGTTCTTGTACATGCGGGCATGAAGGAAATATTGATTAATGGCAGTCAGTTCATGTTGTAGTTGCTGATTCAACCAGCGAATAATATCTACGTTACCTTTCATTTTTAGCTCCTAAGACAAATATATTTTGTATGTGATCGAATTCAGAAAAAAGCTATCGCTCTGGTATTTTACGCTTTGCTTGCTTGGCACCACCTATGCATGATGGCCGTAAACATTTTTCCGCTAAGAAATACCCGGCATAAGTCCAAATCACGCATAACGATACCGGTAACAACTTGCAAGTATAAATATACATGATATGTATCTTTAATCCACTATTTGTTCAGAATTAACTTGCCATTCCGTGTGCGGCGTAGCGTGTATTGTTCGCCTTTATGCAGAATAAATACGACATCGCCATTTCTAAATAGGGCGTCGCTATCAATTAATGTGCTTAAATCTGACAATCCCGATTGATGCAAATTTCTGAGTTGTATTTGGGGTAATTTTAAAATATCCATCTTAGATCAACAATTGTAAATGAGAGTCATTCTCATTATAGTCATTTTTAAACGGTGCGCAAGACTTAAATGTCAAATTATCAAATTAAGAGGCGTATACGATAGGTTGTTCTTGTATTTACAGCAAATAAGATTTTTAACTTGTAATTCCCATGGTCTTGCCACAGGGCGCGTGGAGCAAATTTATTTTGTATTATTATGCATGAGCGGAATCCTAGCGAGCTATCTTGGTGATATTGATCGATATGTGTATACTGTGGATGTTTTTTGATTGCAAGCTATTGAGATAAATGAATAAAAGAATGTTGCGCTCATTCATTGCTAAACTAAACACATTTCTTCGATACGCATGATCGAACGACGTAATTTCTATCGAATTCTTCATGTCCAGCCGGATGCGCCGATGACTGTTATTCAGGAAAGTTATCGGGTATTACTGCAAAAGCTTAAAATTCATCCAGATCTTACTGGCTCTGATTTGAGCGAGAACTTACTCGATATTGCCTATAAAACGCTGCGAGATCCGCTCAAGCGAGCCGCTTATGACCTTGAGTTACTGAAACGTTATCACATTAAAACGCTCAGCCAGGGTGCATTTGGCCAAATTACGGATTCCGGGGGGGAGAAGCAGAAGAATGGACGAGCTTCACAGCTGAATCAACGTAACTATTATCGAATTCTTCAGGTTCAGCCTGATGCGCCCATCGCTACAATTACGGCAAGTTATCAAGCGTTAAGAAAGAATTCATCAGTAGAAGCTGCATTACTTGATGAAGCCTACCGGATTCTTTCAAATCCTTTGGCGCGTAAGCAGTATGATGCCATTTTTGCGGGCAGCTTTTTTCATGCTGCCGGGAAATCTGCCCAAGAAAATACCAACCTGACTGGGTTTTCGTCCGAAGTTAAAAGCATGCCGCAGTTTGCTATAGAATCATATCGGGCAGTGATTACACATTACTGTTTTTTCTGTAAGACGCCGTATGTGCCGCAAACAAGTATATATCGCAGTGAGAGTTGTCTGGAATGCGCAAGCCCATTACTTGTTTTGCAACATGAGAATCTTGAATCCTCGCGCCGGCTAATGATGCGGATCAATGTCAGGGGTGAATTTGTATTTTACTTATTTTGGCCGGGTAGGCCTTGCCAAGGCATATTCCAGGATTTGTCACCTACAGGGATTCGTTTCTTAACCGACGTGATGCTTGATCCAAATGACATCATAAAAATTGATGCGCCTAATTTTCAGGCGGTGGCTGAAGTAACGCATAAACGCTATGACGGTGAGGGGATCTCTGTTGGAACTCGCTTTATTGCAGTGAAATTTGATCAGCAACATGGTAATTTTGTCACAGTACAAGCCTGAGTCTGGTTATATTAAGGAAACTCTGATTAAGTCCTTCGACAGGCTCAGGACGAACGGTAATCAACTTAATCAGAGCTTCCTTAAAATGTTAATTTTCCTTTGCAGCTGGTTTATTGAAACGGATCAAATTAAGTTAACCGGTATTTTAAAATATGCAACTCCGTTTGTCTCGACCGGTGGCAATTTTCCGGCTCTGATGTTTACTTGTATTGAAGGAAGCAGCAAATTGGGCATTTCCAGCGTCGCATCACGTTTGTTGCGCATCGTTACAAATTCATTTTCATTGATGCCATCATGTACATGGATGTTATGGAGACGTTGCTGTGCGACTGTACTTTGCCACGCAGCAGCGCGATTGACAGGCGGATAATCATGGCACATAAACAATCTTGTTTCCGGTGGAAATACCAGTAATTTTTGAATGGACTTAAATAATTGACGTGCATCGCCACCTGGAAAATCTGCGCGTGCAGTACCAATATCGGGCATGAAAAGAGTATCTCCTACAAAGATGGCATCGTCAAATTGGTAAGCCGTGTCCGCAGGCGTGTGACCTGACACGGAGATGGCCTTGGCCGTTAATTTTCCAACCTGAAATAGCTCGTCTTCCGTAAACAAGTGATCAAAATGATGACCATCCGGAATAAACGCATCGCCGAGATTGAAAATTTTCTTAAAAGTCTCTTGTACGACAGGAATATTACTGCCGATACCAATTGTTCCGCCCAATCGATCTCTAAGATAATCAGCAGATGACAAATGATCTGCGTGCGCATGCGTTTCAAGTATCCACTCAACAGATAAACGCTGTTCGTCGATAAACGCTATCAGCTTGTCAGCTGAGCGAGTGCTTGTTCTACTTGCTTTGGGATCGTAATCCAGGACCGGATCAATGATGGCGCAACAACCGCCCGGTTCATCAAAAACAACATAACTGACAGTCCAGGTTGCTGAGTCAAAGAATGCATTGATATTTGGTTTCATATTATTTATCTGCCAATTTAATTAGAACTCTTGCATATTATAATATATAATTATGCATATCGTATGATATCATATCTAAGATATTGAGATGAACTGATTTTCGTTTCTTAGCAGGAGAACGAGAATGTATATTAATCTGGATTCAGTGCCATGGCATGCGGCAGCTGGCGGGTTGATGATTGGTGCCGCAGTGGCACTGTTATTCTATTTAACGGACGTATCGCCGGTATATCGTGTATTGTGGGTGGATTATATCGAATTCAAAAAGGCGATATCAGTTGGCGCATTGCTTTTATTTTAGGACTAATTTTATCAGTGGTTATTTGGAAGTCTTTTTTTGTTTTGCCGGAGATAGTTATTGAAACTAGTTACACGATGTTAGCATTGGCAGGTTTCTTGGTCTGTTACGGTACACGCGCCTGGGTTCTGGTTGTACCAGTGGTCATGGGGTTTGTGGAATAGCAAGAGGATCACCGCGCTCAATTGCAGCGACAACAGTATTTATGCTGGCTGGTTTTGTGACAGTCTATTTGATACGGTATGCATTTACTTTCTAGCTTGGATAGGCATGTATAAGGAAGGCATTTAATGGTTAACTTTATCGCATTGCTATCAGGGATTGTTTTCGGTTTGGGAATTATCTTGTCTGGTATGGTAAATCCAGCCATAGTTTTGGCTTTTCTTGATATAACAGGTAACTGGGATTCTTCCCTGCTATGGGTTATGGGTAGTGCCGTGACTGTGGGTTCGATTGCTTTCGCACTGGCAAAAAACCGTAAACACAGTTACCTAGGCCCATCGATGCAGATACCTGCAGTCACGAAAATAGATAACCGCTTGCTGTTAGGAAGCCTTGTGTTTGGCATTGGCTGGGGGATAGCGGGTATTTGCCCTGGACCGGCCGTGTTGCTGGCTGGAACAGGAAGTATTGATGCATTGGTATTTCTTGCCGCGATGCTATTGGGTATGGGTATTTACCAGAATCTGCAAGGGCGTGGATAAACTTCTTACAATTTGTAGGAAGTTTAGGAAAATGATTTAGAATTTTAACCATTACTGGTCTAATGGATTTATCATTCAGGATTTAAACAGATACACACTAACGTTAGATAAGAATTAATTATGAAAACAGAATCAGTTCCAGTTTTACACAATATCGCTGCGCTACATACATCCGCTTCGGCTGCTTGCGCTTTACTGAAAATACTGGCCAATGAAGACCGGCTACTCATTCTGTGCGAACTGAGTCAGGGAACCCGGAATGTGGGTGAGCTGGAAGAAATGCTCGGCATTCATCAACCTACGCTGTCGCAACAACTGACCGTGCTGCGAGAAGAAAATCTGGTTGCAACGGAGCGCAAAGGTAAATATATTTACTATAGTTTGGCGAGTCAGGAAGCCATTAAGATTATGGAGACTTTGTATAACTTGTATTGTAAGAATCAATCTACCTGAACGGATAATCGTCAATCAGGATTATTTGTGAACTATTGCAACAATAGCTGATACTCAGTATGGTCTGATTGATAGAGGATAGGATATGCGCCTGGATATTACCAAGCTTGACCACATACTGTCGGTTGCCGGTCAAATCAATATCGATGATATCGCCGATATTGCAGCAGCTGGCTATAAATCCATTATTTGTAATCGCCCGGATTATGAGGGTGGCAGAAGCCAGCCGGGCAGTGAAGAACTGGAGGCGATGGCCGAGTTACTGGATATTACTTTTGTCTATCTACCTGTCAGGATGAGCGCCATAAACGCAGAGCGTGCCGAAGCTTTTCAGAAATTTATGGTTGAATTACCCAAACTGGTTCTGGCGTTTTGCGGTTCTGGCAAGCGTGCGACTGCTTTGTATGAAATGACTAAGCAGAATGATAAGGGTGACATAGAAGCGCGGGAATCTGTGGTGACGGCCTGCAACTGGGATAATGCCTTTGATGTGGTTGTCATAGGGGGCGGTTAGGCTGGCATCGGTGTCACTGTAAGCCTGCTTAAACGGCGGCCAGCCCTGCGTGTCGCGATTATCGAACCAAGCGACAAACATTATTATCAGCCTGCTTGAACACTGGTGGGGGCCGGTGCTTATGACATCGCCGAAACAGTGAAACCGATGGATGATGTAATTCCGAGAAATGCTGAATGGATTCAGGCGGCTGCAGCCGGATTTGATCCGGAACACAACAGAGTACACTTGGCAGATGGCCGTGTGATGGGATACCGGCAATTAATTGTTTGCCCGGGTATACGTCTGGCATGGGAAAAGATTGAGGGACTAGAGGAAACACTGGGTAAAAACGGCGTTACTTCAAACTACCGGTATGACCTTGCACCTTATACCTGGTCGCTGGTAAAAGAACTTAAAGCCGGAAAAGCAATTTTTACCCAGCCGCCGATGCCAATCAAATGTGCCGGTGCGCCACAAAATGCCTTGTATCTTTCATGCGATCACTGGCTGCATACACACTGCCTGAAAAATATGGATGTTGAGTTTAATACGGCAGTTGCTGTGTTATTTGGTGTGGCAGATTTTGTTCCACCTCTGATGGAATATGTCAGACGCTACCATGCAAAATTGATATTCAATTCTAATCTGATCAAAGTAGATGGAAACAAAAAGATCGCCTACTTTGAAATTAAAGGCAATGATGGAACGGTAACCCTCGAAGCGAAACTTTTTGACATGCTGCATGTGACACCCTCACAGGCCGCTCCGGATTTTCTTCGCAATAGTCCTTTGGCAGACGCGGGCGGTTTTTGCAAAGTAAATGAAAAGACACTGCAGCATACCGATTACCCGAATGTATTTTCATTGGGGGATGCCTGTTCATCTCCTAACACGAAAACGGCTGCGGCAGCCAGAAAGCAAATCGTTGTAGTGGCGGAGAATCTTCTGGCGGCAAAAGAAGATCGGGAACTGACGACTATCTATGACCGTTATGGCGCATGTCCGCTGACAGTGGGGGATGGCAAAGTCATACTGGCTGAATTTGGTTTTGGCGGAAAATTACTGCCCACATTTCCACTTGACCCAACAGTGCCGAGAAAGCTTAATTGGTTTCTTAAAACGACAGTTTTTCCATGGATCTATTGGAATGGCATGCTAAAAGGCAAGGAATGGCTTGCTCGTCCCCGTAAATTAAGCTGAGCATGTGGATATTTTGTTGATCAGTATTCTGCTCGGCGCTTGTGCTGGTGCTATACTGGCCCTGACTGGCGCTGGCGGTACGATCATTGCAGTTCCTCTGCTGATGTTTGGATTGCATCTGGTTGTTGCCGAAGCTGCTCCCATTGCTTTATTCGCCGTGTGTTTGTCTTCGGCTATCGGTGCGCTATTTGCGCATAGGCAAGGAAAGGAAAGGTGCGTTACCGGGCAGCGGGATTTATTGCTATTACCGGTGTCATGACTGCACCCATCGGCATATGGCTGGCGCAGAAATTGCCTAATGCGCCTCTAACACTTTTGTTTGCTCTGGTATTGTTCTATGTTGCAGTCAGCATGTTGCTGCAAAGTAAGAAGAAGGATGAGAAAAATATGACAGACTCTCCCTCGGATACTGCCTCAATCCCTTGCCAGCTAGCCTATGATCAAGGCCGTTTGGTATGGACTTGGCCGTGCGCCCGGGCATTGGCGTTCTCGGGGATTGCAACCGGATTCTTATCAGGTTTGTTAGGCATCGGAGGAGGCTTTGTCGTTGTGCCGGCGTTAAAAAAAGCGACCAATCTTTCGATGCAATCCATTCTTGCAACCTCATTGGCAGTGATCGCACTTATTACTGCCATAGGTGTTGCCTCTGCAACCTATCTCGGAGGTATGAATTGGACTATTGCACTACCTTTTGCCGCCGGTGCATTGACAGGTATGTTGATCGGGCGAATTTTTGCCCATTTTCTTGCTGGCCCGAGGCTACAGCAAGGATTTGCTGTAGCCTCCATGGGTGTGTCGGTATGGATGATTATTAAATTGTTCTGAGCGAGTTGATGGATGGATTAAAGCTCAGTTCAGCATGATTTCACGAAGTTTTTCTTCCAGCGGCGGGCGCAAACCGGTTTTGCGGGCATCCTCAATGGCTACTTCCGGATCAACACCTTTGGTGATTCGATAGCTAGCCCACATGGCACTTGCCCGGTTACCCGATCCACAGTGAATCAGTATCGGGGCTTGCGCTGATTCGATCACTTTGGTAAATGCGGCCACCTGTTCTTTAGTGATTCCAGCAACGGTCGTCGGAATATTGACATACATCATGCCGGCAATATCGACCAATGCTTTCTCCTCCATAACGCCTTCGTTTTTGGTGCGTAAATCAATAATGGTTTTGAAACCAGTGGCTGCCAATGCTGGCACGCCGCCCTCGCTAATCATTCCTGATATGGCAATTTTTTCCGTAGCGCGGCTGTAGTTTTGTACCGCAATAACCTGATGACCAAAAGGTACCCGCCCAGATGCCTGCGCTATGCTGGTAAACAGAATGGTTAAAAGTACCATCAGAATGATAGAGTATTTCATAGAAAGCCCCATTTGCTGTGTTAAGTGAGAAAAGAATGTTTTCATTGTAGCTGTACTGAATAATTAAATACAAATTATTCCTATCGATTCTGGTCTATGAGATAAACATAATACAATCTGTGATTCCAAAGAAGGAAAATACTTATGCAACACGATCAGACTTCTACACCCGATAAACCACCCGCATGGCATAGCTACTCAGCGCAACAGGTGCTGGAAGCGCTTAAATCTGATTCTGCCGGATTATCACAAACAGAAGCGCAGCAACGTCTCGAACAATATGGTGCAAACCGTTTAAAACCACCTAAGCCAAAAAGTGCCGTTATTCGCTTCTTGCTGCAATTTCATAATGTATTGATTTACATTCTACTGGGGGCATCTGTGATGACTGCTTTTCTGGGGCACTGGGTGGATAGCGGTGTGATCCTGGCAGTCGTTGTCATCAATGCCATTATCGGCACTATCCAGGAAGGTAAGGCGGAAAAAGCATTGGCTTCTATCCGCAATATGTTATCGCTCAATGCTTCAGTTCTGAGAGAAGGACAGCGCAAGCAAATTCCGGCAGAAGAATTGGTGCCTGGCGATATCGTGCTACTGCAATCCGGTGACAAGGTACCCGCCGACTTGCGGTTGCTCAATTGCAAAAACCTGCGGATCGAAGAAGCGGCATTAACCGGAGAATCCGAGGCCGTTGAGAAATCCATCCATGCAGTCGATGCTGTGACCGCGATCGGGGATCGTTTCTGCATGGCGTATTCAGGCACATTGGTGGTTTATGGCCAGGGAATGGGTGTAGTGGTTGCTACCAGTGATCATACTGAGATTGGGCACATTAGTCAGATGCTGGAACAGATCGATAAACTGACAACGCCCCTGTTACGTAAGATTGCAAAATTTGGGCGCTGGTTGGCTAGCGTAACTTTGGTTCTGGCAGTCACTGTTTTTACCTTTGGATTACTGTTTCATGATTACAGTATCGGTGAGATGTTTCTGGCTACAGTCGGTATGGCTGTCGCGGCAATTCCTGAAGAGTTACCGCCTATCTTAACGATTGCGTTAGCTCTAGGGGTGCAGAGTATGGCACGAAATCATGCCATTATTCGCCACTTGCCGGCAGTGGAAGCATTAGGTGCGGTAACCGTGATATGTACCGATAAAACAGGTACTTTAACGCGTAATGAGATGACCGTACAGCTTGTGATTACTGCGGATCATCAGGTACAGGTTAGCGGCGTAGGTTATGCACCGACTGGTGATTTTCGTCTGAATGGAAAGAAAATTGAGATCATTGAATATGCAGGAATGCAGGATATGTTTCGTGCAGGATTGTTATGTAATGATGCAACATTGCATCAGGGTGATGGTACATGGGGCATTCACGGCGATCCGACAGAAGGTGCCTTAATTACCCTGGCAATGAAAGCGGAATTGGATCCGATTTCTGAGCAGGAAACATTACCTCGCACAGATGTGATTCCGTTTGAATCGGAACATCGTTTTATGGCAACGTTGCATCATGGCCATGCCGGGCATAGCCTGATTTATGTCAAAGGCGCTCCGGAAGAAGTAATGGCTATGTGTAGTTATCAGCGCAGTCTGAGCGAGGATCAATTAATCAAACTTGATTTCTGGCATACCAAGATACGAGAAGCCAGTGCGACGGGACAGCGCATCCTCGCCATGGCAAGCCGTGTTGTGCCAGAGGGACAACAAATCCTTCAATCTTCTGATGTTGAAGCGGATTTTACCCTGTTGGGATTGGTAGGAATTATAGATCCTCCGCGTGAGGAAGCCATTGTCGCTGTGCAGCAATGCCATACGGCGGGCATTCGCGTCAAAATGATTACGGGCGATCACCATATTACTGCTTGCGCTATTGGAGCAAAATTAGGCATTGGGGATGGCCACAGCGCCATTACAGGCGTTGAACTGGATAATATGGATGATGCGCAATTGCGTCGAGTGATTGTGGATGTGGATATTTTTGCACGCGCGAATCCTGAGCATAAACTGCGGCTGGTGACAGCCTTACAGGATAACGGCGAAATTGTCGCTATGACCGGTGATGGTGTGAACGATGCCCCAGCTTTGAAACGCGCAGATATTGGCGTCGCCATGGGGCAGAAGGGCACTGAAGTGGCGAAGGAAGCGGCCGAGATGGTGCTTGTGGATGATAATTTTGCGTCGATTGCACACGCCGTGAAGGAAGGGCGCACTGTCTACGACAATATCAAAAAGACCATTGTTTACGTGCTACCGACAAACGGTGGGGAGGCCGGGATAATTATCTTGGCGATTTTTCTGGGAGTGGCAATGCCGATAACCCCGGTTCAGATATTGTGGATCAATATGGTAACCACAGTTACTTTAGCCGTGACACTTTCATTCGAGCGGCCAGAAAGTGATGTGATGTGGCGTCCGCCACGCGACCCTAATGCACCGATATTGTCTGGCTTTCTGGTGTGGCGCATCATTTTTGTTTCGTTATTGATGATTGGTGGCAGTTTAAGTTTATATTTATGGGAAACCATGAATGGCTCCAGCGTCGAACTGGGACGCACGGTGGTGGTTAATGTACTGGTGATGTTTGAAATAGTCTATTTGTTCAATTGCCGTTATTTGGTGGCTTCCGCATGCTCGCGTCAGGGTTTGCTGGATAATCGTTATGTTTTATTGGCTATTGGTCTGTTGTTGGTTTTGCAGTTACTATTCACGTATTTGCCAGTGATGCAACAGTTATTTGGCACGACAGCTCTGGATGTGACAGCCTGGGGACGCATCATCGCAATCAGCTTATTGCTATTTCTGATCATTGAACTTGAGAAATACTTGTTACGGCGGAGGGGGGTGAAGGATCTGTAATCGTTAGAGGTGTTTTTTTACATGTCCTGGAATTTATTGATTGGTCGGTTCACAGCAATTCATTTCGCGCTGGGTTGCCATCAAATTTTCAACTGCCTCTCCGTCGTTGCCAACATCGTTCTATTAAATGTCAACCAGCAGCGTTTTGGCACGAGTTATCAAGTAAACCGTGGCGATGTTTGCTGTGTTGCGGTAAACATCGCCACAGGATGAAACGCATAGGCTTATTTGATAGCAGTTGTAGAAGCCATAAGCTTGGTATAGATATTGGATAAGTTGCTATAAAAAAAGTTGTTATTCCATATGGCTATGGCTTGTCCCGATGCGGCAGCAACTGCTGTAGGACTGGGTGTTATATAGGTGCCCTGCATATCAGCATCTAAAATAGTGTTGGACCAGTTAGTATTGCCCGCTTCCAGTACCGAAACGCCCATATTGTAGCCAGGCGATCCAGCGGGTTGGGCGTCTATCCAGCCGACTACAAATGATCCCGCAGGCGTAGCTGCAATATTAAATGCTTCGACGCTGCCGCTTGGATATGTGATTTCAACAGGTATGCTCCATGTATTGCTGCCGCTCGGTAAAGTGGCGGCATTGAGCGGTGCAGGCGGCACATTTGCATAATAGGTATTGTATGCGGCAACAGCTGTGCCATTGCTGGCCATAGCAATCTTTACGGGTACGGCTGGTACAAAGCCGTCGAAGGTGGCCTTGGCTGTCCAACTGCCGTCGGCCGGTGAACGCCTCGACCACTGAGCGCCCAGATTGGCATCGCTGAATACCGCAATGGCTACACCGTTATCGGCAATTGCTACCGAGGGTGCTGTACCGTACGCGCCGGAAGCAAAATTGGTGAGGGTAGTCCATGTGCCGCTGGTATTGCGACTGGTAACCACGGCAGGGCTGCCGGCATGACGAATGGGCGGGGGTGTTGCACCCAGTGCCAGTGCCGCTTCGCCGCGTTTGTTGATTGCCAAATCAATAAAGTTGTAGCAAGCAGACCCAGTGTCCGCAACAGTAATAACATTGTTCCAGCCGGTGCTCGCATTACCGGTGGCGGCTTTTACGGCACAGGAAGCGCCGGTTTTCTCCGACCAGACCAAAGTGGCAGTGGGTGTTGCCGATGGGGTAGTTTTGCTATCGTATTTAACCCGAGCGTTTAAAACGATAGCGCCTGTTGCTGCTGGGATAACTGCTGGCGTACTCCAAGTACCGGCATGAAAAAAGCTGCTTTGTACCACGGAATTAACAGAAACGACAGCTATAGCATCTCCTAATGGTGACTTGGTTAAATCCAGAAGACTGGCGGTCTGCCCCGTGGCAGCCGGGACTAAAGTGACTACTCCGCTCCAGGTGGTGGCAGATCTGCTGCGTGCCTGGATTTGCGTACCGCGCACCCAAGCAGCGACAGCTTGTCCTTTGGAGTTGATCGCAACCTTTTGGTCGCCCAGGTTTTCATTGGTCTGATTGATATTTTTGGTTGAGGCCAGCAGCGTTGGCGGTGTTGACCAGACTTCGGCTGCTGCGAAAGAAGCGTTACAAGTCAGATAAATCGCCAGGCCGATAATGCCTAATTGCTGGGCGGTGTGGATTGATTTTGCATGACTAATGAACATGTTGGTTACCTCTCAATGATTATTAATAATATATCATATATCATTATATATTATTTTGTGTAAGACACAACATTAGCTGTAAATTTGCTGAAAGAATCGTAAGTGTAATGAACAGATCTGGAAAGACGTGCGGCGTATTGGAATCAAGCTAGTGACAAACGGTGGAGTTTAAACAGGCAAGCCTATAAGATTTAAGGTTTTAAGTGTCGAATGTTTCGAAAACGTACGCTAGTGCAAATGAGGTGCCCGGGGCGGTACGGGGAAGTGAACATTTGGAAGGCTATGATGCGTTACCTCCGCTTTATGCAGGATAAATGCATTTTTTCCAAAAAACGCAGAAGTTCATATGCGGAATCACGAATAATTTGTATCGGAGCAATGAGGCTAATCTATTTTATGATCTAAAATAAATTGCCCCATTGCTCTTCAGCTAGATAGAAAAGGCAGTTTTACAGTGCTGCCAAGAATGCAACGAGATCGGCTTTCTCATCTTCAGTCAGACCAATGCTAAAGCGATTATTGTAAAACTCAACAACGGCTGGTAAGTCTGCAGCAGAACCATCGTGGAAGTAGGGTGGCCGTGAAGCTACCGAACGTAAAATAGGTCCTTTAAAGCGGCCAATATCTTTCCATTTGCCCGTAATCAAAGCCCGGCCAGGATCAGTTGTTTTAATGATTTCATCAGTTCCTATCTTTCTCAGCGTATACAAAGGCATATCCGGTGTCCGGCGCGATTCATCAGCGATACCGATGTCTAGCGGCATCGGTGTTGAGTGATTGCCCGAGTTCGGGGTGTTATGGCATGTTGTGCATGTGCCAGGGAGCACGCTCACGCTTAAGTCATCATTAATCCCTTTTACACCGCTGATCTGGATAGGTTTGGTATTAAATAGTGCTTGACCACGTGCAATGGCGGCACGAGCATTTTTAGTGCTATTGGAGGATTTATTTTTGTTGAACTTATTCCAACTGTCATAGAGTGACATTACATTGGGGCTAAAAGGGCTGTGTGTTTGATAATCCCCAACCAGCGTGTCATTAATACCAAAGTGATATTCTTGCTTCTTCAGCTCTTTTGGACCACCGCCTGCTCTTTCTGCAGTTAGGTTGCCAGCATTGTTATCCTGTATCTGTGCTGTAAATAACCCTAACTCAAATGCCACAATCGCATCACGCTCTTCATCCGTTAATTCGTGTGATGCTTCAGCATGACCTAATGTGGCATGATTGGCCTGGGTTGACAAATCAAAAGGTATTGGAGAAAAACAAGTTGAAGTGCCAGAAATGCAATCAGTGGAACCCGGCATCAGGGTTGTTTCGCGACCATCCCACATGACAGTACTCAGAAACTTAAGATTGGTGGTTGGCATTGGACGGCGGAACAGTGATAGTTGACCTGCACTTGCGAAGCCATAAGGATCATCGGCTTCAAGCAATTCGAATTCTGCGTTAAGCGGGATACCAATTCCTACACGGATATTCCCTTTTTCCAACAACATACTATAGGCTTTGCGACGTTCCTCTAAGGTAGATACAGGTGCATCAGGAGAATTGGCACCATCAACCAGCCGGAAAAGCGGATCAAGGCCCTCGGTGTCGTCGAAGAGCTTTTGAACACCCTGTGGCGTTATTGTCCATCCTTGAGAAGGGGCATGACAGGAACCGCAACTACGGCCATTACTTCCCAAACTTTTAAAAAACGGATTTTTAAGATCAATAAAACCCGCAGTACTATAAGTTGCATCTTTGCCGTGACTATTGGTCGAGCTAAACATATTGGGCAGATGATTAGAATGGTGATCATGATCATGGTCACTCTTCGCAAATGCTGGTGCTGCTAGCATAACAAATAGTGCTGATATTGTTTGTAACTTAATAATATTTCGCATTAAATTTCTCTTGGTTATGGATGTAAAAAAGCTAAATTCTGAAAAAAAATTTAGCTCAACAAAATTTTCGTTAATTGATAACTAATTTGCTAATTAGTTTAGCTACGCTAGTTGAGATTAGACATAGTCTCGCTGTACTAGTGGTTATAGTCTAAATAAACTGGGTGCAATCAGCTGTGAGAAAAATCACATTGTTAGAATTAAATGAAGATGGTTGAGTGGATTCATTTGCTTTGCCAATTCACATGACAGCCAGAGTATCTTTTAAAGAACTATGCTTTGGGGAGTATTGTTTTATTTAACGTCGTCCATCGTACCAAATCGGAAGCTTTTTCTTGTCTTGTAAGGTTTTTCTCGGGTTAAATAGGACGCTGAATATCTGACCGGCAATTTCACGGCCGGTATACAGTTGTACTTTGCGGGGTGAAGTAACGAGCGGGTGACGGGTGAGGATGGTAAATTTCAGGCCGTGTTTGTGCCCCCATTTTTTAAGTAATTGACTGAGGTCAATTTCGTCAGCGGCAAACATCTCCTGATTAAATCCACCGACCTCGCGGAATGCATCCGCCCGGCATACTACCAGCGCGCCCGATGCCCAACGGAACGTAACTGATAACGCGGTCCATAATTGCATCGCGGCGTTACCCCACCACGGCAGGTCGGGCATGTGCATGATGCTGCCGCAGCCAACATGTTTGCCACCTTCAATCATTTGTAAGATATCAGCCACCATACCAGGATTGAGCAAGCTGTCGGCATCCACAAACAGTAGCCAATCTCCCGTTGCAGACGCTGCGCCAGTGTTGCGTGCGCGGCCGATCTGATTGACCGGTTCAAACACGACTTTGGCTCCAGCTTGCATGGCCAGTTCCGCGGTTTTGTCGGTTGAGTTGTTGTCCACGACGATCACTTCGTGAGTAAAGCCGGGTTTCTGATTGGCGTTGACTGATTCTTGAATGGAATTCAGACAATCCAGAATCAATAGTTCTTCGTTAAAAGCGGGGATAACGATGGATAGGTGCATGGGTAAGCGCAGGAATTTCAGTGAGAACGCTATCTGCTGAATGAAGTGATGATGGAGAGCGGGAAATGACCGCTCTCCACAGCAAGATTAGAACTCGCCTTGTTTGATATAAGGTTGTGACCACAGAATGACTTGCATCAAGACTGATTTGCGCCAGGCATCTTGCATACGATCCACATCATCACGGGAGTGGCCGGCTTTTTCCAGGAATGGGCGCAGCGTGGTGGTGATCGGAATGAGCAATGCAAAAATGTAGTGCAAGTGAATGATCGGCACTGATTTTACGTTGTCGGTAGTATTTTTCTTCGTGGTGTGGTGGCGCAATCCAATTTCGTACTGGTAGTTGAGCCAATCTTGGTTGTATTCGGCTTTTGCGGTGTCCAGAATCCATTGACCAAAGCGTTTACGCACACCGCCTAAATAATCCATGTTGGGTGTGCCATCGGCTGCATTGGTGAAGTAGTGCAGCAGGAAAGGTGTCGAGCCTACAAAACCATACCAAACATCCAGAATTTGTTCGGTTTGATCTTTAAGTATGTCGTGCGACATTTTCAGGTAGCGCACATCATCATCGCCAAACAGAGAAGCTTGTTTCAGATTGGCAAAATCATCAAGTGATACGGGTGATTTTGCAAGCGAAGCGCTGCCATAGGTATAGCCAGGTATGTTTGTTGTCATAAAATTTCCTTTTGTTAGATCTGTTAATCATCATAGATAACAAAGCTTATTGTTATCTATGCATTTGATATCATGCTGTTATGCAATGAATTCTTGTCAAATTATATAGAAAAATGCGCCGATTGAGTAATTGAATGGCGGATTCTACAGGATTGATAATTTGTGCGGGAATACTTTTGGGGACTCGGTTAGTTTTTGTGCGTTGCCAATAAGCCATCCAGCCAATTTTTCCAGTGTTGGAATTTTTCTGATAGTGCGTTGTTTCCGCAGTTTATTGCTATTTGTTTAGCTTGCTGGCGGCAGTTTATTTTAAGCCTGGAGGCGAGTAAAGCAGCACCCTGAAGGCTTGCTTCTTTTTGCTGTAAATGAAAAACCGCGAATGGCACGCATTGAGCGATACCTTGCTGCAGGCAGGGTAACTCGGACAGGCCGCCGGATAGGTAGACTTGAGTCAGCGGCGAGTGGTGGTGGAAATCTTCCAGAATGCGTGCGACCCGGAAAATGATAGCTTCGAGCATCAGTACGGTAATTTGTTGTGTGGTCAAAGCGGAGATAGATTGAGAAAAGTAAACTCCCCAGTCTTGGCGGAAATACGGTGCGCCTAAACCACTCGACTCCGCCAGGCAGAAGATGTCGTTGTCAGCCAAATTTTCAATGCGGCAATCTTTCACAGAATATGGCGCCAGTGCAGCGGCGATGGAATTGAGCGTGCCTTCAACGGCAAATTGCGCCTGCTGATTCTCATTCTGATAAACCAATGTCTGAAGGTAACCATCAAACGCCAGCTCGTTTTTGGCGAGGGAACGAATCACAAATCCACCGGTGCCAAGATTGACCAAAGCGTCGGTTCGGCTATCGGTCAGGCTGGCGATCAGCGCAGCCGATTGGTCACCTACACAGGCTTGTAGAATCAAACCAAAATCCGGTAAAGATAAATTCAATCCGGTTGAAAGTTTTATTTGCGGCAGAATCGAGCATGGAATATCGAAGAGTTGGCACAAGGTATCTGACCAGTGTTGCCGGTGGATGTCCATCAGCAAGGTGCGAGCAGCCATCGACGCGTCGGTGAGAAAATGTTGACCGTGCGTCCAACGCCAGATCAGAAAAGTATCCAGCGTGCCTGCCAGCCATTCGCCCTGAACAAGCTTCTCACGCCATGCCGGATTTTCCTGCAATAGGAAGCTGAGCTTGGGAGCAAAATAATAAGCGGTCAAACGTAAACCGGTCAGGTTATGAATGGTGTCTGTTGATGCGTGCAGACGATCACAGCAACTTGCCCCTCGAGCATCTTGCCAAGAAATCAGGGGCGTTACCGGGTTACCACTGATTTTGTCCCAGATCAGGAAAGATGAACGCTGGCTGCATAACCCTAAAGGAAGATTGTTGCCGGTTTGTGCAATACATTCTTTTAGAACCTGCTCGGCAATTACAGCATAATCAAGCGCGTTACTTTCATAGTGTCCATTGTGACTATCAATGGCAGGTGCAGAGCGAGTGACGATATGCTGGAGGTTTCCCTGCCGATCCATTAAAGCGGCTTTAATGGATGTCGTTCCCAGATCAAGGGCAATTGCTGAGGTCAGTGCGTGATCCATTGTTTGCAGCAGCGCTCAATTTCTTGGTGAGTCCTAGTAGCGTCCCAATGCATGGTATCGGCTACGCGCAGGGCAATTTGCTGTAACTCGTTTTCCGTTAGCTTGGCTAGAATGAGTAATGGCAGGCGGCGGCGTAACAAATCTTCTAAGTGGATAACCATTTCCGTAGCGGCGCAATGTAGCAGATCGGCAACAATAAACGGCAGAGACGGAATAATGCGTCGCGCCAAATCAGCTTCTGTTTCAATGCTGCGAAAAATCTCAGTTATTTGTGTGCCATGACGATGCAGCAGCCATCTGGCACTTTCTGTATCAATGCCCAGCTGTGTTGCTTGGCCAAGCATGCGGGCAGACCAGTCTGGAAAATTTTCCTGCGGCGCCCAGGGAAATAATCGATCCTGGGTTGCGCAGGGCAAGGCAGTGCCGAGTTGTGAGCACACCGTATCGACGATACAGGCGGCATCCTGGCGTGACGAAGTTATTTTTCCACCGATGGCATAATGTACGCCGTTGGGGGCAGATTTTAATTCCCAATCGCGGCTGACCGCAGACGGTGAACCGGAAGAAGCCGTTTGAGTATTTTGTTTAAAAACCCGCACCCCGGCAAAATAGCCAATAATGTCTGATTCTTTCCACGGTGTTTTCAGATAATTATTGGCGGCAGCCAGCAAATAATCAATATCACTCGCATCGACGGAAACCTGTTCGATATTGCCTTTAAAATCGGTATCGGTTGTGCCCAACAGCGTCAAGCCATACCAGGGAATCATAAAAAACACCCGGCCATCTGATTTGGTCGTTAGCAATAAGGCTTCATCTTGCAGCACGCCGGGCATGACCAGATGAATCCCTTTCGCAAGACGAAACCATTCGCGGCTTTGCGCTTCTTTTGCCAGCCACTGACCGGTAGTGAAAACAATTTGCTTGGCACTGATTTTCTTCTCGGTTTGAGTGAGCTGATCCTGGACGATTGCTCCATCCGCTTTTCCGTTGGTTTCCAGTAACCGGACCAATTTGCTGTAATTGATGCAGCTTGCACCGGCATCTTGCGCGCCTGAAATTAATTCCAATACCAGCCGCGCGTCATCGGTTCGTGCGTCGGCATAAGTAAATCCGCCTTTCAGTGCCTGTTCATCGAGGCAAGGGAAGTGTTCGGTGAATTGTTTTGGATTGAGATAGCTGTGACGCATTTGCGGATCGGTATCACCGGCCAGAAAATCATAAAGCGTTAACCCTAATTTCAGTTGCAGCCGGTTCATTCGTTGCCGCGCGTAAACAGGTACACCAAAACGTAGCGGCCAGACGCGGTGAGGTGCTGCTTGTAGCAACATTTTGCGTTCTTTGAGCGATTTGCTGACCAGCTTGAGATCATAGGTTTCCAGGTAACGTAGGCCGCCATGGATGAGCTTGCTGGATGCGGATGAAGTGGCGCTGGCCCAATCGCCCTGCTCAACGATGGCAACTTTCAGGCCACGCAGTGCCGCATCATACGCAGTCCAGGCGCCATATATGCCGCCGCCGCAAACCAGGAGATCGAAGTGTTGGTCTTGCAGTGTTGCAAAATCTCTTTTCATTGATCGCGCAATATCAGCGCTTTATGGGGAAAATCGCTGATAAGAATATCCACGCCCAATTGTAAGGCTTTATTGATTTCTGAGTCACTGTTACAGGTATAAACGGCGATACACTTGCCATGTTCTCGTAGCATGTGGACGATCGCTTGATCCAGATTCGCAATAGGCAAACAAAGGCCCTGGAGAAAAGCGTGTGTGTTTAAAAGTTTGCGTGCATCTGCGATGGTTTGCGTGGTTTCAAAGTTGTAAACCAAGGGAAACGCCGGATTGTATTGGTGCGCATAAACCAGGCTGGGAAGATTGAATGAAGAAACGATGATCCATTGATCAGGGTTCTGACCAACCAGATCGAGTGTTTGCCGGATTTTTAATTCGTGACGGGAAACAGGTTCCCAGTCACGATTCTTGATTTCAAGCAATAAACGGCAGCGTCTTCGGTAAGCGGCCAGAAAATCTTGCAAGGTCATAATGCCTTCGCTTTCAGATTCCGGATTAATCAGCGCCTTAAGCTGATGATAATCAAAATCGTCAATATGCTTATCGCTCAATCCGATTCTATCGAGAAAACGGTCATGCCAAAGTACCGCAATTTCATCCCGGCTTAATTGGATATCCGTCTCAATGCCGTCAATCGCATACCCCAATGCTTTATCAAATGCGTTTCGAGTATTTTCCATTGCTTCCGTATTTGCGCCGCGGTGGGCAAACACCAAGCAATTCTTAGGGGAATGACGGGTTTTTCCTGGCATCTATTGATAGATGGCTATTGTGTTGCTGCTTGCAGTAATTCAATAATAGCTGGATCTTTGGCAATTTCGAGTGCGGTTTTTTCTGTTTTGCTTTTAATTTTGGGGTTTGCACCTTTTGCCAGCAACAATTTCACTGCATCGGTATGATCATGTAAAGCAGCCCACATCAGCGGTGTAATGCCATCTTCATTTTGCAGGTCGATTTTAGCGCCATTCTCCAATAATTTTTCTATGACGGACGTATGCCCGTTCTGCGCCGCCAGAATTAGTGCTGTAAAACCATTGGAGGCCTTGTGATCCACTTTGGCGCCATGTTTGATCAATGCATCGACGATTTCAGTATTGCCTATGAGAGCAGCGAGAGTCAGTGCTGTCGCGTCATTTTTATCTTTCAAATCTACTTTAGCGCCTTTTTTTAGCAGTGCATTGACAACCTCAGTATGTCCATTTTGTGCGGCGATATAAAGTGGCGTGGTATCGTTAGCAGCTAACAGATCAACAGGCGCATTCTTGGCCAATAAAGTTTCTACAATCGCTGTGTGTCCGTTTCTGGCGGCCATATAGAGTGCAGTGGTATTGTCAGACGCTTGTACATCAACTTGCGCATTTCTTGCCAATAGCTTGTCGGCAATGCTTGCTCTGCCATCCAATGCTGCAAGCATTAAGGCTGTCAGTTTCTCTTTGGTCTGCAAATTGACATTGGCGTCTTTTTCCAACAGTGCATCCACAATACTTTCATGTCCTTTTTGTGTCGCCAGCATGAGGGCTGTAATGCCATCCGTTGTCTGTGCATCAACCTTGGCGCCTTTACTCAATAGCGCATTGACAACATCGGCATAGCCATTTTTTGCAGCGATAATCAGAGCGGTGGCTCCACCGGCGTTTTGCAGATCAACATTGGCTTTATTTTCTAGCAATAGGTTGACGATATCCCCATGTCCATATTGTGAAGCAATGATGAGTGCGCTAAACCCCTTGTCATTCTGAAGATTAACATTAATACCCTTTTCCAATAGCTGCTTGATTGTTTCCGGTTTGCCTGCAAATGCAGCTTTGATAAACTCTTCTTCGTCATTGGCAAAAGCGCTGGCAGCAGAAATTAACAAGACTGCAGCAGTTACCGTAAAAAATAAAAATGTACGCGTATAATTAATTAAGTGTTTTATATCATTCATTTGTTATACCTATATCTGGCCTTTTTGTTATCAATTCTTGGAGTCTGTTTGTTGGATCGCTCATGATTCACTTTGCAATTTTATGAAGTCAGGGATGAATTGAGAATTGATTTGAACAAGTCCGCATCCGGAAGAAAACCTCAAGCCCGATATTTTAACCTAGAAATGCTGGATTCAAGGTTTAATTAGTTTGTGATTAATAGGAAATACTTTTTCTAAAAATTAGACACCTATGAATGATTGGATAATCCCTGATTGGCCGGCACCCGGCAATGTGAAAGCACTTTTTACAACCCGCAATGGCGGTGTGAGCCGCGGTACAAATGGTACTTATGCTACTTTGAATTTGGGCGCGCATGTCAATGATAATTTGGCGGATGTTGAATGTAATCGGACTCTACTGCGTCGCTATTTACCGGGGGAGCCGAGATGGTTGAAACAGGTTCATGGTACGTTGCCTATTTGGATTGATCAAACGGCAACGGTAAATCCGGAAGGCGATGCGGTATTGAGCCGTACACAAGGTGCGGTTTGTGCTGTCATGGTTGCTGATTGTTTGCCGGTATTCTTGTGTGACGCAGCAGGCACCACAGTGGGTATCGTGCATGCAGGCTGGCGTGGACTGGCCGGAGGTATCATCGAACGATCGATTGCTGCAATGGCAGTGGATCACAACAAACTGATGGCGTGGCTGGGACCGGCTATTGGTCCTGATTACTTTGAAGTCGGCGCAGATGTTTACGAAGCTTTCGTGCAGCAAAATGCGCAGGCGGCGCAAGCTTTTGTGCCTAAGAACAGTAGTCATGAAAAGAAGTGGCTGGCGGATATTTTTTTGCTGGCTCGTCAGCGATTGACAAGTATTGGCATTACAGAGATTTATGGCGGAGGAATTTGTACATTCAGTGATCCTGAACTTTTCTTTTCTTATCGCCGGGATGGTGAAACCGGGCGGATGGCTGCTTTAATCTGGCTCGAATAAACGCTGCTTTAACTTGTTAAATTATTGCCTTGTAACAGCGTATAATCCCGCCTTTATTTTTCAATTAACTTTATGTCAACGCTTACTTGGATTATTGTTGCCAGCTTATTTGGAGGAATATTAAGCTTATTGTGTGCAGCAATATTGGCATTCAATATGCGGGTGTCGTGGCTTTCCATATTGGTTTCTTATGCGATTGGCGCATTATTGGGAGCCGCTTTTCTCAATACCTTGCCAGAAGCATTTGAGCTTTCTGAGAACCCGATGCAGGTGACCGTCACCGTGTTAATTGGGATTCTGATTTTTTTTATTCTGGAGAAATTAGTGTTGTGGCGTCATTGCCATATCGAGGATTGCGAAGTGCATGACCCATTACATGGATCCGCGGCACCGATAGCTAATCAGCATGAGCATGATCACGGGCGTAGCGGAATGATGGTTATTGTGGGGGATACCTTTCATAATTTTGTCGACGGTATTTTAATTGCTGCTGCTTTCATGGTTGACGTGCAATTGGGTATTGTGACATCCATCGCGATTATCGCCCATGAAATTCCTCAAGAAGCAGGGGATTTCATAATCCTTTTGAATTCCGGTTACACGCGCCGCATGGCATTTTTGATGAATTTGTTATCCAGTTTAGCGACCTTGGTTGGCGGTGTATTGGCCTATTTCATGTTGCACAAGATGAGTTTTCTGGTACAGCCGCTATTAGGGCTTGCCTCAGCCAGTATGATTTATGTGGCGATGTCTGATTTGATTCCAAGTTTGCATAAACGCCCGGAAATTAATGCAACTATCCAGCAAGTCGCATTAATATTATTAGGAATATCCACTATCTGGCTGATAGGGAATATTTTTCCGCATGACTAGGCGCGTGTGGTGATTGCAAAATACGGAGTTTTTTTATTAGGAGTTGCAATGACAAAACGGTTAATTGTGTTATTACTGTTGCTTTTTTGTACAAGTGTTGTTTATGCGCAAGAGAGCAATATTCTCGAAAAAGTAGAAAACAGCGCACGTTCCTGGCTTGGGCTGGTCGATAGTGGAAAATATAAAGAAAGCTGGGAAAATTCCTCCGCGCTATTTAAGTTGAAAACATCTGAGTCTGAATGGATCAAATTGATCACAGCAATTAGAGCGTCACGTGGCGCAATGAGTGCTAGGTATATTGCGACGGCAGCATCTGGAAAATCATTATCGGGGTTTCCAGATGGGGAATATGTTGTGCTCCAGTTTTACACAACTTTCCCAGAAAAAGGATTGGCATTTGAGACGGTAACGCTGGCAAAAGCACAAAATGAAACATGGCAGGTTACGGAATACTCGATCAAGTAAAAATAAGAATACTTGAAACTTGGTAGTCATAATTTTTAGCACAAATTGCGTGTCAGATTGATCTTTCTGTACAGATGCTTTTAACAGACCATTGAAAAACATTTTCGAGGCAGCCGATGCAAGGCAAAAACAAGCGAAAAAGCGCAGTTTATGCTTAATAAATGAGCATTTTGAGTCTGTTTTTAACACCGCAGATAGTTTTTCAACGGCCTGTTAATGCATTACGGCAAATTTGCCCCTTTAAACCCCTGGGAAACTCGATAGTAAACGCGACGCACCGGTGTGCCATAGCGTTCAATGACACGGTACTCAATGGCGCCAGGTTGATCAAGCATCTGCTTAACATCAGTGCCCATCCGGGTTTTTTCTAAATGGCGGCGCTTCATGCCTACCTGAATGATGGGCCGGCCGGTCGGGGCTTGAGAAGGAAACCAGAATTCATACATGGCACCGCTATCACCAAACATATTGCGTGAGCGGATATCTAACTGTGCGTTACCATGGGTGTAAAAATATAGTGCGCTGGCAACAGACCACTTGCTCATGCCGACAATAATGGGCTCTTTGCCGGTTTGATTTTTGACTTCTTCGGCAATCTGTGTAATTTCAGTAGCTGTTTCTCGCCAGAAATAATGTTCAGTGAACAGGTGGTAAGGAATTCCTGGAATTCCCAGTACTACGTAGTGCAGTACAAAGGCATACGCAAAGATGCATGTAATAATGGTTACTCGCCAAGACGTCTGGATGCGTTTGGCCAAAGCGCCCAGGTGATCGGTCTGACTGATCATCCAGGCGATAGTTGGTAATATTGCAAGCCAGATTGGGCCAGTCCAGTGAAAGCGCGGCGCATCAAAAGTACTGAGTGCAAAACAAATGAACAATGGAACGCCGGTGAATATCTGTACGAATAACTGGCGCCTGCGTTCAATTTGATGCGCTTCAGGTTTTTTGATTGTAAATAAGGCCAATGCAGCTGCAAGAAAGCCGACTGGGGTTAGCAGGATGATAATGTGGGCAATCAAATAATGTACTGAAAATTTAAAACTATCGGCCAGCACGCGATTCGACTGAAAGGCAAAGGATGCCCAATTATTTTCGTAGTTCCAAATGATGGCCGGCGAAAAGAGTAACAATGCCAATAACGCGGCCAGATAAGGGGGAGGATGTTTCATCCAGCGGCGTGCTGTTGGATCTACTATGACAAATACCAATGCCGCAATACCCAATAACCCCACTGTGTATTTGGATAGTAATCCGAGACCGAAAGCGATTCCCATACCTAGCCATGCCGTGCGTTGGCCAGCTAATAACGCACGCTCCATGTAATACAGTGTGGCAGCCCAAGTTGCGACTAATGGGGCATCGGGTGTCATCAGTAGGCCAGAAGCAAATCCCATTGGCAATATAGACAACAATAATACAGTGCGCATTGCGGTAGATTTGTTGTACAGGTTTTGCGCCAATGCGTATAGATAACCCATGGTTACAAAACCGCAGAGAAGAGCACCAATGCGTACACCAAATTCATTGTGTCCCAGTAATGATGTGCCGAACCAGATTAGCCAGGCCACCATGGGAGGATGATCATAGAAGCTCAGATCCATGTGTTGCGCATACTGCCAGTAATAAGCTTCGTCTGGGATGAGTTGTGCCAAACCAAAATAAACCAAACGCAGTAATATGATAAATATTACAATACCAATTGCTGCAGTGCGCCAGCGTATCTCCAGAGATGGCGGGTCTTCTTTATTGGGGAATACATAAAAAGCTGAGCCTAAGTAGTTTACGGCCGCTGTAGCGATGATCGCCGGAAAAATTGCCAGCAGAGGCGGTACGTGCCAGATATAAACGAGTAAAGCTAATACACCTCCGCGCAGTAATAACGCGAATGCACCCACAGTCAGGAAACGGCCAAATTGATGCCATTGCAGATAGCCTGTGTGATGTTCACGGAACGCCCATTTTGAATTAAGGGTATAGTTAGCCGTTGCGGCGACAAAGAAACTTACGAAGTGGGCTAGAGCAAGCCCGGCGCCACGACTGATCATCCATTGGAAAATGATCGCGTCAATTAAAACGCCCAGCAATCCCACCGCAGCAAAGCGGCCAGCCGTATTGAGTGTGGCCGTGCCTCCGGCTAGTGTGATCAGGCGTTGTATATAAGCTTGCTGATGCGAAAAAGACAATTTGGAAGTGCCATGCGTGCGATCATGGAAACAAATAGGCACTTCGATGACGCGAAGCTTTCCCTGATTGGCCATGAGCAGCTCGAGTAGAATTTTGTAGCCATGTGCAGTATTTGAAATACTTCCAATCAGTTCACGACGGAATGCAAAAAAACCGGACGTGGCGTCATTTACATCACAAATCGGGCGCGCTATCCAGCCACCAACACGTGACAGTAATTGCCGATACAGTGGCCAATTCTCAGTACTTCCGCCGGTAATATAGCGGCTACCAATGGCTACGTCATGGGTGTTGTTCAGTATGGGCGTGACGACAGCCGGTAAGCGTTCGGGCGGATGGCTGAGATCTGCATCCATAACCACAATGACATCGCTTTGCGCTGCAGCAGCTCCTGCCAGTATCGATGCGGTCAAATCCGGTTTCTCCCGCCGTTCGATGAGATGCACGTTTGATCTATTTTCCCAGGCGCGCACCTTGTCGGGGGTGCCATCCGTGGAGCCATCATCAACAAAAATGACTTCAAAACTACCCGGTGCAAAATTCAGTGCAAATATGCGGGATAAGAGTAAATCAATATTCTCGGATTCATTCAGTGTGGGTACTATGATTGAAAATTGGGTCATGTAGCTCCACAGATTAAGATTGATACTTGATTATTGGCGGCATGATTTTATTTTTTTAGTTTTTGGTATTTATTGACCGCTTTATTATGGTCTGCCAGATTACTAGAAAATTGAGATTCTCCATTTCCTTTTGCGACAAAATAGAGTGCATCGGTTTCAGCTGGATTAAGTGCTGCACGGATGGAAGCTAGACTGGGTAGCGCAATGGGAGTGGGCGGCAAGCCTGGGCGCGTATAGGTATTATATTCCTGATCGGCGAGCAGGTCTTTTTTGCGCAGGTTTCCATCAAATTGTTCACCCAAACCATAGATAATGGTGGGATCTGTTTGCAATCGCATGCCCTTACGCAACCGGTTAATAAATACACTGGCTATCGTAGTGCGATCACTTTCCAGGCCGGTTTCTTTCTCTACTAATGAGGCTAGAATGAGCGCTTCATAAGGTGTGGCCAATGGCAAAGAATCGGCGCGTGACGACCAGTTGGATTGTAAATGATTCTGCATGGTTTGATAGGCACGCTGCAGAATTTCTATATCACTGCTATTTTTAATAAAATAATAAGTATCTGGGAAAAATAATCCTTCGGCAGCTGTTTCAGTTGCGCCGATTAATTGTAGAATTTCCTGATCACTCAGGCTGGCTGTATGGCTTTGTATGGCAGGGTGTTCGTTTAATACTTTGCGCATTTGCGCAAAAGTGGAACCTTCAAGAAATCTTATTTCATTCTGCTTTGCATCACCCTTGGTCAGATAATCTAATAGCGCTATTTGAGAGATATTTTCATTCAGCTGATAGTCGCCAGCTCTGATTGCTGATTCCTGATTCAGATAACGTGCTAATAGTATCAATGGCCATTTACTGGGAAAAACACCCGCATCAGCCAGTTGTTGCGAAACTTGTTTTAGATTACTACCAGGACGGATTGAGAACTCATAGGGTGTAGCAGGAAGAGAAATATTTGAATGAACATGAAGATAAAGCCATCCCATTAGTAGAATGGCGATAGAAGCGATCGAAATTAGAAGGCGTTTTAGCGTAGGCATGCGCCACAAAAAGATGAAATTTTTTATACGCTACGGAAAACAAGCGTTCCGTTAGTTCCCCCAAACCCGAAGGAATTCGATAGTGCAACTTTGATGTCCATAGCTCTTGCTGTATTAGGGATATAGTCCAGGTCACATTGCGGATCTTGATTGACAAGGTTGATTGTGGGGGGGGCAATTTGATGATGTATAGCCAATACAGAGAAAATTGCTTCCACACCTCCGGCGGCGCCGAGTAAATGTCCAGTCATCGACTTGGTTGAATTAACGGCAAGTTTGCTCGCATGGTCACCGAAGCATCGTTTAACTGCTATTGTTTCAGCAATATCACCCAGTGGCGTGGACGTGCCATGTGCATTAACGTAGTCGACTTCTGTGGTATTAATGCCTGCATTTTTAAGTGCGTTAGACATGCAACGTGCTGCGCCTTCACCATCGTCGCTAGGCGCGGTCATATGATATGCATCAGCACTCATGCCAAAGCCAGCTAATTCTGCATAAATTTTTGCTCCCCGGCGTTTGGCGTGTTCTATCTCTTCCAGCACCAAAACCCCGGCACCCTCACCGAGTACAAAGCCATCACGGTTGATATCCCAGGGACGGCTCGCAGTTGCCGGATCGGCATTGTGTGCCGATAAGGCTCTTGCAGCAGCAAATCCGCCGATGGCGAGCGGCGTTACGCATGATTCGGCACCGCCGCACACCATGACATCGGCATCGCCATATTCAATCATGCGGGCCGAGCTGCCAATACTGTGTGTGGCTGTGGTGCAAGCTGTCACAATCGCAATGTTGGGACCTTTATATCCATACATAATGGATAAGTTACCTGCGATCATGTTGATGATAGTACTGGGAATAAAGAAAGGTGATATTTTGCGTGGCCCACCTGCATGATAAGCAGTATCTGTATGCTCAATCATGGGCAATCCGCCAATGCCTGAGCCGATATTGACACCGATCCGTTCCGGGTCAAGTTGTCCAGCTTCATCTATACCAGCATCTTTAACAGCTTGAATTGCTGCTGCCATACCATAATGAATAAAGGTATCCATGCGGCGGGCCTCTTTGGCAGACAAATATTGCTGAATATCAAAATCTTTCACTTCACCGGCGATTTGTGAAGTGAAATTGGATGCATCAAAACGGGTTATCCGAGTGATACCGGATTTTCCTGAGATGATATTCTCCCATGCGCTTGATACCGTGTTTCCAACAGGCGACACAATACCCAATCCGGTAACTACTACCTTACGTTTGGACAAAATAACTCCGCTTACATGTACTTGAAAAACAAAATACTAATTAGTATTAGCTGTGACGTAGTCAATCGCTTCCTGGACGGTATTTATTTTTTCAGCTTGTTCATCTGGAATCTCGCATTCGAACTCTTCTTCTAATGCCATTACCAGTTCGACTGTATCGAGTGAATCTGCTCCCAGGTCATTCACAAAAGATGATTCATTCTTGACTTCTGCTTCATTCACGCCAAGCTGTTCAGCTACAATCTTTTTAATACGCTGTTCAATATTTTCCATCTAGGTATTTCCTTCTCGGGTAAGATAAACATTTGCATTCTAGCAAATTTTCAATGCTAGCAAAACTGAAACATGACTGCTAATCGCGTAGTTCCGATTCTCTAACGATTTGTGATATTAGTCCATATACATCCCGCCGTTAACATGGAGTGTGGTGCCCGTAATATAACCAGCCGCCGACGATGCTAAAAACGCCACCGCTGAAGCGACTTCTTCAGGGCGCCCCAGTCTTCCCAAAGGAACATGCTGTATTAAGTTTTGTTGAAACTCCTCGGCCAGTGAGCGTGTCATGTCCGTGTCAATAAAACCAGGGGCAACACAGTTTACAGTAATATTACGACTGCCGACTTCCCGTGCCAATGATTTACTAAAACCAAATATGCCCGCTTTAGCGGCAGCATAGTTTGTTTGTCCCATATTTCCCATTGCGCCGACAACAGAGGAAATATTAATGATGCGTCCGTAACGCGCTTTCATCATGGCACGGAGGACTGCGCGACTGAGTCGAAACACCGATTTTAGATCAGTTTCTATGATTTCATCCCATTCTTCATCTTTCATGCGGACTAACAGGTTATCGCGCGTGACTCCGGCATTATTGACCAATATCTCAACTTCACCAAATTTTTCACGAATGGTTTGAATCGCATTGTTAATTTGCCCGGTATCATTCACATTCAGAGTAATGCCCATGCCTTTGGCACCGGCTTTCTCCAAATATTGATTAATCGTGTTGGCACCGCTTTCAGTGGTCGCTGTACCAATCACTATTGCACCCAGCTGACCCAGCTTAAGTGCAATGGCTTGCCCTATCCCTCGGCTGGCGCCTGTTACTAAAGTTATTTTTTTATCCAAAATCATACCTCCATGAATAGAGCCATGACTGTTCGTTGTAAATGATCATTGTTTTTATATTATCCTTAGATTATCAACAGCTTGTTTGATGGTTTCACTGTTTGACAATGACAGCTGCTGCAAATTTTGATCGATGCGTTTGTTTAGTCCGGCCAATACCTTTCCTGGCCCGCATTCGACAACATGGGTTATACCGGCAGCGGCAAAGGCTCGAATAGTTTCCACCCAGCGTACGGGGCTGATAAGTTGTTGAACTAAAATTTTTTTAATGGCTGCCGTGCCGGGATGCGGTTTTACATCGGCGTTATGCAGAATTGGTATTTTAGGGGCATGCAGCATCACGTGCTCCAGTTGCTGCTGCATGCTTCCGGCTGCCGGTTGCATCAGTGAGCAATGCGAAGGGATACTCATTGGCAACATGATTGCTCGTTTTGCCCCCTTTGATTTAGCCATTTCAATTCCTTGCAGGATGGCATTTCTGTGCCCGGCAATTACTACCTGACCCGGTGAATTGAAGTTGGCCGGCTCCAGAGATTCTCCTTTACCTTGGTTTGTGATGTCATGACATATTGTTTCGATGATTTCATCATCTAATCCGAGAATTGCTGCCATTCCACCCACACCTTCCGGTACAGCCTGTTGCATAGCTTGCGCACGGAAGCGCACCAGCGATAAGGCATCGGTAAAACTCAGCGTCTCGGCTGCGACCAATGCGGTGTATTCGCCCAGGCTATGCCCGGCCAGTAATGCCGGTTTGCCGCCTTCTAAACTGTTCCATGCACGATATACAGCCACCCCTGCAGTTAACATGAGCGGTTGTGTATTGATCGTGAGATTGAGGTCATCCGCCGATCCATTATTTACCATGGACCAGAAGTCCTTCTTGAGGATGTCGGATGCTTCCTGAAAGGTTTCTTGAACGATGGGTAAATCCGTATACCCATTCATCATTCCAACGGATTGTGACCCTTGACCTGGAAATACAAATGCAAATTTCATAAATTACCAGCGCAGTAATACTGCTCCCCACGTAAACCCGCCACCGACACCCTCCAATAGGATAAGTTGATCGGGCTGAATGCGTCCGTCACGTACCGCCATGTCAAGCGCGAGCGGAATGGAAGCCGCAGAAGTGTTGCCATGTTTGTCTACAGCTACCACCACTTTATCCATGGGTAATCCCAGTTTTTTTGCCGTTGATTGAATGATCCGGATATTGGCTTGATGAGGGATTAACCAATCGATGTCTGTAGTCTGCAAGTTATTCTTGGTTATAGCTTCTTGTACTACTTCTTCCAGTACTTTGACAGCAAATTTAAAAACGGTATTGCCTTCCATGTTGATGTAAGGTGTGCCTTGTACTTTTCCACCGCTGATGCAACCCGGTGCTGATAAGATATTACTATAACTGCCATTGGCATGAAGATGAGTGGATAAAATGCCTGGTTGATCACTTTGTGAAAGCACTACTGCACCGGCACCATCACCAAATAAAACACAGGTGCTGCGATCGTTCCAGTCAAGTATTTTAGAATAGATTTCGGTACCGACCACTAAAGCATTCCTACACTTACCCGAACTCACGAACATATCGGCGGTCGCCAACGCATAAACAAAACCACTGCAGACGGCTTGGACATCAAATGCCGGGCAATTTTCTATGCCGAGTTTGTTTTGCAGAATACAAGCAGTACTCGGAAAGATCATGTCCGGAGTCGTGGTGGCGACAATGATGAGATCGATATCTTTATTGGTTACGCCAGCAGCCTTCATAGCATTCTGACACGCATAGAACGCCAAATCGCTGGCTACCTGATCCTCACTGGCAATATGCCGCTGGGTGATACCTGTGCGCGTTCGTATCCACTCGTCACTGGTATCCATCATGCGTTCCAGATCAAAGTTGGTGAGAATTTTTTCCGGTAAATAACTACCTGTTCCAGTAATTCTTGAATACATTATTTTATAATTTCTTTTGAAGAGGCCTGAGAATGCCGGGAAAACTCGGCTACCCGTTCACTGATATGCCGCAGCATCCCGCCACGTACTTCTTCAGCGGCGCGTTTTATGGCAAAACCAAACGCATATTTATCTGCAGAACCATGACTTTTAATCACAATGCCGCGTAAGCCCAGGAAACTGGCGCCATTGTAACGGCGATGATCGACGCGGCGTTTAAAGGAATTGATGACCGGCATTGCGATGACACCAGCTAATTTGGTGAGTAAATTGCGCCTGAATTCTTCGCGTAAATAGGTTGCCAGCATTTGTGCCAGACCTTCTGAAGTTTTTAAGGTGATATTGCCGACAAATCCATCACAAACCACGACATCCGTGGTTCCTTTGTAAATGTCATTGCCTTCAACATTACCATAAAAATTAAGTCCGCTATTGCGCAGTAACTCAGCCGCTTGCTTAACGATTTCATTTCCCTTGATCTCTTCTTCACCAATGTTGAGCAAACCAACGCTTGGGGATGCCTTATTCTCCACCGAGGATACCAGCGAAGCGCCCATGAGTCCAAATTGGAACAAGTGCTCCGCTGTGCAGTCGACGTTGGCACCCAGATCCAATACATAAGTGTGACCAGTAATAGTGGGTAATATGACGGCAAGTGCCGGGCGGTCAACTCCTGGGATTGTTTTTAATACAAACCGGGAGGTTGCCAGCAACGCGCCCGTATTTCCAGCGCTGATACAAGCTTGCGCTTCACCCGTTTTGACGAGATTAATGGAAACACGCATTGAAGAATCTTTCTTGCTTCGCAGGGCTACTGCAGGGGATTCATCCATGCTGACAACTTCACTTGCTGGATGTAACCGGATTCTCGGGCCAAATTCAGAATTTGCGGCGCGCAACTCCGCCGCAATGGCATCGGGAATGCCTACTAGAATAATATTGGCTTCAGGATCGCTGCGCAAATATTCAACTGCTGATGGAACCGTTACGTGCGGGCCATGATCACCGCCCATACAGTCTATTGCTACAGTAATATCCAATTTCAGTGCTCTTGTGGCTGGGAGAAACTATATATTTAGTGCGGTTTGTAGCAATAGATATTATGTTTAATCGTTTTTGGTTTTAACAACTTTCTTGCCACGATAATATCCATTAGGGCTAATATGGTGACGTAAATGAATCTCTCCAGTACTTGATTCAACAGCTAATGGCGGATTGGTCAGAAAATCATGCGAACGGTGCATGCCGCGTTTCGAGGGGGATTTTTTATTTTGTTGAACTGCCATGTGAATAACTCCTTGAACTCAATTTGTCTTTTTTAATGCCAATAATGCTGCAAAAGGATGTGCCGATTGTGTTTTGCTGGGCAGGCTATCATTGATTGATTCCAATTCCTGCATGCTGCATTCACCTTCTGCGTGACGTGATGAAATCGATAAGCTGAGAATTATCTCATCCTCAATTAAGCTGACTATATCCATATCAGGTGTTGCTAAAATCGCATCAGCGGTATCGTCTTCGTCAGCTTGCTCCAGTTCCGCCTCATTCTTCGCCAGTACTAAGAATGTCTGTAAATCAACTGTATGTATTAATTTTCCTAGACAACGCTGGCAGCTAAGATGTATTTTACCCTTGATTTCCAAATGTAGAATGGGCTTTTCATTCTTGTCAAACTGACCACGGATTTGGTAGATTAGCTCCCCTTCTTTGTCAAACAAGAAATCATGCAAACGCACAAGCGCATCCACCGGGATTTTACCATGATGTATACCCGCATTCTGAACAAAATCTAAGGGGTCTATCACAAAGCTTACAGACATATGGCGCGCATGTTATATTTTTTACTCTTAAGTGTCAAAAAATCAGAAGAAAAATCAGAAGGAAATTTTGAAAACACAAAACTTTACCCCGAAAGTGATATTGGGATCCAGCTCGATTTATCGTAAGGAATTGCTCCAGCGCCTGCAAATTCCATTTGAAACGACCAATCCTCAGATTAATGAAGCACCGTTACGCAATGAATTGCCCGAAGAAACTGCCGCACGATTGGCTGAAGCCAAAGCACGCGCAGTTGCTAAAATTCACCCGCAGGCCCTGATTATAGGTTCTGATCAAGTGGCGGCATTGGGAGATATCCGCCTTGGGAAGCCGCTGAACCACACCAATGCTACGGAACAACTCCGACGAGTCCGTGGTAAGGAAGTTGTTTTTTACACTGCTTTATGTCTCCTGAATAGCTTTACGGATCGGCTGCAAATGCGTGTTATTCCTTATCATGTGAAATTCCGGCAATTCAGTGATCAACAAATTGAAAATTATTTGCTCAAAGAGCAACCATATCACTGTGCCGGTAGTGCAAAATCAGAAGGGCTTGGCATTGCACTGATTGAGCAGATGACTGGAGATGACCCGAACGGACTGATTGGATTGCCGCTCATTGCTTTGGTCGACATGCTGGTTCAGGAAGGAATGGAAATTATTTAGGGAGCTTCTGAATAACTGTCATTTCGTGCGTAGCGAGAAATCTTTGCTGTTGATTGCCAAAGATTGCTGACTCTGTTCGGAATGACAAAAGTGAGTTATTCAGAGATTCCTTTAAGGTGTAATTTCTTACAAAGACTTTTGAATTGCAAATATGTTAATAATGTGAAATCATTATACATAGAGTGAAACTTTCACTTATTATAAATCAGACTCCTATGCGGAAATACTCTACCTATCCTGTCATCCTTATGCTGATTGTCAGTATATTAGTGAATGGGCTGAGTTTGTCATTCAGAGGGGAAGTATTTGCGCACGAGCTGGATCATATCCGTCAATCGTTGTCAGCAGATCCTGCGATGCATTTGGAATTGCATCGCAATAATGTATCGTGGGAGGGTGTCGATCTCGATGCGGCAACCCACCTGTGTTTGCATTCGGCGGGGCAGTACCAGCCTTTTTTCTTTAATTCTTTTCCGTTGATACCTGATGTGATTGTGACGGAAGTCATCGCAGTATTCATTTCTCCATTTATCCCCGAAACAATTCCAGATTTACCTTTGCGTCCTCCTCGAAGCATTTCTTTTGCTATAAACCAGATTTAATAAATTGTGTTGTTTGTGGATTGACTGTAGTAATCCATAGCTATGCAAAAACAGATTAATTCTAATTTAATGATCTGTTTTACATTTTGCGTAGGTGTATGCGGAGGAGTTTATGACATTGAGCGGCCTATCGATAGCGCTCTGCTATTGGCGAGCATCCGGGCTAAGGCTCATGCTGCCGGGTTTTATTCTTTTACTGGGTTTTTCATTCCAGCCCGAGGCCGGTGCTGATTCTTTCAGTACTTTGCCGAGGGGTATAAAAGATCACGCAACTGAGTCACTAGTGCATGAAACGGGTGAGCTCACGTTACGTGACGCAGTAAATCTCGCACTACTTCGTAATCCGGAATTGGCTGCTTTTGCCAAGGAAATGCGTGCCTTGGAAGGTGTCACATTACAAGCCGGTTTATTGAAAAATCCGGAATTGACGGCCAATGTGGAGAATCCTGGAAATATACAAAAACTGAGCGGTGACATCAATTCACCGGGTTCGGTGGCTCAAGAAGTGGTGCAACAACTCACAACCATCCGGATAGGACAATTGATCGAGCTGGGCGGTAAACGAGCAGCTCGTGTCAATGCGGCGTTGATTGGTGAAGAACTGGCCGCCAGGGATTATGAATCTAGGCGTGTGGAAATTATGGCTAGGGTTGCCAATTTGTTTACCGATGTTTTGTCCGGTCAGGAGCGGCTTAAGCTTGCAGAAGAGACCAAACAACTGGCGCAAAACGTGGTGGATACCGTGGTTAAGCGGGTGCAGGCGGGTAAAGTGCCGCCCATTGAAGAAACCAGAGCTAAAGTAAGCCTGTCCACGGCGCGCATTGAATTTGAGCAGGCGCAGCGGGATTTGGTCTCCGCCCGGAAACGGTTAGCCTTGATGTGGGATAGTACTGCGCCGCAGTTTGAAAAAGCGTTAGGGGCTCTGGAAGTATCGATTGCCCCTCCCGATTTTCAAACGCTGCAAGAACGTGTGTTAGAAAATCCGATGGCGCTTCGTGCCATGAAAAGCATTGAACATCGCAAAGCACTGCTCGAGGTCGAACAAACCCGCCGCATACCTAACCTGACCTTGAATGCTGGTGCTGTGCATCACGCGCAATTAGGCGGCACCACGGCGGTCGCGAGCGTGATGATTCCATTGCCGCTATTCGATCGCAATCAAGGAAATCTTAAAGAAGCTTATCAGCGGGTGGATAAGGCTGTCGATGAACAGGCGGCGATGGAAATACGGCTTAGAACCGAGCTGGCGCAATCCTATGAGGCGATGTCAGCGGTGTGGAATGAAATTAACATTTTACGTGATGAAATTTTGCCGGGTGCCAAAAGCGCCTTTAACGTCATGCGCAGGGGCTACGAATTAGGAAAATTTGGTTTGCTGGAGCTGCTCGATGCGCAACGTGTGCTATTCCAGAATCAAGTGCTTTATGTTCGCGCACTGGCAAATTATCAGCGTTTAGTAAACGACATTGAGCGACTCATTGCGGCGCCTATTGATAGTGTTAAGCCGAGACATGAGATCAACTTACGCCAACCTGAACGGCGATAAAAAGAAAAGGATTAAATGATGAACAAAACACGATTGATGCCCATCCTGATCGTGATTGCGACCGGGATTGTACTGGGCGGGTTGATTTTGGTGCTGGATAAATCTCCAGGGAATTCAGTGGAAGCGGTAACCGCCGATGCCAATGCCAAGCCTGGAGATACTCCATCAGGTGTTGGGCCAAGAGGCGGTAAGTTGTTTACTGACAATGGTTTTAGCGTAGAACTGACGATCTTTGAAAAAGGTGTGCCACCGCAATTCCGGATTTATCTGTATGAAAACGGTAAGCTGCTTCCGCCGGCCGCCGCCAAAGTCGATATCACATTAACCCGGCTCGGCGCACCGGTGCAATTTTTTAGGTTTACGCCGGAAACAGATTATCTGCTCGGCGATCAAGTGGTGGAAGAACCGCATTCTTTTGATTTGGCGATTGCCGCGGAGCGAAATGGCCGGACGTTCCGGTGGGGTTATAGCCAGGTCGAAGCACGGCTGGAAATGACGGACGAGATGCTAAAGACAATTGGCGTTGAGATACAAACAGCCGGTCCAGCCATTATTAAGTCAACACTCAAGCTACCGGGTGAGATTGTGTTTAATCCGGATAGGATCGTACAAGTGGTGCCGCGCTTGGCGGGCGTGGTGGTCGCAGTGAACTTTGAGCCTGGTCAAGTGGTGCAAAAAGGCGACGTGCTGGCGGTTATCGAAAGCCAAATGCTGGCCGATTTGCATAGCCAGTTCTTAGCAGCTCAAAGGCGGTTAGCATTGGCCCGGACGGTCTATGACCGGGAAAAGCAGCTATGGGAAGAAAAGATTTCGGCTAAGCAGGATTATCTGGCTGCCGAATTGGTGTTGAATGAAGCCAAGATTGCTGCCGATCTGGCGGCGGAAAAGCTGCGCGCGCTGGGTGTGCGGCCTGAAACCGGTGTGCGGACGAAGGAACTGACGCGCTACGAAATCCTTGCGCCTATTTCCGGGCTTATTATTTCCAGAACAGTAGCCCTCGGTGCTGCGCTCAAAGACGATGTGACTATTTTTACCGTAGCGGATATGTCGACCGTGTGGACAGCCGTTACGGTTTATCCGAAAGATCTCAGTGTGGTCAGAATTGGCCAGAACGCAATGGTAAAAGCAACTGCATTTGATGTCGAGGGTGAGGGGACTATTGCCTACATCACTACATTGATCGCCGGGCAAACTCGTACTGCTACGGCTCGAGTCGTACTGGACAACCAGGACGGCAGATGGCATCCGGGCATGTTCGTAAACGTTGAATTGGTGTCTAACGAAATTGAGGTGCCGGTTGCGATTTCGGCGCGAGCCATTCAGACATTCCGTGACTGGACAATCGTTTTTGGCCGCTATGGCAATTATTTCGAAGCGCGTCCGCTTGAGTTGGGCCGCAGCGACGGCAAAATGGTGGAAGTATTAAAGGGTCTTGTCACGGGCGAACAGTACGCTTCCGGCAATAGCTTCGCCATTAAAGCCGATCTGGAAAAGGCCGGTGCCTCGCATGACCATTAGCCAGGTAATTCTAAGAATAAGCTACCCAAGGAAAAGTCATGTTTGAACGCATTTTGAAAATGTCGATATATCAGCGCGGGCTTGTTTTGCTGGCAGTGCTGGCGATGGCTGCATTCGGCATATACAACTATCTGAAGTTACCGATCGATGCAGTACCCGACATTACCAATGTGCAGGTGCAAATCAATACGACGGCACCCGGTTACTCACCCTTAGAGGCTGAACAGCGCATCACCTTTCCGATCGAGATGGCCATGTCCGGTCTGCCCAATCTCGAATATACCCGCTCTCTATCGCGTTACGGCTTGTCACAAGTCACGGTGATTTTTAAGGATGGCACCGATATCTACCTGGTGCGGCAGTTGGTCAGTCAGCGAATTCAGGAATCCAGGAGCAGGCTGCCTGCCGGGATCGTGCCGACGATGGGGCCGATCTCCACGGGTCTGGGCGAGATTTTCATGTGGACTGTTAATGCAGAAAAAGATGCGCTCAAGCCAGATGGCACGCAGTATACGCCGACCGATCTGCGCGAGATTGAAGATTGGATCATCAAGCCGCGGATGCGCATGGTGAAGGGGGTTACGGAAGTCAATTCAGTCGGCGGCTACGTCAAGCAATTTCATGTCACACCGTATCCTGAGAAACTGATTTCTTTTGGACTGACACTGCAAGACCTTGTTGTTGCGCTGGAGCGCAACAACCTCAATGTGGGTGCAGGTTATATTGAAAAAGGCGGCGAACAATACCTGATCAGGGTGCCAGGACAGGTAGCGAATCTGGCTGAAATTGGCGAGATCATTCTGGGCAGTAATCAAGGTGTGCCGATACGCGTCAAGAACGTTGCCGATGTGCTGATCGGCAAGGAATTACGCACCGGGGCCGCGACCCAGAACGGCCATGAAGTGGTGCTGGGTACGGCGCATATGTTGATTGGGGAAAATAGTCGTACCGTTTCGCAGGCAGCGGCGGAAAAACTGACCGAGATCAATCGCAGTCTGCCCGCTGGCGTAGCCGCCACACCCGTTTATAATCGCACTACACTGGTCGATAAAACCATCAGTACGGTTTCAAATAACCTGCTGGAAGGTGCTGCACTCGTCATCGTAGTGCTGTTTATAGCGCTTGGCAACCTTCGAGCTGCCCTGATCACTGCGCTGATTATTCCGCTGTCGATGTTGTTTACTATCAGCGGCATGGTAGCCAGCAATGTCAGCGCTAACCTGCTGAGTTTGGGCGCGCTTGATTTCGGCATCATCGTCGACGGCGCTGTCATTATTGTCGAGAATTGTATTCGCCGTCTTTCGCTTGAACAAGGACGATTGGGGCGGGAATTGACGCCTGCCGAGCGCTTTGAAATCGTCTTTGATGCCTCCAAGGAAGTGAGAAAGGCACTGCTGTTCGGGCAGATTATTATCATGGTGGTTTATCTGCCGGTGTTTGCATTGTCCGGTGTGGAAGGCAAGATGTTTCATCCGATGGCATTCACGGTTTTACTGGCGTTGCTGGGAGCGGTGTTTCTGTCGGTCACATTTGTTCCGGCGGCTGTTGCCATGTTTCTATCCGGCAAAATGATGGAAAAAGAAGGTGCTACGGTGCTATGGGCGAAGAAAATCTATGCGCCTGCGCTGGATTTCTCCATGAATAATAAAGGACTGACGGTCACCATTGCGGCTGTCATCGTGATTCTGTCTCTGATGCTGACCACACGCATGGGCAGTGAGTTTATTCCCAGCCTCGACGAAGAGGATATTGCGTTGCATGCCATTCGCATTCCCGGTACCAGCCTCAGTACAGCCATTGAGATGCAGAATGAACTGGAAGAAACGATCAAGAAGTTTCCAGAAGTCAGCCGGGTGTTTTCCAAGATCGGTACTGCCGAAATTGCCACCGATCCGATGCCGCCGAGCGTTGCGGATATTTTCATCATCATCAAGCCGCAATCCGAATGGTCTGGCAAGTATCGCAATAAACAGGAATTGATCGCAGCGATGGAACAAGCGGTGCGGAAAGTGCCGGGCAACAATTACGAATTCACGCAACCGATACAAATGCGCTTTAACGAACTGCTATCCGGGGTGCGTGCGGATGTCGCGGTAAAAGTGTTTGGTGATGATCTTGACGTCATGCTCAATCTTGCCGAACGGATTGAAAAAATCATCAAAGCGGTTCCCGGCGCGGCGGATGTGCGGGTGGAACAAATCACCGGCTTGCCGGTGCTGTCGATTCAGATGGAACGGACCAAAATGGCGCGCTATGGTCTCAATGGTAGCGATGTGCAAGATGCCATCAATATTGCGATCGGTGGCAGAACAACGGGTCTGGTTTTCGAAGGTGATCGCCGTTTTGAACTGCAAGTGCGGTTACCGGAACAGATTCGCGGTGATATTGAAACGCTCAAACGCTTGCCGATTAAACTTCCTATCCTAAATCCAGCGGGTGCGCCGAATGCACCAGCGGCTCCTTTGCCCATCTATGTTGCTCTGGGTGAAGTGGCTGATCTGCAAATTACCAAAGGCCCCAATCAAATCAGCCGCGAAAATGGTAAACGCCGAGTAGTGATCACTGCGAACGTGCGCGGACGTGATATCGGCTCTTTCGTCATGGAAGCGCAACAGCATATCGAAAAGCAAGTCAAAATTCCGCCTGGCTACTGGCTATCCTGGGGCGGGCAGTTCGAACAACTGATTATGGCTGCCGAGCGCTTGCAAATTGTCATTCCATTGGCACTTGGGCTGGTATTTTTTCTGCTGTATACCATGCTCGGCAGTTTTCGCGACAGTTTACTGGTGTTTAGTGCGATTCCACTGGCGATTACCGGCGGCATTGTGGCGCTGTGGTTACGTGACATCCCGCTGTCGATTTCCGCTGGTGTCGGGTTCATCGCCATGTCCGGCGTAGCGGTACTGGACGGTCTGGTGCTGTTGTCATTTATTCGCGATTTACGGCAACAAGGTTTTTCTTTGGATGAGGCCATTCGAACCGGTTCTCTGTTGCGGTTGCGTCCGGTATTGATCACAACTTGGGTCGAATCGCTGGGTTTTCTGCCGATGGCGCTTAGCACCAGCACCGGTGCCGAAGTGCAACGCACACTGGCGACGGTGATGATCGGCAGCACACTGTCGCAGTCATTGCTGTCGTTGCTGGTTGTGCCGGTGTTGTATCATCTTGTGCACCGCCGGGATAGCAAATGATCCAATGCCATCGAGTGTTGCGGATACTTTCCGCCCGGTAGGATGTGCCGGCCGCAAGGAGGCAAATCCTACCGGGCTTTACAAATCAAACACAATAGTTAAGGCATCTTTTATAGTATCGATATACTGACTTTCCAGTTTTCCTTGTTTTTTGCCAATTCTTGAAACATCAACAGCACGTAATTGCTTAAGATTGATATGACGGTTTTTATCCAAACCGTTTTCTTGGGTTGGTTCAAGGTTTACTGCAAAAGGCCAGGGTTTGTGGTTCGGTAGCAGAGGAGCAACAATCAGTGTTCTGAAGTGTATATTTACAAGATCGCCTTGAACAATCACGCACGGTCTCAGTTTCTTGGTTTCTGCACCTTCTGCCGGTTCAAGATCTATCCAGTGAATATCCAGTTGCTCGAATTCAGTTATTGGTCAGACCATCGGACAGGGTGCTTTCTCATGACTGCAATTCTTCCTGATAATCCGTATCTCCCGCTTCTTCCTGATTTTCTTTGATTAATGCCTGTTTGAGGAGATTAGTACGTTCTTGCTTTAAAAGCGCATTGATGTAAACGCTACGGTTATCACCGGCAACATGATCTAGAAATGCAAAAATTTCATCATCCAGAGTGATGGTGGTTCGGTGTGTCATAATTTAACTCACACTTATGTGAAAACAATCTGATCATACGAAGAAGCATGATCGTTGTCCAGTACGGACAGGATACGTGAACGCATGCAGGTGCGCCAATCACGAAAAATTGACCTGCGTTTATTTGCCTTAACCGGTGGAATACTTGCCTTGTCCCTGCAAGAAGCTCAACGAGAAATTTTCCAGCAATAATGAATCTTGGCATCGCGGGCGAAATCCTCCGGTATCATCTTTGCGCTGATGTCTTCGATGATTAAATCACTGAGCGCTTCCTTGTCCATTTTGAAACGGCGGAAGTTGGTGGAGAAATACAAGATTCCGTCCGATGCCAGCAGGGCGGCGGCGTTACGGATCAGTTGCACGTGGTCTTTCTGGATGTCGAAAGCTTCGTCCATTTTCTTGGAGTTCGAGAAAGTGGGCGGATCGAGGAAGATCAAATCGAACTGCGGTTTGGGTTTGGCACCGGCTTGCTCGACCAGCCATTGCGCGCAATTGGCGCGCACCAGCTTGTGATCGCCGCGGATGTCATTGAGGACGAAATTTCGTCTGGCCCAATCCAAATACGTGTTGGACATATCCACTGTGACGCTCGCCGTTGCACCGCCGATCGCCGCATGTACCGTGGCGCTGCCGGTGTAGGCGAATAAATTCAGGAAGCGCTTGCCTTTGACTTGCTGCTGGATCAGCAAACGCAACGGCCGGTGATCGAGAAACAGGCCGGTGTCCAGATAGTCTTCGAAATTTACCCAGAACTTGCAGCCGCCTTCTTCCACGACATGAAAGCGGCGGGAATCGCCTTGTTTCTCGTATTGGTCGGTGCTTTTCTGCTTGCGGCGTATTTTTAGAAAAACTTGATCGGGAGAAATTTCCAGCACTTTGGGTATCTCCGCCATGATTCCGGCCAGCCGCTGATTGGCCTTGGCGGGATCGATCGTTTTCGGTGACTCGTATTCCTGCACGTTGACCCAGGTTTGCTCGCCTTGATACACATCCACGGCCACCGCGTATTCGGGCAGGTCGGCGTCGTACAGGCGGTAGCAATGAATCTGATTTTGTTTGGCCCACTTGGTCAGTTTTTTTAGATTCTTGCGCAAGCGGTTGGCGAACATCTCCGCTTGGCTGTCGACTTGCCCGGACTGGGCGCGGCGGCTGATGTGTTCGATGCGCTCCTGTTGCGATTTGGCTTTTGGTTCAAAGAAAGCTTTTTCCTCGATCGTGAAGCGCAATAACTTGCACTCCAATGCGCCATTGAACAGTGTGATCGGCTTTTGCGAGCGGATGCCCAATCGGAAGCCCAGTTCCGGATTGCCGATGATCATCGCCACCTGCCAACCGGCGAAGCGTTGCTTTAAGACCTCACCAAACTGGCGGTAGAGCAAGGCGGCTTGTTCTTCATCGCCGAGCCGTTCGCCATACGGCGGGTTGCAGACGATCAGCCCTTTTGCCCAGCTTTCTGCCGCGGAAGCATCGGCAATGTCACGTTTCTCGATGTGGATTCTGCCTGACAATCCGGCATTTTCGACATGTTGCAACGCGGCAGCGACGGTGCGGCGATCCTGGTCGAAACCGGCGATCACCGGCAATTTACCCAGGCCAATCTCGCGGCGCTGCTGCGCATCGTCCCAAACGCTTTGCCAGAGCACGGTGTCGTGCTGTTTCCAGCCAAGAAAACCGAAATAATCGCGTTGTAAGCCCGGTGCAATATCCCCGGCGATCAGCGCGCCCTCTACCAGTAACGTACCGGAACCGCACATCGGATCGAGCAGCGAGCCGCCTTGCGCGGCAATTTCCGGCCAGCCGGCACGCAGCAAAATGGCCGCTGCCAGGTTTTCCTTGATCGGTGCGTCAATGCTGATTTCGCGGTAACCGCGTTTATGCGAACTCTCGCCGGATAAATCCAGGCTCAACTGCGCGGTGTCGTTGTGCAGATAGACATTGACGCGGATGCTGGGGTACTCGGTATCGACATTGGGGCGGCTGCCAAACTTGGCGCGCAGCTGATCGACGATGGCATCCTTTACTTTAAGCGCGCCGAAATGCGTGTTGTTGATTGCCGGATTATTCTTGCTGTTAAACGATACCGCCAGACTGTCATCAGCGTTCAGATGCTCAGACCAGTCGATGCGTTGCACGCCATCGTAGAGATCCTGTTGCGATTTAACCTCGAAGCTGCTGAGCAACAATAGAATGCGGCTGGTGGTGCGCAACCATAAGCAGGCTTGATACGCCATCGCCAGATCGCCTTGGAATGCCACACCGGCCATTTTTTGCTGCACATTTTTCCCGCCGAGCGCTTGGATTTCATTGGCGAGTATGCCTTCCATCGCTTTCGGCGTGGTGGCGAAGAGTTGGTATTGCGTCATGATTCGCGGCTGTGGTTTGAATAGCCGCGTAGGATACTCGAATGTGCTGCCACCGCGCTGGCTTTTTTGAATCGAATCGCTCAGGGTGTTACGGTGATTTGCTCTCGAGCATATTCCACCACTTGGCCATTGCGAATCTTGCAAGTTTTGCGCAACTCAACCTGACCATCCACCTTGACCTTGCCCTTGGCGATCACCACCTTGGCCGCGCCGCCGCTTCCGCACAGGCCGGTGATCTTCAGCAGATCATTCAATGCGATCGTGTCGTGCCCTTTAAGACTGAACTCACTCATGATTTACCTTGTTTCAATTGGATGTAGAGGGCTTCGACTTTCTCTCTGGCCCAGGGCGTCTTGCGCAGAAATTTTAAACTGGACTTGATGCTGGGATCTTGCTTGAAGCAATTGATAGCTACCCTTTTGGCTAATCCCTCCCAGCCATACTGCGCATGCAGCTCGGTCAACAGTGTTTCCAAGGTAACGCCTTGCAAGGGGTTTTTGGTTTGCGGGTGTTTGTTACTTTCGGGGCCGGGCATGGTGACAGGGTGAATAGTTAACTGGATTGTATTATACGTGGAGCAATCACTCGGGCATGAAGCATTTGAAACACCCGCTAGACTTTTCCCTGCTCAGCGCGCAGCCTGCGGGAGCGATGGTTTGCCTAGCGCTGTTGGATAATTCATTCACTAAGGGAGCTGAAAAATTGTCATTTCGAGCAGAGCGAGAAATCTATGCGGTTGATTCGAAAAGATTCCTCACTATGTTCAGAATGACAAAGATGGGTTATTCAGAGTTTCTTGAGGGAGAATTTCTTTGCGAGGGATCTCTTTTGAATGCTGGCACCAGCTTGTGCGGGTCGACTTCGTTCCGCTGATTTTTGGCGGCGGATGCCCACCAAGTGAGCTGCGCGAAGGATCTGGAAAAATAATTCGTCCATCTTTCCGCATCGACGGACGCGAGAAAATTTCCGTCTTCGGCGAGCACTTCATGTGCCTTGGGAATATGGATCATTGCCGAAACTGGTAAACAACCCAGCTCCGACAGAAAAGACCGCATGCCCACCGCGGCCCTGACACCGCCCCATTGCCCCGCCGAATAAGTGACAATCGCGCTGGGTTTATACGAAAACAGCGAGCTGCCGAAGTGATTGAGCAAATGCGCCAAAGCCGGGCTCAGCGAATGATTGTATTCCGGGCTTACCATGACATAGCCGTCTGCGGCTGCGATTTTGTCCGCTAGAGATTGGAGTTGAGCGGGCGCTATGTCTCGCGCGTAAGCAAAGTGCGGTTTGAATATCGAGCCAAGATCAAAATCCAGTGGATCGATCAGTTCCACCGAAATGTCGCCTTGGTGAATCTGCGCCAAACAAGCTTTCGCGACTCTCAGACCCAGCCGGGGAGGGTTGGGTGGTGTGCTGTCTCGGACTGTGCCCAGGAAGATCAGGAATTTCATGGGTGTTCTATATACATTTTTAGAATGTGCATAATGTTTGAATTACTAAGTTTAATCTGGTGCCAATCCTCTCGATGGAGAAGTTAAGTATCTACCTGTTTTGCCTAAAGTGGTAAACCATAGTATGAGCCAGTCTTTTTCTCTGCCGACCAGACGCACTGTACTTTTGGGTTTGAGAAAATGATCTTCATTCCATTGAACCAAGCTTCCCAGACTGATGGATCAATGTAGCCTTTTGTATAGTAGAGATACTCTTCTCCACAAAGGTTGAAATAATCAATCAATGTTTCCATCTCTTGTACTGAGATTTCTACTTCCTTGGATTCGAGAATACTTGCCAACTGCTCGTTCAATTCATCATATCGTGCATTAAACTCTTTGAATAATTCTCGGAACAGGCGTAATTCTTCAAGCTTCTGCTTCTGAAGAAAGTAGACTAAAGAGAGTAATGCACCGATCACAGTAGCGATCGTTGTTATGGGTTCTTTCAACACAATCAAGATGACGCAAGTGGACACAATGACGATACAAAGCAACCACCAATAGTGCTTAAAGAACCAAAATTTTAGTTTGACGCTTATGTGCGTTTGAGATCTCTCATGTGGTGTATACGCCATTATTGTCCATTCATAGCAAAAAGATAGTTGCCAGTCCTAGAAAAATAAAGAATCCGCCACTGTCTGTCACGGCGGTGATCATCACGCTGGAACCGATGGCCGGATCGCGCCCGAATTTGCGCAGAGTCAGCGGGATCAGGACACCGAGTAGCGCTGCCAGCAGTAGATTCAACACCAGCGCCAAGGTCATGACCAGACCCAGTTCGGCGTTCTGGTAAATGGCGAAGGTAAACAAGCCGACGATGGTTCCCCACAGCAGGCCGTTGACGATACTGACGCCGACTTCCTTGGTGATCAATTTCCAGGCGCTGCTGGTGTTGATTTGATCGAGCGCCAGCGCGCGCACGATCATGGTGATGGTTTGATTGCCTGAGTTTCCGCCAATGCCGGCGATGATCGGCATCAGTGCGGCGAGCGCGACCAGTTTTTCGATGGAGTCTTCAAACACGCCGATGACGCGGGAGGCGATGAAAGCGGTGACCAGGTTAATGGCCAACCAGACCCAGCGATTTTTAACGCTCTTTAAGACTGGCGCAAAGAGATCTTCCTCTTCCCTCAAACCCGCTAAATTCAACGCTTCATTCTCGGCTTTTTCGCGGATAAAATCGATCACGGTGTTGACGGTGACGCGACCGAGTAATTTGTCGTTTTCATCCACTACGGAAGCGGAAACCAGATCGTAACGCTCGAATGCATTGGCAGCCTGCTGGGCGACATCGTCCGGTTGCAATTTGATTATTTCGTTGGTCATGACATCGGCAACGAGGGTGTCCGAATCGCTGACGAGCAAGCGGTTGATCAGCAGCACACCTTTCAATTGTTCATTCCGGTCGACCACAAAGAGCTGATCGGTATGATCCGGCATTTCGTCCAACATGCGTAAATAGCGCAGAACTACCTCTATCCGGACATCTTCGCGAATCGTGATGACATCGAAATCCATTAATGCGCCGACGGAATCCTCCGGGTACGACATGGCGGCACGCAGTTGTTCGCGTTCTTCCACAGGGAGCGAGCGGAAAACATCGTCCATGACTTCTTGCGGCAAATCGGGCGCAAGATCGGCGATCTCGTTAGCATCCAGATATTCCGTCGCCGCGACCAATTCCTGATTGTGCATGTCGGTAATCAGTGTGGCACGCACGGCATCGGAGGTTTCCAGCAACACTTCTCCGTCCCGGTCCGATTTGACCATGCTCCAGATCAGCAGCCGGTCTTCCAGCGGCAATGCTTCCAGAATCAGCGCGATGTCCGCAGGGTGGAGTTGATCCAAAAAGGCTTGCAGCTCGAACAGATTTTGTTTCTGTACCGTGGATTCAGCCAGCGATTCTTCCGGCGCATCCTGCAAATTCACCAGGCCTTCGACCAATTTGTATTTACGCAACAGGTAGGTGACTTGTTGCTGCGGGGTCGGTACGTTTTCCGGGTCGTTGGTATCGTTTTCGGTCATAACGGATTGTCACTTGCAAGACAGTTAGTATTATTGTGAGTCAGCCCAGCGCGTTTATACGCGGAACAGTTTGCAGTTTGATGACCGGAAAGTATAACCCTCCCTACGATACCAATACCATTAAATTATCCGATGGATAGTGAAATCATTTAAGGAGTCTCTGAATCACTGTCATTTCGAGCATTGCGAGAAATCTGTACTGTTGATCCCTAAAGATTCCTCACTGCGTTCGGAATGACGAAGGCGGATTTTTCAGAAATGGCTAAAAGTGGTTTGATGGAACTTCTGCAGAACCGCTTTTAATCGGAAAAGCATCCGCTCGTGCAGCATGCATTCAGATCTGTGATTTCAACATGGCAATCACCGGTTTTGTTTGGGGCCGGATGCCGCGCCATAGAAAGAAGGATTCAGCCGCTTGTTCCACCAGCATGCCGATACCATCCGCTATCTGACGCGTGCCATTTTGTTGTGCAAATTTGAGAAAGCGCGTGGACTCCTGGCGATACATCATATCGTAGGCGAGTGTAGCTTGCGCAAAAACACCGGCGGGTATTTCAGGCAGCGCATCGTGCAGGCTGGCGGAAGTGGCATTGATGATAATGTCAAAATGCGCATTAGAAGGCATAAAAATATGCATAACAATATTTCCATAAGCACTAAACTGATCCTGCAGTGCCTCTGCTGTTCCGCGGGTGCGGTTAGCAATCGCCAGCAGCGAAGGTTTTTGTTGCAGCAGCGGTAGGATGACGCCGCGTGCAGCACCGCCAGCACCCAGCAACAATATGCGTTTTTCTGCGATGGGAATTCCAAGATTGTTCTCGATGTCGCGGACTAATCCTGCGCCATCGGTGTTATCACCGAGAATTTCATCGTATTCGAATTTAAGTGTATTGACCGCCTGCGCGATGGTCGCCCGTTCCGTTAAGCGGGTGGCCAGCCGGTAAGCTTCCAGCTTGAATGGCACAGTAACATTCATGCCCTTGCCGCCTTGCTGACGAAAGCTTTCCACAGTTGCCTGGAAACCATCCAGTGGCGCCAGAAGCGCGGCATACTGCATCGCTTGGTTTGTCTGTTGTGCAAAGGTTTTGTGGATCAAGGGGGATTTGCTATGTGAAATGGGATTGCCAATCACGGCATAAGAATCGAGCATGGATAGAGGAATACCTGGTTAAGTTGGAATTAAGAACCGTTTCCGGTTGCTCATGAATGACTATTGACTCAGCAGCATGTCCGAAGAGGCAAATACCCAGGTGCGGGTAATATGCAGGATATCCGTATCCTGACTGATATCAGGCGGGAAAGGCGCAAATCCATTTTGTCCGGCGAGTTTTACAATATTGATGGCGGCGTCATCGAGGATTTTTTCTCCGGATGAGCGATTGATTTCAATCGACTCCACACTGCCATCCGCCCGAATGCTGACGGTAAGCTGTAAATTGCCATAGAGTTTATCTTTTCTGGCGGCTTCGGGGTAATTCAAATTACCGATGCGTTCGACTTTTAAGCGCCAATCCTCGACATAGCGCGCAAAGCGGTACTCTTTGGTGCGCGCCCCGACAAATTTGCGTTTCGGGCGCTTTTGGTAGTCATCATGATCTTGATCAACCTGTGCTCTGAGACGGACGATATCAAGACTGCGCAGCAATAACTCAGCCGGATCTGTTGTGACTGGCTTGCTTTCGGCTTCGTTCTTGTGTTCGCTAGGTTGTTCGATTTGCGGGCTATCGCTGACCGCAGCCATCAGTTTCTTAGCTTCCTGCTCCAGTTGCTTAAATTTTTGCTGGGCTGCGTTGTTATCGATAACCGGTTTGCTTTTGGGCAGTACCGGAAAGGGTGTTTTTGCCCGGCGATCGGCGTCCGTGTTGCCGCCGCCGTCCAGATTATCTTGCGCAAGCAATTCGGTTTCTTTCGGTTTGGTCAGTGTTTTGTTGTTAACCAGCACAACTTCCAGGGATGACGCAATTTTGTCGAATTTCGGTTGAGGGAACTGAAAAGTCACCCCCAAAAAAATGATGACATGCATTAGCATGGAAGCAACCATCGCTACAATCATGCGATTGGTTTCGGAAGCTAGATAACCGCCCGGCGCTGCTGAGGTGGTTTCGTGTGTTTGAATGGTAACAGCCAAAGGGTTAAACCTTGAAAATTAAGTCTTAGCTAATATCATGCAATTATATTATTTTAGGCAGCCGATTCATCATAAATTTGGAGAGTAGCTTATGTATCCTGTTTTTGCAGGAATTCTGCGTGCAAGCTGCGCTCCAGCAGATCCACTTCAGATAATTTAAGTTTGACGTAAGTATTCGGCGCCATCTCGGGGAGTGAAGGTACCCGTGTAACGAATGGAATATGATCAAATTTCACTAAATTTTCTTTAATAACCTGTGCATTGATGATTTGAATTTTTTCCTGCAATAGCCAGCGCAAACACCAGTAACGTTCCATCGCCCGCTGGAATTCGCTATAAATTCCATAGGCTGTTTCAAAGTCTCGCATTGCGATTAAGAGACTGGTGCTCTCCTTGGTATAGTGCGGCGGTTCGGCGCGCAACATGGCAATGAGTTGCCGCTGATTGATCAGATCAACATAACGCCGCATGGGGGAACTGCTCCAGGCATATTGCGAGACTCCCAATCCTTGGTGAGGGGCGGGTGAAGTGCTCATTTTGACCTTGCCATTAGCTTGACTGCGAAAGATGCCGGTAATGCCCGCGTCGGTCAATTGTTTGCCCCACTCCGTATTGACATAAATCATCAGCTCGGACACCACTTTATCAATGGGAGATCCGCGCCGGCGTTCGCTGATTGTGATATGGTCATTGTTGATTTCAAAACTATAATCAACTTTGTCATTATTCGTATCACTGGCTTTGCCGCGTTGGTTTTCCATCTTGCAGGCAAATTTCCACAGCAGGCTCAATTCCTTGCTAAAGGTGTGTTCAAAGTCTCCTTTGCTTAATGTGGCTTCGTTGAAATACGGTTCGAGTGAATTGTGACGTAAATTTGCTGCAATTTTTATTTTCTCAATCCGGCTCTCCGTAGCTGTGACGGTAAAATCATCCGCTACATCAAGATATAGGGAAAGCACGGGGCACAACCGGTTTTCAGCTAATGTGAAGTGATTAATCGTTACATCCGGCAGCATGGTGATTTTGTTTCCGGGCAGATAAACCGTCGACAGGCGCGATGAAGCGGCTTTGTCGAGGGTTGACTCAGGATCGATTCCCAGCGCTGGCGCTGCAATATGTATGCCGATGCGGAAACTGCCAAATGCTAAAGGTGTCACAGAAAAAGCATCATCAATTTCCGTCGTTGAGGCGTCGTCGATACTGAATGCAACCACATCTGCGGCGGGTAAGCCGGGGAAATCGTTCGCTGCCGGATGCGGTTCGAGTTCACCAAATCCGATGCCTTCAGGAAAATGTTCCCAGACAAACTGATTGAAATGGTAATCGTGTGAGGACGGAATGGCGCCACACTTTTCCATCAGTTTTATGACGGTGAGTTTTTTTTCTGTACAGACCGCTTCGAGTGCTTTCCACTCAATCGTGTTTTTGTCCGGTTTGTAAAGTAAATTAGGGATGCGCGGTTTAAATTCCTCTGGCAGAACAAACTGATTTAATTGTTCCATATAACAGGCTTGTTGCGCAGCTTGCAGGCGTTTTTTTTCCTGACCGGCTAAAGCTGCTTTAAGTGCATCCGGTGGTGCCGCTTTGTAGCGTCCGTGCCCTTTTTTATAGAAATACATCGGCGCGTTTTGCAGCAGCAGCAAAGTGGCCGCAGCTTCAACCGGATTGGGCGTATGGCCAAAGTAATCGGCTGCCAGAGTGTCGCTGGCAAATTCTGTATCCTGTGCGCAGCATTCCCAGAGAAAATCCGGATCCAATTCATCGACTATTTCTTGCACATGATTCATGAATTCGGATAAAGGCGGCGCATCAAATCGGAATAGCACTGACGTTGCTTTGATCTTTGACCGTTTGCCATGCACAGCCTCAATCTGTAACGAGGTATTGTTATCAGCCAGTATGGCACCAACCTTAAAGGTTCCAGCTTCTTCGTAAAAAACATTCATAAGATTGCTTTTATCATTGCGGTAGGACAATTAGAGCAGAACTGCATCGGGAGAAATTGAGCCATCATCGGAAAATTAAAGGTTTGACATACAATTCATGAAGGTTTTTTGTGATGTATAAACCTGATCAACAATTCAGCATTATATACGAGACGTTTGCCAAAGATAAAAAGCAGTAGACAATTGTTGCCAGAAATAGTGCCAGCCTTTCTCAAGGAACCGGCTGGGACTGTTGGCAGGACTTCAGAAAGCTACAGGTATTAAAAAAGATAAAGTTATAGAATTTAATCGTTTTTGTGTTTTTTTACAAATGACTGGATAGTGTTTTTTAGCTCGGAATCAGGCAAAGTCGTGGCTAATTGACTTAAACAATCTTTTCCGGTCTGGCTCAATTTTAATTTTTCCTTGGTATATCCTTTATCTGCAAGTGTTTTTGTATTTTTCGCAAAGTTATGTGCTTGCACCAAAATTTGAATTGAAGTAACTTCCCATCCTAGTTCTTGTAGCTTGAGCAGTATTGAGGGTGACATTTGCTTAAGTTTTGAAGCAATAGCGCCATTCTCAGCCATTATTGTCAGCTTGCCATTCGAAGTTCTACTCAAGATGCAATGCTGCGCTAATTGCGCGGGAACAAGTTTAGAGAATATTAATTGATCTGCATATAATTGCTGAGCTAAAGAGAATAGGTTTTCATATTCGGGCGTTTTGCCAAGAAGATTAAGATAAGAATTAACTTTATAAGAGGTCATGTGGTTATTTAAAAATATCCAATGAATACAAAATATGAATATTATTTTTATTTCTAATAAATCAGAACGAGCGAGAAAGATAACATTAACCAGGCTACACATTGCAATATTAATAAGTGCTTTACTATTCGTTATCGTGACTTTAGCACTGAGTCTAAACTTTTTTTCACTCCGTTACGCTGATCGGATCGATGCACCGGTATTAAGAGCGGTATTAGTCAATCCCCAAGAGGAAAGACATCAAAAAATTCAAACCCATTTGCAAGATAACTTGAATATCATGGCCATTAAGTTGGGTCAAATGCAAGCGCAATTATTACGCTTAGACGCATTGGGTGAACGTTTGGCAGAATCTTCCGGTATCAAGTCGAGAGACTTCTTATTTAATGAAATTCCGGGGCAGGGCGGCGCACGGACGGATCAATCGTCTGAAGAATTAACATTTGCTGAATTTAATCATAAGCTCCAGGAATTATCGAATATGTTGGATGAAAGGACAGATAAACTGGGTGCATTAGATTCTTTATTGCGTCATGACAGATTAACAAAATATGTTCTGCCTTCGAAGATGCCAGTTGAGACGGATTGGTATTCATCGGGTTATGGATATCGAATTGATCCATTTACGGGAAAGAGAGCGTTTCACGAAGGCGTGGATTTTTCTGCTGAGATAGGTACGCCGATAAAAGCTGCAGCGGGTGGAGTGGTGGTCTATTCAGATCGACACGCTGAATATGGTAATATGATTGAGATTGATCATGGAGATGATTTGGTGAGTCGTTACGCGCATGCATCGAAACGTTTGGTAGAACTCGGGGAGGTCGTATTGCAGGGGCAGAAGATTGCTGAAGTAGGTAATACGGGACGTTCTACAGGCGCGCATCTGCATTTCGAAATTAGACACAAAGACAAACCCCTTAATCCATCCAAATTTTTAAAAAAAACGAGCTAAAGCGAATTTAAGGAACTGCTGATTTTTCATGTATGCGTCTTTATTATTAAATGTTCTTCGGTTGATCGTTGCGCTTCTTAGAACCAGAGTTGCTTTTAGCGGTGAGTTTCGTTTGAGTTTTATTTTAAGAGATTTTAATCCACTCTATAAATGGTTAAAATTTAGTCGATAATTCATTAAAGTATTTTTGCGGGTGAGGTAAAATCTCACCCTTTGTTTTTTAAACTAATTGTTTAAATAGAATTTCTAGAGACTTTATGCTAAGTAATCTACTTAAGAAGATTTTTGGTAGCCGTAACGACCGGATGGTTAAGCAGTATTCTCAAGCCGTGCGTATTATTAACGAAATGGAATCAGCTATCGCGGGTTTGTCGGATGCTGAATTACGTGCCAAAACAGATGAGTTCAAGCAGCGCATTCATAATGGAGAATCATTGGATGTGTTATTACCCGAAGCATTCTCTGTGGTCCGTGAAGTGGGTAAACGGGTGCTGGAAATGCGCCATTTTGACGTGCAGCTCATTGGCGGCATGGTATTGCACGAGGGCAAGATTTCTGAGATGCGTACTGGCGAGGGTAAAACCCTCATGGCAACTTTGCCTGCATATCTAAATGCTCTGGCGGGTAAAGGTGTGCATATCGTCACTGTGAATGATTATCTGGCAAAGCGTGATGCGGATTGGATGGGAAAAATCTATCAGTTTCTCGGAATGAGCGTGGGTGTGATTTATGCGCAAATGCCCTACAGTGATAAGCAAGCCGCATATGCCGCTGATATCACTTATGGCACTAACAACGAATACGGCTTTGATTATTTGCGTGACAATATGGTGGCGCATGCTTATGAGCGTGTGCAACGTTTGCTCAATTTTGCAATTGTGGATGAAGTGGATTCCATCCTGATTGATGAAGCACGCACGCCATTAATTATTTCGGGGCAGGCAGAAGGCGATACGGAAATATATGTGCGTATTAATGCCTTGATCCCTAAGCTGACGCGCCAAGAAACAGAAGAGAGTCCAGGCGATTATAGTGTGGATGAAAAAACTCACCAGGTTACTCTTAGCGAGGCTGGTTTCGAGCATTCTGAGAAGTTGCTGGCAACAGCTGGTTTGCTGAAGTCGGGAACCAGTCTTTATGATCCAGCTAATATCAATTTGATTCATCATCTGAATGCAGGTTTGCGCGCACATAATTTATATTTTCTGGATCAGAATTATGTCGTACAGAATGGTGAAGTAATTATCGTCGACGAGTTTACTGGACGTTTGATGGCTGGCCGCCGCTGGTCTGATGGGTTGCATCAGGCTGTAGAAGCGAAAGAAGGTGTAGCAATTCAGAAAGAGAATCAGACGCTGGCTTCAATAACTTTCCAGAATTATTTTCGCATGTATCAGAAATTATCCGGTATGACCGGAACTGCTGATACCGAAGCTGCAGAATTCCAGCAAATCTATGGATTGGAGACAGTTATCATTCCGACGCATCGCCCGATGATTCGTGATGATCGTATGGATCAGGTGTTTCGTACAACGAAAGAAAAAAATGAAGCGATGATTCAAGGAATCAAGGAATGTTATGAGCATGGGCAACCGGTTCTGGTGGGTACAACATCCATCGAGAATAATGAATTGCTGTCCAAGTTACTGGAACGGGAGAAACTGCCGCATCAGGTTTTGAACGCAAAACAACATGCCAGTGAAGCGAATATCGTCGCACAAGCTGGCAGGCCTAAAATGATTACCATAGCAACCAACATGGCAGGCCGTGGTACGGATATTGTACTGGGGGGTAATCCTGAGCCGGAAATTGAACGTATACGGCATGATGAAAAATTAAGTGAAGCAGAAAAAGAAAAGCAGATTAATGAAGCTTATGCGAGATGGAAAGTAGCGCATGAAGAGGTTCTGAGTAAAGGCGGCTTGCACATTATTGGTACTGAGCGACATGAGTCACGTCGAGTGGATAATCAGTTGCGCGGGCGCTCAGGCAGGCAAGGGGATCCAGGATCCAGTCGTTTTTATCTTTCACTTGAGGATCCTTTGCTGCGTATATTTGCATCTGACCGTGTTGCCAACATTATGACGCGTCTCAAAATGCCCGAAGGAGAAGCTATTGAACATCCGTGGGTTACTCGTGCTATCGAAAATGCTCAACGCAAGGTAGAGGCGAGAAATTTTGATATGCGCAAGCAGCTGCTGGAATTTGATGATGTGGCTAATGATCAGCGTAATGTAATTTATCAACAGCGTAATGAATTATTAGAAGAAAATCATGATATTTCGGAAACAGTCACAGCAATTCGTGAGAATGTTTTAAGTAATCTATTCAGTTTATATATTCCACCTCAAAGTGTGGAAGAGCAGTGGGATGTGCAGGGATTGGAAAAAGCGCTTGCAGCGGAATATCAATTGCACTTTCCTCTGCAGAAATGGCTCGAGCAAGAGCCAGAGTTGCATGAAGAGAACTTGTTAAAACGTATTATTGACCTTGCAAATGAGCAATATCAAGCGAAAGTCGATACGGTGGGCGCTGAGCCGATGCATCACTATGAACGTGCTGTAATGTTGCAAAGCCTTGATTCGCATTGGCGGGAACATCTCGCAGCATTGGATCATTTGCGTCAAGGTATCCACTTGCGTGGTTATGCGCAGAAGAATCCAAAGCAAGAATATAAACGTGAAGCTTTTGAGCTTTTTACCAATATGCTCGAAGAGATCAAAAATGAGGTCTCGAAAATACTTTTAGCTGTGCAAATAAAGAGTGAGCAGCAGGTAGAGGCCGTGGCCGAGTCGCTTCGATCACCAGAAAATATTCAATTTCATCATGATTCTTACAAGGAAGCACTGGTTGAGGAAACAGAGTTCGAGAGGACTCAAGATGAGAGAACACAACCTTTTGTGCGCCAAAATGAAAAAGTTGGCCGTAACCAATTGTGTCCTTGTGGTTCTGGTAAAAAATATAAGCAATGCCATGGAAAGGTTAAATAGTTATTCAAGTAAACAAGCTGCCATGTGTGTATTTTGTTGGCTTGCTCCATTGAAATACGTTTAAGTCCTCTATAATCCTTAATATGGTTATGGTATACTGCGCGCTTTTGTAGTTTATAGTTTGTAAATTTGCTCGCGAAAGTGGTGGGAGGTCGATAAAATTTGCCTTTTTATTGATAGCCTTACTTGAAAAATATAACTGATGGAATAGTCGAATATGGCTGATAGTTTTAGCATCCCTGATAAAATGAGCGGCAGAAGAAAATTCTTGGTCGCGGTAACATCTGTAGCAGGCGGAATTGCAGGTGTTGCAATTGCAACGCCTTTTGTGATGAGTATGATGCCGAGTGAACGGGCTAAAGCGGCCGGTGCGCCGGTAGAGGTTGATATATCAAAGCTTGAGCCTGGCATGCTTCTGATGGTCGAATGGCGTGGAAAAGTCGTATGGGTTTTGAACCGCACTCCGGAAATGCTTGCGACGCTCACGAAATTAGAACCTGAGCTAGCCGACCCCAATTCAGAAAAACCGCAGCAACCGGAATATGCTAAAAATCGTACGCGATCAATCAAACCGGAAATTCTCGTTACTGAAGGTGTTTGTACACACTTAGGATGTTCTCCTGTATTTAGGAAGGAGATTGCGCCTGCGGATTTGGGTCCAGATTGGTTAGGCGGTTTTTTCTGCCCTTGTCATGGTTCGAAATTTGATTTGGCTGGCCGCGTGTATAAAAGTGTACCGGCTCCAACTAATATGGTTGTTCCTCCTCATGTATATTTGAGTGATAGCCGTCTTTTAATTGGAGCTACAAGCGAGGGATCTGTGTAAATGAATAAGATAATCGAATGGATCGATAAACGATTTCCATTAACGTCAAATTGGAAAGCACATCTTTCCGAATATTATGCCCCTAAGAACTTTAATTTCTGGTATTTCTTTGGCTCATTAGCCTTGTTGGTTCTGGTTAATCAGATACTTACCGGAATTTTTCTCACCATGAATTATAAACCGGATGCCGGTATGGCGTTTGCTGCTGTTGAATATATCATGCGTGATGTGGATTATGGTTGGTTAATTCGCTATATGCATTCCACAGGTGCTTCCATGTTTTTTGTCGTGGTCTATCTGCATATGTTCCGTGGAATGATGTACGGTTCTTATCAAAAGCCACGAGAGCTCTTGTGGTTAGTTGGTATGGCGATATTCCTTGTGTTGATGAGTTTAGCTTTTACTGGGTATATCTTACCTTGGGGACAAATGTCTTACTGGGGTGCGCAAGTGATTGTAAGTATGTTTGGAGCAATTCCGACTATTGGAGAATCTCTTCAGCAATGGGTGCTGGGTGATTTTACACTTTCGGATGTTGCGCTTAATCGTTTCTTTGCCTACCACGTTGTAACGTTACCTTTGATAATGTTAGTTCTAGTGTTCGCACATATTCTAGCGCTGCATGAGGTCGGATCGAATAATCCAGATGGTATTGAAATAAAAGCAAATAAAAACCCGGAAACGGGTATCCCTGTTGATGGAATACCATTTCATCCATATTACTCTGTAAAAGATATAGTCGGTGTTGTGGTGTTTTTAATGGTGTTTTGTGGAATTGTCTTCTTTGCTCCGGAAATGGGCGGATATTTCCTAGAATACAATAATTTTATACCTGCTAACACATTGCAAACGCCAGATCATATAGCGCCTGTATGGTATTTCACACCTTATTACTCTATGCTGCGAGCAGTGACTGTTAATTTTCTTTGGGTAGATGCAAAGTTGTGGGGTGTGATATTGATGGCTGCTTCTGTGGTTATCTTTGCTTTCTTACCTTGGCTAGATAGAAGTCCGGTTAAGTCGATACGCTATAAAGGTAAATATTTCAAGACAGCTTTAACGCTTTTTGTGATTAGCTTTTTCGTATTGGGTTGGCTCGGAACAAAATCTCCAACTCCTTTATATACTTTATTAGCGCAAATCTTTACAGTCATCTATTTTGCATTCTTTATTTTAATGCCGTGGTATAGCAAGATAGATAAAACAAAACCAGAGCCCAAAAGAGTAAAAGAGTGAAAAAATGAAGAAAATAACAATTGTTATATTTATCTTGTGTATGGCTCCATTTAGCTTGTTCGCTGCTGAATCTGGTATGGCACTAGATAGTGCTCCTGTTAGTACAACTGACAATGCTTCGTTACAACGTGGTGCAGAGAGTTTTGTTAACTATTGCCTAACTTGTCATGGCGCAAGCTATATGCGCTATAATCGTCATCTTGATATCGGATTCACTAATGACGAGATTCTTTCTAAGCTGGTATTTACAGGTCAGAAAGTTGGCGGCTTGATGGAATCTGCAATGCAGAAAAAAGAAGGTGAAGTATGGTTTGGTGTTTCGCCGCCTGACTTATCAGTTATAGCTCGTTCGCGAGGAGCGGATTGGTTATATACTTATCTACGTGCTTTTTATCGTGATGATACCACTGCGACTGGATGGAACAATCTTGTATTTGATCGCGCGGCGATGCCACATGTTTTTTATCAATTACAGGGCGAGCAGAAACTGGTTGTTAAAACAAGTGGTAAAGGTGAACAAAAGACCTTGGTACTTGATAAGCAAGGTGAAATGACCAAGGCAGAGTTTGATAACTTTGTTGGTGATTTGGTTAACTATCTGGTTTATTTAGGTGAGCCTCATGCCAATGCCCGTAAGGAATTAGGGCTTAAAGTCATGGCTTTTCTTTTAGGGATGCTGATTTTATCCTATGCGCTAAAAAGAGAATATTGGAAAGATATTCATTGACATCAAACTTGCTGAATATATTGTAAAGAAGTCTGGGAATAGAAGTTATGATGACACTATATTCAACAATTACATGTCCATACAGCCATCGTTGCCGGATTGTTCTGCACGAGAAAGATATGGACTTTCAGGTAATTGATGTTGATCCTAATATTAGATCAGAAGACTTAGCAGTAATGAGTCCATATGGTAAAGCGCCGGTACTTGTGGAACGCGATCTTGTGTTATATGAATCGAATATCATTAATGAATACATCGATGATCGTTTTCCACATCCGCAATTAATGCCGGCCGATCCGGTAATGCGAGCTCGTGCTCGTTTACTGCTGTTTCGTTTTGAACAAGAATTATTTTGTCACATCGATGCATTTGAAGGATCGGATCAAAAAGCAATTGATAAAGCTCGTGCAGTGATAGCAGATAATCTGACGATTATTTCTCCAATCTTTGAGAAGCAAAGATTCATGCTGGGTGATGAATTTTCAATGCTTGATGTCGCTATAGCACCTCTGCTGTGGCGTCTTGAACATTTTGGAATTCGCCTTCCTAAACAAGCGGCACCATTACTAAAGTATTCGGAAAGATTGTTCAGTCGCCCGCTGTTTATTGATGCATTATCAGCTTCAGAAAAAATAATGCGGAAATGAACATTAATACAACGAAACCATACTTAATTCGCTCAATTTATGATTGGTGCATTGACAATGATTTTACACCTTATGTGTCTGTAAGGGCCTACCCGGAATTAGATGTTCCAATGGAATATGTAAAAAATGGTGAGATAGTTTTTAATATTAGTGCAAAAGCAGTACATGAACTTATAATTAATAATGACTATATTTGTTTTACTGCACGATTTAATGGTGTTCCGAGAAAGCTAGAAATATCACTTAATGCTGTAAAGGGTATTTTTGCAAAAGAAGTAAATCAAGGAATAGCATTCTCTTCTGATAATAAGGAAGAGGAGAATCGAGGAAAGTCAGATGATGAACAGCAAAACAGTGCAATCCAAAATTCTTCAACATATCAAACCAAAAAAACACGCAAACCTAATCTTCGGATAATCAAATAACTCTTTTATTTGGGTTTGGTCATAGTAAGTTGCCGGCATAGCTCAGATGGTAGAGCAGCTGATTTGTAATCAGAAGGTCCCGAGTTCGATTCTTGGTGTCGGCACCATAAAAACAATAAGTTAGGTATTTTCTTCAGACTCCTGATTTACCAATTGTGTCAAAATTGTGTCATTCAGGAGTTCATCTACAACCATTGCATGTTTTCTGAATTGCTCAGGAGCCAAATGAGCATAACGTTTCACCATCTCAGTTGACTCCCAAGCACCCATCTCTTGAATCACATTTAACGGAACGCCTTTTTGAGTTAACCAACTCGCCCAGGTATGCCGCAAATCATGCCAACGGAAGTTATCTATTCCAGCCCGTTTCAATGCTCTATACCATGCTTTAGTATTGACCTGAATAATTGGCTTTCCTCGATAAGTAAATACTCTTTCCGGATGTTTACCAATTTGTTTTCTCAATACTTCCATAGCAGTTATATTCAGCGAAATATGAATACTTTTTCTTGCCTTGGCTTGATCAGCATGGATCCATGCAACATTTCTTTGCATATCAACTTGCGACCATTCCAACTCAGTCACATTTCGTTTGCGTAGCCCCGTACAAAGTGAAAATTTTACTAAATCAACCAAATGATCCGGTAACTCATCTAACAACATTTTCACCTGTTCAGGCTCGATCCAACGAATACGCCGTTTAGGTTCCTTATACAGCCGGATAAAAGGTGCTTTCTCGATCCATTCCCAATCTAGAGCAGCTCGACGCAAAATAGCCCGGATTGTTGCTAAATAACGATTAGCCGTTGAAGGTGAAGTTTCCTTACGTTTCACTTCACCCACTTCAGCAATCACTTCCCGAGTCAATTCAGAAAGTAAGCGACCTCTAAAGAACTGTTGTAGCCAGGCAACTTGCTTCATATCTTGCTTATGTGAAGCTTTATGCTGCGTTTCCATCAGCCATTTATAAGCCGCTTCATCCCAAGTGCGTTTTGGCTTATCCCCTAGTTTCACAACTCGCCAAGAATCAGCTTTTAGCTTGTCGTGGAATTCCTGTGCTTGGGTTTTATCTTCAGTTGCAGCAGAGCATCTAATTCGCTCGCCGCTTGGTGTGGTGAAACTAATCCACCACGTCTTACCACGTTTACAGAGTGACATAATTGTTTTTCTCCATGTCCCACTTGCAACGCTTGCCGAGGAGGAGCATATAACGAGCGCATGTAGGCAGCAAGATCTTCTTCAATAAATACCCAACACTTCCCTACCTTAGCGCCGGGGATAATTCCCGCTTTGGCACGACGGCGCACTTCTTCGGGGTGCAATTTGAGAAACTGAGCAGCTTCATCTAAGTTGAGGGTTTTCATTCACCCTCCGATGACTGGCGATAATCTTTAGCAGCCTTCTGAATTTCCAGATTTTTCTGCTCTGCTTCATTGATATTTATAATCGTATTGAATTCTTTGCCACGTAAACGCACTTTTTCAAGAAGACAATCTTCGCCTGAAAGCCCGCCAAACTCTCCGCAGGCGCAAAGATATTGATGCAGCGCTAACAAATAACGATCCAAACCTTCATCAAAGTCAGTAATGCCATACTTCGCCATGTAGGAAGCCATTGAACTGACTCCCAATGCTAATATCCGCTTATCTTCTGGCAATCGTGTGGCTTGGAATGATCTGGAAAGCGTATTTAGGTTTGTTTCCCAATCTATTGATGAGATATAACCCCAAAGCGGATGAATCGGCCAGCGGGAGCGTGTTTGATCATCGGGGTTAGGCAACGTGAGACGCAGCCATTCTGTTGAAGCATAGCTCCATAAGCCGTTTAAATTAGCTAATACCGTATCAAGGCTAATCAAGCCATGCTCAGCCAATACATCGCGCATCAACTGAAATTCAATACGCCAAACAGGTTCACCCTCTTGCCATCCAGCAGCTTTCCATAAGGGAATAAGATCGGTTCTGCCACTGGTATGAATTTCTATTAGTTTGTTATACAAACGGCAGGAAATCTTTCCACCCAAACCAATCGACCAACCCGTGAATTTCTCATTCACTGCATGAGCATCTATCTTCTTACCGCGCGTTATCCATGCCTCACGACCCCAGGATTCCATGTTTTCATGGGAAACAAAATCAGCACATAAATCGATACGGCTGACATGGGCATAATCTGACAAGATACCCAATTCACTCAGGATATGACATAAATGCGTTTCTGCTTCAATAGGGGTAATACTGCATAGATAGCGGGAAGATAACTTCACATACGCCATCGGGGTCTTTTTGCTGGTTTTGGATAGACTGATACGAAAAGCGCCATCTTCTATGACATACGGGAATATTGATGAGCCTTTATCCTTGACCTCAAAGATATGGCCAGCAATAGCATATTGTGCTTGCGCTTGTTGATCTGCTTCAGGATGCTGCGCTAACTGTTTAAGCTTTACCAAACGTTCTTTGACTTCTGGGAATAATTCACCTTGATAAGACAAATACAGACTATCAATCCCAAACCTTAAAAGCTTGAAATACTCATTATTGCAGTTATAGGGTACTGTGTTACTAGACGGCGTACCCTGTGGGAATGAAACAGACTGATGCGATGCGCCAGTCAAATCCTTTTCCACCTCGCCCTCGCATCGCTCCTCCTCGCTGAAGCTCGTCGTCCTCTGCGTTGGCTCGGCGGCTTCGATTTCATTAGATGCTATAGCTTCAGATGAAACTTTTGTTTCTTTCTTCATGATAAACCTCGTATCCACGGCGACCATGCAAAAATTGCTGCATCGCAACGGATAGAGATTTTGTAACTCAGCTCAAGATTTGTATTCCACTCAAAAATTAAGTTTTTAGGTGGTTGCGTTTTTCTTCATGTAGGTATCAGCAAATTTACGCAATGCCTTTTCACTACCGCCGCCTTTTGAATTGGCAGTATAAAGCTTTAATTCCTCGACAAATAATTGGTAAAGTTGCTTATCAGTTAAGCGCAGAGCGCCAGTTTCATAAAGCACTTCAAAGACCAATCGCATTTTTTGGAAGTTGTCTTGTTTGAGCTTTTCCTTCTTGCCATTAATGGCGGATTTCAGTTTCGCAAAAAACTTCACGTCTTGTAATCGCGTAGCCTTGCTTATTTTTCCAACGACAGTTGGACAACCAATAATGGAAGCGTCAATCTTTATGGCATCAGTCAAGGCTTTGTTGTCACCGTTGCGAACCCGTTCGATTAATTCATTCAGGAAACAACCGTGATAAAGCACACACCACAGTGAATATTGCACAGCAATAAAAGTAGCACTAATCTCCGGAAGAAAGGAGCGCAACGATTCAAGATCATCTTTAGTTGGGTTTGGCCGTGCATCAAAGTGCTCGTGCACCTGATTCCAAATATCTGGTAATGCCCCAATGTTTCCAGGAGAATCTGACATTTGCTTGAACCAGCCCAAAATTTGCTCAAGTGAAACAAACTGCAAAAACCCAGTACATAACAATACCAAAAGGTCTTTAGTGGAAACCTCGTAAAAATAGCACCAGCTGAACTCTTCATCTTCTTTATCAAAGAGCCGATCATCACAATCATTTATCGTTTTCTTGGTATCTTCGATCCCAATTGCAACCAATGGCCACAATTCAAGAAATGCACGAAGATTCTGTGCTGTAATGCCTTTAGCGTAGTGGGTTTCATTCATGATAAGAGACCGTGACAATAAATTCTATTTGCAATCAAAACACTAATTGTTAGTTTTATCTTGATTTTTAGCCTGTTACAAAATTTACGGCAACATATACAAATACTGAATGTTAATATTGGGCACAACAGCTTTGCTCTTGTGCATGGCATGGGGACAGACTGGCTATGCCAGACTGTGATGATGGATGTGAAGCTTGCTGCAATTATGGGCGGTAAAGCAAAAAGGGAAAATGAATTTAAATCAATACATAGAAACTATTCATAGACGCTTTCAATCATGCATCACTAACGAACCCGCCAATGTAACTGTTTGTGGTTGCGTGACATTGTTTATATGCTTAGCAAGAATTTCAAGTTGTTGATTTATATAGATTAATAATTTTAAAATTATGTTTTGATCTGACGGTTGCCTTGTCAAGTCCGGCAACTGTCAGATCGAGTACTATTAACTTAAAAGGTGTACTCCAAGGAGGAAAGATTATTGCATACTATCTAACCAACCTTTTTTGCATAATCCAATAGGTCTTTTGCTGACTTCGTTGAGGTTTGGAGTTTTTTGATAAAATTAGGAATTTCCTCGGCCTTAGCACGAGCATCTTTTATAGCTTCGTGGGCTGTCTGTGCGGTCGCATATGCATTTTCGACAAGTGGATTATTATTAGATAGCTCACTGGCAACAGCAGTATAAAAAATCGTGCGTGCATAATAAACATTTGCTTGAATTGCCGTTATCTGGTCTGGTACTAAAGCGCGAGCTAAATCATACGGTTCATTTTCAAGAGCATCTCTATAATTCTTACCTATTATATCTAAGCGTTCTTCCGAAGTAGACATGATAATTACCTCATTTATTTTTGTAAAAGTTAAAAAAAACTATAATTAAACCCTTTAACTGATTCAGGAGCAACAGTAATCCATAAGGAGGTTGGATTATTATTACGTCAAATCATGAATAAAATAACCTATCAAATTGATAGGTTATTTTTTTTGTTTAATCTGATCAAGTAAATCCTGTATTCGTTTAACATGAGCAACAATGCTGTCAAGAGCGATTTGCTGCTTTTCTTTTAATTTTTTATGTTCCAAGCTTAAGGCTTTCAGTGTAGCAAGCGCTGCTTCGTAACTTTCAACGGTAGCTTTTTGTTTACGTTTAGATCTCTCAGCGATAGATATATGTGCCGCTACTTTAATCAAAGCAATATTTTCTTTGGGTGGTGTTTCAACCATTTCAATACCAGGTGCTATTTGTGCCAATAAAGGAGCTAGTGCATTATTGGGTGACACTAATCCACTTTGAACAAAAGCCGAAAATAAAGTATCAGCTTCGCTTCCTAAAGTCATAAGAAATTGTTCTGTAGCATTTTTTTCTATTGTAAGTGCTGCTATCATCGCCTCATTAGCGCGGAGAAGATCTAAATTTGCTGAGAGGATTAATTTGTTTTGGCGTTCTGAAGCAATGATATTACCTATACCAGAAGCAACTGTTGTAAATGTCGAACTTATGGCACTAGCACCTGCGGTTTGTGGAGATGGTGCAATCTTGGCTGCTGCCGCCGTTAATTCATTTATTGCCCCTACAGCTCCCTTAATTGCTTGCTCCGTTTCTGCACCAGCATCGTATTCTGCAAGATTAGCAAAAGATTGATATGCATCATAAACCGCTTGCTCCGCAACAATACGCTTGTTCATAACATCTGATAGCAATTTCAGCTGCTCAGAGAGTGTGCCCGGCTTACTTTTAATAGCTTCATCAACACAATATTTTTTTAAATCTTCTTTTTGAATCGATGAACAAACTAAAACGCCTCTTACGTTCCACCACTCTGGTAATGCATTCACAGTTCTTCTAGAACTATCAGTTTGCTCAATTATAGCTTGAGTAGCTAACTGTCCAGCTTTACCTAATGCTTTTCCATCATCACGAACGCTAACGCAGCCTGAAAAAGATAAGAACAAAACTGGAATTAAAATGCCTAATAATGCTTTCATAAATTTCCTCTTCCTCTAAAAAGTTGTTTGTAAATTCAAAACTAACTATGTTTCTTATTCCCTACAACTAACTACCAAACCTCTTTTGCTCTAATGGTGTTAAGCAAGCCCTTTTCTGTGTATATTTATGTTTCTATATCTTTTTAAGGGAATGCAAACAATGCTAGGATCTGTTGACAATTTGAGATAAGGTTTTAATAAAAAAACAACAAACTCGCAATATCGAGACTTCTACACTACCCATAAAACGAGTTTGCGATGCCCGATTGATGCTCGGTGATGAGTTCTGGGGCTCACCGTTATGAATCGTGATAATTGAATGTATAGGTTATTTTTGTTCAAAATTCACTTTCCATTAAATTCAATTTTATTTCAATAAGCTCTTTTTTTATGTGATTTTTGTCACATTGAAATAAATTTTCATTTTTTTATTAAGGCGAGCGCTAGCAATATCAATCGAGATTCTATCAGAAGGAAATTGAAATAAAAGAAGCAGTACGTGACAAAACTGATGAGTATTAGCGAATGTTGGCGAGCACTGACGAGATTAATATCAATAAAAACAGTCATATATTACACCTGCTCATTCGCAAGCCCTAGGTTCGAACTCTGGTCGGGGATTGATGATTCTCTTGGTCTTATGCTGACAATCTGATTTTTAGTGTTGATGAGCGAAATAAATGATTCAGTAGCTGCAATGCGAGGCAAGGATTAGATCTACAAGGTAAGAAGCAAGTAAATCGATATTATCCATTAATTATAATTGTTTGATTTGTAGTATTTAATTCAACCTTCTTTAGAGAGATGTGCTCGCAATTTGGTGTTGATAGTAAAACTGTTCTAAGTTCTTCATAAAGCAAGGATGAAGCACGCGCACCGATGATTATTGACGATATCGATGATGATGGAACCGAGTAAAGATAAATTTTATCATCCAGTCTTTCCAATGTTTTATTGGCGCTTGCAAGTGGGGCAATTATTCTCCATTCAGCCTCATATTCCCATGATATGTCTTTTGTAGCTAATATATCGTCACCATGCATTTCAGATAGTGTTATATCAGTGCTCAATGAATTATTAACATACCTGACTTTTCTTAGATGGAACAACTCGTCTTTATCAGAACGACGACGATTAAAAAATTCATGATCCGTTTTAAATTCAATTGTAAAACCTCTATGAGAAGCAGCATAGTGCGCCCATAGAAGAGGATGATCAAGCTTTTCAGAAAGGCTTAATATTCCAACTGTTTGAAGGACATCAGACAGAATTTTTTTAGCTTTCGGAGTAAAATTGGATATCTCATTTTTTAGTAGCGGTGCTACTTTATCAATTTCTCCTTGAAGAACGTGCGGATCTTTTTTGGCTTGTAAAAGAAGTTGTCTTATTATTTTTTTTCGAGTTTTCTGTGGGAATTTCAAAAGTTGTTTATTTAAGGCTTCTTCCAGAAAATTGAGATTAAGCTTAAACATATCTCTTAACTCATTTTCAGAGAAAATTTCACCGAATATGGGTTGTAATTCAAATGGATCATTGAGTGCAGATGGTTGAGAAAATCGTATGAGTTGATTTTTTAGAATATCGATACGGTCTGGAACCACATACTTGTATAATTTAGATGGATAACTCATGATTAATATGGCTTTGATTCAATTTATTCAAATATGTCACAGGCCTATTTTCTTTATTAATTACTCAGGCCGACAGTGACAATATATGTGCACCTGTAATCTTTAAAGAATTGCAATTACTAGATTCATCTAATCATCTAATCTGGTAAGCCAAACAGATCAGAAAATTATTGTGACAAATTTGTGTCAATTTTATCTTAAAATGACATTGAATGGAGCTGTGTTACATCGTTTTTAGGCATGACGATTAAAGCAAGTTAATGACTTATAAAGTTATTCTATTTTTAATCACGTTTCGTAATCAGTTGGGCATAGATTCAACTTGCGTAATCGTATGCATTGAGTTACAGATTGCTTATGATTTCTGCGACTGCTTACGATCCGAAGCCGACGGTAGATAGTACAAAATTATTTAAACGTGAAGCTAAGGGGGCGCACTCTTGAGCGTCATATTATGGCTATCAAAGGTTTATTATCCAGCTTGCAAAAGCTCCCCCACCCACAAGAAAAGCAAGGATAGATCCAATTTGGAATGTCGTTATAGTCTTCGAGAAATAATTAGGAGCATTACTAAACTCGACCATGCTTATCTCACCCCTATGCAACTTGATAATTCTCTCCCGGTAGTCGTTCAAGCAATACCATTGGCTTCCCACCAAGAATAGTGCGGCTAGAATCGCCAACAATATACCGAGAGAAAAAACGCTTGCGCTGATTTTCAGAAAAATCGGTGCACAATTTAATGTAACAAGTTTCACAACGCTAACAAATCCAGCAACATTGCCGATGATTAGATAAATAATTAGATGTTTCAGAGATTCACCGAATTTCCGATTTTCATCACTGAGCCATTCGAGCGCAATTGCAGCCCATCTGTCCTTGTCGGCTTCAGAAGCAGAGTCACTGAATTCATTCATACTATTTCTTCTTTTTTGTAACCCAAAGTTTTATTATATGCATGATGCTTCACCTTCATATATGCATAACGAATAATCATACAGTTTCCGTAATCTTCCATACTTTTGGTATTTATAGCAACAGGGTTGACCGGAGATTTATTGAAAGAAATTGACTGGTTGGTTTTGGCGGAAATCAGACACTTGGTCTAGCAAATATAATTGTGTCAAATTTGTGTCAAACTACACTGAAAACCTCACTGATTGAGGTTGTGTGACACAGTTTTTATGCTTGGCAGGCATTGCAAGTTGTTGATTTATATATTGTTAATATTTTAAGTTACGTTTTGTAATCAGAAGGTCCCGAGTTCGATTCTTGGTGTCGGCACCATATAAATCATAGTTATATATTAGTTGGCCTAGAGAATCGCACTTAAGCGGCACTCTAGGGGTGCTAGCTAATAACATTCCGCAACAAATCTCATGTATTTTGTACATTTATCTATGTGCCCCGGTAAGTTTCTAATGGTTTTGGTGCCTTCATTTCTGAGATGAGAAAAATGGCGACATAAAGTCGTAAGCCCACAGTATCAACATCTAATTCAATTAGCGTTCTTTTACTCTTTGCTATATAACAAGAATACGTGTGTTTAGTAGAATAGTTTAGAAAGAATAAGCCAGTAAAAATTAATGAATCTGGCAAGCATTGTAATTATTAATGGTTACAAGTTGTTATTATCCGAAATCATAATATAACTGCATTGATGCAGTTAAAGTCTGTGACAAAGTAAAATTAATAATCCTAGAAATCAATTTTCTCAAAATTTATGAAAAAAATAACTGACACATTAGATGTTTTTTTTAAAGGTAAAGAACAAGTCTTGGTTATAAAGGGCGATTGGGGTTGTGGTAAAACTTTTTTTTGGGATAAATACATACAAAATAAAATAGAAGCTAAAGAAAAAACCGGAAAGATTGATCAAATTGCTTACAGCTATGTTTCTCTTTTTGGAAAGAATTCTCTCGTTGATATTCGTGCTTCCCTATTACAAGCCGCAAAACTTATTACAACAGAAGAAAAGTTTAATGCTTATGTTGAAAAGCATGTGTTTGAGAAGAGTGGATTCTTAGGCCGGATCCTTATCCTAAAAAAAAGATTTCAACGCATAAAATATAATGATTATGTTTTAAAAGCTTTTAATATAACGAATAACATTGATAAATTCACGAGATCCACTGCATTTCTAGAAGATAAACTTGTTGATAATTATGTAATATGTTTCGATGACATAGAGAGAAAAGGTAATTCTTTGTCAATGCGTGACTTTATGGGGTATATCGATGAATTGGCCCGTAAAAGAAACTGTAAGCTAATTCTTATCTTTAATGAGAAATCATTTACAAACGAAATTGATATAAAAGATTTAGAGCAATATAGAGAAAAAGTTGTAGATATTGAATTGGCTTTCAAGCCAACTTATAAGCAAAATCTAAGTTACATATTTCCTGATACACATCCAGTATTCCCTTTACTAGAAAAAGCATTAAATGTTCTGAATCTCAAGAATATACGGATAATAAAAAAAATAAGAAGCCTGATCGATTTAAGCTGGTCTGAGTTGGAGAAATCGGACAAATTAATAATAGAAGAATTTGTTAATCATGCGACCGTATTATGCTGGGCATATTATGCGGAAAGTTCTGGTTTATCATTAGAATTTGTAAAAGAACAGCTTGAAGAAGGCGATTGGACGGCATATTTAACTAAAAAAAAGGGGGAGTTAACGGATAAAGAAAATTATTACAGTTCAATTTCTATAGCACTACAGCTTTCATCATCGCTTTTCGATGAGCAAATAATCGGTTACCTTAGGTATGGGTATATAGATATTGAAGAAATAAGGAGAACAGTAACAGAGCTATCAAATGAAATACAAAAAAGTCATGCACGTGAAGCACTTTCCGATGTATGGAATCTTTATGCGAATTCTTTTAAAGATAATCAAAATGAAATTGTAAAATCTTTTAGGGAAGTTCTCACGAATGACTATACAAAACTCAAGCTATACGATTATGCAGCGGCATTAGAAATGCTAACCGAACTAAATGATGATCCTATAGACTTAATGGAACTCTACATAAAAAACGATCAAGAATTACTACACGATATTATTCAAAAAGAAAGTTGGACAGTAGAAAATAGTAAGATACGCTATGAACCTCTGATAAATTATATGGCACAAATTCAGAGTAGCCGAGAAAATGCGTGGGACATTAATACATTAAGTGCAAGAATTGCTGATAATCATGCATGGAATCCAGAGGACATTGATTATTTGAGTTCTGTCAGCGTAGATGAATTTGTAGCATGGATAAAAACTAATCCTGATGATTTGCCGCGGAAGCTGAAAGAAGGATTGTTGTCTTTCGGTCAGATTGCAGGTAAAGATTCAAGCAAAGCTAAATATGATCGTATTGCAACCAATGTAAAGTCGGCCATTATTAAGCTAGCAAGTGAAAGCTATATAAACAACCACCGAGCCCAAATTTTATACAATATTATTCCGGAACAAGAAACTGAATTTGGACGCCCATCGCTCCGGTCAGGACGGCGTGATTTTCAATGAAGTAAGTCGAACTAAATGGGAGACCTAGTCGACATGACCCTATAAATATGTCCCGGAGCCTCAGAGATACTTTATGTATTCATTTAATACAATCCAGTAATTCAGATCATTTGAAAGTCTTTGATTACCCGCTTGTGCTATTCAGAAGTTTATCTGCGGTCCTTATTTGTTTTCTGAACTGCTTTCATTTCATATGAGTATAACTTTTAACACAGATTTTCTACTTGAAGAGATTCACTCTTAGGAGTGGCTAGTTGATTCCTCATGTTGTTTGTGAGAGCCTACTATAGTCATGACATCCCCTGTTTGTAAATGCAAAAGCTTGGCTATTCCTTCATAATCATCAGGTAAAGCTGCATCACTCCATCCGTTAGCAGAGTGCCTGGCCAAATTGACAGCGAGAGCAACATTGCGCACACGTTGCAGGTTGGAGCAATTATCATCCATCAAGGTAATTAATAATTTAGGTAATCTCCATTTAACAGCAAGTTCCAGTTGTAACTGGTTTAACGAGAAGCCGAAAATACTTTCTTGCGCTGTGACGCTACGCATTGTTTTGTCTAATTTTTGTAGATGCTTGATCTTTAACATCTCATTGGGTGCGAAACACCACATGAGCATTTCAGCAATATCATGTAATAAAGCTGCGATCCGAATTTCTTCAAAATGCAAATCATGTAAACGAACCGCCCAGTCAAAAGCATATGAAGAAGCAATATTTGCGCGATGTGCAGTTTTTAGTAAGTAAACAAGCGCGCCCATGTTGTCGCGTCCTAAAATTTCTTCAGCTAATGGTTTTGCTGATACCTTATTTAAGGTGGTCTCAAGTCCAAGTATCATGATCATCTGTTCAACTTCCACTACATCATGTTCTTGGCTGCGATGTTTGTGTTGCTGTAGATAGCGTAACAACTTTACTGTCATTAGCGGATCATATTTCACAATATGAGCAATGCTGCGAGCGCACATGTGCTGTTCGTCTTGCACCAGAGCTGTAAGATTACGAGCGGTTTGTTTTAGAGCTGGAATTTCCGTTGTCGTGAGAAAATTTACCCACTCAGATAAGTTTCTCTGTTTTGGCTGTAGCATATTGAACCCCAGGTTTGGAATAATGTAAGTTTTTTTACGACAATTCCGTATAAATATTTAGGAAACAATGAGCTATCTGAATATATCTTATCTGATAGTAATAATCGCTTGATTTATGTGAGTTTCTTTAGAGAAAATAAATGCTTGATCAGAAAAATAACCTTTTTAATTCAATGCCTGGATCTTCAGCGCGCATGAAAGCTTCACCAACAAGAAATGCATTAACGTGTTGACTGCGCATCAGTGCAACATCGGCAGGACTATGTATACCGCTTTCCGTAACGACTATTTTGCTGGATGGAATTTGATTCAATAATTCCAGAGTGGTATTTAAAGAGGTTTCAAAAGTCCGTAAGTTGCGGTTATTGATCCCGATTAACGGTGTATTGAGCTGGAGTGCCATCTCCAATTCATTTGCATCATGAACTTCAATCAGAACGGCCATTCCAAGCGAATTGGCGAGTTCTTCAAGCTTCAGCATACGCATTACCGGTTCAATGTTTTCTAGCAAAAAAGCACTGACTATCAGCAAAATACAATCCGCATTCATAGCGCGCGCTTCAGTAACCTGATAATCCTCAAGAATGAAATCTTTGCGTAGAACGGGAAGCGTGCAGGCTGCGCGCGCCTCTTGCAAATATTCAGAGCTTCCCATAAAAAATTGTTTATCAGTCAATACTGACAGACAAGCTGCACCATGTTGCGCATAAGTTTTGGCTATCTCGGCAGGCAGAAATTCAAACGATTGTGCATTGGTGTCAGAGGAGCATCCGCGTAATATCCCTTTGCTGGGACTGGCTTGTTTGATTTCAGCAATAACAGCGGATTGCCCTACATTGATTTTGTTACGAATTGCTGCAACGAAATCGCGCGGTGGGGATACGGATCGGGCTTCTTGGAGTAATAATGGATAGGGCTTTAATGCCGTGGCAGCCATAATTTCTTGTTTTTTTACTGCAAGGATTTTCTTTAAGATATCGGGCATTTTGCGATTAAACAGAATTTCTGTGCGTAAATTTCACTAGTTCCTGAAATTTCATGAGTGCTGCGCCGCTTTCTATTGCTTGATGCGCAGTTTTTATTCCCTGTTCAAGAGTGTCCGCAATACCGGAAACATATATTGCAGCGCCAGCATTCATCAGAACAACATCACGCGCAGGTCCGGCAACATTCTCCAGTACTGAAAGCAACATTGTTTTTGCATGTTCGCTATCCGTAACTCTGATAGTCTCAATTGGTGATGTTTTTAGGTTAAAATCTTCTGGTCTGATGGTATACACTGATACTGTACCATTTCTCAATTCACCGATATTGGTTTCACCGGTTATCGTAATTTCATCTAAGCCATCTTTACCATGAACGATTAATACATGCTCACTACCCAGTAGCTGCAGCACATGCGCCAAGGTTGTAACCAGATCTTCATTAAATACACCCAATACTTGTCTTTTTGCGCTAGCAGGATTCGTGAGTGGTCCCAGAATGTTGAATAATGTTTTAATGCCTAACTCGCGACGTACCGGCGCGGCGTGTTTCATAGCTGCGTGGTAATTTGGAGCAAACATAAAACCGGCACCAATTTCATGGATGCTTTGCGCAACCTGTTGCGGCGTTTGATTTAAATTAACACCGAGCGCTTCAAGCACATCTGCGCTACCCGATTTACTTGAAACTGACCTGCCGCCGTGCTTGGCGACGCGGGCTCCCGCAGCTGCGGCGACAAATGCCGATGCGGTTGAGATATTGAATGTGTGCGCAGAATCTCCGCCTGTGCCGCAAGTATCCACCAAATGCGTGCTGTCGGAGATATCAACTTTGGTTGCGAATTCGCGCATCACTTGAGCTGCCGCAGCTATCTCTCCGATAGTTTCTTTTTTTACCCGGAGACCGGTGATGATCGCGGCGATTAGAACAGGTGAGATTTCTCCCCGCATGATTTGCCGCATCAGAGAAACCATCTCATCATGCATTATTTCTTGATGCGCAATGATGCGGTGTAGCGCTTCTTGTGGAGTCATTAAATTGCCTTTATTCAACTCGAGCTATTAGCGATTCAGAAAATTCTCGAGTATTTTATGTCCATGCTCGCTCAAAATTGATTCAGGGTGAAATTGAATACCTTCGATTGCGAGTGTTTTATGCCGGATACCCATAATCTCATCATCTTCAGTCCACGCTGTAATTTCCAGGCAATCAGGAAGTGATGAGCGCTCAACGACGAGGGAATGATAGCGGGTTGCGATAAAGGGATTGGGCAAATCCCGGAAAACCCCCACATTATGATGAAAAATGGGCGATGTTTTGCCATGCATCAGCTGTTTTGCATGAATAATCCGGCCGCCGAATGCTTGCCCAATACTTTGATGTCCCAGACAAACACCTAAAACCGGAATATTCTGACTGAACTGATTAATCACTGACAGCGACACGCCTGCTTCATTGGGAGTACAAGGTCCTGGAGAAATCACTATTCTTTCAGGATGCAATTGTGAAATTTTATCCAGAGTAATTTCATCATTCCGGTATACAACAACTTTTTCACCTAATTCAGAGAAATATTGCACCAGGTTATAGGTAAAAGAGTCGTAGTTATCAATCATTAGCAACATATTTATTAACGCTTTGTTTGTGCGTGCTATTGTTCAAATATTTCAGTGAAAATTATATCAAATGACGGGTTGTTGGATAGAACAAGCAAATTTTACCAGTTCAATGGACATGAGTGTTGCTTCATCTTTTGTTGTGAATGGTTTATTTTCGTGAGTAATCGATCCGGAAGTTTCCCGAGCTTCTGAATTTATCAATGCAATATATTCGTAATTAATTGAACATTATTTGATATTGCCTTATTAATTCAGTAAAATTAAACGTTTTTAAACCTTGTCTCACCACAAACTAATTGATGGGAGGCTTTATCCATAAGGAATTTATGCGACATTACGAAATAGTTTTTATTGTTCATCCTGATCAGAGTGAGCAAGTACCTGCAATGATCGAACGTTATCGCAGCATTGTAACCGCAAAAAATGGCACAATTCATCGCGTGGAAGATTGGGGGCGCCGCCAGCTTGCCTATCTGATTCAGAAAGTTCACAAGGCGCATTATGTATTGATGAATATTGAATGTGATCAAGAAACCTTGAATGACTTAGACCATGCGTTTAAATTCAGTGATGCTATTCTTCGGCACTTAACCATCAAGACAAAAGGTCCGGTCACAGAACCATCGCCGATGATGCGTCAAGAGGAAAGATCCGTTTCTGCGAGCGTGCATGTCCCCGATGTGATTGCTGATGAAGCAGAGCCTGATGAGGCGCCTGAAGAATCCAGTACTCCTGCGTAAACTTTATAGCAATTGGATTGTAATCAAACAATTATTTGTGGAAAAATTGCTAAACTAGGAGTTATACGCTACACACCTGCTGGTGTTGCCGTCATTGAGTTTACAATCAATCATGTATCGCGGCAAAAGGAAGCGGGGATAGCTCGGCAAATAATATTTGATATTCTTGCAGTAGCATTGGGACCACTGGCTTTGACTGTTGCCGGGTTTGAGATTAACAATACGGTTAAACTTACCGGGTTCATCAATAGAAAAAGCCATATGAATCATCAGCTAGTATTGCATACCGATCATATAGAACTTATTTAATCAGTCAATAGGAATTAAAATGGCACGTTTTACAAGACGTAAAGACAGTAAAGATAAAGAAAGAGAAAAGAAAGTCAACCGCCCTTTATTTAAGCGCAAAAAGTTTTGCCGTTTTACTGCGGAAGGCATAAAAAATGTTGATTATAAAGACATTGAGATATTAAAAGACTTTGTTAATGAAAACGGGAAGATAATCCCAGCACGTATCACCGGTACGACATCTTTTTATCAGCGCCAACTGGGTACAGCGATAGAGCGAGCTCGTTTTCTAGCATTATTACCTTACACTGATCGTCATTAAGGAGTAATCATATGCAGATCATTTTGATGGAAAAGGTTACTAATCTCGGACAATTGGGCGACATTGTTAATGTTAAAAGCGGTTTTGCACGTAATTATCTGATCCCGCAAGGAAAGGCAAAACGAGCAACCGAGCAGGCCATTGCGGAGTTTCAATCCAAACGTGCCGAGCTTGAAAAAGTACAAGCTGCAGCTTTAGCGGCTGCTCAGGCAATGGCAGCGAAACTAGATGGATTATTAGTACAAATTTCCCAGAAAGCCGGGAGCGATGGTAAATTATTTGGTTCCGTGACTAATGCAAATATCGCTGAGGCACTCAGCGGGCAGGGTTTTGCAATTGAAAGAGCCATGATCCGTATGCCGAATGGTCAATTAAAACAAGTTGGCGATTATCCTTTGACAATTTCTCTGCACAGCGATGTTTCAGCCCATATTACTGTTTCGGTATTAGGCGAGGCAATGCTCTGATAGTGCAATTGTAAGCGCACTCGTTTTTAAAAAGGACTATTTCGGTAGTCCTTTTTCATTTGTTCTTCAGCAAGTGATAGAATCAAATATCACTGTTGTGCTTCTATACGGATACCCATGGCGTCAACTCTCAGCATCAATCAGGATCAGCCCATAGATTCCTATAAAACGCCTCCTCACTCTATTGAAAGTGAGCAGTCTGTTTTGGGTGGATTGATGCTGGATAATCATGCTTGGGAGAAAGTCGCTGATGTTATTACGGATAGCGATTTTTACCGGCAGGATCATCGCCTGATTTATCATCATATTTGCAAACTGATAGAACACAATAAACCCGCTGATGTGATCACTGTGGCCGAATCCTTGGAAATATCGGCCGAGCTTCAAAAAATCGGTGGACTCGCTTATATCGGCGCAATTGTACAAAACACTCCCTCTGCGGCGAATATCAAACGCTATGCGGAAATTGTCCGTGAACGTTCAATTATGCGCAATCTGGCACAGATCGGTGTACAGATCACAGATTCTGCATATAGTCCGGCCGGACGTTCTGCCGCGGATTTACTCGATGAAGCGGAAAAGAAGGTTTTTGAAATTGCCGAAGAAGGCGCTCGCGGCAAAGAAGGCTTCATGGATATTCAACCGCTCCTGAAACAAGTGGTTGAAAGGATTGAGCTACTCTACAGCCAGGATAATCCAAGCAATGTCACAGGTATTGCTTCCGGCTTTCACGATCTCGATCAAAAAACATCCGGATTTCAACCCGGGGATCTGATCATAGTGGCGGGGCGGCCATCCATGGGTAAAACTGCTTTCTCACTGAACATCGCCGAACATGTCGCGCTGGAATTGAACAAGCCGGTCGCCGTGTTCAGTATGGAAATGGGGGGAGCCCAGCTTGCCATGCGTATGCTGGGATCGGTCGGAAAGCTGGATCAGCATAAGGTACGTACCGGCCGCCTGGAAGATGCGGATTGGCCCAAGTTGACGCATGCGTTAGGAAAACTGAATGAAGCACCGATTTTCATTGATGAATCTGCGGCACTGAATGCTTTGGAACTCAGGGCACGAGCCAGGCGGCTCTATCGCCAGCATGGTGAATTGGGTTTGATTGTGGTGGATTATTTGCAGCTCATGTCTTCCAGCAGCCAAGGGGAGAATCGTGCCACGGAAATTTCAGAAATATCGCGCGCGTTGAAAGGATTGGCCAAAGAACTGAAAGTGCCGGTCATCGCGTTATCGCAGCTTAATCGCAGTCTTGAGCAACGCCCCAACAAGCGCCCGGTCATGTCGGATTTGCGCGAATCCGGCGCGATCGAACAAGACGCTGATGTCATTCTCTTTATTTACCGGGACGAAGTGTATAACCCGGATTCGCCAGATAAAGGTATCGCTGAGATCATTATTGGTAAACAGCGTAATGGTCCGATCGGAAAAGTCGATCTAACTTTCTTGGGTGAATACACCCGTTTTGAAAGCCATGCCCGGCCTGGATATTATTAGCAGGACTTTACTTTTTCGGTTCAGAATGACAGTTCTATATCCTCAATAAACAACTTGTCATAATCCGATCGAAAAATTAAACTAAAGCATCACTTTATGGTGCGTGCCGTGTTGATGCCTTTGACTTAAAAACGTTAAGCGCTGTTTTGGGGTTCGTCTCTTTTCTATATTTGAATTTCTTCTAGATTAGAAAGATGATCAATAACAAACTTTTCTCATTTATTTTTCTGAAGTCGGAAACTGGCTCACTAAGATCTTTACGGGAAAATGTTAGAAGAATTGATGTTAAAGTCGTTCTGATTTGCTTGGTTGTTGCTTTTTCCCTGACTTGTACGCGTTATCTTGGCGATGCCTGGTTCCTGATTGCCATCTTGCAAGATTTGAATTTAATCCGGTTTGCGCAAGGAATGGAAAATATTTTTACCCATCATGCCAATGCGCAATTGCACCAATTAAGTTATTGGGCGGCTGTCGTCATATTCTTTTATTTTGTACTCCCTGTCTGTATTATTCTTTTTGTTTTCAAGGAGAGTCTGTCCAATTACGGCTGGCGTTTTAAAGGCGCATTGAAAGGTTATCAGCTTTATCTCGGGATGCTGATTATCATGGTTCCACTGGTATTTTATTTTTCCGGAACAAAAAGTTTTCTTGCGCGCTATCCATTTTATAACGTATCTGCGGGTGAGAGCCTTTTCCCGAATTTCTTTATTTGGGAAATATTTTATTTTTTGCAGTTCATCGCACTCGAATTTTTCTTTCGCGGTTTTATAGTGCATGGAACCAAACATAGATTCGGGTTTTATGCTATTTTTGTGATGGTAATTCCGTATTGCATGATTCACTTTGGTAAGCCAATGGCCGAAACAATTGCCGCGATCATCGCAGGTGTTGTTCTGGGATTTCTCAGTTTAAAAAGCAAAAGTATCTGGCTGGGTGTTATGATTCATTGCAGTATCGCACTGACAATGGATCTTTGTGCTTTGGTTAGAAAGGGCGTATTCCAGGATAGCGAGATGATTGGTGAAATATAAAAATGTGAATCCAGAGCGTGGCCTGCGACTGCTGCCTTGCCTCCTGATTCTGATCCTGCTTGCCGGTTGTGTCTCACCGATGGCGCTGAATCGCGCCGTAATCGCTTATGATGATGCCGTCACTGACGCCATATCGCAACAGTTACTGATCAATATCGTGCGTGCGCATCACCGCCATCCGGTTCATTTCACCGGCGTTTCAAATATTGCAGCCACTTTCACCTTCCATGCGAATGCCGGTGCGACACCCGCATTGGGAGGGCTTGCCGGAGCGACCATGTTGCCGATTTTCGGCGGCGGTGTTTCGGAAAGCCCCACCATCAGTATCGTTCCGATCGAAGGAGAAGACTTTACCAAACGCTTGCTTACGCCGTTTCCACAAAGCAAATTAACATTGTTGCTGCGTCAGCGTTTTGATGTCGATCTGTTATTACGGATGATGGCGCAGGAAGTGCGTTTGCTAAATGCTACTGAGCAACATAGCAGTTATCGCAATAATCCATCGGATAAAACCGGTTATGAAATGTTCCGGCGTGTGGTATTGCATCTTTCCGCGATTCAAGATAAAAATGAATTGTATGTAGAACCATTGCCGCTCATCCAGACCTGGACCATCCCGGCTAGCTCAATTGCAGCCGAAGGTTTCCAGGCGCTGCAAAAAGAATTTGGTGTACGCTACAACCCGGAAGACAATACCTATACGCTGCGTAAACAAGTACCGGGGCCGATTCTAATCACCAACCACGATCCCAGCACGCTGACCGATGCAGAACGTGAGGCGTTGCATGATCTGGCGGGAGACTGGAATGTCAGTGATATTGCTTTTGATATCCGGCCCGATCATTACGGTGGGGAATGGCCGATCAGCGGGGTTTTCCGGCTCAGGAGCTTTCACTCGATTCTCGGTTTTCTTGGCAAAGCGCTCGGTGAAGAGCCGGGATATCACGTCGAGAAAGATCCAAGAACACCGCCGATACTCTGGAACGAGAATCCTGATCTGACCATGGAATTTGTCGTTTCAAACTCAACGCCTGCGGAAGTCGATTTCTCAATCCGTTGGAATGATAGCCAGTATTATGCGGTGAATACCAAAGGCCCCTACGCCCGCTGGAATCGCGATGCCTTCCAGTTATTATTCCTGTTGTTCCAAATGACCGTCACCGACATTCCGCGTGTCGGCGTGCCGAGTATTACGATCGCTAAGTAGTTCATTTTGGATTGCTAAAAGATGTTGAATTTCTTTTTGGATTAATTTCTCACTTGTTGCAGCAGCGCACTTTAATTGTTTAATTCTTGGGTGAGAATTTTATTTTGTGCATTGCCTAATCAAATGCATATTGTAAAAAATTTTACAATATGCATTCTTAATGAGTTATCGATGTTGAAAAATGGCTAAGCTCAATACATTATGACGAATATTGAAGTGGGCAAGTGTACTAGCTAGCTTAAATCCAAGCCACCGTGTCATTCTATTTTCATAACTATGGGAGACAGTCGTGATTGAATGTATGAATAACCCCACCATAGGGCACTTGTTAACAATAGTAGGAACAACTTCAAGCAATGCCATGACAGTATTTAATATGTTTATAACAGTGGCGTTTGGTTCGTTTGCATTTGCTACAGGGCTGCCGATGAAAAATATTGGGAGATCCATTAAATTTTTTAACTTTGGTTTAAGTACTACATCAATAACGGTGGGCTTTTCACTACTGGCATTCTACATAATTAGTTTTATTTCTTTTAATGATTTCATTTCAAGTGCAGTTGTTACAATAAAAGATCTGCATCGCATTGTTAACAAATGTGGTGAAGAAATTGAAGTAATTGAATTAATGCTATCAAACGATAGAAAAATATTCGGTATTTATCTCGCAAGTTTCGGATTCATTGTGGGAAGCGCAATAAGTTGGATCGTATTTTTATGGATAGCAAATGCGGATAGAAAATCAACGCAAGATGAATCATGAATAAATTAGATTCTGCATAACTTAAATTTTGGCTATGTAACAATTAATTGTTGAATCTGGTCATCGATATTTAATAAATACCTATTAATTATATAATTGAACAAATTTTTAAGCACTGAAAGCCCTTCAGATTAAGGGGGTTGCAAATTTCAACAGTTATTTGTTACATAGCCTACATTTTTATCACATAAGAACTAACGAGAATCATTCGATGCGTGCTGTTTTTCTGGATTTTGGTTCCGTAACCCGCGGCGATATGGATTGCGTGGCACTGGAGCGGGCGATATCGCCGTGGCAGTATCATCACGATTCTTCCGAAGCGGAAGTGTTGGAGAGAATCCGCGAAGCTGAGGTGATTGTCAGCAACAAGGTATTCATCAGCCGCGCGGCGATTGTCGCGGCGAAACATCTGAAACTCATTTGCGTGGCCGCCACCGGGTACAACAATGTCGACCTCGTTGCAGCCGCCGAGCGCAACATTCCGGTATGCAACGTGCGCGGTTATGCCACGCCTTCGGTAGTGCAGCATGTGTTCATGCTGATGCTGAATCTGGCGCGCCATTTCGTCGACTATCAGGAACTGGTGAAACGCGGCGGCTGGCAAGAGAGCCGGTTTTTCTGTCCGCTGGATTTCGGCATCCAAGAGCTATCCGGGAAAACACTGGGGATCATCGGATTCGGCGAACTGGGCCATGCCGTGGCGCAAATCGCGCAAGCATTTGGCATGCAGGTGCTGATCGCAGATCACAAAGATAAATTGCCACGTCCTGGCAGAATGGCATTTGACGACGTGCTGCAGCAGGCGGATTTTATTACGCTGCATTGCCCGTTATCGCCGGACACGCATCATTTGATCAGCCGCCGCGAATTTGAATTGATGAAACCTTCCGCGTATCTGATTAATACTGCACGGGGGAAACTGGTGCAAGAAGCGGATCTGCTGCATTGCTTGTCCACCGGCCGGATTGCCGGTGCCGCCATCGATGTGATACAGGAAGAACCGCCGGACAAAAATAATCCGATACTTCTGCAACAACCGGCAAACTTGATTATCACACCGCATATCGCCTGGGCCAGCCGCGAATCCCGGCAGCGGTTGCTAGATCAATTGGCGGGCAATATTGATAACTTTTTTCAGCACAAACCCTTTAATCAGATTACCGATGCGCTGGATCAGTAACCTGTTAGCGCAACATATTGGAGTGACCAAATGCAACATTGGATTTATCTTGCTGTCGCCATCATCAGCGAGGTGATCGCGACATCGTTTCTCAAATCAGCCGAGGGATTTACCCGCTTCTGGCCGTCGCTCGTGGTTGTCGTGGGCTATTTGCTGGCTTTTTATTTACTTTCCTTGACGCTTAAAACCATTCCGGTCGGTGTGGCGTATGCGATCTGGTCTGGTGTTGGCATCCTATTGATCGCGCTGAGCGGCTGGCTTTTTCTTGATCAATCGCTGGATATGCCTGCGCTGATCGGTTTGTCATTGATTGTCGCGGGCGTTGCCGTGATCAATGTGTTTTCCCGTACTGTTGCGCACTGATAATCGTCAGGTTTTGCGCAGATCGGTGAGAAATTGATCAAGAATTTCTTTCTTGGCATGCGGCATTACTACGGCATGTGCGCATGGCGTCCACTCTCCTTCAATGTCGATTTGCATGGTCGCTAATGAATAATGATCGACCACGGTTTTGCTCGGTGTGATGAAATAAACCGTATTGGAGCGGTCATTGGCGCGCACTGGCTGCAGGTAGCTATAGTGATTGTTCATTTCCTTCAGCAAATAACCGGTATTATCCAGCATTGCTTTGGCATCGGCAGCTTGCCGTGCAAACGCCGATTCCGAACTGAAGAAATAAAACTCGGCCGGTTTGACCGCATCGCGCGAGCAGGTAATCGTGCCCGGTACTTGCTTGATGTATTCCGGGTCATGAATTTGGCTGAATTGGGCGCGGAACGATTCAAAGTTTGTTCGCGTGGTGATGAACAATCCGGCGGGTGATGGGAAGCCAAAAAATTTGTGGCAGGAAACGGCGATTGAATCGTAGCGTTGCAGTTTTGCTTTGGAAATTGGATCAACGATGCTATGCAACAAATCGCCGGCAAGCGCAGTATGTGGCAAATAGCCGCCGAATAACGCGGCATCCAAGTGAAGGTAAGCGGTGCGTCCTTTTAGCTTAGCCTGAATAGCGTCAACCGGGTCTATCGCGCCTTTGAAGGTGGTGCCAATGGTTGCGACCACCAAAGCAGGGTGGTTGGGGTTGGCATTCAATTGCCGTTCTAAATCATCGGCATCCATGCCGCCATCAGGTCGAGTGGCTACTACTACCCAGTCGAGATGCAATAAGTCGCGTAGGATCTGAATCGAGTAATGCGCTTCGCGGGTGAAATAGATTTTCGGCATTACACCGGTACGGTTTTTCAGGATCGTACGCCCCATATACAGTCCGTGCATATTGCTGTCGGTGCCGCTGTTGGTGAGGAATCCCCAAATATCATCCGGTGCGAAGCCATACACTGCGCCAAAACGATTGATCAATTCTTTCTCAAACGGATGGCAGTTGAAAGGGATATGGCTATGATCGTAAGGATTGCCGACATTATTGAAAGAAAATTGATTGAAACCCGCAGCCGCGAGTTCGTTGCGCCAAGCGAAAAATTCTTCTGGCGGGGTAGTCATATTAATCGGATAGCCGAGTAGCCGGTTTCTCTGTTGCGCGAGTTGCTGCATCGCTTTCAGTGTGGCAGATACGTTTTGTTGCGCACCATGCGTCAGCGTTTGCGCTGTGAGTGCTTGAGGTGAGCATACAGCCACTAGGGCCGTTGCGCCAGACATGCCCAGAAATTGGCGCCGGTTCATTAACATGATCACGACCTCCTGATTAGTATGTTCTTTAGATTCATTGCCGGATGCAAGGTTTCTTTACAATATCGCAGAATATGCACATAAGTATGGAAGTTGTCTTGAATAGATGATAGAAGACCGCTATCTTAACGCTCTGTCTGTTTCCAATGAAGATTTATCAATATGAGTAAAGCATTCACCAAGGAAAGCGAAGACGACGACGAACTCGACGGCACGCCGAAATTACCGCAGGGTTTGAAGAACTATATCACCCCGGCCGGGCATCAGCGCTTGAAGGAGGAGTTCGATCAGTTGTGGAAAGTGGAGCGCCCGGAGTTGGTTAAAACTATTACCTGGGCGGCTTCCAATGGAGATCGTTCGGAAAATGGCGATTATATTTACGGCAAAAGGCGTTTGCGTGAAATTGACCGCCGCCTGCGTTTCTTGTCTAAACGTCTGGAAAACGCCGAAGTGGTCGACCCTGCCCAGCGCGGTGAATGCGATCAGGTGTTCTTCGGCGCCACCGTGACTGTCTGTAATGCGCAAGGCGAGGAACACACTTACAGTATTGTCGGCCTGGACGAGGTAGACCCCGGCCACGGCCGTATCAGTTGGATTTCTCCGCTGGCCAAGGCGTTACTCAAGGCGCGTGAAGGCGATACGGTGAAACTGCATACGCCTGCCGGCGTGGAAGATTTGGAAGTGGTGGAGATCCGCTACGTGGCTTTATGAAACTCGATTGCCGCCACCATTGCGATTGCCCCCTCTTACTGACCTGACTGCTCAATATTCATAAATCTCTGGTGATCTGAATTGATAAGATTCATTGCCTATACATTCTTGTTGCTGCTGATCGCGGCCCCATTTGCGCTGATCGGCATTCTTCATCTGGTGATGGCGGATCAGCCCACGGTCAACCGTGCCGCAGAATTCACGCCGGCGCATATTGAGCGCGCCAAGCATATCATTAAAAAAAATGATCCGCGCACGATGAAACCAGGCGTGTTGCGTACGTTTGCGCTTTCGCAGGAAGATGTCGATCTGACCGTCAATTATCTTGCCAGCCGCTATGCACACGGCAGTTCTCGTGTTGTGCTACAACCGTGCAAGGTGATGCTCTCCGCGAGCTTCGAACTGCCGTCCAATCCTTTTGGACGATTTCTGAACATTTCGGCAGTGCTGCATGAAACCGATGGGCTTCCAGTCTTCGATCTGCTGCAAATCGGGCGGTTATCTGTTCCGGAGTGGCTTGCGGATACGTTGCTCGAATACGCACTAAAACTACTCAGCGCGCGTGAAGAGTATCAAATCGCGAGTGACACCATTAAGAAAATCAGTGTTGCGGATGGCCGATTCACCGTAACCTATGCCTGGCAGGCAGACCTGCCGGATCGAATCAGAAGTATCCTGCTGCCGCATGAAGAACAGGCGCGGTTGAAGGTTTATCAGGAGCGGCTTGCCGAGAATATCCGTAGTGGCTCAGGCGCGGCTACGATGACGCTTGCAGATGTGATGGTGCCGCTGTTCGGGTTGGCAGCCGAACGCTCCACGAGCGGCGATGCCGTGGCGGAAAACCGCGCTGCGATCGTAGTGCTGGCGTTCTTTGTGAATGGTAAGGGGCTCGGCGCCATTGTGCCTGGCGCGCGAGACTGGCCGCAACTGCCGCCAAGCAAGGTATTACTGGACGGGCGTGAGGATTTTTCGCAGCATTTCACGATATCCGCAGCCATCGCCGCCAATGCCGCCGCGCCGCTCTCGGATGCCATTGGACTTTACAAAGAAGTCGATGATTCGCGCAATGGCAGCGGGTTCAGCTTTAACGACGTTGCTGCCGACCGTTCTGGCACGCGCTTTGGCGAACTTGCAGTGAGCAACAAAGAATCTGCGCTGAAATTGCAACGCCAGATTTCCGCAGGTATCCGTGATTCAGATATCCTGCCGAGAGTCGCGGATCTGCCGGAATTTATGCCGGAGACAGAATTTAGGAAACGCTTTGGCGGCATTGGCTCGCCCGCTTATAAGCGCATGATGGGCGATATCGAAAGACGCATTGCCGCTTTGCCATTGCATCGCTGACCGGGGAAGTAAGCGCCGCACCTGGATAAAACGGCGAACTCACTTTGTAATTTCCTTCAATCTTGTAAGATATCCCCATCAACATAAAACCATAATCCGCCCTCACGTACGAATCGGCTGATTTCATGTAACCGGTCAGCGCGGCCATTGATTCTGTAGCGTGCGATAAATTCAACAATCGCATGATCCGGAGCCGATTGTTCGTGACGTTTCACTGTGAGACCCAGCCATTGGTTGCGCGGCTGATTTGCCAGTCCGAGTGCGGCGGGACGCTTGCTGTGATGCCAAGTTGCAAGCAGATAGTCTTCACGATTCAGTGTATAGGCAGTGTAACGCGAGCGCATTAGGTGTTCTGCGGTGGCGGCGGATTCACCCTGATCCAGATGGTGGCCGCAGCAGCCGGTATATTGTTTGCCGCTGCCGCACGGGCAGTGCGGTGTTTTTAAATTTGCAGCTTTGGTCTTCATATACAATGCAAGGTAATTGATGGCGTAATTTATCACAGTCCGCATGAATAACGTTTTGATCAATACAATAAATACTTCGCAACGTCGTATCGCGCATCTGGATATGGATGCCTTTTATGCCTCCGTGGAGTTGCTGCGCTATCCTGAGTTACGCGGTCTGCCGGTTGTGATTGGCGGGCGGGATGAACATCAGCCGTTGATCCAGGCGGATGGCAGCAAGCATTTTTTCCGCTTGCGTGATTATGCCGGACGTGGCGTCATAACGACCGCCACTTATGAAGCGCGTGCAATGGGTGTTCATTCCGCCATGGGTGTCATGAAAGCAGCGCAGCTTGCGCCGGAAGCGATTCTTCTGCCGGTTGATTTTGCTATGTATCGCCATTATTCGCGTTTGTTTAAAGCTGCGGTTGCCGGTATCGCGTCGCAGATTGAGGATTCCGGTATTGATGAGATCTACATTGATCTTACTGATCTCCCGGATGATACCCCGGCACTTGCGCAGCGCATTAAACAGGCGGTGGAAGATGCCACCGGATTATCTTGTTCCATAGGCATCGCACCGAACAAATTACTGTCAAAGATCTGTTCAGATCTGGAGAAACCGGATGGATTGACTATCCTTGGGATATCCGACATACCTGAGCGGATTTGGCCGCTGCCGGTCAGTAAAATTAATGGTATCGGCCCTAAATCCGCCAAAAAACTTGCATTACTGGGTATCACGACCATTGCCGAGTTGGCGCAAACTGAGTTGGGTTTTCTCCGGACTCACTTTGGACGTAGCTATTCGATCTGGTTATATGAGGTGTCTCATGGGATCGACCAGCGTCCAGTCATCACCAATGCTGAACCGAAGTCCTTCAGCCGGGAAACCACTTTTGAAAGAGATCTGCATCCGCGTCAGGATCGTTTTGATCTATCCGAAGCCTTCACCGCATTGTGTCTTCAGGTGGCCGATGACCTGAAACACAAAGGTTATGCTGGGCGTACTATCAGCATCAAACTGCGTTTCGAGGATTTTCATACGCTCACACGAGATTGCTCGCTGGCTACGCACACTGCCGATCCAGCTCTGATTCGCCGCGCAGCAGGAGAATGTTTACGACGGGTGCCGTTGCAGAAAAAAATTAGATTACTCGGCGTAAAAGTCAGTACACTTTCTCCGCTTGAGTCCAAGCGGAGAGACGGAGCTCTTCGCCAGAGAGAGTTGCCGCTCGTGCCTTAAAGTATCAGAAGTGTCCATTGGCAAGTAATTTGCCCAAGGCCGGTTTGCAATTTTTTTCATTATTTCTTCAATTTACGAACTTATTAGCGCTTGCCAGAGCGCAATGAATAAGCGTAGTGTTCATTATGACAATAAACCATAATCAGAAGAAAAATTCAGAAGGAATTTGTTATGTTTGATCGTGTTAATTTATATCGTATAGCGCCTTTCGGCGCGTATGTCTTTTTCATGCTGCTGGAAGATATGCTGTTGAAGTTTGGCTGGGAGGCTAATGATTTGCGCCTGCTTTATGCGGTGAAAATAACTGTCGTGGCCGGTTTGCTTTGGGCGATGAGAAGTGCCTACAGTGAATTGCGCTGGCCGGTTGGTGCAAGCTTTCGTACCTGGACTGTCGCGATAGTTGCCGGTATCGTTGTTTTTGTGGCGTGGATTAACTTGACAGCAGACTGGATGGTGATGGGAGAGCCCGTCGGTTTTGATCCGCGCGAGCAGGATGAGATTGACTGGTTTCTTGTTGCGGTGAGGCTGATGGGTGCGGCACTGATAGTTCCGGTGATGGAAGAGCTTTTCTGGCGGTCATTTTTGATGCGCTGGATTGATCATCCAAACTTCCTTACTGTCAATCCGGCACATGTCGGATTAAAAGCATTCTGCATCACGGCTGTACTTTTTGCACTGGCACACAGCTTATGGCTGGCTGGCTTATTTGCCGGTATTATCTATAACTTGTTATATATGCGTAGCGGAACGTTATGGTCACCGATTCTTGCCCATGCGACCACCAATGCAATACTGGGTATATGGATCGTATCGACAGGTAACTGGGGTTTCTGGTAGACGGATTTGCCGGTGAGATTTTTTCCCGATTAAATTACATTCTCAGGATGCTCGACAATTTCTTGATAAATCAGATGGCGTATTGTATGCATATGTTCCGATTTCATGTCGATAAACTCAACGCCAGAAGAGATTGTTTTCTGGCCATTCTTATTGACTTGTTTCGCAGATCTGATAGCACTTTTTATTGTTACGGGGATTTCTTTGTCAAGGATTGTGATGGTAAAAGACAAGGTGATCATTGTTCCGAGTGGCCCCAAAGGGAGGTTTGAGCTGATCCCCGCACCACATACACTGAGATCTATCAGAGAAACCGGGATAGATTTTTCAACGACAGATCCTGGGAGACTGCAACGGATTCTTCGTGATCTTCGAATGTTTTGACCTTGTATTTCCTTAGGGAAGGACAAGTGCAGATACTTAAACGGCACTTTAATAACCTTGTCGACAAAGACTATAAAATTAAATACTGAGTTTCCGCTGAATAAGCTTACTTGAACTTGATCGCCTTCCACGAAGGGCTCTCCTATTAACTGATCAGTTGCGGGCATGGCGATGATGAGCGAATTGTCTTGCACATAACCAATCAGAGTTGATACATAGGAATTAAATTTTATCTCGATAGGACCTTTTTTTAATCGCGAGGATAGTTTGAGCTGTAGCTTATGTCCTACTCTGAGTTGCATATCATCAAAGCTAAACTTATTGTCGCTTGACTCCTCAGTCTGCTCCGGTTCGGGTTTTTGCATGCGAAATATCGACGATCCTTCCAGTTGCTTTAATTCATCTTCTGTTTTGAAGATATAACCGCGTTTTTGTATCGGTTGATGCGCTTGATCGAATAAATCCCATGGTAATGGCTGGCCAATTGTCAGATCGGTAGTTTGTATCGGTATCAAATTCATAATCAATTATTTTTAGAGTGAACAATGAGTGTCTGGTAATGAATCAGGCAACTGAACTTATAGGATACAAGCCAATGTTAGCAATTAACGCCAGATTTTCTTTATAACGGTGTGAGTGATTCAGAACTTTAGTAGTAGGAACGTTCTGGGATGGATGTATCGGCTAGCAGTGAGTTGGTTATGGAGATTTTTAGCAGGTAAAGGCAAGTTCTATTGCGAATATTTGCTTTTATTGCTTACTCATATGAATTAATCAAGCTTTGGCGGCGTGATGACAGCTCCAGAACTTGCTTGTCATAGTAAGGAATGCTCATTTATTAAGCATAAACTGCGCTTTTTCGCCTGTTTTTACCTTGCATCGGCTGCCTCGAAAACGTTTTTCAATGGCTTGTTAACCAGTGCTTCGATCAGGATGGATGTGGATGACATAATTGCACTGATGTTATAAAACGAACTAAAAATAGTGACGAGAAATTACTATTTGTGTTGTATTTTTTAATGATAAGCCGATTTACTCCCTTGTTCGCGTTGACCCCTTAAGCGATTCAGTGTTAGAGTTCTGTCCATGTGGTGGCTAGGGTCTTTTATAGTTTTTAGTTTTTGTATCTTTTTCATTGTGTTATTTAGAGAGGGGGAGAGTAATGGAATATCAATCGCTATACAAGAAACAGATGATTCATGCTGTGGCTGGTGGGTTACTGTTGATCGGCATGAGTTCATCGGGTGTTCATGCAAACACTGTCACGACTAACAAAGACAGTGGCGGTAACAGTTTTATGAATTTACTTAAAAACAGCGGCGTTAAGTTTGGCGGCTGGGTTCACGGCGGCGCAACTTTCAATCCAAGTCAAACTGATGGTTTTAACGGTCCGGTTACGTTTGCTGATCAGGCGAATAGAGTTCAAATGAATCAGTTGAACCTTTTTATGGAGCGTGCGGTAAAAACAGAAGGCAAAGGCTGGGATGTCGGTTTTCGTGCTGATTTCATGTTTGGTACTGATGCTATCTTTACCCAAGCCTATGGTAACCCGGCGTTTGATCCCAACACGGGAAGGGCTTTGCCTGATCGGGGTAACTGGGATCTTGGAATATGCTGTAATTCCAGTCGTACATACGGCATCGCAATTCCACAAGCTTTTGCAGAAGTTTATGTGCCGGTTGGCAATGGACTCAATGTGAAAGCGGGTCATTTTTATACGCCGATTGGCTATGAATCAGTGCCAGCCCCTAACAATTTCTTCTATACCCATGCATACACGATGCAGTATGGAGAACCTTTTACCCATACCGGTGTATTGAGTAATTATTCGGTGAATAAGAATTTTACCGCGATGGCTGGTGCAATCGGCGGTAGTGGAACCGGTGGCTGGGATGGTAATTTTGATAGGCAGATGGGAAATTGGGGCGGGATTGGCGGCGTTACCTGGACCAGTGATGATAAAAAAAGCTCACTGAATGTTGCTGGCACCGGTAGTACAGCTTCCACACGCAGCAATAATTTCTGGGGTATGTATAGCATCGTGCTGAAACATATGTTTACAGATAAGACTCATTTTATCTTGCAACATGACCATGGTTTTGCAGATGGCGTATTGACAGCTAAAGGCGTGACGAATGCCGAGTGGTATGGCGTTAACTCGCATGCGTATTATGATCTGACGCCGGATCTATCGATCGGTGTTCGCGGTGAATGGTTTCGCGATAGAGACGGCTTTCGTGTTTTCTCGCCAGGACGGGTAAGCGCAGCGACGAATCATCTTGGAAACAGTTATGCGCTGGGCGGTGCAACCTCACTGGCCACCGGTACTCCTGCAGATTATTATGCAGTGACCTTGGGCGCAAACTGGAAAGCAGCTAGAACATTAAATCTTGGCTGGCAGGGGTTAAGAAATCTGAATATTCGCCCCAATATTCGTTACGACAGGGTTGATGCGCTTCATGCCGCTGCTTATAGGCCATTTGGCGGTAATAAAGATCAAATTTTATTCTCACTGGATGCGATACTGCCTTTCTGAGTTTTGACCAGCCTATGAATTTATTGATGAAACATGAAGAAAAAATGCGCCTGCGGGCGCATTTTTTTATTCCCCGATCTCTAATCCGCTCTGTTGCCGTAATTGCTGCAATAAATTATTCAAGTCTTCTGGTGCATCAGCTTCCCATCCAAGGATTTGTTCCGTTTGAGGGTGAGTCAATGCAAGTTTCTGAGCATGCAGGGCTTGCCGGGGAAAGCTAACCAATAACTGTCTGATAATTTGTCCTGTTTTTCCGGGTTTGCCGCCATAAACCGGATCACCAGCCAATGAATGTCCAATGGAACTCAAGTGCACCCGGATTTGATGTGTGCGCCCGGTTTCAAGGCTACACTGCAGTAACGTGCAACCTGTAAAGTTTTCGATAACCTGATAGTGCGTGCGTGCTGACTTGCCTTTTGTTGTAACGGCCATTTTCGTGCGATGTATCGGATGACGGCCTATCGGCGCATCAACACTGCCAGCTTGCGTAACCTCTCCCAGAACCAATGCCAGATAGTCGCGTTTTACAGTATGTTGCTGTAGTTGGCGTACAAGGTTTGTTTGTGCTTCTATTGTTTTTGCAACGACAAGTAAACCGCTGGTGTCTTTGTCCAGACGATGAACTATACCGGCGCGTGGTACAACCTCCAATTGTGGCGCATGATGCAGTAGGGCATTTAACAAAGTGCCCTGCCAGTTGCCATTCCCTGGATGGGTGACCAAACCGGCCGGTTTATTGACAATGATGATTGCATCATCTTCGTGAATAATGTTCAGATTGATATCTTCAGCTACATGCGTTGATTCAACGATAGTATCCTGAGGGGAAATCTGAATAAGCTCATTGCCCCATACTTTTTGTTTTATCGTGGTGATCTGGCCATCCAGTATGACCCGATTCTCAGCAATCCAAGTTTGCAAGCGGTTGCGTGACCAGTTGGGTAGAAGCTTCGCCAAGGCTTGATCAAGGCGCAGTCCTGCATAATCCGCAGGAATCGTTAACGCAATGACGCTATGCGCCGGTTCGTTGCGTACTAGCGGTGGTGGCTTTACGCTATAATCGCAAGATGTATCTTTGTTTTTTACGGAATTCGTCATGTTACGTAGTTTAGCTTTATTTCTGGTGTTATGGTTATCAGCGTGCGGTTTATTGCCGGATCGCACCGAAGATCAACAGGATTGGTCTGCTAATAAGTTCTATAGTGAAGCAAAGGATAAATTAAATGATGGCAATTATGCTGCAGCCATCAAACTGTATGAATCACTGGAAGCGCGCTATCCATATGGCCGAATAGCACAGCAGGCGCAGCTTGAAATTGCCTATGCGCATTATAAAAATGAAGAACCGGCTTCTGCAATCGCTGCGACGGATCGATTTATTAAATTGCATCCTAATCATGTGAATGTTGATTATGCATATTATATCAAGGGATTATCGAGCTTTAATGATAATTGGGGTATGATGGGTTTCTTGATGAAAGGCCCAATCAAACAGGACATGAGTGAGCGTGATTCTAAAGCATCGCGAGAGTCATTTGAAAATTTCAAAGAATTGGTGACAAGATTCCCCGAGAGCAAATACGCAGCCGATGCCAGGCAACGTATGGCCTATTTGCTGAATGCGGTTGCTATGAGCGAAATTCATATTGCACGTTACTATATGAAACGCAAGGCTTATGTTGCGGCAGCCAACCGGGCGCAAAATGCAGTCAAGGAATATCCTCGTACACCGGCGACTGAAGAGGCCTTGTATATTATGATTAAAGCCTATGAAGCACTGGAAATGTATGATTTGCGGGATGACGCTGAGCGCGTGATGCGAATCAATTTTCCTGACAGCCATTTCCTTGCGGAATTGCCGGAGGTAGGCGCTAAGGCTTGGTGGCAGTTCTGGAGATAACCTGAGCGCGTCAGTGGATGTTTTAGTTATTCTTGATGATCTTTCAGGTGAATAGCCAGTACATCACATTCTGCATGATATAAAACCCCCTTGGCCGTTGAGCCCATCAGCATGGCAAGTCCATGGCGCCCATGTGAACCCACAACAATCAGATCAATTTGTTCTTGTGCAGCAAGCTGAGTAATTTCCTGTTGTGGTTCACCCCAGATCATCCAGCGGCGTTCTGGTAAGATATCCAGTTGATTACTGATTTGAATTAATTTATTTTTTTCTGTTTCCAGTAAATCATACGATGAATCATCATTCAGTGGAATTACCATGCCATAAGGTGTGTCAGGCATAGGAATATTATCCAGAACATGGATGATATGGAGACGTGCATTAAATTGTTCTGCCAGAGATTTTGCCCGTTGCGCCACATAATGGCCATAATCGGAGAAATCGATGGCGAGTAGGATATTCTGGTAGTTATTCATATTGAGTTCCTTCTTGCGCAAGCAGAAATGTGGATTTTAAGACAGATCAAACAATACAAGTGACTTTATCACATCCTCTTTTTTGGGACGGGGCAATGTCCTGTCCGCTAGTCGGACGCTATCAGTCAACATTTTGGCGCAAATACTGCGACAGAAAAGCGCTAATACGTTGTTCATATTCTCTACCGGCATAAGCATGCATATTGAAATGTCTGGCGCCAGGAACAATCCATAGTTCCTTAGGGGCTCTGGCGGCAGCGTAGAGACGTTCGGTTTCCAGTTGCGTTGTGTGCGCATCATCTGTTCCGGAAATTATCAATAATGGTGCATTAAGATTATTGATTCGAGTGATAGGGCTTAATGCATCGGTAGAAGCATCCAGGTAAAAAGATAATTGCGACAGCATGAGCGGTAAAAGCACCGATCCATAGTTTCCGAAATGAAGCTTCAAACGATTATCAACTGCCTCTTCAATAGTGGGATGTAATGATTCCAGGATAACCGCATTCAGCTTTAAATCGTGTTTGGCGAGTACGATGGCTGCGGCGCCCAGAGAAACACCGATCGCGCCAATTCGTTCCGTAGGGAAAGTTTTTCTCAGAAAAGCGATTGATGTTTCAATATTCTCAGATTCCCTCAAACCAAAAGTAATTTTTTCCCCGGCAGTTTCGCCATGCGCTTGTAAATCAATGAATAGAGCGCTATAACCCTGGTCTCTCAGGAATCTTGCCCGGCTCAGCATTTCAAGCCGGTTACTGCGCATCGAATGCGCCAGCAATACAACGCCGCCGCCGGGTTGTCCATGAACTAGCCAGCCATGTACGGTGGATTCATTCGGGGCAGGAATCTGTACCGATTCAACCGGAAAATCTGCAGAGAGTGTTCCTACTGCCGTGGGGGCCGGTGCGGTCAAGAGTGCGCCAATGGCAAAGATGCCGAGCGTGATTGCGATGATGAAAGCCAGAATCTGAATAGCTATTTTATGTAACATGACTACGGATGAATTGTTTAACAGGTAAAATGATTAAGTAACCGGGTTTTAGGTGTTTGATCGCGGGATTGAGTTTCAATTCTTTTAATTAGAATGAGCGGGTAATTGTATTGGCTGCATTCAATCCCTCGAGCAGATGAAGCTTTTTGTTGTTTGGGCGGGTAGTGAAGACCCAGAATGATAGAGAAATACTTCGCATCTTATATTGCCGGATATCGTGATGTCAGATGTGGATGGTATAACAAGACAGATCACTTTGGGAAAATTCCACAGGCTGGTGAAATGTTCCTGTTATATTGATGATTAACCGGGTGCGATTGGATTAAGTCGCGCATGCCATGAATCTGGATACATTGACTGTTATCGCAAAACCATTTGATCTCAGGAAGCAAATCACTGAAATCGAACAACATTGGGCACCAAATTATGGAAAATAGAGTACACAACGAATTTCAAGAAAAAATGTGCTTGTTGGTTACTTCGTTTGCAGAAGAATTGCCGGACAGAATCAATGAAATAGAAGTGATATGGAATAAACTGCGGGCTGGCTGGGATGCGACTGTTTTGCAGGAACTTCATCGCGCTGTTCATAATCTGGTTGGTACGGGCAAGACATTTGGTTTTCCACAGCTGAGTGTTGAAGCGCATGCACTGGAGCAAATCCTCAAGAACTTAATGCAGAAAGCAGCTTCAGCGGATGATCTGCAGCTAAACCGAATCTTGCAGCAGATACTTGAGCTGAAGAAAATTTCTGCTGAGAAGGAATCCAGTGTTGCAAACGAAATCACTCAGACGATAGCGAATGAGGATGCATTTTTTTCAAACCCGCACCCATCCAATCTGATATTTGTGGTGGACGATGATGTGGAGGCAGCGCAGGAACTTGCGTTGCAATTGCGCTATTACGGCTATGAAGTGGAGGTGTTTAATCATTTAGACAAATTCCGGGTAGCCATCAAAGATAAACCTCATGCCATTATTCTTATGGAAACGGAGTTCCCAGAGGACGAGATGGGGGGTATCCATGTTATGGAAGAGATTCAAGGGGAATTGACGCAACCTGCACAAGTCATTTTTATTTCGGTACATGATAATATGGATTGCCGGCTGGGAGCGGTTCGAGCCGGTAGTGTTGCGTATTTTACAAAACCATTCAATCCGGTTGAGTTAATTGGCCAGCTTGATTTAATAACAGCATCGCAGATTCAGGATTCTTTTCGCATATTGATGGTAGATGACAGTCCAACGGTACTTTCCTACCATGCTGCGATACTGGAACAGGCCGGAATGGTTGTGAAGGCAGTAACAGAATCCATGAATCTGATGGAAATACTGAGTGATTTTAATCCGGATCTGATCCTGATGGATCTGTATATGCCAGGCTGTAATGGTATTGAACTGGCAAAAGTTATCCGGCAAATGGATGGTTTTGTCAGTACGCCTATTGTTTATCTTTCTTCCGAGAATGATTTCAACACGCAATTTGAAGCAATGAGTCTGAGCGGCGACGATTTCCTGGTTAGACCCATTGATCCCGGGCACCTGGTTTCAGCGGTCACATCGCGTGTTATGCGTGCACGTTCTTTACGCTCTTTGATGGTGCATGACGGTTTGACAAGCCTGCTCAATCATACGGCGCTTAAGGAAGAGTTAGTGCGTGAGGTCGTGCGTTCCATCCGGCTGGACACTCCGATGTCGTTTGCCCTGGTGGATATCGACTTCTTTACGAAAATTAATAATCGCTATGGGCATGCTGCGGGTGACCGTGTGATCAAGAGCCTGTCAAAGCTGTTAAAACAGCGTTTGCGCGGAACAGATATTATCGGGCGTTACGGTGGAGAAGAATTCGCTGTTATCATGAATGATACCGATGCGGCTTCAGCTGCGAAAGTGATTGATGAGATTCGCAATGTGTTTTCGCGTCTACTGCATCTGAGTCAGGATGAGGAGTTCTCGGTCAGCTTTAGTTGCGGGATAGCGGATCTTGCCCATTTCCCGGATGCTGCGAGTCTGAGTGAAGCCGCGGATAAAGCACTTTTTCAGGCTAAACAGAGAGGGCGCAATAAAGTTGTTGTTAATACAGATGATTAAATGCGCTTAACCAGCCTATTGAAATTCGTTTGAATCGCTTATGGTTTGGGGTCATCGCTCCGGGTGCGTAGCAGACGAGGTGGATGAGTGCCGGTGTTTGTTGCGAATTGTTGCTTGCTGAAAGCAGCGCGTGATTGCGGATCAGGATCAATCGCCTTGAGTGCTTCTATCACGGCAACACGCGGTGCCAGACCGGCAGCGTTGGCTACTTGAATGGAAAGCCCGGGGCGTGCGTTGAGTTCAATAATCATGGGACCTTGGTCTCTGTCCAGCACAATATCCGCACCCAGGTATCCCAAACCGGTCATTTCATAGCAGGCGGCAGCCAATTGCAAGAGTTTGTCCCAGTGAGGAATGACTAAATCCGAGAAAGTCTTGCGCGTATCCGGGTGGTGTAAGACCGGTTCACCATATTGCACAGCATGTAGCGCATGACCTGTTCCCATGTCGATTCCAACGCCCACTGCACCCTGATGCAGATTCGCCTTACCATCGGAAGCATGAGTTGTGAGCCGTAGCATCGCCATAATGGGATAGCCGCGGAGTACAATAATGCGCAGATCAGGAATGCCTTCATAGCTATAGTCAGAAAACACCGGATCAAGCTGTATCAACGACTCAATCATGACGTTATCGGGTTTTCCGCCTAAGCTATGGAGACCGCTCAGAATGTTGGAAACATGCCGTTCGATATCCGCCAGCTGTATCTCATCTCCACTGGGTTTGAAGTAGAGATTATGATCATGCGCGGTAATCACCAGGATGCCTTTTCCGCCACTGCCTTTGACCGGTTTTATGACGAACTGGGCGTGCGGGCGGAGTATTTCTTTTAGCGATTTGACATCATGCTGATATTCCACGGTGCCGAGTAATTTGGGTACGGTAATGCCGGCTTTTTGTGCCAGCAATTTGGTTTTCAGTTTGTCATCAACAAGCGGATATAAATGGCGTGGATTGTAGCGGGAGATCAAACCAAAGTTTCTTTGATTCATCCCGATGATGCCAAAACTCCTGAGTTTCTTAACGCTTGCCAGTAACATTGCGTCTTTCCAGCGCATGAAAACGATACAACTCGGATAACCGGTAGCCGGTATATTGTCCAAGGATCAGGATGAATGCTAGATTGACCAGCATCAGTTCGGGAAAGTTAAAGGTTAAATATTCAATCGTCCGGTTGGTCATAAACAAATAAGCAATAACCGCTGTTAACAGGCTACCGCCACCCTGGATAAGGACTTCTCTGGGGCCATCTTCCTCCCACAGAACCGACATGCGCTCAATGGTCCAGGACAGGATGATCATCGGGAAGAAGGTTACCGTCATGGCCTGATCAATTCCGAGTTTATTACTGATGATACTGATACTTGCCATAATTGCGATCACCACAATGATCACTGCCGAGATACGCGCCACAAACAGCAGGTTTAAGCGTGATAAGTAAGAGCGAATCAGCAATCCTGTGCCAACGACAGTCAGAAAGATGATGATGCCGGTTAGTAACGTGGTTTGTATCAGCGCTAATGCGATCAAGATCGGCATAAAGGTGCCGGAAGTCCGTATACCGATCAGCAGGCGCATAATGACCACAATCAATGCGCCAATCGGTAATAATAAGATCATTTTGAATGCATTTTGTTGTTCAATCGGTAAGCTGTAAATAGAGAAATCGATGATCCCGGCTTGCTTATTGATGCTGTCGCGCACAGCAAGATTTCTGGTTGATTGGGTGCTTTTTATGATCGAGAAGGAAATTTTCGAGTTTTTGCCCCCGATGACATCCAGCAGAGACTGATCGCCACGTTGCCAGATTAGAAAATTCTTGGGTTTGCCGCTTTCTCCGGAATTCTGATTAAACAAAAGCCATTGACCGCCTATATAAACTTCCACAAAATTGGTAAGCGACAATCTTTTTCGGCCCTCATTCAGATAGAGTCCACGAACAATATGCGCACTAATACCTTCTGATGCCAGTAAATGGATGATTAAGTGGGTTTTATAATCTTCGCTGGATTGGTCATTGAGGAGCAAGCGTTGATTCTGATCAGGGGTATTGGAGTTTAAAGTTCTGATCAGCTCACGGGTAAAGATTTCAGTATTAGCCGATTTGCTGCGAACTTGATCTAATAATGTGATGGCTGCGGTCTTAAGTACCCCATCAAATTCAGGTTTTTCCGGTTCCGCGGGAAGATCTGCTGCTGCAATGGGTGGTTGAATAAATTGGTCAGTTTCATACATGCTCAGGCGGTAATAAGCTGTTTGAGGCCCTGATGCCGTTCTTTTGCTCCATTGCGCGCGCCGTCCTGTTGGAGAAGCTAATTCACTAAACCCATAGCCGGGCGAAGCAAAGTCTTCTTCCATAAAAACAACATTGGGCGTTTGCGGGGGGAGTGCGAACGAGACGATAACGGGATCACCGCGTGCAATGAAATCGATTTTGGCTTCAATTGTCCAGACTGATTTCTTGTCATCAGGCGATAATGGAAATCCCAAAGCAAAGTGCTTATATAAAATCAGTCCTATGCCAAGCCCTAAAATCAGAAAGACTAAAATATAGAGCCTAAGTTTGGCGGACATTACCTTGTATCACCTTGTTTTATTTTATCATTCCTGACGGTCGTGTATTTTTTGCTGACATCCACGATGGCGAGATCACGTAATAAATTGCGTCCTATTAGAACCTGGTGCTTGAGTTTGCTGCGATCCACCAGCGTAAAATTTATTTGTTCATCAATGTCTGCGATTACTACACGCATTCTGACCACCGGACGATTTTGTGATTCGCGATTGTTCAGTTCTTTAACCCGTGCATAACGTCGCAAGCGTCTTGTTATTTCAGTCTTTTCTCCAGTTTTTGGATTGATTACATTAAACCGTACGTGCGGTTTGCCGTCCCGTTCAAATTCAACAATATCAATCGCATTCAGCGAGGATGTCTGAGCGCCCGTGTCAATTCGCGCGTTAAATTCCAGGCCTGGAGGATCCAGATAAACTTTTTCGATACGGCCTAATAATGTTCTGGAATCAGGGGTAAGATGAATTTTCTCAACACCGCCGGATACTGTCCGGGTATATTTCACAGTGGATTTGTCTCTTTGGGTATTCGCAGCCGGAGTGAGATCGCTGATTGAATCGCATAAACATTCAGTGGTTCTGGAAGGTACAGTATTTTCTTCTTTTTGGGCTGTTTGATTATTTTCTAATGCTTTTTTGTGTTCCAGCAATTCCGCAAATAATGTCACGAGTTCCGATTCCCGGGCATTAATTTCTGCTTCACGCTCTGATAAATCACTCATTTTTGGATTACAAGCGGAAAGCAAGAGCAGTGCTAGAACAAGAGCTAAACAGTTGCGGAAATTTTTAACGATAGGTAATTCCATAAGTATTCTTTTTTGTGCATCGAAGCATTGATAGGGTTTGAAATACTGTCAACTGTAGCTAACCTATTTATCTTGTGTGAATTATTTTTACAAGTTATTTGAATTCAATAGACAGTGTTTGATTTTTGTAGGTGCAAGCATACCGGTGAATTTCCAGGCAGTGTGAAGTAATCGTGATTTGATAGGTGCCTGGCGCTTCATTTTTGCTATCAAACTTAAACTCAAATTGACCTTCCTGATTGCTCGGATAGGATTGATCGACCGCTATCGTGCCATTGGGCCGAGTCAACTTGAAATTGAGCAAAACGTCGGGAGCTGGCTGCGCATTGTAGTCTACCCGCCCGTGCAGAATAACCGTTTCTCCGATTTTATAGCGGGTTCTGGGATCGATCAGAACAGGTTCTGAAATATGCGTTGCAAATGAATTCTGTATCACGCCGCATAAAAGAAGCAGCAATGCGAATGAAATAATGGAAGTTTTTATTGAAGCCATCATAAAATTTGTAAAAGTAAATTGTAGTCGTATTGTTTGCCGGAATCAGAAACCGGCTCGGAATCTTTTTGAATTTTCCGAGACATCCGCGTCTATTTCTTTGGTATATAGAGATCTGTGATAGTTCCTTCCGCCATTTCGGCAGCGAACAGTACGGTTTCCGAAAGCGTCGGATGCGGATGAATGGTCAGACTGATATCTTGCATATCCGCACCCATTTCCAGCGCTAAAACCGTTTCAGCGATCAACTCGCCGGCATTGATGCCCACTATGCCGGCACCCAATATACGACGGGTATTTTTATCCAGCAGCAGTTGCGTCAATCCTTCTTCGCGCGCCATGGATATGGCACGGCCGCTAGCAGCCCAGGGGAAGCTGGCTTTCTCATAATCGATACCTTGCTTGATGGCTTCTTTCTCAGTCAGACCCATCCAGGCAATTTCAGGATCGGTATAAGCAACGGAAGGAATGGTACGGGCATCAAAGATGGCTTTATGTCCGGCAATAATCTCTGCAGCCAATTTGCCTTCATAAGTGGCTTTATGCGCCAGCATCGGCTCACCCACGATATCACCAATCGCAAAAATGTGCGGCAAGTTGGTGCGCATTTGCTGATCCACCGGGATAAAGCCGCGTTCGTTGACTTGAATGCCGATTTCTTCGGCACCGATAGCGCGCCCATTCGGGCGGCGGCCGACGGCCATTAAAATACGGTCATAGGTTTGCGGTTCCGGCGCATTTTCTCCCTCAAAGGTCACTGTCAGCCCGGATTCACCGGCTTCAATCTGAGTCACTTTGGTTTTCAAATAGATCGCTTCGTAGCGCTTCTTGATACGGCGATGCAGCGGTTTGATCAGATCGGGATCAGCGCCCGGGATCAATTGATCCATCCATTCCACCACGCTGATTTTGCTTCCCAGTGCGGAATAGACCGTGGCCATTTCCAGGCCGATGATACCGCCACCAATAACCAGCATGTGTTTCGGCACATCTTTTAGTTCAAGCGCTCCGGTAGAATCAATCAAGCGCGGATCATCGTAAGGAAAACCGGGGATGCGGGCGACACTGGAACCGGCTGCGATAATGCACTGCTCGAAAGAAATTGTTTTCTGTCCCTCCGTAGTTTCGACCTGAATCAGATGGGGCATGGCAAATTTTCCGGTGCCATGGACGATTTCTACCTTGCGTTGTTTCGCCAGTGCTTTCAGGCCCTTGGTCAGTTTGCCGATCACCGATTCTTTCCACGTGCGCAGCTTATCCATATCGATTTGGGGTTTGCCAAAAGCTATGCCCTGCGATTCAACATCTTCCGCTTCCGTGATTACTTTAGCCGCATGCAGCAAAGCCTTGGAAGGAATGCAGCCAACATTCAAGCACACGCCACCGAGTGCGGCATAGCGCTCGATTAAAACTACCTTTTTACCCAAATCGGCGGCGCGAAAAGCGGCGGTATATCCTCCGGGGCCAGCGCCAAGTACTACCACGTCCGCGTGAATGTCTCCCAGTGGGATGGATTGCGGTGATATTGGCGCAGGGGGTGGGGTAACAATGGGAGCAGCAATTGCTTTTTCGCTGGTTGTGGTTGTGGCTTCTGAGTGCGTTGCGGCTGCGGGTTGCTCAGTCACTGCCAAAGTCAGAATGACTGAACCCTCTGACACTTTGTCACCTGCTTTGACTTTGATTTCTTGCACGATACCGGCGTATGGGGAAGGCACTTCCATTGAAGCTTTGTCCGTTTCCAAAGTGATCAGCGAAGTTTCCTTTTCAACCGTATCGCCGGGGGAGACGAGCAGCTCAATGACCGGAACATCCTTGAAATCACCGATATCGGGGATCTTTATTTCGACAACTTGCGTCATAACGGCCTTTTGGGGTGGATTGAGTGCCGGGCACTCGTTATATTCAAAAGCAGGTTACTGTCTTAACTGACCGTCGCCCAGTACGATAAATTTTTGACTGGTTAATCCTTCCAGACCGACCGGACCGCGCGCGTGGATTTTGTCGGTCGAAATGCCGATTTCAGCACCCAGGCCATATTCAAATCCATCGGCAAAACGCGTCGTGGTATTGACCATCACCGAACTGGAATCCACTTCACGCAGAAAACGCCGCGCACGCGTATAGTTTTCCGTGACAATTGCATCGGTATGTTGCGAGCCGTATTTCGTAATGTGATCAATCGCCTGATCCAACCCAGCGACAATGCGGATGCTCAGAATCGGGGCCAGATATTCTTCGTACCAGTCCTGCTCAGTGGCGGCATTCATTTGCGGAATGATGCCGCGTGCTGCTGCATCGCCGCGTAATTCGACACCTTTGTCAAAATATATCTTGCTCAAGGCAGGCAATATTTTCTGTGCAATGTCTTCATGGATCAGCAATGTTTCCATAGTGTTACAAGTGCCATAGCGCTGCGTCTTGGCATTGTCGGCAATTTTTATGGCTTTATCAAAATCAGCCTGATCGTCAATGTACACATGGCATACGCCATCCAGGTGCTTGATCACCGGGATGCGCGCTTCATTGGCAATCCGTTCGATCAATCCCTTGCCGCCGCGCGGCACAATCACATCGACAAATTCTTTCATCGTAATCAATTCGCCCACTGCCGCGCGATCGGTGGTTTCAATCACTTGCACCGCCGTTTCCGGTAAACCGGCCAGTCTTAATCCTTCTTTGACACACGCGGCAATCGCCTGATTGCTATGAATTGCCTCCGATCCGCCGCGTAATATGGCGGCATTTCCCGCTTTCAGGCATAGTCCTGCGGCATCAGCCGTTACATTCGGGCGCGCTTCATAAATGATGCCGATAACGCCCAAAGGCACGCGCATTTTCCCCACCTGTATGCCGGAAGGGCGGTAATTCAATCCACTGATTTCGCCTACCGGATCAGCCAATGCTGCGATCTGCAACAAGCCTTCCGCCATCGTCGCCACGCCTCTGGCCGACAAAGTCAAACGATCAATCATCGAAGCCTCCAAGCCTTTGGCACGCGCATTGTCCAGATCTTTGGCGTTGGCTGCTAATAATAATGGCTCGTCCCGCAGGATGGCATCCGCCATCGCAATCAAAGCACGATTCTTCGCCGCCGTGTCCGCTTTTGCAGTCAAACGCGAAGCCGCGCGTGCTTCCTGGCCGACGGACTGCATGTAACTTTTGATGTCAGTGGTGTTCATGAATTTAGTTTTAATAGGGGAGCGATATGAATTGATGAGTAGTTCGGAATTATAGTACAAGATGGTGGTTATATTGTTGGTGCCGGGTTTAAATTGACCGGCCGTTATCGCGACATAGCGTACTACACCACTGTGGATAAGTCGATCAGACTGAAATGATTGTTCCTCTATAGATTCTGTTCAGATATAGATAGAGTGCCAACAGCGAAGCACCCTCCAGTGTTAGAGTGTGCTGAAGGATGAAATGAGAGAATAGATCTACTTTGGCCGTGGGCGTGGCAGCTCCGCCCGCACCGCATGGAGACGTCCGGCACGTAACTCGACGACGGCTTTCGCTACGGCCAGTGCGACATTGCGTGTCTCTGCCTGTACCGCGATATCCTTGTCCAGGACATCGTGACTGGTCGCATAGGGTTCGAAGTATCCGATGTAGCGATCCAAGCGTGCCTGAGCTCCTGCGTCGATAAAACCCATCCAGTCGAGCCAGTCGGACAAAGAACGGCGCGAACCTTCAATACCGGCCACATCACCGTGGACAATCACGCCGTAGGCACGTCCAGCTAGGTGCTGCGGGTAATCCCATCCGGCCATCTCAAGTTCTTTCGCTTTGCCCGCATTCTTGCCCGATGTCGACGTAGGGTCAGAATTACCCCCATCGGCGCAGACCATGCGGTCTATCATCAATTTCAAAGGGCTTGGGCTCTGGTACCAATACACTGGGGTTACGATGATCACGGCATGGGCAGCCGTCCAGCGCTCATAGATTTCGGCCATCCAATCATTGTTTTGATTAAGAGAATGATTGGGGTAACAACTACACGGCCAGTGACACAAAGGCATTGCCGTCGACACACATCCCTTGCATGGGTGTATGTTACGACCATATTCAGAGGTAATCAGACTCAGATCGAGTACGTCAACCTGGATATCAGCCTGCTCCAGCGTTTCGCGAACAATCTTCAACAGCCGGAAGGATTTGGACATCTCGCCTGGACAGGTTCCATCGTTGCGTGCCGAGCCGCAGATCAGCAATACCCGGGATGGTGTGGAAGGCTCACTCCAGCGCTGTTGTGCTTCTTCTATGCGTTGCTTTGTGGACAGCCATTCGACTGATAATTCGTAATCCGGATCAACATATCCCGGCCCCGCCTTCTGTGTAAAGGGTGCCTTGCGGCCATCGGTGTAGGCTTGCCAAGCGACCTCTTCAAGCCGTGCGATGGATTCGTCTTCGCTTCGAAATGCGGGATCGAGGAATGTGGCACGGAAGCGAACGCTAAATTCAGCACGATCAAGCCGACCTGACGTCTGGCCTTTGCGAATCTCGATCTCAGTTGATTTTACTGCTACGTTGGCCGGATCGGTGTTGTTGCCGCGATGGTTTTCCATAAGTTACTCCTTTATGCATGAGAAGCGATGACAAATAGGCGGCAATGTGTATTGCCAACAAGATTTATCGAATGCAGAGTAATGTTCTGGTGAGTTTGCCGTCTGTGCGCTAACTAACTCAGTGCGAGTTTATGGTAGTCACCGCGCAGCATGTGGCTTCCAAATTCTGTTAATCGGCGTGCGGAAGTTACCAGAAAATATTGCCGGGATTTATCTATGATGGAAACAACCTCGCCACAAGGACGAAGTCGCTTATTTTTCAGATTATTACTTTATTAAGGCCATTCTTTTTTATTGCCACGCTCATCAACCACCAGATGTTTAGTTCCTTCAGGCAAAATCTGGAGAGTTTTCAGGAATTCAATGACTGAATTCTGATTTGCCTCACTGAGAGCTGTCCACTTGACATAGGTGCTATATGCTTCGCCACGATGTGCTTCGATAGCCTGACGCATAGTCGTATATTGCCCATGATGAAAATATGGCGGCTCATTAGCCGTGCCCCAGAGTTTTCGCGTCATAAAACGAGAGTTTCCTGCAAAAAACTCAGCGGATCCTTCAGGCGTATTCTGGTCAATGGGTTCTCGATTGGGATCGCCCGGACCGCTGGTAATATCATGTAGTTTGAGGTCGGTAAAAGCGGGCACCCAAACTATTTCCTTTTCAACTTTCAGTCTTGGTTGATCAAGCTTTGCTTCTGTTAAATCAAGTTTATACTCCGGTGTATTGCCTGCTTGCAAGTTACCCTTGGGATTAAAAGGATTCGGTTCACTATAGATCCATCCTTTTTTATCTAAGGGTAGCTTAGGCACATGGCAGCCGGAACACCCAATGTTTTGGAAAATCTGCTCACCAACACGAACAGCCGCTTCAATTTCAGGATCATTAGGAATCACCCGGCCAGGCACCGCAAGTTGCGCTTGAAATAAAGTTACTGCAGTGATGTCCGCACGAGTAATTTCGTTAACGAACTCATCTCCATCCGCATCAATGTTGGTACCAAACCGTTCGGTCGACTGAATGCCATGGTGCTGATTAAATGCGTTATTAGTGAATTGGCGTAACGATACGACGCCGCCAGACTGATGAAAGGGCTTAATAATCAGGCTTGGCGGATTATCGGCGCCATCACTAACCAGGCTTGATGCAAGCAATCCGTTAACATCACTGGTGTTCCAACTGCCGTCTTCATTTTTGGCCAGAGTGCCGAATGAAACACCTTTACTAATCAACTCCGCATTCTTGCCGGAAGTAATGGAATCCCGGATCTTTTGCAAATCTGTTGTCATCTGACGGCTCAACATCTCTATATAACCAGAACCGAACAAACCCAGCGTATTGCGGGAATTGGCAATAGTTTGCTGTTGTACAAATTTGCCTTCTTCATCTAACGCGCCCCGCGTTGGCGTCGTGTCGTTATGGTCAAAGGTTGCAAAATCAAAACGTTGCCCAGTAATAAATGCATTGGTAACAATTTCTCCTCCGCCACCGATACGGGGCTTGTTATGGCAGCCTGAACAGGAATTCGTATCCGGTGCTGAAATGCGATTAAAGTTACGTGGAAAAACTAATGGCGAGGATGAATCTGTTAGCGGAGAACCGGTTCCCTTGGTTAATGGTCGCCCGCCGCCTTCTTGGCTGGTCCAAGCCGCACCGAATAATAGCTTGCCGTGATTAATAAGCTTTCGCACTTTCATGTTGAATTCATCGCCGTCCTGCAAATGGTTTTGCACAGAAACTTCCTTGCCAAGCTCTGTTGCAAATGCATGGGACCCTCCCATTGTAAATAAGCCGATAACAAAGATTGGAATGACTGCTAATCGATATTGATTATTCATAAATTTCTCCTGTAACAAAATATTTCTAGCCTGAATGTTTTAATAACTGCTTTGAAGCAGAACTTTGTATTAAGGAATCTCTGAATAACTGTCATTTCGAGCAGAGCGAGAAATCTATACTGTTGATTTACAAAGATTCCTTATTATGTTCGCAATGACAAAGATGAGTTATTCAGAGATTCCTTAATTGTTGGCATCGCGTGAAAATGGCAGGGTGTTATGGCTGTGTAGCGGTACTACACAATGATAGGTAAGACGACCAATCCGAAATTTCCAGAAACTTAAAACAATGTATTTCAGCGCTTATTTTTATCATTGCACGCTCGGCTGATGTGCTCAGTTCGGTAACGTACATAGAATCAGGACAAAGTTGCTGTCGGCCTAGTCATTGTTTGATGCAAGTTTTTGCGTTGGCATGGCTAAAATGCTCGGACCGCCGCCTCAATGACTGGTAAGTTTGCACAGTGCTTCCGGCAGGCTATCCGGCGCACCAAACAAAACAGCCCTCCAGAGAGGGCTGCCAATGTTATTGTGTTAGCAATATTTGCTTAAGCGATGGAATCAATTAGCGATGTTTCGCTCGCGGCATCCGATGGCACTATACCGGCCGGATTGCCTTGGTGGTTGTAAACCGATTGGTTAATATTATCTAAACGCTGGGTAATATGGTTCGTTAGGCGCTCAAGGTTGTTAGTGAGCGTGTCCGCTCTCGCATCCAATCTTGACGCAGCGCCTTCATGCGCATCTGCACGCTCCGTGATGGCTGAAAGTACATCGTTAACGTGCGTCGTGACCTTATCGAGACGCTCGGACAATCTCTCACTTACTCGCGCTCCCTGCGACTCGATACGTCCGGCGGCATTATCCAGACCATCAAGGACGCGTGTGCGGTACCCTTCTAAGCCCGCAACCAACTGGTCGCGGCCTTGAGCAGTGGCTCCGGTGATCAACGTATCGACACGAGTATTCACACGATCCTTCAAATAATCGATCCGCTCCAGCGCATCGGCTCTCACTTGTCCGAAGCCTGCTGCAGCGGCTGGGTTGGTTGCCGCGCTGGTATTAGCGTCCGGTGGAAGTGGAGCAATATTGCTCGGGCTTGGCGTGACGGCACCAGATTGCTGTGCTCGCTGTGTTTGATTCAAATGAGACAGGTGATTTAATTGCACTTGTGGGTTAAATGAAATTGTCATGAAAAAATCTCCGTGTTTATTAACAATCAGCGCTCCGTTTGGAGCAGCCACTTTGGTTGCCGGGGGCTAATCACCGCGGCGATAATCTGGAATTAGCAAGCATCGTGCCAATAAGATTAAGAGGTCTTGAATAACCCATCATTGTCATTCCGGAAGCGATTGGGAATCTATTGAAATCAACAGTATAGATTTATCGCTCTGCTCGAAATGGCAGTTGTTCAGAAGCTCTTTCTATCAAGTTTTTTACGGTATTTGAAAGGCGATCATTAAATGACATATCTTGCATTCGATAGGCATTGCTGGAAAAAGCGGCAACAATTGCCGGAGCGGCAGCCGGAAAGCCTGTTTTGACTGCACCGATTCTTCATTCAGTCCTGATTCAGATTGATCGCTATACAGTGATCTCATCAGGAATCCACCCGGAACGAGTAATTGAAAGGAGAAGCTAAATGGACACCAGAAAAACCAAGCTATGCTTCTGCGAGACAAGGGATATTTGTTCGAAGCACTCTCAATGGTTCATGCCATTTTCTTTTAATTTGTCTGGCAGTAAAGGTTTGCTGCTGCTTCTACTGGCAGTTTTTCTACTTGCCGGTTGTAAAACAGTGCCCCTCCAGGATAGGAATTTTTCTGAGAGAGGCGGCTTCTTGGAACAAGCTGAAAATACAGGTTTTCGTATTCATCACAACGCCAGCACTGACAATGCAGTCATCGGTTCGCTATATGCATCGGGCAAAAGCGTTTTACTCAATGGCGCGCAAGTAAAGATTTCTGCGAAGGTAAAGAATAATTCATTTGTGAGCACGGGTCCTCAAAGCAGCGCGCGCATTGAATTCAACGCAGCGGATTCATCCTGCTTGCTACGCGTCGATAGATTTAATGCGGGTAATGCTTATGCGGATTCATCAGATTGCCAGCAAAAAATTGAAACCCTGCATGCAAGGCTACAAGCCAAGGATGCTATCCTGCATATCAGTGTGTCGCAGCATCAAACGGAAGTCATGGTACTCAGCGGCGCGATCAAGGTAATATTGCTGGAAGATGCGACGCAATCCATTGACGTCAGAGCGGATCACGGAATTATTATTACTCACGAGGCGATCGGCCACCCTTATCCGGTTACTCCGGACGAGGTTTGGCAGCGCATACGCTGGAGAGGCGATTTCCAACTCTATAAAACAGTCATTGATTGGAATAAAATAATCGCAGGTGCAGTGACTGTTGCCATCATCGCTGCTGCGATATTATTCAGTAGAGGTCGTGGAGGTGGCGGTTATAGCAGTGGGTTTCCTAGACATCGCTAGCTAGCGATCATCTGTCTCGTGTTACCTATTCATTTTCTTTGTTCGCGGCCCCGGTTGCTGCGACAAGATCTCAAACTTTGAGAGATAATCTATTTTCCTATTTTTATATCTTTAATAGTTATCGTTTCCAGAGCATCGAATTTTTTCGGATCCATCATTTCTTCCAATAATTTCTTTATGTCGGCAATACTGGTTTTATATAAATTGATGTCTAATTCGACCGTCACTTCAACTTTCATAAGTTGCTCTCTTTTATTTGCATTTGATAAATAGATTACGGGTGACTATTGAACCCGAAGATGTCAAATATCCGATTGATGCCGATTGCGTGTTTGCACCAAACTCACGGATTGCTTGAGAGAAAGGAACAATATCACCTTGCTGATTCAGTAGGTGATACCCTCGTGTGCCACAGATTTCCCCCGCTTTCTCAAGACAGTTGCTATAGTTCATTCCAGAGCCGCTGCAGTTGATGTTATGTCCTTTGGTCCCGTCAGCCAGAAACACTTCTCTGGATGAAGCGCAACCTTGAAGCGTTATGACAAAGAGGATAAAAATAAAAAGTGATCGGGACATATTGGTTCCTTCTAATATTTGACCATACTACTGCTATGTGGAAGTAGGACATTGTTCAGTTCGATTTTATACTACATTACAATAACGTTGTTAAGTTCGGATGCTATGTCAAATTGTCACATTCCAAAATATAATTTATTTAATAATTACATCGTCATAAACGAACGATCCCGGCTAATTACCCCGCAACACAAATTCATTTTCTTCGTTCGCGACCTGAACATCCCGCTAGAATTTTCAAGTGTTTTCGTCGATTTTTTTACGTATCTCATAGGCACGATTTTGTTTCAGCATTCTGAATATAATACGGCAAAGCTGTCGGCCAAGCGCCCGAATTGCCTGATTATGTGATTTCCCCTCAATCCGTTTTTTCTCATAGTAACGCTGTGATTCAGGTACGCATTTTCGATGCTTGTCTACAGCGGCCATCATCGCGGTTTTGGCGCGTTTGTTGACATGTTGCGGTGCTTTTGAACCTCGAAACTTCCCTGAGCTGTTATCAAGGTTGGCCATTCCCAAATAGAGCGCCAGACTGCGTTCGCTAGCAAATCGATCAATGGTGCCAATCTCGCCCGCCAACTCTGAAGCACAGATCACAGCGAACCCTGGAATACTGTCAATTAACTGCGCAGCTTGGGATTCTTGCATTAACATCTTGCAACGTAATTCCAATGCTTTGATGTCGTTTTTGAGCGCCAGGATACGCCGGGCATCTTCAATGATCATCTCGCCGACCCATTCCACTTCATGACTAAATGACGCATGCGATTGCCATGCGACAATACTATCGGCGTACTTGCGGCCCACACCAGGAATCTTTAGCAAGGTAGATACGCGTAAACGCGACAGCTTGGTCAATTCATCAACGCTGGTGATAAAGCGTAAGAACCAAAGATTATCTGCATCTTTTGTGATGTCCAGCAGGCCGGGGCACACTGCGTGAAGATCGCCCTGAAGACGACTTTGCAGGCGGCTCTTTTCATCCACCAAAGCACGACGACGGCGACTCAGCCGTTTGAGCATATCGTTTTCCCGTGGTGTCGGCATGATTTCCTGAAGAACGTCTTTAGCCAATGGCAGGTGATCCCGCAGTTGGAATAGCTCCAGGCCTTTGCAAGCATCAATGCGGTCATTCTTGGCCGCAGCCGGAAAAATTTCCTTAAAGCGAGCCAGCTTCAGATTGTTGATGTTGTAGAGTTCATAACCGCGTACTTTCACCAGACTGTCCAAAGGGCGGGCATAGCCATTGTAGCCTTCCATTGCTACCGCTACCGCACCACCATGGCGTTGTCGATGATGTTCAATACGTTCAAAGAATTGTTTAAAACCTTCCGGGCGGTGGAAAATGGCAAACTCATCCAGCACATCGCCATTGGACAGGCCTATTGCTACACTGTGCTGACGACAACCTATATCAACACTGACATAAATTTGTGGGGTATTATCCATGATCATGGGGCCTCCGTACTGTTGCAACTAAACCGATAAATCATCCGTCGGTCTCGTCTACATACAGAGCCACAATCTACTGATCGGCACCATCCCGAACGACACACCGGATGACGCAGGAGGACGGGGACGGCATTTCAAGTCTAGCGAACCAGAATCCCAGCCGCTGACCCCATGAGCCACATCCCCGTCCGTTTGCTATATTAAACTATGGTTCTGTGGCCTGTCATCCTGCAAAATACGATGGTAGACTCCGTTGTTTGTGGTTTCTTGAATTCACTGGCGCTACATGGTTTCATCGCGCAGCGCCCGGTGGAATGATGGGTTGGGCGTATTGGCTAAATTCAGGCATAAGCTGATGAATTGTACTGAGAAGTTCATGAGCAATTTGGCGCATACACGCAAGCTCAGGGCGACTCTCGGGGGCGGATGTTGCGCTGCTATTTACGAAAAGCCAGCCAAGCGAATTTTCACGAGAAATGGCCATATATGCTTCTTCCAGCTCGGGATCGACGTGGGCACCACCATCTGTATCTGCGACGTTAAGCACTAGTTCTCGACGACAGAATGTTCGGTTGCGGTTGTCTTTCAGAACTGGATCATTCCACCAATTTACGAACGGAATGGGTTGCAAAGGCCATGGCCCTCCACCAGCTGCAATGAGTGGGAGATAGCGTGCTTCATCGTTTGAGAACTGCATTGTAATAAGGTCGCAAGTCGTGATGAGGTTTCTGGGGTCTAGTGGTGGTGCTGAAGTTAAATAGTGGCCTAAACGAAAGCCAAGTTGATCAAGGAGGGCGTGTGACTGTCGGTGGTTGTGCAATAGGACTCTGAGATTTAGGGAAATGTACTTTCCTGCTGCTTCCAATCCATTATCAAAGGTTTGGCAAGAGTGCCTCAAGAGCTGTAGCTGTTCGATTAGTTCGCGTTTTAGCTCATCTTTGGGTCGTTGTATCCGCTTTGGCTTGGTCATATTTATCTGGCGCCCCACTAAAATTAGACGTCCGGAATGACGCAATTTATTACGTCAAAAATGAAATCTATTACGGTAAGCTTCATGCTATGTCCTTATGTTTTATGAAAATTGATTAATTTATCTTTCATAATAACAAACTTTGTTAGATCCATAATGAGTGATTTTCACTCATTCCACCACCATGCAAATGCTCAAAACACCATCACATGATCAACCAAATACCTTCCATTTTGATGCACAAGCACCATTTCCGCGACGAACTCCCCCGGCACTTTCGTGAACGATTGTTTCCACACAATGGCTGCTGAGTCCGGGCGTCTGAAAACAGCGACCGGGACGCGGTGAGAGAAATAACCTTTTTCAGCCTGGTACTGCTGGCAGACGTGTTGAAGATACGCCGGAGTAACGATGGCTTTCATCCGGCCAGTAAAATCCCGGACATGCCTGGCATAATCGATATGGGTTGAGGCATCCATCAAGTTGTCCATGATCGGGTTAGCGATGTCCCAGATCTGTTGTTCGCTCAGCTTGTCGAAGCGGATGAGGTGCGTCATTTCGGTTCGCTTCCGGTTCCGGTTCCGGATTGTTGCTTGTACGCCTCATACGAAGTGCTGGTACTCGATAGGCAGCGGCTGCGTTCCTGTTGGTCCATCAGCCGGTTACATTCATTCCGCTGCCACGCTTGGCCGGTGGAGTAGAGCTGCTGAGTGGTGCAACCGGTTCCGGTTATCAGTGCCGTCGCTGCGATGCCAATGATCCAGGCGCCGGATTTCATCCGGTGCATTCATTGGCTACGACATTGATCATCCAACTGATGCCAAAACGGTCGGTGAGCATGCCGAAGCGCGATGACCAGAATGTTTTGGCTAGCGGCATTTGTACCTGGCCGCCATCGGACAGTGCGGAAAAATAGCGATCCGCTTCGGCTTCGGTGGCAACCGCAATCGATAGCGAGAAGCCTTTGAATTGTTGGCCTTCTTCGCAGCCATCGGAGGCCATCAGTACGTTGTCGCCGATGCGAAAGCTGGCGTGCATCACTTTATTTTCAAACCCCGGCGGCAGCATGCCGGGTGGCGTGGGATCCGGGCTTTCCTGGAAGCGCATCAGCATTTCAATCTGCGCGCCGAGCGCGGTGCGGTAAAATTCGAGCGCCTCTTCGCAGCGGCCGCCGAACATTAAATAGGGTTGAATCAATGGGTTTGGCATGATAACTCCTTAAGCTTGGGATTGATCAATATTTTTGGTAGTTATTTTATTGTTGGCTGGGTTTCATGAAGATTAACCCCAAATAGGACTATTCCGATTTTCGAATGAATACCCATATATAAATCCGTGATTGTGAGTGGGGCGGAGGGGCTTTGCCGTCACTCTGAACTGCTTTATTTACGATGCCATCAACATCAGCTCGGTTTTAGTATGTTTGACACAAAAGCACTTTGGTATTTTGATGGGCATTGTAGATCGGCTTATTAGTAAACATACTGAAATGCTGCTTTTGTCAGCAGCATGGCGTAAAATAAATTTTCTTTAGTATAATTTAGGACAAATATCCTGCATAAAAGAGCGTGATGTACTATTCTTTTAACCTCCTTATTAAACTAGCATGCGAGATGTAATTAATTGTATCCGATGAAGAAGTGTAAGAGTGACAAATATTGTTAAAGTAATGTAAGCAGTGAAAACTTATATTTTGCATTCGAAATATATTTTTATTTTTAGTTTAACGATGTCAGGGCAAAGGATATTAGGAATAAATTCGATTTTGTCGTGATTGTAGTCGGCACTTCTTTGTGTCAGCAATTAATTAAACACCGGATGAATCTGATCTATCATATGGTGCGCCTGGAGAATTTGTTCAGGAATGGCAGAAGAGGTGCGCCAGCTGTGACATAAAGTGGCTGATTACCTATGAAAAAAGCAGCCATCGCACGATTTCGACACTAAAGCAATTGGATTTCTGAGAATCTCTAAAGCATAGAACGGTGCGAGATAAAATCGCATTTTAGCAATACCCTCAAAAAAAGGAGATTTACCATGAATGATCATCAAAAATACTTGCCCGTATGGGTTCCAGCACTTACCGTTCTTGCTGGTTTTTTTTCAGTTCCCTCTTTAGGATTGGCTGCGCCGCTTCTGGGTTCGGAATTGGCAAGCTTTGCGGTTCTGGGTGCCTCGACGGTGACCAATACCGGGTCGACTACCCTTAATGGACAGTTAGGTGTCTACCCAGGCCTTTCTATCACTGGCCAAACTGGCATCACCATCAATGGGGAGCCTGCGCTTACTACGGGAGCGGGGTTCGTGCACGCAGGCGATGCAGTCGCAGAATTGGCTCATAATCAACTCACTGCTGCGTGGACTAATCTGGGACTCATGGGACCTGGTACCCTATTGAGTGCAGATCTCGTTAACCTCACGCTTTCTCCGGGTGTCTATACTGTTCCCGCCGGGGTGAGTAATTTGACAGGAACGCTCACGCTCGACGGTGGCGGCAATGCTAACGCGGCTTGGGTATTCCAAATGGAGAGCACGCTGATCACTTCACCCAACTCGGTCGTAAACGTGATTAATACTGGCTTAGACGCTGGGGTATATTGGAATGTTGGCAGCTCCGCCACACTTGACACAAACACATTGTTCGAAGGCAATATTCTTGCACTAGCGAGCATCACGCTGAATACTGGTGTAACCATTGGTTGCGGTAGCGTCTTGGCGGATACTGGCGCTGTGACTATGGACACGGACACCATCGGTGGTGGTTGCGGAGATAGTACGGGTGGGATACATCACAGTTTCAGCGGTGGCCTTACGCTTCCAACAGGTGCAATCGGTGAGACACCCACTTTCCTTCCCTACAGTCCCGTTCCTGAGCCGAGTTCTGTGCTTCTTCTCATTACCGGCCTTGCTGGGTTGACGATTTGGAGGCGCCGTCAAAGCTAATTTCTCCGTTAGGGAACTGGAATTGAGTTTTGTGTGCCCCGCTTCCAGAAAAGAAAAACTCGATGATCAAGTGAGGCAGGCTCGATTATCCCGCCTCTCGCCATACTAGCTAACGGCTTACCACCGCAGGCAATGAAATTACAGAGTTTTTAAATATTCAATAATCGCAAAAGCGCCTTGTTTGTCACTAGACCAGTTGAGGCGATAAGTTTTTTTGCCTTCCGCGATGTCTTTGTCATGGCCTTTATTGCTCAGCGCGGGAATCGCGTTGGTCTGGAATAAGTAGCCTTCGTTTTGGCCGGTTGCCTGTTGCGAATTCCAGGAATAACCGAGATATTTCTGGTCGTAATCCAAGTGGCTCTTGATAAAGCTGGCTGGGCGCTCGTCCGGCACTAATAAGTGATAAACAGTCGGCACGGTGCCATTGTGCAAATACGGCGCTTGCGCCCAGATACCGCTCAGCGGACGGGCATTGTAGCCGTGGTGTTCGTCGTTCGGCGACATTAGCAGATCTTTTTTACCGGCTAACGAAACACCCTCAAATTCAGCGCAAGGTTTGATATCGTTTCCATATAGCTTGATCGTCGTGTCCGGAGAGCAATTATCATAGAGTTCTTTGCGCGCGGCATAGTTTAACAATGCACCCACTACGTAAGCCCGTTTCAGGCTGGTGCCGAGGTTGTCGTAGACTTTGCCGTTCTTGGGTTGATGACAATCGGCGCAATGTTCGGCAAATAAAGTTTGTCCTTGTTTGGCCAGTTCGACATTCACAGCAAAAGGATAGGGACTGGCGGGTAAACCATCCAGCAGTTCCTCGGCAAAGGCAGCGACACGCACGTCGGTTTTTTCCAGGCCCAGGGTTAGCATGGCAATCAGGTTGCGGTAGATGGGCATCGGCACATTGCCGTTCCACTGGCCGCCGCCGTTGATGAGTCTTTTGTGGCTTTCATCCCAACTGGCGAGACGCTTATCCTGTTCCCATACTGCCATGAAATCGGTGATGCCCGGTTCTGGCGGCAAGGTGATACCGGCGAACCATTTCAATAGCGAGCTATTGCGCAAACTGATATAACCATTGACAGCACTCAAACCGGTGGCATCGGCCATGCCGGGGAAACCAGCCAGCATGGCGGATTCAAGCCCCTGATAGTTCTTTGCGATTAAAGCGCCAAAGCCCTCATACTCAGCTTCTGCGCGTTGCGCGAACTGCTTGATTGTTTGCCCGGCGGTTTTCTTGAACAGGGCAATTTGTGCAGCTTCATAGTCAGCATCAAAGCTTCTGCCGGCAGATTGATAATTGTTATAAAAGTAATTGGGGTTTTGTTGATGCGCTGCATCCAATGCGCTCAGTAATTTTTGTGTTAACAACTGGTATTTGTTGTCGCCGGTTTCACCCGCATAGGCTTTCTGCAGGGTTTGATACAGTTTGACGCGGAACTGCACAATGTTGAATGTGGTATTCACTCCGCCATCCAGGTAATCCATTTGGCCGTTCTCCAGCCGCACACGGCCAATGTGACAGGCGCCGCACGTAAACGAAGCGTAGTCAATGTTGCCTTGCGCTTCACTTCGGGATAATCCGCTAAAACCAATGCCGCGCGCGACCGGGTAAGATTTCTGCCGTTCATCGATAAACAGCCCCACGGCATCGAGAAAGTTTTTTTCGCTGCCCCAAAGTTCCGGCACCAGCTTGGGCAATAGCTTCAACGCAATGTAGGGAATACCGTCCACTTCGCTAAAAGCAAAATTGGAGAACCAATCATAAGCAGTCTGATGAGACTGAATATAGTCGGCTTTTTCCTGGGATTTTTTGGTTTGGGCCTGCAACCAATTATCCGGCACTGCATTGACAAAAGCGGGAGGAGATGGCGCTTCCAGCGGGTGAGAACTACAGGCTATAAGTGTGGTAGCGAGCAAAGCGGCGAGATGGACTTTCATGATGTTCCTTACCTTGTTGTTTTGTAGTGATAATGCCATTGCTATGCAATGATCTTCTCAATGCGGATTGATTGTAGCATAGCTTTGATAGGACTCATTGGGAGTGGATTTAACCGGCAGGGCAATCGGGCTAAAAGAGGCTTGAAAACAGAAACAAGATGAGGTATTAGCTTTATCATTTTGATTTCAAATGATAGAGAAACCGATAGCGTCAATTATCCATCACTTTTCAAGCATTGAAGACCCGAGAGTAGACAGGCAAAAGAAACACCAGTTACAGGATATATTTTTTATCGCCTTATGCGCTGTTATCTGTGGGGCGGACAATTGGGTGGCTATTGAAGAATTTGGCAAAGCCAAGATAGACTGGTTCACTAAATTGCTTGGTTTGCAGCATGGGATACCCGCGCATGATACCTTTGGAGATGTTTTTGCAGCGATAGACAATGAACAGTTTGGCGAGTGTTTTTCCAACTGGGTGTCTGACTTAGCCAGTCTGACTGAAGGAGAAGTCATTGCAATTGATGGTAAATGCTTAAGGCGTAGCATTGATAAGGCTTCAAGAAAGGCAGCTATCCATATGGTCAGTGCATGGGCGCAGCACAATAGCCTGGTCTTGGGTCAGGTTAAAGTGGACAATAAATCCAATGAAATTACGGCCATTCCCAAGCTGTTATCGCGACTGAATATTGCAGGAAGTGTGATTACAGTTGATGCCATGGGTTGCCAGAAAAGAATTGCTCAGCAGATTATTCAACAAGGTGGCGATTATGTCTTGAGCCTGAAGGGCAACCAGGGTAACTTACATGAAGATGTTGCCACGTATTTTACCTCGCAGTTATCGCCTGAAGCCGCCATGGTGACTGTTGATGGGGATCATGGACGCATTGAAACACGTACTATCTGTGTGACAGATGAGATCGCATGGTTAAAAGAACGTCATGCTTGGGCAGGACTACAAAGTATCATTGCGGTTACAGCAACAAGAGAATCAGAAAATAGAATCACCGGGGAAACGCGTTATTTCATCAGTAGTCTGAGCGCCAATAATCCGGCTAAACTGGAACATGCTGTTCGCGCTCATTGGGCTATCGAGAACAATTTACATTGGGTGCTTGATATTGCTTTTGATGAAGATAGCAACCGGACACGCAAAGGCCATAGTGCAGCCAATCTTGCCACTATCAGACATATTGCTTTAAACCTGATAAATAAAGAAAAAATATCAAAAGTCGGTGTAAAAATAAAACGATTAAAGGCCGGTTGGAATAATGATTATTTGCTCCGCATTATTGGAGTAATTTAAGCCCGATTGCCCTGATTTAACCGGTGCTTCCGATTTTACACTGCGTTTACGTGCGGTACTGCACAGAACCGATTCGAGGATGATTGTAATGTAGCAGCTGGGCAGTGGAATAGGTAATTCACGCTTTGGCCGCAACTATTCGGTTGTGGCTGAACAGTTCTCAGGAGAGATTCCTGATTACAATTATTTTTAAAGGAAAAAAACATGCAACGCATTAAAATGGAATTTACTCAGCTAGCGGTCGTCATCGCATTGACCTTCTGCACAGTTGGTGTTTATGCGCAAAAAAGCCAAGGGCCAGCCCAAATGAATAAAGATCAAGTAGACGGCCGGGTCGGTGAAGCGGAAGGTAAGGCCAAGGAAGCCACCGGAGTGATACTGGATGACAAAAATATGCAGACAGAAGGCAATGTGCAAAAAAATGTCGGCAAAGCCCAGAAGGGTTATGGTGATATGAAACAAGATATTGAGCAAGGCAAATAACACGAGCAAAACTGAAGTGGGCAGGCGAATCACGGTAGACTAGCGAACTTTGTTTGTTAGGATCCGAGAGGGGTGATATGAGAGTGACCGTACTATGAAAGTTAAAAATTCGATTGAAACCAAACTGCAATCATTACGTCCAGAGTTTCTGGAAGTGGTGAATGAAAGTGATAAGCACAATGTACCGGAAGGATCCGAATCCCATTTCAAGGTGACGATCGTCTCCGATGCGTTTCATGGAAAAATGCTGTTAACGCGTCATCGTATGGTTAATGAAATCCTGGCTGATGAGTTGGCGCAGTCTGTTCATGCGCTTGTTCTGCATACATGGACAATGGAAGAATGGTTTGAAAAGCATGGAACACGAAATGATTCGCCGCCATGTCTGGGGGGTTCCAAATCCCAATAACGCCGGAGTTAATCGATTGGCATCAATTACTCGAGCTTTCCACCTATTTGCGGAGTAGTCAGATTAATCCACGAGCTGTTGAACTAAGTAAAGGAGAAGTCTAATGAACGAGAAATTTGACAAACCAGCGGTGCTGAACTGCCTCAGCAAGATCCTTGAACTTGAGCTGGCTGGTGTGGTGCGCTACACTCACTATGCTTTCATGATCTATGGCTACAATCGTATTCCAATTGTCTCCTGGTTGCAGGAACAGGCGGACGAATCCTTGGCCCATGCGCGAGCGGCAGGCGAGATGATCACCTACCTGGGGGCGCATCCGTCCTTGGCCATCGGCCCTTTGCTCGAAACCCATCAGCATGACATTGGCGACATACTGCGTGAGTCTCTGGAACATGAGCGCGCGGCGCTGGCGGTTTACAAAGAATTGTTGTCTCTGGTGGATGATAAGTTCGTAATGCTTGAAGAGTATGCGCGCCGGATGATCGCTGCGGAAGAAATGCACCAGGGTGATGTGGATAAAATGTTGCGTCGGCCGGGCGCTGTGGAAACTTTTTCAGAGACGAAGGCGGTTTAGCCGGAATACTGCAATGGATTGGTGCGAGATTCGCTGATTTTTACTTTTCTTCAACATGAGTGGGATAGAGTCCCCGGATATCCGCACATTCGGTGTAGTAATTGATAGATGTCACAATAAAACGAGGAAGCGATCATGATAGAGCAATGGCAAGTCCCCAGTGCAACTTTTAAAACGCGCGTGCGCGATGAATCGATAGGTGGCGATAATCCATTTCGCTGGCAGGATGTTACAACGGACGATATTTTTAAGAATAAGCGAATTGTATTATTCGCGTTACCCGGCGCATACACGCCGACGTGTACTACTGCACACTTGCCTGGTTACGAAAAGCACTATGATGATTTCAAAACATTGGGAATTGATGAGGTGGTTTGCTTGTCGGTGAACGATGCATTTGTTATGTATCAATGGCGTAAGCATCTCGGGGTCGAGAAAATATTTATGCTGCCCGATGGCAATGCCGAGTTCACTCGCAAGATGGGAATGCTTGTAGATAAATCGAACTTAGGATTCGGCATGCGTTCCTGGCGGTATTCCATGGTTGTTCAGGATAAGCAGATCGAGAAAATGTTCGTTGAGTCAGGTTTTGCAGACAATTGCCCTACGGATCCATTTGAAATTTCAGGCGCTGATTCTATACTGAAGTACCTGAAGTCTCGCTAAGTGTTGCTGGCAAAGTGTCATTACGAGTCGTGCTGGGAGATATATTTTCCCAGTATCCTTTCGTATTGATCCTTAACAACCTCGTAACACTCACACGCGGCAGCCAGCAGACCCTTTCGATCAAGCAATTCAATTTTGCCGCGCGCATATTTGATGAGTCCTTTGTCCTGAAGCTGTGCGGCCGCTTCGGAAACGCTTTCACGGCGCACACCCAGTATGTTGGAGATGCGGTCGTGCGTCAGATGAATGGTTGTTGATTGCAGATTGTCGCTAATGATTAGCAGAAGCCGGCATAGCTGCTGATCAATAGGATGCAGGCGATTACAGATCACATTCTGAGAGATTTGGGCAAGCAGCGTCTGTGTATAAAGCATGCAGACTTCCTGGAAATCCGGTATGTCTTCAAAATATTTCTCAACATCTTTGGCTTTCATCACATAGGCCTGGCCGGGGTTCATGACTACGGCCCTTTTAGCCATCCGGGCATCCCCGATAAAAGTTACGACACCGACCAACCCCTGCCTACCGGTCATTCCAACCTCAATCGAATCTCCATCTTCTGTTTCGTAGAGTAAGCAGATCATGGCGCTAGTAGGAAAATAGACATGCTTGCGCTTTTCGTCCATTTCCCACAGGACTTCATCCAGTTTAAGGTCGACCAGTTTTAGCGAAGGCTCAATCTTGTCGAATACCTTTCCCGGCAAGGCTGCCAGAAGCAGGTTCTGTATTTTTGAGGGGGCTTTTTCGACCGTGGGCATAATGGCTATCCAAATTATTCCGGCCTTGACCTGCATCGTCAATTCGTCTGGAAATCGTTGATCTTTTAAGAGAATCGTTTGACAGTCCAGATATTAGCATAATTTTGAGTGATATCTCAAAGTGCGATAGCGTACAGACGCTTCTTTTCACCCCCCGTATCTTTTGCGTAATTGCAATTTATGTCTGTAGCTTTTTCTTTCAAGCAAGCTGCATAGAATGCAAGTCGCTTCGTACATCACCTTACTGGAGAATATAACATGAACGATATCAACATGCAGACGTGCATAGATGCGTGTAGTCACTGTCATCAAACCTGCTTGCATACCGCGATGACTCATTGTCTTGTAGTAGGCGGCAAACACGTCGAAGCGAGTCATTTTCAACTCATGATCAACTGCGCAGAAATCTGTCAGGCATCGGCTAACTTCATGTTAAGCGGCTCGGCCTTTCACCAGAAGGTTTGTGCAGTCTGTGCCGAGATATGCGACGCCTGCGCCAAGAGCTGCGAGGAGATCGGTGGTATGGAAGATTGCGTCAAGGCCTGCCGAGAATGCGCGGAGAGCTGCCGAAAAATGGCTGCCGCCAAGCCTTATTAGGCTGAATTGAGGAATGAAATCCAACGGTAACTTCCAGTTTCGATATCGTGTTTAGTCTGCACGATGGATTATCTGCATCAGCTCCAGTGGCCTGCAATGATCGTTACAATAATTGCCGCATGGCTGATTGCCTCTCAAGACAAACGCAGGCGTAAGTTCGGTTTCTGGTGTTCTCTATTCAGCAACTTCCTTTGGTTAGTCTGGGGATGGAATGCCCATGCGCATGCACTCGTTGTCTTGCAGGTCGCATTGGCATTTCTGAACATTCGAGGTGCGAGCAAGAATGAACCAGAATTGAATGCCAAATCAGAGACGTAGCTCTCTACAAAGATGTACACTGATCTTCCAGTGCCGGCTAAGAGCCGAAGGAGAAATATCGTATGCGCAGCGCTGTTTGGTACTCCCAGTTTGCAAAGGCGGCAGCCCATTTCTGCGGCCGTCCGCGTGTGTTCACTTTGGCTGTCGCTGTTATTGTTGTCTGGATCATCACAGGCCCAATGTTTGGTTTCAGTGACACCTGGCAGTTGGTCATCAACACGGGGACAACGATCGTTACGTTCTTGATGGTATTCTTGATTCAAAATACACAAAATCGCGATACGGAAGCGATTCAGGTAAAGCTGGATGAGTTGATCCGTGCAACTCAAGGTGCGCACAATGCCTTGCTAGATTTGGAGGAACTTGAAGAAGAAAATCTCGATGCTTTCAAAGCAAAATACCAGGCACTTGCCGCTGGAGCACGTACTGATTTGAATATGGGAAATCAAGATACAGGAACACCGGAACCATAGATTACAAACGGGCACAGTACTGAATTGCCGTCATCATCGGAGGAAATTGCTATGAATGAGATATTGGATGTGATTATCGTCGGAGCGGGTAGCGCAGGCCTGGCCGCATTGCGGGAGGTAAGAAAATACACGCAACGCTTTGTGATTATCAATGATGGACCCTGGGGGACTGTCTGTGCGCGGGTGGGCTGTATGCCATCCAAAGCATTGATCGAAGCGGCGAATGCCTTTCATCGTCGCGGTACCTTTGAAGAATTCGGTATTCGCGGCGGGGATCAGCTCATGCTTGATATTCCTGCTGTGCTGCGGCGTGTGCGGCGATTGCGTGATGATTTTGTTGCCAGCACAGTAAAAACGACAGAAGAACTGGGCGAACGTGCCATTTCCGGACATGTGCATCTGCTTGCGCCGGATAGATTGGAAGTCAATGGTGAGGAATTGCGTGCGCACAAAATTATTATTGCCACCGGATCGCGTCCGATTGTACCTGCGCCCTGGAATGCATTGGGGGATCGGCTGCTTACGACGGATACTTTGTTTGAGCAAGAGACTCTGCCCGCACGCATGGCAGTACTAGGAATGGGGCCTATCGGTGCCGAGATGGCACAGGCGCTTTCACGGCTTGGTATTCAGGTGGTGGCATTTGGCGGTAGCCAAGCGATCGCCGGATTAACAGACCCGCAGGTGATTGCAGTGACGACAGATCTGTTAGGAAGCGAATTTTCTTTGCATCTGGGTGAAAAAGCCGAGTTGAGCAGGGTGGGCGAGGGCGTACAAGTACGTGCCGGAAAGACAGATGTGATGGTCGATTGTGTGCTTGCTGCGTTGGGGCGTCGCCCGAATATCGACAATCTGGGTCTCGAGACATTGGGCGTTCCGCTCGATGAACACGGCATGCCGCCTGTGAATCCAGGTACCATGCAAGTGGCCAATCTGCCGGTATTCATGGCGGGTGACGCGAATGACCAAGCGCCGCTGCTGCATGAAGCTGCCGATGAAGGATACATCGCTGGGCTTAATGCCACGCGCCCTAATTCAATTTGTTTTACACGCCGGACACCACTGGCCATCGTTTTTGCTGACCCAAACATCGCAGTTGTAGGCAGTCGCTTTCAGGCACTTGACCCTGCAAAGATTCTGGTTGGAGAAGTACATTTTGACCGCCAGGGGCGCGCGCGTGCCGGCCAGCGGAACAAGGGTATTCAGCGTCTTTATGCCGATGCGCTAAGCGGCCAGTTATTGGGTGCGGAAATGTGCGCACCTGCCGGCGAACATATGGCACATCTGCTGGCGCTGGCTATCGATCGCTCGCTCACAGTGCAGCAGTTGCTGCGCCTGCCGTTTTATCATCCGGTTCTGGAAGAAGGCTTGCGTACGGCACTGCGTGCTTTGGCAGTGCAGCTTCCTGCCGTCAACCAATCCGATCTGTCCATGTGCGGCGCTTTTAATACGGAAGCTCTTGATTGATAGCTATCTTGTGAAGCATGCAGTGATGGCATTTTTGCGATTAATCAGGTCAGGGTAACAACGACAAATAGATTTCCCGGTAAGCCGCTGCGCTGGCGTGCCAACTGAAATCTTTTGCCATGCCGTTTTTCTGCAAGCGCTGCCAGACTTTTTTATTGTGATAAGCGAGAGATGCACGTTTTATCGTGCTCAGCAGATTGTCGGCGGTCATTGGGTAAAATAAAAAGCCGCTGGCACTTCCGTCGGCAAGCTTTGCCGGTGTGTAATCCACCACCGTGTCTAACAGACCGCCAGTGGCGTGGACTATTGGCGGCGTGCCGTAATGCTGGCTATACATTTGATTCAAACCGCACGGTTCAAATCGGGATGGCATCAGGAAACAATCTGCGCCTGCTTCAACCAAATGCGATAAGGCTTCATTAAAACCGATACGGACAGCTATTGCATCGGGGTAAGCTTGAGTCAATGTGGATAATTGGTGTTCCAGCTCAGCATGATCGCTGCCGAGTACAACCAGTTGGGCGGGTATTTTTACCAGTTGGGATGCGATCTGTATCAGCAGATCGGTGCCTTTCTGGTGATTCAAACGGCTGACTACACCGAATAATGGGATATCGGCATCAACTGCTAACCCCATCTGCTGTTGTAAAGCGCTTTTATTCGCGGCTTTGTCGGATAATTTCTTGCTGGTGTAGTTTTGCACCAAATGGGGATCTGTCGCAGGATCCCATTCCCGTGTATCGATGCCATTGATAATGCCGGTGAGATGGCGGCGGCGTGTTGCTAGTAATCCTTGCAGACCAAAACCCAATGGTTCGGTTTGAATTTCCTCGGCATAATTGGGACTGACTGTAGTGATATGGTCGGCATAATAAAGTCCTGCTTTGAGAAATGACATGTTGGCATAATATTCAATACCATTGATGTCAAAACTCTCCGCAGGCAATCCCAGTTGGACGACACTGCCGGGTGGAAAGATACCTTGAAATGCGAGGTTGTGGATCGTCATCAGCGTGGCCGCTTTTTTCCCGGAATGATAATGCAGATAAGCGGGGGTGAGGCCGCTTTGCCAATCATTGCAATGCGCGATATGCGGGCGCCAGGCAAGCGGACTGGCGTCACTGGACAGAATCGCGCCAATTTTCGACAACAAACCAAAACGTAATGCATTATCCGGCCAGTCGCGCCCCAGCGTATCCATATAAGGGCCGCCTTCGCGCTGATATAACCCCGGGCAGTCAATCACAAAAACCGGAATGTTTTCAGATTTGCTCAGCGATAACCGCGCTGAGAACAATGTGGCGGGCGGAAATTGTGGCAAAGTATTGAAGTCGGCCACTTTGGATTTGTATTTAACACCGGCCAAAACTTTCGGGTAGCCCGGTAGCAAAAGCCTTACATCGTTTTGCAGCGACCGTAGCGCCGCCGGCAGTGCGGCGCTGACATCGCCCAGGCCGCCGGTTTTGCACAAAGGAAAAACCTCAGAAGTAATAAACAGAACGCGGAGTTCTTGGGATGACAGCATGGAGGTATGTTTACTGATTTGCTTTGAAATAATTGATCAAGCCGTTAGTGGAAGCATCATGCGAAGCCACTGGGGCTTCTTGCTCCAATTCGGTCAGGATTTTTCCGGCCAGTTGTTTGCCCAGTTCCACGCCCCATTGGTCAAATGGATTGATGTTCCAGATCACGCTTTGCACAAAAATTTTATGCTCGTACAGTGCAATGAGCGCGCCCAATGTTTTAGGGTCGAGTTTTTTGAACAAAATGGAAGTGGTCGGACGATTTCCGGGGAAAACTTTATGCGGCAATAGCTGTTCCAGGGATTCACCGCTTAACCCTTGTGATGCCAATTCAGCACGCACTTCCTGTTCATTCTTACCAGCCATCAATGCCTCAGTCTGGGCAAAGAAATTGGCCAATAATATGCGGTGATGTTGCGCCAGCGGATAATGGCTTTGGCAAGGAGCCAGGAAATCAGCCGGAACAGTTTGTGTCCCTTGATGCAATAGCTGGTAGAAAGCATGTTGGCCGTTGGTTCCCGGTTCGCCCCAAACGATTGATCCGGTCGCATAATCGACGGTTTCTCCGTCACGGGTAATGCGCTTGCCATTACTCTCCATTTCCAGTTGTTGTAAATAGGCGGGGAAACGGTGCATGGACTGATCGTACGGCAGCACTGCATGCGCTGACGTACCAAAAAAATTAATTTGCCAGATACCCATCAAACCCAGCATGACTGGGAGATTTTCTGCTAACGGGGCTGTGGCAAAATGCTGATCCATTTCACGTGCGCCCGCAAGCAACGAATAAAAATTGTCCATGCCGACAGCCAAAGCAATCGGTAAGCCAATCGCTGACCATAATGAATAGCGTCCACCCACCCAATCCCAGAACTCAAACATGTTGTCCGGATTAATACCGAATTTCTCCACGGCGGAACGATTGGTGGAAACTGCGACAAAGTGAAGAGCGATATCTTTTTCACTGCCGCCATGAGTCAGAAACCATTTTCGCGCAGAATTTGCATTGGTGAGCGTTTCTTGTGTGGTGAATGTTTTCGAGGCAATCACAAATAATGTTGTGGCTGGATCAAGATGCCGCAACGTTTCGGATAGCTGCGCGCCATCAATGTTTGAGACAAAGTGTGGTGTGATACCGTTTAATTGATAGGGTTTGAGCGCTTCGGTCACCATCACCGGGCCAAGATCCGAACCACCGATGCCAATATTAACGATATCGGTAAAAATTTTTCCGGTATAGCCTCTGCGTGTGCCACTGTGTATGGCGCCTGAAAAGCACTCCATCTGTTTCAATACCCGCTTAATCTCAGGCATGATCGCTACGCCATCCACTTCAATGGGTTGTTCGCCACGTAGCGCAATATGCAGTGCGGCACGGTGTTCCGTTGAATTGATCTTCTCTCCCGAGAACATGCGCGTAATCCAGCTTGGCAGTTGTTGCTGATGTGCCAGCGCCAGCAGTAAGTCCACCGTTTCACGAGTGATTGGCTGTTTCGCGAAATCGATCAGAATATCATTGAAACTGAGCGAGAATTTTTCAAAGCGCTGCGGATCATTTTGAAATAACGCACGCAAGTGTTGCTGCAACATGACAGGTTGATGTGCTTGCAAGGCAAGCCAAGCAGGTGATTGAGTAAGAGATGACATAAGTTTGTTTTAATCGCTGAGGATTATGAATCGTATTGATTGCGCCATAGGCCGCTTGTTAAAGCGGGTAACCGAAGGGGATTAATTTTACACTGTGCACGGGTTACATTTTCCTTGCATTGATCTCCAGCGTGATAACCAATTCTAGCGCTGTGATCGGCCATTCCAATAAGAGAGTGGTTGCCTGCATGATTTTCTCAAATCCGCTCTCGGATTGTGATACCGAAAAATGCGGTTGTGCAGAAAACGTGACAGGAGAAGAAGTTCTGAGTACGACACTGCCGCCTAACGTATCATCGTCCAGTGTTATTTCAGTCAAACCAGACAGCTCGAGCACTTGACCGAAACCGCCGGGAATTTCTCCCCGGTAAATGTAACGCCCGCCCATTCCGTCGCAGCTTGGCATCGCGAGATTAATTTCGGTACTGAACACCTGCGCCATTTTGGCGGTGAAACGATAGGCGACTTGTAGCTGATTATTGTCAAGCAGGATGTGCTTGTGAATCGGATACGCGGTATTCTCGGATTGAAAATGGCTATTCTCAAGTGCTGAAGCTTTGGATCGATAGGTGATGAACGCGCCATCGAGACGATCTACGAACAAACTTCGGGGGTGGTCGTCCGCTTCGGTATCTTCTGCATTGATTTCGTGTTTATAGCTGATTCTGTCGTGCGCCGAAGCAATGCCTGTGACGGCGTGGTCGGATGCTTGACGCTCACCCGGTTGAATTTTCTGGTAATAGTGCTCGATCTGGCAGCGCAGTGTATCGCCAAAGTTATGTTTCAGCCGGTAAGCATCCAGCTCACAAATACTGGCGAAACTATCCAGTTTCACAACTGCCTGCAGTATGCCATTCTGGTGATAAGCTTCTTTCACGCCATCCAGATCGGTGTCTTCGGTTAAAGACACTGGACGTGGCATGCAGGCATCCAGTAATGCTTCCAGTTCAACGAGCGCGCCGTACACGGCGCGCCGCAGATGCGGAAGATACAAACCACCGAACAAACCATGCCAATAGGCATCATTGGCTTGAGATTCGTAGAGTTTCTGCTGCATCAGATCCGTACGATGTTTTTCCGGCAGTGCGTTTAATCGCGCAGAAAGCCCTAACATACGCTTATGCATCCAATTCGATTCAGGGTAACGTGAAAAGAAATTTTTCCAGATACCGCCGCGTAGAAATGCTTTTTTGTGTTCATACCAGCCACTTGCTTTGGCCTGCTGTACCAGATCTGCGTAGGTGTTGGCAGATTGGGCAGGCAGCGTCCATTCATTCATTTCAATATAGGATACTGTGGGCAGATAGATAATACCTCGCGTTTTTTCACTGGCATGGTATTCGCTGTAGTGCCGGGTGCGAATTTTTGTTGATGCGAGCACGCCTTGGATAAATTGCTCAAGCCAGCCTTTTTCATAGACCCACTGGTAGGTTTCCGGCCAGATGCCAAATTTCTCAATGTCATCAAAATAAATCGCCGCGGCGCTGGTATTTAACGAATGGTTATCTGCCAATGATTCCAGATAAGCGATCGTTTCCTCAACGGGTGAAAAGGGGATTTTATAGCGTAAAATCTCAGAAATCGGGAACAAATCAAGTGTCCGCGTATCTTCCTCGGTGGTGAAATAACCGTTTAATTCTTCAGGCGCCTTGCCAGCACAGAGAAAATGGTAGTCATCGACAATCACATAACGGATTCCGCAGTCCGCGAGCGCCGGGACTACGGTTGATTCCCACACGCGTTCTGTCAGCCAGGCGCCTTGCGGGCGTTGCCCTAACTTTGCCGCCAGTTTGTTGGAGAAGGTTTCAATTTGTCCGATCCGGTCACGATTCGGAATAACCGCCAGAACCGGTTCAGTATCGCCTGCGCCGAACAACTCGACTTGTTTCCGCAGAACCATTTCATGAAGTAGCTCCATATCTTCGGGATAATGTTGCATCAGGTAATCGAGCAACCAACCAGAGAAATGGACTGCAAAACGAAAATCCGGATAGCGATAAAGTACTTGTAGAAAGGGTTTGTAACAACGCAAGTGAGCGTCAGTCAGCACGCTGGGGAAATTGCCAACGGGTTGATGCGCATGGACACCAAAAAGTAGCGATACAGGTTGTGACATTCAATTTTTCCGGTAATCGTTTTAAAAACCTGGGCAATCGAAGACCCAATTTCAGTCACTGCGCAATGCAGTTTGAAATCAATCGGGTATTATGAAGATCGCCGCATGGTGCCGCTTGCTTCAGTTTGTACATCACCTTTGCTAATGGGTTCAAGTACTGTAGCGGGTGCCGGCAGTTTTAGCAAAAGATAAAGATTAATCAGATTTTTCCTGAACAACTGATCAAAACTGGCTACCGAATGTGCTGGATTGTAATCACCAAACCACCAGAACCAGTCGGAGCTTTCGCATGATGCCAATTGCCGGCTGGCTAGGACTTTTTCTTCATCGGTCAGCCGGCCGCTTTGCATCACCAGATCAAAACTATGTTTGGCTGCACATAGCATATCCCAGGCATAATTCTTTTCCTTGTCGCCAATCCAGGTGGAAAACGTTCCATATACCCAACTTCCGGCAGCCAGCGTCGGTAATGTCATAATCTTATCCCTGTTTTCAGCGCTGGCGACATAATCACGATAAGTTGTGGTGCGAATAAACGGGTGGTTGTCGAGTAAACTGTAAAGATCATCAAGAAAATAAAATCCATTGTAAGGATAAGATTCCCAGGCATTTTCTCCATCCAGGATGACACTGACAACCGGATTCTCCTCAGCGGGTGTGTTATGGTAGATATGTTCCAGAGATTGTATGAAATTTTCTGCCGCATCACGTCCAAACCATCTGGAATATTCAAAACCAATCAGATCGGATAATTGATCATCACGAAAAAAACACGTGATTTGTTCTGTCTCTCCGGCTATCCGGTAGGGGTGATATAAATAACTATTGCGATCCGGCAACGGGGTATCCGGATAAGCGGCGCGCAGGCTATTCACCAAAACACCTTCACCACTGGCGCTCCACTGACAATTTTGTTCTGCCAGGATTTTCAATAATGCGGTTGATACGGCGCCTTCAGCAGGCCAGATACCGGTGGGTTTTTCATTAAAACGCTGCGTGTGACTGGCGATTGCCGAGGACAGATGAAACGCGACGCGGCCGCGCCCGCCGGGGTAAATAGTATGCGCCGGTAAGGTAACATCGGGTTGACTGTCCCGGGCGGAAGAAAAATCAATCATCAGCGGGGCGAGCGGATGATAATGCGGTGTGGTGGATAATTCAATTTGACCGGATTCAGCGAGTTTGCGGTAGCGCGGAATCAATTTCTGAATCAGCTCCCCGATCAGGTTGAACAACTGCAACCGATCCGCATGGGTGAATCCTTCGCTTTTCGCCATCAGTTTCATCACGAACTCGTTATTCCGGCGCACACTTTCGCCCATCCATGCCAAGTGATACCACACCAGCAGATCGGCCAGATATTGCCCGGAAAAATAAGTTAATTCCCGTTCACCGCGCTTGTTCAGAATAGTGTAGAGCTCATGCAGTCGTTTGTAAGCCGGATAAGGCTTGAGCATCGTTTCGTGATTGCTGAGAAAGCAACTGTCGAACACATATAGCCGATCCTGCATGGTGATGTGCTCGAGTTCGGGGGCGGCTAATAGACGCAGCAAAGGGCTGCGCATCTGTTTTGTGGAAAATTGTTCAGTGAAATCTTCCAATTGATCCAGCAGTACCGGTACAAAATTGATAACCGCTTTGGTTTGTGGATGCATCTCCAGGTGGTAAGCCATATCGGTATAATCCTTGATGGCATGCAGATACACCCAAGGCAGGACGAATTCTTTGGTTACATAATCCCGGTAATCCGGTTGATGCATGTGCCACAACAAGACAAGGTTTAATTGCTTCATTTAATAATAATCATGTGATTTTTGTCATTAGCGTACTTTATGGATTTGCTGCCCCAGCATTTCCGGTGTAATCAATGTGATGCCTTTTTCAGTCACATAAAATCGTTTGCGATCCGCTTTTACGTCATATCCCGCTACCAATCCTTCCGGGATGACGCACTGTTTTTCGACTACCACGCGCCGCAAACGCGCATGCCGGCCAATTTCGACATTGGGTAGTATGACCGAATCCTCCACAGTGCTATAGCTGCGGACTTTTACGTTGGAAAACAGTAAAGAACGGCGAACCGTCGCTCCGCTGATGATACAGCCTCCCGATACGGAAGAATCCAGCGCCTGACCACGGCGATCTTCATCATCGAAAACGAATTTGGCGGGAGGCAATTGTTCCTGATGCGTCCAGATCGGCCAATCTTCATCGTACAGATTGAGCTGCGGCGTTACGGAAATGAGGTCTAAATTGGCTTCCCAATAAGCATCCACCGTGCCCACATCGCGCCAATAAGGTATTCCCGAAGCCATATTCACGCAACTGTTCAGGAACCGGTGCGCAAAAACGCGATAACGAGGCACCAAATACGGGATGATATCTTTACCAAAGTCATGCGACGAATGATCTGCGTTATGGTCACGAACTAATTGGTCATAGAGAAATGCTGCATTAAAAACATAAATCCCCATGCTCACCAGCGCTTTTTCGGGCTGACCCGGTATCGGTACGGGATTGTCTGGTTTTTCAGCAAAACTGGTCACTTGCCATGCATCATTGACACCCATCACGCCAAAAGAACTGGCTTCCTCTACTGGAACTTCAAGACAAGCCACCGTCATATCCGCTGCCTTTTCGATATGTTCGTCCAGCAACTTGCTGTAATCCATTTTGTAAATGTGATCGCCGCCCAGAATCAATACATACTTCGCATCGTGACGCTGCAAAATATCGACGTTCTGGAATACCGCATCGGCTGTGCCCTGGTACCATGTTTCTTCGGCGGTTCGTTGCTGAGCGGGTAGCAGTTCGACAAATTCTTTGAAGCGGCCGTCAAGAAAGCTCCAGCCATGTTGTATATGACGGATCAGGCTCTGTGATTTGTATTGCGTAACGACGCCGATACGCCGGACACCCGAATTAACACAATTTGAAAGCGGGAAATCAATAATACGGAATTTCCCGCCAAAAGGGACTGCTGGTTTGGCGCGCCAATCCGTTAATTGATGCAGGCGGCTGCCGCGCCCGCCCGCTAGTATCAATGCGAGCGTATTGTACGTAACACTGTTATGGAAGCGTGTGCTGGTTGTGCACTCCGCCTGGGATTCGTTCGCATGCATCCGTTCGTTATTATCCATAGCGATGTAATCCTCCCCGATTCATCTCAATATATAGTATCGCATTATGGCATTTTCTTACACCTTACTATTATTTTAATTGTTAATCGCGGTATAAGTAGTATAAGGTGGCAGGCAAGCTATAATTCATTCTAGACCAGTTAACCATCTATAAAATGTGATCACCTTGCATAAAACCAATTCATTGCAGAACGCATTGCTGAAGGCTCAGCTACACGATCCATTTGCGTATCTTGGGCTGCACAAAGAGCACGGACAAACTTTGGTGCGCGTATTCCGTCCCTATGACGTGAATGTGTGGATCAAGACAGCCATCGGTTTTGAGCCGATGCAACGTATTCATCCGCATGGGGTTTTCGAGTGGCGCGGGGAATCACCGCCTGATATGCCGTATCGGTTGCGGATCGAAGAAAAAGGGGCAAAGCATACCGTCTATGAAACGTATGATCCGTATGCTTTTCCACTGCAAATTTCCGATCATGATTTGTATCTGTTCAATGAAGGTAAGTTGCGGCAGGCTTACCGGATGCTCGGCGCGCAGCGGGTCAGGAATGCCGATGTGGACGGCATGCGCTTTTCGGTATGGGCACCGAACGCCGGGCGTGTCAGCGTAGTCGGTGATTTTAATCGCTGGGATGGGCGCATTCATCCGATGGCGGTACACCACGCCAGCGGTGTCTGGGAGCTGTTTATTCCGGGACTGTTGCCGGATTCACTCTACAAATATGAGATCCGCAATCGCGATAGCGGGGAAATTGTTCTCAAGACGGATCCTTATGCTAATCGCTATGAACTCCGTCCCAACACGGCGGCACGGACGCCTGCCACAAGTGCCTATGACTGGTGCGATGCAGCGTGGATAGCGAAGCGCAATAATTGGGATTGGCTGCATGCGCCATTAAATATTCTTGAGATTCACGCCGGATCGTGGAAGCGGCATCCGGATGGCCGTTTTTACACTTACCGGGAATTGGCGCAGCACCTGTTGCCTTATGTGCAGGAAATGGGCTATACCCATATCGAATTGATGCCCGTTTCAGAGCATCCGCTGGATGAATCGTGGGGCTACCAAACCACCGGCTATTTTGCGGTCACCAGCCGCTACGGTTCACCCGATGATTTCCGGTTTTTTGTCGATGCCTGCCACCAGGCAAATATCGGTGTAATCCTTGATTGGGTGCCCGCGCATTTCCCGCAAGATACTTTTGCGCTGGCACGCTTTGACGGCACGGCATTGTATGAACATGAAGACCCGCGCCTTGGATTTCACCAGGATTGGGGTACTTATATCTTTAATTATGGCCGCAACGAGGTCAAATCATTCCTGATATCCAGCGCGCATTACTGGCTATCCGAATTTCATCTGGACGGCTTGCGTGTCGACGCAGTGGCTTCCATGCTGTATCTGGATTACTCGCGCAAAGAAGGCGAATGGCTGCCGAATAAATATGGCGGCAGGGAGAATCTGGAAGCGATCGATTTTCTGCGCGAGCTGAATATTATGGTGCACGAGGAGTTTCCCGGCGCGTTGACCCTGGCGGAGGAATCCACCGCTTGGCCGGCCGTATCGCGCCCAACCTATCTCGGCGGGCTGGGGTTTTCGATGAAATGGAATATGGGCTGGATGCACGACACGCTGTCCTATATGCAACAAGACCCCGTCCACCGGCGCTATCACCACGATAAGCTGACGTTCAGCCAACTGTATGCGTATACGGAAAACTTTGTATTGCCGTTCTCACATGATGAAGTGGTGCATGGAAAAGGCTCTCTCTTCAACAAAATGCCCGGCGATGCCTGGCAAAAATTTGCCAATGTACGCCTGTTGTTTGTCTTCCAGACGACTTGGCCGGGCAAAAAGCTCAATTTCATGGGCAATGAATTTGCCCAGAAACAGGAATGGCGCGTGAGCCATGAGCTGGATTGGCCCTTGCTGCAACAACAACAGCACGCCGGAATTCAGGCTGCATTGCGTGATTTGAATCAATGTTATAAAAACACCCCCGCCTTGCATCAACTCGATTTTGCTGCCGAAGGTTTTAGCTGGATCGACTGCCAGGACGCCGATCAATCCGTCATCAGCTACCTGCGGCGTGCCAAAGACGGCACATTTGTATTGGTGATTCTCAATTTCACCCCGGTTCCGCGCAGCGCTTATCGTATCGGTGTTCCCGCCAGCGGTATTTACCGGGAAATCTTTAACAGCGATTCCACTTATTACGGTGGCAGCAACCTCGGCAATTTAGGCAATATTGCCAGCGTACCGATGCCCTGGATGGGATTTTCTGACTCGATTGCGATTACGTTGCCGCCGTTGGCGGGAGTTGTTTTTTCTTTACAAAAATTATCCGATACTGAAGTTTAATGGGCTGCCTCTAGCTTGTCGGGTGGAATCGGCAAGCCAGGGTATTGTTTTTTGTAGCCGATTCTGGTGATGCTCAATTTCTTGCCGTCCGCGATAAACCAAAAAGACCCGGAGTATACGGGCATCTCTATTAGGCGACATGCAAAGATCTGTAACCTGACGCCATTGATTTTGTCAATCAGTTTTAAGCCCGCAGATACATTGCTGTATGAACCAGTGAGGTGCGTATTTTCCTTTAACACTACCGTTCTTTTAAAAAAGTCGCTACTATTATTTTTAATACTTTAATTACGAGACGAATTACAATCAGGGAGTGTCTAATCGATGCATGTTTTGCTTGTTGACGATCATACCCTGTTTAGAGAAGCACTTATTCATGTGCTTCACCAGCTGGACTCACAAGTCATCGTGCTTGAAGCGGCTAATATTGAAGAAGCAAGACAACTAATCACCCACACCCGTAACCTTGACTTAGTCTTGCTAGATATAGATTTGCCCGGTATTGACGGGTTGACTGCCTTACCCAGTTTGCGGGACTTAGCTCCTACAATTCCAATTGTAGTGCTATCAGGCTCGGAAGCTCCTCAACATGTTAAGCTGGCTTTAGATAATGGAGCAGTTGGTTATATTCCTAAATCATGCAGTAGTCATGAAATGTTGACCGCGCTACGCCTTGTATTACAGGGCGATGTCTATATTCCACCCAAGTTATTGAGTAAATTACACGAATCAGAGCAATCTTTGGTAGCTACCGACGATAAAAACCTACCTCAGAGTTTATTATTAACAGCTCGCCAAATTGAAGTTCTTGATCTTATGGCGCAAGGATTGCCGAATAAATCGATCGCTAAATCATTGAATATGGCAGAAGGAACTGTAAAGCAGCATGTAGCTGCTATCCTGAGAGTGTTGGGTGCACTTAACCGGACGCAGGCAGTGGCGGAAGCTACGCGCCGTGGTTGGTTTCCTACGCCTTGAACAATTTATTATCTGCATTCGATTTCATTAAAAGATATTGCAAAGTGCTTCGCAGTTTGGCAGGTTCTACCGGCTTGTGTAATAGAGGATAACCACTCGCATCGGCCTCACGTAATCGTTCCGGGCCTGTATCACCAGTGATGATTAATACAGCAATTGGGTATCCCAAGTTGGCTTGGAGATTTCTTGCTACCTCTATTCCAGAGATATTTTCTTGCAATCGGTAATCAATAATCAGTAACTCAAACTTTTGCTCACTTGAAATCAGTTTTTCCATCAGCTCATCAGGGGATGAAGCCGTCGTCACCTGACTTCCCCAGCGGGTTAGCAATCCTTTCATACCATCCTGGACTGCGATATCATCGTCCACTACTAAGATAGAGCGGCCTGCTAATGAGTGGTTGGAAAGATAATTTTTGGTAATCTGCCGCTCAGGAAAATTGTTCGCTGTGTCGTGAGCCAAAGGCAAGATGATTGAAAAACAAGAACCATGACCTAGGCGTGAAACTACCTTGATATCGTGATTTAAAAGATTACCCAATCTTTTAACAATTGCTAGCCCCAACCCTAATCCTTGTCGCCGATCCCGTGCCGGATTATGCAATTGATGAAATTCCATAAAGATTTCATCAAGCTGATTGTCAGGAATGCCTGAGCCAGTGTCCCACACCTGAATTTCAATGTTTTCTCCGCGCGGACGGGCAGCCACCAAAATGCGCCCATTCTTAGTGTAGCGTAAAGCGTTTCCTATCAAGTTACGCAGCATTTGTTCCAACATGGCGGGATCAGTATTTACTTTTGCAGTTGTTTGACGAAAGTGCAATGCATTGTGGTTTTCCAGTGCGATCTGCTTAAATTCCCCTTGTAAGCGGATGAACAGCTTCCCTAAAATAAATGGTTCAATATTAGGCTTGACGACCCCGGCATCCAGTTTAGAGACGTCGAGTAAAGCATTCAGCATAGAATTAATGGCAGTGATCGAATCTTCCACTTGCCCTATCACCAAAGCTGTTTCCGGGCTATATACTCGATCAGATAATTCCGCAAAGAACAATCCTAAAGCATGAATTGGCTGGCGTAAGTCATGGCTGGCAGATGCCAAAAAACGGGTCTTGGCTGCATTGGCCTGTTTGGATTCTTCCAGCGCTATTTTCAACAAATCCGATTTTTCATCGGCTTCGCGACGCAATGCAGCATTCTCAAAATTCAAGTACAAAGCATGATCAAGTATTCCGGATAGCCTAAAGCTAGTAGTAACACCATAGACAGTCAATAATGAAAGTATGAGAGCGGGTGCAATGAAGGAATCTCCGCCCTGTAGAAAAAGAAGACTTATCAATAATATTGCAGGTGGGAATGAAGCGATAATCACTGCAGGCAAATAATAAAATGCTGTTAACATGACGCCCACTACGTGAATAATTAAGGCAAAGCTAATGGTGAGTACATTGACTGGTTGAGAAGGCACCAAGAACCAAACTATAGCCATTGCCCAAACCAATCCAAAAAAGGCTGTTACTAAAAGTAAGATGCGCTTAAATTGCCCGAGATTCGCGCTAAGCGTTTTCTTATGTGTATGGTAAAACCGCAGTACCATCCAAAATATAAAACTTACCGCAGCCCATAAAATAAACCAGAGTATGAGTTGTCTATGTGAAGCAACATCCCAAAGCCCAAAAACAAGTAAGGCAGTGACAGGTAACATGCAGAAAAACGAATACCCTGCTTGTTGGGTTGAAACCCACATCCGTTCCACTTCAATTTCATCTTGAAATCTTTGCTTGGTGTTGTTCATCGTTAATTCCCATCAATTACGAATGAAGTCAGATTTTATCTTACTCGCAAAGCGCTAACTGACTTAGCTTTGCTATTATTAATTAAGTTTCAGATTAAGCGTGTAGCCGGTATAGCACAACAGGCCATACGGCCTATGTCTTTTGGCCAAATCTGGCCTTTTGTAGTGCTTTTATGGGCTTGGGGTCTAGGTCATTTGATCAGTACGATAAATGAAACTATATCAGCACTGATTTTTTATAGGACTATAAGTCAAGAAGCCTAATGAAATAAATTGTTTAGCACTTATGGCCCAGGCCGCATGGGATATTTATGAAATGAATGAATCTCATCATACTCTCGACTAAAGATATCTCAGGATACTTTTATTTGTGTAGGTAAAAACTGGATTGGTGAATTTTTCTTGATCACATCATAACTGCATCATAAAAGAAGAAACCACTTAAGAGCTTTCTAGTTTCTGATTTATGTAATAAATAGGACAGGAGGATTGGAAAATGATCACAGATATTGATCAGCCACAACCAATTTCTGCGGCTGACTTGAATATCACAGAGCGGGAGTTTGATGTGTTGCGGCTTGCGATGCAGGGCAACGCACCGTGGAAAGTGGCCAAGATATTGGAGATCAATCCTACGAATACCCGACGTTACTTATCCAAATTGTACAATCAATTCGGAGTGATTGACTTGTATGGCCTGCAATATCACTTCGCTAAAACGGGTCAGTTACTGGGAATTATTTCTTCTTCCCGTGCGCGTGTAGAGCGACGGCTAGGAGAGTTTCCTGAACCTTAATAATGAGAGAATTCAGTGTGTGACTTCCTTATATTTGGCGTATCTTGGAAAACAACTCCTAGGGAACATGAAAATCCGCAAAGCTTAATTAAATCAAAAACGCCAATCCATTTGCAGGCCGCCGATATTGTATTGCTCAGAATATTGCCCTACTAGAAAATCAGCACTTGAGCCTGTTTTGTTGATGGAAGCATCATTCATAAACAAATGTGCATAAGCAGCATGGATACTGATATTTTTTAGAACTAAATAAGTGAGACCAACGGTCAGCCAATAACGACTACTATCAGGGATTCGTGGTGATCTAAGCTGTGAACTTGGAACGGGTGTTTGGTCATAAGCAAACCCAGTTCTAAGAATCCATTTATTAGTTTCTGAAAAATAATTGATACCAAAAGCATATTGCCATGTATCCCGCCATTTTAAATCTAGAACATCGTCACGTTGTGCGGATGCGAAATCTGTTCTGAGCTCCCGTATAAGACTCCAATGTGTCCACAGCGCATCTGCGGAAATAGCCCAGCGATGATTAAGACGGTGGGAAAAACCAAACAAAACAGTGTCAGGTAATGTAACGGAAGTACGAGAATGGGTATCGACGAAAGAATTACTTTGAGTCAGCACAATGGCGTTGTCAGGCACAGAAAAATTCGCGTTGCTGTGCACTTCATGTGCAACTCTGGATCGATAACTGACGCCCAGACGGGTATCTTGAGTAGGTGCATAAAATGCACCGAAATTGTACCCAAACCCTACACTATTACCTTTGAGCGCGGCATGTCCGTCTGCTGCTTGCGGCAAGAGCCCCTGGCTAGCGCAAGATATAGGATCCCTCAGAGCTTGAAGACAAGCTGCTCCTAAATCGACAGCATTCGTTAATTTGGATTGCAGGTACTGGACATTGAAGCCGGCGCCAAGCGAAAATTTTTCCGTTACCTTGAACGATAAGGATGGGTTGAAGTTTAAGGTAACTATTTCTGAGTCTATGGCCTGATAACGCCCTTTCCAATCGGGATGGTAGCTAGTTCGCGCAGCAAATGGAGCATTTACGCCAAGGCCGAATGTAAACCGGTTCGCTAGTTCCTGAACGTAATAAAAGTTTGGAATAAAAGCTGGATTTATTGGTCCTCCTCCATTGCCTCCGGTTAGAGGGGCGCCTCCAAGCACCGGACTTAAATGCGAGGAACTATTTTGGAAGGGATTGGATGGCGCAATGATGTATCCCGATACAGTTACCAATTTGCCTCGGACTTGGCTCATCGCCGCAGGATTAAAGAAAACCATACTGCCGTCTTCGATATTAGTTGGTGCGCCAGAAAATGCCTGACCCAATTCCTTAACACTTTGCTCCATCAAAGCAATACCTGCGCCTAATGCCGGAGCTGAAAAATAAAATAAACTATAGCTTATTAGGCAGCAGATACCTCGACGAGAAGAAGCGGCTACAATTCCATATGATTGAATGATTTCTCTCTCCGTATTTTCATTAAGTACAACCAACCAATTGAATGTATTATTAATTGTAGTGCATTTAGGGTAAAATCAGTAATCTCCATTTATGTTTAAAGAAAATTATGGCAGTACCCTTTGTTTTACTGACAAAAGGGCACCTAGTTTGGTAAATCGTTACCTGCAAAGTGGCGTTATCTTATTTGCGAGAAGGAATTTAGAATGCGAGTTTTGCTTATCGACGATCACAGCTTGGTTTGTGCAGGAATAAGAAATCTGATTTTGCAGGTGCACAAAGAGGCGGAGATTTTTGAAGCAGCCGATGCCAAGGAGGGATTTCAGCTTGCTCGGGATGAGAAACTGGACTTGATTTTCCTTGACCTGAAACTTCCACAAGAAGTAGGGGGCGCAAGTAGTGGTGAGGTTGGATTGAATCTACTTAAAGCAGTTTGCGATCTGGAAAAGTCAGCGCCTGTTATCGTAATGACCGGGGAATTTCTCAGCAAAGGCGCTGTGGAGCGGATCTTGAGGGCCGGAGCTGTTTCATTTGTTCCTAAGACATCTTCTCTGGAAGTTATGCTGGAAGCTATTCAACGTGCGATAGGCGGTGGTGTGTGGCTTCCATCCGAGATGACGGAAATCGGGCAATCTATAGACCAACCCAGTATTGATTCGTTATTGTCTGATCCACCACGGCCAATTACTGCGGCTGACTTGGATATCACTGAACGGGAGTTTGATGTGTTGCGGCTTGCTATGCAGGGCAACGCACCCTGGAAAGTGGCCAAAATATTAGAGATCAATCCTACGAATACTCGACGCTATTTGTCGAAATTGTACAATCAGTTCGGCGTAATCGACTTGTACGGCCTGCAATGCCATTTTGCCAAGACGGGTCAACTGCTGGGAATTATTTCTTCTTCTTCTTCCCGGACGCGGGCGGAGCGCCCGGCTAAAACGGCTTCCTGAACTTTGGTAATGAGGGAGTCCAGTGCGATTCCTTTACGTTCGGTGTACCGAAGCGGCTTGGCAAGTAACTCTTTGGGAATATTAAAATCCGCCGAATAGAAGACGATGGGTACGGCAGTCCAATCAAAGTGTTCTTCAATGAGTTTAGCAACCTCGGCTCCAGTCTGATTGTTACGTAACCGATAGTCCGAGATGACCACATCCGGTGCTCGATCAGGAGCATTTTCAACTAGCTTGTTGAAATCTTTTAGATTGGTGGCTGTGCGTACAATGCAGTTGATAGATTCAAACAATGCTCGTAGCCCGTTTAGTAAGCTCTTATTGTTCTCGACGATGATCACGTAAGCTCCGGCCAGAGAAACTGCGGGTATGCTTACATTCAGTAAGTGTTCGTCATCATATTGGGCAGGCGCATCAGATTTAGGTAAATCAATCGAGAAATGTGAACCACGATTTACTTGGGAGCTAAAGCTTATCTTGTGTCCTGGTAGACGCTCAACCAATAAGCGAACGATGGGTAGGCCAAGGCCGATTCCCGGCGCTTGTTCATCCACTTGATAGAATTCCTCGAATATTTTTGAGCGCTGTTCGGGTGCGATACCAATGCCCGTGTCCCATATATCTATCCGCAGTGTGTGGTGAAGCGCTACTGTACCCACTACGATGCCGCCTTTCTCCGTGTATTTGAGAGCATTGGAAACCAGATTTTCAATCACGCGTTTGAGCATGGCTGAGTCACTTCTTCCATACAATTCATTTGTTCTCGACTGATGAACACGAAACTGAAGATTCGCTAATTTTGCAGATTCGGCGAAGCGTTTCTCGATCTCCATTAATAGCTTTTTCATCGAAACAACTTCCAGCTTTTCCTTGTACACATCCCACTGAAACAGGTCATAGATGCCACGCATACTGTCTCCGATGTCCCGCCCGGATCGTCCGATTTCGTTTAATGCTTCAGTTGCCGAGAGATTGGATCTCAGATTGGGATCCATTTTCATCATCACGGCCTGTGCGCCGATTGCAGCCAGAGGCTGCATGGTGTCATGATAGGCTGCTCGAATAAAGCGTTGGCGTTCTTCCGTTTTACGCTTGAGTAGGTTGATGAATATTTCGCGCTGCTGCGCAGCCGCCGTCATAGTTTCAACGCTGCGTTTACGTTCAAGCCGCGCATTCTCAGCTTCTTGCTCTGCCCGAGCACTGGCTGCAGTTGCCAGGTGTCTTTCCTGATTGGCAATCTGACGTTGCTCTTCCAGTGCTTGTTCCCGTATGAAGCGTTCGCGCTCACTCACCTCGAAACGAACCGCATGACTCACCCCAAAGAAACAGAAACAGAAGTAATAAAAAAACACGGCAAAGGTAAAGTCGGCCTCAAAAGCAGGATGTAACTGATTGATCAGAATGAGGGAGCAAGCTATTACCACTGCCTGTATGATCAGCGGCCTAGCAAAGATATACAGTAATCCAAAAGTAAAAGTGACGGCTAGAATCAAGCCGAAAAAATAGAACTGGTAGTTGACAGGGGTTGGGGCGATGAAAAACATGGCAATGATCCCGAAGCAGCAAAACGTGGATGTGCCTATACCTAGAGCTGTTGCCACTTTCTCATTATGTATGTCACGTGTCCAGAACATTACAAGGCAGATTCCAAGCATAATGGCGCCAGCCAAGCGAATAGCCATAATGGTTGCAAACATCTGCGTAGTATAAATCCATGTTTGGGCTTCATAACTAATCCAATCCCAATAAGCAAAAATAGACCAGGTGAGAAGGGTGATCAGCAAGGTGGCACGGCGGTGTGGAAGAAACCGTTTAGCGTGCGCTGTGCGAAATTCCTGCTCTTGTGCCGGCGGGAAAGGTTGAGGAGGAATCAGTGTTTCCAACACTGCAGCAGCAATTTTCTGAAGCCACTCCGGAAAAATAAATTTGTGCATGATTTGCCTCTTAAACTACTACAGTTGTAGTGCTACGACTGTGGTCTATTAATCAGCCGGTGCTCTCGCCATAATTGAATCAGCAAGCTGAAACATAACGTATTGCTGTTACAAGCCTTGTTGCTGACAAATGGCATGAGGATCAATAGATTGGTCAATTTTTTAACCACATCATATCAATTTACATTAAGTTTCTAATTAATGAAATAAAACAGGAGATTTTAAAAATGATAGCAACAGATAAAGACTCATGGTTTCCTGGATTTGAGTTTCAGGATTGGTTTTATCAGAGCTATTTGGTTCTGCCAACACCTGAGGAAGTCGATGACCTACCAGGTAAAGCAGTTACAGCGAGGAAATGGGCCAGAGGGGAATTCATATGTGGTCAAGCATTCAGATCCACTGTTAATGATAGCGATGGTTACGTATTGGATGGTCGCTTGTCTTTCTTTCCAGGTGTTGAGTTATCGGTATCGGTGAAAGGAGCTCTTGGATCTGGAAAAAATCCAGCGCAATTTGAAGCGACTGGCATCGGAGTGGAAGGTCCAACAAAGGGAGCAATCTATCAACTTACTGGTTGGGCATTCCCCATTGAGAATTTTTTAAACACAGGCGGTAGGAGTATGAGTATTAGAGGTTCGGTGTGGGCAGTTCATGGACCCGATTCGAAACCGGATGTTGATCTTGGTGGTATGCCCATAGGAACAGTTGGAACATTTGTCATTGTAAGCAGAGGCTATGCGTAGTCGGATAAAAATGAGTACGAAAGCGAGAATTATCACGTACAGAATGGCAAATGCATAAGATCATATTGAAATGCACATTCTCAATGTACATTAACTAAATTGAAAATTTGGAGATCTGTTATGTCAAAACCTGATTGGATTATGGAAGCGGAAAAGTTGATCGGCTTACACGAATCACCTGGATCAATAGATAACCCTATCGTTGTTGGATTGTTCAAAGATGCCGGACATTCTGAGGTTATTCATGATGAAACACCATGGTGCGCTGCGTTTGTTGGAGCGGTATTAAATCGCTCTAATCATAAAGGTAATGGATCGTTGTGGGCATTGGATTACGCGAAATGGGGACAGGCACTGGATGATGTTGCACTAGGTGCTGTCGCAACAAAAAAACGCATTGACAATAAAACTGGAAAACTGGTTGGTGGACATGTATTTTTTGTGGTGGGTTGGGATGATAAGCATGTATATGGGCTTGGTGGCAATCAGAGGGATCAAGTATCTATCACAGAATTTAATCGCTCTGACATTGTGGCCTATCGCTGGCCAAGTGATGTACCACTTCCAGACCAACAACCTAAGTTTCTAGCAGTTACGGATTTTGCAGCAGCGGGCTCAGAAGCATAAAAACACGAACATAAATTCAATATCAAGGAAACATATCATGATGATTCTAAAACCACTTTCTTTACTTACAGTGCTAATTGTTATTACTCATTACTTGGTAGAGCCGACACCAGTCAAAGCCAGCATGGTAGTTGGTGGCTGGTGGGCAGGTAGTTGGACATGCAAGATCGATGGAAGGCCTGCTAGGATGGAGTGGCACATCGCGAACAATAGCGAACAAAGCTGTGATGACGACGGTATTTGCAGCTCTACTTCTGCTGTGACATGGAGAGGCCATTTTTCTGACAATGGTTCTCAATGGGTCCAATTAACAAATCTTCAAGTAGGTAAAAAAGGAGGCATCTTTTTTCGTCATGCTGATGGTAATCAATGGTATTTGGGCAAGCCGGTAAACAATAACACGAGTGGATGGACGACATGGAATGGTGTGCGTTATCCACTGTCGTGCTCAAGATGATCGCTAAGAGAAACCTTTTAAAAATCATAGACTGAAAGCTTAGCAAAATAGTGGGCGTTCATGTGTAGAAAGGCTGCTTAAAAAAGTATCCGGTTTTATGTACCACTGCCTAGCCTTTAACCAGTAGTACTGGCAGTTATAGATGCGGGTTCTGGCGGTTCAGAGTCATAAAAATACACTGTAACTGCCAGAATATTTAAAAGTGAGGAGATACATTATGAGTAATAGTGGGAATGAATTGGCCTTTGACGATGCTGATCAACTAGATACTTTTTTAGAAGATAGCAAATCCTTTGATAAGTTGCGTAATTCAACAATTGCAGATGCTAGAAGCGTCATTGATGCATTTAGCACAGAAATTGGTGATAGTGCATGGCCATTCCTAAATCGAGTCGATGTGGCCAACCGACTACTTGAACTAATCGGCAGCGAAAGCAGCGATGCTGAAGACCAGCCGGATGTTGCAGGACGGTTGATCCAGCAAGGTGCGATGAATCTATGTGGCCCTGCTGCATTCTTCCAGTTTGTTATCAAACGCGATCCACTTATGTTTGCGAGTTTTTCAACCAGCCTGTTTAACAATGGGAAGGCTGAACTCGGGCAATTATCTGTGATTCCTGGAGATGAGATTCTCGAGAAAAACTATTCAGATTTTATCCCAAATATGGGAGGATCAATTTGCCCGCAGGCAGATTGGATGGTGATGGGTGCCCTACGTAATGCAACCAATGCTTTCTGGACTGGCTCCTTCCATGGAACACCTGACGAGATGCTCGCTGCAGGGACTACGCCAGCTGAACTTTGCGACTGGCTTAAGAAAACGGGATTGTATTCTTCAGTTCTCAATGAAGCAAACTGGATGCAATCCGCTGGCATCCCCCATGCAACGGGATTGCTGAATGCCGAAGGTACCGATGTCGCGGGACTCATTAATGCTGATCTCATTCGAGCCGCACGTAACCTACCCGCCAATACCTCCTGGCCATTAACAGAGTTTCCCAATCATTGGGTGGTCATCATCGGGGAAACCTCTAAAGATGTGGAGAGAGACGCAGTATTTTTCAATATCTGGACTTGGGGTGGCAGTCAGGCGCTTGAGGTGCCTATGGATGCCTTCATCAATAATTACTACGGTGCTGTGCAAGCCCGGTTCGCGTTTTAATCAATGCTATGTGGCAGATCAGAGATCACGCCGCTATGAACCATCGTTCTTCTAATCATTAACAGGAGATTTAATTATGACCTCTGATTTGCTTTCCCCTCTCGGCCCTCTTTTCGGGCCAAACTTTATCACTATTACGCAGAATGATGAGACTGGTCGAGAATTCCAGCTTGAGGTCTATCCTGATGCGAACAACCACATGTTGAGGGCAAACGGGATGCCGACTCATTATTATTTTGTTCCGCAACGAGTGTTTCTCGCCAAAAAACAGACTTCTCCAGCAGACTTTGATTTCGGGATGACGTTATTTAAGGGACTGCTCACAGGTGAGACTACGATCGGCATTACTGACGACGTGACCACGGGAGGAGCCGTCGAAACAGGGGGCTCATTCTGCACATTTGCGACAACATTTGCAGTGCCAGACAGCGTAATACGGGGCGCGACCAAAAAGTTGAAGCAGTTGGATGGCATTAGACCAGATGAACCCAATCCAGAGCTTGGAATCGTCACGATTGTTGAGAATAATGCTACGATCGAAGTGCCAGATTTAATTAAAGTCGGGCCGGCCAAGATGCCTATGTTTATTAGTGCTCAAGGTGCTGGGAAAGGAAGTATCGAGGCGACCGGCATAAGCGCCTTCCTGGTCACCTGTAACGAGCTTGCTGCAGGTGCGATTGTCGGCTCCCTGAAGAAAGGGATGTCACCGTTTACAGTCCACTACAATCTGAAACAGCAATTTTATATTAATGCGTGCCAGGTTGAGGTGAAGGTCGATGTCGACAAAGTGTTCGAACAGTTTTCCGTAGCACTCTCAGCAGGGGGATTTCTGGGACTTGACAGCATCTCACTTTCCCATGCTTATCAAAGTACCGTAACAAGCGGTGGAATATCGACAAAAATCACTATGAATAACGCCGTGGTAGATGATGCATTGAAGAAAATGATTGAATCTCAAGTCGAAGATATAAGAAAGTTTGCTCTCGACATGGTAAAGCATGAGATTTTTGATTTCAATCCAAAGCCAGACACTCCCGCAACTGCCGATCGTGGATTCTTCAGCAGTATCTTTGGAGGTTCCAACGTCTCGATGAAATCTAACTATCAGAAGCGTAGTGTGCATTTTACTCAAACTTTGGAGATCAACGGGACTATCGCGGTCTATGACACTAAATCCGGTGATCTAAATGATCTAGAGCCAGCAATCAAGGCGAATCTTGATAAATATCTGGCAGTAGTAGATATTGGTGAATATTTTAAAAAACTCCAGGTTGCTGCTACCACAAACGTTAATTGGGATGAAGCTTTGCCCGATGGCACTAAGCTCAATGATCCGATCACTTCGATTCAACTCGAAGTTGGTTATCCGGATTTCTCGAATTCATTTGGAGAAAACAAAAAGCCAAACCCTCAATTCCGCGGTGAAGGCTTTCACTACGTCACTGGTCATAAGGATCAGAACAGGCCAAGTGAGTTGATTCTGTGGAATAATAAGGAGAATGGCAAAGAGATCGTGAATATTGCGTTTATGAAGATGCAGGATCCTGTTCCCGGTTGGGATGTTGATGAAGTGATTCTTCGTAAAACGATTGTCTACGATCCAGGCGATCCACGTGTCGAGTTGTCCAATGGTGGGTCGACCTTCACCAAGGAAGTGCGGACAAAGAGTCATGCTCCCGTCATTACACCCGATGAGGTAGGATATACATTTGTCAAGTTCATGCTTAGCCAAAGGATTCCTAACGCGGCAATTTCTGTGACCTTGGTGTGCAAAATCGGTGAGCGCACAGACCGATTCAACATCACTGCGGAGAACGAGAAGAATATTATTTGGGAGATATTCTCCGACAAGTACTTCAATGAAACCGCTTTCACATACGAGCTCGAGGTTCAAGTGGTTGGCCCGGATTTTACTGACCCCCCCGTTGCTTACGAGACAAAGGAACCCATAAAAATTGACTTGCCGACTGGGCGCATCAAGTATGTGAATCCGGTGAAGCTTCTATTGCCTCCTCCTCCGGTGGATAAGATAGCAACAATCAATGATTACATTAAGAGATTTTCTTCTCTGATAATTGAAAAGAATAACATTTAAGCATCCATAGTTTACATAATCAAAAATATATTCCAGGATCTATTTCTATACAGTATTAGGAGGCTTTATGCCCATGAAACCGATATTCGTTGAATTTGGAAAAAAGCAGACGTCAGATTTAGTGAATCACCAGATATTTGTAGCCCAGGCCACAGACAAGCACGCGCTAGATTCAGTAAGTCGCCAGGAATTTGTAGCGGTATCCCGAGCTTCCACAACCACGCAAATGCTTGATTCAGTAAGTCACCAGAAATTTGTAGCCCAGGCACCTACAGCTGTTAGTGCCCGTACTTTACGTTTCGATGAAAGCCGGATCGCTCTTCGCGCTGTGAATCGTGATATGATTCCAGCGGATGTACCTCATCCTTCCACACCTCCCTTAGATGTGCCTCATATCGCTGAACAGACCGGTAATCTCTTTTCAGTTCCTTCGCAACTTGGTCAGAAGTGGTATCTGCCAAGCTTTTCCCTGATCGATGATCCTGATCTTGCATTCGGATTTGCGGCAAGCCAAACTGCCGAGATCGAGCAAGCTACCGGCAACCCGTTTAATAAGTGCCGGTTTACGATGACAATAAAAAAAATCATACCATCGGATGCAATAGCCTGGAGCGCCGAGAATCCAAAGGGAAATCTGCGAGAAGTTCCTTTGCAAAACCTTATGGGAGACATCGTCATTCAAATGGTCAACCAACAAGGTATTTCCGAGTCATTCGCTTGCTCAGCCACTCTTACACCCAACGATGACGGAACTTATCTGTTTGCCGTCGATAACATTTTCGGTATCCGCGTTATCAGTCTCTATCAAGGTTTGATAGCCGGGAGCTCAGTCAGATGTCGAGTTTCAGCAAGCTATCAAGCTTGGGGGAGAATCCCACAATCGCACATATCTAGTAATATGGCAATGCTCGGGACTATCCCTATTCCCTACAGTATTTCACTAGATATCAATCGAAAGTACGAAGCGGATCTGTATCGTCTTAAATACACTATCGCTTCAATCAGTACACCTCATGTAATCATAAATGCCGAGGATCTTCGCAATTTCAATGCGCATCAGACTGAATTCGTTGAATTCCGGACCTTAGGAGATGTTTCAGCTCGTTATCCTTCCATCAGTAAACTCTATCTGGGTGTGGTTAGTCGGACAATTCTGGTGATCCCTTCCCGTTATGTTATCTTGCGCGAATCCGATAGTTGTGCAGCGGTTTGCAATGCTTTGGTCGATAGCTCGCCGGGACTCAACGCAGGTTGCAAATTCCAGTTCAGTTTTACGCTTATTCCTGACGTCAGCAGTATTGATCTCCTGTTGCTCATTAACGAGATCAATGATCAATCGGAACTAGAACTCCATAATCTGACTTTTCACTTGCCGCGAAGCTTTAAGCTAGAATCCGAATCCGAGCTTGTGACACCGTTTCTCACTTCATTCCACTTCGTCAACGAGGCAACCGATCTTCACGGCGTTACTCTCTCTACCGAAATCAGAGAACAGGTCGGAGGCACTCCAGCCGTTGCCAATGCCAATATGTTTATTGCGCAATTACGGATAACACACGAACCGTTTCTCACTGGAATGCTTGGTATTCGTCTCGATGATGCATTTCCGATTCCGATCGAAGTTCCCGTGCTCTTAAATTTCACAAATACCCAGACCAATGGATCAGCTGGTATGGCTCTTCGGGTTGATGAAGCTAATCAGAAAGCGATTCTCGAGAATGGGTCGTCATTCGATCTTTTCGTGACAAGAATCGCTCTGCTCACGCCACAGAATGTTTCAGTAGTGCCGGTTGGTGAAGTAATTCCTGCTAAGGGGATATTTGCCATGGACTTGCCTGCTGACCACAAAGAATTGGGTTTGTTGTGCGATTGTGAACTCCAGATCGCTGATAATTTGACGAAAACAGATCTTTTTAAATTTGTTCAATTCCAGACGGTCGATGTGCAGAACGTTCAATATCTTTTTTCAGTAAACGCTACAAAGGTGAATTTTGTCACTATGGGTATTGATCGAATCGATATTCTGATTACCTTGCTGAATGCACAAGATGTCGCGATTACACCGATGGTCCTTCATAAGGATCGTCCATTTGACAGCACTAAAATTTTACTGCCTCTTGAACAAGCAATGACTGAGCTTAGTTCGATGCTCATCGCCAAACTGAATTTTCTTGATTCGACAAAACCTCCTGTTCAGCTCACCCTACAGAACGATTTTAGCCAACACCCTATCTTTCTGCTTGACGATCTGAATGAGGTATGCTGATTTTCATGGAGCCCATAGTTTTATAGTTGGGCATAGACCATTTCAAGGATGTAGATTGTGCTGTGTTAGGAAATTTGATGAGACAAGGCAAGAATGATTATATTCCCATGTCGAAACTCAGGAATGTAAGCAATATTAATTCAGGGAGAATTTGCTATGTTCAGAAAAGCACTCAAATTTCGTTTCGATACGATCAAACTTAAAATCTGCTGGCAGCTTTCCAGGATCATTTTTTTCTACAGATGCTGCTTGCTGATAGGATGATCACAAACTAAAGTTTCACGCTTTTTTTATGAACCGATGATTCAATTGTCTGGGATTTTTTCTTGAGTGGCAAGATAGCGCTGATATCGACTGAGGTTCCCTCTGTTTTTCGTCTTCCAACAGGCGAACAGTTTTATGCTATCAGCTTTTTCTTCTGTTGAGGATTAGCCAGTCATTTAGAAACCTCATTGGCGATTTATAGCCTAACGTTGAGTGCTGCCGTTTCCGGTTGTAAAGTACCTCGATGTACTCGAAGCTCATGGCAGCCATCTCTGCGCGTGTTTCATAACGCAGTCCATGTACTCGCTCGTTCTTGAAGCTATTGAACCAACTTTCGGTTGGGGCATTATCCCAACAATTACCTTTACGGCTCATTGAGCAGATCATGCCGTATTTCTTGAGCCTTCTCTGAAATTCTTTGCTGGCATATTGGCTACCCCGATCTGAGTGGTGCATCAATCCTGCTGCAGGTTTCTTGCGAAACCATGCCATCGTTAGTGCATCTGTAACGATGTCTGCAGTCATGCGCGGTTTCAGCGACCAGCCAACCACCTCACGGTTAAACAGATCAAGCACGATAGCCAGATATAGCCAGCCCTCATCTGTCCATAGGTAAGTGAAGTCGAACGTCCAGACCTGATTAGGCGCGACTGGGTTGAAATTCCGATCCAGCAGATTCGGTGCAATCGGCAGATTGTGCCTGGAGTCCGTCGTTATCTTGTAGCGCCGCTTGTGCCTTGCACGAATGCCGTTCTCTCGCATTAGACGTTCAACCCGCTTCTTGGAAGCTGGAAACCCACGGTCACGCAATTCTCTGACCATTCTCGGACTACCGTAGATCCCCTTGAGTTCGGCATGAATAGATTGGATCAGCGTCAGCATTTGAATGTCGGTGAGGCGTTTGCGATCCGGTTTGCCACCACGCTTCTACGACCGGTATCCGCTCACGCTGACATCTAATATCGTACACATCTCGGCGAGAGAAAACTCCCGTTGCTTATCAATCCAGGCGTACTTCGCACAACATCTCTCGCGAAGTACGCCGTTGCTTTTTTTAGGATCTCACACTCCCGTTTCAGCCTTACGTTCTCAGCACGTAACCGGGATAGATCCATTTGTTCCGGTGTGACAACCTTGGTACCCTTACCGTTAAGTTTGCCTGCCTACGCCAACTTTACCCAGTTGCGCAGTGTTTGTTCTACCAGCCCCAGTTCCTTCGCTACCAGAACAATCGACTTTCCCATCTTCACTTGCTTGACCGCTTGCTCCTTGAACTCGGTCGTGTATTCCTGCTTCGGTATCTTCTTCATCGTCTTCCTCTCAATAGTAACGTTAATTGTATGTCACCCTTGGAAGACTATTTTTCGGGGGAAGCTCAGTCGTTTATCGACCGGTATCGTGACACCCACGGGGTCGAGCCGATCTGCAAGGTTTTGCAGGTCGCCCCGTCAGGGTATCGACGTCACGCTGTCGAACTGCGTAATCCGGCATTACGCTGTGCCCGAGCTATTCGTGATGACGAGTTGATGCCGCAGATACAACGAGTCTGGCAAGCCAACCTGCAGGTGTATGGTGCCGACAAGGTATGGCGGCAACTTAAGCGCGAAGGAATACAGGTAGCTCGCTGCACTGTTGAACGGCTCATGAAACGGTTGGGGCTGGAAGGTGTGCGGCGCGGTAAGATTGTCCGCACGACGGTTTCAGACAAGGCGCTGCCGTGCCCGCTGGATCGCGTAAACCGGCAATTCAAGGCGGATCGCCCAAACCAGTTATGGGTGTCGGATTTTACCTATGTTTCCACCTGGCAGGGCTGGCTGTATGTCGCGTTCGTCATTGACGTGTTTGCCCGGTGCATCGTGGGTTGGCGGGTCAGTTCCAGCATGCACACGGACTTCGTACTGGATGCGCTGGAGCAGGCTTTATACGCCCGGCAACCGGAGCTGGGTGCCTTGATTCACCACAGCGACCGGGGTTCCCAGTATGTCTCTATCCGTTATACGGAGCGGCTTGCCGAGGCTGGAATAGAACCGTCTGTTGGCAGTAAAGGAGATAGCTACGACAACGCACTAGCCGAAACGATCAACGGGCTTTACAAAGCTGAATTGATTCACAAGCAGGGGCCATGGAAAAACAGGGAATCCGTTGAATTGGCGACGTTGAACTGGGTGTTCTGGTTCAATCACCAGCGTTTGCTGGGACCCATCGGCTATATACCGCCTGCAGAAGCTGAGGCACAATACTACCGGCAGTTAGCCAACTCGGATTCTGCCAAAGTTACTTAAACCAAACAGCCTCCAGAGAACCCGGGGTGATTCATACAGATACTCTTTCGACAACAATTCAGTGAAGCCACTGACAATAGGCGAAGTGTGGGCTGTTCCCACAAGCGATCAATAGTGTCTGACAGTATTGATTCTGTTCTCTGACGCACTTCTCAATCTAAGGCAGGCAGGTACTATCTTCGTAATTGAATTCCACTGAGCCGGGAACGATCGCGGTGCAAGGAATGCTCCGCTTCGGCAGCGGGCCGGAAATCACTTCCGCCGTTACAGCCCATGTTCCGGTCATCAGTTGGCAAGCTTGGAACGGAACGGCCTTGTAGCCCGCGTAGTTGCTCAGCGTCGGTGACTCGGTTTTCGTGAATTGCATCGCGGCAGTGCTGCCCGACACCGGCGCGCTCTTAAGCGTGCCGTGGAAGCGAACGCCGACGGTGATCTCGCCGGTACCACCATAGCGGCCGGGATCCCAAACGAAGTTCAAACCACCGGCGAGACAGCCTTCTTTCGGCCGCTCCCCAACAGTGACCGTCGCACTTTTTGTCGTGCTTTCGAGCCAATCCTTGGCGGTAAGCGTGTAAGTGGTGGTGGCGTTCGGGGTGACGGTTTTGGAGCCGCTGGGTGGTTGCGTGCCAAGCGGATCGATCCGCACACTGGTGGCATGAGTTGTGTTCCAGGTGAGGGTCGAGCTATCTCCTGGGTAGATGCTGGCAGGAGACGCCGCAAGGCTCGCCTGCACATGGCCGTCGACATAGTAGGTAACCGTGTAGAGCGACGTCATGTCGTTGTAGTTCGTCGCGGACACGAGCGCAGTAAACGTCCCGATCGGATTATTCATCTTCGCGCCGATAGGCGTATTGCCTACACCGCCGGTGCCATTGTGGCCTGCGATCGTCAATTGCGTCGGCACGCGGTTCTGCTTGTCCGGCTGGCTTTCGAGTTGCACGCTGTAGGAGGGCTTGCCGGTTTCAGAGATGACCGCCGAAAGATATTTCACGCCGCCCGGATTCTGCGCAGAAATCGACAGCACCAGTTGTGCGCCGGTGCTCACCGGGTTCTTGCACGGCGAGGCGCAACTCCCGGTGTGCGCATCTGGCACTTTGATCTCACCGCCACCGGAAGCGACCGCGCCGACGTGGATAATGGGATTGGCGTCCTGCTCCGGCGCAGGAATCGGGACCCGCTGATCACAACCGAGCGTGGCGAACACAAGCAGCGTTACAAGCATCCAGCGATAACGGAAGTTGCGCATGGTGATCTCCATTGTGTGGCCGCGCAGGCCGGGGAACGTGCAGTGCGTAGATAACGGCGTGAAGATACAAAAAGAAATATACACCGCTTCGCGTATAGGAAAAATAAAAACTCTTTTCCACCACAATTAAATATATCTGGGAACGGTTTGGTCGTCAACTGAGGTTTCCTCTGTTTTTCGTCTTCCAATGGAAGAATAATTTTATGCTATCAGTGCAATTATTGATCCGGCCATTAAAAAGATTTAGTAGAATCTCCGCATCCCGGCCTTCTCTGCTATGAAAAATCAAACTGTTTAATGGCGGACTCTATATACGATCGCTATATTTCTCACGACCAAAGAAACGAATGTGATGATTTATGGAAAGAGCTGGGTATTGAGCATCTATATAAGGGTGAGTACTGCTGGAATAACTTTATCCGTGTGTCAATGCCACCAGAACCCCGAGGAAAAGGTTTTATTAAGGCTCTATGTTTACCCAAGTGCTGCGAAAGTTCTTATCCTGGGCCTTAGCCAAACCTTTGCAATTTTGTCCGTTTATCGATTTTGATCCATCATCACTAATGATCTAAATTATTTCTTTTTTCTTCGGATAAACAACCAATGCCTCTGGATGTAATCCTCGGAAGTCAGTCTTAATTGATTCAGGTGCTTCGGAAGGATTGCCTGACCATTGATAAAGCTGGAAAACGCCATTATCGTCATAGGGGCCTGCAATAATGAAGTACGCTCCTTTGGCATCCGAGTATTCAATACTGCGTATACCTAATCCATTCAATGCCAGAAGTATTGGCTTACCCAGCTTTGGTTTTTCATTTCCAGTAATGACTTCTTGTGGATTTTCCAATGGAACCAGCAACGCCCTTCCCTCCGGAATAGGGTTACGGAATCCGATCAACAGGGTACCTTGCGGGGTTTTAGTTAGTCCTTCGATGTTGAGCCCATTCTTGGATTCTGGAGCATTCTTCGCGGATTCTCCAAGATTGTAACCCTTTAGTTCTGGGGAATCTTCAAAGGCTTTGACTAGGCCAAGGAAAGGTATGCCAATAGGCTTCAAATTGAACTTTCCGCCGATAGTTTCGATTTCTGTTGCAAAAAAACGGTGGCGGTTAGGACGCGTCTTGCCCTCTTTGTTTGAACCATGTGAGGTGATCCAGTAGATACGATTCTTAATGCGAGTAGCTCCCTCGATATCAGCTTCCGGATGCTTGGGATCAATTTGCAGAAATGAAGAAAGATCCTGCGAGTATATTGATTCACCGGACTCATTCCTTTTATAGACCCTCAGTTTGTTGTCTTCGTCGTTGGCGACGATAAATAGATTAGATCCAACAGGGACGGCGGCGGATGCGTCACACATTCCAAAGTGCTTGGTGATAGGCGAGAGTGTGGCTGCTGTAACTGGTAGCGCAAGAACCATGGCGTCGATAATGACTGCTACAGCGGAAAATTTTCTATTCATAGAAATTCCTTTGGTTTGTGTAACGGCTATAGGATAGCCCAACAAGCTATCAGAAAGGACAAAGATCTGCTGGTCTCTTCGTGATCGATATCCAGTTTTGGACAAGCTCTGATTTTCTCAATTGGCTAGACGTTGATATAAATCACTCACCTTCGAATGCTTCACGGTCTCTGCGCGAGCGATTGATACCATCCTCTGCGCTTTTCTTTAATGATTCATATAGGCGACGTGCTGGCGCGAATCTAGGGATTTCCTGAAGTGCTTTTTCTGCATTATCATGCATCTTGACGTCTTCGGGGAACGGTTCCCCGGGAATGCCCGATTTCGAGTCAGGAATGGCTGAAATGTATAGTGCACTCATCGCATTTTCGAGCATCTCTTTTCCATGCTGCTTTGCCTTGTCCATAAATCGAGTTACGAAAGCACGTTGCTCGAATACAAAGTTCGGACCGCTCTTGCTAAGTACTTGAGAGATGATTCGCATATCGTCAGGTGTGCTTACTTCGACCCAGTCTTGGATGGATCCAAGTAGCTCGTCATCCAAGGGGCTAAACATCACACTAAATAGTTCACCGGCGTAATAATCCTTTTCGGTAAGGTTTTTCATCCACTGAGCCACCTGTCGAAGAAGTGAACCAAACTCCTCTGATTCTCGAAAGCGTAGAGGTATGTGAAGATACGGCCCATAATTGCATGGGCGGTAGCTGTCATCTGTACTTGCCGCATATTCAACCCTAGCCATGAAGAACTCAGCGGTAAATTGCGCGTGATACCTAGAAGCCTTTGACAAGAACTTTTCGATCCAATGCCCATCCAGCTCAGGTATTGTCATCAACTTCTTGAGAAAATGTTCAATATCACTGTCTGTGAGCAAGCGAAACGGAATCATTTCATCTCCCTGAAAGAGCATAAGAACCTCGTCCGCAACTTTGCCTGAAATGCCGATATCAACGCACTTAAGCAGATCAATGGCAAGTAGCTTGTTGTTCTTAGCTACAGATCTGATTGCTCCAATTCCGTTCCGAACGACCCACTGGTCTCTGGACGATAGAACACACCGAAGCAGCATCAAGTCATCTTCTGTATACCCATCGTCTTTCAGGTCTAGTGTGCTGTAGGCTCGACCGATCGCTTTAAGTAGTTCAGGCAAATCTGTTTCGATGAACTTTCGAGCGACAGTTAATCCATAAGCATGGTTATCACTCATCAGCTTCGAGAGTGCGATACCCGCAAACTGTTTTGTCCTTGAACTGGCATCTTGGAGAGCATTTTCTGCCGTTGCTTGAGCAAGGGCATTTGAAGATTGGATGAGCATCTCATACAGAACATGAGGTGATGCATTTCCACCGGCATAGTTTTGATCAATGTTGGCTAGCATAATTTCCAAGAAAGTGCGGAGTTTCTCCCCGTTTGGATATGCGGAAAGGAGATTGCTTGTAAGTGTTACTAAATGCTGGCTCCGCTCCTGCTTGTGCTGTTCATAGTCCAAGCGCTCAAGAAGCTGCCCGTATCCATCAATAAATGCGAGGGTTGTACGAAACTCAAGCGATTGGGGAAGTGAGTCTACTAGCCGCTTTGCAAGTGGTGTCGTCTCCTCCTTTGCATAGTGAGCATGCCACGACACTGAACGAATGAGTTCAATGAAAACGAGCGGGTCAAGTTCATTGGCTTGCGCTGCCACTTCAATCTTTTTCAAAGTACTAACAAACTCTACCGTCCAAACATCATGGGATTCTGTAGATATCTGCATATTAAACAACCCCGTAGGGTATCGCAGGCACTCATGAAGGAACTTGGCTGCTAGCACGGCAATTTTTGTGTCTGTATGCGTGAGCAGATTTATGGTGATATCAATGACCTTTTGACGAAGGGTCGTTACAGCACTAGATAGAACTAGAAACGGTTCATACGAGAAACTATTACGATTCGATGTGGTTGTATGTCCTTCTGTTTTCATAATCCCGTTAAGCACGTCGAACGGGTTGTATGCATATTTCCAAGAGGCTTCCTGATCAAGCAGTGAAAGCCCGAATTCAACAACTACCTCGTTATATTCGATGGGTTTGTTGGGTTCTACCGCACATAACTCGGAGAGGATGCGAATCGCATGACCAGGATGCTGGTGGAGCGCACGATCATCGCTTTTTCCCAGATCCCACAAGCATTCACAAGCACGCGGAAGGTGCTCTAAATTGTATGCTGCATGCTTGATGAGAGTGGGTAGATCGCGGAGATATGCACCTTCGCGGACAAGATGCTCGGCAAATTCAAGTGTACGTCCCGGCTGATAGTAGGCGACGGCTGTGACAGCACTGATGTGCGGGTCTGAGTAATCGCATGAAGGCTTTAATTTCTGCCAGACGCCGTCCAGTAAGCTGCTATTGCTTGGATCGCCATTCGCGCGACGCCAATCGAGCTTTCCAAGATTAACGAGAACATGCTCAATATATGCATAGCTGACCGCATCAAAAACCTGCTCCGCATATCCAGTTGACCTTCCGTTTATCCCTATACAGGCCTTTTCGATGATGTAATCAGCCAGCAAGTCAGGTGAGAGCCGATATTTTCCGCCACGCTTGAACAATACCCCCGCTTCAGTCAATAGGCGAATGAGCCTGTTGGTTTCTGGCAAACTAAGTCCTTCAACTTGCTCGACTGTTTGCGCGACTGCGCTATCTTCAGGATGAAAAGGCTGAATAAGTGCAAGAACATTGAGCAGCTTCTTGATTGATTCTGCATCGCTTTTGTTGCCGACATGGCCAGCGATGATGTCACGGAATTTTCCAAAGAGCGTATCGCGAAAAATACCTTCGTTTTTTGCGAGTTCGAGAGGAATATTTCCTTTGGCGACAACCTGTGCTCCTATAACGGTAAAGAGTGGGCAGTCGAGCGTAAGCCGAGCAATATCCTTTGCAGCTCTGGTGGGGACAGCAAATTTTTCAAGTACTTGGGTAGCAAGCTGCGTGGCTTGATCTAAATTCAGTGGAATAAGTTTGATCTCCGTGATGCTTCCGCCAGTCAAAGCAAAGTTGCTTGCTTGGCCTTTGATATAGTCGAGACCGTATGGGCGAAACGATAGCAGAAGCGTTGTCTTGTTTGCCGGAATGGATGCGTGCTGAAATAGGAGCTGCAGATCGTCGCGATTATGCGCGTCATCGACGATTAATAGCTTCGCACCTCGCCCCAAGTCTTCCAAACTTTTGTTGGTCGCATCTTCCGTGGGCGAAAGGAAGCGGATTAGAACCGTCCTGTTCGTTTGTTCGAAATTCTCCACTGCCTGCTTTAGTACACGCGATTTCCCGCCCCCCCCCTGAGCCGATGAGAAAGGTGGCTCGAATAGTAGGGTTTGACAAGCTGTTAACGATATCCTCTGTTTCCTTCTCCCTCCCTACAAGCCGCCATTGATGGCTAAAGACTTTCTGTTCTCCTGTGAATGCCTCAAAAAATCGCAAGGTGGTCTGCCACGGGCCTGCTTCTGTCTCTCCAAGTAATGCGAGTCGTTGACCATGAAAAAAGGTATCAACAAGACGTAGCTGCTGATCTTTTGATAGGTATTGCCGTATGGTTCTTGATACGTCTTCCCTATCCCAAATATCCCAATCTTCATAATCACGTATTGCTTGCCTAGCCTGAGGGCTTGCGGCAGGGCGAGTGAGAAGCAAGAATTTCTTCGTTGCCTCACGGGTATGTTTGGCAACTGCGACATGTACTTTTTCGGGGCCAAAATTGTCAACACGTTTACATTGAAAGGTATAGTAGATTTTGTCAGGAAAGATCACGTCTATATCAAGACCATCTTGAGTGTGCCCTTGCCCCCCAACACGATGCACTTTGGCGGTCGGATACATTTCCTGCAAGAAATAGAAGCAAAAGCGTTCAAAACTATCAGGATTGAGTGCATCAATTGGGAACGGTTTATCGAAAGTTGCTACTGGTGTAGGTGCCGTGTATCCAGCTGCAACAAGAAGCTCCGCAAGATCAACTTTCAAAACACTAGCAAGCAAAGGCATCTGATTAACTCGCGGACGGGAAAGCCTTGATTCCCAGCGACTGACGGTCTGCTGACATGATTTCACTAAACTAGCAAGATCGGATTGTTGGGCAAATCCAGCCTTTAGTCGCAATTGCATAACTAAATCGCCAAATGCCGTGTATAAAAATGGTTTTTCTGTGGTCATAATTTCGTACTCAAAATATGTGTATTGCATTGCACACACATTATATGTGTACTACATCCCATCAGCATAAGTTGGATAAAATAGCCTGATTGCTTAAGATTTAAATAGCATCAAATAATGTTAGTCACAAGCATTACATACCATACAGTTTTCATTAAAAAACCTTTTGAACTGCTGATTGGGGGGGGGCAGAAGCGGACTTTCTGAATGTTTTGATTGAATGGCCATTTGGCTGAGAATAAGTCATTTCTGATGAGTGGATGTAATGACAGCTTTTGGCCGGACGCGGTCTTTCAAAAATGCCAAAATTGTCAGCGCTTATTCAATTCTATTCCTGAATATGTCAGGTTAAATCCAACCTTTTACAATACAGTCACTTTGCTATGAACCGTTACTACTTCCATCACAGCAAGAAAATTATCACTTGCAAAAATAATCTGACAAGAGAATATATTCAAAAGCGCCGATTTGTTTCGATTGCGGGCGCATTATAAATACAGCTAAACCGGAGAACTTTGAACCCGTTCTCTAGCTTAAAGCCAGAAACGGGTTTTTGCTTTTCAAGTCGCCGATTTACCGATAATTGCGGGCGACTCATAAATTCAGCTAAACGTCGCCAAACTCCTCCTCCCCTAGGAACCGGCGAACGCAGGGATAAATGGGGGAAGGAGTTATTTATGAAAACTGTATACCAATCTAATTCTTTACCATCGGGTAAGAATTGCCTGTTCACCTCGGAATCTGTTTCAGAGGGTCATCCCGACAAAATGGCCGATCAGATCTCTGATCGCATCCTGGATACTTTTCTGACGCTTGAACCCAAAGCAAGGGTCGCATGCGAAACAGTACTGGCTGATCAGTTCGTGCTGGTTGCCGGAGAGTTCAAAACAGCCGATCCGGCAGTATTTGAAACGGCTCGTGACAACGCAGAAAAGATAGTACGCCAGACAATCCGCGACATTGGTTATACCAGCAAGGAAGATGGCATTGATCCTGATCAGTGTGAAGTAAGGATTGCCTTTAATCGCCAGTCTATTCACATCAGCCAGGGTGTTGATCAGGTTGACGGCGAAATTGGTGCGGGCGATCAGGGGCTCATGTTCGGTTATGCCTGCGACGAGACGCCGGAATTCATGCCGCTTGCCCTTAGCTTGGCTCATAAGCTTGTACGTAAGCAATCGGCAATGCGTAAATCGAGTGCACTGCCCTGGCTGCGGCCCGATGCCAAAAGTCAGGTCAGCGTTCGATATGTCGATGGAAAACCCGTTGCAGTGGAGAAGGTGGTTTTATCCACCCAGCATTCGCCTGACATCAGTACCGAAGAGCTACGGAAGACGGTGCGTCGGGAGATTGTTGAAGCAGTGATCCCGATTGAACTGCGCGGCGATCACTTCGAGGCGCTGATCAATCCGACAGGCCGCTTTGAAGTGGGTGGCCCAAATGGTGATACAGGATTGACAGGACGCAAGATCATCGTGGACACCTATGGCGGCAGTTGCCCGCATGGTGGTGGCGCGTTCTCAGGTAAAGACCCCAGTAAAGTAGATCGTTCAGCCGCCTATATGGCGAGATACATTGCCAAGAACATCGTGGCAGCAGGATTGGCTGAAAGATGCCTGGTGCAAATGGCTTACGCCATAGGGGTTGTAGAACCCGTATCGGTGATGGTGGATACCTATGGTACCGGAAAACGATCTGACGAAGATCTTGAATCATTGGTGCGTCATCACTTCAAACTGACACCGAGAGGCATCATCACAACATTCGATCTGGAACGCCCCATCTATGCGCAAACATCGGTATACGGGCACTTCGGACGAACGGATGTCGAGTTGCCTTGGGAAGAGATTGGAATGAAGGGGTTAGTATGAATGGAAAAATTGTAAGTATTAACCTCAAAGCCAGAAGCATTAACGAAATCGAAAAGAATAAGCTCTTTATTAAGCGTTGGCTTGAGCATAGTTACATCATTCGGAGATCGCCAAAAACCGCAATGCTCATAAATGCTATCAGCAACAAAGAAGTAAGTAATGAAAAAAGCAAAGTTAATTACCCACGACTCTGGTTCTGGGTTACTGGTCTTGCTGGTGGTTATGTGAGTATCCCGGAAGATGCAACAATAGAAGAGATTCTGGCGCAAGCAATGAAGGTGGTTATGGGTAGAGGCACCAAATCACGCATTTATCTCTCTGAGTCGGAAATCATAACAATTGCGCCACCGGGTTGGCGTTCATATTTTGGTGCGGAATATCCTCATATTGCAGCATACGACCGTGTTTTGATTTATCCAAACAGCATAACAAAGGATGAGCTAGTCGAGAATGCTAAAAGAATCGCAGCAACGTGGTGCCCGATGGCGTGCGTTATCTGGCCTGCAACAGAAACAATTTGGGCTAGAGATGTTGAAGAAGTAGTAATAAATATTAAAAGGTTTACTGCTCAGGTTTGAACCGTTTTCCGGATGCTGGCATTTATTGCCTCCGGAATCGAGTTGATTAGGTGAATTCCTCTTTCAGCTCGTGGCCAAAAAATGCCTCAATTCAAGACTGTAATTACAGCAAATGCATGAAATAGAAGAGATATGCCGCAAGGAATGGCGAAAATGTCGAAGCGTATGGAAGGGCTCGGATTGGGGACTGTCGGGGATTTATTTGTCGATGCGATTCATGAAGTTGCTATCGATAGTCGGGCCGCTTTGGATGTGCGGTTGCAAGTTTGAACGCGTTTGCTAAAACGGGTGTTCGAGATCGATATTGAGCGCTGCCCGCATTGTGGCGGGAATATGAAAATTATCGCCGGCATTCTGGAGAAAGCCGCAATCACTAAAATTCTTGACCATCTTGGTTTGCCTGCCAGGGTGCCGCCTAGAGCACCTGCACAAATCTTTGATCCTTTCGAGCCAACCTGATCCCGTGCTCGCTCCTTTCAATCCTCTTCATCACTGGGCTGACCTTTACCCCTGGGCGTCTTTCGCCTGAAGCGCCAAAACGCGGCAAAATCTTTGACTTTTTGTGACAACTGAATCGGAATACAGTAATTTTTCAATCGATTATCACCGTGTTTGACAATTGAGCCAGCTTTCAGTACATTCAAAAGTTATGGAAAAGGTGGTTTATTTTTCCTATACCCACACAGGAGAAGGAGTCATGCACTGCGAATGCCATCATGAACCTAACACGGAGCGCGGGACCGTTCGCGTTACCATTTCTTTCGACGCTCACGACCTAACGCTTCACCGCACACCGTTCGGCTTTGTCGCCGAGCTTGCAGGCACTCAAACCAGTGGGGCGGTCGGTGCGCCAGCCCTTCCGCGACGCGTCATCAAGGTGGCGGTGCCGCAGATGGAATGGCCCACAAGCCTCGCGATCGAGAACACCCAGTGCGTCCTCGTCACGCAGGAGCCGACATTCGTCGCGCCGGTGCAACCGCTTCAGCCGGGCGTCGACAAGCGAGCGAGCACAAAGTACCAGGAGGAGAAGCGCCCCGACTGCGAGCCATCGTGCCGGCGGGTGCGGCCGAACGAGCCCTCGGAATTCCCGGAGCCATTCCCGGCGCCGCCGGTCGTCCCTCCCGACGCACGGCTCTACGAGGAGGAGATTCGTTCACCGCGGCCGCTGGCGCGGGCGTTAGGCATCGAGCAGGCTGGCCTGGCGCACCTCGCGCTGATTGAGCTCAATCCACTGCGCTTCAACTCCGAGGGCCTGCTCGAGCTCTGCACGCGCTTCGACCTGGTGCTCACCACCAGTGACACGGTGCCGCTCGCCGACAAGCGGGCGGCGCAGAAAGAGCTGGAGCAGCGCCTGGGCTACGAGATCGACCCGAATCGTATCGCGCCGCTCCCCGAGCCCGTCATCACGTCATCGACGCACGCCAAGCGCGTGTACGACATTGCCCGCGTTGAGGTCGTCAACCCGGATCTGGTGATTGACATCTCGAAGCGCTGGCCGACGCTCGAGTTGAGCTCCGAGTACCTGATTATCACCGACGACTGCGCCTGGAATGAAGCGACGATCACGCGCGGCGCCGCGATCCCCGGCATGGTCGCTGCCTTCAATAAGCTCGCGAGCTGGAAGCGGAGCCGCGGCATCACGACGCGCGTGGTCACGATCACCGACATCGTCGGTGGACGGTACGGGAGCTATCGAAGCGGCGCGCGTGACTTGCAGGAGGTCATTCGCCGCTTCCTGCAGGACGTCGTGCCGCGCTGGGGCGTCTCCTGGCTGCTCCTCGGCGGCGACGTCGGGGTGGTGCCGATCCGCCGCGTCGCGGGAGCGATCGAAGGTGGCATCGGCGTTGGAGCTGTCGATCCTCCGGCGGACAACACATCCTTTTGGACCGGCAGCTTTCTCAAGATGCATGTAGTCAATCCTGGTACGTGGTGGAGTGGCAGTAGCTCCATGAACGTCCTCGTGAATCCGGCGAGCGGAGCTCTGATCCCGTACGACGGCACGGGTGCGTCGAGTGCGACCAGTCCCGGGTGGTACTTCACGACCACGAACAGCTACGCGACGCGCACGACGATGCCGACGAACTTCGTCAGGGTCAACGGGCCGGCTTCCATGGTCAATGCGTCGCTGCAGTGGCTGTACCAATGGAATACACTGCCGACCGACTTGTACTACGCCAGTCTCTCCAGCTACGTGATCGCGTACCTAACGCTGAGCGGTCCATTCGGCATGACGTTCACGCTCCCGTATGTCTACTTCCCGGAACACGATTGGGATGCGCTGAACAACGGCCTGTACGGCCAGTACAACAGCAGCGGCGACATGGATGGGGTGGTACTCAACACCGACATCAGCGTCGGTCGTGCGCCGGTGGACAGCGCGGTGCAAGCGGACACCTTTGTCGCTAAGGTCATCGCCTATGAGAGCTTCCGTTCTCCGGCGACCGGCTTCTCGCTCGATGGAAACTGGCCGCGGCGATTGCTTCTCGCCTCGAGCGACTGGGGCGGCCCGACCTGGATTGCCTCAACGGCGTCCTTCCCCCCCGCCGACAACCAGTATCACCATGCGGCGGGGAGCCAGCACGCGATCATCAAGCTTGCCGCCGCGCCTAACAGCTTTGCGTTTGACGTGATCGCCGAGATCTCGGACAGCGATCGCCGGGTGATCCCGTATGATGAAGCCGTCACCGACGGTGGTCGCGGCTGGCACTTCGCCCGCAGCGTCGCCGACTTGCGTGCCAATGGCATTTCGATTCCACTCCCGCCTTTTGGCATCATCTTCTTCCCGCTTCCGAGCCCCTGGATTGTTGTCTACGGCGCGGTAGTGGAGGTATCGCCGCCAAACTTCCTGATCGACTCGTCTGTTCAGGACAGCTCGATGTCGGATCAGGAGCAGCTGCGCGAGCAACTGCGCACCGAACTCCCTGGGTGGGACAGGGTCTCCCGGTTGTACGAGGACGAGCTCGACCTCACGCCGGCCCAGGCGGTGGCCGCGCCGGTGCAGCATCTGACACCGAACCGCCTGGAAGCGGCGTTGAATGCGGGGCCCCACGTGGTGTCGCTCTCCGGGCACGGTTACGACGGCGGCTGCTGCGGTGGATCGGTCTACATGGCATCTGGGCTGACCAACGGCTACCAGACCTTCATCGGGTATGCCGATTCATGCCTAACGAATCAGGTCGACTCGAACGATGCCTTCAGCGAAGCGCTGGTCTGCGCCCCGAATGGCGGCGCGGTTGCATATGTGGGGAACACGCGTTTTTCCTGGATCAGCGTCGGTGACAACTTCCAGCGCGCTTTCTTCCACCGTTTGACGGCCGTTCGCCAGATCGGTCTGCTGAACGACAGCCGCACGGGGCTGGTTGGCACCACAGGATTCAACCCGGTCTATGAGCGCTGGGCGATCTTTGCGCTCAACCTCCTCGGCGATCCGGAGATGCAGCTCTATAGAAGCGGCCGAGTTCGGCGCGTCACGGTGAAGGTGTCCGAGGTCTACAAGCGCGGGCCGATCGTGGTGCATGTCGAAGAGGTTCAACCACCGATTCCGATCCCACATCCGGAACCGCCGGCGGATGTCCTCGTTCACATCCGCCAGGGCGAGCGAGTTCTCACGGCACGTACCGATGGCAACGGCGACGCACGCTTCGACTTGAGCGGCTTTGCGCGCGGGGACATCGAGATCACCGCGTCGCACAGCGACTTCGCGACGCATCGCGTTGACGCGATCATCACTGGCTCTGACTGGGTGCGCGGTACGGTGCTCGAACTCTCGCACCGGGAGGGTGGGGCGCACCGCAGTACGGTGCGGATGCAAGTGGACGGTTCGGAGCGAAACTTCGTGGCGAGCTCCGAACGCCCCGACTACCGTCTTATCCTCGACGCACTCGAGAACGCGTTTGTGGCTCGGCAGGCGATCGAACTGTTCGTGGACAGCGTAGAGGACGGTGGTGTCATCGAGCGGTTCCGCTTCAGCGAAGGAGAACCGACGTCAGCCGCAACATGAGGACGTGACCTGACCGCGAACCGCACCGCGGATACGCATGGAGAGGCGTCGCCAATGATTCTTGCGCCGCCTCTCCATCGTTTACGAGATTGCCATCGAAAAGCGAGACTTATGCGCCTGGTTGCGGGGCCGGGCGTTCGGTATTGGCGTAGTCGCCCTTCGCCTCTGCTGTTGTGGCCACATCATCGGCGCCCGGAAACATTGGGTAGAACGCCAAACACGGCATCCTGAGGTTCCCCCTGTTTTTCGTCTTCCAATGGGCGAATAGTTTTATGCTATCAGCTTTTCCTTCGGTTGAGTAATTAGCCAGTCATTTAGAAACTGCATTGGCGATTTATAGCCTAACGTTGAGTGCTGCCGTTTCCGGTTGTAAAGTACCTCGATGTACTCGAAGCTCATGGCAGCCATCTCTGCGCGTGTTTCAAACGCAGTCCATGTACTCGCTCGTTCTTGAAGCTATTGAACCAACTTTCGGTTGGGGCATTATCCCAACAATTACCTTTACGGCTCATTGAGCAGATCATGCCGTATTTCTTGAGCCTTCTCTGAAATTCTTTGCTGGCATATTGGCTACCCCGATCTGAGTGGTGCATCAATCCTGCTGCAGGTTTCTTGCGAAACCATGCCATCGTTGCATCTGTAACGATGTCTGCAGTCATGCGCGGTTTCAGCGACCAGCCAACCACCTCACGGTTAAACAGATCAAGCACGATAGCCAGATATAGCCAGCCCTCATCTGTCCATAGGTAAGTGATATCGGATGTCCAGACCTGATTAGGCGCGGCTGGACTGAAATTCCGATCCAGCAGATTCGGTGCAATCGGCAGATTGTGCCTGGAGTCCGTCGTTATCTTGTAGCGCCGCTTGTGCCTTGCACGAATGCCGTTCTCTCGCATTAGACGTTCAACCCGCTTCTTGGAAGCTGGAAACCCACGGTCACGCAATTCTCTGACCATTCTCGGACTACCGTAGATCCCCTTGAGTTCGGCATGAATAGATTGGATCAGCGTCAGCATTTGAACGTCGGTGATGCGTTTGTGATCCGGTTTGCTACCACGCTTCCACGACCGGTATCCGCTCACGCTGACATCTAATATCGTACACATCTCGGCGAGAGAAAACTCCCGTTGCTTATCAATCCAGGCGTACTTCGCACAACATCTCTCGCGAAGTACGCCGTTGCTTTTTTTAGGATCTCACACTCCCGTTTCAGCCTTACGTTCTCAGCACGTAACCGGGATAGATCCATTTGTTCCGGTGTGACAACCTTGGTACCCTTACCGTTAAGTTTGCCTGCCTCCGCCAACTTTACCCAGTTGCGCAGTGTTTGTACTACCAGTCCCAGTTCCTTCGCTACCAGAACAATCGACTTTCCCATCTTCACTTGCTTGACCGCTTGCTCCTTGAACTCGGTCGTGTATTCCTGCTTCGGTATCTTCTTCATCGTCTTCCTCTCAATAGTAACGTTAATTGTACGTCATCCTTGGAAGACTATTTTTCGGGGGAAGCTCAGTTAGCGCTATCGTAATTTACAACCAAACCATCATGCCCATTTCCAATGGGTGAGACAGCAACGGATGACAGGGATAAATACGGATATAATATTCCTGCTTGCCACACAATTCCGGTGTTAACTGCAGTTCAAAAATATGTTCGTCTGAATCCTTTGTGCCTGTATATTCAAACTTGAAATGATTAAAGTTGCTTAATCGGGTTTTTTTATACTGGCGGTGCATCAGTAGCTCTACGATGACATCCTCCGGTTCCAAATTGTTCAGTCTGGCGGCTACTTTAAAATTCAACGCTTCACTAAAATGAGCGCGTTCAGAGGGAATGTCTAACCGGCGTAGTGTTACGCCACGCCAAGCGTTTCTTATTTTGGCTTTCCACGCAGCAATATTTTTTGCGCCAGCAAAATTATTTTCTGTGTATAGCGTGCCTTTGTTACTGGCGGAACGATAGAATTTTGTTACGTATTCATCGACCATGCGGGTAGAGTTATAACGCGGCAGTAGTGACATCATCGAATGTTTCGCCATTTTCACCCATTCAGGCGAATAGCCGAGTTTGCCATAGTTGTAATAGAGCGGAACTACCTGATCTTGCAGGATTTCATACAGCGCGCGGCTTTCTTCTTTATCGCGCAGCACGCCCTCCATATCTCTCGGACCCGGTTTGATCGCCCAGCCATTTTTGCCGTCGTAGCCTTCTCCCCACCAGCCATCCAATACACTCAGGTTAATGGCGCCGTTAATACCAGCTTTCATGCCCGATGTGCCACTGGCTTCGAGCGGATAGATCGGGTTGTTAAGCCAAACATCCACGCCGGCAACTAAGCGGCGGGCGAGCCGTAAATCATAGCCTTCAATTAATAAGAGCCGTCCTTCAAATTCTGGGAATTGTGCAATCTGACTGATTCTCCGGATGACATCCTGACCCGGCACGTCGGCAGGGTGTGCCTTGCCGGCAAAAATAAGCAACACGGGGCGATCCTGATCAAGGATAATTTTCCGCAGCCAGTCGAGGTTTTCGAATAGTAAAGCGGCGCGCTTATACGTGGCGAATCGGCGTGCAAAGCCCAATGTCAGTACGTTTGGATTGATGGGGTCAACAAACTTCAGTAGCCGGTCAAGATGTGCCTCGGAGCCATGATTCCTAGTGTTTTGATCAGTGATGCGCGAGCGGATGCCGTGAAACATTTGCGATTTTAACGATTGACGCACACTCCAGAATAAATGATCAGGTATGGCATTAATATCCGACCAATAGCCGGTATCGCACATTTTATTGCGCCATTCATGGCCGAGATAACGATCAAACAGATCAGACCATTCCTGCGCCAGGAAGGTTGGCACATGGACACCATTCGTAATATAGGAGATCGGATTTTCCTCCGGTTCAATCTGCGGCCACAAATCCCGGCAGATATTTGCTGATACGTCGCCGTGTATCTTACTGACACCATTGTGTGTGCGTGAACCGTGAATCGCCAGTGCCGTCATATTGAAGTCAGGACTTCCAGGGGCATGACCGAGTGCCAGGAATTCTTCGCGCGTAATGTTAAAGCTGCGATAAAAACTGTCAAAATAAGTTTGCATCATTTCTGCACTGAAATGATCATGCCCGGCAGGTACCGCAGTATGCGTCGTAAATACAGTATTGACGGCCACACTCTCCAGCGCACTGGCAAAATCAAGCCCTTGTTCCACCAGATTGTAAATGCGCTCGAGAATCATAAAAGCAGCATGACCTTCGTTGATATGCCACACAGTCGGTTTTATACCAAGCGCCTGGAGTGCACGCACACCCCCGATGCCCAAAATAATCTCCTGTTCAATCCGCATGGTTCTGTCACCCCCATAAAGGTTGTGCGTGATATAGCGGTCTTGTGGAGAATTCTCCGCCAAATCGGTATCGAGCAGATAAAGTGTTACATGGCCGATTTTTGCTTGCCATACTTTTGCAACAACTATGCGTTGCGGCAATGCCACTTCGATTTGTACACTTGAACCATTAGCATGCAAGATTGGCGTGACTGGCAGATCCTCAAAATCCGAGATGGTGTAGGTAACCTGTTGATTGCCCATGCTATCGATCGTCTGAGAAAAATATCCTTGGCGATAGAGCAAGCCAATCGCTACGAATGGCAAGTGTAAATCGCTGGCTGCCTTACAGTGATCACCGGCCAGAATGCCCAAGCCGCCGGAATAAATCGGCAGGCTTTCATGAAATCCAAATTCGAAACAGAAATAGGCAACCTGATCTTGCGGGCCTAGGTGACCCGCATAATCCTGTGATGATGCATCATGATAGGAATCATAAGTGGACAGGATGCTGTTGTAGGTAGCCAGGAAAACCCGGTCTTCCGTTGCTTTCAACAATGCCGATTCATCTACGCGTTTAAGAAACGCCTTGGGATTATGCCCTACTGCTTCCCATAGATGCGGATCAAGGCGGGAAAAAAGCGTGCGTGTAGCACGATCCCAGCTATACCAGAGATTGTTGGCCAATTCTTCCAAACGCCTAAGACGTGGCGGAATTTTAGGATTGACGGTAATGGTGAAAGCAGTTCTCGAAAACATGTTGACTCTCCTTGATGAGAATTATTTTTTGTATGGGTGGCTAATTCATTGTGTTGAAGAATGGGAATTGAATCTTGAAACCGCCAAATTTTCAATCCTGACTATTGAGCAGATTATGTGCCTCTTGTTTGGCACCCAGCAAGCTGATTTCAGTATTTGTTATGACATGCACGGGAATTTCATTCATCAATGCAGAAAATCGTCCTTTGTCTCGAAATGCGCGCATAAAGCCGCCCGAGCTTAATATATTAATAATCCGAGGGGCAATGCCGCCTGCTATGTATACGCCGCCGCGGCATAATCCAGCCAGCGCCAGATTACCCGCGTAGACCCCATAAATCTCAGCAAATAAATCCAATGATTTGATTGCGATCGGATGTTTGCGGGTCTGGGCCAGTGCGGTTATGGTGGCGCCGCTGTCTTCCTCAAGAATAACCGGTGCTAAATCTGAAGCTATCGCTGCATTCATTTGCAGGAAATTAAAAATATTGGTTAATCCGGATCCGGATAGCAAACGTTCTACCGATACATGGCCGAATTTATCATGTAATGCCTTGAGCAAGTGGATTTGTAATTCATTGACCGGTGCAAAATCCATATGACCTGCCTCAGTCGGCAATGCGAAATAGCGGCCTTCCAGCCAGGTAAGCCAGGCCACGCCCATCCCTGTGCCCGCACCCAGTACGACACGCATCGCTTGTGCATGGCTTTGCCCTGTTTGAAGTGTGATCAAATCGTTGGGTGACAGGCTTTCAATCGCCAATGCCGCCGCTTCAAAATCATTGATGAGCTTGACAACGGGAATAGAAAATTCAGCCGAAATGCCCGTGCTACTTATTTGCCAGGGTAAATTGGTTACTTTTGTTTGTTGGGCAACGATAGGTCCTGCGATTGCAAAGCAGGCTGCTACCGGATGATTCGTTGTTTCGGTCCGATTCAGAAAATCTCTCAGCATGTCAGAGAAAGTTACAAAGGCGGCGCTGTCATAACGATGTGTGAATTGCTGATGGATTTCTCCGTCTCTTATTTCAGCCAATTGCAGAATGGTTTTGGTGCCACCAATGTCGCCATAAATAAGCTGTTTGTTCAAAGTCATCAATCCAGAAATTTCTAGGAAGTTTGCTTAAAAAACTGGTGCGTGCATCAGTACCAAAGTAATAGTATACATCGATAGACATGTTTTCATTGTCTTTGCTACGGTTTGACATACAATTGAACATTCAGTACATTTTTTCGGAAATTGGAAGGAATTGATTTCTCAACCGGTAATTTTTTAAAGTGTTTTTATTGAATACATTATGATTGAACCACTGATCATCGCTAAAACAAGTAAAACTGACTTGGCGCTTCTGCCCGCCATGGCGACACGTCATGGCTGCATTACCGGTGCAACCGGTACCGGTAAGACGGTTACCTTGCAGAAGTTGGCAGAGTGTTTCTCCAGTATCGGAGTGCCGGTGTTTATGGCGGATGTCAAAGGCGATTTGACGGGTATTTGTAAACCTGGATCGCTGTCCGGAAAAATAAAAGCACGTGTGGATCTGTTAAAACTGGATCTGCCGGAATGGCAAGGTTTTCCAGTGACTCTGTGGGACGTATTGCAGGAAAGCGGTCATCCGTTACGTGCGACGATTTCTGATATGGGGCCGCTGCTGCTGGCGCGCTTGCTGAATCTGAATGAAACACAGGAAGGCGTACTCGCATTGGTTTTTAAAGTGGCCGATGATCATGGCCTGTTGTTACTCGATTTGAAGGATTTGCGCGCATTATTGCAATTTGTCGGCGACAATGCCGACAAATTCAGAACACAGTATGGCAATGTTTCATCCGCTTCAATCGGTGCAATTCAGCGCAGCTTATTGCAGATAGAAAAGCAGGGCGGGGACAAGTTCTTTGGTGAGCCGATGCTCAATATCGAGGATTTAATGCAGACAATCGATGGCAAAGGTGTCATCAATATTCTTGCTGCTGATAAGTTGTTAAATTCGCCGCGGTTGTACAGCACGTATTTGCTCTGGATGCTGTCTGAATTGTACGAAAATTTGCCGGAGACCGGTGATCGTGAAAAACCTAAACTGGTATTCTTTTTTGACGAAGCGCATTTGTTGTTTAGTATGGCATCTCCCGCTTTGCTGGAGAAGATTGAACAAGTCGTGAGATTGATCCGCTCCAAAGGTGTGGGGGTTTTTTTCGTGACACAAAACCCGTTTGATATCCCGGAAAAAGTCTTGACTCAATTGGGTAATCGCGTTCAGCACGCGTTACGCGCATTCACGCCGCGTGACCAGAAAGCTGTAAATTCTATTGCTGAAACCATGCGGCCTAATCCGAAACTGAATGTCAAACAAGCCATTCTAGAACTTTCGGTTGGCGAAGCATTGATCTCTTTCCTCGATTCCGACGGTTCTCCCAGTATTACCGAGCGCGCTTTTATAGTGCCTCCGGTTAGCCAGATTGGCCCTATTATGCCAGAGGAACGAAAACAACTGATTCGATCCTCGCTTGTGGCTGGTGTGTACGAACAGGAGATAGATCGCGAGAGCGCTTTTGAACTATTGCAGGCGCGAACCGGTACTGAAAAACCGCTTGGCGACTCATCTCAAACCAAAAATCAGGAGAATTTGCAGAAACCAGCGAGCGAAGGAATCTTGGGGGATTTGAGCGACTTGTTGTTGGGTTCATCCGGGAAACGTGGCGGGCGCCGCGAGGGGGTAATTGACGCCTTTGCAAAGAGCGCAGCTCGTTCGGTGGGTTCGTCTATCGCCCGTGAAATTACCCGCGGCTTGCTGGGGTCATTACTAGGCCAGAAAAGGCGCTAGGAGGCTATCCGAGAATAGAGCGATGTTTAATTAGCTTTAGACATAAAAATAGAGATAATTTATGGCAGATGATGGATCAAGTCAATCGACTACTGTTTGGCCCATACCAAAGTTTTATTTTCAGGTTAAGTGGGATTCTCAAGTGATGTTATTTCAGGAAGTGAGCGGATTGGACATCCAGTCAGAAGAAATCAAATATCGTCATGGCGATAGCCCGGAATTTTCGGTGATCAAGATGCCGGGAATGAAGAAGGCCGGAAATATCACCATGAAGAAAGGCATCTTTAAGGAAGCTCTGATTAAGTTATTTATTCTAGTTTTGTCGACAAAGCTATCGGTAGAGTAGCTAATATAGGCATTATTGTGCGATTAATAACTGTAATTTTTAGCAGATTGCATACTATTCTGTCCCCTGATGCTGATTTTCAGGGATATTGGACGGAATTATCCCGTGGTTGGCATCCACACCTTACGGACATGGTAAAGATTAGCCAAGGCAAACAACAGATAAAGCTGTTGTGCATTCTTGAACAATCCTCGGTAACGGACTTTGGTATAACCAAATTGTCTTTTGACAATACGAAACGGATGTTCAACCTTTGCGCGTAGTGAAGCTAGCATACGATTGAGCACGGCATGTTCTGCTGGCAATTCCTCACCGCGCTTGCGTTTGAATGGCATACCCCAGACCGGCTCTTCCGGCTGTCGTTGCGCTTCCAGATTGCGATCATTACGAGTATAAGCCCGATCACCCAATACAATTGCCTCTTCGCCATGTACCAGCGCATCAATCATGTTGCCATCGGCCACTTTGGCCGTGGTAATTTCCAGGCTATGCACCAGGCCGGAATCGGCATCTACGCCTATGTGTGCTTTTAATCCAAAGTAATAGTTGTTGCCTTTCTTAGTCGAACTCATCTCGCCATCACGTTTGCGTTGCCGGTTCTTGGTCGATGGCGCAGCCGCTATCAGCGTGGCGTCAACTATCGTGCCCTGACGCAGCAATAATCCCTGTTGCGCTAACCGCCCAGTTGTTTCAGCAAACAGGCTTTGTGCCAAGTGATGCTTCTCCAGCAGGTGGCGAAACTTGAGGATCGTCGTCTCATCAGGCATAACATCTTCTCCCGCATCTAGTCCTGCAAATTCACGTAGCATCGGCACATCATGTAACGCTTCTTCCATTGCCGGATCTGAATAACCAAACCATTGCTGCATCATATGAATCCGCAGCATCGCTTCCAACGCAAATGGCTTGCGTCCCAAACCTGCTACCGGATAGTGCGGCGCGATCCGATTCGTCCAGTCTACCCATGGAACCACTTGCTCCATTTCTTCGAGAAACTTTTGCCGGCGAGTTACTTTTGGTTTCTTGATAAATAATGGAATCGACAATACTAATTGTTTCATCAATGCATTCCCTTGCAGTGGTTACAATCTACCGCGTATTTTACAAGTTTTTGGGACTTAATCAGAGTTTCCTTAAAGGGGATAGCAAATTCTGGGATTGGTTTAAACAAATTAAAATGAATACGATTAAACGATTGCCGATTACCATCAGTCTGCTGGATGAAACCGGTAAGGCCACCATGGTATGGACACTGACGAATGCTTGGCCGACAAAGATTACCAGTACCGACTTGAAATCGGAAGGTAATGAAGTGGCAATTGAGAGCATAGAAATCGTGCATGAAGGCATAACTATCTCAAATAGTTGATTTTTTAACTCTAATTTTGCAAGTAGGCTAGTACCTGATGGGTATTTCGCTATTCGGACATTTTTATCCACCATCTGCTTTCTATTTTAATGGGGTGGTGGCACCTCCATTAGGCTTGGCGACAATCTGTCGTTAAAACGCGGCATTGCTCCGCTGACTAGTGGTGTAAAAATGTTTTCCAGGGGTTCGGTTGAATCTCTACGAGGCAATTCCTTCTTACTTGCGGCGAGGTTCATAATTTTGAAAGATGCAAATATCACAGAATATGCGGTAAATATTGTCTTACAAATCTAGTCTGCGAAATTCATTTCTATAATCATGGCAAAGAAAACAGAAATTAAGTGGTTAAGTGAACCAGAAGCTCATAATTATCCGGCAGCCTTGTCTTACTTGAACCTGATTTACGATGAACAGACAGCGATTGGTTATGTGGATAATCTAAAACAGGCGAAGATTTCAGAGTTCAAAGCCAAGGATATTTTTAGAGCATCCAATTTATCTTTGCTCGGTATAAGCAATACGCAAATCAATAAAAATCAACAGAAAATACAATCTGGGGATAAGTTATCCCCTATTTTGCTGGTACGAGATCCGGTAAATGGAAAAGTGATTGTTGCGGATGGCTATCATCGGCTTTGTGCAATTTATACTTATGACGAAGATGCCGTCATTCCGTGCAAAATTGTCTAGCAAGTTCAGAGGTATGAGATTTGATTGAGGATATCGATAAGGCCGATCCAACAGTAGTCATGGATGAGATTCAGCTTATTTTGGCTGAAAAACGCACTTCACTTTCCGTGATGCGAACGGGTATAGCCATATTGGCCCTTCCTTTGTCTGTTATGAGTGTGCTGGTAGCGACTTCAAGACTGTATGATGCGCCCAGTGTTTTGCATTTTCTGATTCCATTGGCGATACTTAATTTTGCTTTGGTTGTTTTAAGTGTCTATTTGATTGTTCGTTCGATCATTCGAATTCACTTTTACGACAAGCTGCTTTACAAAATAAAGTTAAAGAAAAGTGATCTTGCTGAGCTGATTGAATAAAATTAACTCAGGAAGTGAGTGGCCACGCTGTGATTCTCATGTTTTTTCGTGGCGCTGATGTGTGTGTTTTTCTCACAAATTCAATGAATTACAATTTCATTCCGGGTGTCATTTTTAATCAGTTGTGATCAAACCCTCTGCTTGCGACAATTTGTCACATTCCCTTTTCTTTATTTCCCCGGGATAATCCTATCCGAACAGTACAGGTTGTGTTGCAGATGTAATCATCTTATGGATCATAACTTTACTTTCTTCCCCCTCCCCATTCCATGCCTCCTTCCCTCAAATGCGCTTCTACTCAGGCAGGCATCGGAATGGTTCTTTTCTTCAATCGGTGAACTGTCAAGTTGAGTATTGGTTGAAATTTATTTCACGCGATTAATGGCTCGGAACAAGAAGCGAACGTCATGGGAGCAAAAGCTGCCGGATAGGTTGGATAGAGCACGTTACCGAGTGTGTTGGCTTGCCAGCGCACGAAAATCACCTTCCCAGCCCTTGAGTTTGTCATGCGCATGGCGGCGCTGGGTGGCATTGGTGCTGTTGTGTAGTTGCGCGATGAAAGCGCAGTTGTATTCGGTCAGTTTCACCTGGTAGGCGCGGTAATCGGCATCAGCAGAGCGCTCGACGCGCTCGATCAATACGCGCAGTGCTGCGACGATTTGCTCGGTTTCGACCGGCTCAGCAGCCAGGCGGCGCAGTGTCAGCAGCGTTTCGTGTTGCCGGCGTTGGCGTTCGATCAGCCAGGCTTCGGGGTCGAAAGGTGATGCTTCAATGTTGGCAACGACCAAGCGCCGTTGCGCCTCGTCAATGCTGCCGTAGAGATTCTCGATGCGTTTGATGGTGCGTTTGGCCGATGCTTCCAGTCGCTCTTCGATATTCGGTTGCAGGTGGTCGCGCCGCAGTTCTTCGTTACCCTTGCTGTAGTGTTTCTCCATGTGTTGCCATTGTGCCTCGCCCAAACCCGGCACCAACGGTGCACCGAGCTGCAACATATGGTCGAACGCTGGCGCCACGGTGTTTCTCAGTTCTTCAGACCAACCGCAAACCTGTGCCGGTGTCACGGAATCATTGAGCTGGTTGCGCAGCCCGGCTAGCAAAGCCGCGTATTCGGGGAGCTGCGTTTTGCGGTGCCAATCAAACCACCGGCGGATCGCCTCCTTAGCGTGTGGCGTCTGTTCGCTGCTAAAGTTCACGTAACCATCGAGCCACCACCAGACGAGCTGTGGTCCTTGATCGTAACCGAGGCGCAACATACTGCAACTGCCGAGCAGAAGCAGCAAACAGATCAATATGCCTTTCGCAAGAGACATCCGCACGGCATTCCCCATTGTACTCATCGGTTGCAAACTAAAAGATGCAAGCAGGGGCTTACGATAATGCATTTGGGTTCTCACGAGATAGAAATACTCCTAGTTTTTTTATAGCAATAGCAATAGCAATAGCAATAGCAATAGAAATTTATATCAATCTGGGCCAAATGGTTAGGATTAATCGCTTATTAGCGATAAGATTACTGATAATACTACCCTTTGAACATTCATTTAAGCATTGAAATCCATTCCTCGGCTTTTTTATATCCATGACCCCATGTGTAGCTGGTGCTACGCATTCAGCCAAAGCTGGTCTGCGTTGCAGCAGGATTTGCCGCGAGACATGAAAATTGTCTACCTTGTCGGCGGGCTGGCACCGGATACCATGGAACCCATGCCGCTCGCGACACAAGCAATGGTGCAACAGGCATGGCAGCGCATCGAGCAAACGGTTCCCGGAGTTCACTTCAATTGGGACTTCTGGTCACAGAATACGCCGATTCGCTCAACTTATCCGGCCTGCCGGGCCGTTCTGGCAGCCAAAAAGCAACGCGCAGAAGCTGAAGTGGAAATGATATGCGCCATTCAGACCGCTTATTATCAACAAGCGAAGAATCCATCGCTGCCGGAAACCTTGCAAGCATGCGCCCGCGAGATTGGATTGAACGAAGCAATTTTTATCGAAGATCTGAGAAGTCCGGCGATAGAAAGTGAACTACGCCATCAAATTCAACGGGCAAGAAGCCTGGATGGCTATTCCTATCCGTCTTTGCGGCTGGTGCATAACAATACCGTGTTTCCGATTGCTATCGATTATTGGGATCATCGAGCCATGCTGGATGAAATAAAATCAATCGAATCTGTATTCACTCAAACTTGATCTGATAGTGATTAACTGAATTCGACCCAAAGGCGACGTATGCGTACGCAGGTGATAGTCCGATGCGTGGAAACCACCGGTACGGAGTCAGAATATACTGATTATGATTATAAATCAAAGCGAAAAACTTGCATTGTGGACATTGTCTAAGTTGCTTCCTGAGGGTAGCCAAGTTGTGCACGTTGAGAAGCAGAGCGACAGAGAGCACGACTTCGATATTTTTGACAAAGAAAATAAAAAGGTTGCAATCGTAGAGGTTACAGCCGCAATCCATCAGGAATCAAAACGCTCTCTCATGAGAGAGAGTAAACATGGGGCGATCCGATGTGCCACGCTCCAGAATGGATGGCTACTGATGGCGCACAATCCAGATCCACGATGGATTCAGGAGTGTGGATGCAAACACCTTGTGGTTTTAGAGAGTCACGGGGTGATTAAGTTTGACCATCAGACCCAATACTTTCAGAACAATGCAGTCGCCCAAGCAGCTACAGAGCTTTATAAGATGGGTATCGAAAACGGTGGAGGCGGGTTTGGTATCCCTGGCGCTATCAGCTTTCTGACTTCGAGAGGCGAAAATTCGGGCGACTGGGTTTTGTCGCATGAGCGGGTTACCGATGTTCTCTTCAAAGCCTTGGAGCAGCCTGATAACCTCAACAAGCTATCGGCAGAAAAGCATTCTCCTGCCGTTAACCGCCATTTCTTCGTAGAAATCGATCGAGCCACACATCCAGCTGCAGGCGATAGCTTGGCCGAGGTGAATCCACCCTCTGAAACACCAGATCTCAACTGCCGCGCAACCCACATTTGGGCGGTGATGCGAACGAACGACGAAGTCATCGCTTGGTGCGGTGACCTAGCGGGCTGGAAGTCGTGGAAGTTGTCTGTTGATAATAGCCTTGATGGCAATTAACCTGCTAGGTATGACGAATGTGCGACTGCAATTGGCCAGAAGCGGGCATTTCAATCATGCCAATTATCATTTCATCCAAAAGAAAAAAATTTCTTCAATTTATCCATGAAACTGTCTGAATTTGCGTGGGCTGTTTCATTTTTTATGGCCAATAAATTTTCCAGGGTAAGCTGATAAATTTTCGACAATTGCTCGATGTCATCGACTGCAACATACTCATTCAGTTTGTGTATCGTTGCATTGAGCGGGCCAAATTCGATGACCTGCGGGCAGATGTCCGCGATAAACCGGCCATCGGAAGTGCCGCCGGAAGTTGAAAGCTGCGGTTCTAGGGTGGTGACTTGGGTAATGGCGCTGCTCATGGCGTTGGCTAATTCACCTTTGGGCGTGAGAAAAGGTTTTCCTGAGAGTTCCCACTCTAATTCATAGTCAAAGCCATGCCGGTCAAGAATTTCATGCACGCGGGCTTTGAGCGATTCGACGGTGCTGGCGGTTGAGAAGCGGAAATTGAATAATAAATTCAGTGTGCCGGGGATGACGTTGGTGGCGCCTGTGCCGCCGTGAATATTCGAGATATGCCAGGTCGTTGGCGGGAAATATTCATTGCCCTGATCCCATTCGGTTTGCGCCAATTCCGCAATCGCAGGTGCGGCGAGATGGATCGGGTTTTTCGCCAGATGCGGATAAGCAATATGGCCTTGTATGCCTTTAATCGTCAGATTGCCGGATAAGGAACCGCGGCGGCCATTTTTGAGGGTATCTCCCAGCTTTTCAGTACAAGTGGGTTCACCCACAATACAGTAGTCCATTAGTTCGCCGCGTGCTTTCAGCGCTTCAACCACTTTGACCGTGCCGTCGATTGCGATGCCTTCTTCGTCGGAAGTGATCAACAGTGCAATCGATCCTTGATGATTGGCATGTTGTGCGACAAAAGCTTCGATGGCGGTGATAAAGGCTGCGAGCGAAGATTTCATGTCGGCAGCGCCGCGTCCATAGAGTTTGCCATCACGGATGGCGGGGGTAAACGGATCGCTGTCCCATTGTTCCAGCGGGCCGGTGGGCACCACATCGGTATGTCCCGCGAAGCAGAGCACCGGAGCCGTATTGCCACGGCGCGCCCAAAGATTATCGACTTCGCCGAAACGCATTTTTTCAATATGGAAGCCGAGTTTTTCCAGACGCTCGATTAAAATGTCCTGACAACCGCCATCGGCAGGTGTCAGTGAGCGGCGGGTAATCAGTGTCTGCGCGAGGGCCAATGTGTCATTGGACATGGGATTTCTCCTGAATTTAAGTAATGAAATATTTTTTATAGCGTGAGTGTATGAATTACACAACAATATGTCTATAAAACTTTCGGGTTAATGTAGGGATTTAAGTGATTATCCTGTAAATTTGAGGCCGTAAGCTGTTTAGACCGATGCCGGATTCTACACAGCTGATTCATGTCTTGCACTGTTGACATGTAATGTGCGTAACTTGATTTGGGCTTAACTCACTACGGGGAAAATCATCATGCTCATGTTTCTCTTTTATGTCATCTTGCTGCTCGTTGCAGTCATTAGTTTGATTCTGGCAGTTCCTGTCATACGCCGTTTCCTGGTTTCCAATCAGATTCTGAAAATTTTTCGCAAAATGCTTCCGCAAATATCCCAGACGGAACAGGAAGCATTGGATGCGGGCACGGTTTGGTGGGAAGGTGAATTATTCAGCGGCAAACCCGACTGGAAAAAATTGCTGGCCTATCCAAAGCCGCAATTGACGGCGGAAGAGCAAGCTTTTCTCAATGGTCCGGTTGAGCAATTGTGCGCGATGCTGGATGAATGGCAAATTACGCATGAGTTGAAAGATTTGCCGCCGGAAGTCTGGCAATTTATCAAGGAAAAAGGCTTTTTTGGTTTAATTATCCCCAAGCAGTATGGCGGTTATGGATTTTCGGCGCTGGCACACTCTGAAGTCGTGATGAAAATCGGTTCGCGCAGCGGTACGGCGGCAGTGACGGTGATGGTGCCGAATTCATTGGGACCGGCTGAGCTGTTGTTGCATTATGGCACCGAGAAACAGAAAGAATATTATCTGCCGCGTCTTGCCAAGGGTCTGGAAGTGCCGTGTTTTGCGCTGACTTCACCGGAAGCCGGGTCCGATGCCGGTTCCATGCCGGATTTTGCTGTCGTCTGCCGGGGTGAATATGAAGGCAAAACAGATGTCCTGGGCATGCGGGTAACCTGGGAAAAACGCTATATTACCCTGGGGCCGGTTGCGACCATTTTAGGTCTGGCATTCAAGCTGTATGATCCCGACAAATTACTCGGCGGAAATGAAGATCTCGGGATTACCCTGGCGCTCATTCCCACCAATACCCCTGGGGTGAATATCGGGCGGCGGCATTATCCGCTCAATGGGGCATTCCAAAATGGTCCGAATTGGGGTAAAGAGGTATTCATTCCCATGGATTGGATCATCGGCGGACAAGAAGGGGTCGGGCAAGGCTGGCGCATGTTGATGAATTGTCTGTCAGTCGGGCGCGCCATTTCGTTGCCAGCCACCAGTGTGGGCGCGGCAAAATTGGCAGCACGAACCGCTGGCGCGTATAGCCGGGTGCGCACGCAATTTAAAACGCCGATCGGTTATTTCGAAGGAATTGAGGAAGCGCTGGCGCGGATTGGCGGTAATACTTACATGATGGATGCCGCGCGGGTTATGACAGCCGGTTCGGTGGATCTGGGTGAGAAACCTTCGGTGGCCTCGGCGATCGTCAAATACCATCTGACCGAGAGGGGGCGTCAAGCGGTTAACGATGCCATGGATATTCACGGCGGCAAAGCAATCTGTATCGGCCCGAGAAACTATTTGGGGCGCACTTATCAGCAGATTCCCGTCAGCATCACCGTGGAAGGCGCCAATATTCTGACGCGCAACATGATCATTTTTGGTCAGGGTGCGCTCCGTTGCCATCCTTATCTGTTAAAAGAAGTCAACGCCACTCATGATAAGAACCCGGATAGCGCGTCGCTGGCATTTGATGAAGCATTGATAGGGCATGCAAAGTTTACGCTGTGTAATACCGCCAACAGTTTGGTGTACGCATTGTTTGGTGATTATATAAAAGACAATGCGCCGGAAAACAGCTCCCCGGAAACGGCCGTTTATTATCGCCAACTGGCACGTTTTTCCGCCAGCTTCGCCTTTATCGCCGATGTCGGGCTGATGCGATTAGGCGGCTCTCTCAAACGTAAAGAAAGATTATCTGCGAGACTGGGTGATATTTTGAGCATGCTTTATTTGTGCTCGGCGACATTGAAACGTTTCGAGGACGATGGCCGTCCTAGCGCTGATTTACCGCTGTTGCACTGGTCGATGCAGGATGCCATGTATCAAATGCAACAGGCTTTCGATGAATTTCTGACTAACTTCCCCGGACATATTGCACTGATCTGGTTGCTGAGAGCGTTGGTTTTTCCGCTCGGCAAACGCTGCAAACGGCCTGCTGACGACCTGGCGCATGAAGTTTCCCGGTTAATGATGGAACCGGGTGCCGTAAGGGATCGATTGACGACCGGGATCTATGTGCCGACAGCGGATAACGAGCCGATGGCGGATTTGGAATTGGCCTTGCAGTGTGTTATCGAGTGCGGGGCGGTTGAGGCCAAGCTGCGGGAAGCTACTAAGTTGCGTCAGATTACTGCGCGAGGCGATGAGAAAATTGCCCAGGCATTGGCACTCAAAGTCATCACTGCTGCAGAAGCCGATTTGCTAAATAAGATGAAAGATTTGCGCAGCCGGGTGGTTAAGGTGGATGATTTTCCACCTGATTTTGGTAAGGAAACCAAAACCGCTAGTAATGGGGGCGGCAAAGCAACCAGAAGTGCAGTAAATAGTGATAAAAATACTGCTGCTGCCAAGCGTGGTGATGATACGGCCAGTACGGCCAGCGAAAGTACAGAGAGCGCCAAGACAGCCAGTGAAAATAAGGATACAGTGGAGTAAAGTTAAGTAGGAGTCCGAAATACTCCAAGAGCTGGATTGGAATTTTTAACTGAAGTAAAAGGGAAAGTTATGCAAATTGAGCAAGACGGAATGACGAGTGTCATTTCGTCGGAGACGGCAATAACACTGGATGGTCTTTTTAATGAACGTGTGCAACGCTCGCCGAAAGAAGTGGCGTACCGTTATTTCAATTTAGTTAGCGAACAGTGGAGTTGTTATACCTGGGAAAGAATGAATCAACTGGTTGCCCGGTGGCAGGCGGCGCTTGAACAGGAAGCGCTGGTTCCAGGTGACCGAGTGGCAATAATGACAAGGAACTGCCCGGAATGGGTTATGTTCGAGCAAGCGGCGCTCGGTCTCGGGTTGATCGTAATACCTTTGTATACCGATGATCGTGCTGAGAACGCGGCTTATATCATTAACGATGCAAACATCAAATTGCTGCTTCTGGAGAATTCTCATCAATGGCAGGAGTTTTTTGCCATCCGTGACCAGATAGAGGGATTGCAACGTATTGTCATATTGCGATCTTATGAATCCGGCGGTTTTGGTTCGTATCATGATGATCGCGTTTTATCAACCTGGGACTGGTTGCCTGCGCATGCCGGCGCAGTCAAGCATATTGGTAACGATCCCGATAGTCTGGCGACAATTATCTATACATCCGGTACGTCAGGCCGCCCCAAAGGGGTCATGCTGAGTCATCGCAATATATTGACTAACGCTTCGAGTTGTTTGCAAGTCATACCGGTATTCCCCGGCGATCTGTTACTTTCATTTTTGCCTTTGTCACACACTTTTGAGCGCACAGCGGGCTACTATGTACCGATGATGGCCGGCGCCACCATTGCCTATGCACGTTCAATCCAGCAATTACAAGAGGATCTGCTGACAATCCGGCCGACATTGTTGATCTCAGTACCACGAATCTATGAAAGAGTGTATGCGGGCATCCGTGCAAAACTTGCCGAAGGCTCCGGTTTTGCACGCTGGTTATTTAATTTTGCGGTAGACGTGGGATATAGCCGTTTTGAATGCCAGCAAGGCAGAGGGAGCTGGCGGCCCGCACATTGTTTGTGGCCAGTATTAGAGAAACTGGTTGCAAGTAAGGTGATGAATAAACTGGGTGGCCGGTTGCGTTTTGTGATGAGCGGCGGGGCTGCGTTATCGACTGAAGTTTCGCGCATATTCATCGGCCTTGGATTACCCATTCTGCAAGGCTATGGTATGACTGAAAGCAGTCCGGTAGTTTGTGCCAATCGAATTAAAGATAATGTTCCGGCCAGTGTGGGTTTGCCTATTCCCGGAGTCGAAGTCAAGTTGGGGGAGGGTAATGCATTACTGATACGCGGACCTAATGTCATGCTGGGGTATTGGAATAATCCGGAAGCAACGAAAGCAATTATTTCCTCGGATGGCTGGCTTAATTCCGGTGATATTGCTTCGATTGATGAACAGGATCATGTAACCATTACCGGGCGCCTAAAAGAAATTGTTGTATTGTCTACCGGTGAGAAAGTACCGCCGGCCGATATGGAAGCGGCAATTTTGCGTGATCCGCTGTTTGATCAAGTGATGTTAATCGGTGAAGCGCGTTCCTATTTAAGTGTTCTGGTTGTTCTGAATCCGGCCCTGCAGAAAGATTTCATGACACAATATGGTCTGGATGGCAGCTTGGACAATGAACAGCAAAGACAACAAGCTGAGGAGATTTTATTAAACAAAGTCGCTCACCAAACCAGTGAGTTTCCAGGCTATGCCAAAATACGCCGTATTGCAGTTATTCCTGAACCCTGGAGTATTGAAAATGGTTTGTTAACGCCTACTTTGAAGTTAAAACGAGCGAAGGTGCTGGAGAAATATAAGGCGGAAGTCGATAAACTTTATACGGGGCACTAACTTTGTTGGAAAACTATCATTTAAGGAACCTATGAATAACTGTCATTTCGAGCAGAGCGAGAAATCTATACTGTTGATTGCCAAAGATTCCTCACTCCGTTCGGAATGACAAAGGTGAGTTATTCAGAGATTCCTTAACTTATCCCTCGCTGTGGAGGAAGCAAATCGATGGCAAAAGACACCAGTAAGCTGGATAAAGTGGTTCTGGAAGCACGCCTGAATGCAGAGAAACGTGCAAGAGGATACCGGGAGCAAGCACTCAAGTTGTTTCCATGGGTCTGTGGCCGTTGCGCACGCACGTTTGATCACAAAAACCTGCAGTTGCTGGAAGTGCATCACAAGAACAGTAATCATGATGACAACCCGCTCGATGGCAGTAATTGGGAACTACTCTGTACCTACTGTCACGAAAATGAACATTCCAAGCTTAAAGATTCCATGGGGCGCGTTGATAGCGGGGGAACTGAAACAGTCGCCACATTTAATCCGTTTGCCAATCTGAAAGACAGACTCAAGAATAAATCGTAATTCATCGGGTGTTATTTAAGAGGAATCTTTGGCAATCAACAGTATAGATTTTTCGCGCCGCTCGAAATGACAGTTATTCGGAGGTTGCTTAAAGTTACGGTTGATAACACCAATACTGCTTGCCGAATGTTCGTTGTATTAAATTGACAGACGGATATAATGAGCTTTTCAAGCAAACAGGAATCTAGTCATGGCTAAATTAACTGATGTTACTGGAATTGGTCCCGCCACAGTCAAACTGCTATCTGAACGCAATATCAAAACTGTCGAAGCACTGGCTTCAATGAGTCTGGCAGAATTGCAGAAAATACCGGGGATGAGTGGTGATATACGCGCACGTGCAGTCAAGAAAGCAGCGGCGGATTGTTTGCGGAGTAAGGTGACTAAGCAGCCAAGCACGCCAGCCAATAAGATTCAGACAGCCGTTAAAAAAGCCGCGACTAAAAAGACTGCAATTGAACAGCCCGCGGTTAAACAGCCTGTAGCTAAACCACCTGTTAATCAGGCCGAAGCGGATGAAATGAAGGACAAGGGCAAGAAAAAGGATAAAAAGGACGACAAGAAAGAAGAAAAAAAAGATAAAAAGAAGAAGGATAAGAGCAAAAAGAAAGATAAAAAGAAAGATAAAAAGAAAGATAAAAAGAAGTCATAGCTAAAACAAGTATTCCAATAAGCTTTTAAGCTTTTTTCAGGAAGCTTATTGGAATTTTGATAAATCGTTGGGTCTGACCAAGTATTGCAACTGTGCCTGAAGCGGATTTGCCGTAATGGCGGCATTGCCGTAATTTAGTATGGCGACTGCGGCGGTAGTCAGAAGTTTGCCGGAGCTGCTGACAGGTGGCGGGTCTTTGGATAGGTAACAGAGTAATTGATCAAGCCCTGGATTATGACCAATGATTAGTAACGTATGAATTCCTTCGCTGTGTTGATTGACAAGGGAGCGTAAGTTATTCAATGAGGCCTCATAAATCCCTGGTTCCCAAAGAATATTATTCTGGGGTATGCCCAGTTCCTTTGATACCAATTGGCAGGTTTGTTTTGCGCGCAACGCAGGTGAGCAAATGATTCGGTCTATGCGATATTGTTTCTGCTTTAACCATTTACTCATGAGTTTTGCGGCTTTTTCCCCGCGAGTTGTTAAAGGCCGATCAAAATCAGATCGGTCTTCTTCAGACCAGTCTGATTTCGCATGGCGCATGATGATCAGTTGATGTTCTTGCATGGGTCTGTTATGAAATTCCTTCGTTGATCTACATATTATCATTTCTATGACACCAAACATGGATGAATCCTACGCCGCTGTCGATTTAGGCTCAAATAGTTTTCACATGATTGTTGCTAATCTGGTGGACGGCCGTCTACAGATTATTGACCGCATGAAAGAGATGGTCAGGTTGGCTGCAGGTTTGAATAACAAGCAGGAGTTGTCGAAAGAATCCATGCAGCAGGCACTGGAATGCTTGCAGCGGTTCGGTCAACGCATCAGAGATATTCCGCATGTGAATGTTCGCGCTGTGGGGACCAATACACTGCGTCAGGCACGAAATGGCGGGGATTTTTTGTCGCAAGCCTATAGCGCACTGGGTCATCAGATCGAGATCATAGCGGGGCGTGAGGAAGCCAGGCTTATCTATTCCGGTGTTGCGCACAGCTTATACGATGATATCAATAAACGTCTGGTTGTTGATATCGGCGGAGGCAGTACCGAGGTAATCATTGGCCGCGGATTTGATACGTACTATACCGAGAGCCTGTATATGGGATGCGTCAATATGCAGCAACGCTTTTTCGAAGATGGCAAAATAAAAGCGAAGAAAATGCGTAAAGCTGTATTGTTTGCGATGCAGGAATTGGAATCGATCGAAACGGCCTATAAGAAAATGGGGTGGGAGCATGCGCTGGGATCTTCCGGAACCATCATGACCATACGCGATGTGGTACAGGCGCAAGGCTGGTGCGATTCGGGCATCACCGCTTCCGCGCTGACACGGTTAATCGAATCACTCATTGCGATTGGTGACAGCGCGTTGATCAATTTTGAAGGTTTATCCGAACGCAGAAAACCTGTATTTGCCAGTGGCGTGGCGATATTATGCGGGGTTTTTGAAGCTCTGAATCTGGATAAGATGAATATATCCGAAGGTGCGCTGCGCGAAGGTTTGTTGTACGACCTGATTGGCCGGGTACACAATGAGGATATCAGAGACAAAACCATCATGGTTGTCGCGCAAAGATACAATGTTGATATGGAGCAGGCGGATCGGGTTAGGGATACGGCGGAGAATCTTTTTCGTCAGGTAGAGACCGATTGGGAGCTGGATGAAAAAACGGATTTGAAATTATTAGTATGGGGGGCCGTCATTCACGAAATCGGTTTATCGGTTGCGCATAATCAGTATCACCGGCATGGCGCCTATTTAACGGCTAACTCGGATTTGGCGGGTTTTTCCCGCCAGGAGCAAATTAAGCTGGCGATGCTGGTTAGAAGTCATCGCAGGAAATTCCCGCTGGAAGAGTTTGAATCCATTTCCCAATCGCGAAGGGTCGCTATCATCAGGATTTGTGTTTTGCTGAGATTAGCCGTCGTTCTGCACAGAAGCCGGTCCAATAGCAAACTTCCGGAAATTCGCATTCGTGTAAACAAAAACAGAATTAATCTGGATTTCCCGCCAGAATGGCTGGATAAACATCCTTTAACACTCGTTGATTTGGGTACTGAGCAAGACTTTCTACAGGTTGCAGACATCAAATTGATGGTCAACTAGGACAAATCGCAATAATGCTCCAATAGAAGCTGTTGCGCCGAACGCGGTTTAGCAGATCCGGGTTTTAAACGTTTGTACGAGCCATCACTTTGCAGTACCCAGGCCTGTGTGTTGTCCGAGAGATAACTTAATAATCCATATTTAATCACGGTGTCACTGGTGCGTTTTTCTTCGATTGGGAAACACACTTCCACCCGGTAATGTAAATTGCGTGTCATCCAGTCAGCACTGGAACAAAATACCAATTCTTCACCGCCGTTATGGAAATAATAAACGCGGGTGTGTTCCAGGAAACGGCCTACGATGGAGCGTACATTAATATTCTCCGAGATACCTTTAATTCCTGGGCGCAGGCAACACACACCGCGAATGATCAGATCGATTTTGACGCCGACCTGTGAAGCCTTATACAATGCTGCGATGATTTCAGGATCAACCAACGCATTCATTTTGGCAATAATCCAGGCTTTTTTTCCTTCATTCGCAGCGCTGATTTCTTTTTCGATATAGTTGAGTATGCCTTTGTGCAGCGTGAAAGGCGATTGCAAAAGCTTTTTCAATTTACCCGCCCGGCCGAGGCCGGTCAGTTGATGAAACATCTTGTTCACATCTTCTCCGATCGCTTTGTCACAAGTCAGCAGACCGTAGTCGGTATATAAACGCGCGGTTCGCGCATGATAATTACCCGTTCCCAAATGGACATAACGACGCAGAGTGCGGCCTTCCCGTCTGACCACCAGGATCATTTTGGCATGGGTTTTATAATTTACTACACCGTATACCACATGCGCCCCAGCTTGCTGAAGTTCACTGGCCAATTCGATATTGGCTTCTTCATCGAACCGTGCCCGCAGCTCAATTACCACGGTGACTTCCTTGCCGGCACGCGCGGCTATTTTTAATATTTCGACGACTGCCGAATCGACACCGGTGCGATAAAGCGTCTGCTTGATCGATAACACATTGGGATCGGCCGCGGCCTGCCGCAGAAAGTCGATAATTGGCGCAAACGATTGAAATGGATGATGCAGCAAGATGTCGCCATTGTGCAGCGCATCAAATATATTGGTATTCTTGAGCAAACGCCTGGGTATTTCCGGTGTGAATCCGGCAAATTTTAATTCAGGACGATCAACCAAATCACAAATCGCGAGCAAGCGTCCCAGATTGACAGGTCCTGCAACCTGATAAAGGTCGCTTGGTTGTAATCCAAATTTTTGCAACAGGAAATTGCTGAGATTATCCGGGCAATTATCTGCAACTTCCAGGCGCACGGCATCACTGAATCGCCGCGAAGGCAATTCACCTTCCAGGGCGCGCAGCAGATCGTCAATTTCTTCATCGTCAATAAACAAATCGCTGTCGCGCGTGACTTTGAATTGGTAGCAACCGGTTGCATTCATACCGGGAAACAGATCGCTCACATGCGCATGAATGATTGATGACAGCATGACAAAATCATGATTCCCGCCACTATATTTTGGCGGAATCTGGACAATCCTGGGCAATGAGCGCGGCGCTTGCACAATGGCCAGTCCTGAGTCTCGTCCAAAGGCGTCTTTTCCTTCCAACGATATAATGAAATAGAGATTTTTGTTCAGAACCTTGGGAAAAGGATGCGCAGGATCCAAGCCAATCGGGCTGAGCACAGGTAATACTTCATCCTTAAAATAGCGATGTACCCAGCGGCTGAGCAAGGGCTTCCAATGCGTGCGGCGTAGCAATCGTATTTTGTCCTTGGCCAGTGCGGGTATGATCATGTCATTCCATACGCTGTACTGCTCAACCACAAACTGATGTGCTGTTTCACTGACACGTGCCAGTACTTCTGCCGGTGACAGATTGTCTGCCCCCGTTTGCACAGAGCTGTATTTGACTTGTTGTTTCAAACCGGCCACGCGGATTTCGAAGAACTCATCCAAATTGGTGCTGGCAATACATAAAAAACGCAGTCTTTCCAGCAGCGGCAAGCTTTCATCTTTGGCTTGTTCGATGACGCGCCGGTTGAATTCCAGCAGACTCAGCTCGCGATTGATATAAAGCGTAGGATTTTTGAGGTCAATGGTATCCATCAATGGTAACTGCTCAGAAAAATTGGTATTTGTTGCGGGCCGGTCAATTCCGCTTAGGGGCGATTAACAGGGAAATATAAAACAAGCTTCATTCTAGCCTAGGAGGCTGTCCGAGAATAGAGCGATCTACTGCAGAAAAGCTATTTTGGTCATATTTCCCGATTATTCTCGTTAAATAGAATAACTATTCGCCTCAAATAATCGAAAAATCTGTCTCAAAATAGCTTTCCCTCGCTACGATCACTATTCTTGGACAGCCTCCTAGTTTGCGCGGTATTGAGCCTTTACTTTGGTGTCAGCTTCAACAGCTTGCCGTTTTCTTCGTCCGTCAATAAATATAACGCGCCGTCCGGGCCTTGTTCCACATCGCGGAAACGCAGCGTATTGGTTAATAATCGCTCTTCGCTGAGAATTTTCTTATCGTCAATCGTTAATCGCACGAGTTGCCGGCCCGCCAAGGTACCGGCAAACAGGCTGCCACGCCACCCCGGAAACAGTTTGCCGGTGTAGAACACCATGCCGGAAGGTGCGATCGAGGGCGTCCAGTAGTGAATCGGTTCTTCAAAGCCCTGTTCGGCATGCTCGTTTTTTATCGGCACACCATTGTAATGTGTGCCGTAATTAGCCTTGGGCCAGCCGTAATTTTTGCCGGGCTGCGGAATATTGATCTCATCGCCCCCCTTGGGGCCGTGTTCATGAATCCACAACGCGCCCGTTTGGGGATGAATCGCAGCGCCCTGCACACTGCGGTGGCCGTACGACCAGATTTCCGGTTTGGCTTGCGGATTATTGACGAATGGATTATCGGCGGGCACCGAGCCATCGGGACGGATACGGATTATTTTGCCGATATGGTTGCTCAAATTCTGCGCTTCTTCCATGTAATCGCCGCGGTCGCCCAAGGTGATGAAAAGATTGCCATCAGGCGCAAATGCTAAGCGTGATCCAAAATGCACTGGTCCTTCCGTTTTTGGCAATTGGCGGAAAATCACTTGCAGGTTTTCCAGCGCACCGTCCTTCAGTTCCGCTCTGGCAACCGCAGTACCGGCTTTTGATCCTTCCGGTTCAGCATAAGACAAATAAATTAGACGGTTTTTTAAAAACTCCGGATCCAACGCAACATCCAGCAAGCCGCCCTGCTGCTGGAAAAAAACAGCGGGCACACCTTTAACAGGCTCTGACACGCGCCCATCCGGCGTGATAATGCGCAATTGGCCAATTTTTTCCGTGACCAGCACATTGCCATCCGGCATAAATGCCATGCCCCAGGGAAATTTCAATCCCTCAGCAACTAAGCGCACATTGAATTCGGTCTGGATGCGTTGCGCTTGTGCAGCGGATGAAAAGAAAAGGCTGCTGCCGATGAGTAAGGTAATCAGTGCGATAACGCTTTTAAGTTTTAATATCATTTTTATTGCCTGATGGTGTATTGCTCGGATTTGCAAATGTACCATCCCTTACAGGAAGGCCTCAATACTTGCGGTATCAAAACGCCACAATGCGGACACGCACGCCGCCAAATACATTGAGCGGCGGGCCGGGCTCATAATAACGTCCGAGCGCGGCATTGATGCGGGTGTTGGCATTGTATTGCGCGTCGAACAGGTTGTTGATACCAAAAAACACAGAACCTTCGATTCCATTGCGCTTCAATTCCCAGCCTGCCAATAACTGCCCGAGGTTATAAGCCGGATTGGTTGCGGTATTGACGTCATTGACGTAAAACTCGCCGACACGATGCACGTGAATTTGCCCGAAGAAACCTAACGGGTGCGAATAGCGCACTAATCCTTCCCAGCGATGGGAGGGAATGCCGGGAAAAATATTGCCTTTCAGACTGACATCGTTGACCACATATTTCTCAAATTCGAAGTTTGAATAGGTATAGCTGACTTCACCGCGCAGTCCTTTCCATTCCGGTGTGGCCAAACGTGTTTCCACGCCTATCCGGCGCGATTGTCCGGCATTGCGGAAAAACGCCCGGCCTGGCGAGGAGGGCAATTCGAACGGCGTGATTTCATCCCAGGTGCGGATGAAAAATACTGCCGTATCGTATTGGAATCCAGCCGTGTTGCCGCGAAAACCCAGTTCGTTGCTAAGCGAGGTTTGCGCATTCAGATTGGGGTTGAATCCGCCTCTTCCTGCCGGATTGTTAAGTAGTTCGGTGGTGGTCGGTGCTTCAAACACAGAAGCAACATGCGTATAAATCTGCTGCTGATTGGTCAGGTGATATACCAGACCGGCCGAGCCGCTGGCCTGCGATACTGTGCGTGAACCGGATTGATTGCCGTCGGTTTTAAATTGGTCTTTGACTTGATAGTTCAACCAATCCCACCGGCCGCCGATGACCAGATCGAGCTTGTCTCGCATATTCCATTCATTGCGGAAAAATGGCCCGGTGCTTTGTACACGCTCGATTTGACTCAAGTTCAACACACTGCGCACACCGAAATTGTTATTGAAACGCTGGCGGTCATCGTTTTGTATGCCGTAATCCACTCCCGCCAGAAAACGGTTGGGCCGGTTGAATAAGATATGATCGTTGACAAACTGCATCATCAGTCCGCCAACCCAGCGATCAAACTGCACCTGCCCGCCGTCAAAAAACGCCTGACGGCTTTGAAAATCACGATGCAGCAGGTGTGTGGTTACGCTGAATTCTTTGCCAGCAGACGGCCTGTGACGGAAACGCGCTCCCATTTCCTCCTGCCGGATTTCCTCACCGGCGTTGTACTGCACATTGCGTGCGGAGGCTTGCCGGGGATTGGCTTGCACCTCCGCACTGGTCAAAGCCCCAGGATCTTTGGACAGTGGCGAATAAAATTCGCGGAATACCAGCATCAAGTCCGAATCGTCGCTCGTTTTGAAGTTTAGTTTGGCTTGTGAAAATGTATTTTGCATCGCACTGTGATCGCGCCAGCCGTCCTGCTGTAAGTGTGAACCGTGCAAACTGTAACCAAAATTCCCTTGCCGTCCGCCCATGAACAATTCCGATTTCAGGTAACCGTACTGACCAAACACCTGGCGCGGCATGATAACGAATTTCTCCGGCGGCGCCTCGCGCGTGGTGATATCGATCATGCCGCCCGATGCATTGCCGTACAACGCCGCCGAAGGCCCGCGCACAATATCCATGCGCTCGATCAATGACGGATCGATTGAATCCAATTGTGTCTGCCCGTCCGGCAATGTGGCCGGAATGCCATCCACGCGCATCTGAATGCCGCGCACGCCGAACGGAGACCGCGCGCCAAACCCGCGAATCGCAATGCGCAAATCCTGTGTGAAATTGAACTGATTCTGAAAGAAAACTCCCGGCGTGCTGCGTGCAAATTCATCCAATGTCGCACCGGGCTGGTAATTATGCTGCGGAGTGCGCGTGATTTGCGTGATGCTGTTTGGAATTTGCGCCGGTGAGCGTTCACTGCGGGTTGCGGTGATGTTGATGGAATCTAGGATGGCGGGGGATGACTTAGGTGCCTGGGCTTGTATGGGTATTGATGTCAAAAATATACCCGGCAGAATAAATAGGAAATTAATCAGAAACAAGAGCCGATGAGAATGATCTGAGGGATTTCTTATTAATAATATTACTTTATAAAACATTATCTTATAGTGATATTCTGGAATCGTAAGATGGATTCTGTTTTTCGAGTAGTAATGATAAATGTGAGTAAGCTTACCATTCCAGTCATTACTGCGTTTCTCTTCACACACATTAAAAAACTTGATCTGAATCAACATTCATATTTAATAATTTTTGATATGATAAAAATTATAGCTTTTGGTAATGTAGGATTTTCTAAAAACAATTTAGTATTGTTTAAAACTTTAGCGGCTCCTAATGGGTGTTATAGTTTTTTAATTATTAAAGGGAGGGGGGGAAATGATTTTTTGCAGAACGAGTATTTTTTTAAGCATTGCTTTTTCTTCTGTGGTTACTACAAGCATTGCATCGGCCTCAGTAATAGGGACATTGGGTAATTTTGATGTCATTAATGATACGGGGAAAACGGCGCATGGTTTTGAAATTGACCTGGAAGGTATCCATAGTTATGAAGTAACTGATGTATTCGGTGGACCCGGAAGAGGGTTTCCAACAGGTCGCGGGTTTGATCCAAGTACAAGCGTTGAACGTTACGGTTCCCCAACCATAACGGAATATACAACTGGCTCTACATTTGGCACGAAAATAACCTATGAGGGAATTTTTGATGGCACAAATTGGGATTATGGAACGCCAAGCGGGACATTCATTACACCAGGCGATAACTGTTGGTCAGGTGGCGGATTGGGTTATGGTGCAGACACGCCCTGTGATCACTTTGGTGTAGGAACCTCTAAAGAGCCAACTCATACTACCTATAGCTGGCTTGTGGAAACCGGCACACCGGGTGTGTTAACTAATGGAATTGTTATCCTTCCAACACCAAGCTGGCAAGTAATTCCTTCTCCTATTCCAGATCAGCCACCACAAGTCATCGCAAAAGTGGAAGCACCTGAACCAGGACCTGGTCAGGAATTTGGTGATGCTATTTGGGTTGAAGTATTCACCACAGAATTGGAAGGCCCGGTGGAATTAGAAGATCTGGTTGGTGGTAGTCCTGTCATTGAACAGGCAGAGACAGAAATTGAATGGCAATTGCTGCAAAAGGAAATTGGCAATCCATTATCCGGTATCCTCGAAAATGAAAGTCCGGTCGGTGCAAATGCGGAATCGATCATTCGGCGTTATGAGTTTTATGAATTTAGCGGAAATTATGATCCGGAAACGCACGAGGCGCTATTTGATGTAGGTTTTGGCGATACTAATCCAGGTCCAAATGATGTTGGGCATTACTTAGGTGCACAGAATGGAGCCGTCAATTTGGTTGCAGCTCCTGTACCTGAACCATCAACCTACTTAATGTTACTCACAGGAGTGTTGCTATTGGCTGGTGTAAGAAAATATTCGCCCAACATTTGAGAAAATTCTGTTCATTAACAAAGAAAGGTGTGGCTGTATTGGAGAAAGGTCTAATTCTGTGTTGATCTGTTTTTACATCTAGTACTGCCACCACATCTTTCAGCTTAAAGATTCCATGAACTCATGCTTCAATGAAGGCAACTCATCTATGTGGTTATAGAATCTGGCAAACAGTTTCATGAATCAGATAATTCTGCTCGGTGCTAGCAACCTTACTTTATCGTTACGTCTCGTTATACACTTGCTGCAGCAGAAATTGGGCGGGCCATGTGAGATTCTGGCTGCTGTCGGGCATGGTCGAGCGTATGGCGTATTCAGTCAAATGCTGTCGCGCGGGTTGCCAGGGATTGTCAACAGCGGATTGTGGCCGCAACTGAATTCGATCGGAGTGCTTCCGACCTATGCGTTGATGACGGATATCGGCAACGATATTTTGTACGGATCGGCGCCGGAGCAGATTTTGCAGCAAGTGGAATGGTGCATTGAACAGTTGCAGAGACAGTCTGCACAGATTATTGTGACTAATCTGCCGATGGCTTCAATTGAGGATCTGTCCGAGCGGCGTTATACGTTCTATCGCAATATTTTTTATCCGTTCTGCCGATTGCCCCGAAGTGAAACCGTGAGCCGGGTTCGAGCCGTGTATCAAGGATTGATTGAACTAGCATCTTGCCGGAATTTTACGTTGTATGAACAGGAACCCGTCTGGTTTGGGCCGGATGGCATTCATGTGCATTACTGGAAACGGCGAGCGTTTTATCGGGATATTTTGGAGCAGTTTCCATTGCGCAGTGATAGGCAAGGTGGTGTTGATGAATCTCCGGATCAGGCGCCGTCCATGGTTCGACAGGCTCACTGTGAGCGGAATCCGCATCTTGTTGTTCGCCCTGAGCTTGTCGAGGGGGCGAATCAAAACTTTCATCCGGACAAAAAAGAATGGCTGCTAACCTGGCAACAACGTCCGAAATTTGCTTATAAGACGTTATTGGGACGAGAAATACATTGCCAGCAGCCGAGTGGCCGGTTAACGGATGGATCAACGATCTCCAAATATTGAACTGGATTCGCGTGTTTGACAGCCCATTCGGCTTTAAGTATATTTATTGAAATAGTAATGCAATCTTATTTTTTGATACCCTGCCTTAAAACCCTCTGTTCAATCTTGTATGCGCGTAGTTGTTACTGGAATGGGGATTGTTTCACCGATCGGCACCGGCACTGACCAATTCTGGAATGCGGCTGTTAAGGAAACTCTGATTAAGTCCCAAAAACTTGTAAAATACGCGGTAGATTGTAACCACTGCAAGGGAATGCATTGATGAAACAATTAGTATTGTCGATTCCATTATTTATCAAGAAACCAAAAGTAACTCGCCGGCAAAAGTTTCTCGAAGAAATGGAGCAAGTGGTTCCATGGGTAGACTGGACGAATCGGATCGCGCCGCACTATCCGGTAGCAGGTTTGGGACGCAAGCCATTTGCGTTGGAAGCGATGCTGCGGATTCATATGATGCAGCAATGGTTTGGTTATTCAGATCCGGCAATGGAAGAAGCGTTACATGATGTGCCGATGCTACGTGAATTTGCAGGACTAGATGCGGGAGAAGATGTTATGCCTGATGAGACGACGATCCTCAAGTTTCGCCACCTGCTGGAGAAGCATCACTTGGCACAAAGCCTGTTTGCTGAAACAACTGGGCGGTTAGCGCAACAGGGATTATTGCTGCGTCAGGGCACGATAGTTGACGCCACGCTGATAGCGGCTGCGCCATCGACCAAGAACCGGCAACGCAAACGTGATGGCGAGATGAGTTCGACTAAGAAAGGCAACAACTATTACTTTGGATTAAAAGCACACATAGGCGTAGATGCCGATTCCGGCCTGGTGCATAGCCTGGAAATTACCACGGCCAAAGTGGCCGATGGCAACATGATTGATGCGCTGGTACATGGCGAAGAGGCAATTGTATTGGGTGATCGGGCTTATACTCGTAATGATCGCAATCTGGAAGCGCAACGACAGCCGGAAGAGCCGGTCTGGGGTATGCCATTCAAACGCAAGCGCGGTGAGGAATTGCCAGCAGAACATGCCGTGCTCAATCGTATGCTAGCTTCACTACGCGCAAAGGTTGAACATCCGTTTCGTATTGTCAAAAGACAATTTGGTTATACCAAAGTCCGTTACCGAGGATTGTTCAAGAATGCACAACAGCTTTATCTGTTGTTTGCCTTGGCTAATCTTTACCATGTCCGTAAGGTGTGGATGCCAACCACGGGATAATTCCGTCCAATATCCCTGAAAATCAGCATCAGGGGACAGAATAGTATGCAATCTGCTAAAAATTACAGTTATTAATCGCACAATAATGCCTATATTAGCTACTTTACCGATAGCTTTGTCGACAAAACTGGAATAAATAACTTAATCAGAGCTTCCTTAACGGTACGAGTGGAATAAGTGCCATTCAATGTTTTGATGCATCCAGTCAGCATTCCCGGATTGCGGGAGAAGTAAAAGGATTCGATCCGAGCACTTTTCTGTCGGCTAAGCAGGTGGAACAGACCGATCGATTCACGCAACTGGCGCTAGTCGCCGCCAATCTGGCGCTGGAAGATGCCGGTAGCCTTGAATCCTATGCACCAAGACGCCTAGCCGTTAGCTTGGGATCAGGAATGGGCGGATTTTCAACGTTTGAATCCTCTGCCGCGCGTAAGCTTCAGAAAAAATCCATGCCGCCCTTTACCGTTCCCCGCATCATGGCAAACTCCGCCGCCGCCTGGATAGCCACTCAATACGGACTGAAAGGTGTGAATTTGATGTGCAGCACGGCGTGTTCCTCGGGTGCGAATGCAATCGGCATGGGGCTTGATCTGTTGCGCACAGGAAAAGCGGATGTTGTCGTTGCAGGCGGCGCGGAAGCATGTGTGTTGCCATTGACCATGTCGGGCTTTGAAGCGTTGTATGCGCTATCCACCGGTTTTAATAACGATCCGGCGCGTGCGTCACGGCCTTTTGCCAAAAACCGAGATGGATTTGTCATGGGAGAAGGCGCGGGCATACTCATTTTGGAAAAAGAGGAAGAAGCGCAACGGCGGGGAGCCAAAATCTATGCCCGGCTCGCTGGCTACGGTTGCGCCTGCGACGCAGCGCATATCGTGATGCCGGATAGGGATGGGCAAGTGGCGGCCATGCAGGCCGCTCTGCAGGATGCTGGCATGCAGCCGAAGAGTGTGGATTACATCAACGCACACGCGACATCCACACCACTGGGTGACGTCGTAGAAACCAAAGCGATTAAGCAGCTTTTCGGAGAACGCGCGCAAGAAATCGCCATCAGTGCCACCAAATCGATGATCGGGCATACCATCGGCGCATCGGTTGCGATTGGCAGCATTGCAACCATCATGGCGTTGCATACCGGCACAATACATCCAACCATCAATCTCGATGAAGCCGACTCGGAGTGTGATCTCAACTACACTCCCAATCATGCTGTCGAGACAAAATCGCAAACCGGCCTATGCAATGCCTTCGGATTCGGCGGCAACAACGCCAGCATCGTCTTTACAACTCTTTAACACAGGTACCAATCAAAGTATGGATACAGCAGACCTCGAAGCGAAAGTCATCGCATTTATTGCCTCAAAAGTTGAAAACATCGACGTTTCTACGATTACCACCGCATCAAAATTTGGTGAACTCGGACTCGACTCGATGGATACCATCCAGCTACTGTTTGACGCGGAAGATACTTTTGGTGTTAGTTTTGACGGCGAAGAAGTCAAAGGTCTCAGCAGTGTGGGGGATATTATTGATTATATCAGTAAGCATCCGCCGGCGGGATCGTCGTGAAATATCTTGGCGTTTCGAGAATTTGTTGTAATTCATATTACGCATGAATCAGTTCGAAGAGCTCAGTAGGGCGCAATCAATATTGCGCCGAATGAAGTTCGCAGGGAAAGCGACTGGTTACTCAAAAAAATTCAGTACAACGCGCTTTGCTTATTATTACTTTCAATTTTCTCGTAACCACAATCAGATGCTTGATTGGGTGTAGTATACTGGTGTTGGGGTAATTGACAACAGTGTCATGTGTTGGTATACCTTACAACATGAAATCTACCGAACTACTTCGACAACGCATAGTATTGGCTGAGAACAAATTCGCCGAACTCGTGCTTTGGCGGCTTACCCAGCCGTTGGCAGAATCTGAACATACTTTTAAGTACCGTCTTGCCTATGTGGTTAATGGGGAATGTGTTCTTCGGTATGACAACGAGGCAGGGAAAGGCGATCATCGGCATTGGGGCGAGAAGGAAACCGAGTACACGTTTTCCACCCCAGAAAAGTTATTGGCAGATTTTCAATATGATATCGAGAGGTGGAACTATGAAAACAGTGATTCTTGACGTTCGAGATCCAAAGGAAGCGATGGCTGACTTTGCCCAAGCCTGGAATTCGAATAAGCAACAAAAATCGGATCGAATCAGTTTTGCATCACCAGAATTGCTGTGGAAAGTGTTGACCGCAAAGCGGTGGGAGCTTCTAAAAGCGCTTTGCGGTGCGGGCCCAATCTCAATTCGAGAGGCTGCGCGGCGTGTAGATCGTGACGTTAAAGGTGTGCACGGAGATGTCGTCGCGCTTCTCGAAGCGGGTCTACTTGATCGTACTAAAGAGGGTGCGATCGAGTTTCCTTATGAGGCTGTGAAGGTTGAATTCCTATTGCGGGCAGCTTAGTTTTGGCGCAGGGAAGCAGCCAAACAATGCGTTTAACTAAAATTCATCTCGTTGAATTGATCAACGATAGTTTTGCGGTGGCACTCAAATCTGTGGAAATTTCACCTGCGGCTAATAGCCGAGCTTGAAGCAAACCCGGAAGCTGGTTAATCATGGAACATGTCAATTTGCACCTTAATGATGATTCTGGCTTTCCCGTCTAAAATTCTTTTTAATGAGCAGTTACCGGCCGGGCCACGTAGGCGATACGCGCCGCGAAATGGGGCTTATTTATTTGGTAGGGTGACAATTCTGATAAGCATGTTTTTGATGCTAATGACGTTATCAGGTTGTGTACATCAGAAGTTTGTTACTGAATCCTATCCTCGCTGGGGGGATGAAAGCAGTTTTTGCCAACCTGGTGGTAATGTGCCACTAATCCTGCGGACCCTTGTTCCGTCAGAATCCGCTAAAGCGCCAGCCTGTGTATTGCTGGTTCACGGCATGAATGAACATATCGGGCGTTATAGCGAAGTGGCGCGTTATTTTTCCCGGCAGTTTTTAGTTACAGGGTTCGATTTTTACGCGCACGGCCTGTCCAATCCGGTATTGCAACAGGCGGATCAAGCACTTGCGGCGGGTGCAGGCAGACAGGAGGTTAGCGACGCTTTTCTGGCGCAATCATTGTTGCATGATCTGGAGCCGCTGCGCAGGACTCTGGATCTGGCACTCAGGCAGACGATTGCGCTTTGTGATGCACAGAGTGATTCGAAACGGCCTGTGTTTATTGTTGCGCACAGCCTGGGTGCTCTGGTTGCTGCTTCTTATCTGATGCAATCCCAGAAAGAAGATGATCCGGCCAAGCGCGTGCAGGGTATTGTTTTTTTGGCACCGGCTTTTGCTGTCAGCGAACCACCCGGTTGGCGTGGCTGGGTGGCAAATCCATTGATCAAGCTGTCTTTTCATGCTGAAACGCATTTTATGCATCCGCAGAATGAGCCTTTGCCACTGTTACTATTCAATCAATTGTTCTCATTGATAACGGTGCCCCTATTAGATGGCATGTTCGAAGTGTTTTCCTGGCCGGGTCTGCGAAGTTTCATGACACCGGTTTCACCGGAGTGGGTGACGGATTATCTGACTGATAGTGAAGCAGAGAAAGCGCGCTTACGCGCCGATAATTGGATCGTCCGCCGCAGCCTGTTGCGCTACGTGAAAGGTATTGAAGAAGAGGTTGTGCGCTTTCGCCGTAAAATGGATCAATTCAAAATACCTTATTATTTGGTTTATTCGGAGCATGATCCGATTACACCAGCTTGGGGCAATGAGGATTTCTCTCGTGCTACATTGAAGAATCATTCCGATAACGAAGTCTTGGCGCTGCCCAATCTTCATTATCACCAGCATCTGTTTTTAAAAGAACCTGCGCGCACTGAGCTTCTGATGAAGATTGAAAAATGGATGGATTTCCGGTTGAGTACTCTGGAATGATAGGTTCTGATCAGCGATTTCTGGCCATGAAAAATTTAAGCGGCTGAAAAAACTATTTGCGCTGCCGCTGTAGTGTTAAAACTGGCTTAAAATGCAAAATCATGTAGAGATTGCCCTTTCTCACCTAATTTTTCTTGGCTATGTCACAATTGATTGTTGAAATTGACTTGAAAAATTACATTATTTATTTTTAATCAATTAGTTATATTTCTTCATCGCTATCAAAAAATCATTTATCAACAGTGAATTGGAAAATTCAACAATTAACTGCTACATAGCCTTTTTCTTGGTATCGGCTGCCCCGAATATAGATTTTTCAGAAGCCTGCTAGAACGCAATAACCTGTCCAGCCTTACACTAACCACTAACGTTTCATTTTTGTGACAATACTCACAACGCGCTGATTTTTAGTTAAGTATACTTTTTGAGTAAGCTCTAATTAGGGTTCCGATAACAACAAACAACAATTTGGAGAGCAGTATGAAAAAACTACTTTGGATTTTCTCATCCGCAATGATGATAGTATTTTTATCGGGCTGTGCGCTAACCTCGACGCAGAAAGAGGCAGCAAGTCGTTTCGCACAAGCATCTGCGGACATTGGAGATTTTGCTGCGACAGAATTTAATCATTTTCGAGCTGCGACTATTGATATGAACGTTACTAGCATAGCGATTCATGGAAAAGCAAAGTTGCTTAACGATAAAAATGAACCAAATCTTGATGAAGCACTAAAGCCAGAATCTGTTATCGAGCGTGTCAAGTCGGCTCAAGCATTATCGAGTTATGGAAAACTGCTATTGTCTCTGGTCACTGAAACTCAAGAAGCTGAGTTAAAACAAGCATCGAATAATTTTGTGAATAGTTTTAAATCCGTGAGCGGAAAGAAGCTGAGTGACGCCCAATATGAAGGACTTGGTCAGTTAGTACACGCTATCGGTTCATTTTGGGTGGAAGCCAAGAAAGCTGAAGCTGTTAAGAGCATAGTAAAGAATGCTGGACCGGATATAGACAAGTTATGTGATTTGCTTATAGAGGATTTTGATAAAGTAGGGCTTCATAATGCTCAGGGATTTGATGCGACGATTTCGAATCTTAGAGCCGATGCCGACATCGCATTGGCAAAAAGCACAAGCTATACGGATCGCCTCATCGCGATTAATGGATTTAAGCAGGCTTTTGTAGAAAGAGAACATTTAAATCATATATCTAAAACAGCTATCGCAACGCTGACAAAATTGAAAGCCGCTAACGTGCAATTGAAACAAGCAATCGAGAGTAACAACCTTTCGATTGATGATATCAAAGCCGTAGGGCAAGAAATGAACAATTTAAGATCCGCCATCAATGCCTTAAGTAGCAAATAATAATTCACTGAGTAGTTTAACAATATTAACAGGAGAGTCTCAATGTCCAACACATCTTTAGGTGCAGAATTACAACAACTATCTCATTTGCTTGAAATACTTATTATTAAGGAACCTGATATTGGCAGAAAAGAGCAGCTCAGAGAGAAACTTCAAGAAGTATTGAATATAATACGTGAATTAGTTGATGCAAACGTTGCCGCAGCTACTCAAGAGTATGCCGAAGCTCGTGAAAGTGTCGAGCAGGTAAATGCTAAAATTCTTGTAGCAATTCAAGATTTGGCAAAAGTTGCTGAAACTATAAATAACCTTTCTAAGGAATTGGATATATTAGAGAAATTATTAAAGGCAGCAAAACCTTAAGATCGGTAGCTCGGGGGAGTGTAATCCATGTTGCACCGAATGAAAACATTCGGTGCAACATAATTATACTGCTGTCTATACTTGCTCTTTATCGGTTTATTCAGAAAATTTTTAAAACCCATTATATCGGTGTTCTTTGTCAAAGGAAAACGTTCCTTGCAGGGATGTTTGTATATCCGGAATATAATTCCGGTAATGCAAGGTTAAAAGTATTCCCAAAAATTCAAATTTTCGAACATATTCTTTGTGGATTATCTGTTTATCGCATCTCGTTACTAAGCTTCGTTACTCGCAGAAAATACTTCCTTGCATATCATATCGGATATATTCTTCATCATCATTTTTTGCGCGTGCTTTGTTTAGCACTGTGGAAGTGCGGTGATTGTTGGTGCCACCTATCGAGTTCACTTATATATGGTCAATATCAAAAAGAGTAGTTTTAAATAGAATACGGGATGATAGTAATGATGAAAGCAACATTATTTGATCTGATGCAACGCATACCCGGCAAAGCGAGTGTGGAATGGCCGATGGGTGAGCCGTTTGCTCAGGCGTTTGCGCATGGTTCCATGTCGGTCGAGTTATATGTACCCAAGGGTACCGATATACAAACGCCGCACGATCAGGATGAGCTGTATTTTATCCATTCCGGTCATGGCGAATTTGTTGTTGCCGGTGAGCGGCACAAATTTGAGCCGGGTATGGTATTTTTCGTGGCGGCCCACGTCGAACATCGTTTCGAGAATTTCTCACCGGATTTTTCTACCTGGGTCGTGTTCTGGGGCCCCAAAGGTGGTGAATGAAAATTCTATCCTCCATTTTTTGAATACTAAGATCACGACACATGCTCAAATTGTATGGTTATAAACAATGCGGTACTTGCCGCAAGGCGGAGCAATATTTGCAACAAGCTGAGATTGCTTACGAATTTATTGATATCACAGAAAATCCGCCAACCGGGGTGGAACTTGCTGCCATTGTCGAGTGCGCCAATGTTCCGCTGAACAAACTCTTCAATACCAGCGGCGTGCAATACCGCGAATTAGAAATTAAGAAAAAATTACCCGTGTTATCCAGCCGGGAGATTCTGGCTTTGCTGGCGAGCAACGGCCGCCTGATCAAAAGACCGTTGATTATCGACGGAAAACGCGCGACGGTGGGTTTCAATGCAGAACAATTTGCAACAGTCTGGGGTTGATGGCTATAGCTGCCCTCCTACCTGCAGGGTACTGACAACGTGAGGCGCTTCAAGCACTATTCATAATCTTGTAATCATACAAGCTTGCGCTTTAGGGCTCATGCTTGTACTCTTTCGGCCATAGGCGGCATGAACAAGGTTTTATTCCATAACCGGATCAAGCAGGAGGCAAAATTGGCTGATAAAAGTTTTTTAGTGCGCAAGGCGGCGGTACTGGGGGCTGGTGTGATGGGAGCGCAGATTGCGGCGCATCTGGTGAATGCTAACATCGAAACGTTACTATTTGAGTTACCGGGTGACGCGGATAATCCCAACGCCAATGTGATTAAGGCGGTGGAGAAACTCAAAAAACAGGAACCTGCGCCGCTATCGGTTAAAGCCAAAGCAACCAGTATTCAGCCTGCGAATTATGATCAGCATCTTGAATTGCTCAAGGATTGCGATCTGGTGATCGAAGCGATTGCCGAGCGCATGGACTGGAAGCGGGATTTATACACCAAAGTTGCTCCATATCTGGGCGAACAGACCATTTTTGCGAGTAATACCTCCGGGCTATCAATCAACCAATTAGCCGAGGCTTTCCCGGAAGCATTGCGTCACCGCTTCTGCGGGATCCATTTTTTCAATCCGCCACGCTACATGCATCTGGTGGAATTGATTCCGTGCAAAACCAGTGATGCGGATATGCTCGATCACCTGGAAGAATTTTTAGTGACTTATCTGGGCAAGGGCGTGATTCGTGCCAAGGATACGCCGAATTTTGTTGCTAATCGCATCGGCGTGTTCTCTTTACTGGCGACGATGCATCATGGCCGGGCTTTTAATTTTGGTTTTGATTTGGTCGACGCGTTGACCGGCTCGCTGATCGGCCGCCCCAAAAGCGCTACATTCCGTACCGCGGATGTCGTGGGCCTGGATACCTTGGCGCATGTCATCAATACGATGCGCGATACTTTACCGGAAGATCCTTGGCATCCTTATTTTGCCGTGCCGGATTGGCTGCAAGGATTGATTGAGATTGGTGCGTTGGGAGAGAAAGTTAAACGCGGCGTGTATCAAAAAATAAAAAATGAAATCCATGTGCTTGATCGGGTGGCACAAACATACCGTTTATCGGCTGCGGAAGTGGATGAGGATCTGAAACGTTTGCTGAAATATAGCAGCCCGGCGGAAAAGTTTGCTGCATTACACAATAGTCAGCAGCCGCAAGCGCAGTTTTTGTGGTCAATTTTTCGTGATTTGTTTCATTATTGCGCCGTGCAACTGGAAACGATTGCCGATAATGCGCGTGATTTGGATCTGGCGGTGCGCTGGGGATTTGGCTGGAATCAGGGGCCATTTGAAATTTGGCAGGCGGCCGGTTGGAAACAGATTGCCAACTGGATTCAAGAGGATATTGCGGCCGGTAAAAGCATGAGTCAAGCGCCATTACCGCAATGGGTGATAACGATTGCAGAAAGCGCTACGCAAAGTGTGCACACGGCGCAAGGCTCTTTTGCCCCGGCATCCGGAAAAATACAACTGCGTTCAAAACTGCCGGTGTATCAACGCCAGCTTTTTCCGGATCGATTAATCGGCGAGGAAGCAGTTTACGGCGAAACCATCTTTGAAACCGATGCGGTCAGGTTATGGCATACCGGCGATCAAATCGCCATTCTCAGCTTCAAGAGCAAAATGCATACGATCGGCGTGGATGTGCTGGAAGGTGTGCAACAGGCGATCAAAGAAGCCGAGCAAAATTGGCGCGCATTGGTGATTTGGCAAACAGAGCCACCATTCTCGGCCGGTGCTAATTTACAGAAAGCCACTGAGCGGCCTAAACCGGATATGCAGCATGGCAGTGCGCCACCTGCTCCACATCAGCCGCCCACCGCTTTTCAGTCATTCTTAAAGAAATTAAGGAAATCGACCCAGGCGACCGTGCTTCAGGTGGCGCGTGAGCTGGATCTCGCCGATGTGCTAATGGCCAAGAAGCTGGCTGAAGTTGATGGAATGATCAAATTGTTTCAGCAAACTTCGCAAGCACTGCGCTATTCGATGATTCCAACTGTTGCTGCTGTGGATGGGTTGGCATTGGGCGGGGGCTGTGAATTTGTGATGCACTGTGATCGTGCCGTGGCTACGCTGGAAACTTATATCGGTTTGGTGGAAGTGGGCGTTGGATTGTTGCCGGCTGGAGGCGGGTGTAAAGAATTTGCCATGAGAGCTGCGCAAGCTGCCAAAGATGGTGATCCTTTCCCGCAATTGAAATATTATTTCCAGACGGTAGCAATGGCGGAACTGGCGAAAAGCGCCGAACAGGCGAAAGAACTGGGGTATCTGCGCCTTGCTGATATCGTGGTGATGCATCGTTTTGAGTTGCTGCATGTCGCCAAAGCGCAGGCGCTGGCGTTAGCCGAAGCAGGCTATCGCCCGCCATTGCGAGCCCGGGAAATTCCGGTGGCAGGTAATACCGGGATTGCGACGATCCAAAGTCAGCTTGTTAACCTGCGCGAAGGTGGATTTATCTCCGAGCATGATAATCTGATTGCTAGTAAGGTGGCGCATGTGATGTGCGGTGGCGATTTGACACCGGGTAGCCTAGTGGATGAAGACTGGTTCCTGGAACTGGAACGCGCAGCCTTCATGGAATTGCTGGCAACCGAAAAAACCCAGGCGCGTATCGAACATACACTGAAAACCGGTAAGCCATTAAGAAACTAAATTTACGACAGGATTCACTTTAAACGTATTCCAAGATCGACGATCCACGGAGAAACCAATGACTAAGCAAACTCAAGAAGCCTATATCGTAGCTGCTGCACGGACACCGGTTGGCAAAGCACCGCGCGGCATGTTCAAGAATGTACGTCCCGACGACATGCTGGTCCATGTGTTACATGCTGTAATGAAACAATGCGAAGGATTGGATCCGGCAGCGATTGACGATGTGATCGTCGGTTGCGCCATGCCGGAGGCGGAGCAGGGCATCAATGTCGCGCGCGTGGCATTGTTATTGGCGGGTCTGCCAAACAGTGTGGCCGGTATGACGGTCAATCGTTTCTGTGCATCGGGTCTGCAATCCGTTGCGCTGGCAGCGGATCGTATCCGTCTAGGGGAAGCGGACGTGATGATCGCAGGAGGAACGGAGAGCATGAGCATGGTGCCGATGATGGGCAACAAAGTTTCCATGAATCCAGCCATGTTCGAGCATGAGGAAAATGTCGCGATTGCTTATGGCATGGGTATGACTGCCGAGAAAGTCGCCGAACAATGGAAAGTGTCGCGGGAAGATCAGGATGAGTTTGCTTTGACCAGCCACCTGCGTGCCTTAAAAGCCATTGAAACGGGCGAATTTCAACAGGAAATCGCACCGTACCGGGTAGACGAGAAACGTCCTGACCTGATCACACATCAAGTGCATGAAGAGATTGCTGTCAAAGATACGGACGAAGGCCCGCGCGCCGATACGAGTCTGGTCGCGCTGGCTAAATTGCGGCCGGTTTTTGCTGCCAAAGGCTCTGTGACCGCAGGGAACAGCTCGCAGATGTCCGATGGTGCGGGTGCTGTGGTGTTGATGAGCGAAGCAGCGATGAAACGTTTTAATCTTTCCCCGTTGGGGCGTTTTGTCGGGTTTTCAGTGGCGGGCGTACCGCCGGAGATTATGGGCGTTGGACCTATTAAAGCCATACCCAAAGTGTTGGCGCAAACCGGTATCAAACTGGATGATCTGGATTGGATTGAGTTGAACGAGGCATTTGCTGCGCAGAGCCTTGCTGTGATTCATGATCTGGGATTGGATCGCAGTAAAGTGAATCCTTTGGGTGGCGCGATTGCACTGGGCCACCCGTTGGGCGCAACCGGCTCCATTCGTGTGGCAACGCTACTACATGGGCTGCGTCGTCATAAACAAAAGTATGGCATGGTAACCATGTGCATTGGCAGCGGCATGGGTGCAGCAGGCATTTTTGAGTCCCTTTAACAGGCTCTTGAAAAACTGTCTGCGTTGCCGCTGCGGTGTTAAAAACAGACTCAATATGCTAATTTATTAAGCATAAACTGCGTTTTTTCGCCTGTTTTTGTCTTGTATCGGCTGCCTCGAAAACGTTTTTCAACGACCTGTTAAGCACGTAGATCAATATTAAATAAAAATAATGTAACTTAAGGAGAGCTACTCAATTTCTGGTATGAATTTTTATAAAAATTTTGTGAAAAAAGTCACAATGAAATTCCTGTCCAATGTATGTCGAAGAAAGCTTATACAACCTGAATTTTCCAAGAAATTTGTGCTTATTTAAGCGCGAAGGTATCGATCATGTTCATCCCGAGCACAATTAACATTTTTTATTTTAATCCCTTAAGAGAATACCCTATTTCTTCTTAATCATTTCCATACTCGTATAGCCAAACCTCAAGTGAATCGACTTGCACGCCGTAATAAACACTGCACCGCATGCGTATTTGGAATGTCTCTGAAAGCGGTGTGAAACTGAATAATTCATACTTTCAGTAAGCGCTCATTAAGTGCAGTAATGGGCTGCTCCATAAGTTATTGGTATTGTTGTATTTGCCGGAAATATTAATCGGCTATGTGTGAATAATTATAAGGCGGCTTTCATACTCAAGTAAGTAGCCGTCCTATAGGGGGATTTTTTTATAGTGAGTTCACAAGCTTCTTACGATTTACTTTCATGTATAAGTGATTTTGCCGTGCGCATTAATGCGCATGGGGTCATTCAGCAAGCATCCGCGTCGTCACAAGCATTTCTGCAATTGCCTGCGGAGTTGTTGCAAGAGTCTATCGAGTTTTTCATTCAGCCTGAAGATAGAGTGCTATTTACGGAAGCCCGGGAGAAAGCGAAGCGTAGTGGAGAAAAACAGGCTTTAGTTTGCCGTCTCTTACGCCAGCGAGTATTGCCGGTGTGGGTCGATTGTTATGTGTTTCAGTTGCCTGAAGACGAGTATCTCATCGCAGCATTTGATGCGACGCACTGGAAGGATAATGAGAATCAGCTGATTTACCTTTCCACGCATGATGCGCTGACCGGATTGCCTGGCAAAGTATTACTAGACGATCGTATTGGTATGAGTATTCATACGGCGCAGCGGGAAAAGAATTTTCTGTCATTGATCGTTTTAAGTTTGGATGGATTCAGGAAAATTAATGACTTGTTGGGACATGGTATTGGCGATGAATTAATTAAAGCTGTTGCTGATCGCTTGGAGAATTCTGTAAGGCATAGTGACACGGTTGCGCGCGTGAGCGACGATGAATTTTCCTTGATCATGATGGGAGTAGGGCAAGCCAATATTGAATTGATAGCCAGGAAAATTTTGACGGCTATGCAGCGGCCTTTTCGTATTCGTGACCACACATTACACATCAGCGCCAGTCTTGGCATCTCAATGTATCCGGAGCACGGTGATAATTCTTTGCACTTATATAGAAACGCAGAAATGGCCATGTACAGAGCCAAAACATTGGGTAAGAATCACTGGAATATTTATAGCGACCAAGTGGATGATACGGAGAGAAGTGATTTATCACTCGAGTCTGCCATGTATGAAGGTATTGAGAACGGTGAATTCATGTTGCATTACCAGCCGATTTTTTGCGCGCAATCCGGTCAATTAAGGGGTGCCGAAGCGCTGATGCGATGGCAGAATCCGAATCACGGCTTTATTTCACCGATGCGATTTATTCCATTGGCGGAAAACAGCGGTTTGATAAAAATTCTCGGTGCGTGGGCATTGCGCAGTGCTTGTCATCAAGCGAAACAGTGGCAGGAAAACGGTCTCGAAGATTTCTATATCTCGGTTAACGTATCTCCACGTCAATTTGTGCAGGAAGATTTCCTGGAAATGATTAATGGGGCGTTAAGTGAATCCGGATTATTACCGGAAAATTTGATGCTGGAAATCACGGAAGGCGTGTTAATGGATAATCCGCAGAAATCGGGGGCGATTCTGGCTCAGCTGCATGCGGCAGGAATAAAAATCGCAATTGATGATTTTGGCACCGGTTATTCATCACTGGCTTATTTAAAGAAATTTCCGTTATCGGTATTGAAAATTGACAAGTCTTTTGTAGATGATGTGGTTAATAGCGCTGAAGATATGGCTATCGTAGGCACAATTCTGAGCCTAGCAGAAGGGCTAAATTTGCTGGTAGTGGCTGAGGGAGTGGAAAATGATGCGCAATTGGGTTTCTTACGGCAGGAAGGATGTAATCTGATACAAGGATACCTGACAGGCAGGCCGGTAAATTCTGAAATGTTTAGAGAGCAACACATGGCATGACAGCATTAATTTCGATGCTTGAAAATGGTAAGGATGATTTTTTCGCGCTATTGACAAAACGTATGGGCGAGAAAGGTGATTTTCCTGCATTCTCTGAGTCAGTTCAGCATCTTGATGAATTAATGCATGACGAAGATATAAATATTGCAGCAATCGCCAGTGTGATTTTAAGTGACTTTACATTGACCCAGAAAGTGATCCGATTAGCTAATTCAGCCATGTATTCCGGTATGGGCGGGGAGATCACAACGATTACTCAGGCAGCAGTAGTGCTTGGCTTAGATACGATTGCACATATTGCGCTCAGTATCCGTTTTATTGATACGCTTTCTACGGCTGCTCCGGATTCTGCAGAGGCTCGTGAGGAACTGGCAAAAGCAATTTTGGCTGGAGAAGTTACGCGAAATATCGTAACTAAATCAACTTTGGTCAATGGTGAGGAAGCGGTAGTTTGCGCCATGCTACATCATTTGGGCCGTCTCCTGCTGGTATTCTACTTTCCCGAAGAGTGGTCGCAGATTCAGAAAATTGCACGGAGTGGCCAAGCGAGTCATAACAGTGCCGCGCTCGAGGTGATTGGTGTGACGACTGATGAGATTTCTCAGGAAATTGCCAGGAACTGGCGCCTGCCAAAGAAAATTTCCAATAGCATGGCAAGTTCAGCAACCTTCGATGAAACCAGCTTGCCGGGCTCAGCAGACTGGCTTAAGGTTATGGTTAATTTTGCCGGAAGCGTTGCATCTATGCTCGCTAATAATAGTAGCAGAGATGATTTAAATAATTTGGTATCACACTATAGTGAATCATTGCTGATTCCCAGTGAAGATATCATGGATTCGATTGATTTGGCTCAGCGTATGGCTCCAAAGCTTATTGTTAAGTCTGAAAACGGAGGTATTCTTGGCAAGCCAAATGATTCTGATGAGCGGTTGGCGGGCAGTGTGCACGAATTCAGTGTCGCGTTGACCCAAGGAATAGATTTTAATAGCGCACTGAGTATGGTTCTTGAAACCATCTATGCGAGTATGGGGTTTAATCGCGTAGTTACTTTTTTTCGCGATGCCGGGATGTTCAGAGCTAAGGTGGGTTTTGGTAATAGGATGCCGGAAGCATTGCCGGATCTCATTTTCCCCGAGGCTTACGCGGCCGATGTGTTTCATTTGTCGCTGGCGAACAAAGCCGATGTATTTATCCAGGATATTACCTCAAGTAAGTCAGCATCCAGTATACCTGCTTGGTTAAGAGAAGCATTGCCGGATGTAGATGCTTTCATTCTGTTGCCTCTGGCTTTCAATGGCCGTGTTGTCGGTTTAATCTACGCTGACTGGCGAACGGGAGCGCCGGGTATGGTTGAACCCGGCGAGCTTTCATCTATGGGTATGCTTAGGGATTACTTGATGCAGGTTTTGGCAAAGAGAAAATAACCTGAAGTTTTTGTCCTATCAGTTTTATCAAAACATCCTGTTTTATTCTATTTCGCGCTATAACACGTAATAATAATGTCGTTCGGGTTCACATAAATTAATGACCATTGCGACAAAATCAGCATATCAATCTCCGGTACTTTGGATCAAACGATAACAGGGTTTGCTGTGTCGCGACCGAATCTCGTTGAGTCGATGCACTTCAGCGTATTGAGGAAACTATGAGTTTGGTGAAATCAATCTCTGGATGAGATTGAATAATTTATTCACTTCATAACGCTAAATAGAATAAGTATCCGGTAGAATGTTCGTGGCTCTTGTGATTCACATAATTTATGTCAAGCCAGAAAATTGGCTTGATGTTTGAAAACGATCATGAGTAAAGGAGAAGGGTATGTGTTTCTCATTTTCAAAAATATCTCAGTCATCTAAATGGAATTGGGATGGAGAACGAATTGTTCATGATTCCATAGTTCCTTCATCGCGTCCCCCGATCGGACATAAAGACGGCAATTATGATATCGATGTCAGGGAATTTCTGATTACTGAGCGCAATGTCGTCATGCGCCGTACGTTGGAAGTCGATATCAAAAAATTTATCGCTAAATTACCCGGTGCCAGTTGGGATCTTTTTCGTTCCAGAGATACAGGGTCTTTTGATTTCCGTGCCCAAATTATTTCCGAATTCGTTTCCGGGAAAATTGAATATCTGCAATCTGACGGGCTTGATCCATGGCAGTTTCCGGAGGAAACGCTAACGCTTAAATCAGGGGATTGCGAGGACCGCGCATTACTGATTGCTTCCTTATTACTGGCCAGTGGCATTAGTTCGTTTAATGTCCGAGTCGCTTTGGGAAAATTTCGCGTATCGATCAAAGGAAAAGAACAAAATTTTGATCATGTGTGGGTCATGTACAAGAGTGAGGCGGGTAACTGGCAAGTCATTGAACCCGCCCACGCAAAAAAAATCAGAACACAAATAGACGTAAAAGAAGAAATGCCCGAACAGGCTGAATATGTGCCTCTTTATTTGTTCAACGATGTGCATTTGTGGCAGGTGCAGCAGCCATCGGTGTATAAAAAAGACATTGCTAAGGATTTAAAACGTAACTGGTCCAGTCTGCATCCCGAGTTTGCCGGATGGGTTCATAAAAGCCTGCTGAACAAAGCACTTTCGCCGGATATCTGCCCGCCTTGGGTTTTGAATGCACTAAACCGGCACTTCACCAGCGTTTTATGGCAGAAGAATTTGACGGTTGATAGTGTCGATCTGCCCGGCTCGTATGATCCCAGAGACCATTTCGATAATGGGTACATCACTGAAGGCTGGCAGATGGTAAAAGACCGGTTAGCGCAGTTTGAGGTGGAAGGTGTAAAAAACCTGGATGCATTTCATCTTGCAGCTCACTCCATTGCTGATTTTTATGCCCATACCAGTTATGGGCACTTTGGCAAGATCACTAATGGAAGCCTGGAATTATTTGATCCGGAGAACCCTAAAAACAATTTACGAGAAAATCCTGATTACAGCCCAGGAGCGTCCTTTGATTTTCAGAAATTCTCCAGAAACGGTAAAGTCAATCCGGGAACAGCTGAAGATGCTGTGAAGAAATGGCAGGGGGAAATCATTTCCGGTCGCTACGCACAGAAAGCAGATTCTCACGATTTGGCTGAACGGATTACTTTTATTCCCAGTTCTTTATTGAAAGACAAGAATTTTACGAACCGGGGGCTATTGCCGCATCATAATGAAATTGCCGTCGATGAAGATAAACGGGATAAGGAGCATATCCTGTATGCCGATAAAAATACCTACTTAAAACAATACGAGTTGCGCTATGACGCAGCGACAAGACACATTAGGGAAGCTTTCCAAAAACATTGGAAACCCTGATTCTACCTTCAGCTGACTCTGTTGTCATCCGATCAGTCGAACGGGTAAATATTGTAGTGAACCTGTGAGAAATAACATGATGAAACTACTTTTGATTCCTTTTTGGTTAACTCTGTTTGCAACATTCTCAATTCACGCTACGGAAAAAGCAGATGAAAAACGACTTGATGAGATTTCAGAGCGCGGTTCTCATGTCATGCCGTTTGATCTGGAAAGGACCACACATATTTTTACCCAAACTCCGGACGGAGGGATACAGCAGGTAATTGTCAAAGACAAATCGGATACCAAGCAAATCAATTTAATTCGAGCCCATCTGTCTGAAATTTCCAACGAATTTAAGTACGGCAACTTTTCTAATCCGGAAAAAATTCATGGCACGAACATGCCTGGGTTGGCTGAGTTGAAGGCGGCGCAACCGGGTCAGATTAAGTTCGAGTATGAGGAACTGCCAGATGGCGCACAGATCACTTATTTCACCAAAGATGAGAAACTTAAGCATGCCATCCATCAGTGGTTTGACGCCCAACTCAGTGACCATGCGCGTCATGCTGTACCGGGACATTCGCACCACCCTATGCGCCATCAGTAAATAAGAAGACCGTAAAAAAACGAGGCACAAACGCTTTAAATCAAGGGCGGCGATCACTTGCTTTTGTAGTTTATCTCCCCAATATGAATTTCGCCTCTGGTTTCGGCTAACTGTACCTGTTTTTCTCGTTCCCGGTACCGGGCCTTGTCTTCTTCCGAGCGATCGTAGTAACAAGCTGGGCAACTGATTCCCTGTTGATAGTGCTCACTTAACTTATCTTCTTCTGATATCGGCAAACGGCAAGCGTGACACTGATCATAACTGCCTTTTTCAAGCTGATGATTCACGGTGACTCGTTCATCAAATACAAAGCACTCACCCTGCCATAAGGATTCAGTCTCTGGAATTTCCTCCAGGTATTTCAGAATGCCGCCCTGCAAATGGTAGACCTCCTCGAATCCCTGCTGTTTTAAATATGCTGTGGATTTCTCACAACGAATTCCGCCCGTACAATACATCGCCACTTTTTTATGCACCGAGGGATCCAGGTACTGGGACACATACTGTGGAAATTCCCGGAAAGTTGTGGTGTGTGGGTTTACTGCATTGACAAAAGCACCGACCGCGACCTCATACTGGTTGCGGGTATCGATTAACAAAACCTCCGGGTCGTTAATTAATTTGTTCCATTGCTGAGGCGCCACATAGGTTCCAACCAATTGCTTGGGATCAATTCCCTTAACCCCCATTGTGACGATCTCTTTCTTCAGTTTTACCTTGCTGCGTTTGAACGGCATCTCGTCGGTCATGGATTCCTTGACCGTGATGCCAGCAAACTCTGGTATCGTTTCCATCCAGCTTAGAACAGAATCAATACCTGCCCGGCTGCCAGAAATGGTGCCGTTGACCCCTTCCTCCGCCAGCAGCAATGTGCCTTTTACCTGATTTTCAACCAGCTTCGCCTGCAGCGGCTGTTGTATCTCTTTGTAAGAAGGTAAGGAGACAAATTTATACAGTGCACATACAACAAATTTTGACATTATGGTTTCCTCTTGCATGCCGAATAGTGAATTAGGCGTAGTAACAGTCATGTTGACACTTATTCAAGGACGCGATCCAGTGACTGCGGTAATTCTGCTTGCTTATTATTATCTTGCATTGTTCTATTTTTAGCATTCATTGCGTTTTGCAGGATAATAGCGCTTTTCATTGTAAGATTGTATTGCTTGTGAATCTTCGAGTCATTAAGAGCGCGTAAGTTGTCAAATTCAGAATTAAAGGGAGGAATGTGTGGCTTTGTCAGAACACAACGCTAAACTGGAATCGATGGATGCATTTTTTGAGTGTGGTTTCGAGCAATTAAAGCAGCATTATCCTTCGATTCAGGAAGTCAATGCGGCAAGTAAAGATTGCCTTTATCGTCAAGGGGATCATTGTGTTTACATCATCTGGATAAAAAGCGGTATCGTGAAACTTTCCCATCTGACCGCGCAGGGAACAGAAATTACCATTGCGCTGCTGAGAAAAGGGGATGTCATTGGCCATTTGCAGGGCGATTCCATCCACCAGGAAATGGAGGAGACGGCGCAAGCACTCGGGGAAGTGAGTTACTATCGTTTGGCCTATAGCGATTTCAAGGCATTGCTGTCACATCACGCAGAACTGGCGTGGCATGTGTTTGAGGAGACATACGCCCGCAAGCAAAAAATCGAACGCAAGCTTCGAACCATTCTGACGCAACCGGTTGAAATGCGTCTTGCCGCAACGTTATTGGAGCTGGCCGAGATGTTTGGAATCCGCTGCACGCATGGCTATGCATTGGAAATTCACTTAACACAGCAGGATGTGGCGGATTTGATCGGTGCCAGCCGTTCGGTCGTGAGCACCATTCTGAATGATTTAAGAAACCGCGGCATGCTCGACTATACGCGCGACCAGATTTGTATCAATGATGCTGCACTCAGTGATCTCTGTCACACCAAGTAATCTCTAGTTTGTTTGGTAGCTAACAGACATCGCGGCAGCGCTGTATTAATGTATGCAACATGGTAACCATTGGGGGAGCCACCCTTTAATACAGGAGCATTAACATGAAAGTGATTTCACCGCGTCTACACGGCTATCTTGATTTTCTGACCGTTATTCTATTTCTACTTGCCCCGGCACTATTAGACTTGGGCCAAGTGCCAGCGATGCTTGCGTATGGCCTGGCGGCAGTTCATCTGATCGTTACATTGGCATCCGACTTTCCTTTCGGTGTCATCAAGATCATTCCATTTCCCATCCATGGCTGGATTGAACGCATCGTCGGTCCTTCGCTGATTGCGGTGCCTTTTATTCTCGGTTTCGCCAATGAAGAGATCGCGCGGAATTTTTATATTGCCGCCGGTCTGGTCATTATCATAGTGGGTGCGTTGACGGATTATCAAGGTACAGTAAAAGAGTGAAAGGATTAATCCATCCAAATTAACCAATATTCTCCGGGGTCATTCGCAACGATAAGCGTTTCCGATAAATAGGATTTCCTTATCAACCCCGGGAATTTCATATTTTCCAGTGTTATTGGAATAGATAATATGCACATTATTGCCGCCCAGTTTCTGTGTTTCGCTTCTTAAGTTGTTTCTGGCTTTAATCAGCCGGCCGGTATAGGGAGTATTGTCTTCTTCGGTTTCGCTCTCTTTTGATGAGCCTTTCACTTTGCCAAGTAATTCGCAGCCATCAGGGCCTTGTTCGCCGAGTATGATCGTTACTGCTTTGGCGCCTTCCGGTTGTGCTGAAATTTCCATGCAGCCGATGATGAGTAATACCAGCACTACTTTTTGGATTCGCTTGTTTATTTCTTTTGAAACACTCATGGGTGACTCCTGATACGTGATTATATTTTTCTTAAGCCGGGGTAGCATAGATAAGCGCAGTGTCACCCGTCAATAGCATTTGTTCAAGCAGCGCAAGGAAATGGTATGCAATGAAAGGAAATAAAGCCACTAGTCGTTCCTTTTTAAGCCATTTCCTGAATTCTTGCTGAGGTATATTGCGTCAATGTAACTTACAGGAGGCGTGACATTGGATATCATCATCTATATTTCCCTGGCAGGGATAGCCATCGTTTTCATCTACGGCATCATGTTGTATAACAGCCTGGTTGATATTAAGCATAGTGTGTCACAGGCATGGTCGAATATTGATATTCTGTTGAAGCAGCGCCATGATGAGCTTCCCAAGCTGGTTGAAACCTGTAAGCAGTATATGGGTTTTGAACAGGAAACGCTCAAGCAGGTGATTGCAGCACGCTCGCAGGTTGCAAACGCACGTGAAACCGGCAATATCGGTGCATTAGGTTCTGCGGAAAACATGATGCGGGTTGGGTTGGGCAATTTGTTCGCAGTGGCGGAAGATTATCCGGAACTGAAAGCCAGCGAAAGATTCCAGCATTTGCAGGCGCGAATTTCCGGATTGGAAAACAGCATCGCGGATCGCCGTGAATACTACAATGAAGCGGTCAGAATTAATAATGTGCGGATTGAGCAGTTTCCCGATGTCATTGTCGCCAATTGGTTTAAATTCAAGCCGCGCGATTTGCTCGAGTTCAGCGATGCCGACAAACAAGATGTCAATATTGGCAAATTGTTTGGCTAATACACAGTTACCCCATGAATATCTTGCCAGCAGAATTTTCACCGGAAGAATATCATTTTGTTTTGGGGGCATTGCTACTAGCCGTCTTGATCAGCTTTTACTTGTTTGTTCGCAATTGGAAGCGGCTGCGTATCATCGAGGATACCCCTACCGCCAAATTACGTTCTGCGCATCAAGGCTATATTGAACTGGAAGGAAAGGGGCAGTTTGTTGATGACCAGCCGATTTATGCGCCGCTTTCGAACCACCCCTGCCTCTGGTATCGCAGTGTAATCGAGCAACAGGAAATGTTTACTGAGAATGGCCGTACACAAACACGTTGGAATGTTGTTTACAAAAATAACAGTGATCACCGGTTTAAGCTGACAGATGGTGTAAACAGTTGCTATGTGGATCCGGATGACGCGGAAGTCAACGGCAACGAAAAACTGGTGTGGTATGGCAATACCGAATGGCCAACCCGGACTCAGATTCTGGAAAGTCAGTCGATAGTGAATGCGATGACAAACAATTACCGCTACAGTGAATGGTTGATACTACCGGGCCAGCCGCTGTATGTATTGGGTCAATTCAGTACTTGGTCTGCAATGGCGCAGCAATCAGCCCGCAATGTGATGATCAATCTGATTAATGACTGGAAACAAGATCAGCAAGCGTTGCGAAACCGGTTTGATGCCAACAATGACGGCAAAATCGATCAGAAAGAATGGGAATCCGCTCGCCAGATGGCGCAATCAGAAGCGCAAAAAATCCATGAGCAACTGGTTCTGGAGCCGGATACCCATGTCATTGCAAAACCCAGAAACACAGCGCAGCCATTTATTATTTCGGTATATCCGCAGGCTTTATTGGTGCAAAAATATCGTCGCAACGCCTTCATGGCACTGGCAGCGTGCATTACATCAATTTGTAGTATCGCTTGGTTCGTCCATATGCATGGGTAATTCAATCAACGGTTAGCAGGCCGTTGAAAAACTATCTGCGTTGCCGCTGCGGTGTTAAAAACAGGCTCAGAATGCTCATTTATTAAGGCTATGTCACCGTTAAATAGTGGTCTATACTGTTTTCATATGAATCAATGAGATAGGATCTTTGATGAAAACTGAAGAATTCCAAATATTAGCGGCAGAACTTGCAAGATTGACGCCGCACCAGAGAAGGTTATTAGCAGATTGTTTGCACAAGATTGGGCATATTCAGGCCGTCAGTACGTTGATTGAAAATCGTATACTGGTCACGCCATTGTGCCCCAAGTGCGGTCATAACCAAATTGCACGCTGGGGATCGGCTTCTGGGTTACAACGCTATCGCTGCTGTGCCTGCCGCGTCACCTTCAATACACTAAGCGGAACACCACTGGCACGCCTGCGCCATAAGGACAAGTGGCTGGAATACGCGCAACAAATAGCATCAGGTCAGAGCGTGCGCACCAGCGCAAAAGTCTGCGATATGCATCGCAACACGGTATGACGCGCCCGCCACATAAGCGCGGCGGCAAAGCATCGAAGCGTGGTTTGTCCTCTGAACAGATTCCTGTGTTGATTTGCCGTGACCGTACTGGGAGCACATCTGACTTCGTTTTGGAGAAAGCTGACAAAGAGCATATCGGCGCGGCACTCAAACCATTGCTGGCAAACGATGCAGTTCTCTGTACTGATAGCGGCAAGGCATTGGGTGCCGCAGTGCGGGAAATCGGCATCGCCCACCGCCCAATCAATCTGGCTGCAGGTATCCGGGTTGTCGGCAAGATCTACCACGTGCAAAACGTGAATGCCTACGATAGTCGACTCAAAGAATGGATGCGCCGATTTCACGGCATCGCCACACATTACCTTGCCAATTATCTCGGGTGGCGACGGCTGATTGATCGTGCTCATGGTTCCTTGTCTCCCCGCTCAGTTTTGCTTGCCGCATTGGGTATGAATGACATTCAACAATTAACGGTGACATAGCCTTTATTAAGCATAAACTGCGCTTTTTCGCCTGTCTTTGCCTTGCATCGGCTGCCTCGAAAACGTTTTTCAACGGCCTGTTAGCGCCAAAACAATTCCGATCTTTCCAGCCGGCGCCAGACAGAATTGGATAAATGCGCGTGCTGCGCAGCTTCAAATTCCAGTGCGCCGCTGAGCCGGCCAAGCTCGAAGCTGAGCGGGATCGATTTTTTAGGCAATGCGCGCAGTAATTGCACACCGGCACGCATATCGTTTTCGCGTCCCAGCTCATCCTGTAATGCCGCTAAAGCCGTGATGAAATGGTTGGCATGTTTGCCGTAGAGCGGTACAAAAGCTTCTGCCGTGTACCGCATCTTCTTGGCGGCGATGCGTGCCAAGTGACGTTCGGAAGAACCCAATGTGGCAAAGCCGTGGCAGCGTTTGTGCAATTTTTGCCAGCGTTTCTCGAGAATCACTTCTGCCCATGCCTTGGAATCCTGCATTTCCAGGCTGGATGGCGTAACCAGCAGGCTGCGGCCGATGTCGAGTACAAGCTGGGTGAAAATGGGTTTGATCAATAATGTTTGCGCCCGCTGACGCGCGTGCGCAGCAACATCACGCATCAGAGCAAGTGTTGTATCATGAATCGGCGCATTCCCCGGTGATTTTTCAAGTACCGCCAAGGTTTGAGATAAAGTCTCCTGTAAAAACACATCCCAGTCGCGCGCCGGATTGAGCGTGTGCAACGATTCACGTAGCGGCTGATCCCAATCGAGGGATTTCTGATCCAACGATTTTGCCAGCAGCACGCCGGTACGCAGGCGGCGAAAAGCGATGCGAAGCTGATGCAGATACTCAGTGTCGTGCGCATTTTCCAGAAAACCGGGTACATTTCTGACCAATTGCACCAGTGCAGCTTGCATCGTCGCATTCCAGACTTCACCAGCAGTTTGATTCTTATGGATTGCCGCTTGCACCGCCTTGATTGGTTCTGGATTCACTGCGCCGCTCAAGATATAACCCCGTTCCGCTTTGCTGCGCGATTCGATGTGGAGTGGCGCCTGTTCTAGCAATTGTGTTGCACTATCGAACAAAAATTCCGGTGCGCCGGATTTTAGCTCAATTTCCACTTCGCAGATGTCCCGGCACATTTCTCCTGCACAGATTTTCCCGATATCGAGCGCCACCTCGGCTTGTGCTGCTGAGTTGCCAATTTGCCAGGTGGTGCGTTCAAACTTGGTCGTGAAAACCGGTGCAATACGTTTTAGTTTGATTCCAGCCAGTAAATCCATCGCTGCTGGTGGTAATACGGAAAAATCCGGCTGGTTGCCGCCGGTGATCGCCATTTCCCACTCCGGGCGGCTCGACAACGCACCGACGGATTGCGTCTCGGCTTTTAACGTCTGAATCCATTGATCATCAACTTGGCGCACGCGCAACGCGATGCCGCGCCGCATCAGATCAAACTTTGGAGTATCGAAATAAATGCTGAGCAGCGGGCGTTTTTCTGGCGTGGTCTTGCTCAGCAAGGGATGTTTCCGGATGCGCGCAGTATGGCGCGGGTGCAAAGCGAGTTTAAGCTCAATTTCCATATCGATTCCTTGTCTAGTGCCAATGCGTGCAGCGGTTGGAACAGATACTTTACTACTCAATCTTCAACGTATCAAAATTGATTCCTGCCGGAGCCCGGGGCGTTTTTAGTTTCATGCTATCCAGCGCATGCACAACCTGTTCAGCGATAACCAGATTGCGATACCACTTCCGGTTGGCGGGTACGATATACCAGGGTGCTCGATCGGTGCTGGTGGCAGCCATCATAGTTTCAAACGACTCAATATAATTTCCCCAAAATTTCCGTTCTTCGATATCTCCTTCATTGAATTTCCAGCGCTTATCCGGATTGTTAATGCGCTCCTCCAGCCGTTTTTTCTGCTCATCCTTCGAGATGTGCAGAAAAAACTTCAGAATGACTATTCCGCTCTCGGACAATAATTCCTCGAATTCTATGATTTGATTAAATCGTTGCTTTATCACTTTTTCCGATATCAGTTCATGCACGCGGGTAATTAGCACATCTTCATAATGCGAGCGGTTGAAAATGCCGATCTGGCCCTTGGCAGGTACTTTTTGATGTACGCGCCACAAAAAATCATGATCGAGTTCTTCTGGAGATGGCGTCTTGAAGGACACCACCTTGCAACCCTGTGGATTGACACCGGACATTACATGCTTGATCGTCCCGTCCTTGCCGCTGGTATCCATCCCCTGCAACACGATCAGCAATGTGCGGTTGCTATTTGCATATAAACGTTCTTGCAGTTCACTCAGTTTGCCAATCAATTTTTCTGTGACTGCTTTGGCTTTTTTCTTGCCTTGCCCGGTCTTTTTGCAATCACCGGTGTCATCGGGATCGAGATGGGACAGTATTAATTTGCTGCCAGGCTTTACTTGGTAGTTTTTCATTTAGTAATGTTACTTCGATTGTTGCCATACGGAATGATATATTGCGATGGGCCGGAAGTATTAAAACACAGAAGCCGGATAATCACGATGTACCATCGGCCCAAAAAACAAAACCCTGTCACTGGGACAGGGTTGTCTGAAACACAGCTCAATCAAATTAAGTGTTTTCTTTTCTGCGGCGTGCTACGAAACCTAGTAGTCCCAGTCCGGCTAGTAACATGGCATAAGTTTCTGGTTCTGGAACGGGTGTGACGTCGCGCAGTACGTAAGCGTTCAGTATCGGGTTGTTGCTACTGTCGATCAGTTGCAGCGTCTGTGTGAGAGCGTCGGCGGTAAAGTTGCCAACGATGCTGGTGTAGCTGTCGCCGCGCACTGCGTCAGATGTGTGACCTGCGCCATCAGAGAAGGACGCCGTGCGCGTGCCGCAGCAGTCGGAACGCGCGGCGAATAGTTGCAGCTGGTATTGGTGCCCCGTTGTCAGTCCGCTCAGGAAATTGGAAATCGTCGGATTGGAACCCGAAATCCATTCGAACGTGTTGAGGATGGTTCCCCACGCTGCATCTGTGTTGCCGCCATTTCCAGCACTGCTCCAGGAATTGGGGTAGAACGGTGAATTAATAGTACTGAATGTGATATTCAATCCACCGGGATCAACCGTTATTGATGCGCCGGGTGCGCCAGCTAGGTTGATGGCTTCGACCAGGCTTCCGTTAGTAAGAATGCCAAGGTGACCGTTTGGTCCGTTGAACGTTGGACCGGTCGACCAAGAAATGTCGGCGGCTGATACGGGTACAGCAGCGGCCAATCCGAGCAAGACGGCGGTAGTACGTAAGAATTTCTGGGACATTACAAGCTCCTTAAGGTTGGAATCTCTTGCGCTGCTGCAGGGCCTAGCATCAACAGCCGGATTTTTAATCTCAGCACATGCAATCAATTCTTTATTGTTAATCTTAGAGAGGATTTTAAAAATTAACATTATGATTTTATTGTTGTATTATTTCTGAAAAATTCTGAAATCTTAATCCTAATAATACAAAATAATTCTAGCATAGCTTCTCATTTGCAAGGAATAAAAGGAATAAGATGCTAGGTAGTGTCTCAGTTTGAAATAATATAAAAATCAGTTTAACTTTGTACATATACAACACAGTTATAGTATATGCACTTATATAAATTAAATTATGGCTTTCTCATAATTTAATAGGCATAATTCAAATGCTATATTTAGCATTAACTATTTAACTAAATTGGAGGGGGAAATGCCAAACACTGCTATCAAAAGACCGGATAGAATTCTTTCCCTAAGACTTCAAAAAAAGTTATACAGGGCATCTTCGTATATTCAATATGCAATAACAGGTGCATTTCTAGCTTTCTCTATACTTACAATAGTCAACATTTTTACAGATGTTCCAGATGTTATACTGTCAATTAAGACAGAATATATATGTACAATACTTGGTGCTGTGATTGGTGGTTTAGGAGGTAGAATTCTTTCTGAGAGATATGAACCTGGTTTTAGATGATATCTGCAGAAATAGCTAACAATGTAGCCGTTATTTTAGGGATTTTTCTTGCGATATGTTTTCCTTATATCAGGTATAGATGTAGAAGAGATCAGAAGATAACTCCACATTATGAGATAGCCCTCTTAAAGCACGACGTGCCAAGTGGTTTGGCTCTACCGCAATACATGCTAATACTTTTCAGTATGTATTCACCAGAAATCGCACCAGGGGCTATACAACTTATCTTGTGCGTATTTTACACATCTCATCTAATGTTCATGGATTTAATGAACAATGGAAGGAATCCATGTTCACGTACTAGATTGGGTGATAAAATTGAAACCGATAATTAATTGATCCTATTAAATAATTATATCTTAATCTCTTGATTTATATTTTCCCCTGCTTCTATCTTTCGATGCTTCTTTAGCATCAATCAACGCAACAACATCATTCATAGACCATAGCGTGTTAGAAATACCTGCTGCCATTGCTGGTGTAACTTTAAGTGTTTTATGAATACGCACAAAGTTATAGTGCATAAAGTGCAATGCTACTGCATGAGCTAAGTTCTCAATCTTCTTGCTGAATCCGTTGGTTAATCTTGTGAATCTACGCATTCCCATGCGCATTGTTAAGTTCTGACGTTCTACATAGCTTGTAGAAACATGTTCAATATCTGGACTTCCTGACATTACACGCTTTTCAGCACTAACAAATGATGCTGGGCTGTAACGTTTTTGTCCTTTTGTTTCTTCTCCATAAATCTTAACCAGCATTGCTAATCAATCGCACCGCCAAAGAACTGTTCAACTGTATTTATATAGCAGCCATAACCATCTGTTGTTAATTGAATACGATCACTCAAGCGGCTTGCCAGATCACCGATGAATGCTTCCGCATATTCATAGTCACGGCGACCAACTAACCATGAAATAGCAAGCTTTGAATCCGCATCAATTGCGGTCCATGTGTAAACATCGCCATAACCAAGAATACCTTTGTCTGCTGGCGCTACGTTCTTTTCTTTCGAGTAGCAGAAAGCCCAAATCTCATCGCATTGAACGCGCTTGCTTTTGATATTAACTAAATGCTCATTCTGATATTAAGCACAAACGATACCGGCATCAACAAGTAACTTAGTTACAGTATTAATTGAAACATCGGCTATACGTGAGACTGAACGCATTGAGCTACCTTCTACTAGCATCGTTAGAATCATTGCGCGTTTTTCAATTGATAGTTTGTTCATTTCAACACCCTTAAGCATTTAATTCATTTTGAATTATACATTATATTTACATAATAGCAAGCATTATTTAAGTTATGCTTGCTATTTATTGAGCAAGCATATAAGCTTCACAAATACTATGCTTGCATTACATAAAAGGAAAAATAAATGGACAGCGATACTAAACAGTCAAAAGGTGGAATAGCCAGAAGAGATTCCCTTACAAAGGAACAGCGTTCAGATATTGCTAAAAGAGCAGCAAAAACGCGATGGACCGGAGAAAAAGCAATCCCAAGCCCCGCACACATTGGAACACTTAAGATACTCGGCAACGAAATACCTTGCGCTGTTATAGAAATAGATGGAGAAATTAAAAGGCTAATTGTTCAGAGGGAGGTTGTTGGACTTATTACAGGAAATAAAAAAGGCGGCTTGGACCGGTACCTATCTGCTATGAATTTACAGCCATTTGTTCCTGAAAAATTCAAAAATAAATCCTTGGACCAAGCCTCAATCCTTTTAGATATTAATGGAAAGAAAGCCCATTGTTACGAATGTGATGATATTGTTGATATTATCAGTATGTATCTTGATGCAAGAAAAAAAGAAAGGGTAGCTGGACATAAAATATTGCTGCCAAGTCAAGAGCATCTTGCTGACAAAGCAGAAATCATCATAAAAAGTCTTGCGAAGGTTGGTATAGTAGGACTAATAGATGAAGCTACCGGATATCAATATGTTAGGGAAAAACTCGCCCTACAAGGTTATTTAGAGAAAGTAATCAGAAAAGAAATTGCTGCATGGGTGCAGATGTTTCCAAACGAATTTTTTGAACAGATCCATAGACTACATAACTGGACATATACAGGACCAGGCAAGAGTCCTTCTGTTGTTGGAAAATATATTAATGACTTAGTCTATTCAAGGCTTGGTCCAAGGGTATTAGAAGAATTAAGAAAAGCAAATCCAAAGAACGAAAAAGGACAAAGGAAAGCAAAGCACCATCAATGGTTAACTGAGGATGTTGGACATCCAATGCTTGCACAGCATTTATATTCATTAACTACATTAATGAGGGGTTTTAAAGGATGGGAAGAATTTTATAAATTTGCTAATAAAATTTACCCAAAATATGATAAAAATCAAATGGACCTATTCTTGGATATCTGACCATCTCTTCTGTGCTGCTTTTTTAGCAATATCGGATCGCTCTCCAGGCGTCAGTTTATCTGCTCTAGCTTTACCACCTTTGATACCACCAAGCCGCCCTGATTCAATGGCGGCTTTTTTCTTTTCGTCTATTTCTGGTTCTGGCTCAATTTCTCCAATAGCCTCATCTACAATGCGCTTGGCTAGTTGATTCAAATCCATCTTTTTAGATCGTTTACTCATGCTGCTATGATAGCATTGATGCAAACAAGTTCAAGCGGATCGAAATTCAAACTGAGACACTACCAGATGCTAATCCCTTTTTTCTAGGACATTTGTCATGGTTTTGCTGTAGTTCTAGTTCTTATTCTTATTTGCCGGTGATTGGTGTTACTCTGGAAATTATGGATAACTCCTATTTCACGACTCCTATAGCGCGACACATCTGGGATACAAAATATCGCTACCGTGAACGCGGCGTAGTCCTGGATGCTTCCATCCAGGATACTTGGAACCGTATTGCGAAGACGTTAGCTGCGCAGGAAACCGGCCGGGATTACTGGCAGGCGCGTTTTTACGATATCCTGCGCAATTTCAAATTCTTGCCGGGCGGGCGGATTCAGGCAGGGGCGGGGACCGCGCATCAGGTAACTTTATTTAATTGTTTTGTGATGGGAACGATTGCCGATTCCATGGATGGCATCTTTGATGCGCTCAAGGAAGGAACATTGACTATGCAACAAGGCGGCGGCGTTGGCTACGATTTTTCCACGTTGCGTCCGCGTGGTGCGCAGGTCCATGGCGTGGGATCGGTGGCCTCGGGTCCGGTTTCTTTTATGAGTATCTGGGATAGCATGTGCGCAACCATTCTCTCTACTGGCGCGCGGCGCGGCGCCATGATGGGGACGTTGCGTTGCGATCATCCGGATATCGAGGAATTCATCGCGGCCAAACAAGACCGCAGCCAGTTGCGGTATTTCAATATCTCGGTGCTCAGCAGTGATGCTTTCATGATCGCCGTGCGAAACGATGAAGATTGGCCGCTGGTTTTTCCTGCCGGTGCGGGCGAGGCTGATGGAGATATGGTGCTGAGAAGCTGGCCAGGCTATGAAAATCCTGTGCCGTGCAAGCTATACAAGTGCGTTCGCGCACGTGTGCTGTGGCAGAAAATCATGCGCGCCAGCTATGACTATGCGGAGCCGGGCGTTCTGTTTATTGATCGCATTAATCAGCGCAATAATCTGTATTACTGCGAAACGATACAAGCCACCAATCCCTGCGGGGAAGTGCCGCTACCGCCATATGGCGCTTGCAATCTGGGTTCGATTAACCTCACGCAATTTATCCGCGACCCTTTTACTGCGCAAGCGCAGCTTGATCTGGATGGCATTGGTACGACAGCCGGGATTGCGGTGCGGTTGCTGGATAATGTTATTGATGTTTCTCATTTTCCATTACCCGGTCAGGCCAAACAAGCCCGCAATTCCCGGCGTATCGGTTTGGGATTGACTGGTTTGGCTGATGCGTTGATTCTATTGCAAATCCGTTATGGCAGCAGTGAGGCAGCGCATATTGCACAACAAGTAATGCAGTGCATCTGTCACGCGGCTTACCGGGCTTCCATTGATCTTGCGCGGGAGAAAGGATCGTTCCCCTTGTTCGACAAGGAAAAATATCTTGCGAGTAATTTTGTGCGAACCCTGCCTGAATCCATCCGCAACGGTATCGTTCAACACGGTATCCGCAATAGCCATCTGACGGCCATTGCCCCGGCTGGCAGCATTAGTCTCCTGGCGAATAATATTTCGAGTGGACTGGAGCCGGTATTTGATAGTAGTTACTCACGGTGGGTATTAAAGCAGGACGGGAGCTATTCAGAATATCAGGTCGTGGATTATGCCGTGGAGGCATGGCGGAAAGTAAGTTCCAGTGGCACTTTTCCGCCTGTTTTCGTTAATGCGTATGCACTAACTCCTGCCGAACACCTGCAAATGCAAGCGGCTATTCAGCCTTATGTGGATCAGGCTATTTCCAAGACGATCAATATACCGGCAGACTATGATTTCGATGACTTTCGTCATCTGTATCAAGATGCCTATGATCTTGGTTTGAAAGGATGTACCACTTTCCGTCCAAATCCGATTACCGGCGCAATTCTAAGTAATGTAGATACAGAACAAGCAATTCTTCATTGCTGTAATTTGGAACGTGAAGCCGATTGAGGATAAGGAAGAGGATAGGGAATGCTAAACCGGCGTTCCGGTTTCGGGAAAAACACCCGTCCACGCAATGCCATCGTTGCCGATGGTGCCGCGGTACATGCCGCTGGTATTGAAACGCATTGCATAATTGCCGTGCATATCCAATACGATCAAGCCGCCATCACCACCCATAGCAGCGATTTCTGCCAGTGTATTATCGGCCGCCTCGGCAATTGGAACGCACTGCAGCCGCACTTGTGCGGCCGTGTTGAAAGCCGCAGCCGTGCGAATGAACATTTCTCCTGTTCCAGTTGCAGATACCGCAACAGAGCGATTGTCTGCATAGGTTCCGGCGCCGATGATCGAAGAATCGCCCACGCGCCCGTAACGTTTGTTCGTGAGCCCGCCGGTCGATGTGCCGGCGGCGAGATTGCCGTAGCGATCCAGTGCCACGGCGCCGACGGTTCCGCGTTTTTCATCCACGCCTGGCAGCGGTGTGCCGGGATCAGCGTCATGGTCACGTAATACGCGTTCTTTAGCGATGGCTTTCTGCAACTGATCCCAGCGGTGCTGCGTGTAAAAATAGGAAGGATCGACGATTTCGAGACCCTGTTCGGCAGCAAAAGTTTCGGCGCCCTGGCCGATCAACATCACATGCGCGCTTTTCGTCATCACGGCTTGGGCGGCACGAATTGGATTGCGAATTGTTGTAACTCCGGCAACGGCACCCGCCATGCGCGTGGCGCCATCCATGATTGACGCTTCCAGTTCATTGTGGCCTGCATGGCTGAAAACGGCACCTTTGCCTGCATTGAACAAAGGTGAGTCTTCCATCGTCACGATTGCCGCAATGACAGCATCCATACTACTGCCGCCTTCTGCAAGCACGGCATGACCAGCAATCAACGATTGCGCAAGTGCGTGCCTATAAGCGTGTTCACGCTCATTAGTCAGCTTGTTGCGCTTGATAGTCCCGGCGCCTCCATGAATGATCAGCCGGATGGGTGAGCTATCTGCCATAGTTATCAGTTTGTATTGTCATGGCCAGCAGAATAAAAGTAGGATTTGTGAAGTCAATCACGATAGGCCGTCTATTCTATTAATTTTTCGGGTTTTCCCAAATGACAGCACCGCCTGTGCGCGTATCTGTAAAATCGGGACATTTGCCGTCTCCGCCACCCGAAAAGCCGCCATCAGGCGCACAAATAATACTGCCGGTTACGTCATAAAGATAATTGAACTGATCGCAACACTGCGAAGTAAAGTGATAAACCACTGCCCCTTTGTATCCAAACTGTCTGATTAATAACGGGTGATCGGCTGCCGGTTCTTTTATGAAGCCATCAATCATTTGCATCAGCCATAACGGAAGAAAATTTTCTCCATAGCCTTCGACAACAAATGTATTCCCGGATGGCGTTAATCTTAGATTCGCCCATATCTTTTTATCACCAATCGTAACACAAGGGATATGCACAACATTATTGGTAATGTCGTAACGTGCGGCACACTGTTCCTCCGAAAATGCTTTTGCCGGGAGAAAAGCAAATAACATGATGATTGCGAGCAACCGTAGCGGGTATTTTCTCGGCATTTCCTATCCTTTCTTTGCTTATAAATGGCGTAAAAAATGAATCTGCAAGGATACTATTATAAAAGTTTCTTTCTCTCGGTAAACAGACAGCGTTAAACTGCACATAGCCGGTAGCTGATAGTACCAAACCGTATACAAGGATAGGATGGAAAGTCTGGATATCTTTCCTAGACATCTAAGTTTTTTACTTGTACGGGGTTCTGGCAGAAATTCCTGCATTCTCAAGTTTGAAGTCCTGCAGCACACAAGGAGGTACGTGATCAATGAAGCTCAGTCATAAATTGCAGCAGATGGCGGTATTTATCGAATTTCTCGCCGGAGCAGGATTAGCAATTTTCTTTCACTTGGTGCTGCATAATGAGATGGCATCCTACCTGATTTTTGGTGTCGGAGTGCTCTTGTCATTGGCTACCTATCTGCTTCGGGAAGACATTGAAAAGACCCGCACTGAATTGACAAACCTTTATCACCAAGCCCACGAAGTAACCTACGCTATCAGCCGGGTTACCGATGCCGAATGTCAGGTAAAGGCTCAAGAATTATTGGCTAATACGATGCGCACCATTACCATGTTGCAGAATGGTTTTATTCCGCTGGATGAAACCGAATTCTATCTGGATGGCGCAAAATGCAGTGATGCGGCTACTCTGCGCATCCGGGCTGTCGATCCGGTAACTTTTGGCTGGCTGGCTCGCGCGACACTGGTGAATTTCTACCAGAGCAACTTGCGAGCTCTGGAACGGAAGGTCAATATCACACGGATTTTTGTCATGCATCGGGAAGAATTTGTTGAACCGGAATTTCAGAAGATCATGATGGCCCAATTGAAAGACGGAGCCGATATCCGGGTAGCTTTTCGGGATGAATTCCCAGGAGCTAATGCCGTGAGCGATAGGGATACGAATATTCCCTGGGATTTTGCGGTGTATGACGATCAAGTTGCCACCGAAGTTTTTCCCAATGCCGGCAAATACTATGGCCGCAAGACCAGTCAACCAGCAGAGGTGGAAAAATATCTGCATTACTACCAGTTGATTGAACACAGCGCGCATGCCGTGATGATTGAAGGAGAGCAGGTAATGCTGGCTAGCGATATTATAGCCAGCGCTCAGCTAAAATAATATTCCGGTTATTACCTTGCTGTACGCTACGGCGGGGTTGATCCTTAGCTTTAGTATGCGAAAATCAAATCACAATTTCATTTTTCTATTTTGCTTTATTAAATTTCAGTATGCCTGATAAATCAATCTGATCATTTCATGTTAGAACTTCTCTACAGCTTCGCGTTTCGTCCCTATGTAACCCTATTCCTGTTGGCTTTTCTGACTTTGAGCTGGCTTGAGCAGGGAATGCTGCGCACTTTTATCTGGCTGGTTACGGGCTATCTGGTTGCGCTTGCCGCCGAGTGGGGGAGCATTAATCACGGCATACCGTTCGGCTACTATGCATACCATTACGAAGCCCTGGAAAATGACTTGATTGTCTTCGGTGTCCCGTTCTTTGATTCACTGTCATTTGTTTTCCTCAGTTACGTGAGTTTTTCGTTCGCGCAATTCCTTCTGTCTCCGCACTGGCATCGCGGACTCAACGTGCAACGCGTAACCCCACGCGATCTTCGTAACAGCACTACCATGCTGTTCGTTGGCGCTTTCTTCATGATGGTACTGGACTTGATCACCGATCCCGTTGCGCATCTGGGTGAGCATTGGTTTCTGGGCGATATTTACCACTATCCCGATCCCGGCTGGCACTTTGACGTTACGCTGGCTAATTATGCCGGCTGGTTTGTCGTCGGGTGGGCGATCATCTTCATCAATCAGCGGGTGGATGTGGCGCTGGCCAGGCGCGAACAGTTTGGCGGCAAGCCGTTACAACTGCACTATGTCCCCGGCAAGGGACTATTCGCGCCATTGTTTTGGTTCGGCATTGCCATCTTTATGCTGGGAATGACAGCGTGGTTGGGTTGGGGTTACGATCTTGCGCAGGTGCCCGTTGCAGAACGCGAAGCTTTTGTAGCTGAGACACGTAAGCTGTTTATTGCCGGCGCTTTTATCATCGCACCGATTGCCGTGCTTGCCTGGGTGCACCTGACGCGGCGTGGCGGCCAACCTTCATCCGAGCAACTGAGGGTGTGGCTGAAGGATTATCCCAATACCGAGCTGAAGGCGCGTTTAGACGTTTAGTACTGTTAATCGGCATGCCATCGAACTGAAAGAAATAGGGATAATCCTATCGAGCCGGATCGGATTCCTTATTCGCTAACTTGAGTACTTCCGCAGCAGTCAACTGTCCATCCATATCGCCTTCCCAAGTTGCGTTGAAAGGCAGGATGTTTTGCACGCGCGTGGCGCGGTCAAGATAGGTTTGTAACGTCATATTCTGTTGCGTGACTGGCGTGGCTATGGCGCGCGGATTGCGGGTGACTTCATCAAGCAGAGCCTGGTTGATCTTGGTTTGGGCGCGCGCCGCGCGTTTTGCCTTAGGTGTTGCGCGCACGGCGCTTAGCGACTTCTTAAGTAATTGAGCGTGATTGCGCTTATCGTCTTCCAGAATCGGATAGGTTTGCAGATACAATTTCTGGTCAAGCCAGCCGAGCAGGCGGGGTTGATTCACTACGCGCACGGGGGTGCCGACCGGTACACTGTGATATATGCCTACGATATCTTCCGGATACATGCGCAGACAGCCGTGACTGCCGCGCAGACCGACACTCGGCGGTTTGTCGGTGCCGTGAATGGCGTAGCTCGGCCAAGCGAGTTTCAGCACATGCGTGCCCATCGGGTTATCCGGTCCGGGTGGAACAATGGCAGGCAATGGATCGCCGTTTTTTTCGTGTTCTTTACGGATGGAAGGCGTCGGTATCCAAGCGGGATTTTCCTTTTTGGATACAACCTGAGTGATACCTTCCGGTGTTTTCCATTCCACGCGTCCGATGCCGAGTGGATGGGTAATGACTCTCTGCGGTTCACCGGCTTTGGCTTTGGGAAAATAAAACAATCGCATGGCAGCGAGATTGATCACAATGCCTTGGCGCGGCGCATTTGGCAGCACGAACTGGGTGGGGATCACGATTGGAGTGCCTGCTTTCGGCAGCCAGGGATCAACATTCGGATTGGCGCTGACGATTTCCTCGAAGCCCAGGTTGAAACGCCGGGCGATATCGGAGAGCGTGTCATCTTTGTTGGCAGTGATTACCTGAAGCGTGCCGACGACATCATCACGGGCGGGATCGAAGCTGAACTCATGGCTGGCCACCGGAATGGGCAGTGGCTTTACCGATGGTACGGGTGACACCGCTTGTTGGATTGGGACTAATTGGCAGCCGCTCAACAGGAAAAGGCTGATGCAAAAGGCGCATGCGAGACCATCGCGGAGTAACGATAAATGTTTTTTATTCATAGTAATCAACAAGATCATTAAAATTTAACGTGATCGATGGCAGTCAATTTACTAGATTTCTCATGATGACACAACCATTAATCCTAACAAATCAGGATATTCTTAGTGTTATTTAAAGTACTAGCTGAGAGATTGGAAGTGTGTTAATTACGTTATCCAGGACAGTAAATCCGAGTGTAAATCTCTGAGAGTTCAATTCCCTCTCCCTTGGGGCGAAAGCTGGTTGAAAACCACCAGATTGAAGAGTGAAGCTAATACCCCGCTGAATGCGGCGAGGTGCTTTATTTTAAGCCTGTATCAAAATCTAAAAGGAACAATATAATTGATGGCTTAGATAAAAATAAGCATTTTGCTTATTGTCTTATTAGACAGACAAGATCAATATCCCAAAAAAAGAATAATAGTTTGTATCCAAAAGCATTTTGGAACAAGTGAGTAAATCAGTAGAATTTCGAGCTTACCAAAAACGCTAATCAGCATTAACTTTTTTTATGGAGTGATCAAAAATGAAAATGAAACTTAGAGCAAGTTTTTTAGCAATAGCGTTAATATCCTCTACCAGAAGTGTCCGGAGATTTAATTGAATAGATTCAGTTGGTTATTATTTTTCGACATGGTTATTTGCACCTCGGTATTTTTAACCAATTGATCGATAGGTGTTTTCTCGAAAAGAGTCAGGCTTAAAATCTGTAGAATTGTGTAAAGCGAAGCTTCGGTATTGAGCCGCTTTTTCACGATGGCAACCAAGACATAAACCGATATGGCAATCCATATCTGCGTTTTGACTGCGTTCTCAGTAGTTCCGTAGAAACGCTTGATACGAAGATGTTGCTTGATCCACTTGAAGAATAGTTCGACCTGCCAGCGACAACGATAAAGCTGAGCGATGGTCAGCGCAGGTAAGTCGAAGTTGTTGGCTAGAAATACCAGATGCTTGTCGTGTTCTGCATCGTAGAACTTGATACGCCGCAGGTGCTGAGGATAATCCTTGCTAGCCTTGGGAGCCCTTAGGGCAATGGTTTGGTCACAGCGCAGTCCGGTGGATTTGTCCACGGAGCGAGAGTAGACGCGGCGAAAAAGCAGATTGGATTTAGCGCGTGTTACAAAAAATGCTTGTGCTTGGTGCATGGTGTACCAGCGAGAAAAATCGGTGAAGCCCCGATCCATGATGTAAAAGCTGCCAGCTTCGGGTGTCAGGATGTCGAACACATTGACCTCGTGCATCTTGCCATCGCTGATATGAATGAAGGTTGGAATATTGCCGCGCAGGTCAAGCAGCGTATGCATCTTAACGGCAGCCTTGGTGGAGCGGAAGCGTGCCCACGGAAAGACGCTCAAGCACAAGTCAATGGTCGTGGTATCGAGTGCGTAGACCGTTTGTTCCAGCTCGACAGCAAAGCTGTCGCTGGCGTAAAGCTTTCTGGCTGTCTGGATCAGGCTCATCGCGAAATCCATATAGATGCGGCAGTCGCGCTGCTCGTTGGCATCAGCCAACGTACTCTTGGCGATGTTGCCTCGTATGCCCAAATGGTAGAGCTTGGCTTGGTGGGCGCGCAGACAGGTTTCGATGTCGCGCAGACTCTCGCGGTAAGTCAGTTGTGCGAAAGCCATGCACAGAAACTGGTCGAGATGCGAGAACTTGAGTGTTGGATATCGACCTGAATATCTGGCTACGCACTGATGAAACGTGCGCAAAGGCAGGTGCTCCATTAATTGGGCAAACACCAATTTCCCTGCGTGCATATGCAGTCTCCTGACAAAAGTCAGAAGTTTGGCGCAAGTTGAAATCGATTACAGAAAAATATGTCATTTAGTAATGGTCGTTCAACGAGTTATCATGCGACAATTCTCGAATCTCCGGACACTACTGATCCTCTACCAGTGTTATGGCCGCACCTATGCAATGGGGGAACACCGGTCACTGGTATGAATTCATCAGTACCCCTACTTCTGCAACAGATGCATTTACCTTTGCACAAGCTTCTACTTTTGATGGCATGCATGGCTATCTCGCAACCATTACAAGTGCCGACGAAAATTGGTTTGTTTCAAATGATATAGCTGGTGGTTCTTTTGCGTGGCTGGGAGGTTCTGATGCTGGTGCTCCAATTAATCAGTTCACATGGCGTAATGGTCCAGAAACAGGGCAGGCCTTTACCTATACATCTTGGTGGCGTGACGATCCAAACAATGTCGGTGGAGAAGATTATGTCTTCACTAACTATCAAATAGGCTTGTGGGTTGATTACACCGACAGCCCATTTCATAGAGGTGAACCCATTGGATATGTAATTGAATATGGCGACACTCCTCTTCCTCTAGTTCCAGAGCCAGAGACATATGCGATGCTGCTTGCAGGGCTTGGTTTGTTGAGTATTGCGGCACATCGCAGAAAAGTAACTGAAGCGTAATTCAAATTTACAATAAAGCATCCCCGCAGCAAATAGCGAGTGTTCCATTTTTTTCTATTCTTTGAGGTGAGGCAGCAAATGAAATTGAATCGAATCAGCATTTTCTTCGCTTTGCTAGTTCTAAGCTTGGGTTTCGCCGCTCAGTCGCAAGGAGCGAATGTGCCTTTACAGAACGCAACCGCAACGTTTAGCCAAAATTCAGATTTAACTCCCGATAAAACGATCGATGGCATTATATCTGGTCCAGATTGGACTTCATGGGCTGTCTTTCCGCACCAAACCAGTACGCAAATTATCGTGTGGGAAACGCAAAGCGATCAAACATTCAATCACGCATCTGTGAATTTTTTGCTTTATCATCATGACCTTCTAGCTGCTCCGGCGCACAGTTTGGGACATTTTCGCCTTTCTTACACAACGGACAGTCGTGATTTGTTTGCCGATGGACTCGCCAACGGCGGTGACGTGACAGCCAATTGGATACCGATTAATCCTATGCTTATGTCATCAACCGAAGGGGAAACTTTTACCGGGTTGCCAGATTTTTCGATACTGGTATCCGGTGGCGCGAATCAGTTTCCGACTTACACCATAGGCAGCTTACTCACTGCAAGCGGTGTCACCGGATTTCGGCTGGAAGCGATACCCGATCCTTCCTTGCCGCATGGCGGTTCGGGCCGACAACCCGCCAACGGCAATTTTGCTTTGTCTGAGTTCGTAGTTTCGGTAGTGCCTGAGCCGGAAACTTATGCGATGTTGCTGGCAGGGCTTGGCTTGTTGGGTTTTATTGCACGTCGTAGAAAAGAAAACGCCATGTCCATGTAATTGTATATTCTGATAATTTCTATTTATATTCATAAAAGAATAGAGACATATAAAAGAAAGCTGGTAAAGATTGGGGTAGTACTTTAAAGGAGGATCAGCATGAAAAAATCTTTTTTTCAAAAGATAGTTGATGTTATGAAGGTACGTGACTTTGCTCGTGCAGGCAGTGTCGCGCGTTTGGCTACCTTAGGGTTGGTTATGTTGCTGATGGGTCTACCGGCAGTTGCCAAAGACCAATATCTTCTGGTCGGCAGCATTGCTTCCAACGATATCCTTCGTTACGACGCAAACACCGGTGCCTTTGCCGGCGTTCTTATCCCTTCGGGTACAGGTGGGATGGGTCAGCCCCAAAGCATGACTATTGGCCCAGACGGTAACCTGTACATCGGCTCCGGCTCGAACATACTGGAGTTCGATAGCCAAACTGGGAAATTTCTGGAAACGTTTGTGTCGGATAGCCAGATGGGCCAGCCGATCGGTTTAAACTTCGGTCCAGACGGAAACTTATACGTAAGTGACCCTGGAGCTCATGATGGGAGCAAAGTGTTCCGTTTCGATGGAAAAACCGGGGCATCAATGGGTGTATTTGCCACAACCGAACCCAGCGAACGAAACCCGGGGTTCATCGGGAGCGCCTGGGGTCCTGACGGGGATCTATACGTAGCAATGGGTTGGGACGGCTACGTCGCCCATTTCGATGGCGCGACCGGCGCTCGGCTGGCTAACCTGTCGACACCTGAGATAGAGTATGGGAACGGCGCGATGTTCGGTCCGGACGGTTTGTTGTATGTCAGCGATTATTGGATCGGCGAGGTAGAGGTCTACGACATTCACACCGGAACACATGTCAAGACATTGGATGGAGGAATGTATGGTGCTGCTAATATGGAGTTTCGTGACGATGGCAGTCTTCTGGTAGCAAGCGTTTTTACCGACCATATCTTCGAATTCAAAAGCGGCTCCGATTCCCCGACTGTATTTGCAGCAGCCTCCTCTCCATACGCATTGGTGCTATCCGCCGTCCCAGAGCCTTCCACCTACATAATGCTGTTGGCAGGTTCATGCCTACTGGGTTTCATGGCACGCCGCAGAAAAGAATCAGTAATTTAAATTAGGCTTATATTTAATCCAGAATGGGGACTTAGGCTCCCATTTTGTTTCGCGAAATGTGAAAGTTCTGTAGGGCGGATAAGCGCAGCGTCATCTGTCATGAAGCTTGAATGGCATCCACCATCGCTTAAATTTCATGTACAGTGCTACCTACTGAGTTTTCTTATTTAATCACTGATGACATCTGCTGAATCAACCACCATCTTTACGCGTTCCTGGTCGTTGTACGATCTGATCACGCAACACAATTACATGTTTCATCAGGAAATCTACGCGGGCGTGGGGCGGCTGTTGAGCTTGCGCGAGGATACCGGGCGTTACCGTTTGCTGGATTTGGGTTGTGGCAATGCGCGCTATCTGGCGCATTGCCTAAAGCAATCTCCTCCGGCGGTGTATGAAGGCGTTGATTTGTCCGAAGCGGCGTTGATCGAAGCGCGCGGTTATTTGGCCGACTTGCATGGTTCAGCGATTACGCTGACGCAGGGCGATCTGCTGGAAGCTGTCGAAGCCACCGGCAAAACCTGGGATGTGATTTTCACCGGATTTGCGGTGCATCATTTGACGTCTGCGGATAAAGCACGTTTTTTCCAGGCCGTTGGGCGTTGTCTGGCCGAGAAAGGCTGGTTGATTCTGGTGGATGTGGTGCGTGAGGAAAACCAGAGCCGCGAGGATTATTTGGATGGTTATCTGAAATGGATGCGCGACACCTGGAGCAAAATACCGCCGGATCAATTGGAGGAAGCGTGCACGCATGTGCATGATCACGACTATCCGGAGTATTTCTCAACGTTGCAGACAATGGCCGCAGCGGCCGGTTTGCAAGCCAACCGTATCGTCAATCAGTACGGGCAGCACCATACCTTGTTATTTGCGCGTTCTTCCATGCCATAAATCTAAACGGATCCGACAAACCCCTATGCTGCAAAGATTGACCCTGTTGTTTCCGCTCTGGATGATATTGGCCGGTGCTTTGGCTTTGTCCTCGCCGGAGTGGTTGCTGCCGCTGAATCAGGGGCCGGTTGTGGTGTTGATTCTGGCTTTTGTCATGCTGTGCATGGGATTGACCTTAACCTTCGATGATTTCCGCCGGATCGCCCGCATGCCGGGGGTGGTGGCAATTGGGTTTGCCGCGCAATATACCATCATGCCCTTGCTGGCTTGGGGAATTGCAACGGGGCTTGATTTGCCGGTGCATTTTGCGGTCGGGTTGATTCTGGTGGGCTGCTGTCCTGGCGGCACGGCTTCGAATCTGGTGTCTTATATCGCGAAAGCTGATGTGGCGCTGTCAGTGGTGATGACCGTTTGCTCCACGTTGGCGGCGGTGATTCTGACGCCGGTACTGACGCAATTATTTGCGGGCACGCTGGTTCCGGTGGATACCTGGATGTTGTTCAAACAAACCCTGCAAGTCGTGATTCTACCTGTTGTGCTGGGCGTTTTGCTCAATCGCTGGGTGCCGCAGCTTGTGCAGCGCGTGATGCCTGTCGCGCCGCTGCTGTCGGTGCTGGGGGTGTGCGTGATCTGCGCGGTGGTGTTTGCAGCCAATGCTGAGACCATTCTCAAGCATGGCGGCGCGCTGATTCTCGCGGTTGCGTTGTTGCATGGCGGCGGTTTTCTGATTGGCTATCAACTCGCACGGATCCTCGGTTGTCAGACACAGAGCGCCCGCACTATCTCGATTGAAGTCGGCATGCAGAATTCCGGCCTGGCTATCGTGCTGGCCAAACAGGCATTTCCGTTGCTGCCGCTGGCACCGGTTGTGGGGGCGATTTCCGTGCTGATGCATTCTTTGGTCGGCAGTTCGCTGGCGGCGCTGTGGCGGGCCCGGTCATCTTAGCGCTAGCAATAGTTTTTTCTTTCGTTATTCCTGCTGTCGACATATCATTCGACTATTCACTTTCTAACTAAGTAAGCAGCTATGGCAAATATCGGTTTTATCGGTCTGGGTATTATGGGCAAGCCTATGGCCGGGCATTTGATCAAGGGCGGACACAGTTTGTTCTTGCATTCGCGCAGTGGCGTGCCTACAGATTTGGTTGCGCTGGGCGGTAGAGCATTTTCTTCGCCTAAGGTGGTGGCGCAGCATGCGGATATTGTTATTACGATGTTGCCGGATACGCCGGATGTGGAGAAAGTGTTATTCGGGGAGAATGGCGTTGTTGAGGGCTTAGAACCCCATTCTGATCAGGCCAAGATGATTGTGGATATGAGTTCGATCTCGCCATTGGAAACACGCAAGTTTGCGACACGGTTGAATGGGCTGGGGCATGAATATGCCGATGCGCCGGTATCAGGCGGCGATGTGGGCGCGCAAAATGCGACGCTGACGATTATGGTGGGTGCAAGCGCCGCGGTATTTGCAAGGATTAAACCGGTGCTCGAATTGATGGGTAAGACAGTTACCCATGTGGGTGAGACGGGTGCCGGTCAGATTTGTAAAGTCGCCAATCAAATTATTGTGTCATCAACCATTGAAGCCGTGGCTGAGGCATTGCTGTTTGCATCCAAGGCGGGTGCCGATCCGGAAAAGGTGCGGCAGGCTTTGCTGGGCGGTTTTGCAGCTTCGCGTGTGCTGGAAGTGCATGGCGAGCGCATGATCCAGCGGAATTTTGAACCGGGTTTTCGCATCGAGTTGCATCAAAAAGATTTGGATATTGCCTTGGCGAGTGCTTCCACTTTGGGGGTTAGCCTGCCCAATACCGCAACTGTGCGCGAATTGTTTTCTGCCTGTCTCGCACATGGCGGCGCGAAATGGGATAATTCGGCCATTGTAAAAATGCTGGAAAAATTGGCCAATCACGAAATTCAAAAGCATCCGGAATAATTGTATGTCTCCTCAAGAACTCGTCAATAATTTGCGGTCTTTTTTACCTCCAGAGGCGGTGTTGTATGAAACCGAGGATTTGAGGCCGTATGAGTGCGATGGTCTGTCGGCTTACCGGCAATTGCCGCTGGTGGTTGTTTTGCCGCGCACGGAAGAACAAATCATCAAAATCCTCAAGCTTTGCTATGCAACCCAAACGCCTGTAGTGGCGCGGGGCGCGGGAACAGGTCTGTCAGGCGGTGCATTGCCGCATGCCCAAGGTGTCCTGTTGTCACTTGCCAAGCTGAACCAAATCATCGCGATTGACCCGCTCGCACGCATGGCGCGGGTTCAGCCGGGCGTCAGGAATTTGGCGATCAGTGAGGCGGTGGCGGCGTATGGTTTGTATTATGCACCGGATCCTTCGTCACAAATTGCTTGTTCGATTGGCGGCAATGTGGCGGAAAACTCAGGCGGTGTGCATTGCCTAAAATATGGCCTGACAGTGCATAACATTCTCAAATTGCGTGTTCTGACTATCGATGGCGAATGTCTGGAAATTGGCGGCGAAAGCCTGGATAGTGCGGGGTATGATTTGCTGGCGTTGATGACGGGCAGTGAAGGTATGCTGGGCATTGTCACGGAAGTTACGGTGAAGCTGATTCCGCTACCCGAAAAGGCGCAACTAGTAATGGCTGCGTTTGATGATGTGCATAAAGCAGGCAATGCGGTGGCGAATGTGATTGGTGCGGGCATTATTCCTGCCGGTATGGAAATGATGGATAGAATTACCATCCATGCGGTGGAAGAATTTTTGCATGCGGGTTATGACCTGGATGCAGCGGCAATTTTGTTGTGTGAATCGGATGGAGGCACTGAAGAAGTGGCCGATGAAATCGAGCGCATTTATGCCATCATGCAGCAAAGTGGCGCGACTAAAATCAGCACTTCTCGAAATGAAGCTGAGCGGCTCAGGTTCTGGGCCGGGCGTAAAGCGGCATTCCCGGCAGCGGGCAGGGTTTCGCCGGATTATTACTGTATGGACGGCACCATTCCGCGCAAGCATCTGGCGGATGTGTTGGACGGCATTGAAAAACTTTCCCAGGAATATGGATTGCGCTGTATGAATGTGTTCCATGCTGGAGATGGCAACCTGCATCCGCTGATTCTGTACGACGCCAATCAACCGGGTGAACTGGAGAGAACGGAAGAATTTGGCGGAAAAATACTGGAAATGTGTATTCATGCCGGTGGCACGATCACCGGAGAGCATGGTGTGGGGATGGAGAAAATCAATCAGATGTGTAGCCAATTTAACACGGGCGAACTGGAAATGTTTCATGCGGTGAAGGCGGCATTTGATCCTGCAGGACTGCTCAATCCCGGTAAAGCCGTGCCCACACTACATCGCTGTGCAGAATTGGGTGCGATGCATGTGCATCGCGGTGAAGAAAAATTTGCTGAATTGCCGCGTTTTTAAAGTCCATGCAAGCCATTTTTGAGCAATATAAAGAAATTATTTGTACAGCGGCTGAACACAAATCCACGCTGCAGATACGCGGTGGCGGCACTAAAGACTTTTATGGCAACGCGGTAATGACACAAAGTAACACGATACTGGATGCGACAGCTTACAGCGGCATTATCGAGTATGAACCGACTGAGTTGGTCATCACAGCGCGTGCAGGCACCCGTCTGGCTGATTTGGAAGCTGCGCTGGACCAAAAGGGACAAATGCTGGCGTTTGAGCCGCCTCATTTTGGCGCGGCGGCAACATTGGGTGGCTGTATTGCTGCCGGTTTGTCAGGTCCGCGCCGTGCTGCTGTCGGTTCGGTGCGCGATTTTGTGCTGGGTGTCCGGTTACTCAATGGCAAAGGGGATGATCTAAGTTTCGGCGGGCAGGTGATGAAGAATGTTGCGGGTTATGATGTTTCGCGACTGATGGTCGGTGCTATGGGCACACTGGGGATGTTGCTTGAAGTCTCGCTCAAAGTCTTGCCGAAGCCGATGACCGAAATAACTCTGCATATGCAGATGGATGAAGCTACAGCCATCGAGAATATGAATCAATGGGCCGGTAAGCCGCTGCCGATTTCTGCGACATGTTATAGGAATGGTGAGCTGTTTCTCAGGTTATCCGGTGCTGAGTCCGCGGTACGCGCAGCCCAGTTAAAATTGGGCGGTGAAGAATTACGTGAATGTGAAATTTTCTGGGAATCGATACGCGAACAAACGCATAGCTTTTTCCAGTCTGCTGACTCTCTGTGGCGTTTATCGATCAATCCGGCAACACCGCCTCTAAATTTACCTGGAGAACAGCTAATAGAATGGAATGGTGGTTTGCGCTGGCTACTGGGTGATGAAAAATTGGATGCAGTAGCCATTCGCAAAACAGCGAAAGATGCGGGGGGGCATGCCACCTTGTTTCGCAGCAATGAGCCGGGTATTTCCGTGTTTCATCCGCTTGATCCCGGCATGAGAAAAATTCATTGTGCGCTGAAAGAAAAATTTGATCCGTCGGGGATCTTGAATCCTGGCCGACTCTACTCTGAGATGTAAATGCAAACTAAGCTCGCTGATTTTATAAGAAATTCTCCGCAAGGACAGGAAGCAGACGCCATTCTACGCAGTTGTGTGCATTGCGGTTTTTGTTTGGCTACTTGCCCGACTTATCAGATTCTGGGCGACGAACTGGATAGTCCGCGCGGTCGTATTTATCTGATGAAGCAGATGATGGAAGGACAGCCGGTTACGCAAAAAACACAACTGCATCTGGATCGTTGTTTGACTTGCCGTGCCTGTGAAACAACTTGTCCATCAGGAGTGCGATATGGAGAATTGGTAGATATCAGTCGCGATCTGCTTGAAAAGCAGGTAAAACGTGACATCAAATCTGATATTGTGCGTTATATGCTACGCAAGATCTTACCAAACGCATTGATATTCAACGTATTACTTAAGTCTGGGCAGGCAGTGCGTCCATTTCTGCCAGAAAGTTTAAAAAAAACAATCCCGGTCAAGTCTAAACCCGCTAAAAAATGGCCTGTCGCAAATCATGCGCGCAAAATGCTGGTCCTTGATGGTTGTGTGCAACCGGTATTAGCGCCCAACATCAATGCAGCGACTGCACGTGTACTGGATAATCTCGGTATAGCTTTGATTAGGGCAGAGAAGGCGGGATGTTGCGGTGCTGTTACTTTTCACCTGAATGCCCAGCAGGAAAGTTTGGATTATATGCGCCGTAATATTGATGCGTGGTGGTCATGGGTAGAACGGGAGGAGGTTGAAGCGATTGTGGTAACAGCCAGCGGGTGTGGTGTAACTGTGAAAGAATATGGCCACTTATTACAGCATGATCCGGTATATGCCGGGAAAGCGGCCAAAATATCAGCACTTGCAAAAGACATCAGCGAAATACTCTATGTTGAGCTCGAAAATATTGCGCGATTGATGGATAAGCGAAATATCAATACCGGTAAGACAAAGCTGTCTTTTCACTCCCCTTGTACTTTGCAACATGGCATGAAAATTCGTGGTGTAACTGAGAAAATATTGGTTGCTGCCGGTTTTGACTTGACCATAGTTCCCAATGCACACCTTTGCTGCGGTTCGGCCGGAACGTATTCAATTCTGCAACCTGAACTTTCGCAGCAATTACTAAAAAACAAAGTGATCGCCCTGGAGTCTGGTAAACCTGATCAAATTGCTACTGGCAATATTGGTTGTCTGATGCATTTACAAGGTGGCACCGCGAAATCTGTCAAGCACTGGATTGAATTGGTTGATGAACGATTAGCCTGTGGTGAATAGATTTAATGTATTTATATAGTGCAATTCCGCAAATTTTGTTTATGATCAAAATCAAATTCCGGCTATTGTTTGTGCTGAGAAATTGAGAGCCTCTGTTTGCTGGTTGTATACGGTAACTCGATTTGTCATTGCTTGATAAGCAAGGAAATTGCCGGAGATCTATAAGTTAGAGGACTAAAAATTTTTATTTCGATTAAAATTCTGAATTTTTTGTTATACAATCCCGTGCTAAGTTGTTCGGGCGGAATTTCTGAGCATACATAATTATGAAAAAATTAGCTTACAGATAACAAATTGGAGAGAACATGAAGGTAGTTCCTAGAAGTGGTTGGGTAGCAAGATTAAGCGGCGCCATATTGGCATCTTTTTTAGCACTGCCGGTATATGCACAGTTAATGCTGGCGCATGAAGGTCATCATGACGCAGGAGGGTGTACGATAACCAATGCTGAATTTCCAATCGCATTCAGTGCTTATGAGGTTCCTGAAAACGATCTGCCGCCAATGCACTCATATTGTTCAAATATACCAACGCCTGGTAGAGTGCAACTAACTATAGAATTGTCTGACTGGGATTCTCGTGAAATACCCTTGGCTGTGCGTTTGGTAAAAGCCGGACATGACGGTCACGGCGGAGGACATAGCGATGGCCATAAAAGCGCGGCAGTAAGTAAAAGTAAAGAAGGGTCAAACAATGAAGAAGACCACAGCGGCCATGATATGGGTGATCACCAGGATCATGTAATGGAACATGAAGGGCCCGGGCACACAGATCCCAGTGCTGGCGAGCATGGTATTAATTACATTCCATATATGAAACATGCTTCTGGAATTATAGTGGTTTCTGCAGTACTTGAAAAAGGGAACTATGAGATTTTGCTAGAAAGAAAGGATGATGCGGGTAATGTAGTTGTTGCTGGCCGTGTTCCTTTTGGTGTCGGTGGTAGTGGCGGCCATGGTAGTCATGGCGGTGGTTTTGGTCTGATGGAATTTGTCGTATTACTGCTGGTATCTGTTGGCGGCGGATTTTATTTTTTACACCACCGGAAATCGAAACAGTTGGCAGATAAATCTTAATATATTCTTTGCTGAAGAGAAGCTGATCGAATTGTCTTGACAGTAAAGATCTGGCTAAGTAGTCTAGTCAGGCAGATCGTTATGAACCGTAAGTGGAACGAAGGAGAAGCTTGCGGTAGAAGACAAGAAGAACGACGAGAGCAAGAGAAGGCAAAAATTTTGGAAAAACAAAGGAGAGAGAGATGGTTGCCAAGCTATGGCTGAGGATAGTTACGGTAATGTTGGGAGGGCTGCTGATAGGAGTGGCACAAGCGAACATACCGACAGTTCCGAATGAATTATATGAAGCACTGAAGCTGGACCGTGAGAAGACGAGTCCAAAGGAATTATACGAAGCGCTGGTGAAGCGTTACAAGGATCCTGCGCAAGGAGCGGGTCCTGGAACGTTGGCGCAATACTGGGAACCGATACCGTATGGAATCTATCTGGACCCGGCGACCTTTTACAAAGCACCTACATCGAACAAAGACGTAGCGAGCCGTAAGGAATGCGTAGAATGCCACACTGACGAATCGCCGGTATGGGTACAAGCCTGGAAGCGCAGCAGCCATGCGAACCTGGACAAGATCCGCAACCTGAAGCCAAGCGACCCTACTTTTTACAAGAAAGGGAAACTGGAAGATGTAGAGAAGAACCTGCGTTCGATGGGCAAACTGGCGGAAGGCGAGCAACTGAAAGAAGTCGGTTGTATTGACTGCCACGTAGAAGTTGGTGCGAAGAAGAAAGCGGACCACGCCAAAGACCTGAAGATGCCGACGGCAGACGTATGCGGCACCTGTCACCTGCAAGAATTTGCAGAACGTGAATCGGAACGTGATACGATGATTTGGCCAGCAGGCCAATGGCCGGATGGACGTCCATCACACGCCCTGGACTACAAAGCAAACGTAGAAACCACAGTTTGGGCGGCAATGCCACAACGTGAAGTAGCCGAAGGCTGCTCGATGTGTCACACCAACCAAAACAAATGCGACTCCTGTCATACCCGCCATGAATTCTCAGCGGCAGAATCACGCAAGCCAGAAGCCTGCGCAACCTGCCACAGTGGTGTAGACCACAACAACTGGGAAGCTTACTCAATGTCCAAGCACGGCAAGATGGTGTCGATGTTGGGTAACCAATGGAACTGGGACGTGCAATTGAAAGATGCGTATGCCAAGGGTGGTCAGAATGCACCAACCTGTGCAGGCTGTCACATGGAATACGAAGGTGAGTATGCCCACAACATGGTTAGAAAGATCCGTTGGGCGAACTATCCATTTGTTCCAGGCATTGCAGAGAACATCAACAGTGAATGGTCGTCAGCTCGCTTGGACTCATGGGTTGTCACCTGTACCCAATGTCACTCAGAACGTTTTGCTCGCTCCTACCTGGAATTGATGGACAAAGGTACGTTGGCAGGACTGGCTAAATACCAAGAAGCGAATGGCATTGTTCATCAACTGTACAAGGAAGGTTTATTGACAGGTCAAAAAACCAACCGTTCTGCACCGCCAGCGCCAGAGAAAGAAGGCTATGCATATTTTGCACAGCTATTCTGGTCTAAAGGCAACAGTCCGGCAGCAATTGAGCTGAAAGTACTAGAAATGCATGAAAATGACTTAGCGAAGATGCACGTAGGCTTAGCCCACGTTAATCCAGGTGGCTGGACCTACACCGAAGGCTGGGGTCCAATAAACCGTGCTTATGTTGAAATTCAAGACGAAAACACCCGCATCCGTGAAATGGTTGCACTGCAAGAACGTGTTAAGAATCTTGAATCCAAGAAAACCAGCTTACTGGACTTAGACGGCACAGCAGAGAAGATCTCGCTGGGCGGTTTAGGTGGTGGCATGCTGCTGGCCGGAACACTGGCCTTAGCAGGCTGGCGCAAACGTAAGCAAAGCGAAGCTTGACAAGCACTAACGCAACCGATCGCACTACCGCCCAGGTAGCGCGATCGGGAGACAAACTACTCCCGTCATTAGGTATACTCCTGGTGACGGGAGGTTTGGTTTTATTGGGCTGGTTTGCTTATCTTTGGTTTAAACTGCCGCCTGCCCCCTACCAATATCAACTGATTGCGGAAGGTGACAATAAACGATTCTCCCAAATGAACCTGGATGATTGGCCGGAGCTAAAGCTAGGTCAATACAAAGTACAAGCGGACGGAGTAGACAAACCGATTGCTGAATTCATCGTTGCGAGACAAAATGAAGGGCCGCCGGTACTGATCTACTGGAAGAACAGTACGAATGAAATACTGTACAATTTTGACAGAAAGCCATCGGAACTCAGTGCACTGGCAGCAGCGATCAGCAAGCACGCACCGAAAGACGCCCTGATACTCTCCTGGTGGGACACCTCTCGGCAAATCAAACTGCTTACCGGACACGACACGCTTTTTACCAATCATCTGAACGAGCCACTGATGATACCGGTAACCTGGTTAGAACAAAGTAAAGCCATTCAAGCCTATGAAAACCAATTCTGGGGAAGCAAAGCCAACCCAAAGGAACGGGAACAATTTGAACGCTTCAGTCAAGCACTGGCAGCCCCCGCAGAAGAAGGTATCAAGCAACTGCGCGAACTGATTGGTTCAAACCGGGAAGCGTATGTAATCGTACACGTCACTGACCTATACAGACTAGGAATCATGTACCCGGAAAAAATGGGTGTTGCATATCAGAACTTCCCCATGACAGGCAACATGCACGGCATGATCAATCAAATGAAAATGCAACTCAAGCAAAATGGTTTTGATACCTACACACTACAATCCGTATCGGATAATGAAATCAGAGCATTCTTTCTGAGTGATAAAGCCAGTAGTGAAACGTTATTAGCAAGAATGCTGCCCTTTGTAGACAAGAAAGCGCCAGTGGAATTGGACGTGGCACAACTGATATATCAACAAGGCGGTTACTGGGTTTACAAAATACCTTAAGAAGAATAAGGCACAAAAGCTAAGTGAGACTGCAAGTAAAAAGAGACAACTGAAGAACCAAAAAAATACAAAGCGAACACATAGTCATTTACACAATCTGATGATAGCGTACAATACGCGGCATAAAAACTTGAATTAAAAAAAGCATAAGGAGGAAGGATGAAACACCCAATAGCTTACATACTTGCTGTTTTGGCAATGATCGCATTTTTTAGCGGTGCGGCAATAGCAGACACCTTTGAAGGACGCAGCAAATGCAGCTCCTGCCACAAATCGCAAGCCAAATCATGGAAAGACACGGCACATGCGAAAGCGATGGAATCGCTGAAGCCTGGTACACGTAAAGAAGCCAAAGTTAAAGCCAAACTGGATCCGGAAAAAGACTACACGCAAGACAAAGACTGTGTAGGTTGCCACGTAGATGGATTTGGCAAGAAAGGTGGATATACGATAGATACACCGAAGAAACCACTTGCAGCGGTTGGCTGTGAATCCTGCCATGGACCTGGAAAGAGTTACCGGGGAGATCACCGTAAAGCAGGGCAAGTATTTGAAAGTAAAGGAACCGCAATGCAACGCAAAGTAGTTGCTGACAAAGGCCAAGACTTTCACTTTGAAGAAGCATGTGCTGCCTGTCACTTGAACTATGAAGGCTCACCTTGGAAAGGCGCGAAAGCACCTTACACCCCATTCACACCGGCTGTAGACCCGAAATACACCTTTGACTTTGACAAAATGGTCAAAGATGTGAAAGCGATGCATGAGCATTATAAGCTTGACGGTACCTTCGCAGGAGAGCCCAAATTCAAGTATCACGACGAATTCCAGGCGAATGCTAAGGAAAAGACAGGGGATAAAAAAGGTAAAGGAAAAGAGTAATGACAGGCATACAAAAAGGCGCGATAGGCACGCTACTGACAGGGGGGTTACTGGGGATAGTACTGGTAGCGGTTGTATTTGGAGGAGAAGCGGCACTCTCAACGGAAGAGTTCTGTACCAGCTGTCACTCGATGACCTATACGCAGAAGGAACTAAGGGAATCGACGCACTATGGAGCACTGGGAGTAAATCCCAGTTGTAAAGACTGTCATATACCGCAGGGATTCAAGAACTTTCATTTAGCGGTATATTCCCATGCGGTAGATGGAGCCAGGGAATTATATTTGGAACTGATTAATGATTATTCGACGCTAGAGAAGTTCAATGAACGTCGTTTGATTATGGCGCATGATGCGCGCATGAACCTGAAGAAATGGGACAGTATAACCTGTCGCGACTGTCACAAGAACCCAAATCCACCTGGAGCGGATGCACAGGAAGCGCACAAGAAGCTAAAGACGGAAGGAGCGACCTGTATAGATTGTCATCAGAATCTGGTGCATGAAGAGGTTGCAAAGACAGACCTGAATGCGAGCTTAGCGGCTGGTAAGATGGTACTGCAGAAAGAAGAGGATAGTGGCGCAGACGAAGAAGGCGAAGATGAAGATGAGGATGCGGCGAGTGAAGTAGAAGCTGAAGCTCAGGGTGACGAGGATGACGAGGATGAGGAGTAATTTCAGCCCGGATTCTCACATCTGAAATAGAATATATAGAATTCTGAAGATATATTATCTCTCCAGAATTCTGTAGATAGCAGAAAGGCATCACAAAGAGATAGTTTTTTTTGATAAATTTTATTTTTACACATCTAAAATAATCAACATTATTTTAGATGTGTAAGTGTTTAATAAAATTCTTCCGAAGTAAATCAATGCTAATCCTAATCTCTTTATTAGAAAGTTAATTATTTACTTTCCTCGATTAGCGACTCTCTTACTATAATGCTTCAACTTATAGAAGGGCTTTCACTGTGGCAGAAGAGTCACACAATAAAATAGTTCACGCTGGCAAATTAGGATATAGCTTTCGTCGTCATTTGCGCGAAAGATTTATAGAAACATTTCTATTTTTGTCAGCAGTGCTTTCGGTTGCCATAATGCTTGCAATCATTATGATGCTGGTGAAAGAATCATTTGTATTTTTTCAACATGTATCTATCTGGGATTTTCTAACTGATACGCAATGGACACCATTATTTGATGATGCACACTATGGGATTTTGCCATTAGTTTCCGGTACGGTAGTGAGTTCTCTTATTGCGCTTCTGGTTGCTCTTCCACTAGGAACTATTATTGCAATCTATCTTTCAGAGTTCGCACCATTCACCGTACGTGAAATAGCAAAGCCATTCCTTGAACTGTTGGGGGGTGTGCCGACAGTTGTTTATGGTTATTTTGCATTATTATTTGTAACTCCGTTGTTACAAGTTATCTTTCCTGAACTGCCTGGTTTTAACTTACTATCTGCCGGATTAGTTATGGGGATTATGATTATCCCGTATGTAAGTTCGATGACTGAAGACGCTATGCGCGCAGTTCCTATGAATTTACGAGAAGGCTCTTATGCAATGGGGGCTACTCGTTTTCAAACGGCAATTCGGGTTGTTATGCCGGCAGCATTTTCTGGAATTGCGGCCGCATATATATTAGGTATATCACGCGCGGTAGGTGAAACAATGGTGGTTGCAATTGCAGCAGGGATGCAACCAAATCTGACATGGAATCCAATGGAACCTGCGGCAACAATAACAGCTTATATAGTACAGGTTAGCTTAGGTGATTTGCCTCATGGAAGTATTGGTTATCAAACCATATTTGCTGCGGGTTTAACTTTGCTGCTAATTACGCTTGTGTTTAATATTATTGGGCATGTATTACGCAAGCGTTATAGAGAAATTTATTGATTGAGTTGGAATAAATATCGTGTCATAAGAAGTGCGAGCTAATTTGCTGTACCTTTAGTGTCTTTGGAAATGCTAGCAGGTGATGTTTGACGATGAAAAATGTTAACAATCTAGATGAGATTAGAAGAATTATCAGTTTGCATAAAAAATGGGATTTCATTTTTATGATAGCTGGTGTTTTTGCACTGATGATTGCAGTAATGACCTTTATGGCGTTATTTGCACATATGCTGATTGATGGAATGCCGCGTTTATCCTGGGATTTCTTTACGTCATTTCCATCACGAAAACCTGAGTCCGCCGGAATTTTATCGGCTTGGGTTGGCACTACTTTAGTTATGCTAGTCACAGCGGTTGCAGCAGTACCCTTAGGGATAGGATCGGGCGTTTATTTGGAAGAGTATGCTCCTAGAAATCTGTTAACAGAAATTATCGAAATCAATGTAACAAACTTAGCCGGTGTACCTTCAATAATATATGGTCTACTTGCATTAGGATTATTTGTATATCAACTAGGTTTCGGACAAAGTATTTTAGCAGCGGGATTGGCTTTGGCGCTACTGATTCTACCTGTTGTTATTGTAGCAACGCGTGAGGCGATTCGATCTATTCCCGTAACAATTCGAGAAGGCGCATATGCACTAGGAGCAACAAAATGGCAAACCGTATCGGACCATTTATTACCGTACTCATCGGCGGGAATTCTAACAGGAATTATAATCGGTCTGGCGCGAGCTATCGGTGAAACAGCGCCGATTATTACTATTGGAGCACTGACATTTATTGCATTTTTGCCGCCATCGCCCGTGAAGAATGAATTTCCATATGTTTCGATTGAATGGCTAACAGCGCCTTTCACTGTGATGCCAATACAGATGTTTAACTGGGTATCGAGGCCAGAAGAAGCTTTTCAACTGAATGCAGCAGCAGCGGGTTTAGTATTAGTAGTCATGACGCTTGCCATGAATGGTCTGGCAATTTATTTACGATATCGTATGCGTAAAAATATTAAGTGGTAAAAGAATCGTGCAAAATAACTCCGACAAGAAAAACGTACTGAGACAGTTTAAATCTGAAGTAAAGAATTTGAATTTCTATTATGGTGGATTTAATGCGCTGAAAAAGATCGACATGGTGCTACATGATAAAAAAATTACAGCATTAATAGGGCCATCAGGTTGCGGTAAATCAACATTTTTACGTTGTTTTAATCGAATGCATGATTTATATCCCGGAAATCGATATGAAGGTGAAATTATATTGCATCCTGATGATGTAAATATTTTAGCGTCTAACGTTGATCCGATTGAAGTGCGGATGAGAATAAGTATGGTGTTTCAGAAGCCTAATCCCTTTCCGAAATCAATCTATGAAAATGTTGCTTATGGATTACGTGTTAGAGGGATTAAGCAACGAGCTATTTTGGATGAGAAAGTTGAGGTGGCTTTACGTAATTCAGCTTTATGGGATGAAGTAAAAGATCGCTTGCATCATTTGGCATTTAACCTGTCTGGGGGACAACAACAGAGGCTTTGTATAGCGCGTGCACTTGCAACTGATCCAGAAATATTGCTATTTGACGAACCAACTTCAGCGCTCGATCCAATAGCGACTGCCAGTATTGAAGAATTAATAACTGATTTAAAAAATAAAGTCACTATATTAATAGTAACTCATAATATGCAACAGGCTGCGAGAGTATCTGATTATACAGCTTATATGTACTTAGGTGAGTTGATAGAATTTAACGTGACAGATACAATATTTATCAAACCACAGAATAAACAGACAGAAGATTACATAACAGGTCGGTTTGGTTAATCCATGTAAAGCGATGTAAGACAGGTATTATTTTTCGGTAAATGGGTAATATTTAATTTCATATCTGAAATAAGAAGAATCAGTTGTTAAAAATAATTTAAGAATTTGTATAAATTAAGAATCTGTAAAATATTAAATTTCTAACCTTAAATTAGTGCACATAAATAGGCGCAACAATAAAGATCTAGAATTGACTTGATGAAGAATGAAGGGTAGCATCGCCCATTTTGGTAAGCTGATGCAAGAGAGGTGATATGCGCAAAAAGATGGTGGCTGGTAACTGGAAGATGCACGGTAATTTGGTTGAAAATAAACAGCTACTCGATGCGATTGTTACGGGCTTGAATGGATTATACAAGGTTAATTTTTTTGTTTGTGTGCCTTATCCCTATCTACCGTCGGTACAAAGCATATTACAGAATACGAACATAGCTTGGGGTGCTCAAAATTTAAGTCAGTTTGAAAGAGGCGCATATACAGGAGAGATATCGGCTTCCATGTTGAATGATTTTGAATGCCGCTATGTAATTGTAGGACACTCGGAAAGAAGGTCATTATTTGGTGAAGATTCTCAAATCGTCGCTGAAAAATATCAAGCAGCCCAACGGGCTGGTATAACTCCTATCCTATGTGTAGGGGAATCACTTGAACAGCGTGAGGCGGGTACAACAGAGCAAGTTATTGAAGAGCAGTTAGCAACGGTTATCAAATTGGCAGGAGTCGAATCGCTAGCTAAGGCGATTGTCGCTTATGAGCCAGTATGGGCTATCGGTACGGGTCGAACAGCATCGCCGGAGCAAGCTCAAGATGTGCATTCTTTTATAAGAGAAGGTATAGCTAAGCAAAATGTAAATATAGCCAAAAGCTTAACTATTCTATATGGCGGAAGTGTCAAAGCAAGCAATGCATCAGCGCTATTTGATATGTCTGATATTGATGGTGGTTTAATTGGTGGTGCATCACTGGTTGCAAATGATTTTGTTGCGATATGTCGCGCTTTACATCAATAAATTTTTTGGAGTAACACGTTGGAAATCTTGGTCTGGGCAGCACATGTTTTGTTAGCGATTGCGCTAATCGTTTTGGTATTATTACAACATGGAAAAGGTGCGGACATGGGAGCTGCGTTTGGTAGCGGCTCAGCGGGCAGTTTATTTGGAGCAAGTGGTTCAGCGACATTTCTGAGCCGTGCAACAAGTTTTGTTGCTGCGCTTTTTTTTGCAACAAGTATGAGTTTAACTTATCTTTCTGTGAATCAAACTGGAAGTGGAAAAGTCATGAGCATCATGGATCGGATCGAGGAATCTGAAAGTGGATCTGAAGTCGAGCTGGAAAAAAATTCGTCTTTAGAAAAGGATCGTGTTATACCCGAAGTTGAAGGAAACTCAAAAGTTAATCAGATACCAGAGTAGCTTCTTTGATAGAAATATTGTGGCAGATTTTTGATCAAAAAATGCATAGTTTTGCCGCCGACGTGGTGGAATTGGTAGACACGCCGTCTTGAGGGGGCGGTGGCGAAAGCTGTGCGAGTTCGAGTCTCGCCGTCGGCACCACGCAAAGATCGTATCAGTATAGCTTGTAACAACAAATTCAGTTTCTGGAATCTGTCACATTTAAATAAAAGATCAAATATGCTTGAAAACTATTTTCCAATATTACTTTTTCTTGTTGTTGGATTTTTGGTTGGTGTTGTACCCATGCTATGTGGTTGGCTACTTGCACCAAATCGTCCTGATAGTGAGAAGTTATCGCCATACGAATGCGGATTTGAAGCCTTTGAAGATGCGCGAATGAAATTTGATGTGCGCTATTATCTGGTCGCAATTTTATTTATCTTATTTGATCTGGAAATTGCTTTTCTCTTCCCGTGGGCAATCGTACTTGATGAAATTGGAATGTTTGGATTTATTGCTATGATGATATTCCTGAGTATCCTGGTGGTTGGATTTATCTACGAATGGATGAAAGGAGCATTAGAATGGGATTAAAGTTATGAGTATAGAGGGAACTCTTGAAAAGGGTTTTATTACAACCAGCTTAGACTCAATTATTAACTGGGGACGTACTGGCTCCATGTGGCCAATGACCTTTGGATTGGCTTGTTGTGCAGTTGAGATGATGGAGACAGGAGCGTCACGTTATGATCTTGATCGATTTGGTATAGTGTTTCGGCCAAGTCCGCGGCAGTCCGATGTCATGATTGTGGCGGGTACATTATGTAACAAAATGGCTCCAGCTTTACGTAAGGTTTATGATCAAATGGCTGAACCGCGCTGGGTAATATCGATGGGATCGTGTGCAAATGGTGGAGGGTATTACCATTACTCATATTCAGTAGTACGTGGTTGTGATCGCATAGTACCGGTTGATATTTATGTGCCTGGTTGCCCTCCCACAGCAGAAGCTTTGTTATATGGCATTATCCAGTTGCAAAATAAAATAAATCGTACCAACACCATTGCACGATAATTCCTATGCTTACTAATTATCTGGAAAAGCTTGCAGAATCGTTGCGGGGTGTGCTCGGGGATAAACTGATCAGTTTGCAAATTCGGTATGGAGAAGTAACTATCAATGTGCGTGCAGAAGACATATTAGCAGCCAGTGAAATGTTGCGTGACAGTCCTACTCTGATTTTTGATACGTTGATTGATTTGTGTGGAATTGATTATTCGACGTATGGTGACGCGCTTTCTGAAAAAAATAACTTTAAGAATAGGCGCTTCGCCGTGATATATCATTTACTTTCGGTTGATCATAATCATAGATTGCGTATTCGGGTTTTAGCTGAAAACAATGATTTTCCGGTAGTGAATTCAGTCACTGAAATATGGCCTGTCGCTAACTGGTTTGAACGTGAAGCATTCGATCTTTATGGCATTGTTTTTACTGGACATCCCGATCTGCGAAGAATATTGACAGACTATGGTTTTATTGGGAATCCATTTCGTAAGGATTTTCCAATAACAGGTCATGTTGAAATGCGTTATGATGCGGAACAAAAGCGCGTTATTTATCAGCCTGTCACTATTGAGCCGCGAGAGATAACGCCGCTCGTGATACGCGAAGAAAATTATGGGGACTGTGAATCCTGATCTTCGTACGATTTCAGTGCATGGATTATGTTTTTAAATAAGAATTTTGTGAAATAACTTATGGCTGAAATACGTAATTACACCATGAATTTTGGACCTCAGCACCCGGCAGCTCACGGCGTGTTGAGATTGGTACTTGAATTAGATGGCGAAGTTGTGTTGCGTGCGGATCCCCATATTGGATTGTTGCATCGTGCAACTGAAAAATTAGCGGAAAATAAGACTTATATTCAATCAGTTCCATATATGGACCGATTGGATTATGTTTCGATGATGGCTAACGAACATGCGTACGTCATGGCTATCGAAAAACTGCTGCAAGTTGAAGTGCCAATAAGAGCACAGTACATACGTGTAATGTTTGATGAGATTACTCGTATACTGAATCACTTGTTGTGGATTGGCGCGCATGCGCTTGATGTCGGTGCTATGACAATGTTTCTGTATGCTTTTCGTGAAAGAGAAGATCTGATGGATTGTTATGAAGCAGTATCAGGGGCTCGGTTGCATGCTGCCTACTACAGACCTGGTGGAGTATACCGTGATTTACCCGATACTATGCCTCAGTATCAATCATCGAAAATTCACAATCAAAAGCAGACTCGTCTTCGAAACGCTAATCGAGAAGGATCTTTATTAGATTTTATTGAAGATTTTACGAATCGTTTTCCAAAGTATGTTGACGAATATGAAACATTATTAACTGACAATAGAATTTGGAAGCAACGATTGGTAGATATTGGTATCGTTTCTCCTGAGCGTGCTAAAGCGTTAGGTTTTACTGGTCCGATGTTACGTGGTTCTGGTGTGGAATGGGATTTAAGAAGGAAACAGCCATATGAAGTATACGACCGTATGGATTTTGATATACCAGTAGGCGTTAATGGTGATTGCTATGATCGTTATTTGGTGCGTATGGAGGAATTTCGACAATCTAATCGCATCATTAAGCAATGTGTAGATTGGTTGCGTAAGAATCCTGGACCGGTGATCACTGATAATCATAAAATTGCACCACCTTCACGTGTAGATATGAAACAAAATATGGAAGAGATGATTCATCATTTCAAATTATTTACTGAGGGTTTCCATATACCTCCGGGGGAAACTTACGCAGCGGTTGAACATCCCAAAGGTGAGTTTGGTATCTACTTAGTATCCAATGGGGCTAATAAGCCTTATCGACTAAAAATACGTGCACCTGGATTTGCACATCTGGCTGCTTTGGATGAAATGTCGAGAGGACACATGATTTCAGATGTAGTAGCAATCATTGGCACACAAGATATAGTATTTGGCGAGATAGATAGATAATAAACGATGTTAAGCACAGAGTCCCTTAAAAGAATTGATCGAGAGATCGCTAAATATCCGGCTGAACAAAAGCAATCCGCTGTCATGTCAGCGCTTGCAATTGCACAAGATGAAAAGGGTTGGCTGGCCAATGAGACAATGAATTTTGTGGCTGAATATTTAGGGATGCCTCCCATTGCAGTCTACGAAGTGGCCACTTTTTATAATATGTATAACCTCGAGCCCGTGGGTAAATACAAGATTATGGTATGCACTAATTTACCTTGCGCGCTATCTGGTAGTAATGATAGTGCTGCCTATTTAAAGAAAAAATTAGGCATTGAATTTAACCAGACAACTCCTGATGGTAAATTTACGCTAAAGGAAGGTGAGTGCTTTGGGGCTTGTGGTGATGCACCGGTGCTATTAGTCAATAACAAACGCATGTGTAGTTTCATGTCTAATGAAACGATCGATAAATTGCTGGAGGAACTGAGCGAATGAATCAGTATCCGAAGACATTAATGCATGGTGTTGACCCTTCTGATCCGGAAAATTGGCGGCTCAGAAATTATGAGAAACGTGAAGGCTATGCAGCGCTTAGAAAAATACTGGCTAAGAAAATTACGCCTGAAGAAGTGATTGAAGAAGTTAAGAAATCTGCACTTCGTGGTCGGGGGGGGGCTGGCTTTCCCACCGGATTGAAGTGGAGTTTCATGCCTAAAGGATATGAAGGAAGCAAATATATCGTTTGTAACTCAGATGAAGGCGAGCCTGGTACATTTAAAGATCGGGACATTATGCGATTTAACCCGCATTTATTGATCGAAGGCATGATAATAGCTGCCTATGCAATGGGTGTTAAAGCTGGCTACAACTATATTCATGGTGAGATATGGGAAACTTACGAGCGCATGGAAGAAGCTGTAGAAGAAGCGCGAGTGGCGGGTTATCTAGGGAATAATATTCTGGGATCAACATTTAGCTTCCAACTATACAATCATCATGGGTATGGGGCTTATATTTGCGGTGAAGAAACGGCATTGTTGGAATCCATAGAAGGCAAGAAAGGACAGCCGCGCTTTAAACCGCCTTTTCCAGCAAATTATGGCCTGTATGGCAAACCGACCACTATTAATAATACTGAAACTTTTTCTTCGGTTCCCTGGATTATTCGTAATGGTGGAGAGAAATATTTGCAACTTGGTAAACCTAATAACGGTGGTACAAAACTATTTTCAGTATCAGGGCATGTTAATAAACCAGGAAATTATGAAATACCGCTAGGAACACCTTTTGCTGAGTTATTGGAATTGGCAGGAGGGATGCGCGGAGGACGAAAATTAAAAGGCTGTATCCCGGGTGGATCGTCGATGCCAGTATTACCTGGTGATATTATGATGCAAACGGATATGGACTATGATTCTATAGCGAAAGCAGGGTCTATGCTCGGCTCGGGGGCCGTCATCATCATGGATGACACAACCTGCATGGTAAGAGCGCTGGAAAGATTGTCATATTTTTATTACGAAGAGTCATGCGGTCAATGTACGCCGTGTCGTGAGGGTACAGGATGGCTTTATCGTATTGTTAATCGCATTGAACATGGCAAAGGCCGACTTGAAGATCTAGATCTGCTTGATAATATTGCTGATAACATACAGGGACGAACAATTTGCGCCTTGGGCGATGCTGCGGCAATGCCGGTGCGTGCAATGATTCAGCATTTTAGGAACGAGTTTGTTTACCATATAGAGAATAAGAAATGTATGGTCTAATTGTTCTTATGCTAAGTAATTAGCACGCATCATTTTTTTAATTCGTGATTAACCCAAGAATTTTAGCCGATGGTCAATATAGAAATCGACGGTAAGCAAGTATCTGTTCCTAAAGGGAGCACCATCATGGATGGTGCTAAACAGATTGGTGTATATATTCCGCATTTTTGCTATCACAAGAAATTATCCATTGCAGCCAATTGCCGCATGTGTCTTGTACAGGTAGAGAAAGCACCAAAACCATTACCTGCTTGTGCTACACCAGTAATGGATGGAATGAAGGTATATACACATTCACAGCAGGCAGTGACAGCACAAAAAGGTGTCATGGAGTTTCTGCTGATCAATCATCCGCTGGATTGCCCTATTTGTGATCAAGGTGGAGAGTGTCAACTGCAAGATCTCGCTGTTGGGTATGGTGCAAGCGGGTCACGCTATGCCGAAACGAAACGGGTCGTAGTCAATAAAAATTTAGGACCACTGATATCAACAGATATGACGCGGTGTATCCATTGCACACGTTGCGTTCGCTTTGGTCAGGAAATTGCCGGAATTATGGAACTTGGAATGGTTGGGCGCGGTGAACATTCTGAAATAATTTCATTCGTCGGTAAAACCGTGGATTCTGAGTTGTCTGGCAATGTTATAGATCTCTGCCCTGTTGGTGCACTGGTTAGTAAACCTTTTCGTTATTCAGCGCGGACCTGGGAGTTATCGCGCAGAAAATCAATAAGCCCGCACTGTGGTCTAGGTTCAAATCTGATTGTGCAAGTCAAACAGAATCGCGTAATGCGCGTTCTTCCGCGGGACAATGAAGCGATCAATGAATGTTGGTTGTCGGATAAAGATCGCTTTTCTTACGAAGGATTAAACTCCGAAGATAGATTGACACGTCCCATGATCAAACGCGATGGACAATGGTTTGAGTGTGACTGGCAAGAAGCATTGGAATTCACCGCCAATACCCTACAGTCAATCAAACAAAAATATGGTGTGAAAAGCATAGCTGCATTAGGATCTGCGCATAGCACATCAGAAGAATTGTATTTATTGCAAAAATTATTACGCGCCATGGGCAGCAGCAATATTGATCATCGTCTGCGCCAGTCAGACTTTCGTGCAGATAAACAAATACAAGGCGTTCCGTGGTTAGGTACTAGTATTGCAGACATTTCACAATTAAAGTCGACGCTTCTTATAGGCAGTACGTTACGTAAAGATCATCCGCTTATAGCACAGCGTTTACGCCACGCCGTTAAAAATGGCATGCAATTAAATATTGTAAATCCAGTAGATGATGATTTATTAGTTAGTGTTGCGAATAAGGCCATAGTTGCTCCTGGTGCAATGATAAAGAAGATGGCAGAGATTTTAAAAGCAGCAGTTGAGATAAAAGGTACAGAACAAACGAAAGAGATACAGCAACTTATCAATTCATTAAATGTTTCGAGTACTGCCAGCGCATTTGCTATTGCTTCGAGTCTAATAGAAAACGCACCAGCAGCAATTTATTTAGGTAATTTATCCCAACACCATCCAGATTACTCAAAGATTAATTTGCTTGCAAATTTGCTTGCGCAAATTACAGGAGCGAGCTATGGCGTATTGGGTGAAGCTGCAAACAGTGTCGGCGCTTATCTGGTAGGTGCAATACCGGACATCAACACACTGTCTATCACAGAGAAATTTTATCAGTTAGAAGCCGGATTAAACGCAGCACAAATGCTGGGATTTAGCAATGACTTGGCCGATGAAAAGTGTCAAGCATTTATATTAATGAATATGGAACCAGAATTTGATACCTATAATTCCCAGAAAGCATTAAAGACAATCAAGTCAAGTGAATTTGTGGTATCGCTGAGTGCTTATAAAGGAAATGCAGCAGATTACGCAGATGTCTTATTACCTATTACACCCTTTACCGAAACATCGGGAACTTATGTCAATACTGAGGGTAGAATACAAAGTTTCAATGGTGTTGTTTCCCCATTAGGAGAAGCACGACCTGGTTGGAAAGTGCTTCGTGTACTGGCGAATTTACTGGCCCTGGAAAAATTCAATTATGAAACACCAGAGCAGATTCGTGCAGAAATTTTTCCTGATGGATTAGAAATAAATCGATACCTCAATAATGCTGTAGGAAACTTTGATATTGAGATCAAAGTAACTGAAGAACAGGGCATACAACGTATTGGAGAGGTGCCAATTTATCAAGCGGATCCGATTGTTCGTCGCGCTGAATCCTTACAGGCTACTCATGATGCTGTGCCACCCAAAGCTTGGATGACAACTGCAATGCTAGAGAGCTTGGGTGTTATCGCGGGTGATCAGGTAAAAGTTATGCAGGACGATGAATTCGTTAAGCTCGAGGTAGGGCATGATGAAAAATTACCTGATAATTGTGTACGTATTGCAGGTGCACATCCTAAGACAGTAGCGCTCGGCGATTTGTTCGGGGAAATTCTGGTGGAAAAACTGTGATGGCAAAGGTTGGAATCTATTAATGGATAATATTCAACAACAATTTTTGGAAATATTGGGAGCAGAATGGGGATCCATGTTGTTCTCTTTAGCTTCAAATATGACATTTATTTTTGCTATTGTCATCCCATTGTTATTAGGTGTCGCCTACCTAACTTTTGCTGAACGGAAAATAATTGCCTATATGCAAATTCGTGTCGGACCTAATAGAGTAACCTTTTTTGGAATACCGTGGTTGCGCGGGTGGGGTCAACCGATTGCTGATGCAGTTAAGGCAATAATGAAAGAAATCATTATTCCGACTGGCGCAAACAAGTTTTTATTTATTCTTGCACCAGTGTTAACAATTATGCCAGCGCTTGCGGCCTGGGCAGTAATACCTTTTTCTCCTGAGCTTGTTCTTGCTGATATCAATGCAGGTTTACTATATATTTTGGCAATGACGTCAATGGGTATCTACGGTATTATCATCGCTGGATGGGCATCGAATTCGAAATATGCTTTCCTGGGTGCCATGCGTTCGGCTGCTCAGGTAGTTTCATACGAATTGGCAATGGGTTTTGCTTTGGTCTGTGTTTTAATGATGTCGCAAAGTTTGAATTTGGGTGATATTGTTAACGGGCAACAAGGTAACAGTTTGTTGAACTGGTATTTGATTCCGCTATTTCCAATGTTTCTGGTTTATCTAATTTCAGGGATAGCTGAAACAAATCGCGCCCCGTTTGATGTAGCAGAAGGCGAATCAGAAATTGTTGCAGGTTTCCATGTAGATTATTCAGGTATGGCCTTTACCGTATTTTTTCTGGCCGAATATTCTAACATGATACTGGTGGCTACTCTGACATCGATCATGTTCCTGGGTGGCTGGTTACCGCCGGTTGATATGGAGCCTTTTACATGGATTCCCGGTTTTATTTGGCTGTTATTGAAGATTGCATTTATCCTGTTTTTCTTTCTTTGGTTTCGTGCGACCTTCCCGCGCTATCGCTATGATCAAATTATGAGATTGGGATGGAAGATATTTATTCCGATTACACTCATTTGGATTGTTCTATTAGGATTGGTAATGCAACTACCAGAATCGATAAGGAATTCATTTCCTTTAAATATCTGGTTCTAAAATAGAGAAAATACCATGGATCGCATCAAGAATTTTTTCAGTACCTTTTTATTATTTGAATTATTAAAGGGAATGGCTGTTACTGGACGGTATCTATTCAAGCCAAAGATTACTGTACACTTTCCAGAGGAAAAAACTCCTCAATCGCCCCGGTTTCGTGGCCTGCATGCATTGCGACGTTATCCAAATGGTGAAGAACGTTGTATTGCTTGCAAATTATGCGAAGCAGTTTGTCCTGCTATGGCAATAACTATTGATTCAGAACAGCGTGCGGACGGCACACGACGTACTACACGCTATGATATTGACTTGAGTAAATGTATCTTCTGTGGTTTTTGTGAAGAATCCTGTCCTGTTGATTCAATCGTAGAGACTCGTATATTGGAGTATCACGGCGAGAAAAGAGGTGATTTGATCTATACCAAAGAAATGCTGCTGGCTATTGGAGATCGTTATGAGGAACAGATTGCCAAGGATCGAGAAGCCGATGCTCGTTATCGTTGAATCTCACTGGTAAATTCAAATGAATTTTCAAGATATTTTATTTTATATTTTTTCAACTGTATTGGTTGCATCGGCCCTCGGCGTGATTACAGTTCGTAATCCAGTCTATTCGGCGCTATTGCTGGTGCTGGCTTTTGTTACCTGTGCCGGCTTGTGGCTACTGCTGGAAGCGGAATTTCTTGCGATTACCTTGGTGTTGGTGTATGTCGGTGCTGTAATGGTATTGTTCCTGTTTGTAGTGATGATGCTGGATATCAATCTGGATCGATTACGCGAAGGATTCTGGAAGTGGTTCCCCTTCGGTGCAGTTATTGCGCTTATTATGGTTGCTGAAATGTCAATGGTTTTGATGGGCAAATATTTTGGAATCGAAGAAATGCCAGCACCCCAGCCACATGACGCTGATTACAGTAATACCAGAGAGTTAGGCCGCTTAATTTACACCGAATATGTGTACGCCTTTGAATTGGCAGCAGTACTTCTGCTTGTTGCAATGGTAACAGCGATTGCATTGACTTTGCGACATCGTGAAGATAAGAAATCACCGAATCCATCCAAACAAGTCAAAGTGAGAAAAGAAGATCGGATACGTGTGGTGGCAATGGCATCAGAAAAGAAAGAATGAGACGGTCAAACGATAAATTTTTTGCAGATTTTAATCATAGGAAGAGGTAGTTAGCTTGGTATCGTTATCTCATTACTTAGTACTTGGCGCAATTTTGTTTGCTATCGGTTTAGTTGGTATTTTTCTCAACAGAAAAAATGTCATTATTTTACTGATGTCTATTGAATTGATGCTGTTAGCAGTAAATATGAATTTTGTTGCGTTCTCGCACTATTTGCAGGATATATCTGGCCAAATTTTCGTATTCTTCATTCTGACAGTTGCGGCAGCAGAGTCAGCTATTGGTTTAGCTATACTCGTTGTGCTGTTTCGCAATATGCGTACGATTAATGTTGATGACCTGGATAAACTCAAAGGCTAGTACAAAATAACGAAGAAAAGTTTTAGTACTCATAACTGACATAAGAATAATTGACCGAGATGCAAAATCTATATTTACTAGTGCCACTAGCCCCGCTATTAGGAGCACTTATAGCTGGATTATTTGGACGTTTTATCGGCCCCGCGTGGAGCCACCGCACAACGATCTTACTTGTTTTCGTTTCCTTAGTGGCATCTATAGTGATTTTGCTCGATGTGCTGAAAGGTAATATTTATAATGGTAATGCGTATACTTGGTTGGTGACTGGTGATACTCGATTCGAGATTGGATTCCTGATCGATCAATTGTCAGCAACAATGATGGTAGTTGTCAGTTTAGTTTCATTGATGGTGCATATTTATACCATTGGATATATGCATGACGATCCAGGTTATCAACGATTCTTTAGTTATATCTCCTTATTCACCTTCTCAATGATGATGTTGGTGATGTCAAATAATTTCTTGCAGTTATTTTTTGGTTGGGAAGCAGTCGGACTTGTATCTTATTTATTAATTGGCTTCTGGTATACGCGCCCAACGGCTATCTATGCAAATATGAAGGCATTTTTAGTTAACCGTGTCGGCGATTTTGGTTTTCTCCTTGGCATCGCTCTGGTGTTAATGTATTTTGGTACATTAGATTATGCTGCTGTTTTTTCTCAAGCAACTGGGATAGTCGATGAAAAGATAGAATTAATACCTGGTATGCCCTGGCTGGTAATTACACTTATTTGTATTTTACTTTTTGTCGGTGCAATGGGTAAATCAGCACAGTTTCCATTACATGTGTGGTTACCTGATTCGATGGAAGGTCCTACACCAATTTCTGCGCTGATTCATGCGGCTACCATGGTGACAGCAGGAATTTTTATGGTGGCACGAATGTCGCCTCTATTTGAATTATCGGATACGGCACTATCTGTCATATTGATTATTGGTGGAATTACGACATTATTTATGGCACTTGTTGCAGTAGTGCAAAACGATATTAAACGAGTTGTCGCCTATTCTACTTTATCGCAATTAGGATATATGACTGTTGCACTAGGCGCGTCTGCCTATTCTGCTGCAATTTTCCATTTGATGACCCATGCCTTCTTTAAAGCTGTGCTATTTTTAGGTGCAGGTTCTGTCATTATTGCCATGCATCATGAACAAAATATGCAGAAAATGGGTGGACTTAAAAGTTATATGCCTATTACTTATTGGACGATGTTTATCGCTGCCCTGGCCAGTGCTGGTGTTCCCGGCTTCTCCGGTTTCTTTTCTAAAGATGCGATCATTGAAGCTGTGCACTTTGCCAATATTACTGGCAGTGGTTTTGCTTATTTCTGTGTGTTGGTAACGGTTTTTATTACGGCCTTATATACATTCCGGCTGATATTCATGACTTTCCATGGACAAACTCGAATGGATGCGCATACCAAAGAGCATTTACATGAATCGCCCTGGGTAGTCACTTTGCCGCTTATGATTCTAGCTGTACCAACCATTGCTGCGGGCTGGTTAATTGGTCCAATTGTTTTTGGTGATTATTTTTACAATGTAATTTATGTGCTGCCGCAACATGATGCTCTTGAGAAATTGGGTGCGGAATTTACAGGAATCGGTGGAATGATGATGCACGCGTTGTCGACAGCACCATTCTGGCTATCTGTGGCTGGTATTTTTACCGCATGGTATTTATATAGTGCAAGAACGGATATCCCTGGAAAAATAAAAGCGCAGTGTGGCCCTTTATATAATTTATTGGATCGCAAATATTATATCGATGAATTTTATTCGTGGTTGTTTGCTGGCGGCACACGTGCTTTAGGCACTATGTTATGGAAGTATGGTGATATAAAAGTGATTGATGGATTCTTTGTTAATGGTGCTGCTCATGTTGTAGCTCTGACGGCTACAGTAGTGCGACGTTACCAAACAGGTTATATCTATCATTATGCGTTTACTATGATTGTTGGCGTATTTGTTATCTTGACGTTATGGCTTTACTAGATTTTATTAAGAAACTGTAATCCTGATGTTGGATATATTAATAAACAAAATACTTAAAGATAATAAGTACTAACAAATAAAACGGAAAAAGCATGTCGTTTGATTTCCCACTACTGAGTTTAATTATTTGGTTGCCAATTGTGTTTGGTATTGCCGTATTTGCAACTGGAAATGATCACAATGCACAGTTAGCCCGCAGGATTTCGCTCGTAGGATCCATAATGGGATTGCTGGTAGCGATTCCTCTTTTTACCAGCTTTGACTCTACGACTGGTGCAATGCAATTTATTGAGAATCATGTCTGGTTTGAACGTTTTAATGTTAATTATCATTTGGGCGTAGATGGCATATCAATGCCGTTAATTTTGTTGAATTGTTTTATTACACCATTGGTTATTGTGGCAGGGTGGGAAGTGATTAAGGAACGTGTATCACAATACATGGGTGCATTCTTAATCATGTCGGGTATTGTCAATGGTGTTTTTGCTTCATTAGATGCAATTTTATTTTACGTGTTTTGGGAAGCATCACTAATACCAATGTTTTTAATCATTGGTATATGGGGCGGTCCAAATCGTGTGTATGCCGCTATTAAGTTCTTTCTTTATACACTCCTTGGTTCTTTACTGATGTTGATTGCATTTATTTATCTGTATCAGGAATCTGGTGGAAGCTTCTCGATTGAGGATTATCATAAACTTGCAATTCCATTAACACCGCAGATCTTAATATTCGTTGCATTCCTGCTTGCATTTGCAGTTAAGGTACCAATGTGGCCAGTACATACGTGGTTGCCCGATGCGCATGTAGAAGCGCCAACGGGGGGATCGGTTGTTCTGGCGGCGATTCTGCTTAAACTAGGAGGATATGGTTTTCTTCGTTTCTCCTTGCCTATTGCACCTGATGCCAGTCATTATTTGGCGACTATGATGATTGTGTTGTCGCTGATAGCAGTGGTCTACATTGGACTTATTGCGCTCATGCAGGTTGATATGAAAAAGTTGATTGCTTATTCGTCAGTAGCGCATATGGGATTCGTGACATTAGGCTTTTTTCTGTTAAACGCCTATGGGATTGAAGGTGCGATGGTACAGATGATTTCGCATGGATTTATTTCCGGTGCCATGTTTCTGTGTGTAGGTGTGTTATACGATCGGTTGCATTCGCGTCAGATTGCTGATTATGGCGGGGTTGTGAATAAAATGCCTGTATTCGCTGCTTTCTTCATGTTATTTGCAATGGCAAATGCTGGGCTCCCAGGCACAAGTGGTTTTGTGGGTGAGTTCATGGTCATTATGAGTGCAATGAAAGTTAATTTCTGGTATGCATTCTTGGCAGCAACTACACTGATTTTTGGTGCAGCTTATACCTTATGGATGTATAAACGAGTCATATTCGGTGCCGTGGCAAGCCCTGCAGTTGAAGGGTTGAAAGATATTTCAAAGCGTGAGTTTGTATTATTGGCAATTTTAGCAATTTCAGTTTTATGGATTGGTATTTATCCTTTCCCGTTAACTGAAGTTATGCATGTAACAGTAGATCAACTTCTGACACATGTCAGTAATAGTAAATTGTAATAAACTGATTCTGGAATAGTAATAGTTCCTGATATAAGGATTATGAATTAATGAATTTTATACCACCTGATTTTGCGCCAGCCTCTTCTGAGATATTTATGCTCATCATGGTGTGCGTGGTAATGCTGGCAGATCTCACCGCAGGTGACAATAAGCGTTATGTTGCATACCTGCTGACACAGATTACGTTATTGGGTTGTGCGCTGCTTACTTTTATTTCATTTTCTACAGAAGTTACACAAACATTTAGCGGTATGTTTGTTGATGATGCGATGGCGGATATATTGAAATTGATGGTGTATGGTACTGTATCGGCAGTTCTTGTATATTCTCATACTTATATCAGCGATCGTGGCATGCTGAGGGGCGAGTTCTTTAGCTTAATACTTTTTGCAACAATGGGAATGATGGTGATGATTTCCGCCAGCCATTTTCTGACGCTTTATATTGGTTTAGAGTTGCTCTCGCTATCGCTTTATGCATTAGTAGCATTACGGCGCGATTCATTGGTGGCAACTGAAGCAGCTATGAAGTTCTTTGTGTTGGGTGCCTTGGCATCCGGTTTTTTGCTTTATGGCATGTCAATGGTTTACGGCGCAACTGGAACACTACATGTTTCTCAGCTTGCTCAAATTATACAGAGTGAAGCAAGCAGTAAGGAGGTTTTAGTTGTAGGTCTTGTATTTATTGTGGCTGGAATTAGCTTCAAGCTAAGCGTGGCACCTTTTCACATGTGGGCGCCTGATGTATATCAAGGTGCACCAACTGCTGTGACATTGTTTATTGGTTCCGCGCCAAAATTGGCAGCCTTTGGTTTTGTAATGCGCTTGTTGGTCGAAGGAATGGGAGAAATGTCCGATGATTGGCAAGGTATGCTGGTAATCCTGGCTGTCATGTCGATGGCGATAGGTAATCTTGCCGCCATTGCACAAACAAATATCAAGCGCATGCTGGCTTACTCAACCATTTCGCATATGGGTTTTTTGTTACTTGGATTCATAAGTGCAGATTCGAATGGCTATAGCTCCGCGTTATTTTATGTTATTGCTTATGTTCTGATGACATTAGGCACTTTTGCAATGGTTATGCTGTTGTGCCGCAGTGGATTCGAAGCTGAAAATATAAATGATTTCAAGGGTCTAAGCAAAAGAAATTCTTGGTACGCATTTATTGCCTTGTTGTTGATGCTATCGCTCGCAGGCATTCCACCGATGATTGGATTTTATGCGAAATTTTCTGTATTACAGGCAGTTGTCAATGCTGGGTATGTTTGGCTAGCGATTGTAGCAGTACTGTTCTCGTTAATTGGTGCTTTCTATTATTTGCGCATTATCAAGTTGATGTACTTTGATGAACCAGAAACCAATGAACCCATTATGCCTAATAGTGATGTAAAGATTCTTCTCAGTGCAAATGGTCTTGCAGTACTGGCATTCGGTATATTTCCTCAGGCATTGATGGGACTGAGTCTCTATGCCATTCAGAATTCAATGTAATTAAATGCAATTCATTAACAAGGGTATTCTTCAATAACTCTCTTGTGATTACATTCACAAAAGCATTTTAAGCAAAAATTTCTGCAAGTAGAGTCATTTACTGAAAGCTCTTTGTGATTCTCTCATATTAATTCTCTTCTTGAAGCACTGAGTTTGTTTGAAGTAAATAATTCGCTACCAAACAAACTTGAATTTTCCGGTGTGATCTCCATATACAACCAAAATATTTTAGGAGGAAAACGTGCAATCTGAAACAATCAAAGAACAGTTAAGTTTTCAAGCAGAAGCTAAGCAGCTGTTAAAGCTGATGATTCACTCATTGTACAGCAACAAAGAAATCTTTTTGCGTGAACTGATTTCGAACGCATCTGATGCTGCCGATAAATTACGCTTTGAAGGCCTTACAGATGCAGCGCTTTATGAATCGGATTCGGACCTCAATATTCAAGTGAGTTACGATGTCGATGCGCATACCATCACCATTTCGGATAATGGTATCGGTATGTCTCGGCAAGAGGTAATCGACCATATCGGAACTATTGCCAAATCAGGCACGCGAGAGTTTTTTAATTCGTTGACTGGTGACCAGGCTAAAGATGCGAATTTAATCGGTCAATTCGGAGTAGGTTTTTACTCAGCATTTATAATTGCAGATAAAGTAACCTTGATTACTAGGCGTGCGGGAATAACCCCTGAGCATGGGGTCCGATGGGAATCAAGTGGGGAAGGTGACTATACACTGGAAACGGTAACGAAGCAGACGCGCGGCACCGAAATAATTTTACACCTGCGCAAAGATGAGGATGAGTTTCTCAATGGAATGCGGATTAGGACAATTATTCGTAAATATTCCGACCATATTACTTTGCCCATTTTAATGAAGAAGGAAGAATGGTCTCAGGAAGAGAAGAAAAACAAAATCACTGATGAAGATGAAACAATTAATCAGGCAAATGCATTATGGACGCGACCCAAGAATGAAATTACGGTTGAGCAATACAATGAATTCTATAAACATGTGGCGCATGATTTTGAGCCACCGCTTGCTTATTTACATGCACGAGTAGAAGGCAAACAGGAATACACGCAATTACTCTATATACCTGCGCGGGCGCCTTTCGATTTGTTTGACCGCGAACATCGACATGGCATTAAGTTATATGTGCAGCGTGTATTTATTATGGATGACGCTGAAAAACTGTTGCCAAATTACCTGCGCTTCGTGCGCGGGGTAATTGATTCGAGTAGTTTGCCTCTGAATGTGTCTCGCGAAATATTGCAGGAATCCAAAGATATCGAATCGATCAGAGCAGGCATAGTCAAGAAGGTGTTGGGATTGATAGAAGAATTATCCAAGAATGAAGATGTTGACGGGAAAGAGAAGTTCAGAACTTTCTACCGGGAATTTGGACAAGTTCTGAAAGAAGGCGTGGGTGAAGATTATACAAATCGTGAACGTATTGCCAAACTGCTACGTTTTGTCACCACTCAAAGTGATACCGATGAGCCGACTGTTTCTCTGGAAAACTATTTGCATCGTATGAAAGAGGGGCAGGACAAGATTTATTATGTCACTGCTGACAATCTCAAAGCAGCTAAAAATAGCCCCCATTTAGAAGTTTTCCGTAAGAAAGGTATCGAAGTACTCCTGTTATCAGATCGTGTTGATGAGTGGCTAGTAACCAATTTGACCGAGTTCGAAGGAAAGCCGCTCCAATCCGTTGCAAAAGGTGGTTTGGATCTGGGAAGCTTGGAAGACGAAACTGAAAAAGAAGAACGTGAGAAAGAAAGCAACGCCTATCAGGAATTAACAGAAAGAATGAAAGCGGCGCTCAATGAACAGGTAAAAGATGTACGTGTGACATTTCGCTTGACCGAATCGCCAGCCTGCCTGGTCGCGGATACTTATGATATGGGTGGTAATCTGGAAAGATTACTGAAATCTGCAGGACAGAAAGTACAACATGCTAAGCCAATCCTTGAAATCAATCCACATCATCCGATGGTGCAAAGGCTAAAAACAGAAGTGGAGAATTTTGAAGACTGGAGTCATATTTTGTTTGATCAAGCATTACTGGCTGAAGGCGGACAGCTTGAGGATCCAGCAGCATTCGTAAAAAGACTTAACGAGTTATTATTGCTAAAATACTGAGTCCACGAACGCTTTATGGTATGCGCAATCTCCCGGCTTTGTTCTATTAGGCTGGGAGATTGATGTTGTATTATGAAACTTCTTCTCATTTCTAATGTCCATTCTTTGAATATTGCATAAAACGCTAAATCATTTCCTAAATAAATATTCAAGTAGACAGTGGGCAAATCAACGAATAATCATATTTCTGATCCAATCAAGGTATATCAAGCAAAACTGATTACTCCATTTGCTGTTTTAGGTATTAGAACAGAAGAAGATTGGCTTACGGATATTGATTATTTGCCGGTTGATACAAAACCTTTATTACCACAAACCCTACTGGCAAAAGAAGTAAGTAGGCAATTACTGGCATATCTGGCAAAACCAAATTTTATGTTTGATTTATGTTTGCATATCGGTGGTACAACGCACCAGCAGCGTGTTTGGCAGGCTATTCAGGCTATCCCTAGCGGTGAAACGAGCAGTTATGCAGAAATAGCAGCGCAACTGCACTCTGCACCGAGAGCCGTAGGCCGGGCATGTGGCGCCAATAGAATTCCGATCGTCATACCATGTCATCGGGTTATTTCTAAGAATGGCGGATTAGGAGGCTTTATGAATGCAAGTGATGGAGACCCTTTAGAGATCAAGCGTTGGTTGTTGCGTCATGAGAGCACCTGAACTAAATGCCGGTTTGCTGGATGAGTTTTCCGATGCCTTATGGCTGGAAGATGGCTTATCGCGTAATACACTGGATAGTTACCGTAACGATCTACAGCTTTTTAGTGAATGGCTAAGAAAACGAAATCAAGATAATAGTGTACTAACTGACGCAACGCACTCTGACTTGCTCGATTTTCTGGCGTCCAGAGTTTCCGCTAAAATGAAGGCCAGTACAACAAGCCGTGAATTGTCCAGCTTAAAGCGTTTTTACCGTTTCTTATTGCGCCAAGGCAAAATTACGACAGATCCCAGTCTCAACATTGATACACCCAAACTGCAGCGCAGCCTGCCCGATAGCCTTACAGAGACAGAAGTCGAGCTGCTGCTGAGCGCACCTGATCTTAAACACCCGCTCGGTTTGCGTGATCGTGCGATGCTGGAAGTTCTGTATGCCAGTGGATTACGGGTATCTGAACTGATCAACCTAAGATATTCGCAAGTCAGCATGGATATGGGAGTGTTACGAGTCATGGGCAAGGGGAGAAAGGAACGCCTTGCTCCGCTTGGAGAAGAATCTCTTGAGTGGTTGAGCCGTTATACCAAAGAAGCCAGACCTGCTTTGCTGAATGGTATTGTTACCGATACCATATTTGTGACAACACGCGGAGCTGCAATGACACGCCAGGCATTCTGGTATCTCATCAAACGTTATGCGCAACTAGTGGGTAATGATAAGCCGCTATCCCCGCACACCCTGCGCCATGCATTTGCTACTCACTTGTTGAATCACGGTGCTGATTTGCGAGTGGTACAATTACTGTTGGGTCACGCAGATATCTCCACTACGCAGATTTATACCCATATCGCGCGTGAACGCCTGAAACAATTGCATACCAAGCATCATCCTCGCGGATAGTAGCTTTAAACTATTTTTTCGCCAATAGTATATAAAGCGATACGATTCCAAGGCTAATAAAAGCAATCAACGACCAATCCGGAATGGTCAGCGATAAGAATTTCCAATCGATGTCCGCACAATCCCCATTTGCTTCGAACATCCCTGGCCACCAACCGGCAAGGGGTAATGAATTTAGAAAAGCTTCCTCCGGACTAATACCGCATTCAAATGATTCCGGGAAACGTACCAACCAAGCGTGCCTTGCAGCGATGACTGTGCCTATGAGTGCCAAAATGCACATCAAAACAGCATAGAAGCGGCGCCCTATGACTTTAGGATTGTGTAGAAATGCCAATAGTGCGACTAATCCCAGCAACCAGTAGGCAAGACGTTGTGCTACACAAAGCGGGCAGGGTAGTAATCCTTCCAAATGTTGCAGATATTGTGCATAGCCCAGAAGACTGATGCAGATGAGCAGGATAAATAAGAATAATAATCTCATTGGGCAATCTTTCTTTTTTGCAAACGATCATATGATCACAATAAGAATATTAGCATGATGAGATTGGGATTTTAGTGTAGTTTCTACTGCGAATTAGAATTAGATAATGACAGAGGCTTTATATTGGAGATTTTCTGAGATATCTTGATATGCGCCAAGTATGGTTCGGATTCTTTGGAATTCGTTACGGATTGTGGCCGGCGATCGTTTTAAGTAAACAGCAAGAGTTTTCGAATCTGTTGTTTCCAGAACCAGGCTGGCTTCCAATAGCCGGTGCAAGGACGGAGGCAGCACTTTGTTGCTGTCGATAGATTCGATAAGGCATGCTGCATGCATCTTTGCGCGTCTTAATTGGCCAATTCTATGAAATGACTCACTGCCTTTTTGTTTATTTAGGTGATCATTATTGCTACTAAGTTTGGTTTGGATTTCGGACTGTTTCATTTGAATTCACTCCTCGTACATGATTATGGCTCTAACAGCCCGTTGAAAAACGTTTTCGAGGCAGCCGATGCAAGGCAAAGACAGGCGAAAAAGCGCAGTTTATGCTTAATAAATGAGCATTTTGAGCTTGTTTTTAACACTGCAGCGGCAACGCAGATAGTTTTTCAACGGCCTGCTAGAGTAACAAGGGAATATGACAAGAATATAACAGCTTCATTTAAACTTATTCATTAATGTTTTTTTCTATTTTGGGTTATGGCGGCTCAAGCGTCAATGCGGCATATAGCCGCATCTGTTGCGATGTGATGAGTTTATTTCAGGAAAGACTTTGTTGGTTTAAATTACTGATATATTTTAGTCTTAGGTTTGTATGCTATGGTGAGCTATGCTCACACAAGTTTGAATTCCGAAGTCGGCGCATGTGTTCCGGCATGGCGTAATGCAACTTGAATGGCGTCATCTGCTGTTTCTAATAAAACAAACTGCATTGCCGTACGTGTTGCTTCCGGTAAATCGCGTAGATCCTTCTGGTTTCGAGCAGGCAACAATACCGTTCGCAGACCGGCACGTTCTGCCGCCAGTATCTTTTCCTTGATGCCGCCTACGGGTAATACTAATCCACGTAGACTGATTTCTCCGGTCATTGCGACATCATGACATACGGGCCGATTAGTGAATAACGAAACGAGCGCAATGAACATCGCCACACCTGCACTCGGCCCGTCTTTTGGAATGGCGCCTGCCGGGACATGCAGATGCACATCAACACCATCAAACAGGGATGCCGGGATATTCAGATCGCTGGCACGCGCCTTGACTAAGGTAAGTGCTGCTTGCGCACTTTCTTTCATCACATCACCGAGCTGCCCGGTCAGAATCAATCGCCCGCTACCATTGACCCGTGTGGCCTCAATAAACAGAATATCGCCACCCACTGGTGTCCAGGCCAAGCCCGTGGCGACTCCGGGCAGATCGGTATGCAGTGCTAATTCATGTTCATATTTTTTCGAACCCAGAATAGCATCCAAATCAGCTGCATCAATATGCACTTTCTGCTGTTCACCTTCCGCGATACGCAAAGCCGCGTGACGCATCACCCGGCCGATTTCCCGTTCGAACTGACGCACGCCGGCTTCACGGGTGTAATCAGCAATAATGCTTGCCAGCGCTTCGGATGTTAATTGGCATTGTTCCTCGCGCAAACCATTTGCTTCACTCTGCCGCTGTACTAGATAACGCAACGCGATTTGAAGCTTTTCTTCTTGTGTGTAACCGGGCAAATCAATAATTTCCATGCGGTCACGTACTGGCGGCGACACATTGTCGATTACATTCGCCGTAGCAATGAAGATCACCCGGCTTAGATCAAACGGCACACCTAAATAATTATCACGAAAAGTTGAGTTCTGCTCCGGATCCAGTACTTCAAGCAGTGCCGCGGACGGGTCGCCCTGTATGCTGGCTGACATTTTGTCGATTTCATCAAGCATCATGACACAATTACGCGCGCTAGCCTTACGTATTCCTTGCACAATATTTCCTGGCATGGCACCGATATAGGTGCGGCGATGGCCGCGCATTTCGGCTTCATCATGCACGCCGCCTAATGACACACGCACAAAAGGCCGTTGCAAAGCACGTGCGATGCTTTGGCCTAGCGAAGTCTTACCTACTCCCGGCGGTCCGACAAAGCAAAGAATAGGCGCCCGGCCCTGCGGTTTCAGCTTTTGTACCGCCAGAAATTCAATAATGCGCTGCTTGATGCGCTCCAATCCAAAATGATCGGCTTCCAGAATTTGACGCGCGCTATTCAAATCGATCGGTGTTTCCTCAGGTAGCCGCCACGGTAATTCGGTCATCCATTCCAGATAGGTATGCAGCATCGAGTATTCGCTCGATGCGCTTGGCATGCGCTGCAATCGTTGCAATTCTTTGCGTGCCTGCGCTTCGATATCACTGGGCATGCTTGCTTTGGTGATCGCCTCATTCAATTGCGCAATTTCTTGATCGTTACCGCCGTCTTCACCCAGTTCTTTCTGGATTGCTTTTAACTGTTCGTGTAATAAATACTTGCGCTCGCGATCTTCCATTTGTTCTTTGGTGCGCTCGCCGATCTCCTGGGAAAGTCTTAAAACTTCGATGCGGCGCGACAAAATCTGCAGTACTTTCTGCAACCGTTCTTCGGTATCAACCGTTTCGAGCAGCATCTGCTTCTCAACGACTTCGGTATCAAGCAGGCTGGCAGTTATGTCGGCCAGATCCGAAGGCGCGCGCGTGGCTTGCAATGCATGTGCAAGTTCTGCGGGAACTCCGGGCAATAGCGATAAAATCTCGACAGCCCGTTCGCGCAATTGTAATGCGAGTGCTTCCGCCTGCGTCGTGACTTGCGCTGTTTCCTTAATACGTTTTATACGGGCTGCAAGGAATGGATAACCTTCGATGATTTCTTCAATCTGAAAACGCTCTATTCCTTGGCAGATGGCATGATGAGTTCCGTCGTCTGAAGCGACATGGCGCACAACGTTGGCAATAGTGCCGATACTGCACAATGCATCAATTCCCGGATCGTCGACAGCGGCATCCTTTTGTAGCACGATACCGATGGATGCTTTGGATTGCAGGGCATGCTCCACGGTGGCTATTGATCTGATCCGGCCAACAGTGATCGGCATTAACACATGGGGAAATAACACCACATTGCGCATTGGCACCAATGCGATGACATCGGCAGGCAGCTCAAATTGGGTTGGGGCAGATTGTTCCATAGCAACTCATCCTCCAGGGATTTAATGACTGGTTTTAATATTCACTAGAATATTTGAGTGCTTAACCAGGAATTCAAGTGAACCCCTTTTATTTTATTTAACGCAACCGGTCAGTGCGAGCAATTTTCCGGTTGCCTGGAGTCACTACGTTACTACGGACGATGCCGTGATTCTTTTTTTTGCTCGTACCTTACCAGTTTGGAGAGATTAAGTAATTCTTCGGATAGCAATTCCAGCGCGTCATCCAAAGTCAGTATACCGACCAATTCTCCGGATTCATCCACGATCGGTAAGCGCCGGATAGTTTTGCGGCGCATAAATTCAATTGCTTCGTAAGTCGCGGTACTTTCTTTCACCGTAAATACTTCCGGCGCCATGATATCGCCGACGGTAATCACCGTTTCATCCAATTCCGTTGCCAGAACTTCGACAACCAGATCACGATCCGTGACAATACCTACAGGGGCTGTACGACCATCAAGCTTATCGGTCACAATAACAGCCCCGACATGATATTGCCGCATCAGCTTGGCAGCTTCCAGAACCGTCTCATCCCGTTGAATAGTAATTACTTCACGATTGCAAATTTCACCGACACTCATCATATTCTCCTTTATTGTTTATCCAATCTATCTAACGGGCTGAATCTCGAGTTAGGGGATCTCTGAGTAACTGTCATTTCGAGCAGGGCGAGAAATCTATACTGTTGATCTAAAAAGATTCCTCACTTCGTTTCGCATGACAAAGGTGGATTGTTTAGAAGCTCCTTAACGCGACCAATTCACACGCAATAAGTTTTCTGCCGGATTGTAGTGAAATTCCAAGTCACCTTGATAAGCATGGTGAATCGCTTCACCAATACCGCGCGCAAGGTGAATATCGGTGGTGGTTATCAATACCCCATTTCCCTCTTCTTCGGTTGCCATGATTCGCTTCAGCGGATGCTCGGATTTTTCTTTTTTTTCTACATTGTGTATCAAGCTTACGATTTCATCCCGATGCGCAACGAAAAAATCACCTGCTAAGGTCACAAAGCCTGCTGGCTGACTCTCAAGAATACGCTGGCAAGCCGGACAGTTGTGTTGATGCGCATTAGCAGGCGCCGCAAGCCATTGCCATCGCCCTTTATGAAATACTGCGCTGCATTGCGGGCAAACCGTTGGTTCCGGGAGCTTGCCTTTGGTTTGGTAAGTATCGTGTACTTGTTCCTGAAAAATACCATCGTGGCGGGCAATTGGATGAAAACCGGGGGGTGTGCTTTTTGTACCCATGATAAATCTCCTCTGATGCAATTTATTGATTGTAAATTAGTAGCCATATTGGTTCATTCGGACGGTAGCTATTTATTAAGTAATGGCTAAACCGCTAATTACATCTTGCGCGCTTTGATAATTTTTCTCAAGCGTTTCACAAGACAGGATGACGATATACTTTGATTCATAAGGCGGATTCAGGAATGAAGCGTGATTATGAATAACCCAAGAATGAGAAGATGCCTATCTTGGGTTAATTCTTCTTTGTCGCATTATCACAGCATATAGGCAACACATAAACCGGGACATATGTCCTGGTAATTGAATGAATTATCAGGGCAGATGAATTCTATCTTCTTCACAAATACTCTGATATATTCCCGCGAGATTAAAAGAATGGTGTGATTAACCAGTTAAAACAACTGTGTCTCAAACTGGGCTCGCCTATTCACTCATGAAGAATGGCCACTTTATTTCATCAGTAAGGAATAACAATAATGACCTCTCGCATCGTATTCATCGATTCAAATATAGCCGAATATCAAAGCCTGATTCCACAACTACCATCAGATTCACAAGTGATTGTGCTGGATGCAAACAAAGATGGAGTGTTGCAGATTCTGACTGCATTGCAAGGAGAATCAGAATTCAACGCGATAGACATCATCTCGCATGGTAAGCCGGGTACATTGCTGCTGGGTTCCATCGAGTTGAACAATGTCAACTTGACAGATTATGCCGAGCAATTAACTGAAATTGGCGCACATTTATGCATCGATAGCGACATCCTGCTGTATGGCTGCGAGGTGGCGCAAGGGAAGACTGGGCAAGCGTTTATCGATCAACTGGCGCAATTAACCGGCGCAAATGTTGCGGCATCCACCAATCTGACCGGCGCGGCTGATTTGGGAGGAGATTGGGTACTGGAAGCACAAGCCGGTATGACTCAAGCGCCAACGTTACAACTGTCTTATCACGGAGTCTTGGCAATTCTCACCGGCACTACCGGCAATGATGTACTCAATGGAAGCACGGGTGATGACACATTCACGGGTGGTTTAGGCGACGATACTTTGAATGGGGGAACTGGCAACGATATAGCAATTTTTTCAGGCAACGAAGCGGATTATAGATTCTCGCGCAATTCAAGCGGTCATATTACGGTGAAGGATATGAACACCGCCAATGGTGATGAAGGCACGGATACTCTATTAAATATTGAAACTGCCCGGTTTTCGGATGGGGATATTGGAACATCTTTTGAGAAAAATGGTGAATTCGGCGTCAACACTTATTATTCTTACGGAAATACACCAGCTGCGATCACCGGATTAAGCAATGGTGGTTTTGTAGTTAGTTGGTATTCTAATCCGCAAGATGGTTCGCTTTCTAGTATTAGCGCTCAGCTTTATGATGCCAATGGAGTGCCGCAAGGCGGTGAGTTTAGTGTAGGTAATGCATATAGCGGATATCTCTATCCCACAATAACCGCATTGAACAATGGCGGTTTTGTGATTGCCTGGGATTTTCCTGGGGCTGAGACTGCCAATGATGGCATACATGCCCGGATTTATGATGCCAATGGCATAGCACATGCCAGTGAATTTATTGTTAATACTAATACTGGCGGCTATCAAGGAAATCCTTCAATTGCCACACTGAGCGATGGAGGATTTGTGGTGAGTTGGAGTTCAACTTCTAACTATAGCCCGGATGAGATCAATGCCCAACGCTATGATGCTAATGGTGTTCCTCAAGGCAGTGAATTCAAGGTCGATACTTATACGGCCATCGATCAAATGGACGGGGAATGGTGGCCTTCGATCACTGCACTAACCAATGGTGGTTTTGTAGTGAGCTGGACGTCTTACAATCAAGATGGCCGTTATGGCTATGACATTTATGCGCAACGCTATGATGCTAGTGGAGCGGCACAGGGCGGTGAGTTCATGGTCAGCACTACTACAACTGGCGGCGGATTGGATTCTTCAATGACTGCGTTAACCGATGGCGGTTTTGTGGTGACCTGGTCAATACCTTTTAGCCCCGGTGGTATTTATGCTCAGCGCTATGATAGTAATGGAGTGGCACTGGGCAGTCAATTTCAGGTTGGTTCTGATACATTCGTTTATGGTTCACGATCTTCTATTACTACGCTGACTAACGGTGGTTTTGTGGTGGCTTGGGAATCTACAGATCCTGAAGATGGCAGCAGGAGCATTTATGCCCAACGCTATGATGCTGATGGCATTGCTCAAGGCAGTGGATTCAGGGTTAATACTTATTTAATCGATACTCAAGAATGGCCTTCTATCACTTCACTGGCCGATGGTGGTTTTGTAATCACCTGGATAGATGGTAACCGAGGCGGTATTTTTGCCCAGCGCTACGATTCCGAAGGAAAGGCTGTTGGTGGCGACCTTACGTTGACGGGCAGCGCAAATGACGATCATCTCACTGTTGCTTCAACATTGACTGAACCAGTCTATCTGCTGGGAATGGCGGGAAACGATGTGCTGCAAGGCGCAAAAGGTAATGATAATCTGGATGGTGGAACTGGCAACGATACGATCAATGGTGGCATTGGTGCGGACACGATGATCGGCGGATTGGGTAACGACAATTTCACTGTTGATAATGTCGGCGATGTCATCATCGAGAAACCTGCTGAAGGAACCGACAAAGTCAATAGCAGCGTGTCTTATTATACGCTACCTGCTAAAGTTGAGAATCTGACGTTGACAGGTACAGCGGCAATCAATGGCGCAGGCAATGACCTGGCTAACAGTCTCACTGGAAATGCTGCAATCAACGTACTCACTGGCGGAGCAGGCAATGACACACTAAATGGCGGCGCGGGTGCAGATAGCCTAATCGGTGGATTGGGTGATGATACTTATACTATCGACAACGCCGGTGATGCCGTCACAGAAAATCTCGGTGAGGGCACTGATAAAGTCAATAGCAGCGTGACCTACACGTTATCAGCCAATGTTGAAAATCTTACGTTAACGGGTGCATTGGCCATCGATGGCACAGGCAATGACCTGGCGAACAGTCTCACTGGGAATACTGCAATCAATGTACTCATTGGTGGCGCTGGCAATGACATACTCAATGGTGGGGCGGGTGCAGATAGCTTAATCGGTGGATTGGGTAATGATACTTATACGGTCGACAACGCTGGTGACGTCGTCACGGAGAATCTCGGTGAGGGCACTGATAAAATCAATAGCAGTGTGACTTACACGCTATCAACCAATGTTGAGAATCTGACCTTAACCGGATCATCAGCCATCAACGGCACGGGCAATGACCTGGTGAATAATGTGACTGGCAATACAGCGGATAACCAGTTGAATGGCGAGGCGGGTAATGACACGCTCAATGGCGGGACGGGTAACGATATGCTCACTGGCGGCACCGGAAAAGATACCATGACAGGCGGAACTGGGAGCGATATTTTCAGATTTATTGCAAAAGACAGTATTGACAAGATTGTTGACTATAACGCCGCTGATGACACTATTCAGCTCGAAGACTCTATATTCACGGCATTAACAACGATTGGCACTTTAGCTGCTAATAATTTTATCATCGGCACAAGCGCAGCCGATTCAAACGATTTCATCGTATATAACTCGGCAACAGGCGCACTGCTCTATGATGCGGATGGCAATGGAGTGATTGCTGCCGTACAAATTGCTACACTGACGAGTGGATTGGCTTTGACCAATGCGGATTTTGTAGTGATCTAAAGAGCCTCTGAATAACTGTCATTTCGAGCATAGCGAGAAATCTGTACTGTCTTTTCTCAAAGATTCCTTGCTACGTTCGGAATGACAAATGTGTATTGGCCTGCTTACTTGACAGCTTCCCGGTCATGCAGAACTCGTTCCTTATCTAACTGATCTGCCATTGCTCTTAATGCGGAAGAAATTGTTACCGGATAACCGGGAGCGGGATCGAGAGCAGTCATTGCAGCGGGCAGACGTTTGTAATTGACTAAGGTTTGACTGCGCAGTTCATGCAAGGACGGATTCGGATGAAGACGTTTACCTGATCGCATGAAAGGCTGGATTAGCGATTCACCTTGCTGCGGATCATCATCTTCCAGCGCCACGATATCTCCGGCCATACAGCCAGCATCAGCATGCTGCCGGTAGACCTGCTTTCTTCCGGGCCATGTGGCCTTGCCTTCCGAGCGTTTGCGGCGGGGCTTGCCAGCATATTCTTGAAGTTTGTATGCGCAATCCAATGAAGGGGCATCGATCGAGATATCCAATGCGGTACCGATGCCAACACCATCAATCGGTGCGTGGGCGGATAACAGTGTTTGCAGTTTGTATTCATCCAGGTTGCCGCTGGCGAAGATAGTTGTGTTTTGCAAGCCGCCTTCGTCGAGTATCTGGCGTACATTTTTAGCGTGTTCAGCTAGATTGCCGCTATCCAGACGAATCCCTTGGATGTTGATCTTGTCTGCCTTGAGTTTCTTCGCCAATGTAACGACTTTGTGTGCCGCCGCTTCGGTGTCATAGGTATCAATGAGTAACACCGTGTTGTTGGGATGGGAGCGCGCAAAATGTTCAAAGGCGTCGCTTTCATCTTGATGCGCCTGAATGAAGGAGTGCGCCATCGTGCCGAACAGTGGAATGTCGAACAGTGTTCCCGCCAGTACGGTTGCCGTGCCGGAAAAGCCTGCTAAGTAACTGGCCCGGGCGGCCAGTAATCCCGCTTCTGCGCCATGCGCCCGGCGCATGCCGAAATCAACCAGCAGTTGATCCGGCGCTACCAGTACCGAGCGGGCTGCTTTGGAAGCGATCAGTGTTTCAAAATGCATCAAATTAATAATACGTGATTCGACCAATTGAGCCTGCGGCATCTTCGCAGTAATCCTCAGAATAGGTTCATTGGGGAAGAAAATCGTCCCTTCCGGCATGGCATGAACATCGCCATCAAAACGGAATTGTTCGAGATAAGTCATCACATGCGGTGGAAAGCGTGTTGCCAGCCAGTCCAGTTCTTCCGGCGAGAATTTGAGGTTTTCCAGGAATTCCATGACCTGTTCCAGTCCGGCTGCAACCATGAAATTTCTTCCAGGCGGCAGTTTACGCACGAACAGTTCAAATACCGCAGTTTCTTCCATATCCTGTTCAAGATAGGTTTGCAGCATGGTGAATTGATACAGATCGGCCAATAAAGGACTGGTTAGCGGGTTCATGGCATAAGATCCTCATAATGGACCGGTCTGGCGCCCAGCCGGATCATTTCGTTAAGCGCGCGCTGGCCGTCTCCGGGCTGCTGATTGATTGCGCGCACCGCGTCCTCGAGTATAAGAGTTGTGTACTGGAGTCGCAGGGCATCCTTCACGGTGTTGAGCACACAGTATTCGGTTGCGATGCCGCCCACAAAAACCCGCTGAATATGGAGTGATTGTAATAGCGCATTGAACTGCGTTCCGGTAAAGCCAGAATATGCATCGGTTTCCGGTGAAGTTGCTTTGGAAATGATGTGAGCATTGGCGGGTAATTTAAGGCCGGGATGAAATGCCGCGCCGTCTGAACCGGCAATGCAGTGTGGCGGCCATGGACCCCCTTGCGATTGAAAGGAACAATGCGACAAGGGGTGCCAGTCACGTGTTGCGAAGACCGGCAATTGATGTGCAGCAAAATGCGCAAGGTAGCGATTCAACTGCGGGATGATTTCATTTCCTCCCGCAACCGCGAGATTACCGCCCGGCAAAAAATCATTTTGCATATCAACCACAATCAACGCGTCTCCTGAAGCAGGCGCAATTTTCACGATGTGGACTGAATCAATAGCTTCTTGATAGCCGGTTATTCATTTTCACTGCCGGGAATATGATGTTTTCCTGTGCTTACTCGTTTTGCTTGATAACCCTCGCTGCCAATATCTTCAAGAAATTGCACGGTGTCGCCGACTGCCAATTGATCAAAATCATGACCTGCCAGATTGTCACGGTGAAAGTACAATTCACACCCGTCAGACGTCTCGATAAAACCATAATCTTCCGTTTTAAACAGGCGCATTACCTTGCCCTGCAATACCGGCGCGTGCAGCTTGGTATCGCCGCGCTGACGGCGGGCATAATCTTCCAGTTGCCGCTTGGCGGCATCGAAAGCATCTCGCACGGCGACATACACATCTTCATTGGCGACACGATTGACCACCAATTCGCCGCCCGGCACCGTCATGTCAATGCGCACGTCAAATAGTCTTCCTTGATGGTGATGCTTGTGCGGAAGCTCGACGACTATCCGGCAACTCATGATGTGCGGATAAAACTTTTCAAGCTTTTCCGCTTTTTCCCGGATATGGGTTTCAAGCGCTTCAGAGTGGGGGATATCCCGTGTTGTGATTTGTAAGGTAACTTCCATAGTTATTTCCTCTTAATAGACTGATAAATAATATTATCTTCAGAAACTATCCTTTAACACATACTTTCGGGCGCAGAAAGGCAATCCGGCGCGCCAATCCTGCTTGTTCCGTAACCTCGGCCACTTGGTCGACATCCTTATAAGCGCCCGGCGCTTCTTCCGCTGCGCCGCGCATTGAGCGAGTGCGAATTAGTATACCTTGTTGCGCTAGATCATTGATCAATGCACGGCCATTCCATTGCTTCAATGCTTGGTTCCGGCTCATCGCGCGGCCTGCGCCGTGGCTGCATGAGGCAAAAGCCTGATTGCTGCTGGTGCCAGCAAGAATATACGAACCGGTACCCATGCTGCCGCCGATGATGACAGGTTGGCCCGCTGCACGATAACGTGCTGGCAGTTTGGGATGTCCTGGCGCAAACGCCCGTGTTGCACCTTTACGATGCACATGCAGCAATCGGGATTTGCCATCCACTTCGTGCATTTCTTCCTTGCAAGTATTGTGCGAAACGTCAAACAGTGTTTCCAGCGCTGCATGCGGATAAACTTCTGCAAACGTGGCGCGGGTCAAATGTGTCAGGATTTGCCGGTTAGCCAGTGCGCAATTAATGGCGGCATTCATCGCGCCGATATATTGCTGGCCTTCCGGAGATTTTATCGGTGCGCAGGCTAACTCCCGGTCGGGCAAGTGTATGCCGAGGCGACTCGCCGCCTTGGCCAGCATCATCAGATAATCGGTGCCGACTTGATGCCCGAGTCCCCGTGAACCGCAGTGAATGGAAATGATTAGCTGACCTTCGTGTAAGCCGAAAGCTTGCGCAGTAAGGGCATCGTAAATATGCTCTACTACCTGTACTTCCAGATAATGGTTGCCGGAACCCAAGGTACCCATTTCACCACGCTGGCGCTTTTTGGCCAGTTCAGAGACATTTTCCGGTATAGCACCGGCTACACGCCCATTTTCTTCCACATATTCCAGATCGGCCGCATCACCATAACCCTGTTTCACAGCCCATTGCGCGCCGCCGTGTAGTACTTGGTCGAGCTGGTGCGGATTCAAACTGATATTGCCTTCTTCACCGACGCCAGCAGGAATGGTTGCGAACAGTCTATCCGCCAGTTGACGCAAAAGCGGTGCGGCGTCGTGCAAATTGAGATTGCTGCGCAGGCAGCGGATGCCGCAGGAAATATCGAATCCGACACCGCCGGCTGAAATGATGCCGCCTTGTTCCGCATCAAATGCCGCCACGCCGCCGATGGGAAATCCATACCCCCAATGCGCGTCCGGCATTGTCATTGCTGCACCGGCCAAGCCAGGTAATGCGGCGACATTGGCAATTTGCTGCAATACCTTTTCATCCATGCTTTCGAGCAAAGGTTGATTACCGTAAAGCAATACTTCTGCGCGTTTTTCACCGGCGGCTTTGGGGAGCGTCCAGAGATAAGCGTGCAACTGCTGTAATTGTTGACTATTCATACGTCCACCACGCAACGAGATTCCCAGATCGGGCCGATTTGTTTTACCGCAAGCATAGTCAGCGTAGCGCCTTTGACTTCAACGCCGCGCTCCAATCCATCGCGCCATTTCTCACCGAGCGCTTTTCCATGCCATCGATTCTCCTGGCGCCGGATATAAAAATGACTGAACACCATGCCGAGCTCTCGTGATTTACCGAGTAAAAGATTGAGCCAAACCACCAGTGCCAGTTCAATATCGGATTCTTCAAACTCGATGGTCACTGTAATATCCGGCTGCACTACCTCAAGATTGGTAATAATCGCAAAAACCGCATGCGCCGCCGCTTCGAAAGACTGTTCGATGGTTAAACCACGGCCGATAATTCCAATGTCAGCGTCATGTTCAAAATACGATGAGCTCATGTTTGATCATTCCAGATGCATGATTTTTCATTGTAGTAGTTTTGTAGATTGAAATGTATTAATCTGAATAACCGTTGCGATAGATCAATTCTCCAAGGTGTTAAGACGCAGTACAGTACAAATGAGGAGATTTTTATGCCGAAACATAATGCTGATATTGCCGCTGTCTTCGAGGAAATTGCCGATTTGCTGGAAATACAGGGTGCCAATCCGTTTCGCATACGTGCCTATCGCAACGCCGCGCGTGTGGTAGGCGAGTTCTCGCAGGAAGTATCCCGTTTATTGGAGAAAGGTGAAGATCTGACAGAGCTGCCGGGTATTGGAGACGATCTGGCTGGCAAAATCAAAGAAATTGTCGGCAGCGGTCATTGCAGCTTACTGGATCGATTACATACCGAACTGCCGTCCGCCATTACTGAACTTCTGAAAATACCCGGTCTTGGTCCTAAGCGGGTCAAAGCGCTGTATCACGATCTCGATGTGCAAACGCTGGAACAATTGTACCGGGCTGCGCGTGATGGTCGAATTCGCGCCTTGCCGGGTTTTGGCGAAAAAACCGAGAACAACATTCTGCAAGCGATCGAGGTGCATGCCAATCAGACACGGCGCTTCAAATTGGCAATAGCAGCGCAATATGCGGAAGCGCTGGAAAAATTTCTTGTGGCGATTCCAGGCGTTTTGAAAGTCACTGTGGCAGGCAGTTACCGGCGCATGCGTGAAACGGTTGGCGATTTGGATATTCTCGCAACAGCTTCAACGACCGCAACAAGCCAAGTGGTGCAACGTTTTACAAATTACGACGAGGTGGCCGAAATCTTGTCGGCAGGGCCCACACGCGCCAGTGTGATTCTTAAATGCGGCTTGCAAGTGGATTTGCGCGTCGTCAAGGAAGAATCCTATGGTGCGGCACTGCATTATTTTACCGGCTCGAAGTCACATAACATTGCGATCCGGCGCATGGCACAGAAGAGTGGATTAAAGATCAATGAATACGGTGTTTTCCGGGATAAAACACGTATTGCGGGTGAAACGGAAGCATCAGTATATGCCGCTGTGGGACTATCTTATATTCCCCCTGAGTTGCGTGAAAATCGCGGGGAAATTGCCATGGCAAGGGCAGGGAAATTGCCGCAATTAGTGGAACAAACCGATCTGCGCGGCGACTTGCATGTGCATACCAAGGCAACGGATGGGCATAACAGCTTGCGTGAAATGGCGCAGGCGGCTTTATCGAATGGTTTTGAGTATATTGCGATTACCGAGCATTCGCGCCGGTTAGCTTTCACGCATGGTCTTGATCCATTGAAACTGGCGCAACAATGCGATGAAATTGATCAACTCAATGCCGAGTTAAAAGGAATTACCTTGCTTAAGAGCATTGAGGTGGATATTCTGGAGGATGGCAGTCTGGATTTGCCGGATAGCGCGCTGGCACGGTTGGATATGGTCGTGGGTGCGGTGCATAGCAGTTTTAATCTGTCGCGAGCCAAACAAACGGAACGCATTTTGCGCGCCATGCAGCATCCGTATTTTACCCTGCTGGCACATCCGACAGGACGCTTGATTCAGCGCCGCGCGCCTTATGACGTCGACATGCTGCGCATTATTCGCGAAGCCAGAAATCGCGGTTGCTTTTTGGAACTGAACGCGCATCCGGAACGACTAGATTTGCTCGACACCCAATGTCAAATGGCCAAGGAAGAAGGTGTGTTAGTCAGCATTAATTCCGATGCCCATAGCGTTTACGATTTCGCCAATCTGCGCTTTGGCATCGGGCAAGCGCGGCGTGGCTGGCTGGAGAAACATGATGTACTGAATACCCGTTCCTTGAAGGAATTGCGTCTCCTAATCAATCGCACCATGTCATAATTATGTTAAGGAGTTATTATGATTTTTTCCGACCGTATCACAGCAGCCGGGAAACTGGCGGAAGCGCTTTCTGAATATCAAGATAGAAATCCGCTGATACTGGCGATTCCCCGAGGCGCCGTGCCGATGGCCAAGGTGATTGCTGAGGAATTGAACGGTGAAATGGATGTGGTGCTGGTGCGTAAATTGCGCGCACCAGGCAATCCCGAGTTTGCGATCGGTTCTGTTGATGAGAGCGGTTGGGTTTATCTGACGGAGTATGCCGAGCAAGCCGGTGCCGATCAGGATTACATCAACCGGGAAGTATCTGTTCAGCTTGAAACCATCCGACAGCGGCGTGCGCAATACACCCCTATGCATCCGCCGGTTGATCCCGCTGGACGGATTGTCATTGTCATCGATGACGGGCTGGCCACGGGATCGACGATGATTGCCGCACTGCATGCATTACGTAACAAAAAACCGGCAGAATTGATCTGCGCCGTGCCCGTCGCTCCGCCGGAGACATTGAGGAAATTAGAAGGAAAAGCGGATCGAACCGTATGCTTGTCATCGCCGCTCAATTTCTATGCGGTAGGACAGTTTTACGCGGATTTTCCGCAAGTGACCGATGAAGAAGTGATTGCTTGTCTTGCCGGGTCAAATCGGCGAGAGAAGGAGTAATTGTGCGTATTCTGTTGATCGAAAATTATTTACTAGGAGTTTGCCATGATACGAAACCCGATTGATATAGCTAGCCGTGTCAGCTCTAATTTATCCGCGCTTATTGAAGATCGCGTGAATAAGTCAGAACTGGGACAGGACATAACGCTCGCCACCATTCATGATTTTGTTGCGGGTCTGCTTAGCGATGCATTTACTGAAACAGAGGAGCGGCACCATTTTGATATTAATGAATCATTGCTGGATGAGCTGAATGCATTGATCGAGGAATTTGGAGAATCGGCGCTAGCCATTGACTTTGTGCAGGAAAATGCCAGTGAGCCCTTATCACGAGTCATTGACGCCGTGGTTAATGACAGGGATCAAGAAAACCCGCCGACACTCGAGGCCGTAAAAGATGCGATGATTTCTGGGTTGTTAGCAAGTTTGGTCGGCGCTGGTGTATTGGATGAGGATGAAGATGATGTCTTGCTGGCAGAAATTGATGCGCTGATCGACCGGCATGGCGCCGATGCCCTGGCAGAAGAGTTTATACGATACGAATAGAATAATCATTCGTTTCTTTTTTGTTGCAACTACCATTCCTCTGAGTAAAAATGAACCTTAGCATCGATTCTCAATCGAATTGTTCATTGGCTTCGGCTTCTTTATTTATTTTTACTGATTTATGGACCTCGATAAAATCTACGTATTGCAAACGGGTGTAAGCCTTAAAATTTCGACTATTGCTTTGCAAGAATTAATTGCAAATGCCATCAGTAAACAAAAGTTTCCTGAACTTGAAAAGATCCGAAGCACATCGGATTTATATGCCTATCTATCGGTTGTTGTCTGTGAAGGCGCGGAAGATTTAATCAGCAGACGGCAGCGTTGGATAGATCAAAAAATAAAAGCCGACTTAATCGCAGGACGGCCGGTTCCCTTCAATAACTTTTGCAATCTTTTCTGGCGCAATCTCGATGAAGACGATCCGGATGGTGACGAATGGCAGCAGTTGATGGCAAGCGACCAGTTTTATTCTCAATTGACTGTGCTGCTGAACAAATTGCGCATCGCTGAACGCAGCTTGCAGCAATATAAGGGAGCAGTTCCTGATTGGTATATGGGTTCGGCTTAAGGGTCATCCAGATTAATCAAGAAGTATCTTCCCGAGAAATCGTATTAGCACTATGGTATACGGTCATTGCTGCTGCAATGAATGAAATATTTCTATATGCGTTTTGCTTATTGACTCGTGAGCCTTGCGTGTTGCAACATGATTCCAATTATGCCGCGAGGCGATCTCTGAAATTTTCACGTTTCGACCATAGAATTGGAGTAATGTCGTAACTTTGGAGAGCATCTTCTATTGCATTCGTGACTTTGTGTTCGCGATCATTCAGTACAGCAAAGGCTAGCGAATCAGCTGGACGAACGTCTTTTGTATCCAGCCAGGCAAAGGCTGCATTTTTGGCATTATCTTTATTTGGGTTGTTGATAACCCGTAATATTCTTTCCGGTTCATGCCGAGACTTCGGTATAACAAAATCAAACTGATGGTTGAAGCGGCTATGACCAATAAAATTAACCCTTGGTGTATACCGTACATCCGCTTTGTCAAGCCAGAGGGCTACGTCTTCAAAGAAAAAACTCTCAACATTAGTCCGTGTCACATAAAACAGATCATTTACAGCAAGAATAGCCTGCAACAAATTGTGTTTTTGCAAAGAAAAATTGTCTTCGGTAGCTTTTATCTCAATTGCATCATGAACTTGATGTACGCCAAAACCATTCAGCGTTGCTTGAAGAAGCGCCTTGCGGTGGGGGGTATCAATTATGCAGCCTGACTGAGCCAGATCCGTGAGTGTGTAGCCATCATCCGTGAGTGTCCATTCATTACCTTGTTGTCGTAAATAAATTTGAATGTAATCGTTGTGCCGATCCAGGTAAGGTGTTGTTATTTCAATCCAGTCATCAATCTCTCGCCACGCAGTTTTAGCTTTGAGCCAGTCGTAATATCGGCCGATAAGATCATCTGTCGTAGTCACGCGAATAATCCTCTAATGATATTTGGTTTTTCCATAATGTGACAGTAAAGCATAAAGTCCTGAAGTACCTGCCATACATCATCAGGATTGCTCAGCATCCCGTCGGGAATGTCATACGCCCATTTGTCGCCATAGCCTTCACGATAGAGGTGAAGGTGGGGAATTCCCACTTCGACACCATCTGGGTTTCGATGAGGGGAAGCGAAATCAAGCCGCGCTAGCACTATAACTTGACGTCCTCGTGTTTGAAATCCTGTTTTTAATGAGATTCGCTTCTGATTAATATCAAGCGAAAAGCTCTCCCGTTGATCGCGAGAAGATAACGGTATCTCCAATCGACCTCCCAAGCCTGGAAAGTAGAATGGTTGGATACTGGCGGAAATCTTTTCCATCCGAAGCAATGCTTCGGCATCAGCTTGAGAAAACGAATCTTCGGTCACTACTCTGTCCTTAAAATTTATTGTATTTATTTGACATGCCAAATCGCTAAGGAACTGGAATGATAGCTTGATACGAGACATCCTACCAGGATGACGGAATATCTTTGGTTACCAAGGTACAATCTGCCCATCAAATGCATAAAACTTCCCGGAATCCGAAAATTTCAAGTTGCTGATGACAGCGCGCATGCCGGTGACGCTTTGTTCGGTAGTAATCAATGCATTCGGGCCGCCCATGTCGGTTCTGACCCATCCCGGATGGAGTAATACTGCGGTAATCCGGCTTGAATCCAAGTCAATCGACAGGCTTTTCATTACGATATTGACCGCCGCTTTGCTGGAGCGGTAAATGTGGCTGCCGCCGCCACGATTGTCTGCGATGCTCCCCATTTTGCTGGTGATGGTGATGATGGTTTTTAGCTGGCTTGTGGAAATTTGTTGAATGAATGCTTCGGCCATTTTTAGCGGTGCCATTGTATTGACCGCAAAGGAATAAGACCATGCGGCATAATCCGTTGTTCCAAAGGAATCGCCGTGTTCTGGCGGATAGACACCGGCATTATTGATCAATAAGTCAATCGTCTGATTGGATAAAGCTTGCGATAACTGTTCAATCTGATGATGGCTGGTTACATCCAGAGGATGGACAGTTATCTGATCCGGATATTGCGCGGCCAAACGATTCAGTGCCTCCGCTGTTACCGGATTGCGGCAGCAAGCAAAAACACGCCAGCCATCTTTGGCATATTGCCGGACAAATTCAAGTCCGATGCCACGATTTGTTCCTGTAATTAATGCTGTTTTCATGTCTTTTCCTTATAATTATTCGATAATCTGTGTTTTAGCGCTTAAATCCAAACTTCAATGGCGCTTATTTTACAATGCTTGATAACTTTCGAAACGGCTGTTGCAAGATCATGGTGTCAAAGCACGTTGTTTTCTCACAATATCCCAGCAAAAGCTGATAGCATCAACCCAGTCTGAAGATGTAAATCCGAGAAAATTTCAATCCAATCCATGCTGAGTTACCGACACGCCTTTCATGCAGGCAATCACGCCGATGTCCTGAAACATTTGATTGAAGTGCAATTGCTGCGTCATCTGATGCAGAAAGATAAACCGTTTTGGTATATCGATACCCATGCTGGCGCAGGCTGCTATGTGCTGGATCGCGGCTTTGCTGCACAGAATGCGGAATACGAAAGTGGTATCGCCCGTTTGTGGGATCGCGACGATTTGCCGGGTGCGCTGGCCGATTATGTGTCGCTGGTGAAAAACATCAATCCGGACAAGCAGATGAAGTTGTATCCCGGTTCGCCATTGTTCGCGCTGCACTTGTTGCGTGAGCAGGATCGGCTGCGGTTGTTTGAGCTGCATCCGGCGGATAGCGAAATCCTTTTACAAAACTTTGCCGCCGAGGGTGCACGGGTGCAAGTGCAGAGTACCGATGGTTTTGGTGCGTTGAAGGCTTTGTTGCCCCCTCCATCACGCCGCGCGCTGGTGTTGATTGATCCGCCTTACGAGGATAAACAGGATTATCGTCGCGTCATTTCGGCGCTGGGAGAAGGATTGAAGCGTTTTGCCAACGGTATCTATGCGGTGTGGTATCCGCAGTTGCAGCGCGTTGAGGCAAAACAGTTGCCCGAGCAGTTCAAGCGATTACCCATGAAGAGTTGGCTGCATGTTGCGCTCAGTGTGCAGACGCCGGGTAAAGGCGGCTTCGGTATGCATGGTAGCGGCATGTTTGTGTTCAACCCGCCGTGGACACTTTATGGGATATTGCAGGAGGTGATGCCTTATCTCGTCCGGCAATTAGCGCAGGATGCACAAGCACATTTCATTCTTGAGAAGCACGAATCAAACTCTCATTCAGGCAATCTGGGGCAATGACAACGCTACCCATCTGAGTGGCAGATAGCCTTAAAATGCCTTGAATATCATGCGGCGCTACGCTAGGCTATCGCATTTTTGTAAAATGTTTTACGGATATTCTGTTGAATCCGGGAAATCCAGAATTTTTCCGGTGCTGCATATCCGGCAAACTCCCTAGATACCGGTGTTGTCAAAATAATTATAATAATTCCTATTGTAAAACCATGATTGAAACCATTGCTGCATTTGCCCGGTGGTCGCAACTGACCGCCAATTTGATCTTGTTTGGAAGTTGCGTTTTTTTTGCCATTATCGGGTCGCAAAAAACCATTTTTGAGACGCCGTGGGTTATGCGGCTGGAAAAGGGATTTCCGTGGTTAGCAGGCGCGGTCTTGCTGGGGCTCATCGGTATTTTGGCTACCACAACGAGCGAAGCAACCGCGAATTTAGCCAATTTCTGGAGCCCGGCAGCCTGGCTGAAAATTGTGCAGCAAACGCAAATTGGGCATATCTGGGTGGCTCGCGCGCTTTTGGCATGCGTGTTATTGGGTGTTATTTTGTTGTTTCGGCGTATTCATCGGGAACGATGGCATTATTTTTTATGGGCTGGTGTCGCGTCGCTTCCTTTGATAGCAGGCGCACTCATGAGTCATTCCAGCGCGGATGAGATGTCGTTTCAGGCGGTTGCGCCTTATGCGTTGCATATTCTGTTTGCTGGTGTGTGGTTTGGCGCATTGCCGGCATTTTTGTTTATTTTGTATAGTAATCATAGTGAGCCAGGTAAGCCATCCAATCTGACAATTGCAAACTATCTGAAGAAATTCTCGGCAATTGCGTTACCCGCTATGGTGTTACTGGTAGTGACTGGTCTGATTGTAACTGATCGTTTAGTTGAAACCTTTTATCACACACTGGTTTCCAGTCCTTATGGCTGGTTATTGAATGCCAAACTGAGTATTTTGGCAATTATTCTGGTAATTGCCTTTCAGGCGCGTAATAAGTGGCTGCCTATGCTTTTAGAAGGAAATACACAACAGAATAATGAAGGTGTTATCCATTTAAAAAAATGGGTCGGCATCGAATTTATTCTGGCGCTATTACTGGTTCTGATTGCAACTATCCTGGCTAATACACTTCCTGCCAAACATACGATGATCGAGAATTGGCCTTATCCGTTCCGTTTCTCGATCAGTGCGACATGGGATGAGCCGAATGTGCAGGAAATGGTGTGGTCGGGTGTTGTGCTGTTTCTTGTTGCACTGGGTACGGTTTGGCTGGGCGCAAAAAATAACTGGAACAAAATGAAAAGAATTCTGGTTCCGGGTTTATTGGGAATCAGTTCGATGGCGATCGCTTTGCCGCCTTTGGCCATTGAGGCTTATCCTGAAACTTATCTGAAACCAACCGTTCCTTTCGATGCGATTTCAATCTCGAATGGGTTCCGGTTGTTTAGTGAGCATTGCGCAAACTGTCATGGCCCGCAAGGCAAAGGAACTGGCACTATCGTAGATCCGGAGGTCAGAGATCCAACGGATCTTTTGACCGAGGAGCATACGGCTAAATATACCGTGGGTAACGTTTTTCACCAGCTATCGCAGGGTATTCCGGGAACAAAAATGCCGGGTTTTGCTGCGTCTTTGTCCGAAGACGACCGCTGGGATCTTATCAATTTTCTCCACGCGTTGTCGCGCGGTTTTGATGCGCGCTTACTGGGAAGCATGATCGTCCCAGAGAGTCCGGTGATTGCATCACCAGTATTTAATTATTCTGCAAGTGATGGTTCCGATGGCAATTTAAAGGATTTTCGCTTGCAAAAAAATGTGGTGCTGGTGTTATTCTCCTGGCCGCAATCAAAGGAACGATTTTTTCAACTGGCTGCATCTTATGACAGAATAAAAGCGCTTAATACTGAGATTCTGGCGGTTCCAATTCATGCACTTAATGAGCAGGAATTACAGCAAATCGTCAGTATCGCTCCTTTCCCAGTAGTTACTGAAGGCTGGTCGGAAATCAAAGACAGCTACTGGTTATACCGGCGTGTTAGAACGGTTCCCGATCTGTCGAGAAAAGGTATGTTTCCAGGGCATATGGAGTTTGTAACCGACCGTTTCGGATATTTGCGCGCCCGATGGGTTGCTCAGTTTGAAGGGTTTGGCTGGCAGAATATCAGTGCTTTAACGCTGCAATTGACTCAGCTCAATCAAGAAGGCGAGATTATGCCGCCGCCAGGCGATCATGCGCATTGATGTGCCGCACTGAAGATCAACCGAGGTTAGAAGCCAAACAAGCTGGCACAACTACATTATTACGCTTTACTATTTAAGTTGGTCATTCTTCTAAGCGCGTTTTATAATCCCTACACAAAACAATAATCCTAATCTTCCGGGGCAATCAGTGTGACAATTTATGACTAAGCACTGCAGCTAATAGCGAATGAATCCAAATCTGAATCAGTTACAACCTTATCCTTTTCAGAAGCTGCGCCAACTGTTTGAGGGGGTAATACGCAACACTGCGCTGCACCCGATTGATTTGCAGATTGGTGAGCCCAAGCATGCGACACCCGATTTTATTCGTCATGCGATGATAGATAATCTGGATGGTTTATCCACTTATCCGACCACGCTGGGAACGCCGACGCTGAGGAATAGCATCGCGGCGTGGATCAATCGACGATTTAACCTGCCCGGTATCAATCCAGACACAGAAATCATTCCCGTCAATGGCAGCCGTGAAGCTTTATTTTCTTTTGCGCAGGCGGTGATTGATCCCAGTGCCAATCATCCGGTGGTGGTTTGCCCCAATCCTTTTTATCAAATTTACGAAGGTGCCGCGCTATTGGCAGGCGCTACTCCCTATTTTATTAACACATTGCCGGAAAATCGTTTCAGATTGGATTATTCACAATTAGCCGATGCAGTGTGGTCACGCACGCAGTTGATTTATGTGTGCTCGCCGAACAATCCAACAGGTGGCGTGATGAAACTGGATGAATGGCGGGAATTGTTTGCGTTGTCGGATCGTTATGGTTTTGTGATCGCTTCGGATGAATGTTATTCAGAAATATATTTTGATGAAACAGATCCGCCTTTAGGGGCGCTGGATGCTGCGCAGCGACTGGGCCGTTCTGGTTTTCCGCGGTTGGTGGTATTCAATAGTTTGTCGAAACGCTCAAATGTGCCGGGGTTGCGTTCCGGGTATGCGGCCGGAGACGCTACGCTACTGGAAAAATTCCTGCTGTACCGGACTTATCATGGCTCTGCGATGAATCCAGCCGCTCAGGCGGCGAGTGCCGCAGCGTGGAGTGATGAAGCGCATGTGGTGGAGAATCGTCGTTTATATGCGCAGAAATTTTCTTCATCGATAGCACTGTTGTCGGATACGATGGCGGTGCAGATGCCGGATGCGGGTTTTTATTTGTGGATTAAAACACCGGTCAATGACACTGAATTCACCAAACGGCTTTATCAAGATTATAATGTTACGGTGCTGCCGGGCAGCTATCTGGCACGTGATGCGCATGGCATGAATCCGGGAAAAAATTATGTACGGATTGCGCTGGTTGCTTCACCGCAGGAATGTATCGAGGCCATGAACAGAATCAAGAGCTTGGTGATTCAACTGAGCTGAATTTAAATTATTAGGAAAAATTATGAATGAATTGAAAACCATCATTGAAGAAGCTTTTGACCGCCGTGCTGATATTACCCCGCGTAATGTCGATGCCAATCTGAAGGAATCTATCGCGCAAGTGCTCAATATGCTCGATGGCGGCAAACTACGCGTGGCCGAGAAAATCAATGGCGATTGGGTGACGCATCAATGGATCAAGAAAGCCGTGCTGCTGTCATTTCGTATCGAAGACAATAGTTTCATCAAAGGCGGTTTCTCCAACTATTTTGACAAAGTACCGTCAAAATTCGCTGATTACAGTTCCAGGGATTTCCGTGACGGCGGTTTCCGTGTGGTGCCACCTGCAGCCGTACGCAAAGGTTCGTTTATTGCTAACAATGTGGTTCTGATGCCGTCTTATGTCAATATTGGCGCGTATGTGGATGAGGGTACCATGGTTGATACCTGGGCAACAGTGGGTTCCTGTGCGCAAATTGGCAAGAATGTGCATTTATCCGGCGGTGTTGGCATCGGAGGTGTGTTGGAGCCGGTTCAGGCAAATCCAACAATTATTGAGGATAATTGTTTTATCGGGGCACGTTCAGAAGTGGTGGAGGGTGTGATTGTCGGTGAGAATTCAGTGATTTCGATGGGTGTATATATTGGCCAGAGTACAAAAATATATAACCGCGAAACGGGTGAAGTTAGTTATGGCCGTATTCCGCCGGGATCGGTTGTGGTATCAGGTAACTTGCCGGCTGAGAATGGAAAATACAGTCTGTATTGTGCAGTGATTGTTAAACAGGTTGATGCCAAGACCCGGTCAAAAACGGGTATTAATGAGTTGCTGCGTGGAATCTGAAAATTTTCTAGAAATATAAAGATATAATAAAAATCCCCTTATGAGGGGATTTTTATTGGGTATTTAAGATTATTTTTTGACGATCTGGTTATCTACTTTTTTTACCCCGTCTACAATCCAGGTATGCATATTGACACGGGTAAGTTGGTCTTCATTATTGACCGTGCCACTTAAAACGACATTGCCATCGTTGACCTTAATTTCGACTTTAGCGCCTTGTAACACAGGATCTGATTGCACGGCTTGGGTGATGCGGGCAAAAATAGTTGAATCATCATAAACGGCTCCTGGCGGTGGTGTAACCCAGGATTCATGTGTTTTTTCTGCATAGTTTTCGCAACCGCTCAGTGTGAGTATACTCATGAGGAGTATGGAAAAAGTAAATAATTTATAACGAGTTTGCATGGTGTTTTTTTCCTATCAATGATTTTCTTGAAATTGCATGTGAATGTTGTAACGTAATTGTTTTGTTTTTATGGCAGCCACTTCTCATCTATGTATGTTATTTATCCCCTCTGGCATGTATGGAATCATAACGCTACAGGCGGGACATAAACAAGCCGGTGTAATCAAAATGTGGTAATGGAGATGTCTTCAGTACTTAAAATGTGCACTTTTCTATTGCTGCATGTAAAAAGTGTTGTACTTGAGCGGTTAAATCACTCGTCAGGCAATCAAATTCTTTCACTTCATCAGTTTTCATGCTACGTAGCCATGTGAGTTGTCGCTTAGCCAATTGTCGAGTGGCAGCAACCCCCATGTCATGTAATTCCGTGCTATTTATTTTGTTATCCAGGTAAAGGCAGGTCTGGCGGTAACCGACACAACGCATCGATGGGGATTCCAGGCTAAGTGAAAATCGTTTTCGAATAGATTGAACTTCATCAATTAATCCATGGCTCAACATGGCTTCAAAGCGTTCTGCGATGCGCAGGTGTAGCTGACTGCGATTACTTGGGATGAGTGCAATACTTATTTTACGGTAAGGAAAATTTGTTTGTCTGGGGATTTTGAGAATCTCAGACATCGGTTGTTGGGTTAGATAACATACTTCCAAAGCGCGTTGAATGCGCTGACTATCCGTTGGTTTGATACGTGCTGCAGTTTCCTGATCCAGTTCTTCGAGCTTTTGATGCATGGCTGGCCAGCCCAATTCCTTGGCCATGTTTTCAAGCATCAGGCGAAGATTCTTATCCGCCGATGGCAATATCGAAAGTCCATCTTGCAACGCCCGGTAGTAAAGCATGGTACCACCTACAAGTAATGGAATTTTATTGCGCAGTGTAATTTCATGCATGATATTTAATGCATCACTACGAAATTGTGCTGCAGAATAGTGCTGGTCTGGATCGATTAGATTAATCAGGTGATGAGGTACTCGGATAAGGGTTGCTGGTTCTGGTTTAGCTGTTCCGATATCTAAATGTCGATAGACTTGGGCAGAATCAACGCTAATGATCTCAACAGGAAAGTTGTCAGCAATATCCAGAGCTATTTGACTTTTGCCACTTGCGGTTGGTCCCATCAGAAAAATAGCGAATGGCAAGGGTGTTGAATATTGCATTTTAGGTTTTAAGTGATGAATGTTGAAACGAAGTATCGGTCTAATGACGACTCAGTTGATGCTGTGAATGATTAGAATTTAAAAATTAAATAGTCATTGGACAATCAGCAAAACTCGGCTAAACTTTGAAAAATTTAACTTCTCGTGGGAACAAGCCATTGAAAATCTTCGCAGCGGTAATATTTGTCCTTATATTATATAACCTGGGATCGGCTCTGTATTACATGTATAAAGATAAAGGTCAATCGCCACGTATGGTCAGGTCCTTGGGTATACGTGTTGGTTTGTCACTTTTTCTGTTTATTGTCATGATGATATCAACTCGTTTGGATATGATGTCTGATTAAGAAGCTTTCTCTTGCAAGAAAGCCTTGATGCATGCATTGCGATCAATGCTCTTGAAAAAAATCTCCAAAGATGTGGTTATCATTGGTGCGGGTGCTGCAGGAATGATGTGCGCGATTGAAGCCGGCAAACGGGGTCGCAGTGTGATGCTGGTTGATCATGCCCGTAAGTTGGCAGAAAAAATCCGTATCTCCGGCGGTGGCCGCTGCAATTTTACCAATCGTGATGCCAAGGCCGAAAACTTTCTCTCCGGTAATCCTCATTTTTGCCGTTCTGCACTTGCTCGTTTTACACCCCAGGATTTTATTGCATTGCTTGAGAAACATGATATTCGCTATCATGAGAAAAAATCAGGACAATTGTTTTGTGATGACAGCTCACAGCAAATCATTGATATGCTGCAGCGTGAATGCGCAGCAGTTGGTGTGGATTGGCAGATGCCTTCTCAGCTAAAGCAAGTCGAATATCTCCCAGCAGATAAAGAAACCCGGCATACCGAGCGGAAATTCATACTGACGACTGAACGCAATATTATAGAAGCGAGCTCATTAGTAATTGCCACAGGTGGTTTATCCATCCCGCAAATTGGTGCCAGTGGTTTGGGTTATCAAATTGCGAGTCAATTTAGTATTCGTGTGACGCCCTTACGTCCTGCCTTGGTCGGTTTGACTTTTGCAGTTGAAGACTTTATCAGTTTTAAGGATATTCCAGGCGTAGCGATGGATGCTGAAGTGAGTTGCAGGGGCAACGCATTCCGTGAAAGCATATTATTTACGCATCGTGGCTTGAGTGGGCCAGCTATCTTACAGATTTCTTCCTACTGGCAACCGGGGGAATTAATCCATATTAATCTGTTACCGAACCAGGATGTTCAGCAAATTTTTTTGGCGCACAGACATAGTGCGATGCTGTTATCCAATTTGCTGGCACATTATTTGCCTAAACGGTTTGTGCAGGCGTGGTGTTCAGCAATGTTTGCTCAACTATCTTTGACTGCAAAACCTATGAACCAATATCGTGAAGTTGATTTGCGCCAGGTTGCACATAAACTCCATGATTGGAAGATTACTCCAACTGGAACAGTTGGTTATAAAAAAGCAGAAGTGACGCTGGGGGGGGTTGATACACATGAATTATCATCCAAAACCATGGAATCCAAGCGCATACCAGGTTTGTATTTTGTTGGAGAAGTAGTCGACATGACCGGTCACTTGGGTGGGTTTAATTTTCAGTGGGCTTGGTCTTCGGGTTACGCAGCCGGGCAGGTTGCCTAGATTACTAACAAAATGTCCATCAAAAGTGTTAGCGATCATCTTTCTAGGGTTCTACTCACGCTAATTAGTCGACCCTGAAAAAGTATCAAACGACAGTTGTTCTGGAAAAGCTGCCTGGGGAAACTCTTGCTTACTAAAATGCATGCCCTGGTAGTTTAAATTTCCATCAAGGAATCCGATAAATTTGCAGTTTTCGCCATGGGAAAAAGAGCCAAAAAATGGCCAGCAGCCATTGTTTCAGATTCCAGGCGGCAGCAGCCATCAGCAGGTTGCTGCGATCGCCAATAGCGCCTTTCAGATAGTTCCTCGCCATTCGATAATCCGATTTCAGGTGGCCGATAATGGGTTCAATCGCGGCACGCCTCCTGCACTGTTTCCGCTTCTTGTCTTTCTGGTATCGGGTATCTTTCTTGAGTCCTTTTCCGGGCAAAATGATCTGGGTTCCATTGACTTCACGTTTGCCGCGGTAGCCGCGATCGCATACGGCTTGCTTGGCTGCTTTCCCGCGCGAAATCTCAACATGACGCAGGATCTCTGGTAACGTATTGCTGTCATGCAGATTCTGTTCGTGACTGATTACGCCGACGATCAGATTACCTTTTGCGGTACTGGCGATCGATGCTTGGCTAGCGTACTCATATTGTTTGTGGTCTTTCCCCTTGGCGACACAGTACACTTGCGGTTCATGCAATGAGTAGATCTTGTTCTTATCGTTTTGCTGTTGCCGTAATACGCGCTCATACAATAGAAAGTCCCGTTGATAGCATTCAAACAGACAGTGTTGCGGTAATTCTCTCCTGAGTTCCCGTATCAATACACCTGCAATGGTTCTGAGCCGCTTTAATGCGCGTTTGGCCTTAGCTCTTTTCTTCACGTGCCGGTAGTGCCGAATATCCAGGCGCAGTGACTTCACTTCTTTGACGAAAGTGCGCCGCTGTGAAATGCCGTGGGCGGGGCCAATCTTGTTGAGGCGATTGATAATCTTGATCGCTAGTTTGCTATCCGTCGGGTACGTGATGTTCTTCTCATGCACAGTCGTGTCAACATGAACCACATCTTCCAGCGCCGATTCCCCATGCAAACCAACGCTCATCCGGAAAATCCGCTCTACACCTTGCGCACCTATGCGCTTGCGAAAATGTACTAGCTCCGTACTATGGCAAGGCAGCTTTTGCTGGAATTCTTTCATGCCGCAAAAAGCCTGGTAATAAGGATTGCGCTTCCACTGCAATACTATCGATTCGTCACTCAGATTCTCTAACTGCTTCAGTATCAATAACCCAACCATCAGCCGGATCGGCTTACTCGGCGCACCTGCCGCCGTCGTGTAATGGATGGAAAATGATTCCTCAAATTCTTGCCAGGGTATCGCTGATGCAAGCTTCAGCAACAAATCATTGGGATCAAGTTGCATCAACAAATCTGTTCCAAACAAATTCGGTTGATGAATCGTACTGCTATGTCTTAGCATTTTTAATCACCATTTCGACCAGAAAACACTTGGATATTTTAACATTTCCGGTCGTTATGAGCATTAAGAATCAGATCATTCAAGCATAGTATCAAGTGCTTGTGGATATTTCAGGGCTGACTAATTATACTAATATTATTAGAACCAACAAAAGCAGGGGTTTTTGAATTCGCCGGAGATGTTTACGGGATTGATGTGATAACTCATCCAACTGGCTATGATGGAACAGGGGGAAAACTGATTATAACAGTAGGTATTTTACCTTCCTCACTCCATGCGGATAGGATGGAAATACCTCTTCAGAATGCTATTAACATTTGGAATCAATTAGTGCCTACAACCGGGAATGTAATCACATCAGGAAATAGTATTCCTGAAAATCACTTTGATTTTGAGTCTGTTGCTCTTCATGAGCTGGGGCATTGTATTGGGCTTTCGCATCCCAATTTGGCGTCGGAATCAGGTCTTGCCGATGATAATAAAAATTATACGGCCTCTACCAAAGGCGCCAATAATTTATTTGATTTAAATAGCGGTACTGATGGAGTCATTGGTTCCAGAGATGACATACGTGGCGATGATGTGAATTTATATTGGTTTTTAAAAGGAATTAATAATCCTTTTCTTTTGCCAATAGTGATTGATAAGACAACATATAGTCAGAATCTTGACGATCTACCTTTGCGTGATCAGTATGTAGTCAATGGTGATCGCAGTGTATCGAAATTATTCGGATTGGAGAAAACTGAGGCAGTAATGCAGCAAGGTATCCAAGCAAGCGAGTCAAGGCGTACCTTAACTAGTGATGATGTGGCAACCTTACGTTTGGGTATGAGTGGTCTTGATATGCTTGCAGGGACGAGCGATGACTATACAGTACTACTGCAGTATGTCAGAAGTGTCCGGAGATTTAATTGAATAGATTCAGTTGGTTATTATTTTTCGACATGGTTATTTGCACCTCGGTATTTTTAACCAATTGATCGATAGGTGTTTTCTCGAAAAGAGTCAGGCTTAAAATCTGTAGAATTGTGTAAAGCGAAGCTTCGGTATTGAGCCGCTTTTTCACGATGGCAACCAAGACATAAACCGATATGGCAATCCATATCTGCGTTTTGACTGCGTTCTCAGTAGTTCCGTAGAAACGCTTGATACGAAGATGTTGCTTGATCCACTTGAAGAATAGTTCGACCTGCCAGCGACAACGATAAAGCTGAGCGATGGTCAGCGCAGGTAAGTCGAAGTTGTTGGCTAGAAATACCAGATGCTTGTCGTGTTCTGCATCGTAGAACTTGATACGCCGCAGGTGCTGAGGATAATCCTTGCTAGCCTTGGGAGCCCTTAGGGCAATGGTTTGGTCACAGCGCAGTCCGGTGGATTTGTCCACGGAGCGAGAGTAGACGCGGCGAAAAAGCAGATTGGATTTAGCGCGTGTTACAAAAAATGCTTGTGCTTGGTGCATGGTGTACCAGCGAGAAAAATCGGTGAAGCCCCGATCCATGATGTAAAAGCTGCCAGCTTCGGGTGTCAGGATGTCGAACACATTGACCTCGTGCATCTTGCCATCGCTGATATGAATGAAGGTTGGAATATTGCCGCGCAGGTCAAGCAGCGTATGCATCTTAACGGTAGCCTTGGTGGAGCGGAAGCGTGCCCACGGAAAGACGCTCAAGCACAAGTCAATGGTCGTGGTATCGAGTGCGTAGACCGTTTGTTCCAGCTCGACAGCAAAGCTGTCGCTGGCGTAAAGCTTTCTGGCTGTCTGGATCAGGCTCATCGCGAAATCCATATAGATGCGGCAGTCGCGCTGCTCGTTGGCATCAGCCAACGTACTCTTGGCGATGTTGCCTCGTATGCCCAAATGGTAGAGCTTGGCTTGGTGGGCGCGCAGACAGGTTTCGATGTCGCGCAGACTCTCGCGGTAAGTCAGTTGTGCGAAAGCCATGCACAGAAACTGGTCGAGATGCGAGAACTTGAGTGTTGGATATCGACCTGAATATCTGGCTACGCACTGATGAAACGTGCGCAAAGGCAGGTGCTCCATTAATTGGGCAAACACCAATTTCCCTGCGTGCATATGCAGTCTCCTGACAAAAGTCAGAAGTTTGGCGCAAGTTGAAATCGATTACAGAAAAATATGTCATTTAGTAATGGTCGTTCAACGAGTTATCATGCGACAATTCTCGAATCTCCGGACACTACTGGCAGTATGTAGGAATTACTGAAAATGCAAATATTGTTTTGGTTTTTGATAACAAAACTCCTTTTTCTGCCTGTGAGGTCAGTGCGCAGTATATAGGTGATAATGATTCTCATATTGTCATTAATTCAGGACATATTTCATTCAATAGTGATTATTCATGGTTCTTTAATCAGGAATTGGCTGTTACAGATTCACATCTTCCGGAAGTCTCAGTGGTCGCCAATGGAACATCGGATTTAGTCAAATTAAAGCAAGGTGAAGATCTGACAATTTTGGTTGCGCTAAACCCGAATAAAAGTGTCGGGAATTTGGCCGATTATTGGATCAAGGCAATAACTCCAGCAGGGACGATATATTGGTTCAATGATCAATTTCAATTTGTTGCATCAGAAACACCCATAAGAGTTTTTGGTGGACCCTTAGCGAACATTGCTTCATTTACACTTTTTGATAGCGATACACTTAATCTACCCCCCGGAAAATATATTATCAGCTTTGCAGTTGATAATAATATGAATATTATTCACGATGCTACTTATGAAGATTCGGTCATTATTACAATAAGGCCATAATTTATCTTTGTTTAAGCAGGAAAAATTTGGTTAATATAATGGTTAGTAATGTTTTTATTGGCTATTTTATTAGCTAGTTCTATGAAGTAGTTTATCAATATCAGATGAATTTCGTTGATGCGTTTTGAGGTAATTGCATGATACCCTGATATCAATTTTTCTGGCTAGCAATGAGGTAAATTTGGAAGTGCCTACAGAAAATTTCACAAAATTTTGGAGGAAGGCAATTATCCCTTTACTTATTGTGAGTAAAGGAAAAAGTTTGAATATTGGGGTGTAAGACCATTGGGGAAGGTAGGAGATTTTATGACAAATGACTTGACTTTAAACCCCAAGGTCGACTAGCCTGAGAGGTGTAGCTAAATTGAGAGAAGTAAGCAGGGAAGATTTAGCTGCCGAATTTTAAAGCAGTACTAATTAATTAGTATTAAAAGTGATAAGAAGTAGTAAGAACGGGAAGTAGTTTTGATTAACAGTTAGGAGATAGAAACATGGCAACAACTTATGGCACAACGAGCGCAAGTTCGAGCGCTAACTATGACATGTCGCTGTGGTACGACTCAAAGTACTACAAGATAGGAATGCTCACCATGTTATTGGTGGCGATATTTTGGATCTGGTATCAAAGGACATTTGCATATTCACACGGCATGGACTCGATGGAACCGGAATTTGACAAAGTGTGGATGGGACTGTGGCGCGTACACATGACCCTGATGCCTTTATTTGCTTTGATCACCTGGGGCTGGATCCTGAAGACCCGTGACACGAAAGAACAACTGGACAACCTGGATCCAAAGTTAGAGATCAAACGTTATTTCTACTGGATGATGTGGCTGGGTGTGTATTTGTTTGGTGTTTACTGGGGCGGAAGCTTCTTCACCGAACAAGATGCATCGTGGCACCAAGTGATTATTCGTGACACTAGCTTCACGCCAAGTCACGTAGTGGTGTTTTACGGCTCATTCCCGATGTACATCGTATGTGGCATAGCCTCATACCTGTACGCGATGACCCGTTTGCCACTGTATAGCCGCGGCACATCATTCCCGCTGGTTATGGCAATTGCAGGCCCATTGATGATTCTGCCTAACGTAGGATTGAACGAATGGGGTCATGCATTCTGGTTCATGGAAGAACTGTTCAGTGCGCCATTGCACTGGGGCTTTGTGATTCTGGGCTGGGCAGGCTTGTTTTCAGGTGGTATCGCAGCACAAATTATCACCCGTTACTCCAACCTGACCGACGTTATCTGGAATAACTCAAGCAAAGAGATTCTGAACAACCGGATAGTTCCTTAATCTAGGCGAGATTACCACTCCTGTCTCGAAGAGAGATAGGAGTGGTAAAGAGATTTAAGTTACTTGCAGTTATGGAAACGAAATGTATCGCGACGACGAATTAGCAGCAAAGTAGTAGTAAAGGAATCGTCAAAGAGTTTTCATATTTAATATCACACGAAAAGAAGAAGGGAGGGTCTAGTGAGTAGAACAGACGAAATTTTAGCAGCGGCAAAGATGCCGCCAGAAGCAGTCAGAATGTCCAGATATATAGATGCGGTGTATTTTCCAATTCTCTGTATTCTTCTGGTTGGTACCTATCACATGCACTTCATGCTACTGGCAGGAGACTGGGATTTTTGGCTTGACTGGAAAGACCGTCAATGGTGGCCTGTTGTAACACCGATTGTAGGTATCATGTACTGTGCAGCGCTTCAGTATTACCTGTGGGTAAACTATCGCCTGCCATTTGGCGCGACACTCTGTATCGTATGCCTGTTAGTAGGTGAATGGCTGACCCGTTACTGGGGCTTCTACTGGTGGTCACATTACCCAATCAACTTTGTATTGCCATCAACCATGATTCCTGGTGCGCTGATGTTAGATACAGTTTTACTGTTGACGGGTAACTGGCTGATTACAGCACTGTTAGGCGGTGGTTTCTGGGGATTGTTTTTCTATCCAGGCAACTGGCCGATATTTGGCCCGACCCACTTACCAGTGGTAGTAGAAGGTGTATTACTGTCAGTAGCTGACTACACAGGATTCCTGTATGTGCGGACTGGTACACCGGAATATGTGCGCTTGATTGAACAAGGCTCACTGCGTACGTTTGGTGGACACACCACAGTGATTGCGGCCTTCTTCGGGGCTTTTGTATCCATGCTGATGTTCTGTGTATGGTGGTACTTTGGCAAATTATATTGCACCGCTTTCTACTATGTTAAAGGTGAAAGAGGTCGTATCTCTATGAAGAACGACGTAACAGCTTTTGGTGAAAAAGGCTTTGCACAGGGGATCAAATAATGAATATAAAAAGCATTTTAAAGCTGGGCGTATTAGGCCTGTATGGAGCTGCGATAGGAGCGGCATCACTGGCGGTAACGCTGGTAGTAGACGTAGCACCGGCAGCGGCACACGGTGAACGTTCACAAGAACCGTTCCTGCGTATGCGTAGTATTCAATGGTACGACTTGAAATGGCAACCGAAAGTCACCAAAGTCAATGACATTGCTACCATGACAGGGAAGTTTCACTTAGCAGAAGATTGGCCACGTGCGGTAGGTAAGCCAACACGTGCATTTTTTAACGTAGGAAGTCCTAGCCCGGTGTTTGTACGTTTAAGCACCAAGCTGAATGGCGAACCGACCTTCATATCAGGCCCACTGGAAATTGGACGTGACTATGAATTTGAAGTGAAACTGAAAGCAAGGATTCCAGGACGTCATCACATGCACGCGATGGTAAACATCAAGGACGCAGGACCTATTGCAGGCCCAGCCTCTTGGATGAACATCTCTGGAAGTTGGGATGACTTCACCAACCCAATCACCACACTGACTGGTAAAACCATTGACCTGGAGAATTTCAACTTCAGCAATGGCATATTCTGGCATGTATTATGGCTAGCTATCGGCTGCTTCTGGATTGGCTACTTTGTAGCGAAACCGATGTTCCTGCCACGTAGCCGTGTATTGCTGGCGTATGGTGATGAGTTACTGACATCACCAACGGACAGAAAAGTTGGATTGGCAGTTGCGATCCTGACCTGTGCAGTGGTATGGGGAGGCTATCGTTATACAGAAAGCGTGCACCCATACACAGTACCGATCCAAGCTGGTGAATCTAAAGTAGCACCAATGCCGATTGCACCGAACCCAGTTGCAATCAAAGTAACACATGCTAACTATGACGTACCAGGCCGCGCATTACGTGTGACCATGGAAATCACCAACAATGGAGACTCAGCGGTCAACATCGGTGAATTCACCACAGCAGGTGTACGTTTTGTTAACAAATTGGGACAGCAACACCTGGATCCAGATTATCCAAGAGAACTGGTAGCAACTGGTTTATCAATGGATGACGACAAAGGAATTCAGCCTGGAGAAACCCGTGAAGTTAAGATGGAAGCCAAAGATGCGTTGTGGGAAGTACAACGTTTGATGGCACTGTTGGGTGACCCAGAAAGCCGCTTTGGTGGCTTACTGATGACCTGGGACCAAGAAGGCAATCGCTATATTAATAGTATTGCTGGTGCAGTTATCCCAGTCTTTACCAAGCTATAAGCTTAGTTAAGCATCAACGCCGGTACACCACTGTCGCAAGACAGCCGGTGTACCGGCTTTTTTATCAGTAGAAGAGAACAAAGTAAAATTTAGGGTACTACACAAAGAGAATGCGGACACTAGAAGAACAGGCAAAATTAGAGGCGCTTACCCAAGAGGAGGATTTGTCGTGACAAGACAAATAACACAAGCAGGGATCGCAGTCTTTATACTTGTTATGGCACTTTACACAAATACAGTTAGCGCACATGGCAAAGTTGCCATGGAAGAAGACAGCTGTATGCGCCGGATCGGCGAGAACATGATTCACCTCAGTACCTACCAGCCACAGGTAGATGAAGGCGGACATTATTGCACGGATATACCCAAGGCAGGCAGCACCGTACTCGTTATAGATTTAGTAGATCCAGCATTGCGTGATATGCCAATTGGCGTAAAGGTAATCAAAGGCAGCAAAGCAAGTGAAGGAGAAACCGTCACAAATGCACGACCTGCACTGTATCAAGATGGTGTCATCAGCATGAGCAGCGCGTTGGACCCAGGGAAATATCTCGTAGTGGTCACGGCGGAAGGAGTGCCGCCACTGAACTATGAGTATCACTTGCGAGTAGAAATGATTAATTATGCAGAAGTATTCAGAGCAACCATAGGACCAGCAGTCGGCCTATTGCTGACAACAATACTTGGGTATAAACTCATCAGATCAAGGCGTTTCAGAGACTGGATAGCCTCGCGTCGTGCAAAGAAAAGCTGAATTACACGATGACACCTAAAAGAAAGTCATCATAAACTAACCATTTATCGACAGGAAATTCAAACAATGTCAGCAAGAATAATAGATATAAAGCAAGCAATATTGACAGTATTATTTGCAATGAGCATGATGTTCACAGCGCAAGTACAAGCGCATGGCGGCTTGGCTTTGGCGGAAGATATGTGTGTATTGACAGTAGGGCCCTACAGAATGCACTTTACGGGCTATCAACCCCTCTCACAAGAAGAAGAGTTCTGTGAAGACATCCCGGAAGTTGGAAAAACAGTGATCGCACTGGATTACATCCAAGAAGAATTGCGCCCACTAAAAACGGAAGTACGGATTATTCGTGACACGGGATCAGAAGAGAATCTGGATGCGATAACAGTATTTCATTTACCGCCGAAGGTATACCCAACGGCATCAATAACTGTAGACCATACTTTCCCGGAGAAAGGTAAATTTGTAGGACTGGTGACAGTGACAGGTGGTGCACAGGATTATGTGTCACGCTTTCCATTCTCAGTAGGAGAAGGCCGTCCAACACCTAAATCGGCAATAATTGCACCGGTTGTGCTGGTGCTTGCAATTGGCGTTTTCTTCTATATGCGAAGCAAACGCAAATCAGATAAACAAACTGCAGCTTAAAGTGGTTGTAAATCTGTATTAAGATTTAAAAATAAGCGGGGATTATTGAGCTCATACTCATGAGAAAAGAATGTTGGATATGCCAAAGCTGAAGAATCGAGCAGAAAATAGCACAAGATAACTATCATTAGGGTTTTGGCTGAAAAGGCAGTTGATTTTGTATTTTGTTACATTGCTAGCGATATAAACACTGTTGTTCCAAGTAAACTCCGTGAGTGTGCACGAAGCCTAGTTTAAGTTTGAGTCGCCGCGAAGAGATAGTCTTTCATTCCAGGTTTTCTATTAGAACTTTTTAAGGGGAAAAGATTGGTGCTAATTTCACGGGCAGCGTGAAAGTTATGGATTTATCCCTAAAGCCTTTCGCGCTGACGCATGGAAACTGCTAGATTGATAATTTTTTTGCGACAGTTCTTGGTGATGTAACCTACTTTAGAAATAACTTTATATGCCTCTATACTATTTTCAGTATGAAGTTCGAATTTCAGAAAAATTTTCCGAAATTGCAGGGTAAGTCGCCACTTAATTGCTTTAATAATCCCCAGAAAGCATCAAACTGAAAGTGGTATTGTTCATAGACATATAAATCAATGGGGTGGTGTTTGATATTAAGAGGCGGAAGCAACAGAGAAGCTTGCCGAATCGAAAAAAGATAAAAATATAGTTATCAGAATAATTTTTGCTGGTTATAAAATTATTGCAGATTCATTATAGTATTGATAATACTGTATATATTTATAGTTATCACCGAAACCAATAAAACAGTAGTTTCTGTAATCTCTACCAAGGCACCTGCCGTATCACCCGTTGTTCCGCCGATTCGTTGAATCATAAGATTGCGTAAAAAGAAGAACGTAATGAGTGCAGTCAGTGCTAGTAATAAATAGCGCATATCAGCTATTAGGAACATAAGCATAAATACTACGACTATGATTAAAATACTCAATAGTCGCGGCTGATTGGAAGACAGTGATGAACCTAATCCATTGCTTCTGACGTACGGTGTGGTCAGAAACAGCAGCGGTAATAACGTTCTGGCGAGAGTAATAGCAAATAATAGAGTGATCCATTCGCCAGCAATTATCGTGGTATGTAGCGCTACAAACTTGAGTAGTATGATTACTACGATTGCCACCACACCGGCTGGGCCGCAACTCGGATCTTTCATAATTGCCAGTGTTTTTAATTGATCGCCCATTCCGCCAATCCAAGCATCAGCACTATCCGCTAGGCCGTCCAGATGTAATCCTCCGGTTAGTAATATCCAGGAAGTGATAAGTAATGCAGTAATCACCAGCGGTGGTGTGCCGGTCAACAGCCAGCCCAATCCAATGAGAATGGACCCGATGATCAAACCAACAAGCGGATAGAACAGTAAGGAGTATCCAAGGTCTTTCTCGCTAGGCTGTGTTGCCAGCTGAACGGGTAATCGAGTCAGGAATTGCATCGCAATGAGAAATGGCCTAATCATGTATAAGGATTGGAAATATACAGGTCATGAGGGGGTTCTGTTTGTTCGATACATACATGCTTGATATCTGCATGGTTAACCGAAAATTCTAGCAAACGTTCAAGCGGGTGCTGCTGAAGATGACAAAGAATGATGCGAATTACGCCACTATGCGAAATGAGTAAAACTTTCTTACCGCTGAATTGTTGCTGAATATCCTGCCATGCGGCCAATACGCGCGCTTCGAAATCAAGTAAATGTTCGCTGTTAGGAGGGGGATAATGCAGAGGATTATGCCAGAAACGGGATAAAGCGTCGGCATCGGTTTGCATCAACTCAGAAGCAGAATGATCTTCCCACTCTCCAAAATGAATTTCCTGTATACGGCCATCTTGTGTTACCGGAATGGAATATTGTTGTCCTAGTGCGTGTGCAAAGCTTGCGCAACGTGCTAAAGGCGAAGTGATGATCTGTTGCCACTGGCATGGATTTTCTTCAATGGCGCTCCACATTTGCTTCCAGCCGAGTTGAGTCAGTGGATAATTAGTGCTGCCGCAATAGCGATTATTGTTCTCAGTTTCACCATGTCTGAGTAGATCAATAAAAGTCATCATGGTTTAATGGAGATTAGTTCTTTTGCGAAACCTGGGCTTCTGAGAATGTAGCCATTTCATTATGCAACTTACAGGCCATGAGTATTAGACTGAATGCGATCGCTGCGCCACTACCTTCTCCTAATCGCATGTCTAAATCAATCAACGGCTTTGCATCGAGCGCTTTGAGAATCGTATCGTGTCCGGATTCTGTAGATCTATGGGAATATAAGAACCACTTCTTACATCCCGGCAAAATATGCTCAGCGGTTAATGCAGCAACTGTACTGATAAAACCATCAATTAGCATCGGTAATCCTATTTGCGCACCATGAATATACGCACCGGTCAAAGCAGCAATCTCAAATCCTCCGACACGGCGAAGCGCATCCAAAGGAGAATCGATGATTGGGTTATGCAAAGACAATGCTTGTGAAATGACGTTGATCTTATGTGCGATGCCGTCACTGTCAAGTCCGGTACCGGAACCAGTCAGCATTGCAGGCTGCTCATTCAGTAAGACACACGCCAGAGCAGTGGCGCTTGTGGTATTGCCAATTCCCATTTCGCCCCCGATAAATAATTGTTTGTTATTTTGTTTTGTGCGCTCAATTACCTCAAAACCAACGCTCAATGCTCGATTCAGTTGATTCCATGTCATTGCGGGCTCGTGAAGAAAACTTGCTGTGCCAGATCCCAGGTTGAAATGCTCTACACCCATCAATGACTGCATATCTTGCACTGTTCCCAGATTAATAATCTCAAGCGAAGCCTTCAGAGTGCGAGCGAGAATATTGATTGCACCGCCGCCGTTTGCAAAGTTACGGATCATCTCACCGGTTACCGATTGCGGAAACGCTGAGACACCTTCTGCTGCAATGCCATGATCACCGGCAAATATTGCGATGTGAACCTGATCAACGCAAGGTTTTTGTGTATTTTGCAAAGCGGCCAGTTGAATAGCAATTTCTTCAAGGCGACCGAGAGATCCGGGTGGCTTAGTCAGTTGTGCTTGGCGTAGCTGTGCTAGTCGAGCCATTTCAAGGTTAGGAATAGCTAATGGTATATTCAGCCAGCTAAGGGTAGTTTGTTCGGTCACACACGTTCTCCTTTGAGCATCAAAGGCAATCCGGCAACGGTTAAAACCACTTGCTCGCAGTGGTGAGCAATTTCTTGGTGCAATTTACCGGCTTCATCACAATAGCGCCGACTCAGTTCACCCATTGGTGTGATTCCCATGTTTGTTTCGTTGCTGACTAGAATAAGTTTTCCTGTTAAATGAGGCAGTGCTTTAATCAATGCCGCACGCTCAGTGTCAAATTTTGATGTGTCCGGTTGAATCAATAAATTGGTTAACCAGAGTGTCAGGCAATCGACTAATAAGCAGCTTTTTATATTTGCATTCTGGATCAGAACTGAAGCTAGCTCTAAAGGCTCTTCAATGACTTGCCAATGATCAGGACGTCGCACCCGATGCGCGGTAATTCGCTTTCGCATTTCGTCGTCTTCGATAGTGGCTGTTGCGATATAGGTAACTGGAAGCTGGCTTTCCGTGGCTAATCGTTCTGCCAACCGGCTTTTACCTGAACGGACGCCGCCGAGAATCAATGTTTTGCCTGTCCTCATGATGTTTTCACTGATAAGCTGAGTAAACGATGCAAATATGCAGTATCCAGATATTGATCAACACAATCTGCTAAACGATTAATTTGAACGTCGCGTATCGCATAGTAATCAAGTTTATGATTTAGATTACCTAATCCGGACCAGATTAATAATTCGTCGCAGGCGGGAGGTGATTCAAAAATGCCATGCAGATAGGTTCCCAGTATCAAGCCATCCTCACTGATTGCGCCATCATCACTGTGCGTCAGATGAACGGAAGGTTGATAGTGGGTGTGATAAGTGGTGATGCCTGTATGGATCTCATAACCCGTTATGACTGCATTATTAAAGGCGAATGTTCCCTGCGTGTTACGCAGTAATTTTTCTGGTTCAAGCGTTGTTTCCATATCGAAGAAAGCAAATCCTTGTGCGCTACCGGCGTCACCTTCAAGGCCGTTGGGGTCATGAATATGTTTTCCCAGCATTTGGAAACCGCCACAGATACCTATCAGTTTTCCGCCGTAGCGTAAGTGCCGGCGGATTGCCAATTCCCAACCTTGATCGCGTAGCCAATTTAAATCAGCGCATACGCTTTTGGAGCCCGGTAGTATGATCAAATCGGTAGGTGGAATGGTTTCTCCGGGACCAATAAATTGTAGATTGACCTGTGGATGCAAGCGCAACGGGTCAAAATCGGTGTGATTACTGATGCGTGGTAAAGCAGGGACAATAACTCGAAGACAATCCTGCTCCATAGGTTCAACAAAATCTGTTGTACGCGGTAAAGCATCTTCCGCTTCCAGATGTAAGCCCTGTAGATAAGGTAAAACACCCAATACGGGCTTGCCTGTATATTGTTCCAGCCAGTCTAGTCCCGGTTGAAGTAATGCGATATCGCCACGAAAGCGATTGATGATGAAACCTTGGATGCGCGCCTGCTCACTTTCGCTTAATAATGCCAGTGTGCCCACTAGATGGGCAAAAACACCGCCGCGATCAATATCGGCAATGAGAATCACCGGGCAATCGACAGCTTCCGCAAAGCCCATATTTGCAATATCGTTGGCACGCAGATTGATTTCAACCGGTGAGCCGGCACCTTCCACAATAATCTTGTCGTATTTTTCGATGAGCCGCGAATGCGATTCGAGCGCTGCCTTCAGTGCTATCGATTTATAATCATGAAATCCGCGAGCATCCATGTTGTCGATTGCATGACCATGAATGATGATTTGCGCATTTTTATCTGTATTGGGTTTGAGCAATACCGGATTCATATCCGTATGCGGTGCCAATCCAGCGGCCAAGGCTTGAACTGCCTGCGCACGACCAATCTCTCCGCCATCAACCGTTACAACACTATTGAGTGCCATATTTTGCGGTTTGAATGGCGCAACACTAACACCTTGACGTGCCAGCCAGCGGCATAATGCCGTCACCAGCATACTCTTCCCCGCATCCGAAGTGGTGCCTTGAACCATCAATGTTTGTGTGGTCATGATGTTACAGGTCAATGCCTTTCTGTGCCTGAATACCGGCACGAAAGGCGTGCTTGATGTCTGTCATCTCAGTAACCGTGTCCGCAGCTTCGCACAGTGCTTCGGGTGCGCTACGTCCGGTAATCACGACATGCTGCATGGGCGGGCGGTTTTTCAGATCGCCCAGCACCGTGGTTAAATCCAGCCAGCCAAACTTGAGCGGATAGGTCAGTTCGTCGAGCACGATTAGATCGATTGCTGGATCGTGCAGCATTTCCTGTACGATGGCCCAGCCGCGCTGTGCTGTTTCCGTGTCGCGTTCCAGATTTTGCGTGTCCCAAGTAAAACCTTCACCTAAGACATGCCAGATGACATTCTCCTGTTTACGGAAAAAGGCTTCTTCGCCCGTGTCCGAGCGGCCTTTGATAAATTGCGCCACGCCTACGCGCATGCCATGACCCAGTGCCCGTGCGATCATGCCGAATGCTGAACTGGATTTGCCTTTGCCGTTGCCAGTGAGAATTAGCAGTAAACCTTGTTCACGATCCGCACGTGCAATCGCCGCATCAATGACTTCTTTTTTGCGTTGCATGCGTGTGCGGTGGCGTTCAGAACGCTCGGAATCAACCATACCGTTATCCCGTTGTGGTGTTACGTGGATTATTGAATTGCTGAATAATCAACGTAAATAGCGTATGCATCACGATGGCGAGGCCCAAATAAAAAACGAATGTCTCGATATAAAGCGGGAAGTATTTGATCACTTGCTCGCCAAATTCGCTAAAGGACGTTTCCGCAATTCGACCGGAGAAAAAATAAAAGCCGCCGCTGGAAAATAATTCACACAGAATTAAACCTGCTATGACACTGAGAGAAAGCGGCGCTACGGTATGCCATGTAAATTGGTATTGCTTGGCGTACCAGCGGCCAGCCAGCCATAACGAAGCATAAGCCGGTAGCAGGAACACATAAGCCGGTGTGATACAAAAATCACTGACGCCGCCCCAAGTATAAGCTGCAAAGTCCAGCCACCAGCTCAAAGCAAAGAAACCCAGTAATGGCCATGCAGAACGCAGATAGACTCCGGCCAGAAAGAAAATGGCCCAAGAGGCATCTGCCAGATTATGTACCGAGGCAAAGTGATGGCTGCGGGTGAGAATCATCAATAACACAAGTAACAATCCGATAGCCATTTGATTGCGGGTGGATAAAGTCAACATATTTAACTCCTTGTTAAGGTTGATAACGTACCATGGCAAAGAAATTCCGCCCTGGTTGATTGAAGAATGCAGCTGTTTCATAGCGTTCATTAAATAAATTTTCAATACGTCCCTGCAAGCGCCAATGTTTGTTCAAGATATATTCAGCACGCAGATCAAATTTGACGTAACTGTCCAGTTTACGGGTATTGGCCAGATCATCATAACGCTCGCCTTCGGCCAGAAGCATGGCACCCAATTTATAATATTGCCCAAACTGACGATCGGCATCCAGCCGAAATGATTGTTCAGCGCGCCGTGGCAGTATATTACCTCGATTTAACTCAGATGAACGATTCACTGGGTCAAGCAATGACAGGTTCGTATTGAATTGCCAGCCTTTAATTTGTGTGCTGATTACGCCTTCAAATCCGCGTATGCGTGCCTGATCAATATTGGCGGGTGCGAAGGTATTGGCGTCAAAAGCAATCAAATGGAGAATATGGGTTTCATAAACGTTCAACGACCAATTTCCCCAATCCGCTTTGCCGCGAGTGCCGAATTCGTAGCTGCGTGAGTCTTCCGGACGCAAATTCGGGTTACTAAAGCCGGGAAAATACAGTTCATTGAATGTGGGGGATTTAAAAGCGCTGCCAAAATTGGCCAGCAGGCGAATATTCTCAGTGAGCGGATAACCCCAGCCAGCGCCACCGGTCACTCGGCTGCCAAATTGCTGATTATCATCATGTCGCAGGGACAGCAGGATATCATGCTTAGCGACAGTTGCCTGATGCTGAGCAAATGCGCCCCAATTAGTGCGCGAGTTGACAATGAATGCTTCCGTACTTTTGACGTGATCATTTTGATAATCTGTACCGACTGTTAACAATTGATTTTTGCCCAAAGTAAAGTCGTTCAACAAGGTAACTGTATCACGTATGGTATTAAACCGGCTTTGGAAGGCAGTGCCCAAGAAATTGTCTGAATCGTCCCGGCTGCGGCCTGCAATCAGATTGATGCGCCAGAAATCTACTGGGGAGTAACGTGCTGTGCCGCCAAGGACCTGTTGTGCCAAGACAGCCTTATTGACAAAACTGCCATCAAACTCGGTTTTGCCCGCGGAATGCATGAAGCTGGCATCAATTTCCAGCCCATTCTGAAACCGATAGCCTGCGCGCATGCTGCCCGCGACATTGCGATAACCATCCCGGTCAGGCTCATGAGTAAAGCAGCCTGCCGTATCGGAACCGGTACAAGCATTGAATCCTTTTGTGCCGATTCCGCTGGCGTTCATATTTAACCAGCCTTGCGCACCTCTTTGCGACAAGCCCACCGAGCCCTCCAATGTGCCATAGGTGCCGCCGCCAAAACCAAAATTCGGCTTGAGACCGCCACTATCACCTTTTCGGGTGAAAATATGAATAACACCGCCGATGGCCTCAGAGCCATACAAACTGGAGCGTGGGCCACGTACAATCTCAATTCGTTCAATCTGTTCAATGGGAATATTCTCAAACGCAGTCGCGCCCGATGTGGCCGAGCCAACCTTGATGTTATCGATCATCACCAGAATATGGTCAGATTCAGTGCCACGCATGAAAACCGAAGTGCTCTTGCCAGCTCCCCCGCTATTGGAAATACTCACGCCGGGTACACCGCGTAACAGATCCTGAATCGATCGCGCTTGCTGACGCTCAATATCCGCGCGTGTAATGACCGTCACTGAAGCCAGCGAAGATTCGGCAGTTTGTGCCGTGCGTGTGGCCGTGACAATAACGGGTTTTTCCTGATGATTTGCAGTGGCTGCAAACACACTTGATGCTGTGCCAAGCCATAGCACAGCCACTGCCGGTAAACGGCATTTTTGCATGATCTGATTCCTTCGCGCACACCCGCGCGTTGATAAATTCAATAAATAAGGAATGCAGAAGGGAGATTTGGAATGGACAAACAGACCAGCCTGGAAAATGAAAGCTGATCATATTGACACCGATTGCCCTCCGCAATACCGTAGTAATGTTCACTTCTGGCCGGTCTCCGGACTCATGAGCGGAATAAATCCCAGATCTGCGCCTTCCCGTGTCGTTGCACAGTGGCATGATGCAGATTGTTAACTCAATTACCGTTGCGGGGGCAGTGCTGGCATTGCCTGAATTTAATCAGAGCGCACCAGCTTCCCGTTTAACCTTCAAGGAGAAAACTTAAAGGCACCTGAAGCAAGTGTGACGCAGACTACATAAATGAAAAGTAAGTGTCAAGTTCTGAAGAAGTATATGTAGAATGTATTCATATTAGGGGATTAAACAGACTCAAGTTTGGGTGCCTGAGCATTCGTGTTGTAAATTGCAAGTTCAAATGTGTCCTTTACTTTACTTCAGCAGCTAACTATATCTAAAACTTAGCGCCGGTTCCTATCAGCTCAGCTGAGGTTATTTTGTATGAAAAACTCTCAGGATCTAAGCTATCCAACGTTTTTCCGTCTATTTCAGCATGAGGGAACATAAAGAATGGTAACTTGCTGGTATTACTTGCAGGGTTTAGTGACAAGTCTTCAGCGTGATTGAATGCCAACCAGTTCATTTCCCAAGTACCAAAAAATTTTTCCCTTAACTGAACAATCTTCGAATCATTCAGAGGCAGGTTTTCTAATTTTGATACTTGTAGAACATCAGCTGGATTTACCGGTATCCAGCCGCGACCGGCTAGAAAGAATTCTGCCCGGCAATGCTGGGATTGACTAATGTCACCGTATTGCCCGATACAAGGGTGTAATTTTGATTCGTTGATGCGAATGCCATATTGGTTGCGTGCGGGAATATTGGCTGCTTTTGCAAGCGCAACAAACAATGAGTTTAGATCAACGCATTTTCCGGATAAATCGTTTTTTTCAAGCATTGATTTAACGTCGCCTCGCCCGCGTCCACGAGTTCCTTCATCATATTGTCCATTGTCTATAACCCAATTATAGATAGCTCTTGCCTGTTCCAAGGTCGTTGCGGCATTTTTTTCCTTTATGATGGAATGTACGGTTTCACGTACAATGCCATTCGTTGGTTTTAGGTGGGTTGGGTTAAGGTAATTCTTGATGCTATTGGGCAGTGCAGCATTCTTGCTCGCAGGGTAATGGTCAAGATCAAAGGAATGATTGGAAGTTTTTACAATGCAACTGACCGTGATATGCCGCTGATTGCTCTTTTGTTTTCCTTGCCATTCTGCTTTAAATATGGGAAAGGCACTTGTGCCGATGGTGGAAAATGAAGCTTTTGTGGCATTGCCGCTCCAGTTACTACCTTGAGTAAATTGAAAACCGGGATCGTTGGTGTCCGGCAGTGGGAGCCATAATCGAGCAGAATTACCTTTATCCGGTAGGTCGACCTGAAAGGACAGACGATAGCTGGTCCAATTACTAAAATCTGTCGATTGTGCCGACTGTTGCGAGGCCATTAAGGACGAAATTGGAAAAGTCAGTACACCTGATCCAATTAATTTAATAAAATCCCTGCGTTTCATAGTTTCCTTTATAGTTTCTTTGAGTTGCGCAAATTTTATCCTATCAATTCTTTATGTCAATACAATGTAGGTTATTGCTTCTATATGATTAATGAAACAGCTGATTATTTACCCGTTGTTGAGATTGAGACGAGTATTTGCCCTACGCATGCTATTATTTGGTTACATGGACTGGGTGCCGATGGGAATGATTTTGTGCCGATAGTCAGTGAACTGGAGTTACTGCCTGAAACATCGATGCGGTTTGTTTTTCCGCATGCGCCTGAGCGTCCAGTCAGTATAAATAATGGCTATATCATGCGTGCCTGGTATGACATTTATCATGCTGATTTTAATAATCGTCAAGATGAATCCGGTATTCGTGATTCGCAAAAAGCTATTGATGCTTTGATTGAAAGAGAAATTCAGCGTGGTATTCCCTCAAAACATATCCTGTTGGCCGGATTCTCACAAGGCGGTGCGATGGCATTGCAGGCCGGGTTGCGTCAGACCAATCCTCTTGCTGGGATTATCGCTTTGTCATGCTACTTACCGCTTGTGGAAACACTTACGACGGAAGCCAGTGTTGCAAATGCCTCAACACGAATATTTATGGCGCATGGCATTTATGATGCAGTAATACCCATAACACATGCAATTGCTTCGAAAGAAAAATTACTCACCGCTAATTATTCGCTTGAATGGCATGAATACCCTATGGCGCATAGCGTATGTGAACAGGAAATAAGCGATATCAGTCGCTGGCTGGGGGGCATAACTGGATAAGCTTCATCCGGGATAGGCATTAGTTAGTACGCATTATCTTTACGCAGTACGATCCAGACGGTTTTGAGGATGATCCAGAGGTCGAGCCAGATAGACCAATGTTTAAGATAATACAAATCGTGTTCGATGCGTACTTTCATTTTTTCCAACACTTCAGTTTCACCGCGCCAGCCGTTGACTTGAGCCCATCCGGTAATGCCTGGTTTGGCCTTGTGGCGTAGCATATAGCCTTTAATCAGCTTGCGATACAGCTCATTATGGGCCACCGCATGCGGGCGCGGGCCGACAATACTCATGCGTCCCTGCAACACATTAAAGAACTGCGGCAACTCATCCAATGATGTGCGGCGCAAGAAGCCGCCGATTTTCGTAAGCCGTTGATCGTTTTGTTTCGCCTGTTGAATGCTTGCACCATCTTCCGTGACGGTCATCGAGCGAAACTTATAGACGATAATCTCCTCGCCGTTGAGACCATAACGGCGCTGTTTAAAGATAACCGGACCCGGCGAAGTAAACTTTACCGCCAATGCAATGCACGCCATCACTGGAGAGAGCAAAATAATAATCACCAAAGCCAGCACAAAGTCGCTAGCAGCCTTGACCACGCCATCGACACCGACAAAAGGTGACTCACTCATTGCAACTACTGGCACATCACCAATGTATTCGAAACGGGTTTGCATCAAATCAAAGATATAAATATCCGGCAGGAAATAGATAGAAACCGTAGTGTCGGGTAACTCATCCATAAGCTTCTGAATACGCGGCTGAGACGACATCGGCAAGCTAATAAAAACCATCTCGATATTATGCTTTTGAATGTAAGGCACGACATCAGCCAGTCCACCCAAACGGGATCCGAAGTTATCCGGCCTGGTAACCGTTGCGGCTACGGGAGGATGGGTCAGTTCTCCCAAATGGGATCCAAAATCGCCGGCGATTCGGGAACTGTTGCGTTCATCGAAGAAACCCTGATATTTAATCAACAGAAAGGGGAGCTCTGCGATATGCTGGATGAACGCAAAACTGGTTTCGTTCGCTCCGATCACAATTGCTAAACGCAATTTACCTTTGTTGTACAGGTTGGTGACGATACTGCGTACGGTGATATGACTGGCAATCAGCATCAATGGTGTGACAATAAACCAGGTCAGAAGCACTTTTCCGGAAAACTGATTGTGAAATTTGGTGGCATAACCTAGAAATATCAGGATAGTGATAATCACCAGCCAGCCCATTACCGTATCCCGCATATAGGCAAGCAATCTGCCTTTGCGCCAATTGCGGTAAATGAGAATACGCTCGTAAATGTAGGTGGAAATGAAAAAGGTAATAATGACTAATACTAGATAGTAACTGGTAAAATCTTCGTCATACATCCAGGTTGTCAGTATCAGCATGCTCCATATGATGAAAGGGTCGAGCAGGTGCTTGAAGAAGGCCACTATGGGTAAATCGTTGGCTGTCATCGTCTTCCGTAAGTATACTGTAAATTGATATTTGCACCATTTGCGTCAAACCCGCCTCGAGAGGAATCTGATTTTAAGTGATTATTGTAGATCGAGGCACTGAGCTGCAAACCAAGATAAGGGGTGTATATGAGTTTTATCGCTGCATTGCGAAGCGTGTTGTTTATACCCAATGGTAATGCTCCGTCGGTGAGAATCGAAAAGCGGTCAAACTTCATATGCTGATAGAAAAAATCTCCCTCCAATCTTATTTTCTGTGTAATGTCCCAGGATGGAGCAACACGTACCCCAGTATTAAGACTAAAACTTGCAGTAAGCTGTTGCATTGCTGCGGTCTCGCGCCATCCGGAAATCGATAATCCGATCTTGTCGGTAGGTTGCCAGTGATAGGTCATGCGGGCATTAAATCCGCTAAAATTACGCGCTGTAAAGCTGGCATTATTGCGTTCTACCCACCCGCCCGTCCCGCTAAGGCTGGATTTTGCAGATACTGCCCAGTTGATTTTGGCCAATGCTTCTTTCTGATCATAGCTGTTGTCTGTGAATGAGCCATCCGGTGCTCGGACAAGAATCGGAAAATCACCGATTATATTGCGAAAGAGCACACCCACAGTATTTCTACCGGATGTCAGGTAGTCTACTCCGCCTTCAAACCGGTCTTCAGTCCGGTTTAGAAATCTAAAGATGTTGCTCGGACTATCGTTACTGAGATCATAGCGCGTATAGTCGCCATGTAAATTCCAGCTTGGGTGAAAGCGCCAGACGGCATTAATAAATTCTCTCTGCTCGGTACGTATATTTCTAACACCCGGCTGAAACAGGAACGGTGACAGGGATTGCACGTAGCTTGCTCCCATATTACCTTCCAACCGGTTGCCTAAAAACCAGTTCCAGTTACCGGTCAAACTCTTCAGATCGTTATCCATCTGATTGAATTTATCGAAACTGGTGTGGGTCCAGTTCAAATTGGCGGTCAATCGTTGCCGGCTGATTTCTTTCTCGAACATGAGACCGCCGGTAAAACGATGGGACATATCGAAAAGATTACGCGTGCCGAGCAGCGGCAGGGGATCCACTTTATCCCGTATACGCAATAGGTTGTCATCAGCAGTATAGGTATAACTCCCAAAGGGCTGCACTACTTTGCCTATTACGGCAGCAGATGCAGGCTGGTGGAGAAAGAACAACAGCAAAACCCCTGGAAGGAAGGACTGCAACCGGCTGGGTCGTGTAAAGCAGGGCGCTATGCGCGGAAAATACTGATTGATGTTCGTAAGTGTAACTTCCATGAACTGATGTATCATTAATGTGAGATTCTCAGAATTTCCAATGGCCAAGTATCAATGGCATTTGACAGAATTTACCTTTTCTTTAACATGTTCTCATAAAACTATTTTGAACAACACCTTTTACAGGAGAAAAAACGCTTTTTTGCCCAAAGGGCAATATTACTGTCGCTATTTTTGGCAAATCGGACTAGGCTCATAATTTGAGAGGCAATCTTGGTTATCTATAATAAGTATTGCAGAAATGATTGTGGCTGGATCAACGGCACAATGTTCAATAAAATTAATACGAGGATATGTACAACGAAATTTTATAATCTGGGGCCGTCAGTAAAAATTCAAATAGCTTAGACAAAGAATAGAGCCTCCAACCAGAATTCAAGGAGAAACTGATGAAATTTACTTCACTGACACAGCGTTTCGCTGTTTGGTTTACATTAGTTTCTTTATTACCAATATTGTTTATTGGTAATAGTTTACTGCATACCTTTGAAAATGAAATAAAGAAATCAGCTATCCGGAATGTTTCCGCCATCGCCGATAAAAAGATTGAGCAGATCGACAGCTATTTGAAGGAGCGTTTTCTTGATTCCAGCTTGGTGCGTGATTCCAGTACAACGCACGAAGCCTTAATAGAATTCTCCAGAATCTATGAGCAAAGCGGCGTGGAATCCGATGACTATCGTCGATTGGATGCCAGTTATCGTGAAAATTTCAAACGTTTTGTTCAGGAAGCGAAATATTATGATATTTTTCTGATTTCTACAAAAGGCGATATCGTCTACACGCAAGCGCATGAGTCTGATTTTGCAACTAATTTACTCACAGGTCCGTATCGCGATACGGGACTCGGTAAGGTCACTCGCTATGCACTGGATAATTTAAGAAGCAGCATCTCTGACTTTGAAAGATACGCGCCATCCAAGGGAGCAATCGCAGCTTTCGTTGCAACTCCTGTAATAATAAATGGAGAGATTAGAGGTGTATTAGCGCTGCAAATCTTTAGTGAACGTGTATTCGCAGTGATAGCGAATAACGTTGGACTAAGTGAGAGTGGTGAAACGGTTGTGGCGCGTCTTGAAGATGATCGTTCCGCTTTGGTAATGGCCCCGCTTAAGTATGATCCTGATGCTGCATTAAAACGCAGGATTCCTCTCAATACACCTTCCGCTGAATCCATGCAGAAAGCTCTAAACGGTGATTCTGAGAGCGCGCTGACTTTAGATTACCGTGGCAAAGAGGTTGTTGCCGCATGGCGCTACTTGCCGCTCATGAAATGGGGCATCGTGGTGCAAATTGATGCCGATGAAGCATTTGCCTCAGTGAATAAACTGCATTATGTCGGCTTAATGATCTTGGTTGTGACATTACTTGCCGCGCTATTGGGCGCTATTTTGTTTAATCGCCGTGTTGTAGATCCTTTAAAACATTTGAATCGAAGCGCTTTAGAAATCTCGACAGGTAATTTACATCAACGTGTTGCGATAGAAGGCTGGGATGAAATGAGGCAATTGGCGAATACCTTCAACATTATGGTGGAGCGGTTGAATGCCAGCGATCAGGAACGCAACAAGGCAGAAGAAAATCTGCTGCAACTCAATCAAGAACTGGAAAATAAAGTAGCAACGCGCACCGCCGATTTGCAACGCGCGAATGTGTCTCTGGCCATTAAAGAAGAAGAAATGCGTTCTGTCGTTGAGCACATGGTGGATTGCGTGGTGACTACCGATGAAAGGGGCGTGATTCTCTCCGCCAATCCGGTGATGGAAAAACTATTCGGCTATAGTCATGATGAAATGATCGGGCAGAATGTATCGATTATAGTGCCCGAACCGGATCGTAGTAAACATGACAGTTATATGGAAAATTATTGCCGTACCGGGCATGGTCAGGAATATGTCGGTCGTCCTTATTTGCCGGGTTCGCATGGAATTGGGCTTGGCCGTGAAGTTGAAGGCGTCCGCAAGGATGGCGAACGAATCGAACTGTATCTGGCAGTCAGTGAATATTTTGTTGGGGGAAAGCGGCATTTTACCGGCGTGATGCGTGATATTCGTGAGCATGTACGCATGATGAAGGACTTAAAGCAAGCCAGAATCGATGCTGAACAGGCAAGCAGAGCCAAATCTTCTTTTCTTGCCGCCATGAGTCACGAGATTCGCACGCCCATGAATGGCGTGATTGGCATGATTGATGTGTTGCGGCAAACCAGTTTGAGCGGCTATCAAATGGAAATGGCTAATTTGATTCGGGATTCTGCTTATGCCCTGCTTTCCATCATTGAAGACATACTTGATTTTTCCAAGATTGAAGCAGGCAAGCTGGAAATAGAAAAAATTCCTATGCGCTTGGCCAGTGTTGTGGAAAATGCTTGTGGCATGCTGGCACATCTGGCGCTCACTAAAGGAGTGGAATTGACTCTGTTTATTGATCCAGGAATTCCAGAAAATGTATTGGGAGATCCACTGCGGCTTCGCCAGGTACTCGTCAATATTATCAATAATGCGATCAAATTTTCCAGTGCACAGGAGAAACCGGGTAAGGTTTCAGTGAGAGTATTATTGACCGAATCGAATCCTGATCAAGTAGTGATTACATTTCAGATTACCGATAATGGCATCGGAATGGATAAAGAGACGCAGGACAAACTCTTTAAATCCTTCTCACAAGGCGATCCTTCAACGACTCGGCGCTTTGGAGGGACCGGACTTGGATTGGCGATTTCTCATCATCTGGCGGAATTGATGGATGCAGAAATAACGGTACAAAGCGAACCTCTGCAGGGTTCCACATTTATCATACAAATGCCATTTAAGCCGTTGCCCGCGATAACCGTCTCGGATAGCAAGCTCGATGATCTCAGCGGCTTGACTTGCCTGATACTGGGTGACGACAATGGTATGAGTGATGATCTGGCCATCTATTTGAAAAGTGCCGGAGCGAATGTTGAACAAATCTCCGATCTGAATACAGTTCGTCAACGAATCCAGAGTTTGGCGCCCGGCTTGTGGCTTGTTGTCATTGATGCCGGGCAACAAACACCTTCTATTGAGGAATTACGTGCTGCATTTACTGCCCGTTCAAGTGCAATAAAGAGTGCCGTAAAAGTTGAATCCGATGCGTTGCAACCTGATATTGAGCCGCGTTTTATCGTTATCAAACGTGGTCGCCGCCGGCAAGCGCGGACTGAGGATATCGATATCGTCACGCTGGATGGTGATGTAATGTATCGTCAGTCCTTGCTTCGGGCAATGGCCATTGCTGCCGGAAGAGCAGAAGTAAGCATGGGAAGTGCGCCATCAGACAATTTGCTCAAGTCAGGACCTGTGCCTGTTTCGCGCGAGGAAGCACTGCGGCAAGGCAAACTGATATTGGTGGCAGAAGATAACGATATCAATCAAAAAGTGATCCGGCAACAGCTTAACCTGCTCGGTTATGCGGGTGATATTGCAAACGATGGGCGTGAAGCATTGAAGCGTTTGCAAGACTGTAATTACGCTCTGTTACTGACAGACTTGCATATGCCAGAAATGGATGGTTTCGAGTTGACCAAAGCGATCCGTTCCGGGGAAACAAGCAAGAAACATATTCCCATTATCGCGCTGACTGCAAATGCGCTGAAAGGTGAAAGAGAACACTGTTTGAATGCCGGGATGGATGATTATTTGAGCAAGCCGGTACAGCTTGAAGATTTGCGCTTGACCTTGGAAAAATATCTGTCTAACGCTAAATCGGCAGAAGAGCCAAAATTAGCTTCTCAGTTATCTGTACCAATGAATGGTGCGGGATCAGCTGTTGCTCCGGTTAACGTTCATGTTCTTGAAGAATTAATAGGCAATGACCCGGAAATGATTAAAGAGATGCTATTGGATTTTCGCGCCAGTTCGGGAAAAATAGCTACAGAACTGCATGCGGCTTATCGGATAAGTCAATTCGCAGTGGTTGGTTCACTCGCGCATAAGCTCAAATCATCAGCACGTTCTATCGGTGCGCTTGCACTGGGTGAGTTGTGCGCAGAAATGGAACAAGCGGGTAAAGAAAGTGATACGGAAGCGTTGACTGTATTACTGCCGTTATTTGATGCTCAATTAATGAGCGTAAAAAACTATCTGGATACTTTGTATGCGAAGGAGTGAAAGAAACTCTGAATATTAGATTATTTTGAGATAAAGCCACGGCGTTAAGATGATGCAGGCGAAGTTATTAAGCCATCGTTTACCCTGGCTTGCCATTCTTCCACCCAACGTGAAAAATCGGCGGGTAGTAATGGAATCGAAACAAAATTTCCTTGCGCATAATCACAGCCTGTTTGCCGTAAAAGCTCCCAGTCGTTACGATCTTCAACCCCTTCTGCCACGACTTCCATACCCAGTTGTTTGGCCATCGATAAACTGGCATCATAGATGGCACGCAGCGTGTCATCCATCCAGGCGCGATGAACAAACCCCTGGTCAATCTTGAGTTCACTAAAAGGAATGTCGCGTAATTGAGCCATTGATGAATGCCCGGTACCAAAATCATCAATCGACAAATGAAAACGTTTGAGACGTAACCGAGTCAGAATCTCCAAAGGGATTCGTGTATCAGGCCCCATTAATTGGCTCTCCGTGACTTCGAGTGTGATTTTTTGCGGCGGCAGGCCATTCTCGGTAACCAGTTTCACTACGAGATCCTGAAAATCCAATGATGCCAGATTGTCCATTGAAACATTAATCGCTACACGTAGTATCTGTCCACTCTGATGCCATATTTTCGCCTGAGCCAGTGCTTGCTTCAGAACCAGGCCTGTCAAGTCGTTGATCAGATCATGCTGTTCTGCAGTATGGATAAACCGGTCCGGCAGTATCAGACCATCTTGCGGATGGTGCCAGCGTACCAGTGTTTCTACGCCGATTACGTCACCGGTGGCCACGGATACTTTAGGCTGGTAATAATTCACTAATTCATGATTGGAAATAGCCGATTGAATCTCTGCGGCGCCATAGATTTTTTTGTCGGATGGTTTGGCTGGAGAGTAGGGTTCCCATTTCTGCAATAATTCAGATAGTTTTTCTGGATTCACTGGCTTATGTAGATAGCCAAGCATCGGAATTTTATGCGCATGAACCAGTTTTTCCGCAGTTTTTAGCATGCGCTCATCTTCACCGCTAACCAATACAAGATTGCCTTGGTAGTTCCGGTCAACCAAGTAACGTACAAATTCAATCCCATCCATATCCGGCATATTCAAATCAAGCAGAATCAAATCTGGGCAGGTATCGGCGTGATCAATTTTTTTGAGAGCATCTCGTCCGTTGTCGCACGCGCTGACAGTAGTATAGCCTTGCTTGGCGAGCATCCGTGTCAGAAGCTTGAGCATAAAGGTGTCATCATCAAGGATTAATATCTTAATATCTGAGGCGCTCTGCATGACTTGCCTTTTCTTTGAATATTAGGGTAGGAATAATGAAAATTGTATGATTCATAATGCTATGAATCATACACTGTGTTTCTACTATGATGATAGTGATAGCTGGATTCCGGCGTGTAAGCAGGATTCGCGAGCAGCCTCGATGAGATGGCAGAAGTATGACTGAGCAGATAATGTGAATTTAGTCATCGATCAGTAGGTGCCCAAAAAAAGCAAAAACTCCGATGGCGATGCCGGTGACAAACTGTGCATGCACTAAGTGAGAAAATTTCTTGAGCTCATCGGGTGTGTAACGCCAAGTTAAAAACAGGCCGAAAAGTCCTTGCCAGATAACCAGCGCCAATAATGCTGGAAAGAAGAGAATATGACTGTAACGGGAAAATCCCATTAGCGAGATATGCAGCAGGATGACAGCAATGGCCGCGATACCGAAATAAATGTGCGTGCGGTTCATCCAGGTTAACAGTCGATTCAGATGGGATGAATCGATTGGAGAGGTGTAGTCCGGGAGCAGGCGCTGTGCCAATTTTCCTTGTCCCAGCAGCAGTTTCAATAAGGTACGGAAATAAATAAATACCAGCATCGCCAAACCAATTTTTCCAAAACCCTCACCCATCTCAGTCAGAAAAGTTTCACGCTCTTCAGGAATCGAGTGAACTGCGTATGCATAAATAAAATACGCCAATGAAACCAGTGCAATCACAAAGGTGTAAATAAGGATATTTCTAATATTGTTAAGTGATTTCTGCATGGTATGGATCAGTGCGTTTGATACCCCATGACCTTAATGATTTTCCACTCAAAATCATGGATATGGACATCTTCATTGGCTAGTGGCATGGAGAGAGCGCCTTTCGATAAAGGGGCTAGCTCCTGATTAATTTGATGTATTTTAGGGTCATGTGACATGCTTGCGTGCATTTCCATGTGATGATGCCCGTGGATAGGTACCATGCTGACAATCAATTGCGTCACATGGTAATTTTCATTGCCATTGTAGATAGTGCCACTAAAAATCCCCCAGCCGAAACCGGCGTCAATTTTTAGTTTCTTGATTGCTTCATCCGGTAGTTCAATCCACTTAGATTGAGTCTTGTGACAAGTGCTTTCGCTCTGGCCGGATTGTGCTGAGCTTAATTGATGAATGCATGGATTTGCGTTCGACTGAGACTGATCGGCGCTAGCGCTGTGTGAAACCAGGAGTATTGCCAGCGCTGTTTCAGCGCAAATAAGCTTGAAAAATTTTGAATGTTCAGCAGTTATCTTAGCCATCCGGTGCCTTTTAATGAATATCAGTATTTTAGGAAAGGGCAGTCAAGTTTGATTCTATCGATTCTTGCAATTGACTCCCCAATCGATGAGTTTTCTTTGGTTATGATTGTTGATTCTTTGTAGAGACCTAGTCCCGTCGTTTAATTCACCAGTGGTAACCATCATTATTGATGAGTCTACCAAAAAAGAAAAGGTCTCGTAAGGTGATACTGCCAGGCTGAGCAACTTGATCTGAGCTAGAACAAATTATTGGAAATAAATCTCGCAGTCATTTGGTAAATTCGTGCGTGTTGAGATGACTGGCGTAGCCGCAAAATATCCTCGCTAAATAATCGATTAGTTGTCTTTCAAGCTTAATGGGCATGTGATGTCACGTCTCAACAAGCGCCATGATAATTTTGGTATGCGCTTGTTGTTACGAAAATCATTCAGCGTCATTCCATTGCCATAAAGATTTAAAAATTTTTCACCGTTTGGTTCCATAATCTGCTCGCGTAGATAGCTTTCTTGAACAAACCCCAATGCCAAGCTATTTTTCTGCGCGAAGACGTTATCGCTGTACACGATAGTAGTCAGTTTATTCAGGCCAACCCGATTGAAAGCATAATCGAGTACCAGCAAGGTTGCCTCTAGGCCATAGCTTTTATTATGGTGTTCAGGGTTTGCAAAACCAATCAGAAACTCAGCACGCCGGTGATGGAATTGGATTTCGACAAGATTAGCAATACCGACAGGCTGATCAGTCGCTTTCTTGAAAATAATCCAATCAACCGATTTCAATTGACAGGGATGTTTCGCATTGGTTTCGCGCAACTTTATTGCCAAATCTTCAATGCGCTGATGACGAGGTATATAGTGATTATATTGTGTCATGAAAGTGTTATTTTTATAACATTGATGTAGATACTCAGCATCGTCTTCGCTGTATCGGCGAAGCGTGAGTTTCTCTCCGTCCAATGGTTCAATCCAAGCCGGATCAATCTCCAAGTAATTCTGCGCTGCTTTATGAAAATCAGGGCGGAGTTTAATTGCGCTACGAAAATGGCCTCTCGCTTCATCAAGCCTACCTAAGCTTTTGAGCGCTTGCCCGAGGTTATTGTGTGCTTCCGGATAGTTTTCTTGCAACTTGAGTGCCTGGCGATAACAATTGACAGCATCTTCTGCCTGATTGAGTTTTTGCAGCGCATTTCCCAGATTGTTCAATACATGAACGTAAGTTGGATGAATCTCAAGTGCTTTGCGGAAACTGATGACTGCTTCTTCCAATCGATTTTGCGACAAATAAACATTACCCAGAATATTATGCGCTTCAGCACGATTTGCATCGAGTGCTAATGATTGATGGCAATAATGTATTGCTTCTTCGATACGATTTTGTTCCCACAATGCATTCCCATAGTTACTATAAAAATCAGCACGCGAAGGATCTTTGTCAATTGCTTTAAAAAAATTATCATTTGCTGCCTGATAATGCCCTGTTTGCGCATAGATAATCGCAAGCAAATGCAAAGCATCCGGGAGATTAGGAGCGACAGTGCAAATACGCAGGCAATGCTTTTCTGCTTCCTGAAGCCTTCCGGCTTGATGGCATTGAATAGCCGCTTGCAGCAGAGCAGACAATGAAATACCAGTGTTAGGCACTGTCATCTTCTTTTTCATTTCCTGTTGTAAATTTCAGCCAGAGTGAGAATTCTTCTATTAAAACTATTAGTATCAATAGCATCCAGAATTTCTATTCAAATGATAGTACTGTCATCAAAGCGAGTGAAATTAATCAGGAGTAGCTCGGCCAGGTATAACAGAAGACCTCCGCTGATTGTTTTGATGAGATACTTACAACAACAGAATCTTTCAGGAGCCTATCAACGTAAAGTTCAAGTCTGTAAAACTTGGATTCCTATTAGGTCTGCGTATGTGGCGCCGCCAGTATCATCTATGGTAGTGAATTTTAATGTAGTTTCATCGTTAATACCTTCATAAGGATTCCCTTCTGTATCCATAATGACACCGCTGGCCATTTGGATATTGTAGGCCGTGTTAGTAACCAAATCCGTCGCTAGATTGATGATGACGGCACCATATCCATCAAACGTGACTTGATTGGTGTCATGAATGGCTATATTACGTGTGTCTGATCCGTTGGAGATAATAATATGACCATTGCCTGCAATTACGTCTTCATCAAAAAGTAAAAAAATATTGTTACTAACCCCGATGAATGACTCATCCCATGGATTGCTCTGTATCAGGAGTGGATTAGAGGACAAAGTTGTGAAGTTAAGCATAGTAGTATCACTGATACCTGCATAGGCATTGCCCGCTGTATCTGTAATAACGTCACTGCCCATCTGGATACTGTAGGTGGTGTTAGGGATCAAATCCGCTGTCGGATTGATAGTAATGGTGTTGCCCATTTTACTGTTACTAAACGCAACCTGACTTGCATCATTAATGGCGATAGTACGTGTATCCAAACCGTTAGAGATGACAATATTGCCGATGCCAGCCGCCACTTCTTCATCAAAGTATAATGTGATATTGTCATCAAGCTTTAAGGTTGAATCATCTTGTGGATTGCTCCATACCAGGAGTGGATTTGATGCGACGGATGTGTAATTGAGTGGATTAGCATTGCTGGTACCCGCATAGGAATTGCCTGCTGTATCCCTGATGACGCCACTGGCAATCTGGACACTGTAGGTGGTATTCGGAATCAAGTCTTCTAGCGGATTGATGCTTACCGTGCGATGCGACTCATCGGAGTAAGTGACTTGACTGACATCATTGATAGCGATAGTACGCGTATCCGAGCCATTAGAAATGATAATATCACCACTACCTGCCACTACTTCCTCATCAAAGTATAGTTTAAAAGTGTCATCAATTTTGAACTCCTGAGGGCCAAATAGCGCAGCGGAGCTGTCCCAACCGTTGCCGAGCAGCAGTGGATCAGAGGCGATCGTCGTGAAATTAAGTGTGGTTTGATCGCTGATACCGGAAAAGGAGTTTCCTGCTGTATCCCTGATGACACCACTGGTCATCGTAACATGGTATTTGGTGTTAGGAATCAAGTCCGCTGTCGGGTTGATCGTTACTTCACCATACTCGTTAAATGTGACCTGACTGGCATCATTAATAGCAATAGTACGCGTGTCCGAACCATTAGAGATGACAATATCACCGCTACCCGCCATCACCGCTTCATCAAAGGACAATGCAAGATTTTCATCAATTTTAATGGTATAGCTCGTAAGGCTGTCACTCCAGAAAAATTGGCCATTCCATGTATAACTACCAACAAACATTGGCGTTGTATTATCAATTTGGTAAATCGAATTAATTACATTTCCAATTCTTTTGCCGGATTCCTGATCGTTCTCTTTTGCTACGCTCATGGTATTAATCTCCTATTAACAATAATCGTTAGCCGATAACTACAATTCCTGTATTTGCGTAAAAGGTATCAAAATTTCCGGGGCTACCAATTCATAAGAACAGCCATTAATTGCCCTCTATACGATCCGCTGACTTTGCGGAGAGGATTTACATTCTGAAACAACAGGAAATTTCGTAATTCTGTGTGCAAGGTTCAAAAGACAATTTGACATATGAGACAACCGGTCGTATTATCTGTGCATGTCAAAATCAACCAAAAAAGAATTAAATAGAGAGAGTCTGCTAAGCCAAGGCGTCACTCGATTCATCGGACAAGGTTATCATGGCACCGGACTGCAAGAAATCTTGGATGCAGTCAATGTTCCCAAGGGTTCTTTTTATAATTATTTTGGCAGCAAGGAGGATTTTGGCGCCGATGTCATTCAGTACTACATTGATCCGTTTATTGCACAATTGGCAAGTTACTTGGATAACTCGGGTACCGATGCTCTTGGTGCAATCAAATGTTATTTTGATGAGCTTATTATAGAACTTGAAAAGAATGCGTTTAAAGGGGGGTGCCTCTTAGGCAATCTGATGGGAGAAATAGGCGATACCAGCGAAGTTTGCCAGAAATCTCTGCAGTCTGCGGTCAATCGCTACCGAGATCTTTTGCAACTGGGAATAGCTAAGGCGCAGCAACAAGGTACGGTAAGAAAAGATAAATCAGCAGAAGAAATGGCTGATCTGCTCATAAATACCTGGCAAGGCGCTTTACTGCGGATGAAGATAGAAAAATCATCCGCTCCGCTCAAACAGTGTTGTCAGAATTTATTGGGCGCTTATTTCAGACCTTAATTTTTTTACTGAGTAGAAATACGACTGGTCATATTTAATTAATTCTAACAGGCCGTTGAAGAACGTTTTCGAGGTAGCCGATGCAAGGCAAAAACAGGCGAAAAAGCGCAGTTTATGCTTAATAAATGAGCATTCTGAGTCTGTTTTTAACACCGCAGCGGCGACGCAGATAGTTTTTCGACGGCTTGCTAAGGGAGGCGAAATGCCGAAATATATAATAGAACGTGAAATTTCCGGAGCAGGTTCACTGACACCGCAAGATTTACAAGCCATTTCTCAGAAATCGTGCAATGTGTTGAACCATATGGGTCCAAGAATCCAATGGCTGGAAAGTTACGTGACGGATGACAAAGTCTATTGCATCTACATTGCACCCGACGAAGCGACTATCAGAGCGCATGCCGAACAAGGCGGGTTTCCCGCTCAGCGTGTTTCTCGAATCAAATCTGTGATTGATCCAACTACTGCCGAGCAGAATTAGAGCATTTCTCTCGGTTACGTAAATTGAGTACTGTTATGTTATAGAGGGAGGTAAAAATCATGCAATCCTATACTGCCATCCGTTCCACGATTTTAGTTCTGACTCTGGTTGTCGCGAGTACCCACGAATCGTATGCCGAGTCAGAAGCAATAACAGCAACCCAACAACAGCAGTCTTCCACCGGACATGGCGGTGGCCATAAGCATTATAAGGAATCCGAGATGGCGAATAAGCCAAGCCCGGATGGCCAGCTTGCGCCCAGGTTGCATAATTTAGGTACGCACACATTCCCCGTCAGTACCCGCAACCCGTTAGCACAGCAGTACATCAACCAGGGACTCAATCTTGCTTACGCGTTCAACCATGCCGAGGCACGCCGGTCGTTCCGTGAAGCGGCGCGATTGGATCCCGGGCTTGCGATGGCTTATTGGGGGCAAGCACTCGTGCTGGGTCCCAACATCAACGCGATGATGGAACCGAACGAAGAGCCACAGGCTTTGGAGATCGTGCAGCAGGCCAGATCATTGATGAAAAATGCATCACCGAAGGAGCAAGCGCTTATCAGCGCGCTCGAGAAGCGCTATTCCGGGCAGGCTGAGCAACGAGAGGCGAATAATAAGGCTTACGCAGAGGCGATGCAGGCAGTGCATGAGCGTTTTCCAGACGACCCGGATATTGCGATGTTCTATGTGGAATCCATGATGGATCTCCGGCCTTGGGGTTATTGGATGCTTGATGGCCAGCCGTATGAGGGAACAGCCGAAATCGTCGCGCTCACCGAGGAAGTGCTGCGGCGCAATCCGAAACATCCGGGGGCGCTGCATATGTATATCCACCTGATAGAGCCAACCAGTACGCCCGAGCGCGCAGAGCAAGCAGCCGACACGCTACTGACGCTGATGCCAACGGCGGGGCATATGATACACATGGCATCGCATATTTATCAACGTGTAGGCCGCTATGCCGATTCCATGAAGAGCAACCAGCTTGCAATCGCCGCCGATGAAGATTACATCACGCAGTGTCACGCGCAAGGGTTATATCCGATGGTGTACTACCCGCACAATATTCATTTTCTTTGGTTCGCAGCGACCGTGGATGGTCAAAGCAAGATTGCCATCCAATCCGCACGCGAAGTTGCCAGTAAGATTAGCGATGAAGTGTTGAAGGCAATACCGTTGACAGCAGTTTTCCGTGTAACCCCTTATTGGGCCCTCGCAAGATTTGGGCACTGGCAGGAAATTCTAGCTGAACCCGCACCGCCATCGACCAATCTATTTTTGACGGGAAGCTGGCACTATGTACGCGGCCTCGCATTGGTCGCAACAGAACAATTACAACAAGCCGAGCAAGAGCTGGAATCGCTACGCAAGATCATGAATGATCCATTGCTGGATGGTCCTCTTCTTTCAAAAAACACCACAAAAACGGTACTGAGTGCTGCACCGGAAGTACTCGCGGGTGAGATTGCTGCTGCGCGTGGACAGTTCGATCAGGCCATTACACACCTTGAGAAAGCAGTTCGTCTGGAAGATGCGCTGGTGTATACAGAACCGTTAGAATTTCATTTGCCGCCACGGCTGGCACTGGGTGCTATTCTGCTTAAATCAGGGCGGGCAGACGAAGCAGAGACGGTGTATTGGGAGGATCTGCGACGGAATCGTAACAACGGATGGGCGCTTTACGGATTGCAGCAGGCTTTGCGTGCGCAAAAGAAAGATGATCAAGCAAGGGTCATTGCAGCGCGGTTTGAGCAAGCCTGGGCGCGTGCAGACGTAAAATTGAGCGCTTCCCGTTTCGGGCGTTAGTGGAAGTAAAGTGCTGTGAATAAGGATCTTAGCCCGGATATTGCATGAATTCGCACTAAGGAACCTCTGAATAACTGTCATTTCGAGCAGAGCGAGAAATCTATACTGTTGATTGCCAAAGATTCCTCACTACGTTCGGAATGACAAAGGTGAGTTATTCAGAGATTCCTTAGTGCGAATTCATTAGAAATGCTATGAATTTCTTGAGAAAAGCTTTTCTTCCAACGTTTTGCCGTGGCTTAACTGCCGGTATTGCCAGTGATTGGTTTGAATACAATGCATGAGTTGCAGATCCATGCTGGGTTGCAAGTCAGGGTTGTATTCTACGATAAATTCATTTTTTTGCGGGTTAGTGACTTGTAAGACGCCTTCTAAAACTATGAATTTAGCAATTACCTCCGCTGCCGGACAATTTTCCATTTGCAGGGTAATGAATCGGGAAGCAGTCTGTTGCTGGTTAGCGCTTACTTTCTCGGTCTGCAAAATGCCATTTTCCAGCAGCAAAATTTGCTGACATAACCGGTCAAGTTCGGCCAAATCGTGAGAACTGATGATGAAAGTCGTCGCGGACGATAGTTCTGCAATGATTGATCGCACGGTCCGGACGCTCATAGGATCCAGCCCAGCGGTGGGTTCATCGAGTAAGATGAGCGCTGGTTTGCCGATCAGCGCTTGCGCGATGGCCACCCGTTTTGCCATGCCATGACTGAGTGCCAGAGGTTTTTCATGTGCGGCGTCTTTAAGTGCAAATATCTCTAACACCCGGCTGGCTTCCAGGTTTGCTTGTTGGTGAGTGAATCCTTGTAGCCGCGCATAAAAAACCAGTTGCTCTGTCAGCGTAAAGCTCGGGTCTAACCGGGCATCCTGGGGTAATGCCGAGACTTTGCCAATGAGTTGCGTGGTACCGGGCGGATGACCAAACACCCGGACAGTGCCGGAAGAAGGGTGTAGAAAACCAGACAAGATACTTAGCAAGGTGGTTTTTCCAGCGCCATTCGGACCTACCAAACCGATAGGTTCCCCCGCATTCAGTTCAAAACTGACATTGGTGAGGGCGGCTTTGCCGGAATAAGCGTGGCTAAGCTGCTGGCATTGAATAATAGGCGAATTCACAGGGCCTGCCTTGCCATTATCCAGCGCCCCAAGATTAACAAGATCAGGCTTTGCAGGAGCGGAATATAAGCCAATGACAGCGTTTGCCATCCGGACAGTTGCGCCAAATCAGATAATTGATAGCCGGGGATCAGGCATTTTAGAAAAGCCAGTACGGGGAGATAATAAGCTAAGCTGCCGATAATCCCAGCCAAAAACATCCAGATCAGAATAGCCCAGAGGGTTGCTTGCCGGGCAGATTTAACTTTGGCGGATAAAGCGGCCATCATGGCGGTAAAGGGTAGAACGACCAAGATTAAATTAACGTTTAAGATGAGTAGATCCGGTAGTGCAAAAGCAAGAAGCGACGCATCACGGGTCAGGGTCAGCGCGAGGGTGCTGAATAGGGCGCCACTGATCCACAGTGCCTGAATCATCATTGCGCCAACAAACCGGCCAAAGAACACGCTGTCGCGGCTGCTGCGTATGACAATAAAACGTAATGTGCCGCGCTCACGATCGGAACAGGTTTGATCGGCTGCAAGCATAATGCTCAACATCGGGAAGATCATCAGCGCAAAATGCCAAAATACGCCGAATTCAGGAATGGGCCAATGCTGGATTGCGCCAAAGCCAATCAACTCAAAAATACTGAATTCTGCCTGTAATCCCTTTTCCTGCACCAACAGCTCAGCGGCAAATCGAAGCGGATAAAGCAGAATAAAATACCAAATGACCGCAAAGGTCACTAGAGACACTATGCCTTTTCTGGTCGCAAAGCCTCTCTTGAGTTCAAACGCGCAGATGAGTAAGAGATGATTGAAGAAAGCTGGTTGCATTGTTGAATATTCAGAAATAGTCTAAGCGTTTATCTTGACTGGAAAATTCGGAGCATTTTACCTCGAATACACACACCAGCCGAATTTAAACTAGAAAAAGCACTTCCCCAGAGCGAGTAGAATCTACCCGCCTTAGCGGTAGGTACGTATTGTCCGCACCCAACCAGGCTTGTTCATGAGATACTTAATTCCAATATATGACAATCACTGCCATCAATTAACCGAGGAAAATCTATGACCACTCCCTATATGTACAAAACATCCATACCCGTTTTCAAACAATTGCTGAACAGCTTAAGCGCCATTTTGACGAAAGCCGAAGCCTATGCCGCCGCGAAGAAATTTGAACCGGCAGTATTGCTGAACGCCCGGCTATACCCGGATATGTTTCCCCTCATCCGGCAAGTGCAAGTTGCCGCCGATTTTGCCAAGAGTGTATCAGCGCGGCTGGCAGGTGTTGAAGTGCCGGTGTATGAAGATAACGAACAAACCTTCGCCGATTTGCAGGCACGAATTAGCAAGACCTTATCATTTATCGAGAGACTGACACCCGCACAATTTGAAGGCAGCGAAACGCGTGAAATCGTGTTACGCCCGGGCACACCGAAAGAGAAAAAGCTAGTTGGCCACAATTACCTGATCAATTACGGGCTGCCGCAATTTCTCTTCCATGTCACCACTGCCTATGCGATTTTGCGCCACAATGGTCTGGAAGTCGGTAAAGGTGATTTTATGGGTGCTTTTTAGGTTCTGTTGCACTATTTACCCGGCGCATTCCATGGTGAGGTTCTTCATTCATTTTAATGCAGGCAGGAGTGGTTTGAATTGAAGCATTTTCTTAGATACCTGGTGTTGAGTATTACTTTATTGCTTGTTTTTAGTGCTCATGCGCAACAATTTCCGAAAGGTAAGTGGGAGGTGACAACTCAAACAATAATGCCTCACATAATGACTCCACTGCCAGCCCATAAAGACATAATTTGCATTGATGATAAAAATCGGGGAAAACCGCCGATTGCTGTCCATGAGTCATGTGAGTTTTTTGACTATAAAATTATAAATAATGATGCTTCATGGCAAATGAAATGCAAAGGCGAATTGAAAATGAATGGCGCTGGAAGAATTATTTTCAGTGCAGATAGATATAAAGGTTCCGCGATCATCAAAATGAAAATGCCTCAGTCAGAGCCGATGGAAATAGACCACATCTACTCAGGTAAGCGAATTGGTGATTGCTAGGAGTCTGCCGGACTTGCGGCTGATCTACGGCACCGGTGGGAATGGCGGTTCTTATTTGCCCGAATTGTTTTCCATTCAACTATGAAAACCGTCAACGCGGAACAAGCTGCAGAATCGATCTTTGCGCTTCTCAAAGCAAATCCATGGCTGAATACGCCTGAAGTAATGACAGAAAATGATTTTCACGCGAAAGGTGAGGCCATTCTGTTTTTACAGCGGATGGCGACTCATGGCGTAAAAGGCTTTGGTGATACCAGCGAACCAGCGCAGCGGATAGCAAGCGGGTTTTTGCTGGACTTTATGGGCAAGCTGATGCAGCCTGAACATCCTTTAAACAGAAAGACCTGGCTTGTGGATGACTCAAAATCATTGATTGACCAAGCGTTGCAGATCATCGCTGCAGAAATTGTTGAAAGTCATCCCCGGTTTCAAGATTTGCATTAATAGTTTGCCTTCTGGAGGGATCGATTAATTCCTGGTTTCGCACCTGATCAAACAGCCACACCAAATAATCTGCCTACGGCCGCAGTTAAGCCCATTGCAAGCGCACCCCAGAATGTAACGCGGAGCGCACCGATAGAGATTGCCGCGCCGCCTGCGCGTGCGGCAAGGCCGCCTAAAGCTGCCAGAAATACCAGTGACGATACCGCAACCGCCGGTATAAGCTGAATGCCCGGCACATTCCATGCAATCAATAATGGCAGCGCAGCGCCAATCGTGAATGTACCCGCAGAGAAAAGTGCGGCCTGAATGGGGCGGGCTCTCACATTCTCAGCTAAACCTAATTCATCTCTCGCGTGTGCTCCCAATGCATCATCTGCCATTAGTTGCTCCGCCACTTGTCTGGCTAGATTGGAATCCAGTCCTCTTTTTTCATAAATATTGGCAAGTTCTTTCAGCTCAAATTCGAAGTCATTTTTTATTGATTCTTTCTCAAGTTCCAGATCAGCTTTTTCTGTATCGGATTGAGAGCTGACCGATACATATTCGCCGGCAGCCATAGACATCGCGCCGGCAACCAAGCCAGCAACGCCAGCAAGAAGAATATCTGCATGTGCAGCTTGAGCTGATGCCACGCCGATAATAAGGCTGGCTGTTGAAACGATACCATCATTGGCGCCAAGAACAGCAGCGCGTAACCAGCCGATGCGATGTGATCGATGTATTTCATGGCGGCTCATAATACTTCCCTCCGGTATTTTTAAGTGTATTCTTAGATAAAGCATTCTTATCCATTTTTCCTGATTCTTGCTTTTTTCTGGTTTACAGAACTGGCAACTAAAAAGCAAGAACAGAGTAACTTGATTTCAATTTCATCACATTGCGTTGATATCGATCCATAATTGAAGCTGTCAATGATTTTGAATGCTGTTAGTATGAAACGATATCGATTTATACTTCTTAATGATGACAGTGCAAGATTATCAAGGCATCGAGAAACCCTAAATTACGGTTTATTTTAACCAGTGGAGCGTGAATGAAATGCAGAAATTTAGTTTCATTGTTTTACTAGCCTTCTTGCTTAATACCACTAGCTTGATGGCTGAATCTCCAGCGCCCGTCAACAAGAGCGAGAAAGATCAGGTGAGAGAGATTATTCGTCATGTTCTGGAATCCAATGAGAAATTCGTTAATGGCTTGCCGCCGGAGTACTTCGCTCATTTTATTCACGGGCAAAAGCCTATGGCCACCATGGTAACCTGTGCCGATTCCCGTTTGCATACGCATGCGCTGGATATTCATCCTGACGGAGACCTTTTTCTAGTTCGCAACATTGGCAATCAGGTTTCAACCGCTGAAGGATCGATTGAATATGGCATCCGTCATCTGCATACCCCGGTATTATTCATTATAGGGCATTCCTCTTGCGGCGCGGTTGAGGCGGCAATGTCTAAACCGGCGCATCTTGAACCATCCATTTGGCGTGAATTAGATACAATAAAGGTTGCTGGTCATAAATCGGATGATCCCGCAGAAGTTAAAGCAAGTGTTGAATCAAACGTGAACCATCAGGTTTCGTCCGCCATAAAGAAATATGCAACAGAAGTCAATGCAGGACATTTGACTATCATTGGCGGTGTTTATGACTTTCGCAATGACTATTCTCAAGGCAGTGGCCGTCTTGTCATGATTAATGTTAATGGCGAAACAAACTTGGCGGAAATCAAGAAAATGCCTGTCGTTAATTACAAATAAACGTAAAGTGCGTTCTCAAATATAGGGAACCTCTTAGGTTATCGGTTGTGGTCAACTGTGCAAAGACATTAGGCTACTGGCAGGCAGTCAGGAAAATGGATGAAACAAAAACCGATTACTCAGAGAACCTTTGATGTCAGGGCGGATTCAAAAGCGGCGCTTGCTACCAGCCAGCTGATACATCGAAAAATTCTGGTTCGCTTGTTTCTGGGATGGTTGCTGCTTTGCATCACCATTGGCGGTATTGTCTTGTGGCTGGAAATCAATCGTTTTCAGCAAGTAATCCATGAACTGGCATTGAAGGAGTCTGCGACATTAAGCGCAGAGTCACCCTACAATCTGAAGCAATTGGATGGAGCGGCTTATCAGCATTTAACAAACTTGGCGCAGCAGCTTGTTAACCAACATTTCGTTGTGGTTGAGCTTTATGATCTCGACAAACAACTCAGGATTGAAGCCGTCCGGCAGGGACAGGAAGCTACTGAGCAGTGGATTGACCAATATCGCCACCGGTTTCCACAACAAGGAGAGTTCTCCAACCAATTCCGTTTGATCAATAACACGTTTCTGATGGTCATACTGATCCCGATGAAAGGATCGCAGAATACTCTGGCTGGTTATTTCGAGGGCATTTACCAGGTTGATCAGCAGACTCAGGATTCGATCCGGAACGAGCTGCTTCGCACATTACTATTTATAACCATCAGCATCACGGTAACTACCCTCCTGATGTATCCAATCATCCTGACGCTTAATCGGGGATTGATCAAGCTTTCAGACGATCTCTTAATGGGAAATATGGAGCTAATGAATGTGCTGGGTTGTGCCATTGCAGAACGTGATTCTGATACCAATAGCCATAACTACCGGGTAACTTATTATGCGTTGCGGCTTGGAGAAACCATAAGGCTCTCTCGCGAAGATATCCGCAACCTGATAACGGGGGCCTTCTTGCACGATGTGGGTAAAATCGGTATTCGCGATCCGATTTTGCTGAAATCCGGAAAATTGACGCCACAAGAGTTTGATGTCATGAAAACCCATGTTTCTCTGGGCGTGGATATTTTGAGCAAATCAAGCTGGCTCGGTGGCGCACGCGATGTGGTTGAATTTCATCACGAGAAATACGATGGCAGCGGCTATCTGCAGGGACTCAAAGGTGAATCGATCCCATTGAATGCGCGGATTTTCGCCATTGCCGATGTGTTCGATGCGCTTACTTCCAAACGCCCTTATAAGGAATCATGGACTGTGGATGCCGCGATCGCCATGCTTGAGCAGAATAGTGGCAGTCATTTCGACCCGAAGCTGGTGAGTACTTTTGTAACAATTGCGCCAGCGCTTTACCATGAGGTCAGTTGTTTGGAGGAGCATCAGATGGTGACATTGCTGCAACACCGCATTGCCCATCTTTTTCTGACAACTGCAATTAACACCGGCAGCAAATAAAATGCTCGTATTGGAAGTGTTGTGAATTTAGAAGAAATAGTTACGCATTATGGCTATATCGGCATCCTGGCGGGTACCTTTCTTGAAGGTGAAACCATATTGGTGATTGCGGGATTCTTAGCGCATCGCGGTTACTTGGAGCTACCTTTCGTCATAGCCGCCGCATTTGTGGGTACGTTAGCGGGCGACCAATTATATTTTCACATTGGCCGTAGGAAAGGCAAGGAATTCATTGACAACAAGCCGGGCTGGAAAGCAAAAACTGATCGCGTGTTCAAACTGCTTGAAAAATACCATACTTTATTCATATTAGGATTTCGTTTTCTATATGGTATTCGAACAGTCGCGCCATTTGTTTTAGGCGCCAGCGGGATCTCCCCAATTCGTTATCTTGCCCTCAACCTATGCGGGGCACTGATCTGGGCAATCGTGATAGGAATGCTGGGATATTATTTCGGCCACGCGATTGAAATTCTGCTGGGTGAAATAAAGCAGTATGAAGAATGGGTCATCATGGGTTTGCTGTTAGTGGGTGCCACGGGATGGGTCGTATATAAATGAGAATGCTTTTTTTGGGGTAGGCCGAATGTTATTGCGGCAGGCAGGGGATCGAACTTTGATCTCTTTATGATATTTCAATCATTTATTTCGCCTCTGCTATTTCCCTATCATTTCAAGTTATTTACATTAGCTTAAGAAAAACAAATGCTATATTAAATTAAATCTAAACTCATTCGCTAAAACTCTCGAGAATACTGTCACCTATAATCATAGTTTATTCACGGTAAAAACATTAATTTTCTTTACGTTAACACCACTTAAGAAGGCTACCTAAATTGAGCAGCATATTCCTCAGTCATTCACATGCTGACAAAATATTTGCAAAGAAGCTTGCCGCTGATCTACGTAGAGCGGGACATGGCGTTTGGATAGATGAGGCTGAAATTAATATCGGTGACTCACTGATCGAAAAGATCCGCGAAGGCCTAGATCAAGTAGATTTTGTTGCGGCAATACTTTCTTCCGCATCAATAAGCAGCCCGTGGGTTACGCGTGAACTCGATATTGCATCAAATCGGGAGATAGACGAGAAAAGAATAGTAGTATTACCACTTATGTTAGAACCGGTTGAACTTCCTGGATTCCTTAAAGGTAAGTTTTACGGCGACTTTACTGATCTCTCTTGGTATGAAGAAACCCTTTCTCTACTTCTTCGAAAACTAAATCCAGCAATAGAGCCAGTTCAACCTTCTGAAGCTGAAATAGCTACTTTACGTGCTCAATTGGCTACCGCAAAAGCGGTGGCAGCGCAGCACGAAGAGGCATTGCAGGCACATCAAAGAATTGCGCTTAGAGGTAAAAGTGAAAAGCTTGTTAAAGCAATTCTGGCGGCAAATAAAAAGTTTCCTTTTCATGCACCAGTTAACACCACCCATGCATTTGAAGTTTCTAATACTCTTATAACACTTGATTATTTACTATGGGTCATCGCAAAATCAAACCGGAAAGGCGGTCATCCCTTAGAGGTACTTCTCAGCACAGATAACAAATGGCGAGAAGTTGAAGCTATGCTTGAAGCATACGATGATTTGCTCCACGCAATTTAATGCGAATTCTTCCCTTTAGTTGAACTGCGCAATAGTTATTGCGCCGAATGATAATCTTGGTGTAATGCGCTTCGCTTGTTGACACCCTACCTCATTGATAAGTGAGTGTTCATTAAGCGTTATTTGTTTGAGCGGGTTGTTTTATCAGAAATTAAGCAGGAATATCCAATTCTTGATGAAGTTTCCAGGTCATTTTTTGCTCGTGCCGCGTGTTGTTTAGAACTTTGAATTTTTAGAGGTGCCCATAAGGAATCTCTGAATAACTGTCATTTCGAGCAGAGCGAGAAATCTATATTGTTGATTGCCAAAGATTCCTCACTACGTTCGGAATGACAAAGGTGAGTTATTCAGAGATTCCATAAAGTAATCATCAGGATCTGAACGGGAGGATCTGATCATGCGTGGACAGATTAAACTATTGGTTTGTTGCTTGGGCTGTGTGATTTCATCCGCTGCAGTCGCGGATGAGCGGAGGGTGTCCGCTTGGTTGCATGAGGTTAAGTTCGGTGTGCTTCACCATGACACGGGTGATTTGTGGAGTGGCTTCCGTCGCGAGAACGGCGTTGATCTGAATCTGGAAGGTATTTTTTCGCCGCATATTAAATTTTTGGGCGGAACCGTTCGTCCCGCTTTAGGCGGATCGGTAAATACTAACGGTGATACGTCCAAACTTTACTCCGGCCTTCGCTGGCAATACGAACACGCGAGCGGTATGTTTTTTGGTGTTGGTTTGGGCGGGGCGATTCATGACGGCAAACTTCATCTTCAGCACAATGACCGCAAAGCACTCGGATCACGAGTGCTGTTTCACATTCCGGTCGAAATCGGCTACCGCTTCACTGCCAAAAGTTCATTATCCGTGTACTTTGATCACGTCTCCAATGCCTATCTCGCGAGTTCCAATGAAGGCATGGATACCTTGGGCGGGCGTTTCGGTTACCGATTTTAGGGGGCAGTATCCCTGAAGCGCAACCAATCCTCAGCTCCTGAGCGTTGGCAGTTGTTCGTCTTTGGGCACAAACTTCAGTGCAGTGCCGTTGTTGCACCAGCGTTCTCCACGCGGCGGCGGACCATCATTAAATACGTGGCCTTGATGACCCCCGCAGCGCACGCAATGGTATTCCGTGCGCGGCTTGATCATCTTGAAATCAAGCTTGGTCGTTATGTGTCCAGCGATGGGGTGGGTAAAACTTGGCCAGCCTGTACCGCTTTCATATTTAGCCGTGCTTTCAAATAACGGCAGATAACAGGCGGCGCAAATAAAGGTGCCTTCACGATCCTCATACACCAGATTGCTGGATTCCGGGCGTTCGGTTTCTTCTTCAAACAAGATCTTGTAAGCTTTGGGCGAGACTAACCCGCGCCATGCTTCGTGGGGTTTGTTTAAGGGTGTAACCGGATTGGGCACATCTCCAATTACATTTTCACGCAAGCAGGCGGGAATCAGCGGAAACACGGCCACCATGGCGAGGCTTTTTAACAAAGTGCGTCGTTTCATCAAGTTTTCTCCAAAGCAGGGGTATTTTACGTAGGTTGATCAGTTTGAGCGTATTTCATACCACTCAGTCAGTTTTTTATTCGAGCTATCTCATCCAGTGCTTCCAATACTGAATGACGCAGTGCTAGCCATTCAGTTCCGTCACTGAGAACATATTTCTGGTTAATCTCTAACTCGATCCCTGCATACACGTCCGCTGGAAACCGGCGGCGCAAGTAAGTCGTGAATCCATCCGCTTTACCGGTATAAGGATAATTGCGCCGCACCGTCAAACCAGGCGCTTTTGTTTTGAGGGCTGCTTGCCAGCGCTGGCATAGCGCTCGTTCAGCGGGTCGTGATGGATCATACAGCAAGCCGATATCGGCCTTACGTGCTTGCCCATCAAGTTCCGGCGTGAAACTGTGTGAAGAGATATGGATGACCCGGTTTCCGTGCCGGATCGTTTCAGCAATCGCCAGCTCGACCCGATTGCGGTAAGGCAGATAGTATCGTGCCAGAATCTCTCGCCGCGTGTCATTCGGCAGGCAGCGAGTTATTTCGGAGAATAGGTTTGGATGCGCAATGGAGCGGTTTAGATCAACCAATAAACGGCTTGTGGTAGCGGCGAACAAGGAAGCATCGAGCTTCCGGGCCATTTCCCTGGCCATGCGTAATGCGCCGAAGTCATAGCCGCGATGACTGTGCAGCAAGGATTCAAATCCGCGAAAGATAGATAGATAGGTATGTGGTATTCGATTCCCTCCGTGCTCACAACTAATGACAAAATGTGTGGCCACGATTGATTCTCTTACCTTATTTTTTGGAAATTCCAGAAAACATGCGTCCTTCCGCTAAGCAATCACACAGCTCGCGGTAAACCGTTTCCAGCCGCGCTGGACTAAAATCCTGGTTAACTGCTTGTAAGATCCGGCGTGCGAGCGGACCCTGTTCCAGTAGGGTAGTAAGCGCTTCTTGCCAGATTTCTGATTGTGTTGTTTGCTTGGGTTTCATTGAAGCGATGAGATGTTGCCAGAGTTCTCGCGCCTCACAGCGCGGCGCAGGAAAACCCATTAATTCCAAATATTCTCGATCGGTTATGATCGTTTGTTCAGCATGCCGGATACAATCACGCAGGATGTTGACCAGCGCATCCGTGCTGATTGCCTGTTGCTCAGCTTGCGGTGCGGTTTGCTGATCATACAACGCGTGCACAACGTCACGCACGGCAGCGGCTATAGCCAGATCGGCATATGGACATTCCTGCACGTCGATCACACGGATTTCAATGGCATGCCGGATAAAGCGCGCCGCTGCGCCACGGACATTGAGCCATTCGTGTTGCAATACCCCCTCTAAATCCAGTTGTGCGCTCTCACGGTACATCGGCGCCAGAATCTGTGTTTCATATGCGGCATGGCTCGTAATCGTGTCGGGTATCACTTTCCCCATCGTCGAGGGGATTTTCATTTGATGTGTCAGATAATTTTCCATGCGGAAATCCAGAAATCCGGCCTGACGGCCTTCAGCAATCGGTGAACTTGCTGCCAGCGCAGGAAGGATGGGCAGCACTAACCGGATAGCTGCGTGCAAGCGGGAAAATTCCTGATTATCAGCAAACGGCAAGTTAAGATGCATGCTTTGCAGATTCGCCCAGCCGTGGCGCTTGCAATCAAAAATACGATCATAGGTACGGTAGATTTCTGCATTGTCGTACGGCCATAGCTGGGTTTCATGACGGGGATTCATCCAGGGATGCATGGCGGAAGGCATCAGCCTTGCGCCCAAGGGCTCGAGTTCACTATTGATGCGCTGAATTTCGCTCTGGAATAGATCCGGAAGCGATTCAATGACAGGCTCCGGGTTTAAATTCTTTAACTCAATCAGATGCAGCACGATCTCATTGGACCAGGCAAGCCGGCCATGCGTGACTTCAGAAACAAACTTGCCCGAGAGTTTGTGCAACAGCTTATCTGCAATGGGCATAATTGAAAGATTCTTGCGGCCGACAATCATGTACTCCAATTCAATACCGTAACCGGTAAAAGCTGGCAGCGGAGCATTCACCGCTGATTACCCCGTTTACGGATTTCTATCCGGCGTAAGAACACTTCCATGATTTGCGCATACACAGCATCTTTGAGTATGCCGTCTTCATTGCCGGCATCTACATTAGGGTTGTCATTGATTTCGATAACATAACATTTCTTGCCAATCTGTTTGATATCCACCCCATAAAAACCATCGCCGATCAGATTGGCTGCCTTGAGCGCAATTTTTACTACCTTGACTGGCGTTTCTTCCAGTGATATGGCCTGCGTGAGCCCTTCGATATAATCGCGTTTTTGCTCACCATGTTTGATAATTTGCCAGTGCCCGGGTGCCATGAAGTATTTGCAGGCGAATAATGGACGGCGGTCGAGGATGGCTATTCGCCAATCAAACTCAGTCGGTAAATATTCCTGTGCAACAATCAGCTCAGACTTATCCAGCAGTTCGTTCACTTTGTTTCGCAACTCTTCTTCTGAAGTAACTTTGACGACGCCCAGCGAGAATGAGCTATCCGGCTGCTTGAGCACACAGGGTAAGGCCAGTATGGGAATGACTTGTTCCAGGTTGTCCTTGTGTACCAGTATGGTTTTAGGCACGGGGATATGGTGCCGGATCAATAACTCCGCTAAATAAACCTTGTTGTTGCATTTCAGTATGGAGTTCGGATCATCGATTACCACCAACCCTTCTGCAACCGCGCGCCGCGAGAAACGATAGGTGTAATGGTTAACAAATGTAGTGTCGCGAATAAACAGCGCATCAAATTCCGGTAACCGTCCTAGATCAGTCCGCGTAATCAATTCCACATGCATTCCCAAGTTTTCTGCGGCTTTCTCGAAATGTTTCATTGCCTTGGCATTGGATGGCGGCTCGGTATTATCCGGGTCATGCAGGATAGCCAGGTCGTAGCGTGGTGTAACCAGTTTGGTCGGCCACGGTGTATGCCGCGAAAAATAATCCGTTGCAGCCTGCACGACAAAGTCCTGATGTTGTGGCGGAATATCATTAGTGGCGATGGTCTTTATGCTACGAATACTCCATTGATTGCCGTGACGATCAAAATAAGCGCGCAACAAAGGAGCCTGCAACAAGTTAAATAACTGACGGCTCAGATGATCGTAATGTTTGGCCACATTGTGACCAAAATAGATACTGAGTTCGAAGTGATCCGATTTGATCGCTGACAGGGATTTTTGTACTAATTCATCCAGATTCTCAGTGAGCAATCTTACCAAGCTCGGGGATTGCATATCCTCGATGGCATTAACCCGCGGCAGAGGTTTATGTCCTCGCGCCTCCGCGAGTAGCGAAACATAATATCCAAGGCTTTGGTAGCGATAGGATTTACACAAATTGAACACGCGCGCCCTGAGCTGTCCCCCATAAGCTGGATCAGTCAGATACACTCTTGCAGATACCACTGTTACGTCGGGGATATCCAGCGGCCAATCATGCGGGTTGCTCACGACAATGAGAATACTCATGGCATTTTAGCGACTTGTTGTTTATGTGCAGAATGGATAACGAGCAAATTGGAATCATATGTCACGATTCCTAAGAGAATCGCGCTGATTACCCGATCAATATTACTCCAGTACTCTTGAATTGGCCCGTAAGGATCGGCAACCAGCAAAGTACGCTTGGTTCGATTATATCCAGTGATAATAACAAAATGCCCCGAGGGGACGCCACGTACATCATCCGGTGTGTCATCCGGTCCATATTCACGCGCGACACGATATAAAAATGTTGAACTCAAGCCAGTTAGAATCGGCAGGCCACGGCGCAGGAGTCCATGAATCAGAGAATGGGAAAGATCAGCCAATCGCAGGCGGCCGCCCAGACTCAAAAATTCCAGATAACCTTCAGTAACGTATTGCAATCTCCTGTTCGTTTTGATCTCACATTGTTGCCGCAATCGCTCGGCGATATCGACACCCGCGACAAACCAGGTAGGATCGAATACCGTCAAGTTGTAGGTATAGATCGTCGCCTGAAAACCACTACGCAGTGCATCACAAGCCAGAAAAACATCAAAGGTACCGGCACCGCTTTCCAGCTTTCGTGTGCGGGCTATAATATCTTTCAGCGATTCGCTTTTTCCCCAATAGTTGTAAATAGCATGCAAGCAAGTCGGGCCACAGGTGGTTTCATCCGGTTGCGGCAGTATTTTTATGGGTAAGTGGTGTACTGGTCGTAACAAACATGGTAAGCAATTAAGGATTGGCTGAATAAGTCCTACTGTGGAACATATCTGCATCGTGCGGCATCGATAATTTCATTTTCGCTCCAGCTATGTTCAATGTTGCGGCGCACCTGATTGATTAAGGAAACTCTGATTAAATCCTTCGACAGGCTCAGGACGAACGGTAATATATTGATTACGTTCGTGGTGAGCTTGTCGAACCATGAATATAATCAACTTAATCAGAGATTCCTTAAACTATGCCAGTTTATCGTTGCATTTCCTCATGCCAATCAATAATTCCTGGCAATGCCAGTGTTTCTCATCGAAAACACACAAGCTAGAAACTGATGAATTTCGCATCTGGCCGGGATGCATGCTGATGCAAGTCGTTCATGCCTCCAAATGAAGCGTTCTTTACCAGCATATCTTCCCTGATGGAACGCGTCTCAGCACAGGGTTTACATACAAGAACCTTAGCGTTGGGACTGGAAAATATTTCAGAAAATTTTGAAGGCGGGCCAAAAGGAATCATTTTTTGATGGGCTCCATCGAGAGCGATAGTTACTGCATCATGAAACAGCATAATCATTACCGTGTCTCCTGCTTGCAGGGCCGAGGACGCAAAAACAAACGGTAACGCAGCCCGTGTGACATCTGTTGGACCCCAGGTTGTAGAAATAACGTAATGCATCTAGCCTCCTAATTTGATTTGAATTTTACTGTAAAAATAATTGTTAACGGAATTCATTGTAAACCCTCCGGGCCTTCGCAGCAGAACGAAAGCAATTTTTTGAGCTGGCTAAACAAATTAATTCGTAGAGTGGCTGCTATATTTGGGTTTTATATTGCTTTAATAAATATTATTTGTTAATACCACTCAAAATCTAACATATTTTTATCGTTCCAGAAAACTTCCTATAGATACGGCCAATAAATAGTTTGAATTTTTGTTGATTTTGCATGTCGTAGGAGGATGGAAAAAATAGATGCAAGAACCTTAAAAGATGAAGCGCTGCATGAACGTCGCCGGCAAGTGATTCGTCTTCACAAGCGAGGCGGCAAACCTGGGCAAATAGCGCAGGTTACGGAGCTGAGCGACACGGCTGTGAAGAAGATTATTCGACTTTATGAAGAAGGTGGTGCAGCTGGACTAAAGCCTGGTAGACGCGGCCGACGTACGGGTGACAAACGCAGCCTAAGCGAAGAGCAGGAGTTGAGATTGCAACGGCTTATTTGTGATAAGCGTCCTGAGCAACTGAAGATGGATTTTGCGTTGTGGAATCGTGGGGCGATAAGACAGTTAATTGAGCAGGAATGTGGCATATCCATGCCGATACGCACGGTGGGACACTACCTCAAGCGTTGGGGATTTACCCCGCAGAAGCCGATCCGACGTGCTTATGAACAACGCCCGGAGGCGGTAAAGCAATGGCTCAATGAGCAATATCCGGATATTGCCAAGCGCGCTCGAACTGAAGGCGGGGAGATTCACTGGGGTGATGAGACAGGATTAGTCAATACGGATGTGCGAGGACGTGGCTTTGCACCCAAGGGAAAAACACCCGTGACCTACGCTCCTGGCACGCGGCAACGGCTGTCAATGATTGCCACTGTAACCAACAAAGGCTGTGCACGCTGGCAGATTATTGATGGAAATTTCAATTCAGATAGACTCATTGAATTTCTCGAACTACTGATCAAGGATGCAGGGAAGAAAGTGTTCTTGATCCTGGATAATTTGAGAGTGCACCACAGCAAACCAGTGAAGGCTTGGCTGGAAGAAAATAAGGAAAAGATCGAATGCTTTTATTTACCCAGCTACAGTCCGGAATTAAATCCAGAAGAAAGATTAAACTCAGATTTGAAGCAGGCTATCGGTTCGAAAGTTCCGGTGCGTACCAAGGAGAAATTACATGCCGCTGTCGATGATCATATGTTGATGCTGCAGAATAATCCAGAGCGCGTTGCTTCTTACTTCCAAGATCCGTACGTAAAATATGCCGCTTAAAACTATTTAATGGCCGGATCAATAAGCTATCATTCACAGGCCGTTGAAAAACGTTTTCGAGGCAGCCGATGCAAGGCAAAAACAGGCGAAAAAGCGCAGTTTATGCTTAATAAATGGGTATTTTGAGCCTGTTTTTAACACCGTACCGGCAACACAGATAGTTTTTCAACGGCCTGTTAAAGGCTCTGTAGCAATTAATTGTTGAATTGCTAGTCAAATATGCATCGGAATGTAAAAGAGGGGTTATGCATCATGAAAGCAGCTGAATTCAAAGATTGGATAAAATCGATTGAGAGGATGAGCCGCGGTCAGCGAGACAAGCTTCGAGAAAGATTAGAAAGAAAAGCCGGTGCTGATACGATCATAGAATTGATTGAGCAAGGGCAGAATGAAGAACGAATTTGTCCCTATTGTCAGGGAACAAAGCTGTATCGGTGGGGTAAAGCCAGTGAGTTACAACGCTACCGATGCCGCCACTGCAATCACACATTTAATGCCCTGACAGGCACGGCATTGGCCCGATTACGCCACAAAGACAAATGGTTTGATTATGAGCAAGCGATGGTTCAAGGGGTAAGTGTACGTAAAGCAGCGGTCAGCTGCGGAGTAACCACGAACACGAGCTTTAAATGGCGTCACCGTTTTTTGCGAACGCCTGCACTCCATCAATCTCCCAAAATGAATGGCATTGTTGAAGCTGACGAAATGTATTTTCTGGAATCTTTTAAGGGACAACATCATTTACCGAGAGCCGCACGCAAACGAGGCGGCAAAGCTGCCAAGCGCGGCACATCAAAAGAACAGATACCTGTGCTAGTGGTGCGCGATCGTTATGGTGAAACTGATGACCGTATACTGCATGACACAAGCGCAGAGCAAATCGGAACAGTGCTTATCCCTTTGTTAAGCAAAGATGTCATTCTCTGCACAGATGGAATGCCCGCCTACAGACAGATCACCAGGAATGCAAGAATTGTTCATCGTCCAGTCAACATTGCTGCAGGTCAACGAGTTATCAACGATGTTTACCACATTCAGAATGTTAATGCTTATGGCAGCCGACTCAGACAATGGATGGCGAAGTTCCATGGTGTGGCAACACGCTATCTTGCAAGTTATCTGGGGTGGCATAGAATGATTGACCGTCTCGGTCAGAACGTTACACCAACCCTTTGTTTCCTAATGTCACTTGGGAAAACAAGACAATTTCAACAGTTAATTACTACATAGCCCTGTTAAACCCCTTTATGATAGAAGCCGTGCATACGGGAGATTTAGTTGGTAAACTTGCTGACCAGAATGCCTAGCACACGCGGCAAGCACACTTTGAAAAGAGGAAAATGAAATGAATGAAAAAACAGTGAAAGAACAATTGCAAACTGAATTGGCAAACTTACAGGCAATGGTTGATGAAGTTAAGTTGCAGATGCACCTTGGCGTGAAAGAAGCGCAGGACAATATGCGACCACATCTTGAGGAACTGGAACTGGAGTTAAGCCAGGCAAAGAAAAAATGGGATCAGTTGGAAAGCAGCTCAGAAGGCGCATGGGAAGACATTCAAGCCGGACTCAGAAAATCACTGAAATCTATGCAACAAGCCTTTGAGAAAGCGAAGAAGCATTTTCCAGAACAGGACAAAAAGTGATTCACAGGTTTATTGAAACTTGAACTGAAACTGATCTGACAGATACCCGGATCAATTTGGTAACTGTACGATTTGATTTGAACTAGTACAATTTTGTTAATAAATTGAGCTGTGTTCTTTTGTACGCAGTAAATTTACGATTTCTGAAGCAGGCACAGGCTTACAAAAATAAAATCCTTGAAATAAGTCACAACCTCTCTCATTCAGAAATGCCAACTGTGCTGCGGTTTCTACGCCTTCTGCAATTACTTCTATACCTAAGCTATGTGCCATTCCTATCGTCGCGATTACGATAGCAGCATCGTTCTCATCGGTTGTAATATCGCTCACAAAAGAGCGGTCAATTTTAAGCTTATTGATTGGATAATGTTTGAGATAAGATAAGCTTGAATAGCCTGTACCAAAGTCATCAATTGCAATCATGAATCCCAAATTACTTAACTGATTCAGCGTTTTTATCACATTATCATTATCTTTCATCAGCAAACTCTCTGTGATTTCTAAAATTAAGTGATGTGCAGTTACGTCAGTTTCATTCAAGATACGTTGAATATTCGGGAAAAAGGATTTATGCTGGAATTGCTTCGCCGAGAGATTTATTGATATTCTCGGTACGTCGAAGCCATCATTTTCCCATGTTTTGATTTGTAGGCATGCTGATTTAATAATCCATTCCCCTAGCGGCAAAATCAATCCGGATTCTTCAGCGAGTGGAATAAATTTGGAGGGGGAAATCCATCCTTCTACAGCATGCTGCCAACGTAGTAGTATCTCCAAGCTAATGATAGTGTTTTTGACATCAACGATTGGCTGGAAAAATAACTGTAGCTGATTTCCTTTGATTGCAGAGTGTAAGTAATTGGTGAGTCTATGATTTTCTATCGCTTGGAGATTCATTTCCTCGGAGAAATAGCGGAAACTGTTGCGGCCGGCTGATTTTGCATGATACATCGCTGTGTCGCTGTGTTTTAGAAGTATATCTGCTTCTTTGCCATGCTCTGGATACAAAGCAATACCAATACTGCAGGTGATATAGAATTCATGCTCATTGACGAAATAAGGTTCTGACAGTTGATTCAATATCTTCTGTGCTACAAAGTCAACAACGTTAGTTTCGATTAGATAAGGCAACACAACGATGAATTCGTCACCTCCCTGACGTGCTACAGTATCTTCGCTACGTATACTGGCAGAGAGTCTCTCTGCAACCTTTTTAAGTAAAAGATCTCCCAAATTATGGCCAAATGTATCATTGATATTTTTAAAATTATCCAGATCAATGAATAAAACAGCGATCATGCCATGATGACGTTGATTAAATTCCAATGCTTTGGTGATCCGGTCCTGAAGTAAAAGCCGGTTGGGCAAACCGGTTAATACATCATGACTCGCCATGTGATTGATATGTTGCTCATGATTTCTACGTTCAAACCATATGCCCAGATCTTCAGCGATGAAATTGATGAGATTTTGTTCATCAGGCAAAATGAAAGGTTTGTCTTCGGTGTAGAAAACGCTTAATCGACCGCAGACATTTCCGCTCACTTTGATTTTTGTGGAGATATAGTTTGAAAGATCACTCTGATAATTATCAGAGGTAAAAAATTCTTGGAACAATTTGATGCTGCAAACAGCGATTTCCGGAAAGCGCATTGCTAACGTCAGGTGCTTAATAATCTGGCTACACAGTTTTTGTAACGAAGTTTCTAGCACCATATCACGGTGAATTGCATAGAGGCAGCTTTTTTCTTTGAGCTGCTCCACGAGTTGCAACTCCTTTTGCTTACGTTTGCTGATATCAACCCGGATGGATATATAGCGTTCAACTCGCCCTTCAGTATCCTTGAGGGGCACAATTACCGAGTCTACCCAGTATAGTTTGCCACTCTTTGTGCGATTGCATATTTCCTTGTGCCAGATGTTCCCGCCTGCAATGGTTTTCCACAGCTCTACAAAAAAAGCCTTGGAGTGCGTTCCCGATTTGAGAATGCTGTGGTTCTGACCGATTAATTCTTCTTTGCTATATTCGCTGATCTCGCAGAATCTTGCATTGGCTTCCGTGATTTTACCTGTACGATCTGCTACAGATACCAGTGCAAGTTCACCGATTGCCTTAATGTAGGTGACCAGTTCTGTATTGGTCGACTTCAATCGTTCATTGGTATCGAGCAACTTCTTCTTAAAATCAACCAATTCTTGGTTAGTAAGCTGTAAATTTTCATTGGCATGGTGTAAATCCTCATTAGTAGCACGCAGTTCTTCATTGCCCGATCTAAGCTCTTCCTGTGATGTTTGCATCTCTTCATGGACGGCATGAAGTTCCTCGCGTGAAATTTGTAGTTCCGTCATCAATGACTCCAGAGTAGTCACATCGGATAAATTTTCTAAGGCACTGTTTTCATTTAAGCCGGAGTGAATATTGGAATTCTTGATGGAGTACACAATCTCCCCCTTTTTATTTATCAGTAAAGACAGTGGGGTGTAATCGTCCGATTGGGATTCGTCTAACAATGGCGATAGCTTGACATTCTTATTTGAGAAAATTTTCTTATTTCTTATTGTTTCTAAATAAGCGTCCTTTATATTCGGGAAATGCAAATATACTGATTGCAAGCTGCTGTCAGTGCGTTTGTAAATCGGCAATTTAATATCGATTGGATGAAATAAATCATTATATCGGCCTATCGTTTCAGCGGTTCCAAGCAACAAAATCCCTTCAGGATTCAGTGCGTAGTGAAACATTGGCAGGAGATTTTCTTGTAATTCCCGGTTTAGATAAATCAACAGGTTACGACATGAAAGTAAATCCAGTTTAGAAAAGGGAGCCTCTTTTGTAATATTATGTTCTGCGAATATTACCAATTCTCTGACTTCATCTTTGATTTGATAGCCGTTTTTGTTTTTGATAAAGAAGCGCTTAAGACGTGCTGATGAAATATTCTCAGCAATAGTGAGCGGATAGAATCCTTTGCGCGCTTTATTAAGTGCTTCTGCATCCAAATCAGTAGCAAAAATTTGTAGCAAAACTGCGTTTTTCAGTTTTGTCCGGTTAATTGCTTCTTTAAATAGTATTGCCAGGCTATAAGCCTCTTCTCCGGTAGAACAGGCAGGAATCCACGCGCGTAATACTGTCCCTTTGGGATGTTTTCTAAGTAACGGCGGGAGCGCTTCTTCTTCTAAATATTGCCATACATCGGGGTCACGAAAGAAGTATGTGACATTGATTAATAGCTCCTTGAATAGAATATCTACTTCTTGATAATTTTCATGCAGATACTGCGCATAGGCAGCCATACTATTAATTTTGCATTCTTTTACGCGACGCTCGATGCGACGATATAAAGTGCTTTTTTTATATTGGGAAAACTCGTGACCGGTTCGCTCATATATCAAATGCAAAATTTTGTTTAAAGCACTTGAATGTTTACTGGTGTCTAAACCGTTCTGATCGGGCTTATTTAGCTGATAGTGTTTTAATCTGGATATAATCATTCCTGGTAGTTCTTCAACCAGACCAACATCGTCTACATAGCCCGCATCAATGGCGTTTCTTGGCATACTGTCAAATTCACAAGAAATTGGATCTTGTACAAAGGTCCAACCATTATTTTTCTTTATGGCTTTTAGACCCAGTGTGCCATCAGAACCCATGCCTGAGAGGATAACGCCGATTGCCGATTCTCCCTTATCTTCTGCGAGTGCTTGAAAAAACAAATCAGCAGGTAAATGCAGTTTGTGCTGAGAGGGTCGACTAACCAGATACAGAATTCCATCTTTGATTGTAAGATCGCGATCGGATGGCATGACGTAAATACAATTGGAATTGATTTCCATCCTGTTATCCGCTTGGATAACTTTCATTTGAGTGCCCGGTTGCAGTAGCTCAACGAGCTTGCTCTCAAAAGTTGACTCCAGATGTTGTATAACAACAAACGCCATGCCTGTTTTGGGTGGCGCATGCATAAAAAAACTCTTTAGTGCCGAGACCCCTCCCGCCGACGACGCAATACCAACAACTGGAAGGGTATCTTCAGAAGTATTCTTAGTATGTCGGGTATATTCGGCGCTAGTTGAATTATTAGTAATATTTATCGATTCAGATGATTTTGATTTTTCTTTCTTAGACATTTAACAAGAATGCCTTGATATGATTTTTAGCAGACTGGCGGATTAGTGTGGTTGACATACAGAAAGTTGGATGAGAGAGCACATTCATGTGGTTCTAGGCCAAAAGTGAAGCTATGCAATTGAAATTCGGTAAAATTTGCATTCCCGTTCAGGCCGGGTAGTGAATAGCTCTCAAGTTTAACTAGATATTAGAATGCCATAATATACAAATAGCTTTTGATAATAGCTGTTTGGAAAGTTATAAGCCATAGGAATATTCTGATATTTTCTTATTTTATTCAACTATTTTTGATCACTGTCCGTCTCAACGGAAGTCGAACTAATTTGGAATATATCTATCGTTTCAACAACTAATTTAACCGGACACTACTGAGGAATAATGGCGTTGAAAGTTGGGATAAATAGGCGCCTATTGGTAATTAAATCTGATTTTAACCCACAAGTATTCGGGAGATATTTTGTGTTACTTTATCCGGATGAAATGGTTTGATGATGTATCCCTTCGCTCCGGCGTTTGTTGCCCGAATAAATAGTTCACGGCTGGCTAAAGCGGTAATCATGACGACCTTGGTTGCAGCATTTTGATTGTGTATGATTTTCAAAGCTTCTAAACCGTTCATTACAGGCATTTCGAAATCCAGACATGCAATGTCAGGTTTGTGTTCTGATACCAGTTCGGCGGCTTGCTTGCCATCATACGCTTCGCCGACCACTTCAACTCCCATGTGCGTCAGAATTGCCGTCAGCAACCGGCGCAGTGTCAGGCTGTCATCGGCAATCACTGCCCTGGCGTGATAAGGTTTATCCTCGAAAGGATTATTTTTCCTGGCGGCGATCATCAACAGCCGCTGCGCGTGCGCTACTTTTTGCAGCACTTTAATTATTTGTTCTTGCGAAAAGGGCTTGTAGATAAAACCGGCAGTACCCGCTTCGGCTGCGATATGCTCTAGCTCGAGATTATTGCTACCGGTGATCATGACCACGGCGATGTGTGGATACGCCGCCTGAATCTTATTCAGAAGTGAGAGGCCATCGGTATCAGGCAAATTGTAATCAAGACAAATGATATGCGGATTGAGCTTGGCGATAGTGGCGAGAAGTTTTACACCGCTGCCAAGCTCGCCCACAACCTCATAGCCATCGTTGTTGAGTAACGCGCGCAGAACACTGCGAATAGAAATGGAATCGTCCACGATGAGGATGCGGAGTTTGTTTTGTGTCTGCATCATAATTCTGAGCACCTCTGTATTCTTTTTTCTGGCAAGCGATGTCGGATAATGCGATGTATACGACATTATTCACCCAGAAATTTATAGAGATGCTGCATAACTATGGCTAATTTCTATTAGCCTATGATTCTAAGATATAAAGTTATGAGTATTGGAAGTTAAGTTTCGATACAAGATTTGGAATATTTCTGCTCCTATCTAAATGATGTTTGAATCTTATAGAGCAATCAAAACTGACTCGATTGGTCTTAAGGTAGCTTTCATTGATTTACTTATATTAAGAAGAAATTATCAGCATGCAATTTGAAGAATGGCAGCGTATGCACTGGCACCTGTAATAGCTGTTGTCAAGATCCACTTCCAATGTAGAAGGTAAAAGTGGATGAACGGATTTAAGGCAATACGCCACGGAGGTAAGTGTGGTTTCCCCGCCATTTCTGTTTCAAAGTCATGGTTTTCTAACCAGTCATCGTATTTCTTCTTCAGATTAGAAATCGGCCACATAGAAACCTCCAGCTAGATTTAGATAAACTATAAACATGCGATTCCCCATGGCTTGCCACGGGGTTGTTTATTTAGAACGTAAAGACTACATCAATTCTTGCTCATCAACCAATTCTCCCTGATACTCCGCGCCAGAGAAAAAGTTTTTTCCAGTGCCTCACCGTCATTATTTTTTAGAATTTCCTGCAAAGCATTCAATTCATTCTGATACATATCGATCTGCTTGAGCAGTGCGTCGCGATTGGCCAAACAGATGTCGCGCCACATTTCCGGGGAGCTGCTGGCGATGCGGGTGAAGTCGCGGAAGCCGCTGCCGGCAAAACGGAGCAGGTTTTCTGGATTGCTGGTGCTGTGATGAAGGTGATTCATCATGGCGAATGCCAGGATATGCGGCAAATGGCTGGTGGCTGCGAGCACTTGGTCGTGCTCATGGGCTGGCATCAATGAGACTTGCGCGCCGCAGGCTTGCCATAATTCGCTGATTCGATCGACAGCATCTATGCTGGTTTCCGGCAGCGGAGTCAGGATGACGTGTTTATTGCGATACAAATCGGCTTGTGCAGCTTGCGCGCCACTTTGTTCCGTACCGGCGATGGGATGGCCGGGCACGAAGTGATGCCGGTTTTGCATCGGGAGATGGTGGCGTGCTGCGGCGATGACATCCTGCTTGGTGCTGCCGGCGTCGGTGATGATCGTGTTGGCTTGCAGATGCGGGGCGATTCTCTCCATGATGTGGGCGGTCTGGCCCACCGGCATCGCCAGCAACAACAGATCCGCTTGATGCAAAGCAGAAGCCATATCGGCGGCTATTTCATCAATGACACCACACTCTACAGCACATTGCATATTTTGCTGGCTGCGCCCGATCCCAACGATATGCTTGACCAAACCTGCTTTACGTAGTGCTAGGGCAAATGATCCGCCGATCAAGCCGACACCGATGATGACCAGTTTGCCGAGTGCCGCGGTATTTGTCATGAGTTTAACCAGAGTTTCGCGTTATAAGGTGCGTCCGATGACTTCTGCGATGCCTCTTAATGATCCCATCAGATCCTTGAATTCCTGCGGATTGAGTGCTTGATCGGCATCGCACCACGCTTCGCACGGATTCGGATGCATTTCTACCAGCAAGCCGTCAGCGCCTGCTGCAATGGCTGCGCGCGCTAACGCGGGTACCATCCAGGCTTTACCGCCGGCATGCGAAGGATCAATGATAACCGGTAGATGGGTTTCGCGTTTGAGAACTGGCACGCAAGTGACATCCATGACATTGCGGTAGGCGGTTTCAAACGTGCGAATACCGCGCTCGCAAAAAATAATATTATGATTGCCACCCGCAGCAATATATTCAGCTGCCATGAGCCATTCGGAAATGGTAGCGGATAGGCCGCGCTTCAGAATAACCGGTTTATTGATGCGACCGACCTCTTTCAGCAGGTCAAAATTCTGCATGTTGCGCGTACCGATTTGAATCACATCGACATCATGTTTGAGAAAAGTATCAAGCATGCGCACATCCATCAGTTCAGTGACAATCGGCAAGTTATATTTGTCGGCTGCCTGACGGAATATGGCCAGACCATCGACGCCTTTACCTTGGAAAGTGTACGGACTGGTGCGGGGTTTGAAAGCGCCGCCGCGCATCAGGCGGCAACCGGCTGCCGCGACTTGCTGTGCGGCCAGATCCATTTGTTCTTGTGTTTCTACCGAACAAGGTCCGCCGATTACCTGTATTTGTTTGCCGCCGACCGGGATGCCGCGTACATCGATGATCGAGTCTTGTTTATGGGATTCGCGCGAAACAATTTTGTATTGTTTGACGATGTGCATGGAATATTCAACACCCGGCATGGAATCAAATAATTCCGTGTCGAGCTTGCTTTCATCGCCGATGGCACCGATGACAATACGATTGGTGCCCCGAGAAATATTGACTTCGTGACCCAAATCTTGGATTTTTTGCACAACTGTACCGATTTGCTCCTCGGTAACATCTTTATTCATGACGATAATCACGCTAATTCTCCCATTGCATGCTCAAGTGATTCCAGAAATCGTTTATTTTCGGATTCTAATCCAACCGTAACCCGAAGGTGGTGAGGCATTTCGTAAATACCCAGAGGGCGCACGATCACACCCTGCTGTAGAAGGCTCTGATAGACTTTCGGAGTGTTCGTCGCATCGCCTTTCACGCGGAAACTGATAAAATTTCCATACGAAGGAATGTGTTCAATACCTAGTTTACGAAAACCATCGGTGAGTTGTAACATGCCTGCCCGGTTCAGGGCGTACGATTTCTGTACAAATTCGGCATCCTGTAGCGCGGCCAGCGCACCCACCAAACCAATGCTACTGACGTTGAACGGTTGGCGCACGCGATTCATCAGGTTCGCCACATCCGGATGCGTCAATCCAAACCCGACACGCACCCCGGCGAGGCCATAGACCTTGGAAAAGGTGCGCGTGATCAGTAAATTGGAAAATTGTTTTAACCATTTGATACTGTCCGGTTTGTTGGCCTCGGGCAAATATTCGTGGTACGCCTCATCCATAACGACCAGTACATCGCGGGATACGCGCTCCATGAAGCGCAGTAGATCGTCGGCGCTGGATAATGTGCCGGTAGGGTTGTTGGGGCTGGCAATAAATACAATACGTGTTTCAGGTGTAATGGCATCCAGCATGGCGGGCAAATCATGACCATAATCCAGAGCAGGCACCGATATGCCATTAGCGCCGATCATCTGCACCACCAGTGGATAAACCGCGAAAGCATGCTGTGAATACACCGCAGCAGCGCCCGGTTTAAGGAATACGCGCGCAGCGAGATCCAGGATATCATTGGAACCATTCCCTAAAATGATTTGTTCTGGGGCAACATTATAACGTTTGGACAATGCGGCTTTTAATTCATAACCGCTGCCGTCCGGATAGAGTGCGACATCATGTAATGCATTAATCATCGCATCGAGTGCGAGCGGACTGGTTCCCAACGGATTTTCGTTGGATGCCAGTTTGATGACACACGACTCGTCCAGTCCCAGTTCCCGTGCCAGCTCAGAGATAGGTTTGCCGGGTTGATAAGGTTGAATGGAGCGGATATATTCCGGAGCAAAGTCACAAAGATTCATAAAATTAAGTCTGTTAGCGATTGAGAAAAGATTACAAAGAGTTTGATAAGTTTGAGTGGATGACTATTCGGAAATCACGAACAGTTATGTGGCCGGATAAGATCCAAGGATTTTCAGGAAAGCCGCTTTTTCACGTAATTCAGTCAATGCTGCTGCTACATTCTCATCTTGTTGGTGCCCCTCGATATCAATAAAAAATACATATTGCCAGAGACCGGTACGCGATGGTCGTGATTCCAGGCGGCTCATGCTGACGCCATGCTGCGCCAGCGGTTCAAGTAATTTATAGATAGCCCCGGAACGGTTATTGGTCGATAGGATCAACGAGGTCTTATCTTTTCCGGAGACATCCACAATTTGCTTACCGATAACCAGAAAGCGTGTGGTATTTCGCGGATCATCCTCAATGTTTTCCGCGCAGATACTGAGTCCAAATAGCTCTGCCGCTCTTTTGCTTGCCACCGCTGCTGCTTGCTTGTCAGCCGCGGCCAGCCGGGCTGCATCGGCATTGCTGGCGGCATTGATAAATGCAGAATGAGGGACGTGCGGTAAATTGGTTTTTAACCAATGATGGCACTGCGCCAACGATTGCGGATGCGAATAGATTTTGCTGATTTGTGATAAATCAGTTTGCTGTGCCATCAGAAACTGATGTACGGGCAACTGAATTTCGCCACAGATGGTTAATGGTGTTTGTAACAGCAAATCCATGGTTCTGCCAACCGCGCCTTCGGAAGAATTCTCAACCGGTACCACGCCATAATTGGCATTATCCGATTCGACGTTGCGGAACACGTCGTCGATCGAATCACAGGCTATCGTTGTGATGGCGCTGCCAAAACGTTTTAATGCGGCATCTTCAGAAAAGGTACCGTTGGGGCCCAGGTAAGCCACGCTCATGGATTTTTCCAATGCGCGGCACAGCGACATAATTTCAGTGAACAACTGTTTGATATGCGTGCTGCTGATGGGGCCGGGATTTTGTTTCTGGATACGTGCCAATATTTGCGCTTCACGTTCAGGGCGATAGACGATACCGCTCTTTTTTATCTTACCAATCTGCTGCGCAAGGCCAGCGCGTTTGCTTACCAGCTGGAGTAATTTGTCGTCAATGGCGTCAATCTGATCGCGTAATTGTTTGAGTTGTTCGGACATGGGTGGTGAAGATTTTAGCTTAATGATAATTCATCAAAGTTCAGATTTTATCGGGGAAGCGGTAGATAGCGTGCCAATAATACACCCGTGATCCCGGCAATTTCATCCACGACATGCTGCGGTACCGGACTGTCTACATCAACCAGTGTATAAGCCATTTCGCCACGTGATTTGTTGATCATGTTATGGATATTCAATCCGGCCTTGGCCATACTGGTGGAGATCTGCCCCAGAATATTGGGGACATTGGCATTTGCTACCGCGACGCGGTAAGGGGATTCTCGCTCCATGAAGATGTCAGGAAAATTGACCGTGTTCGTGATGCTGCCGTTTTGCAGATGATCCATGAGTTGATTGACCACCATGATGGCACAATTTTCTTCCGCTTCCAGTGTCGAAGCACCCAGATGCGGCAGGGTGATCACTGCATTTTGGTGCTGCAGTTTTTCACTGGGGAAATCACAGACATAGTATTTTATTTTGTTAGCGGCTATACCCGCTAAAATAGCCTCTTCATCGACGATAGCGCCACGCGAGAAATTTAACAGAATGACGTTCTGATTCATCATTCTTATATGCTTCTCATCAATCAGGTGCTGCGTGGAATCCAGCAACGGGATGTGCACGGTGACAAATTCGCTATGGCGGAGCAAGTCTCCCATGCTGTGTGCTTTTTTTACTTCTGCGGATAGGCTCCAGGCCGAATCGACAGTAATCTTTGGATCATATCCGATGACCTTCATTCCTAATTTAATCGCTGCATTGGCCACTAACCGGCCGATTTCACCCAAACCAATAATGCCCAATGTACGGCCCGGTAATTCGATGCCGGAAAAGCGTTTCTTCTCACTCTCCGCCAGCTTGTTTAGCGTCGCATCATCGCCTTGCATGTTTTCTACAAACCGCAAGGCGGGAACCAAATTGCGTGCGGCTAGAAACATGCCTGCCAGAACCAGTTCTTTGACTGCATTGGCATTTGCACCCGGTGTGTTGAATACTGGAACACCACGGGTATTCATATCCTGCACAGGAATGTTATTGGTACCGGCGCCCGCCCGTCCGATTGCTTTGACACTGCCAGGAATTTTCCAATTCAGTAAATTTTGCGAGCGCACCAGAATGGCATCCGGCTCTGCGATATCACTGCCTACTTGATAGTAATCTGCAGGTAAGCGCTTCAGGCCGAGAGGGGAAATCTGATTAATGGTTAGAATCTTAAAGATTCTGTCTTGATGTTCAGGCATGCTGACTGGCGAACTCCTTCATAAACGCTGCCAATTTTGCCACACCTTCTATGGGCATGGCATTATATATTGAAGCACGCATGCCCCCTACTGAGCGATGTCCCTTCAGTTGGATTAAGCCATTGATTTCGGCTTGCTTGAGGAACTCGCCATCCAATTCAGGGTTTTTGAGCGTGAAGGGCACATTCATACGCGAGCGATCGGATTGAGTCACCGGACAATGATAAGAATCGGTGTTATCCAGTAAGTCATATAACAGATTGGCCTTGGTGATATTGATTTTTTCCATTGCCGCCAGACCGCCTTGTTTCTTCAACCATGCGAATACCAGTCCGGTAATATACATGGCATAGGTTGGCGGTGTGTTGTACATCGAATCATTTTTAGCATGAATTTGGTAATCATAAAGCGTTGGGGTGCCTGCTATCGGCATGCCCAGTAAATCCTCGCGCACAATGACGAGTGTCAGCCCGGCCGGTCCGAGGTTTTTCTGCGCACCTGCATAGATCAATCCAAAACGTGTGACATCCAAAGGTCGAGACAGGATATTGGATGACATATCGGCTACCAATGGAATATTGTTTTCCGTAGCGATTTCCGGGATCCAGTGAAACTCGACACCACCGATAGTTTCATTGCTGGTGTAATGAACATAGGCTGCCTCCGGATCCAAGTGCCATTGATCTTGCGGCGGGATATATGTGAAATTGGCACCCTCTGATGAAGCGGCGACATTGACTGCGCAATACCGGTTGGCTTCTTCGATGGCTTTTGCCGACCATTGACCGGTACTGATGTAGTCCGCTTTGTTTTTGCCGCGCAGCAGATTCATCGGTACCATGGAAAACTGGCTGGAAGCGCCGCCTTGCAGAAATAAGACTTTATAGTTTTGCGGTATTCCAACCAGATCGCGTAAATCGCTTTCAGTTTTTTCAGCAATGGCCATAAATTCTTTGCCGCGATGGCTCATTTCCATGACGGACATGCCACTGCCATGCCAGTCCAGCATTTCATCACGCGCTTGCTGCAGAACCTCTTTGGGTAGAACCGCAGGCCCTGCACTGAAATTATAGATTGGATCCATTGAATTTTTTTGAGTAATTATTGTTTCGCACCCAGGAGGTAGGCAGCTCGTTTGATTTTAATCATCACTATCACCACCACTATCGCTGTCTTCGCTCTCTACCACTCTTTCCAAGCCAGCGAGTTTCTCGCCTGCATCCAAGTTAATTAGGGTAACGCCTTGCGTGGCACGGCTCATTTCCCGCACTTCGTTGACACGGGTACGGATGAGTACACCGCCGGAAGTGATCAGCATGATCTCATCATCTGGTTTTACCAGCTTTGCTGTGACAACTTTACCATTACGTTCACTGGTTTTAATCGCAATCATGCCTTGCGTGCCGCGGTTGTGGCGTGTGTATTCGCTGATAGGCGTACGCTTGCCATAGCCATTTTCAGTTGCCGTTAATACAGAGAGTTCCTCATTTTCGGCAACCAGCAAGGAAATTACTTTTTGTCCGGAACCGAGTTTCATGCCACGCACACCGCGGGCGGTTCGTCCCATTGGGCGTACATCATTTTCACTGAAGCGCATGGCTTTGCCGTTATCTGAGAACAGCATGACATCATGCTTTCCTTCGGTCAGTTCAACACCAATCAAATAATCGCCTTCATCCAATCCGATGGCGATAATGCCATTGTTCCGCGGGCGGGAAAATTCTGATAGAGGTGTTTTCTTGACGGTTCCAAAAGAAGTCGCCATAAATATATAGCGGGTTTCATCGAAAGCCTTAACCGGCAGAATCGCGTTAATTTTTTCGCCTTCTTCCAGTTGCACCAAATTAATGATCGGCTTGCCGCGGGATAATCGGCCACCCTGCGGCACTTCATAGACCTTGATCCAGTACACACGACCCAAACTTGAAAAGCACAGAATATAGTCATGGGTGTTCGCGATGAACAGTTTGTCTATGAAATCATCTTCTTTGGTGCTTGTGGCCAGCTTGCCGCGTCCGCCACGTTTTTGTGCGCGATATTCATCAAGTAATTGCGATTTAATATAACCGCTGTGCGATAGTGTGACGACGACATCGGCCGGTGTAATCAAATCTTCCATACTCATATCGTGAGTATCGACAATAATTTCACTGCGGCGTTTGTCACCAAATTGCTGTTTGATTGCATCAAGCTCTTCGGTGATGATGCTGGTGATGCGCTCTGGATTAGCCAGAATATTGAGATAATCAATAATCTTTTCTATGATTTCTTTGTATTCTTCAACGATCTTTTCTTGTTCCAAACCGGTTAGGCGTTGCAAGCGTAATTCCAGAATCGCCTGCGCTTGTGCGTCCGATAAACGGTATCCCTGAGCCTTTAAACCAAACCCTTCACCTAATCCATCCGGGCGGAGTGCGTTGGCATCCGCCATGGCACGTGACAGCATTTCCTCTACCAATTGAGAACGCCAAACTTTTGCCATGATTGCATCTTTGGCGACAGCTGGTGTGGGTGCAGCTTTAATTAAGGCGATGATTTCATCGACATTGGATAAAGCAACTGCCAGACCTTCCAATAAATGTCCGCGTTCACGCGCTTTCTTGAGTTCGAAAACAGTGCGTCGCGTGACAACTTCACGGCGATGCCGCAAGAAAGCATCCAGTATTTGCTTTAAATTCAGCAGGCGCGGCTGGCCATCCAAGAGTGCCACCATGTTCATGCCGAAGGTATCTTGCATCTGTGTTTCTTTATACAAGTTATTCAGTATGACTTCAGGTACCTCGCCGCGCTTTAGTTCAATCACAACACGCATACCTGATTTATCCGATTCGTCACGCAAATCAGAAATGCCTTCAATTTTTTTGTCGCGAACCAGCTCGCCAATACGGATTAATAAATTAGCTTTATTGACTTGATAAGGCAATTCATCGACGACGATGCATTGACGGCTGCCTTTCTCCATATCTTCAAAATGAGTACGGGCACGCATGACAACACGGCCACGGCCTGTGCGATAACCGTCCCTTACTCCGGAAATACCATAAATAATGCCGGCCGTAGGAAAATCCGGAGCCGGGATGTATTCTATGAGCTCATCAATACTGATATCGGGATTTTTGAGTAAGGCGAGACAGGCTTCAATAACTTCATTCAGATTGTGCGGCGGAATGTTGGTCGCCATACCTACGGCAATGCCTGATGAGCCGTTGATCAGCAGATTGGGAATTTTGGCGGGAAGTATGAGCGGTTCTTTCTCGGAATCGTCATAATTGGGGCCAAAATCCACTGTTTCTTTATCGAGATCAATAAGCAGCTCGTGCGCAATACGCGACATACGGATCTCAGTGTAGCGCATCGCTGCGGCATTATCGCCATCCACTGAACCAAAGTTACCTTGTCCGTCAATTAACATGTAGCGCAAGGAAAAGTCTTGCGCCATGCGAACAATCGTGTCATAAACGGCGGTATCGCCATGGGGATGGTATTTACCGATCACATCACCCACAATACGCGCAGATTTTTTGTAAGGCCGGTTCCAGTCGTTAGAAAGCTCATGCATTGCAAACAATACGCGCCGATGTACCGGTTTTAATCCATCGCGCACGTCTGGCAGAGCGCGGCCGACAATAACGCTCATGGCGTAATCAAGATAGGAACGCCGCATCTCTTCTTCAAGACTGATGGGCAAAGTTTCCTTAGCAAATTGATTCATATCTTATGATTTTTCTGAGAAACAACGGGTTATGATGCAGAGGTGAATCTTCTTACAATTAAGTATAAGAAATTTATAAACAGTGCATTCTAACATGCTGTCATCGTTTCTCAGTTAACTTTGACATATAAAGATTGTGATAATAAGTAGGTCTTTAAAGAAAAAAAGCTTGAAAAAGCAGAACAAATAGGTAAACATAATAGCTTTTCCAAATTTTCCTTAGCTTGCTGGTTGGGACGCCTAATATGAATTTTTCATCTGAAATGCGAGTGTAATGTTGTGCCTAATTTAATGAATACCTACTCACGGTTACCCGTTACCTTTGTCAAAGGCGAAGGGGTGTGGCTGTGGGATAACCAGGGTGAACGGTATCTGGATGCATTGGCTGGTGTGGCAGTCTGCGGACTGGGGCATTGTCATCCAAGACTAACTAAAGCAATATGTGAGCAGTCAGGAACGCTGATCCATACTTCTAATCTGTATCATATCGAAAAGCAGGAACGGTTGGCGGATCGCTTGATTGAATTATCAGGAATGGATAATGCATTTTTCTGCAATTCCGGTGCGGAAGCCAATGAAGCAGCCATAAAACTAGCGCGACTGCATGGACATAATAAAGGAATTTCAATCCCAACTATTATTGTTATGGAACGTTCATTTCATGGCCGCACGATGGCAACACTGACGGCAAGCGGAAATCGCAAAGTACAAGCTGGGTTTGAGCCTTTACTGTCCGGTTTTGTGCGCGTTCCCTATAACAATATGGAAGCGATTACACAGGTTGCTGTGAATAATAAAGATGTCGTTGCGGTACTGGTGGAGCCGTTTCAGGGAGAAGGTGGTGTCAATATTCCTGAGGCGCATTATCTCCAGGAATTACGGAGTCTGTGTAATCAATATGGCTGGCTTCTGATGCTGGACGAGGTGCAATCTGGGATCGGGCGGAGTGGAAAATGGTTTGCGTTTCAGCATAGTAATATTATGCCGGATGTCATAACGCTGGCTAAAGGCCTGGGAGGAGGGGTCGCGATTGGCGCTTGCTTAGCAAAAGGCATAGCTGCAGAAGTCTTCAAACCGGGTAATCATGCGTCTACTTTTGGCGGTAATCCACTGGCTTGTGCTGCAGCGCTGGAAACACTGAGCGTAATTGACGATGAAAATCTTCTCGATCATGTGACAAAATTGGGCGATTTCATTCGTGATAAACTGAGAAGTCAATTGGCAGATGTCACAGGAGTTGTGCAAGTAAGGGGGCAGGGTTTAATTATCGGTATCGAGCTGACAGTACCTTGTGGCGAGTTGGTGAAGAAAGCATTAGAAAATAAGTTATTAATCAATGTAACATCCGATAAAGTGATACGTTTGTTGCCTGCGTTTGTGATGCGGCAAGGTGAAGCCGAGCAAGTTGTTGATATTACTTGCTTGTTAATAAAGGAGTTTTTGAATAGCTAATACAGATTACCTAAGGTAATGTATCTCTATTAGTTATTTATCTCGTTATGCAACTAAAGCATTTTCTGCAATTCAATGATTTTTGCCGTGAAGAATATGAATATTTATTTGAGCGCACACGCTGGATAAAGCGGGAGTTCAAGCAATACCGGCAATATTGGCCATTGAGCGATCGCACGTTGGCGATGATTTTTGACAAAAATTCGACACGTACGCGCCTGTCCTTTGAAGCAGGTATGCATCAATTAGGCGGTGCGGCAATCTATCTGTCAACGCGGGATACGCAACTGGGGCGAGGTGAACCGGTAGAGGACGCGGCGCGAGTGATTTCACGCATGGTCGATTTGATAATGATTCGTACCTATAAGCATGACATTATTAAGCGCTTTGCGGAAAACTCGAGAGTACCTATAATTAATGGTTTAACCGATGAATATCACCCCTGCCAAATTATGAGTGATATTTTTACTTATACAGAATACAGAGGCAGTATAGAAGGCAAAACCGTCGCGTGGATTGGTGATTCCAATAACATGTGTAACACTTGGTTGCAGGCCGCTGAGATTTTTAATTTTAAAGTGCATGTGTCAACGCCTCCGGGCTATGATGTTAATCCTGAGCGAATAGGGTTAAGTGGTACAACTTATTATGAAAAGTTTGTTAATCCCCACAAAGCAGTGATCGGCGCGGATCTTGTTACTACGGATGTGTGGACCAGTATGGGATTTGAAGCAGAAACTGAGCAACGAAAAAATGATTTTGCTGAATTCTGCGTTGATGAAGAGATGATGTCTTTGGCTAAAAGCAATGCGTTATTTATGCATTGTTTGCCGGCTCATCGCGGAGAAGAAGTCAGCGCTGAAGTTTTAGACGGACCGCAATCCGTGGTATGGGATGAAGCAGAAAACCGGTTGCATACGCAAAAAGCACTGATGGAATATTTGCTGTTGGGTAAATTAGATACCGGAAGTTAAGTTTATAATTAAAATTAATGGTTGAAGCGTTAGATCATAGCTGCGCGAGAAAAAAACATAATGAGAAAAATTAACAAAGTGGTATTGGCCTTCTCGGGGGGCTTGGATACTTCAGTGATCTTGAAATGGTTACAGGATACCTATCAATGTGAAGTAGTTACATTTACTGCTGATATCGGGCAGGGAGAAGAAGTTGAACCAGCGCGGGCAAAGGCAAAACAACTCGGTGTGAAAGAAATTTATATTGATGATTTGCGCGAAGAGTTTGTAGGTGATTTTGTATTTCCCATGTTTCGGGCGAATACGATTTATGAAGGGGAATATTTACTGGGTACAAGTATAGCGCGCCCATTGATTGCAAAAAGGCAAATTGAGATTGCCAAAGAAACAGGGGCAGACGCTGTTTCGCATGGTGCAACTGGTAAAGGTAATGATCAGGTTCGGTTTGAATTGGGATATTATGCCCTACAGCCAGATATTCATGTGATCGCTCCATGGCGCGAGTGGGATTTAACTTCAAGAGAAAAGCTGCTTCTGTATGCTGAGCAGCATGGTATTCCGGTTGAAATGAAAAAGAAAGCTGGTTCACCGTACAGTATGGATGCAAATCTCTTGCATATTTCCTACGAAGGCAGGATTCTTGAGGATCCAGCGGCGGAGCCGGAGGAATCGATGTGGCGTTGGAGTGTTTCGCCCGAGAAAGCACCCGATGAGCCTGAATATCTGGATGTAGAGTTTAAGCGTGGTGATGTTGTCGCCCTGAATGGCAATAAATTATCACCAGCGAGTGTACTAGAGAAGCTCAATAAATTGGGTGGAAAACACGGGATTGGCAGGTTGGATTTGGTTGAGAATCGCTATGTTGGAATGAAGTCTCGAGGATGCTATGAAACGCCCGGTGGAACAATCTTATTGCGTGCGCATCGTGCCATAGAATCAATAACTCTGGATCGGGAAGTTGCGCATTTAAAGGATGATCTGATGCCGCGCTATGCCGCTCTAATTTATAATGGCTATTGGTGGAGTCCGGAACGCAAAATGCTGCAGACAATGATTGATGCGAGTCAGGAAAAGGTGAACGGGTGGGTAAGATTGAAATTGTATAAAGGAAATGTCATTGTAGTAGGCAGAGATTCTCATACAGACTCGTTATTTGATCCTAACATAGCGACATTTGAGGATGATGCGGGTGCTTATAATCAAGGCGATGCGGCAGGATTCATAAAACTGAATGCATTGAGGCTGCGTATTGCAGCCGGAGTAGAGCAGACTAAGAGTAAAAAGTAGGAGCTTTCTGCTATCGCAGAGTAAGATCCGGATCAATAGTCTCAGTTAAGAGAGATAGAATGCCGACATTTGATATTGTCTCAGAAGTTGATAAACAAGAAGTCAAGAATGCAGTGGATCAAGTAAACAAAGAAGTAACCACGCGATTTGACTTTAAAGGATCCGATGCGAGGGTAGAACAGGCTGATTACCAACTGACAATATTTGCTGATGATGAATTTAAATTGGAACAAGTTTCTGACATTCTGATGGCTAAATTAACGAAGCGGAATGTGGATGTGCGATGTCTGGACAAGGGACAGGTTGAGAAAATCAGTGGTAATAAAGTAAAACAGGTAGTGACAGTTAAAACAGGACTTGAAACAGAGCTAGCAAAAAAAATTATTAAGTATATAAAGGAAAGTAAGCTTAAAGTGCAAGCGAGTATTCAAGGGGATATAGTGCGCATAACAGGTGCTAAAAAAGATGTGCTGCAGGAATCGATACAATTAATTAAAAAATCAATTGATGATTTTCCACTGCAATTCCAGAACTTTAGGGATTAATAAGACGGAATAGTCAGTATGGAACAAATTGGAAATCTTCAGCATGATTTAAGAAATAAAATTGTAGCGGCAAAATGCGCCATGATTGTCTTGACATAAAACAATAAACCCAATAGAATCCGCTCTCTTTTTTGTCGCATACGGTTTGTAAAATGAAGGTGCCGTATTACGAATTACCTAGCGGTATTAGTGAATTAAATCAAATCAGCAAATAGCAAGTGGACGGCGAAAAGCCGTCCCAGTTTTTTAGGACATAGAAATGCCGACAATCAGTCAGTTAGTTCGAAAACCACGCGCAGCTAAGCGAGTCAAAAGCAGTGTTCCAGCATTAGAGAACAGCCCACAAAAAAGAGGGGTGTGCACAAGGGTATACACGACAACACCAAAAAAACCGAATTCTGCGTTGCGTAAAGTTGCAAGGGTTCGATTAACTAACGGATTTGAAGTGTCAAGTTATATTGGTGGTGAGGGGCACAATCTTCAAGAGCATTCGGTTGTGCTGATACGCGGGGGTCGTGTAAAAGATTTGCCAGGTGTGCGTTATCATACTGTTAGGGGTAGTTTGGATACAGCTGGTGTGAAAGATCGTAAGCAAGGACGATCAAAGTATGGTTCCAAAAGACCAAAAACTGCTTAGAAGCTAGAAACAAGTGCTGTTATATAGATGAAAAACATGTTGGAAAAGGTTATGAGGTTGCATAATGCCAAGACGTAGAGAAGTTCCAAAGCGTGAGATATTGCCAGATCCGAAATATCACAATGTAGAATTAGCAAAGTTTGTAAATGTTCTCATGACTCGTGGTAAAAAATCGGTAGCGGAAAGGATTATCTACGGAGCGTTGGAGAATATTGAAAAGAAAACCGGTAATGATCCTTTGGAAGTATTTACACAAGCGTTGACTAATGTTCGCCCAATAGTGGAGGTTAAGAGCCGACGGGTTGGTGGAGCAAATTATCAGGTGCCGGTAGAGGTACGATCAGTGCGTCGCAACGCTTTGGCAATGCGATGGCTTAGGGATGCGGCTAGAAAAAGAAGCGAAAAATCAATGGATGCAAGGCTAGCTGGAGAGCTAACAGAAGCAGCTGAGGGACGTGGAGGGGCGGTAAAGAAAAGAGAGGAGGTGCATAGAATGGCGGAATCAAATAAAGCATTCTCTCATTTTAGGTTTTAATTAATAGAAATTAAAGTATTAAAATCATTCATCAATTGAATAAATCGTAAGGCATCTGACTGTGGCAAGAAAAACACCCATTGAGCGTTATAGAAACATCGGTATTATGGCGCATATCGACGCTGGAAAAACAACGACAACAGAGCGTGTGCTCTTTTATACTGGCGTATCGCATAAATTAGGTGAAGTTCATGATGGTGCGGCGACCATGGATTGGATGGAGCAAGAGCAGGAGAGAGGGATAACAATTACCTCTGCAGCCACAACTTGTTTCTGGAAAGGAATGGCTGAAAATTATCCAGAGCATCGAATCAATATTATTGATACACCAGGACACGTAGATTTCACTATTGAGGTTGAGCGCTCATTGCGTGTTCTCGATGGAGCATGTACGGTATTTTGTGCGGTTGGTGGTGTGCAGCCACAAACTGAAACGGTTTGGAGGCAAGCAAACAAGTATAAAGTTCCTCGCTTGGCGTTTGTAAATAAGATGGACAGGTCGGGGGCGAATTTCATGCGTGTGTATGATCAGATAAAAACGCGGCTTAAAGCCGTGCCTGTACCAATACAACTGCCAATAGGTGCAGAGGATAAGTTTGAAGGTGTCATTGATTTAGTAAAGATGAAAGCTATTTACTGGGATGAAGAAAGTAAAGGCACAAAATTTGAAGAGCGTGATATACCAGCAGATTTGACAGCGGATGCGCAGGCGTGGAGAGAAAAAATGCTCGAGACGGCAGCAGAAGCAAACGAAGATTTGATGAACAAATATCTTGAGAATGGAGATTTGGAAGCTTCGGATATTAAAAGTGGTTTGCGAGCACGGACTATAAATAATGAAATAGTTCCAATGATGTGCGGAACCGCCTTTAAGAATAAAGGTGTGCAAGCTATGTTGGATGCTGTGATAGATTATATGCCAGCACCCACTGATGTCTTGGCGATTCAGGGTGAAACTGAGCGTGGTGAGCCGGATAAAAGAATGGCTGATGACAACGAGCCTTTTTCAGCATTGGCGTTCAAGATTGCAACCGATCCCTATGTAGGGCAACTAATATTTTTTAGAGTTTATTCTGGGGTTGTTGTGTCAGGTGATACAATCTACAACCCAGTGAAAGGAAAAAAAGAAAGAATTGGCAGGATACTGCAGATGCACGCAAATCAGCGTGAAGAAATCAAGGAAGTCCGGGCTGGAGATATTGCGGCAGCTGTTGGTCTGAAAGATGTCGTTACCGGAGATACCTTGTGTGATCCGCAAAAAATAATCACACTGGAAAGAATGGATTTTCCAGAACCGGTCATTCATGTGGCAGTTGAGCCAAAGACAAAAGTAGATCAGGAAAAGATGGGGATTGCGCTCAATAGATTGGCGCAGGAAGATCCTTCGTTTAGGGTGCGGACAGATGAGGAATCTGGGCAGACAATTATCTCTGGTATGGGTGAATTGCATCTCGAAATCATCGTCGACCGTATGAAAAGAGAATTTGGTGTAGAAGCAAATGTAGGAGCGCCACAGGTTGCTTATCGTGAAGCGATACGAAAACAAGTTGAAATAGAAGGTAAATTTGTGAAGCAATCGGGAGGGCGCGGGCAGTATGGTCATGTGTGGTTGAGAATGGAGCCAAATGAAACTGGAAAAGGTTTTGAGTTCATAGACCAAATAAAAGGTGGCTCAGTGCCGCGAGAATATATACCAGCCGTTGAAAAGGGATTATTGGAAACGCTGCCAAGCGGCGTATTAGCTGGGTATCCAGTAGTGGACGTAAAGGTTACACTTTTTGATGGCTCATATCATGATGTGGATTCTAATGAGAATGCATTCAAAATGGCTGCTTCAATAGCATTCAAGGACGGAATGCGCAAGGCAAGTCCAGTGTTGCTGGAGCCCATGATGGCGGTTGAAGTGGAATCACCAGAAGATTTTATGGGGAATGTTGTCGGCGACTTGTCTTCAAGACGCGGCATGATCCAAGGAATGGAAGACGTTCCGGGATTCAAGGTAATTCGGGCTGAAGTGCCCTTGGCAGAAATGTTTGGATATTCCACGGCATTGCGCTCAGCTACTCAAGGCAGGGCAACCTATTCAATGGAGTTTAAGCATTATTCTGAGGCTCCGAAGAATGTAGCAGAAGCAATAATAAATAAGAAATAATTGAATTGTATAGAGTGTAAAGGAACGAGTCATGGCAAAAAGTAAATTTGAGCGGTCGAAGCCACACGTAAATGTAGGTACGATAGGACATGTCGATCATGGAAAGACGACGCTGACGGCGGCGATTACGACGATATTGACAAAGAAATTTGGTGGTGAAGCGAAGAGCTACGCGCAAATTGACTCAGCGCCAGAGGAACGTGCGCGCGGAATTACAATCAATACGGCACATGTGGAGTATGAGACAGCTAATCGCCATTATGCCCACGTAGATTGTCCTGGGCATGCGGATTATGTGAAAAACATGATTACTGGTGCAGCGCAAATGGACGGAGCGATACTGGTGGTGTCAGCAGCGGATGGCCCGATGCCGCAAACGCGTGAGCATATACTATTAGCACGCCAAGTAGGCGTACCGTACATCATCGTATACATGAATAAAGCCGACATGGTGGATGATGCGGAATTAATTGAGTTAGTGGAAATGGAAATAAGGGAATTGTTGTCGAAGTACGACTTTCCTGGAGATGACACGCCAATCATTGTTGGATCCGCTCTAAAGGCACTGGAAGGCGATCAAAGTGAAATAGGTGAAGCCTCCATCCTGAAACTGGCAGAAGCATTAGATAGCTATATTCCACAACCCGAACGTGCAATCGATGGTGCCTTTCTTATGCCGGTTGAAGACGTTTTCTCGATCTCAGGTCGTGGAACGGTAGTGACTGGACGAGTGGAGAGAGGTGTCATCAAAGTCGGGGAAGAAATCGAAATTGTTGGTCTTAAGCCCACACTGAAGACTGTATGTACAGGTGTTGAAATGTTCCGTAAACTGCTGGACCAAGGTCAGGCAGGTGACAATGTTGGAATATTGTTACGTGGTACGAAACGTGAAGAAGTAGAACGAGGTCAAGTTTTGGCAAAGCCAAGTAGCATATCACCGCATACTAAATTCACGGCTGAGATTTATGTGTTGAGCAAAGAAGAAGGTGGAAGGCATACGCCGTTTTTCCCCGGATATCGTCCGCAATTTTATTTCCGTACAACGGACGTTACAGGGGCAATTGAATTACCGGCGGGAACTGAGATGGTAATGCCTGGGGATAATGTGTCAGTGACAGTGAATTTAATAGCGCCGATAGCGATGGAAGATGGATTGCGTTTTGCTATACGCGAAGGCGGAAGAACTGTTGGTGCCGGTGTCGTTGCTAAAATAATTGAGTGATTTTGGAAGGTTATAAAGAGTAAAGTTCAATCAAAAGTTATATTGAATTTATAAACTCAGAAACGAATATATGCAAAACCAGAAAATTAGAATTCGTCTTAAAGCCTTTGATTATCGGTTAATAGATAAATCGGCATTAGAAATTGTTGAAACAGCAAAAAGAACGGGGGCTGTTGTTAAAGGCCCCGTACCCTTGCCGACTAGAATTGAACGTTTTGATGTGCTGAGATCACCGCACGTAAACAAAACATCACGTGATCAATTTGAAATTAGGACGCACTTAAGGCTAATGGATATTATTGATCCAACGGATAAAACAGTCGATGCGCTTATGAAACTGGATCTGCCGGCTGGTGTGGATGTAGAAATTAAATTGTAAAAAAATACATTTCTTTGGTAAGAAGAAAATGTTTATTGAAGTAAAATAAGTTAGATAGTATTAAAAAGACTCCTTAAAGAGGATAAAAATGAGTTTAGGATTAATCGGTCGGAAGATCGGTATGACACGAATATTTACAGAAAATGGCGAAAGTTTGCCAGTGACGGTCATTGATGTATCTGATAATCGTGTGACTCAGATAAAGAAAATTGGGAAAGATGGCTATTCTGCTGTTCAACTTGCTTTTGGAAAAAAAAGAGCGAGCAGAGTAAACAAATCCAGTGCTGGTCATTTTGCTAAAGCAGGTGTTGAAGCTGGGAGTATTCTAAAAGAATTTAGAATAAATAAAGATGAAGATCTTGATCAACTTCAAAACGGAATGGTGATTAAGAATGATATTTTTAAAGTTGGACAAAAGGTAGATGTGTCAGGAATAACAATCGGTAAAGGATATGCCGGTGTAATTAAAAGACATCACTTTTCATCTAATAGAGCAAGTCATGGCAACTCAAAAGCACATAATAAGCCTGGCTCAATTGGTATGGCGCAAGATCCAGGACGTATTTTCCCCGGGAAACGTATGTCTGGGCATTTGGGGAATGTTAAAAGAACCACACAAAATCTTGAAGTAATAAGAATTGACAGTGAAAGAAATCTATTGTTGGTAAAAGGTGCGATACCTGGAGCAAAAGATGGGAATGTCATTGTGCGTCCGAGTATAAAAGAAAAAAAATAAATTAATTGAAAAAGTAATAAGGTGAACAGGTAATGGAACTACAGCTTATCGATAAAAAGAATCAGAAAACAGGCAGTATTACAGTTTCTGATGAGCTTTTTAATAGAGATTACAATGAGGCACTTGTTCATCAAGTCATAACATCATATTTGTCCAATGCGCGTGGAGCTACACGAGCTCAAAAGGGTCGATCAGATGTGGCTAAATCAACACGTAAACCATGGAGACAAAAAGGTACTGGGCGTGCGCGCGTAGGGATGGCATCTAGTCCAATTTGGCGTGGTGGTGGTAAAATTTTTCCAAGTAGTCCTGATGAAAATTTTAGAAAAAAGTTGAATAAAAAAATGTATCGTGCTGGTGTCAGTGTGATTGTATCTCAGTTAATACGGGATAATCGATTGTTAGTCACAGATGCGTTTGCTGTTGATACGCATAAAACTAAAGCACTTTCGGAAAAATTAGAAGCACTTGGATTAAATGAAGTAATGGTTATAACCCATGAGATTGATGATAATTTGTATTTGTCGTCACGAAATATTCCTCGTGTTGCTGTTGTGGAAGTAAAAAATATTGATCCGGTAAGTCTTTTAAGATTCGAAAAAATTCTTATTACCACTGAAGGACTGAAGAAATTTGAGGAGCTACTTTCATGAATAATGTAAATATCAACCATGAACGCTTATTAAAAATAATATTAGCTCCACATATTTCTGAAAAAGCAACATTTCTGGGAGAAAAAAATAATCAAACAGTATTCCGTGTGGCGACAGATGCAACTAAAAATGAGATTAAAGCTGCTGTCGAATTATTGTGGAAAGAACAAAAAATTGAAGTTAAAAATGTTCGCACTCTCAATGTAAAAGGAAAACGAAAGAGATTTGGACGTTTCATGGGGAGTCGAAGGGATTGGAAGAAAGCTGTTGTTAGCATCAAAGAAGGACAAGAATTAAATTTTACAAATTTTTCAAATGCAGAGGCTAAGTGATGGCACTTGTAAAATTAAAACCGACATCACCAGGGCGAAGATCTGTAGTCAGATTGATTAATAAGGATTTGCATAAAGGTGAGCCACATAAAAATTTACTTGAAAAACAATCCAAAACTGCTGGGCGTAATCATCATGGACGAATTACAACCAGGCACCGCGGTGGTGGTCATAAACAGCATTATAGAATGATTGATTTTAAGCGTGACAAAGATGACATTGCAGCCGTTGTTGAGCGTATCGAATACGATCCAAATCGAACTGCGAATATTGCTTTGATATGTTATATAGATGGTGAAAGAAGATACATAATAGCTCCTAAAGGGCTAACTGTTGGTACCCGAATTAGTAGCGGCAGAAACGCCCAGATTAAGACAGGTGATTCTTTACCATTACGCAACATACCGATGGGAACGATAATTCATTGTGTTGAATTGTTGCCAGGTAAAGGAGCTCAATTGGCACGTTCTGCGGGAGCATCGGTTCAACTGCAAGCACGCGAAGGTAATTATGCTCAAATTAAGCTTCGCTCTGGCGAGATGCGTAAGGTTCATATCGATTGTCGAGCAACAATAGGTGAAGTGGGGAATGCTGAGCATAACTTAAGATCTATTGGTAAAGCGGGTGCAGTACGATGGCGAGGAATCAGACCGACAGTTAGGGGAGTTGCGATGAATCCAATTGATCATCCTCATGGAGGAGGTGAAGGTAGGACTTCTGCTGGACGGCATCCCGTAAGCCCATGGGGAACTCCTGCCAAAGGCTACAGAACTCGTAATAATAAAAGAACAGATGTGATGATTGTACGTCATCGTTATTCAAAAAAAGGATGATAGTTAAATGGCACGCTCAGTAAAAAAAGGTCCGTTCGTTGATTCACATTTATTATCAAAAATTGAAAAATCGCGTGAAACAAATGATAAGAGGCCTATAAAAACATGGTCAAGGAGATCAACAATTCTGCCAGACTTTATAGGATTGACAGTTGCAGTTCATAATGGAAAACAACATATTCCGCTTTTTGTGACAGAAAATATGGTTGGTCATAAGTTTGGTGAATTTTCATTAACACGCACTTTTAAAGGCCATGCTGGCGACAAAAAAGCTGTAACGAAGCGATAGGACATAATCATGGAAACAACTGCTATATTACGCGGCGTTAGTTTATCAGCTCAAAAAGGACGTCTTGTAGCTGATCAAATTAGAGGTCTTTCTGTAGACAAGGCATTAAATATATTATCGTTCAGTCCAAAGAAAGGAGCTGAAATAATACGAAAGCTTTTGGAGTCTGCAATAGCTAATGCAGAGCACAATGATGGAGCTGATATAGATGAACTTAAAGTTTCTACTATATATATCGATCGAGGAACATCGATGAAGCGCACAAGTGCGCGCGCGAAGGGACGTGGCAATAGAATTGTAAAACCTACATGTCATATATTGCTTACTGTAGGCGATAGTGATAGTCACACTAAATAAAGGTATTAATTGATATGGGTCAAAAAATTCATCCAACCGGATTTCGTCTATCAGTTCAAAGGAATTGGTTGTCTAGATGGTATGCAAATAGTAATAATTTTGCCACTATGCTCAATGAAGACATAAAAGTTCGAGAATTTCTTAGCGATAGATTAAAAAATGCATCGGTTGGTAGAATCCTGATAGAGAGACCCTCGAAAAATGCAAGGATTACAATTTTTAGTTCACGCCCCGGTGTTGTGATTGGTAAAAAAGGGGAAGATATCGAAGTGTTACGGAGTGAACTGCAAAAAAGAATGGGGGTTCCTGTTCATGTTAATATCGAAGAGATCAGAAAGCCGGAGCTTGATGCGCAGTTAATAGCAGATAACATAGCACAGCAATTAGAAAAACGAATAATGTTTCGTCGTGCCATGAAACGGGCTATGCAAAATGCAATGCGGCTGGGTGCCCAAGGGATCAAAATAATGAGTTCTGGAAGATTGAACGGAATAGAAATTGCTCGTACAGAGTGGTATCGTGAAGGAAGAGTTCCTCTTCATACGTTAAGAGCTGATCTCGATTATGGAACATCGGAAGCAAAAACTACTTATGGAATTATAGGTATAAAGGTGTGGATATTTAAAGGTGAAGTGCTTGGAAAGGGCGATCAGGCTGCACTTACAATAACAAATCCTAATACAGATAACGAAAAAAAGAAGACTTCTAAGAAAACAGCTGTTTCTTTTGTGAAAGCAGCTGGTACAGAACATACAACAAATACAGAAGTTAACAAGAATTCTGGAGAGAAAAATGCTTCAGCCAGCTAGAACAAAGTATAGAAAACAGCAAAAAGGTAGGAATACCGGAGTGGCAACACGTGGAGCAAAAGTAAGTTTTGGCGAATTCGGACTCAAAGCGATTGGTAGGGGTAGATTAACAGCACGTCAGATTGAGGCAGCACGTAGAGCCATGACAAGGCATATAAAAAGAGGCGGACGTATTTGGATTCGGATTTTCCCAGACAAACCCATTTCACATAAACCAGCAGAAGTTAGAATGGGTAAGGGAAAAGGGAATCCAGAATATTACGTAGCTGAAATACAGCCAGGCAAGATGTTATATGAAATGGATGGTGTTAATGAAGAAACGGCAAAAGAAGCATTCCGTCTTGCTGCTGCTAAGTTACCAATCAGAACAATGTTTACAATAAGACAAATTGGCGGATAGTAATGAAAGCAAGTGAATTAAGAGAAAAACAATTGCCTGAATTGAATAAAGAACTAGTTTCATTGCTAAAAGCACATTTTGGTCTACGTATGCAACTAGCCACTCAACAGTTATCAAATACAAGACAATTGAAATTAATAAAAAGAGATATTGCAAGAGTGAAAACTGTTATAACTCAGAAACAAGCAAATCATGACTAATGAAAAATTAAAGCGTACTTTAAGTGGGCGGGTCACAAGCAATAAAATGAATAAAACTGTGACAGTTCTTGTAGAACGTAGATTAAAGCATCCTTTGTATGGAAAGTTTATAACAAGATCTAAGAAGTACCATGCCCATGATGATAGCAATCAGTTTTCGATTGGAGATTTTGTTCAAATTGTTGAGTGCAAACCATTATCAAAAACCAAAAGCTGGATGGTAACAAAGCTTCTTACTGATGAATCAAATACATGATCTTCTAATTGTAGATTTAATATTATGTTTTCTTGCAGTGAATCATTAGGTATAATGAAAAATTTAGCCGTGAATAACTCAAGGTGATAAATTAACTTTTGCAAGCTTTAATGTAAGCGATACTTTAGAGTGCTATAAAACGCTGGTTACGAAAAATCATATGAAAAGCGAATAAAAATGATTCAAATGCAATCAATATTAAAAGTAGCAGATAATACTGGGGCAAGGTCACTAATGTGTATCAAAGTTCTCGGTGGTTCTAAAAGACAATATGCTGGCATCGGTGACATAATTAAAGTAAGTGTTAAAGATGCAGCTCCTAGAGGCCGAGTTAAAAAAGGTGAAGTTTATAATGCTGTTGTGGTTCGCACCGCAAAAGGCGTAAGACGTATTGACGGATCTTTATTAAAATTCGATGAAAATGCTGCAGTATTGTTGAATAATAAATTTGAACCAATTGGAACACGTATTTTTGGCCCAGTAACTAGAGAATTACGTAACGCGCGTTTTATGAAAATCGTATCATTAGCGCCAGAAGTTTTATAGTAGTAAAAAGGGAACAGATATGCAGAAAATTAGAAAAGGCGATGATGTTATAATTATTGCGGGAAAAGATAAGGGTAAAAGAGGAGCTGTGATGCGTACCGTTGGCGAAGATCGTGTTTTGGTTCAAGGTATAAATACTGTAAAAAAACATCAGAAACCAAACCCAACCATCGGAAATGCTGGTGGAATAATTGATCGTGAAATGTCAATACATATTTCAAATGTTGCTATTTATAATTTTATTTCAAAAAAATCGGATAGAGTTGGCGTTATTGTAGATAACAATAATAATAAAGTACGTATATTTAAATCTACTGGCGATTTAATTAAAACTTAATAAGGGAATTGGAATTTATGGCGCGTCTGCAAGAGTATTATCGGAATACTGTTACTAAACAGTTGATCGATCAATTTAGTTACAAATCCATTATGGAGGTACCTTGCATCAGCAAAATAACTCTAAATATAGGTTTAGGTGAAGCAACTGTTGATAAAAAGATTGTCGAGCACGCGATTTCTGATATGAAGAAGATTTGCGGACAGCAACCTGTAGTTACAAAAGCCAAAAAATCAATTGCTACTTTCAAGGTGAGGCAAGACTATCCTATTGGATGTATGGTTACACTTCGTCGAGTAAGGATGTATGAATTTCTTGATAGATTGATAACAGTGGCGATACCTCGAATTCGTGATTTTCGTGGTATATCTGGAAAATCATTCGATGGGAGAGGAAATTATAATATGGGCATTAAAGAGCAAATAATATTCCCTGAAATTGATTACGATAAAATAGACGCATTGCGCGGCATGAATATATCGATTACAACAACTGCAAAGAGTGATGCAGAAGCAAAAGCTTTGCTAATTGCTTTTAATTTTCCATTTAAGAATTGAGGTTATACGATGGCAAAGCTTTCAATTATTAATAGAAATTTAAAAAGAATTAAGGTAGTGGAGAAATTTGCTGAAAAACGCTTAGCATTATTTAAGATAATTAATGATGCTAAACTTAATGAAGATGATCGTTTTAATGCACGAATAGCATTGCAAAATCTTCCAAGAGACTCGAGTCCTGTAAGATTGCGAAATAGATGCTCATTAACAGGAAGACCACGTGGAGTATATTCAAAATTTGGTTTGGGAAGAAACAAACTAAGAGAAATAGCGATGAGCGGTAAGATACCTGGCATTATTAAAGCGAGCTGGTAAATTTATTGTGCCCCTCCATCTACCGAATTTACTAAATCAAAACAAATATGAAATTTTTTATTTCAAATATTATAAATAGTAGGTACTGATATGAGTATGAGTGATCCAATTGCCGATATGTTAACGCGAATAAGAAATGCGCAATTGGCAAAGATAAATTCTGTAAAAATGCCGAGCTCGAATATTAAGTTATCGATTGCAAATGTTCTTAAAGATGAAGGATATATTTCTGATTTCAGTATAATTACCGATAAAAATAAAAATATTTTGGAAATTTCTCTGAAATACTATTCAGGTGCTCCTGTTATCGAGCAAATAAAACGTATTAGCAAACCGGGTTTGAGAATATATAAATCTAGTAAGAATCTACCTGATATAATGAACGGTTTGGGAATAGCAATAGTATCCACTTCTAATGGAGTAATGACTGAAAGGAAGGCGCGTGCATCAGGTATTGGTGGTGAACTTCTGTGTGTTGTTGTTTAGTTTAAAGGATTTTTAAATGTCTCGAGTAAGCAAGAACCCGATATCAATACCTGCTAATGTAGAAGTTAGTATAATGCCTTGCAATGTTTCAGTAAAAGGACCTTTAGGCACACTGAATCAGGCATTAACTAATGATATTATGCTAGAAATTAATGAAAATGTTCTAAAGATTCAAACGACTAACAATTCGCAACATGCAAATGCGCTTTCAGGTACTATTCGCGCACTTATTGCCAATATGGTTCATGGAGTATCGATTGGATTTGAAAAAAAATTACAATTAGTTGGTGTTGGCTATAGAGCACAAGCACAGGCGGGTCAGAATAAAGTAAATTTAACTTTAGGTTTTTCGCATCCAGTAGATCATGTAATACCAGATGGTATAACAATTGAAACTCCATCACAAACAGAAATAATAATTAAGGGTATAGATAAGCAGAAAGTAGGTCAAACTGCAGCAGATATTCGTGCTTATAGAAAACCTGAGCCCTATAAAGGTAAAGGTGTTCGGTATTCTGATGAGGTTATTATTCTCAAAGAAACGAAGAAAAAATAATTGAGATAAATATGTTGAACTTAAAAGAAAATAGAATTAGACGCTCATTAAAAACACGTATTAAAATTGCAAAATTAGGTGTAATTCGATTATCTGTGCATCGTACAAATTCTCATATATATGCTCAGCTCATAGATGATAAAAATAATAAGATCATAACTTGTGCTTCAACTCTAGAACCTGAAGTTCGAAAGTCTCTAACAAAAGGCGGTAACGTAGCTGCAGCTGCGTTAATAGGCAAAAGACTTGCTGAAAAGGCAGTAAATTGTGGAATATCCAATATAGCTTTTGATCGTTCAGGTTATAAATATCATGGACGTGTAAAAGCCTTAGCTGATGCAGCTCGTGAAAATGGATTGAAATTTTAAATTAAGGTTTTACTATGGCCAAAACTACAAAAACTAACGGAAAAACAACAGGAATAGAAGAAAGCGGTGATGATTTACGCGAGAAAATGGTGGCCATTAATAGAGTTACTAAGGTAGTAAAAGGTGGGCGTATTCTCGGCTTTGCAGCACTCACAGTTGTCGGAGATGGTGATGGTAGTGTCGGAATGGGTAAAGGAAAATCCCGCGAAGTTCCGGTTGCTGTACAAAAGGCCATGGATGAAGCGAGAAGACGAATGACTAAAATTAAAATTAAGGGCGGTACTATTTATCACCCTATTACTGCTTCGCATGGTGCTGCAAAAGTTTATATGCAACCTGCGCCAGAGGGAACAGGAATTATTGCTGGAGGACCCATGCGCGCGATTTTTGAAGTCATGGGAATGACCAATATTCTTGCGAAATGTATCGGCTCTACAAATCCCTATAATGTTGTGAGAGCGACCCTCAAAGGTCTTAATGCAATGAATACGCCAGCAAATATTGCAGCAAAAAGGGGTAAGACAGTAAAAGAAATTCTTGGACAAGATAATGGTTAATAAAGCATTAAGAACAATAAAAGTTACTCTTGTAAAAAGCCCTATAGGTACGAAACAATCTCATCGAGCTACTGTTCGCGGATTAGGATTACGCAAAATTAATAGTTTTTCAATCCTAAATGACACGCCTGAAATTCGTGGAATGGTTAATAAAATTAATTACTTAGTTAAGTGTGAATAATATGTACTTGAATTCAATTAAATCAGCAGCTGGCTCAAAGAAAAATAAATTAAGAGTCGGAAGAGGTATGGGTTCAGGAATTGGAAAAACTTGTGGTAGAGGACACAAAGGACAAAAATCACGCGCAGGTGGTTTTCATAAAGTGGGATTTGAAGGTGGTCAAATGCCGATTCAACGAAGATTACCTAAACGTGGATTTTCTACTATAAAAGAACTTAATACTTGTGAATTAAAATTATCCGATCTAATTGATTGTTCAGATCAGGAAATTAATCTTCAATTATTGAAGAAATTAAAACTTATTTCAAATAAAGTACAAAAAGTAAAAATATTAAATTCTGGTACTTTAGATAAGAAAATTCAAATAAAAGGAATTCTTGTAACTAACAGTGCTAAAAAAACCATAGAATCACATGGTGGCTCTATTACATAGAAGTATAAGGATATAAATTGGCTACAAAAGGTGCATCAGTTAAAGCTGTTGATAAATTTGCTGATCTGAAACAACGTTTATGGTTTCTACTGTTAGCGTTGATAGTATATAGAATTGGAGCGCATGTCCCTGTTCCAGGAATTGACCCAATTACTCTGAAAGAGTTATTTGATTCTCAAGAAAGTAGTGTGCTGGGAATGTTTAATATGTTTTCCGGTGGAGCACTTTCAAGATTTTCAATTTTTGCACTTGGTATAATGCCGTATATTTCAGCTTCCATCATAATGCAATTAGGAACAGTGGCAGTTCCTTATCTCGAAGCATTAAAGAAAGAAGGGGAAAGCGGACGTAGAAAAATTTCACAATACACAAGATATGGTACGTTAGCATTAGCCTTAGTTCAAAGTTATGGGATTTCAGTTGCCCTGCAATCTCAACCAGGTTTAGTTATACAACCTGGTGGAATGTTTGTACTTACGACAGTCATAACATTAGTTACAGGTACCATTTTTTTAATGTGGCTTGGTGAACAAATTACAGAACGCGGAATAGGAAATGGCATATCTTTAATTATTTTTGCAGGAATTGCTGCTGGATTACCAAGTGCAATTGGTGGAACTTTAGATTTAGTTAGCACTGGTTCTATGCATTTTCTTGTTGCACTCTGTATTTTTCTTGCAGCTGCATTAGTTACTGCAATAGTTGTTTTTGTAGAAAAGGGACAAAGGCGAATTCTTGTTAATTACGCCAAACGTCAAGTTGGACAGAAGGTATATGGAGGACAAAGCTCTCATTTGCCTTTAAAGCTCAATATGGCTGGTGTTATACCACCTATTTTTGCTTCAAGTATTATTTTATTTCCTGCTACTTTAGCAGGTTGGTTTGCTACTGGCGAATCAATGATATGGCTAAAAGATGTTAGTGCAGCATTATCACCTGGACAGCCTATATACGTAATACTGTATGCCGTAATGATAATATTCTTTTGCTTTTTTTATACTGCGCTTGTATTTAACCCAAAAGAAACATCCGATAACCTTAAAAAGAGTGGCGCATTTATTCCAGGAATAAGACCAGGCGAGCAGACAACAAGATACATCGAAAAGATAATGCTGCGCTTGACTCTTACAGGATCTATTTATGTGACTCTCGTTTGTTTATTACCTGAATTTTTAATACTTAAATGGAACGTGCCATTTTATTTTGGCGGTACATCATTATTAATCATTGTAATCGTAACAATGGATTTTATGTCGCAAATTCAATCACATGTTATGTCTTCACAATATGATAGCTTACTGAAGAAAGCTAATTTTAAAACAGGTAACGCGAAGTTACCTACAAGATAATTAAATAATGATAGTTAATGGCTAAAGAAGACACTATACAGATGCAAGGTGAGATATTAGAAACTCTCCCTAATGCTACTTTTAGAGTAAAACTAGAAAATGGGCATATTGTGCTTGGACATATTTCAGGAAAGATGCGTATGCACTATATACGTATCTTACCTGGTGATAAAGTTACAGTAGATTTAACCCCATATGATTTAACAAGAGCCAGAATAACATTTAGAGCTAAATAACTTTCTTATTTGAACAATTGTTTAAATAAAATTAATTTTCGTTTAATGGAACTTCTATAATGAAAGTAAATGCATCTGTTAAGAAATTTTGCAGAAATTGTAAAATAATTCGACGTAATCGGGTAGTTCGCGTAATTTGTTCTGACCCGAGACATAAGCAACGGCAAGGTTAATTGTAATAAATTTTGTATATACAAGACAGGAAAATTAAATGGCGCGTATCGCTGGCGTAAATATACCCAATCATCAGCATGTTGGTATCGCACTTACAGCAATTTATGGTATTGGAAGATCCAGTTCTAAAAATATTTGTAATGTGGTTGGTATTGAAACAGATAAAAAATTAAAAGATTTGTCTGAAGAACAAATTGATCAATTACGAGATCATATATCAAAGCTTACTATTGAAGGTGATTTACGTCGTGAAATATCCATGAATATAAAAAGATTAATGGATCTTGGATGTTATCGAGGACTCCGGCATAGACGAGGCTTGCCAGTGCGGGGTCAACGAACACGAACAAATGCTCGAACAAGAAAGGGGCCACGCAAAGCAATACGAGCAAGATAAAGAATTAAATTTAATCCAAATATGTATTATTAAAAAGGAATTTATTTTCCATGGTAAAAGTAGCTACAAGAGTTCGTAAGAAAATTAAAAAAAACGTATCGGAAGGGATAGCACATATTCACGCCTCGTTTAACAATACCATTGTTACTATCACAGATAGACAAGGCAATGCATTATCGTGGGCAACTTCAGGTGGAGCTGGTTTTAAAGGATCAAGAAAGAGTACTCCTTTTGCTGCTCAAGTAGCAGCTGAAAATGCAAGCAAAATTGCTATTGAATGCGGAGTAAAGAATCTCGAAGTAAGAGTCAAAGGGCCGGGTCCTGGACGCGATTCTGCTGTAAGGGCATTAAATGCAGCTGGTTTCAAGATTACAAGTATTTCTGATGTAACGCCAGTCCCGCATAATGGTTGTCGACCACCAAAAAAACGTCGTATTTGAGGAGAGTACGTTGGCTAGAAATCTTGATCCAAAATGCAAACAATGTCGGCGGGAAGGCGAGAAGCTTTTCTTGAAAGGCGAAAAATGTTTTACTGATAAATGCGCAATTGAAAGACGAAATTATCCTCCGGGTCAACATGGCCAGAAGAAAGGAAGATTATCAGACTATGGCGGACAACTTCGTGAAAAACAAAAAATTAGAAAGATATATGGAATTCTGGAAAGCCAATTCCGTAATATTTACAAATCTGCAGATCAACAACGTGGTGTAACGGGTGATAATTTGCTTCAATTATTGGAAAGCAGACTAGATAATGTTGCTTATCATATGGGGTTTGGATCATCCCGATCAGAAGCGAGACAAATAGTTAGGCATAATTGTATCCTTGTCAATGGTAAGCGTGTGAATATTCCAGCTTATTTGGTTAAAACAGGTGATACGATTGAAATAACTAAGAATGCTAAAGATCAATTAAGAATTAAAGCATCTATTGAAGCTGCAGATAGACGAAATTTCCCTGCTTGGATAGATATGAATGTGAAAGAAATGAAAGGAATTTTTAAATCTAAGCCAGAGCGATCTGAACTACCTGCAACAATAAATGAATCCTTAGTTGTTGAATTATACTCTAAGTAAAATAATAAATTTTTGGTTAGCTTTTAGCTAAAGGACATTACTATGCAAGGTAATGAATTATTAACACCACGTATTATTGATGTTCAGAATATATCTCCTTTACATGCTAAAGTTGTTATGGAACCTTTTGAAAGAGGATATGGCCATACTTTAGGTAATGCTTTAAGAAGAATACTTTTGTCGTCTATGACAGGATTTGCTCCTACTGAAGTAAAAATAGCTGGAGTAGTACATGAGTATTCAGCGCTTGACGGTGTTCAAGAAGATATTGTTGATATTCTTCTGAATATTAAAGGGATAGTATTAAAGCTTCATAATAACGATGAAGCTATTATAACTTTGAAAAAATCTGGGAAATGTGTTGTTACTGCTGGTGATATTGATGTTGGGCATGATGTTGAGATACTAAATCCTGATCATGTTTTAGCGCATTTAACATCTGATGGAAAGATTGATATTCAATTAAAAATAGAAAAAGGAAGAGGGTACGTACCTGCTACTGTTAGAAAAAATAAAAATATTGAAAATAGTGTAGGTACGATCTTACTGGATGCTTCATTCAGTCCTATCAGACGTGTTAGTTATACAGTCGAGAGTGCTCGCGTTGAACAAAGAACTGACCTTGATAAATTAATAATGGATTTGGAAACTAATGGTGTAGTTGAGCCCGAAGAAGCAATACGCTTTGCTGCGCGTGTACTGGTGCAGCAATTATCTGTGTTTGCCGATTTAGAGAGCACGCCTATTCCTAAGGAACAGCCGCAAGTACCTCAAATAGATCCTATTTTATTAAGGCCAGTTGATGACCTGGAACTCACAGTAAGATCTGCTAATTGCTTGAAAGTAGAGAACATTTATTACATTGGTGATCTTATTCAACGTACGGAAGCTGAACTACTACGTACGCCTAATCTAGGAAGAAAGTCTTTAAATGAAATAAAAGAAGTCCTTGCTTCACGCGAACTTACTCTTGGAATGAAATTAGATAATTGGCCACCGGCAAATCTTGATAATCTAGCTAAGGACTCAAATCATGCGCCACAATAACGCATTAAGAAAATTAAACAGATCTAGTAGTCACAGGGCAGCAATGTTTCGTAATATGAGTAATTCCTTATTGAAGCATGAAATTATTAAAACAACTCTTCCAAAGGCAAAGGAACTGAGAAGATATGTTGAACCTGTTATAACATTGGCCAAGATACCAACACTCGCAAATAGACGATTGGCATTTAATAGATTAAGAGATCGAGACAATGTTACAAAACTCTTTAGCGAACTCGGACCGCGCTATATAACAAGACCTGGTGGATATATTAGAATTCTTAAATATGGTTTTAGAAAAGGCGATAATGCACCTATGGCTCTTGTTGAACTTGTTGACAGACCACAAGATAATCAAGATCTGAAAACTGAAGTTGCAGAATAATAATTAGTATTTAATCTGTTAATAGAAGATCGCTAATTTATGAATTTCATAATAATTCAGAATAAAATATAAAAATCTGACATACCCCTCTTTTTGTATGAATCAGAGAACATTAACAATTCTGAAACTTTTGAATGATGGACAATTTCAAACCGGTATATCTTTAGCTAAGAAGCTTAATTGTTCACGTGCAACAATTTCCAATGCTTTAAAAAATATTGATTCTTATGGTATTGTATTAGTTAAAATTAGAGGACGTGGGTATCGTTGGATTAATACAATTTCATATTTAAATAAGGATGTAATTCTTGGTTTTTCCTTAATTAATCCGAAAAGCTTCTCTATCAGAATTTTTGAGACTCTAGAATCAACAAATAGTTTTTTATTAAACAATCTGGAATTGAGAGTATCAAACAATGATTGTATACCAGTAGTTGCTACTGAATTTCAAACACATGGACGAGGTCGTGCAGGAAGATCTTGGCAGAGTGGTTTTGGGGACAGTCTTACTTTCTCTATAGTCTGGCGCTTTGAGCAAGGCGTGTCTACACTATCGGGATTAAGCTTATTGATAGGTGTCGCTGTAGTTCGTGTTTTAAAATCATTCTCGATTACTGAAGTTGGTCTTAAATGGCCTAATGATATTTTATTTGATAATCAAAAATTGGCCGGCGTATTGATTGATCTTCGAGGCGAAATATTTGGACCTTCTTATGCAATAATTGGAATTGGTATCAATTTTAAGCTCTCTGAAATTATTAAATCTTCTATTAAACAAAAAATAACCGATTTGTCAACAGTTTCTTGTCTAAAAATCGATCGTAATTTAATCTTTAGCGCATTATTAGTAGAACTTAAAAAATTATTATCTGATTTTGGTTGTTATGGCTTTTCATATTTCAAGAATGAATGGATAAGCTATCATGTGTATGAAGGAAAGGAAGTTAGCTTGATATTGCCAAATGGTAGTAGCATTGTGGGCACTGTTGATGGCGTAGTTGATGATGGTTCGATTTGTTTAAGAACGCCTGTGGGGAAAAAATCGTATCATGTAGGTGATATTTCTTTGCGCTCGAATTATCATTGAGATTTTGATGCCTTATATTCTAGCGATTGACTCTGGCAATTCATACGTAAAATGGGGATTGTTTAATCACGGACGATGCTTAAGACAAGGAAAAGTGTCTAACGAACAGATACTTAGTTTAAATAAAGAATTTAGAGAATTAATTATTCCAGAAAAAATTGTAATTTCTCATGTCGCACGAGTGATTACGAAAAATGAAATCTGTGAGCAAATTTCAATTTGGCCGGTTGTGCCACTTTGGATTCGAACGCACTCCTTCCAATGTGGTGTTTCTAATGGTTATTCTGATTTTAGTCAATTAGGATGTGATCGCTGGGCAGCTTTAATTGCAGCATGGAAAATGCAACGACATGCTTGTTTAGTTATAAATGTTGGTTCGGCTGTGACCATTGATGCTTTGTCTGATTCTGGAAATTTTCTTGGCGGCATCATTTTACCTGGTTTCCAAATGATGCTCAAAAGTCTGCAACAGGGCACTCAGTTAATTGATGCGGATTTGGATAAATATGAAGACTTCCCTGTGTGCACCAATAGTGCAATACATAGCGGTATAATAGATTCTTTGGTAGGAGCTATTGAACGTATGTATAATTTACTATCTCTAAAGATAGATCATCCTGTAGAAAAGTGCATTATAAGCGGAGGTGGGGCATCTTTATTAATTCCTTTTATTAAGCTTCCAATTAAAGCTATTGATAATTTAGTACTGGAGGGACTTATTGTTATCGCTGAAGATTCTTAATGCGCTTTTAAGTTGTAATTTCAAAGTAAATTTATGTCTCGATTCAACAATGTAACCTTCTATACATCAGTCAATGATATACGGGATTTGCCCGTGCATGCAGGTATTGAGATTGCATTTGCAGGGCGGTCCAATGCTGGAAAATCAAGTGCAATTAATACACTTACAAATCGGAGCCGGTTGGCTTTTGTCAGCAAAACTCCTGGTCGCACACAATTAATTAATTATTTTAAATTAAATACAGACCAATTCTTGGTTGATTTGCCTGGGTATGGATACGCTAAAGTTCCAGATTCGATACGCCAACACTGGCAGAATTTATTGAGCAATTATTTGCAAACGCGCGAGCCCCTCAAGGGCTTAGTGTTGATAATGGATATTCGTCATCCACTCAAACCTCTCGATATTAAAATGCTTGATTGGTTTGCACCAACTGGAAAAGCAATTCATATATTACTAACGAAAGCTGACAAGTTGAGCGCACAACAGGCAAATATTACCTTAAAAGACGTAGCTCTGTATCTGAAGAGTGCCTATCCGCAATGCACTGTTCAGTTATTTTCGAGCTTAGCATCCACTGGCGTTGAAGGTGCCGCGACCGTTATTAGCGATTGGTTAGGTGCTAATTAGAAATTTACTGATAATGATATTGTTAGTTCAGCGGAAGAATAAAAAAACCCCGGTTAAAGGGGAGTAAAACCGGGGGAACCGCCTTAATATCACTTAAGGCCCTGCCTCAGGGAGGAAAGACAGGGGGACAATCAGAATGTCCTTTTATAAGAGGACTTAAAGATTAAATTAGTTCCCAACCAGAATTCTTTTTTATTATATTTTTATTCATTATGTTTTCTTATAGCCAATTTCCTCAAAGAAGAATGCGTCGTATGCGTCGTGATAAATTTTCTCGGCGTCTTATGCAAGAAACTCACCTTCGAATCGATGATCTGATTTATCCAGTTTTTGTATTGGATGGAAAAAAACGTATTGAGAATGTCAAGTCTATGCCTGGCGTTGTAAGGCAGAGTGTTGATATTTTAATGACTAAAGCTGAAAATTGTTTGCAACTAGGTATTCCAGCGCTTGCTATTTTTCCGGTTATTGATACTGAACTTAAGAACCTCACGGCGAGCGAAGCATATAATCCCGATGGGTTGGTACCTAGAGCGGTCATGCAATTAAAAAAGAATTTTCCTGAGTTAGGAGTGATTACAGATGTAGCGCTGGATCCATATACAAGTCATGGTCAAGATGGTTTGATTGATCAACATGGCTACGTACTGAATGATGAAACAGTAGATGTTCTCTGTCAGCAAGCATTGGTACATGCGCAAGCTGGTGCTAATATTGTAGCGCCATCCGATATGATGGACGGACGCATTGCGGCAATCCGTAATAGTTTGGATAGTCAGCAGTTTATTCATACACGAATATTGGCTTATTCAGCTAAATATGCTTCAAGTTTTTATGGGCCATTTCGAGATGCTGTCGGTTCGGCGACAAACCTCGGGGCTAGTAATAAATATACATATCAAATGGATCCGTCAAATTCAGATGAAGCACTTTGGGAAGTTGGAGCAGATTTGAACGAAGGTGCTGACATGGTAATGATTAAACCTGGGATGCCCTATTTGGACATTGTTCGTCGGGTGAAAGATCATTTTGGCGCACCGACCTTTGTATATCAGGTTAGTGGCGAGTATGCAATGCTCAAAGCTTCTGCAATTAACGGATGGTTAAATGAAGAGGCCTGTGTGCTTGAATCTTTGCTTGCTTTTAAACGCGCAGGCGCGGATGGGATTTTAACTTATTATGCGGTAGAAGCAGCAAATTGGTTGAGAAAGAGTCTATAATTTATTGAATAATAATAAATTATTGGTTGATATTAGAACAATTGGTCTTTTAAATCTCTTGTTACTTTCGGTGCATCATGAATAAAACTGTCAGTGAGCGGAGGAAGTTGTTCATTATAGAAATATTCTGTAGCATCTCCGGATGGTTCTCTGAATCCTGTTACTGAATTAATTCTTGTGGCAAGGACTCCATTAGGAGGTTTGTATTCTGCCATGGGTATACCCTTCAGGACTGGACCCATATAATCCATCCAAATAGGTAATGCTACACGACCCCCTGTTTCATTATTTCCTAGGGACTTAGGCTCGTCATATCCTGTCCAGGCAATTGTGACCAAATCTTTCTGAAAACCACAGAACCAAGCGTCAATAAAATTACTGGTGGTACCGGTTTTTCCTGCCAAATCGTTGCGTCCCAGCTGTTTAGCTTTAATGGCTGTGCCGTGATTGATAACATCCTGCATCATGCTTGTCATGATAAATGCATTACGGGGATCAATGACACGTTTGGCGCCATTCAAAACTGCTACGGGTTGGAATTGTTCGATTATGGTTCCTTTCTCATCTTCAATTCGCTTTATAAAATAGGGCGCAATACGGAAACCGCCATTTGCAAAAATTGCATACCCTGCAGCCATTTGCATTGGTGTAACCGAACCAGATCCTAATGCCATGGGTAAATACGGTGGATGACGATTTGCATCAAAACCAAATCGGGTAATGTAATCTTGAGCATACTGTATACCGATTGCCTGAAGTATTCGAATAGACACAAGATTTTTAGATTTTACTAGCGCAGTACGCAAGCGCATAGGCCCTTCGAATTTTCCATCAAAATTCTTTGGCTCCCATAATTGACTACCCGTTTGGGCAGCACTGAAAGATAGCGGTGCATCATTAATGATTGTGGCGGGAGTGAAACCCTTTTCCAAAGCTGCTGAATATATAAATGGTTTAAAACTGGAGCCAGGTTGTCGCCAGGCTTGCGTGACATGATTAAATTGATTTTTCTGAAAATCAAACCCGCCAATTAAAGCACGGATAGCACCATCATTGGGGTCAAGGGAAACAAGCGCGGCTTCTATTTCTGGAAGTTGGGTGATATGCCAACTGTTGTTTTTATCTTTTTGTACACGAATCAATGCACCCGGAGTAATGTATTTTTTTCCAGCTTCTTTTTTATCAACCAGAAATTTTTGTGCAAATTTAAGCCCATCGCCCGTAATTTCAATGATTTCCCCACCCTTACGATAAGCCTGGATTGTATTTGGTTTAGCACTTAGTACGATGGCTGCATAAATATCATCACTATCATTGATTTCTTCCAATGCATCATCAAGAGTTTTTTCCTGATTACTGCCATGTTTAAGTAAGTTCACATATGCTTCTGGGCCACGATAACCACGACGCCTGTCATATTCGATGACGTTTTTACGTAGCGCCCTGTAGGCGGCTTCCTGATCCAACTGACGGATTGTTGTATAGACTTTGATACCTTTGCTATAGGTTTCTTCTTGGTAACGGTCATATATCACCTGGCGGACCATCTCAGCAACATAATCAGCCGGCATTGCAAAGGTGGTCGACTGCTTCTTAACGGGAATAGGTTGTTTCTCTAATTCGCCCAATTCCTCGCTGGAGATGTAGTTAAGTTTATGTAAGCGGCCCAATACATAAAGTTGCCTGCTTTTAGCACCCTTAGGATTACTGATAGGGTTATAACTCGAAGGCGCCTTAGGTAATCCGGCCAACATGGCCGCTTCTGCAATATTAATTTCTTGCAGTGATTTTCCAAAATATGTTTGTGCCGCAGCTGCAAAACCATAACTGCGCTGGCCGAGGTAAATTTGATTGACGTAAAGTTCTAGGATGTTGTCTTTGCTAAGATTGTTTTCAATTTTGAAAGCCAAAAGCGCTTCGCTGAATTTTCTAGTCAGTGTTTTTTCTCTTGTCAGAAAAAAATTTCGTGCTACTTGCATTGTTATAGTGCTGGCACCCTGACGTACACTTCCCGCAGAAAAATTTGAATAAGCTGCACGCAAAACTCCTAGGTAATCAACGCCGCTATGTTCATAAAAACGATCGTCTTCGGCAGCAAGGATTGCCTGTTTAAGATTTTCCGGTACATCAGAAATATTGACAACATTCCTACGTTCCGCTCCAAATTCTCCTATTAATAGGCCTTCATCACTATAAATGCGCAAAGGTATTTTAGGGCGGTAATCAGTTAGTGTATCTAATGATGGTAAGTTGGAATGGATGACCAGTGCGGCAAATCCAGCTAGCAACACGCCAATCAAACCTAATGCTGATAATGTGACAAAAAAATAATACAGCCAACGTGCTAACATGAATTTGGATTTATTAATTGATGCGATCGTTAAAATACACAGTTATAGGGGGTATATCTATTGTTTTTCTTTGAATAGGATTTCTTGGATTCTGTCAGAATCAATGCCAATCATTTAGTCTGTTGAGTAACTATATTGAATTGCTGTAGATAATGAGTAGTTTACATATATTCAGCATTAATAGGGTAATTTATAATTTGCGAGTATCGCTTCTAATAAGCCAATGTTCAAGGGAAATTTTGCTATCAATTTAGACTTCTTTAAGATGAAGTCGCCACCATTAATAGGTGTGGACATTAGTTCTTCATCTGTAAAGATGGTCGAATTATCATTGGTTGATAAAGAAAATCATACCTATCGTATTGAACGCTATGCAATTGAATCCATGCCGGCGGATGCAATGTTGGATGGCGCGATCGAAAACATGGAGGCGGTCAGTGAATGTCTGCGGCGTGGATGGAAACGTATGGGAACCCGCCAGAAGAATGTTGTGCTTGCACTGCCCGCGACTGATGTGATTACCAAAAAGATCGTTGTTCCAGATGGACAGCGTGAGGATGATTTGGTTTTTCAAGTCGAAAACGAAGCCAGTCAATATATCCCTTTTCCTTTAGATGAAGTTGATTTGGATTTTCAAGTTACTAGGCCAGTTCCAGATAATCCGGAAGAAGTTGAAGTGCTTATCGCCGCATCACGTAAAGAGAAGGTGGAAGACCGTGTGGCTGCCGCGCTCGCTGCAGGTCTTAAGACAGTCATTATGGATGTTGAGCCTTATGCAGCGCACGCAGCATTTGAGTTAACCCTGAGTCAATTACCTGGGGGTGGAAAAGATCAGGTTATGGCACTGGTTGACATTGGTGCAACAATTATGAAAATTAATGTACTTCTTAATGGAGAATCATTATATACGCGAGATCAGCCATTTGGTGGCAATCAACTGACTCAGGAGATTCATAATCAATTTAATCTCTCGCTGGAAGATTCGGAGACTGCTAAAAGAGGTGGGAGTCTTCCTGAGAACTATAAAGCGGATGTTTTGCAGCCATTTTGCGAAACACTGGCTATTGAAGTGATGCGCGCTATTCAGTTTTTTTACACATCAACACAATATACCGAAGTTAATTATATTTTTATTGCAGGTGGATGCGCAGTTATTCCCGGGTTAGACGCAATCATCACATCACGTACCCAAGTAAGCACGCTCGTTGTGAATCCTTTCTCAACCATGGAGTTGTCGAGTCGTATCATTCCAAGGCAACTTAATATGGATGCGCCTTCTCTGCTAATTGCCTGCGGTTTGGCGCTACGTAGTTTTGATCCATCATGATTCGTATTAATCTACTACCCCATCGCGAACTAAAGCGTAAAGCGAGGCAGCAGCAGATTGCAGTTCTGGCAGGTTTGATAGGTTTATTATCGATTGCTGTTGTTATGAGCATTCATACGATTAACGCTGGAAGAATAGATTACCAGAATGGCCGCAATCAATACTTAACTGACCAGATTACTATTCTGGATAAAGAAATTGCTGAAATCAGAGAAATAAAAACGCAGACACAGGAACTGCTAGCGCGCAAGCAAGTTGTTGAGACATTGCAGAGCAGCAGGTCTGAAGTTGTTCATCTATTGGATCAGTTGGTCAGATTACTTCCGGATGGCGTGTATTTACAAAGTGTCAAACAAGTAGACCATAACATTACTTTAGTTGGGTATGCGCAATCTAATGCCTGGGTTTCTGTGTTGATGCGTAACCTTGAATCATCTCAATGGCTTGAATCACCCTTATTGATAGAAATTAAGGCGATGACTGTGAATAATGTGCGCCAAAATGAATTTAACATGCAAATAAAGCTCAAGAGGGTAACTTTAGACGCTGTGCCAAATCTATCCCGCGGTACCGCTACGAAATCTTAAGACTGTGCTTGCGATGAATAATCTACTTCTTGAATTACGCCAGCTCGATATCAACCAAGCTGGAAACTGGCCGGTGGCATTTAAGATTGCCGCTTTGGCTATTTTATTTATTGCCATTATCGTTGCAGGTCATTTCCTGGTGTGGCAGGAGCAAATTGAAACACTGGAGAATATTCAAGCTCAGGAAGAAACTTTAAAAAACACTTATCTGGCTAAAAAAAGAAGTGCTGTTAATTTGCCCGCTTTACGTCTGCAATTAAAGGATATTGAACAATCGCTCAGTGCTTTGCTGAAACAACTTCCCAATAAATCAGAAATGGAAGCGTTATTGGTTGATATTAATCAGGCTGGCCTAGGCCGTGGGTTACAGTTTGAATTATTTAAGCCAGCGGCGAAGGAAACGATGCACGCGTTTTATGCCGAACTCCCCGTTTCTATCCGTGTGACAGGCGGCTATCACGATATTGGGGCATTTGCCAGCGATGTTGCACAGTTATCACGTATCGTAACATTAAATGATATTAGTGTAACACCGGGAACTGATGGAAAATTAGTCTTGGATGCTGTTGCAAAAACATTCCGCTATCTGGATGAAGAAGAAATAACAAAGCAAGCCGGGGGCAAATGAATTATGATAAGAAATATACTTCTGCTCGCCTTGTTTGTGATTTCTCTAACCATGATAGCTGCTTGTACTCAGAATGATTATACTGACCTGGAAGCATTTGTTCAGAGTTCCGGAAATGGCTTGCAAGGACAGGTTGATCCAGTGCCGGATGTTAAGCCTCACCAATATTTTACTTATCAGGCATTTGATATATCCAGCCCATTTGTGCCGCGTAAAAACGATCAAGCACAAACTATTACGAGTGGAGTTCAACCTGATTTAAACCGGCATAAGGAAGTACTGGAATCCTACCCACTGGAAAGCTTATCGATGGTTGGCTCACTGCAGCGACACGATAGCATTTTTGCCTTGATTAAATCTCCAGATGGTACATTGCATCGAGTGAAAATTGGTAATCACCTGGGTCAGAACTTCGGGAAAATTGACCATATTTCAGAAGCAGAAGTTAAACTGTCGGAAATTGTGCAAGACGGTGTGAATGAATGGACTGAACGGACTAGTGCGCTTATGCTGAAAAATTAGGAATAAAGCCATGAAGCTAACAATAATGAGAAGATATAGCCTATGCATGGTTATAGCAGCACTGCTAATTTGTTTTGCATCAGTAATTTTTGCTGCAGAAACAGCTCAAAACAGTATCCGTTCTATTGATATTTCTACTTTCCGGAATGGTCAGGTAATTGCCAAATTAACTTTAGATCAACCGTTAGACACTCTACCAACGGGTGTTGCACTGGATAATCCCTATCGTATTTATTTTGACTTCTATCAGGTTTCTAATGGTCTGGGTAAGAACATTCAAGAAGCCGCAGATGGAGATTTACGCAGTGTCAATATCGTGCAGGTCGGGGATAGAACACGGCTGGTACTGAATTTAGCGAAATTAATGCGGCATGATATCCGGGCGCAGGAGAATGTACTACTAATCAAATTGGTGAGTGTGGCTGAGAATCCAATGGCTAATACAGTCGTTCGTTTTGCCGAAGAGACACCCAATAAGCAATTGAATAGTCTGCAGGATATTGATTTTCGGCGTGGCGAGAATGGTGAAGGCCGCATAGAAGTTGATATGACAAAAGCGGGTGCAGCCGTTGATGTACAACAGCAAGGCGATGATATTTTTGTCGAGTTTGTGGATGCTTTACTGCCAGGTAGCATGCGAAGACGATTTGATGTTGTGGATTTTGCTACACCTGTGCATACCATTGAAACTTCCAAGAAAGGCGATAATGTTCGGATGGTGGTGAAGTCCAAAGGCCGATGGGAGCACTCTGCGCGACAATCCGGTACCCGGTTTATTCTGGAAGTACGGGCATTGAGTGAAGATGAAGAGGAATTGGCACGAAAAAAACGTGCCAATGGCGGATATACGGGTGAGAGACTTTCGCTTAATTTTCAGGATGTGGAAGTGCGAGCAGTACTGCAAGTGATTGCTGATTTCACTAATTTTAATATCATTGCCAGTGATTCCGTGGCGGGAAATCTCACATTGCGTTTAAAAGATGTTCCTTGGGATCAGGCACTCGATATTGTGCTGCAGGCGCAAGGTTTGGATAAGCGTAAGACGGGCAACGTTATTTTTGTAGCGCCGCGTAAAGAAATGGCAGACAGAGAGCTGCTTGATCTGGAAGCACAGTTGCAGATAACTGAAATGGAGCCTTTGCGCTCAGAAATTTTTCATTTGAACCATCGCAGAGTGAACTCATTGTCGTTTGAAGGAATGTTGAGCAAACGCGGCACGATTAACTTGGATGAGATCAGTAATACCGTAACGGTTACCGATATTCCTATGCGATTAAGTGAAATTAGGAAGCGTATACAGCGATTGGATGTTTATGAAAGGCAAGTCATGATTGAAGCCCGTATTGTGGATGCGACAGACACATTCAGTCGTAATTTAGGTGCGCGTTTTGGTATTCAGAATTCATCAAACATAGGCAATCAGGGACTCGGAATATCAGGGAATTTGACTGATTCAAGTGCATTAGCTGGCGGTGGTTCGGCGGGGGGCGGCGGCAATCTGAATGTGAATTTGCCAGCTGCTGCTGCGACTGGATTATTAGGCGGACCTGCTGCGCTGGGGCTAAGTTTGATGAAGATTAATAATGGCCGTTTAATTAATCTCGAGTTATCTGCATTAGAAACCGATCAAAAAGGAAGAGTGATCGCCAGTCCTCGTGTGGTGACCGCACATGGCATAGAAGCGGTTATTGAGCAAGGTGACCGGATTCCGTATCAGCAAGCAACCAGTAGCGGTGCCACCAGTATCCGCTTTATGGATGCGACACTAAAACTAAGAGTTAAGCCATTGATTACCTATAATGGGCAGATTGATATGGAATTGAGTGTTAACCAGGACCAGATTGGTACAGCCATCAATCAATTCCTGCCGCCACCGATTAATACTAAACAAGTAACGACCAAGGTTTTGGTAGAGAATGGTGGAACCGTGGTGATTGGCGGTATTTTTAACCGGACTGAGAATCAAGTTGTGAATAAGGTACCCATGTTGGGTGACATTCCTGTGCTAGGTCATGTTTTTCGTAATACAACCAAAGTGGATAATAAACGTGAATTGTTGATTTTTGTGACGCCACGTATTATTAGTGAAAATCTCAATCTGCAGTAATTGTCTTTTATTGCCCTGACGGGAATCCAGATTGGCGCCATGCCTCATAAGCAACAATGGCTACAGCATTGGATAAATTCAAACTTCGGCTGGTTGTAATCATTGGAACTCGAATACGCTGTAGTTCCAGGAAAGATTCCATGATGTGAATAGGTAATCCGCAGCTTTCTGCGCCAAACAGGAAAGCATCTCCGGCCTGGTATATCACGTTGTCATAGCGCTGTTTTCCCTTTGTGGTTATCGCAAACATGCGATGTCCTTGCAAACTTTGACAGCAATCTGTCCAATTCTCATGCACTTTTATTTGAGCAAATTCATGATAATCCAGCCCGGCTCGTAATAACTGTTTATCTTTCAGTGGAAAGCCTAAGGGTTTAACGAGATGTAATTGCATACCGGTGTTAGCGCATAGGCGGATAATATTACCCGTATTGGGGGGGATTTCCGGTTGATGAAGAATGATGTTAAACATATAAGTAAGATTGATGATGCTTTGGTTATAACGTGTAACGGACGATCTGATTTTTCTCGGGAAGTGTTCTGGCGATAACCCAGTTACTGATTTCCGTAGCGCCTTGCTTACGCAATACTTTAGCCAGCTCGTTTAATGTAGCACCTGTTGTCATCACGTCATCGACCAGTGCGACATGTTTGCCAGACAAATCTATTTTACAGCTAAAAGCCTTACGGATATTTTTCTGGCGATCCTTCCAGGGTAATCCGGTTTGCGGCGGCGTATGTTTGATACGCTGACAACTATCGGGTAGTAAAACAATTCGCATATGTTTCGAGATATAACGGCTGATCTCCATCGCCTGATTAAATCCGCGTTCACGTAATCTGACCCGATGTAGCGGCATCGGTATGATGATATCCGGCATTCTTTCTGTTGCTATTAATCGTGTGATGAGCAAGTTAGCAAGAATCGGTGCGATAGCGAGATTGTTTTGATATTTTAACGCATGGATCATTGCATCGACAGGAAAGGTATAACGCAGTGCTGCAATGGTGCGGGTGAATGCAGGCGGTTTTGTCAGGCAAGCGCCACAGATTTCCGCTGTTGGCACAGGCCACAGACAAATAGGGCAGTGATTAAGCGGGAGTTGCGGTAAGTGGTTATAACAAGGCTCGCACAAATCCTGTTTTGCGGAGACGCTGCACAACACACAATTTTTCTGGCTGAAAATTTGCACGATAACTAATCAGTTGTTTAAAAATGAGTGCTAGAGAAATTGACAATGTTCATTGAATCCTTGATCATCCAGAATTATCGGCAATCGGTGCGATTGATGCATCAATTTTACAAAACGACAGGTAAATTGGTATGAATTTGGATTCACTCACAACCAGCGAAACACAAAGTGACTTAAGCAGTATAACCGGGAAATCAGATGATTCAGTCTATTGGAGTGTGGCAGAAATTCAGTCGTTACTGGATACGCCATTTAATGATCTGATGTACCGTGCCCAGTGTATACACCGCCAGCATCATGATGCCAATGGCGTGCAATTATCTACATTGATTTCAGTCAAAACAGGCGGTTGCCCGGAAGACTGCGGTTATTGTCCGCAAGCAGCCCGGTATCATACCGGCGTTGATAATCAGGACATGCTATCGCTGGATGAAGTGGTATCTGCAGCCGCTGCAGCAAAAGCTAACGGTGCTTCGCGGTTTTGCATGGGAGCGGCGTGGCGTGGACCGAAACAACGGGATATGGACAAAATGACCGAAATGGTACGCGCGGTCAAATCGCTAGGGATGGAAACTTGTGCGACATTGGGATTGTTAAAACCCGGGCAGGCGCAACAACTCGGTGATGCCGGTTTGGATTATTACAATCACAATCTCGATACCGCACCGGAATTTTATGAAGAAATCATCACCACACGTCAATATCAGGATCGCTTGGATACATTGCAGCAAGTGCGCGATGCCGGAATTAACGTGTGCTGCGGCGGTATTGTCGGCATGGGAGAAACGCGTTTGTCGCGTGCCGGACTAATCGCGCAATTGGCCAATCTGAATCCTTATCCGGAATCCGTTCCGATCAATCATCTGGTCCAAGTTCAGGGTACGCCACTGTATGGCACTGCGGCGCTGGATCCGTTGGAGTTTGTACGTACGATTGCAGCAGCGCGGATTACCATGCCGAAAGCGATGGTGCGGTTGTCTGCTGGCCGGCAGGAAATGTCAGAAGCCGTACAAGCGCTGTGTTTTCTGGCCGGTGCCAATTCGATTTTTTATGGCGATAAATTGTTGACGACGGGAAATCCGGAAACAGATCGTGACCGGGCGTTATTGGATAAACTGGGACTACACGCGCTGTAACGCATGTTTCCGGATTGGGCTGAACAACTGCGTGCCCGCGAGCAGCAAGGGCTGCGGCGTTTCCGGCAAGTCGTGGAAAGCCCGCAAGCAAGCCATATCACCATTAATGGTCATGACTATCTCGCATTCAGCAGTAATGACTATCTGGGACTGGCCAATCATCCGGATTTGATTAAATCAGTCGAAGAAGGCGCGCGGCATTATGGCGTGGGTGCAGGCGCATCGCATCTCATTCATGGCCATTCTGCCGCGCATCATATTCTGGAAGAATCTCTGGCGCAGTTTGCCGGTTTTCCAAAAGCACTACTGTTTTCTACTGGGTATATGGCAAATATCGGTGTGGTAACGGCCTTGGTGGGACGGGAAGATGCTATTTTTGCGGATAAGCTAAACCACGCTTCGCTGAACGATGCGGCTTTACTGTCACGGGCTAAATTTATTCGCTTTCCGCATTTGGATCTCACTGCTTTGGAGCAACGCTTGGCGGACTCCAATGCCCGGCGCAAACTGGTCATTTCTGACGCGGTGTTCAGTATGGAAGGCGATATCGCACCGGTCAAGCAGCTTACTGCACTGTGTGAGAAATATCATGCGCTGTTACTGTTGGATGATGCGCATGGTTTTGGTGTATTGGGGCGGCAGGGGCGAGGCAGCTTATTCGTGGCGGACAGCGATGTTGTTCATTCACCGAGCGTCGTGTATATGGCAACGCTGGGTAAAGCAGCGGGTGTATTTGGTGCGTTTGTTGCCGCGCAAGCAGATGTGATCGAAACCTTGATCCAGTCTGCGCGCAGTTATATCTACACAACAGCGACACCGCCATTGCTCTCGCACGCGCTATTGACGAGTCTGAAACTGATTGAACAAGAGGAGTGGCGGCGTGAAGCCTTGCTGCAAAACATTGCACAATTGAAAAATGACTTACTGTCCTCGTGCTGGAAATTACTGCCTTCCAGCACGCCGATTCAACCCTTGTTGATTGGTGAAAGCCATGAAGCAGTGCGCGTCAGTCAGGCATTACACGAACGCGGTATTTTGGTTCCGGCGATTCGCCCGCCGACGGTGCCGCAAGGTAAGGCTCGATTACGTATCTCCTTGTCTGCCGCGCATCAGCCGAATGATATTTTGCGCCTGACACAGGCATTGAATGAGTTGGCACCCCATTCATGACGCATCTGCATGTCGAATCGATAGGGAATGGCCCCGATCTCGTTTTATTGCACGGCTGGGCCATGCACAGTGGTATTTGGGGTGGCGTTCGTGATCAATTGGCGCGAAAATTCCACTTGCATTTGGTAGATTTGCCGGGGCACGGACTCAGCCCCGCGTGTGAACCGGGAACGCTGAATCACCTCATTGAGATTATCACGGAAATTCTGCCGGCGCATTGCATGGTGGGCGGTTGGTCATTGGGCGGACAGATTGCGATGGAACTGGCGCTGCGTGAACCGGTACGTGTGCAGCAACTGATTCTGATTTCGACTACGCCCAGTTTCGCCAAACGTGAAGATTGGGAGTGGGGAATGGAGCAGAAATTGTTACAACTATTTTTGGAAAATCTGAAACTCAATTATGCGACCACGATCAACCGCTTCCTGACTTTGCAAATGAGCGGAGACCGGGATGCAAGCAAGATTCTGCTGCAACTGCGCGAGCACTTTCTTCAGCGCGCCGAACCCGATCCGGATGCATTGCAGAAGGGGCTCAGGATTTTGCAAGAGAGTGACTTACGTGATCGTGTGGCAGCCATCAAACAACCGGTTTTAATAGTGCACGGTAATAATGACGTGATTACGCATCCCGCCGCTGCCGAGTGGATGCATCAGCAATTACCGCAATCGCAGCGGGTACTGTTTTCGCACTGCGGCCATGCACCATTTTTATCCTATCCTGAACAATTTGTGACTTGCCTTAATGAATTCCGAACACACGCTTGATAAAAAACAATTGCGCACTGCGTTTGAACGCGCCGTCGGCAGCTACGACCAGGCAGCTGTGCTGCAACGTGAAATCAGTAATCGCATGCTGTCGCGCTTGGAATTCATTAAATATGTACCCGAAGTCATTCTAGATGCTGGCAGTGGAACGGGGTATGGCAGTCAACAGTTGGCTAAACGCTATTCAAACAGTCAATTGATTGCCATGGATATCGCCTGGGCGATGCTATCGCACGCGCGACCGAACACGGCTTGGTGGCAGCGCTTGCTGCCATTACTGCAACAACACTCTTACTATGTGTGCGCCGATATTGAGCAGATTCCGGTTAAAAATGAAAGTGTCGGTATGATATGGTCGAATCTTGCGCTGCAATGGTGTAATGATCTGGAGCATACGTTTGCCGAGATGCACCGGATTTTACGCACTGATGGCTTGGTGATGTTTAGCACCTTTGGTCCGGATACGCTGAAAGAACTGCGCCAGTCTTTTGCCCAAGTGGATGCGTTCAGTCACGTCAACCGTTTTATCGACATGCATGATATCGGCGATCTGCTGGTGCACAATGGTTTTTCTACGCCGGTTATGGATATGGAATATATCACTCTGACTTACCCGGATGTTACGAGTGTGATGCGTGATTTAAAAGCCATTGGCGCGCATAACGTGACACAAGGCCGACAGCAGGGGCTGATGGGGAAAAACAAATGGCAGAAAGCCATCGCGGAATACGAAAAATTACGCCGTGACGGCAAACTGCCCGCCACGTATGAAGTGGTGTACGGCCATGCCTGGAAACCGCAATCGCGCAAATCCGTATTGACGCCGGAGACGCGCAGACAATTGGGTTTAATGGGGTAATCAGCTTCTTATGAGTAAAGGTTTTTTTGTCACCGGAACCGATACCGGCATCGGCAAAACCACTGTGAGCTGCGCATTGCTGCATGCTTTTGCCGCACAAGGCAAAAAGGTAATCGGCATGAAACCGGTTGCCGCGGGTAGTGAGAACGGCCAATGGATGGATGTCGAGCACCTGCTGGTAGCGAGTAACGTGAGCGTTTCGCGTCAGCAGATCAATCCCTATGCATTCGATCCGCCCATTTCTCCGCATGTCGCGGCACAACAATCGGGAACGGAAATTGATCTGTTGGTGATTCATCACGCTTATCAGCAACTCAGTGCAAAAGCGGATCTTGTCATCGTCGAAGGTGCCGGAGGGTTTCTGGTGCCGATCAATCAGCATCAGACCGGTGCGGATCTGGCACGTGCGTTGAATCTTCCGGTGATACTGGTGGTCGGTATGCGCTTAGGCTGTTTAAATCACGCATTGCTAACAGCTCAGGCAATACAGGCTGCAGGATTGACATTGGCAGGCTGGGTGGCGAATTGTATAGATCCGCAGATGGAAGTGATTGCCGAGAATATTGCGACATTGGAGCAGCGGTTGGATTGTCCGTTGCTGGGTGTGTTGCCGTTTAGCAAAAAAGAAGATGTGGGAGAAATATCTAACCTGATAAATTTTAATAAACTTTACACCTCCTAAACGAGAATGATTGCTCTGATTCAAGAATTGATTTCATTTCATTCCATTTATTCGCACGGGGGTGACTTGGGTTAATTGATTACGGTTCTCGCAATGTGAAGAATTTCAGGCGGATTGTGACTTTTCACACGAGATGATAGTTTTAAAAATCTAATTTCAGATTGCGCAGTGCTATATTATGGATCAGTAATCGCACTTATAGATTACGCCCAACTTCAATAAAAGGAGAATATTGTGAAATTAGTATTAGTAATAACTGCTATTTTTTCTGCGTTCTATGCCTTGTCATCTAGTGCTGCGAATGAATGGGATATCAAAACTGCATATCGATTAGCAGTAGCGTCGGATTGTGCTTATAGTGCAGAAAACGGAAAATCAAAAGTAAGAGACTGTTTTAATCTACATATTAATAATGCTCCAAAAGGATCAGATGTTTTAGATGTATTCAAAGAATTACCTGACAATGCAATAGAGACTTTTAGAACCGGTGGTGTGTTTAGTGATGAGGATATAAACGCCGCTATATTGGTAAAAATTCCCGGTGGTGCGATTGTTGCTTTTAGGGGAACCAAGGCATCGCCGCAAGATTGGTTGCATAACATTTTTCTTACCAGTATTGAAAATGTATCGCAAGGGACATTATTTGATGGGGGTAGGCATTATGGCTTTAATCAATCCCTAGACTCCTTGAAAAAAGAAATCATAAAAGACAAAAACATTTGGCTACCTTTCGAAAATCAATCAGGAGAATCTCTATATATTACTGGGCATAGCAAAGGTGGTGCGTTGGCAACGGGAGCAACTGTTGATTTTGCCGAACAGTTTCCTGGTAAGAAGATTGAAACTTATATTTTTGAAGCAGCGAGATTTTTTACGGCAAAAGGAGCAAATGATAAACATAACAAACCTTTACTTGATAAAATTTGGCGCTTTGAGTATCAATATGACCTAGTTCCACATGTCCCATTAGGAAAAGTTACGTATGATTTCTTGCTAGAGCATGAGCGGCCACTTGCATATTTGGCAGAGAAATTTAAATTACCTGAGGATTCGATCAAGAGTTGGGCTAAAAAGGTTGAAGATAATAATATCAACTTTGTTTCAGTGGGTAAATTGGCATATGTTGATGGGAGTGATCAATTAGCGTTTTTTCCAACCGTGCAACCAGATCAAATTGATCTTAAGTATTACAGAACTCGCTTTATAAAGTCTTTAGGAATGACAGCAATGGAGATGGGTAATATGGGACATTTTGTGAAAGAGCAACACAGCGATTGTTATCTCGGTTATCTCAAGGCTAAGGCGACTAATCGATCAATAACCGAATTATCAAAAAACTGCTAGGGGCTCGATGATACGTATGTGCTGTTAGGAGAAATAATTGGGTATGGCGTAAAATGTTTGTATTTTGCGCCATACTAGCATCAAATGTGGCTCACTGTCTCAACACAAATTTAATCATTGGATGCAGCAAGCCACCGGGGCCAGCACTGTGCTTGATCCTGAATACGGTGTTTTTACGTAGGATGATCCGCGCAAATTCGCATTGTCGCTTAAGCGGTATGTCGATGTTCAATGTTTATATCAGCCGGGTGGGAAAGCATTTGTCCGTACAGAAACGGGAAGTGCTGAAAGAATCCAAGGATGAGCTGTGTGAATTGTATGGAAAGCCGCGTACCAAAGTTTAATAGGTATATTAATAACCTATTAGTTAGGAATAATTTTCTTGATATCCATGAATTACTTAGATCTAGCAGACAATCAATTCAACCCATTCGGATATTGGGATCAACCGCTTGACAGGTTGTGTCCGCCTTTGGCCAGCGATTTGGCTCTTTTTGATCAAAACGGTTACGACTTAACCGATTTGGAGCAATGTTTCGCGGTAGCTAACTTAACGCCTGTTCACGCGCATCGAGAACATCGCCATGCTTTAAAGGCGCCTTGGTTCACACAACCGGATAGGGTAGAAGGTGCAGTGCTTAACCACAGTTTGTTATTTGAACGCAAAGGGTATGCCGGAGAAGCACTTGAACAGCTTGAACGCTGGGCGCACACAAACCCTCTGGTCTACAAAATCATCAAAATGCGCCCCAAGTGGGGGCTGGACTTCAGCATGGATTATGCGGATCGCGCAGGCAATGTCTTTGAAGTACTGCACTGGGAATACGACGGCTTTGATTTTGCGGAAGTAGCGGAACGTAAGCGCCAACTAGAGGTTAAATTTGCGGCCACGGATTGGGACGATGCCGCAGCCCGAATCCTGAAACAAAAAGACCAATGGCATCACTTGGATTTTTTTGCGCAAAGCGATTGGAAGTGTAACTACTTTGGGATCGTTAAAGAACGATTCAAAATGGTGATTTGGGAGTAGAAATCTGCCGGACTTGAGACAAGTTATTGAGAGATATCTGTCGTGATGTATGGGACATAGCATGCCGTACCAAGCGATATCGTAAAGTGGATCTCATTCGACATGTTATGATGAAATGCAAATCATGCGTCATTTCGGAATCTAACAAGCCATTGAGAAACGTTTTCGAGGTAGCCGATGCAAGGCAAAAACAGGCGAAAAAACGCAGTTTATGCTTAATAAATGAGCATTTTGAGTCTGTTTTTAACACCGCAGCGGCAACGCAGATAGTTTTTCAACGGCCTGTTAATTCTAGTCCTACGAATAGGAGAAAGTATGTCAGACCTCAAAGATCCCAGAGTTCTCTTCGCGGCAGAGCGCACTTTACTGGCATGGAACCGTACCAGCCTTGCCTTGATTGCTTTTGGCTTTCTGGTTGAGCGTGCTGGTCTTCTGCTGAATGCCATTGCGCCAAGCCAGGCGCACGCTGCTAGTATGGTGCTGACATTTTGGTTGGGTTTGGCTTTCATCGCTTTGGGTGCATTGTCTGCAGCATATTCTTCCCGTCAGTATGCGGCCGTTCTGAAAACCCTGAGTCCAGCCGAATTTCCTGAGGGTTACGAAGCGCGTTGGGGCATGTTGGTTAATGTCATCGTGGCAATCTTGGGTGTGGGGCTCATCGTGGTTCTCTACATTGCACGCTCCTAATTTTCTCTCACCTTGCTGTCAGACAAATTTCTTTGTCATCAGGGCCGTAGGGTGCAATAGCGGTCTTCCGCGTATTGCACCGAATGAGTTCCGTGGCGCAATACGGCTATCGCCTATTACGACCTACTAATGAATGTGGATTACGAGTTACTGCATTCCAAACGTAGTAAGGGATCTAGGATAATCAACAATAACGATTTTTTGTTGTGTGCGAAATGACAGTTATTCAGGTTTTCGTCAGCAAGGAAGAACAAAGGAGCTATGCCTTACAAAGAGATTTTAAGCGGTGTTGCTATCGTACTGACATTGATGGCGTTTATTCCGTATATCCGCGCAATCTTTAATGGAGCCATCAAACCGCATGTCTTTTCCTGGGTCTTTGGGGTGCGACTACCTTTTTGGCTTTTCTGGCGCAGTTGGAGGACAAAGGCGGCGTGGGCGCGTGGCCGATCGGTGTTTCGGGTAGCATTACGATATTTATTGCATTCCTGGCTTACTTGAAACGTACCGATGTGACTATCACCAAAACCGATTGGCTGTTTTTTGTCGCGGCATTGTCTTCTTTGCCACTCTGGTATCTCACGTCAGATCCATTATGGGCGGTCGTTTTGCTGACTACTGTCGATGTGATCGGATTCGGACCAACAGTCAGAAAAGCCTACCATTTTCCGTATTCAGAATCGTTGCTGTTTTTCGGTTTGTTCGCGGTGCGTAATCTGCTCGTTATGATGGCGTTTGAAAATTATTCGGTGACAACGCTATTGTTTCCTGCCGTCATCGCGGCAGTGTGTGTAGCTTTAATTGTCATGATCACGTATCGCAGGCGAGTTCTCGCCACTCAAAGAATGGGGGCGATATGATTTTGAGGAACTTGAGACCATGATTTAGCAAAATTTCCGGAATGCTGCGCCAGTTAATGATACGCATGGTTTGATGAGCTCATTTTCTGAATGGGCTCCATTCTGATTAAACTGCAGGAGATTAAAGGATGGCTTACAAGGAATATAAAGTGTTATATGTGACCGAAGGCGGACTGGGGACCATTTTTCTGGGCGCTTCGGGGATTCCGATCAAGCGGCTGGAAATAACGCTCAATAAGGAAGCCGCAGATGGCTGGACGTTGGTGTTTCAGTTTGTCGAGCAAAAGCGGTTTATGCTGTTCTGGAAACGGGAAGCGGTCATTATTACGCTGGCCCGCTGACAGTCAAAGCGGATACGCAGAAAGGTGAAAACGAAAGAAGCAATCCAAGAAGAGGAGGAGCGTATCCGAAAGCTGGTGCGCGAATTGCCGGATGAGAAAAGGCTTCTATTTTTCCAGCAGGCAGAAAAAAATCTGAAAGATCCGGACACCTACGCGACGTTAAACTTTCTGTTTGTGGCCGGGCTTCATCACTATTATCTGGGTCAATGGGTTCGCGGTTCGATTAATTTATTTATATTTTTGGCCGGCATTGTTTTTCTATTTTCTGGGCAAGTGGCAATTGGAATCGTGTTGCTGATTGCGATCAGTATGGTTGAGCTAAGAGCTTTATTTGCTGCGCAGACCGTGGTTCAGGATTACAACAATGCTGTGATGGAAAGAATCTATCGTGCAGTGATCAAGGATTGATTAAACTTAAGTTCCGCTCGTGATCGCGCTGTTTGTACCTTTTAACAGGGTGGTGTTATAAAGACTGCATCTTAGGAAATATCAAATGCAAGAGTTGTTACGTGTGATCCTATCAAAAGCCGCTTCTGTCGCACTGCTCGTTGCCGGTGCGCTATTCGTGCAAAATGCCGGAGCAGAGAAAATATGGAACTGGACCTATAGGGGGGGCAACATTGTTGCCAGCGGGACATTTACGACGTCCGAGAACGTGGATTCTCTGGGTTTTTATCAAATTACCCGTATTGCCGGTCACCGCAACGGTGATCCCATTAAAGGATTGCACCCGGCCGGTAGCGTGATTCCGGGTAACGAACCCCATACGCTGGATAATTTAATCCGCGTTGACTCACAAGGTCAGATCACAGCACATGGGTTTGGTTTTGTTACCGCATCGGGTAACTATGCCAACACCTTTTATTCCGATTCTCATGAAACACTGGGTTATATTGAAGTGTTTACAACCGTATCGACCTTTAGTGAACTACCGGTTACATTCGTTGCTACACCGGTGTCCGAACCCGAAATCAATGTGGAGCTGCCTGCCGGGCAATGAAGGAATTAGGATCAATAATATCGAGGCAATATCGTTTATAAGATGTGACTCTATTGGTTTCGTGAGGCTGTCAGGGTGTGTTCGCAGTGTCGATCAGATAGTGTGCGATTATAGTTCCTGATAAATACTGTAATAATACGGAAAAATCTTTTTTGGAGCGCTAACAGGCCGTTGAAAAACGTTTTCGAGGCAGCCGATGCAAGGCAAAAACAGGCGAGAAAGCGCAGTTTATGCTTAATAAATGAGCATTTTAGTCTGTTTTTAACACCGCAGCGGCAACGCAGATAGATTTTTCAATGGCCTGCTAATAGTATATCTGTACTAGCAGAAAAGGAGCAATGTGCTATTTCTTTAAGGAAATTTTAAGCTTATTCTCTATTCATCTTGCTGCAGATAACCTGCACTATTTGCAGAGTTTTTCCCAGGCTCAACTTATCCACTATCGAAAGGGGTTAGAAATGAAAAAATTAATCGGACTTGTGACACTTTTTACGCTCGCTATGCCGCTGCAATCAATGGCAGCAGCAGTTAGCGTTGATGCGAAACTAAACTCCACGAGTGGCGGCAGTGGTGCAAGTGTATCTGTTTTCTCAGGTAATTCTTTTTCGGTAACGGTTGGTCCACTTGATTTATGGAGTGCAGGGGCTTTTCCGCGCTGGTCTAATGCAAATGGCATTGATGGTCCGGACTTGCTTGCTACCGGATTGCCAGATACTAATGGCGACAATCCAGGTGTTTCTGCAGGCACGATCATTGGATCAGATATTTTTGGAAACTGGACGCAAGGTGGCTTGAATGCACCGTTCGGTTCGCTGGTGGGGTCTTTTGATAATGGTGTAAGCTTCTTTAATATTGGTACCAATTATGTTGGAATTGCTGCCAGCAATATTTTGAATCTATACTACTTTGATTCCAACAATGGGGACAATATAGGCAGTATTATCGCTAATGTATCCGCCGTGCCCGAACCAGAAACCTACGTCATGTTGTTGGCTGGACTAGGTTTGCTGGGTTTTTCCGCAAGCCGTAGGAAGCAAGGCACCTAATTTTATTAAGGCCCGCTTCAGACAGCCCCGTTCAAGTAGCGGGGTTTATTTGGGCTATGTCACCGTTAATTGTTGAATGTCATTCATACCCAATGCGGCAAGCAAAACTGAGCGGGGAGACAAGGAACCATGAGCACGATCAATCAGCCGTCGCCACCCGAGATAATTGGCAAGGTAATGTGTGGCGATGCCGTGAAATCGGCGCATCCATTCTTTGAGTCGACTGTCGTAGGCATTCACGTTTTGCACGTGGTAGATCTTGCCGACAACCCGGATACCTGCAGCCAGATTGATTGGGCGGTGGGCGATGCCGATTTCCCGCACTGCGGCACCCAATGCCTTGCCGCTATCAGTACAGAGAACTGCATCGTTTGCCAGCAATGGTTTGAGTGCCGCGCCGATATGCTCTTTGTCAGCTTTCTCCAAAACGAAGTCAGATGTGCTCCCAGTACGGTCACGGCAAATCAACACAGGAATCTGTTCAGAGGACAAACCACGCTTCGATGCTTTGCCGCCGCGCTTATGTGGCGGGCGCGTCATACCGTGTTTCTTACCTTTGAATGATTCAAGAAAGAAGGTTTCGTCAGCTTCAGCAATGCCAACCAAACTTGTGGCTTTCTGCTCATTAGGCAGCTTAAGAAAACGATGGCGCCAGCGAAATGCCGTGTTGCGATGCATATCGCAGACTTTTGCGCTGGTGCGCACGCTCTGACCTGATGCTATTTGTTGCGCGTATTCCAGCCACTTGTCCTTATGGCGCAGGCGTGCCAGTGGTGTTCCGCTTAGTGTATTGAAGGTGACGCGGCAGGCACAGCAGCGGTAGCGTTGTAACCCAGAAGCCGATCCCCAGCGTGCAATTTGGTTATGACCGCACTTGGGGCACAATGGCGTGACCAGTATACGATTTTCAATCAACGTACTGACGGCCTGAATATGCCCAATCTTGTGCAAACAATCTGCTAATAACCTTCTCTGGTGCGGCGTCAATCTTGCAAGTTCTGCCGCTAATATTTGGAATTCTTCAGTTTTCATCAAAGATCCTATCTCATTGATTCATATGAAAACAGTATAGACCACTATTTAACGGTGACATAGCCAAAAGAAATATAAAGCACTGCAAGGAACCACTCTGGAGCAAGCCCTTATAGATCCGGCCAATAAATAGTTTGAATTTTTGTTGATTTTGCATGTCGTAGGAGGATGGAAAAAATAGATGCAAGAACCTTAAAAGATGAAGCGCTGCATGAACGTCGCCGGCAAGTGATTCGTCTTCACAAGCGAGGCGGCAAACCTGGGCAAATAGCGCAGGTTACGGAGCTGAGCGACACGGCTGTGAAGAAGATTATTCGACTTTATGAAGAAGGTGGTGCAGCTGGACTAAAGCCTGGTAGACGCGGCCGACGTACGGGTGACAAACGCAGCCTAAGCGAAGAGCAGGAGTTGAGATTGCAACGGCTTATTTGTGATAAGCGTCCTGAGCAACTGAAGATAGATTTTGCGTTGTGGAATCGTGGGGCGATAAGACAGTTAATTGAGCAGGAATGTGGCATATCCATGCCGATACGCACGGTGGGACACTACCTCAAGCGTTGGGGATTTACCCCGCAGAAGCCGATCCGACGTGCTTATGAACAACGCCTGGAGGCGGTAAAGCAATGGCTCAATGAGCAATATCCGGATATTGCCAAGCGCGCTCAAACTGAAGGCGGGGAGATTCACTGGGGTGATGAGACAGGATTAGTCAATACGGATGTGCGAGGACGTGGCTTTGCACCCAAGGGAAAAACACCCGTGACCTACGCTCCTGGCACGCGGCAACGGCTGTCAATGATTGCCACTGTAACCAACAAAGGCTGTGCACGCTGGCAGATTATTGATGGAAATTTCAATTCAGATAGACTCATTGAATTTCTCGAACTACTGATCAAGGATGCAGGGAAGAAAGTGTTCTTGATCCTGGATAATTTGAGAGTGCACCACAGCAAACCAGAGAAGGCTTGGCTGGAAGAAAATAAGGAAAAGATCGAATGCTTTTATTTACCCAGCTACAGTCCGGAATTAAATCCAGAAGAAAGATTAAACTCAGATTTGAAGCAGGCTATCGGTTCGAAAGTTCCGGTGCGTACCAAGGAGAAATTACATGCCGCTGTCGATGATCATATGTTGATGCTGCAGAATAATCCAGAGCGCGTTGCTTCTTACTTCCAAGATCCGTACGTAAAATATGCCGCTTAAAACTATTTAATGGCCGGATCAATAATGACTTCATCACGGTTAGAAAGAATCTTAAACTCCGAACTTTTTATAATTATCAGCGTGTAATGCAGGTTGTGTTTGCTGATTGGCAAAACAAAGCAATGCTGGATATTGGTAAAGATATGATCTCCAAACGTCACAGCAAAATCGGTACAAAGCGTGGAGAAGCCTACGCCAACCTTTCTATGCGCTTTCTACGTGCACTATTTAATTTCGCTAGTGCACAATACGAAGATGGCAGTGGCCATGCAATCTTACGAGAGAATCCCGTGATGCACCTCACCCAAACCCGCGCGTGGTATCGGGTAGATCGCCGTCAAACTGTTATCAAACCCCATCAACTTGCCTCTTGGTATCAGGCCGTTCTATCTCTAAAACAAGACAAAGTTACTAACCAATCCGCACTGGTGGCTGATTATCTTTTATTCCTTTTGTTTACCGGTTTACGTCGTCAGGAAGCTGCAACCGTGAAATGGGAAGATATTGATTTAAATGATCGTTTTTTCACATTGACTGATACCAAGAATCGAGAACCTTTGACGCCGCCGTTAACTGATTTTATTTCCGATCTTCTGAGAAGCAGAAAGGCTGCAACAGATTCGGAATATGTTTTTGCTGGGGATGGTAAAGCAGGGTATTTAATTGAACCCCGCCGGCAGGTGCAGAAAGTCACCGAATTATCCAGTGTATCGTTTACGCTTCATGATCTACGCCGGACTTTTATCACGGTGGCCGAGAGTATCGATATATCCGCTTATGCACTCAAACGACTAGTGAATCATAAAATGACCAATGATGTAACGGCGGGTTATATTTTTAATGATGTGGAACGCTTAAGAAAATCTATGGAACAAATATCAGCGCAATTATTACGATACTTTGAAATCAATGAAGAAAAGAAAATACTGAAATTTCCTGTTCATCAGAACACTTGAATATAATATTTTATAACTTATAATATGCGCGAACCATACAGCTTATTGATTCGGTCTCAAGCCAAGAAAAAATTACAAGGTTTGCCCAGATCAGAGTGATTCAGGATTGCCGAGAAACTGGAAGGTGAACCGTACTTTCGATTAAGAGTTGGTAACTGGCGTATTATTTTTGAACGGCATGATGTCGTTAAGATTATTGCTGTTGAAAAAATCAAACCGCGTGGAGATGCTTACAAATGACATTACAAAAAATAAAATCCATTCATGGAAAAGATGAATATGTCTTGTTACCTGTGGCGATTTATCGTGCCCTGAAAGATCAGATCGAAAAAGAATTGGCTGCTTGTGCGACAAACCAAAGTTCTGAGCAAGCTTATGAGCCATTTATTCTTGAAGATTATGTCGATAATCCTGTGGCCTTGGCACGCATCAAGGAAGGTATTACCCAAGAACAGCTTGCACAGCGGCTTGGTGTCAGTCAAGCTTATGTTAGCCAGCTCGAACGCCGTTCTCACCTGACCAACAAAATGCTTGAGCGGGTACGTATTGCTATTCGTGAAGAAGGTTAGCGTGAGAAAAAACCACCCAAATACAATGTCTGAAGCTGACTATGATCAGCTTAGTTTATTCTTGGATCGCTTTAAGCATGAACTGGCAATGAATCTGGAGATGTTGGATGGTTTCTTTACAGCCTTGCACTGTTCCCCAGAAATAATGCCGCCAAGTACCTATTTACCAGAAATCTGGGGCGGCGGAGAAATGCCTGATCATGAAGCCTTTGAAAGTGACCAGCAATCCGAAATATTTGTGAAACTATTATTGCGTCATTGGAATGATGTTCTGCACAGATTAAAAAATGAGAAAGTTTTTTTGCCTATCATTTTCAGTGATGAATCGGGTGAGTCTTTTTCCGGTAATGATTGGGCGAAAGGATTCATGCGCGGCACAGAATTTCATCGCGCTGATTGGTTGGACTTGATGGATAACGAAGAAGAAGGCGGTGCATTGGTAGCCATCTTTGCGCTTTTTTACGAACATGATCCTGATCCAAGCATGCGGCCATACAAAGAACCAGTTAGTGAAGAATTGCGTGAGAAGTTATTGATTAGCCTATCTGCTGGTGTAATGCACATTTATCGTTATTTTGAGCCTCAGCGAAAAATGGCATCACAATTAGCAAAACAAACAGGCGCACTGCGCCGCGAACAGGCAAAAACAGGACGTAACACCCCCTGTCCTTGTGGTTCCGGGAAAAAATACAAAAAGTGTTGTGGGGAAGTAACGCTGCATTAGATGAATCAAATGCATGGTGCACCAAAAACAAACTACTTGAGAAGCTACGCGCTGCTATTGACTAACAAAATTCTGAATAGAAAAAGCCCAATGTATAACGACAATGGGCTTCCTTTGAACCTAAGCAAATTTAGGCATAAATTTTCTGCATTGGTAAGCGCGTTTTATTTTTAAACGTACTGCCAATTACAAGATAGCTTAGAAAAAATACCGTTCCTAAAAAGAGATCAGCCTCTACCCAATTTACTTCGGATTGTAGTACTGAAAACGAAGGCAAATCACCAAATAGCATAAGCCCGATCATGGGCACAATCCCGAATAAAACGAAAGTGAATTTTACAGCTGTGTAAAAAATATTTTTATTTGTTTTCATGTGAATCTCCAAGTTAGAAATTTATCGAAATTATTTAAATATGGACTTGCCTTAATTATAAGATAGCATACTTCACGCAAAGTTCACAATAATTTAACAATAAATTAACATTCTTAAATATACATACAGAAAATCTAAGAAATCTCGATGGTTGTCTTAAAGAATCGATTAAAAATAATTGATGACGCAACGTCTCTCCCACGGGGTGATATTGTGCGCGGTTCAGGTGGTTATCGAAAGGTGCGTTGGATTCAAGAAGGACGCGGCAAAATGGAACAGATATCTATACCTTCGTTTCTAAATAGAAGGAGGCCAATGTATAACAACATTGGCCTCCTTTTTGCCTAAGAAAATTTAGGCATGAATTTTTTGCTTCGAAACGCGTGCTTTAGTAGATATGCTGGCAAATACAAGGTAGCCTATAAAAAATAGAATTCCTAAAACGATATCAGCTTCTATCCAATTTACTTCAGTTCCCATTACTGAAAACGAAGGTAAATCACCAAACATCATAAGCCCAATCAGAGGCACAATGCCAAATAAAACGAAAGTAATTTTTACAGCTGTGTAAATAGTATTTTGACTTGTTTTCATGTGAATCTCCTGGTTGGAAGTTTATTGAAGCTATCTTGTATATGGCCTTGCTTTATCTAAGATAGCACACTTCACAAAAAGTTCACGATTTGTTTACATAAAATTCACATTATTAAATTTGATATACAGAACTAGATACGAAATCTCGATTCTTCTTACCGACATGGCGCATACATCGAAACATTAAAATCTTTTAAATAATTATAACCTACTGTTTTATTGGTGCTGTTGCGCAGAATCGAACTGCGGACCTACTGATTACGAAACATAGTCATTAATTAATTTATGAAATAATCAATAACTTGCATTGCTTGCCATGCAGTAAATCAATGCCACGCAGCCCCAAACAATGGAATTTCTAGTACAGTTTGGCACAATTTTTCCACAATTAATCTAGCTGCTAATCAATACAAAAATTTTCTACGCTAATTAATTCATGAATCTACTAAGATCAGTATTCAATATTTCTTTCAGAAATTTGTTTAAAATTTCTTCTTTATCTACAGTATCAAATACTCCTTCTTTATAGAAACTTGCTAGAGTATATTTTAAGACGTTGAGGATATTTTTTAGACCCTCAACATGTTTAATGTGTTCCAAAGGTGGAATTATTCCAATTACAGATAGAAATAGCAATAATTATATTAGTTTAAATTATTAAAAACAGTTACTTATATATTTTATAAATTTGCATATCTATCGAGAATTCGAATTAGATCTTTAATTTTACTAAATCCAATATTAATTTCATCTAAATTGCCTGTGCAAATATTAAGTAAAGCAGATTCTATTGTTTTAGCTTTACTAAGCAACGAATCTAAGCTAATAAAGAAGTTATTTGGCAATTGGTAGCTGCCAAGAAGAAAAAGGTACGTTAAATTGAGCGTGGGGTTACAAAACAATTTAAGGAGAATGCTAAATGAACGAACTAATTCAAAAAGTAACAACCTGGGCAGAAGAAAGAAACCTGATTGCGGGCTCTGATCCCAAGATCCAAACCCTTAAACTTATTTCAGAAGCAGGCAAGTTATCAAGATCAATAGCTAATCGAAAAGATTGCAGAAATGATGTTGGTGACTGTTTTGTTGTGATAATAGTTCTTTCTGCAATGGACAAATACAACATTGGAGAATTCATTGCACGATCAGATCTTTCAAAAATCGATGATGATCATGACGCCATCAGCAGCTTCATGTACGAACTATGGGAAGAATTCGGAGTACTATCGGACGCAATAAATAAAGGCAACCCTTACAGAGCAATTTTAGATGATTTGTTGATCATATTATCTGGAATAGCAAGATTCTATAATTATTCACTGGAAGAATGCCTTGAGGTAGCTTACCACCACATCAAAGATTGATGAGAGTTATACGAGTACTTCAAGGCTGTTAATGATAGTCGTGACACCAATATAGTTAACTGCAGCTCTAGTACAACAAAATGATCGAGTACGAACTATCAATATTCCTTTTAATCTCCAGTACAATCATATTGGTGCAAATCGGTTTTAGAGATTTTTTTATTAAAATGTTGAGTATCCCAACAGAGACATACACCAGGGTGTTGTTTTACCTCACAAGCGCACAACTAATCATGATTATTGCCGCATCAATAATGTCGATAATTGATAACAATCAATAAATAGCATGAGCGATAGCCATCATTTCAGTGATGCCGAACGTGCTGCCATTTATCGCGCCATCGCCGAGCGCCGCGATATGCGCCATTTTCTTCCTGATCCGATTGATCCGATCATACTGAAACGCCTACTTTCCGCCGCACACCAAGCCCCTAGTGTGGGTTTGATGCAACCGTGGCGATTTATCCGCATTACCGACACCCAGTTGCGCAGCACCATCGCGTCAATGGTTGAAGAGGAACGGCATCGTACCGCTGAGGCACTCGCAGAAAGGGGTGATGAATTCATGCGCCTGAAAGTCGAGGGTATCCGCAAATGTGGCGAACTGCTTGTAGCTGCATTAAGTGATCAACGCGAGCAACATATCTTTGGACGGCGTACTTTACCTGAAATGGATCTGGCTTCTGTCGCCTGCGCAATTCAAAATCTTTGGCTGGCTGCGCGTGCAGAAGGATTAGGCATGGGCTGGGTTTCACTATTTGATCCCATACAGCTTGCACAATTGCTAAACATGCCGGAGGGCAGTAAGCCTGTCGCCATTTTGTGCCTGGGGCATGTCGAAGCTTTTTATCCCGCTCCGATGTTAAAACTAGAAGGTTGGGCAGAAGAACGTCCATTGCAAGAATTACTATTTCACAATCGCTGGAATTCGTGAAGTTGCTTTACCTGTGGATAGAAATCCTTAAATATTGCATTTTTTATTGGTTCGGTTGCTCTTGTCGCAATCGTACTGTATTCACAAAATCATTTTAGGCATTTACCATTTATTGAAAGCAGCTAATTATGTTATACATAACAGGCCAAAATATGGCATTTCAGTTATGCAAATAACCAATTAAGGGAACATAAAAAATAATTTAAAGACTAATGCCGCAGTTGCAGCAATGCTGTTGTCAGTAGGAGTCTTATCCGTACCAGCAGGCGTACAAGCTTCGCCCGTGCTGAATGTTACCAATTTCATTGGGGCACCCACCAACTTCAATGGCTTTGAACCCCATCTGAATATCACTGGATTTATGATCGGTGGCCAAGATTGAGGAAAGTGCCAGATTCAAAGCTATTAACCTCTGATTGAATATGGCAGTACTCTTACGCACATCTTACTCTGCTATTTACAAGAGCATAAACTATGCAAATAACCTGGGCAAAATGCTCTGAGAAAATGCCACCAAAATCACCACGAATGAGGGTGATATTCAGAACAAGCGAGAGTCACTATTCCGATATTTCCGCATTGGCTGCGTATATAACAATACTCATAATGTATTTGCCGTACAAGATTATGAATAGAAATATATTCCAAGATACATCATGGACACCATTCACCAAAGAAAAATGGAACTGGTTGCATCAAATTGACGCAAGTTAACCGTTAGAAAACGTCAGTTCTGTCAAGTAATCTGTATCTTCTCTGCAGATTTTTCAATTTATTTTGTTTAGATAAAAATAAGCAAAATGCTTATTTTATTTTTCAATATAAAAATCCATACTGTTTATCCTTGCTATTTTTGGAGAGTTCAAATGAATAAAGCTGAAATCCAAGATAATCATAAGGTAAATGCTTACTTAAGCGAATGGAAGGCTAACCATAAGTTGCTGGAAGCAGGTCAATTAAGACGAGCAAAGATGCATGCAGCACGTCTCATTGATACTATCGATGACAAGAAAAACTTAACCCCTGCACTACATCAGCTATTAGAAACAAGTCTTGTTCTGGAAACAACAGATTCTAAAATTCTTGCTGCTTACTTACAACAATCGCCAGCCTTTATTCGGACTGAGTTTCAAAAAATTCTTTCATTTTTAGGAAAACATCAGAAAAATTCAAAAAGTTTCTTCTGACTAAAATCATAGTTATCTATCGCGATCATTTGGAGTATTTAAATGGTGCGATTTTCGCCAAGAATGTTTTGACATTATTAGTCATAAGTTAGATAAACAGCGCCGCGTTCCCACCCTCTGGTGTGCCGCCCTTGCCGCCGATGGTCACTTGGCCAGCTGGCCCGACGGCCCTCAATCCGCGCGGTGAGGCAGGAACGTTCCATCTGGACATCTCGACTTGGCCGATGTGCTCGTACACCGTGAATCTCACTACCCGTCGTGCGCTGACTACGGGGCTTATCGACGACGATGCGAACACCATCCCCAAGACGTTTTGCATTGGGCGAAAAACGAAGTAGCAATGTAATGGGGGTAGACCATTTCTGGGATTTATGCCTGGGAAAACCATGGTTTGCCCCTGTTTTCCTCAGAATAGAAGCAATTTCCGCGCAGCGCGGTTCGCTGAGGCTTACAGTCATTCTTAATTAATCTACTGTTTACATAGTGTCAATATTGAAATTAAAAAACTTCTTAATATTATTTATCAGTAGTGTCCGGAGATTCGAGAATTGTCGCATGATAACTCGTTGAACGACCATTACTAAATGACATATTTTTCTGTAATCGATTTCAACTTGCGCCAAACTTCTGACTTTTGTCAGGAGACTGCATATGCACGCAGGGAAATTGGTGTTTGCCCAATTAATGGAGCACCTGCCTTTGCGCACGTTTCATCAGTGCGTAGCCAGATATTCAGGTCGATATCCAACACTCAAGTTCTCGCATCTCGACCAGTTTCTGTGCATGGCTTTCGCACAACTGACTTACCGCGAGAGTCTGCGCGACATCGAAACCTGTCTGCGCGCCCACCAAGCCAAGCTCTACCATTTGGGCATACGAGGCAACATCGCCAAGAGTACGTTGGCTGATGCCAACGAGCAGCGCGACTGCCGCATCTATATGGATTTCGCGATGAGCCTGATCCAGACAGCCAGAAAGCTTTACGCCAGCGACAGCTTTGCTGTCGAGCTGGAACAAACGGTCTACGCACTCGATACCACGACCATTGACTTGTGCTTGAGCGTCTTTCCGTGGGCACGCTTCCGCTCCACCAAGGCTGCCGTTAAGATGCATACGCTGCTTGACCTGCGCGGCAATATTCCAACCTTCATTCATATCAGCGATGGCAAGATGCACGAGGTCAATGTGTTCGACATCCTGACACCCGAAGCTGGCAGCTTTTACATCATGGATCGGGGCTTCACCGATTTTTCTCGCTGGTACACCATGCACCAAGCACAAGCATTTTTTGTAACACGCGCTAAATCCAATCTGCTTTTTCGCCGCGTCTACTCTCGCTCCGTGGACAAATCCACCGGACTGCGCTGTGACCAAACCATTGCCCTAAGGGCTCCCAAGGCTAGCAAGGATTATCCTCAGCACCTGCGGCGTATCAAGTTCTACGATGCAGAACACGACAAGCATCTGGTATTTCTAGCCAACAACTTCGACTTACCTGCGCTGACCATCGCTCAGCTTTATCGTTGTCGCTGGCAGGTCGAACTATTCTTCAAGTGGATCAAGCAACATCTTCGTATCAAGCGTTTCTACGGAACTACTGAGAACGCAGTCAAAACGCAGATATGGATTGCCATATCGGTTTATGTCTTGGTTGCCATCGTGAAAAAGCGGCTCAATACCGAAGCTTCGCTTTACACAATTCTACAGATTTTAAGCCTGACTCTTTTCGAGAAAACACCTATCGATCAATTGGTTAAAAATACCGAGGTGCAAATAACCATGTCGAAAAATAATAACCAACTGAATCTATTCAATTAAATCTCCGGACACTTCTGATTATTTATCTAATTGTTTTTATGGTGCTGTTGCGCAGAATCGAACTCTGGACCTTCTGATTACGAATCAAATGTAATCAATAAATTACGACACCTCACAACAAACTAAAACAATTCTATCAAATAGTTAATTCATTATTCTTGTTGCTGTTTGTTGTACTTTTTGCTAGTTTTTTATCTGTGAGTGTCCCACTAGTGCCCCATTATTTGCTGCGGGGTAATTGCCAATTCCTTGTCGTGATATTTTTTTATCTATAGAAAACTGACCACAAAAACCACAAAATGGTTTTCAAACCTTATTCTCTAGCTATTTACAAGGGGCATATATCCCGAAAAACAAGGTATTTTGACCTATATACAGCATAGTTTCTTTATCCTAGCATGTGCGTTTCATTGCATTAATCGGAGCGGATCTGAAATTAGGTTTTCTGCAAGTTGCCAATGAATATTAATAATATTATTTGTTTTCGAGCTAATCACTTTTTTCAAAAAGAGAGAAAACCATGAAACGATATAAGTCCTTCACGATCCTTAACTTTCTGTTATTCAGTATTGCAATAATGTTGTCAGGCAATGTCTTTGCTGTAAAACCCCAAAAACCCTCTGCTATTCCCATCTATGAAATTGGTAAAACTGGGCCAGCCGGTGGTATTGTGTTTCATATTAGCGATGGTGGGGGAAACAGAGTTCGTGGACATCACGGGCTAGAAGTCGCACCAGTAGATCAGGGTATGGCTGCATGGGGGTGTTATGCGACAGAAATTACTGGAGCCAATGGAGCTGCAATCGGAACTGGGGCGAAAAATACCACCGATATCCTGACAGGCTGTACAGAACCAGGTATAGCGGCTGAACTTGCCACCAATTACGAACTCAATGGCTACACCGACTGGTTTTTACCATCACTGGAAGAGTTAAACCTGATACGCAGAAACTTATTTCCCTTAGAGCTAGGTGGTTTTCTTGGTGGCTATTGGACATCTACAGAGGTGAGTACCACTGGGGATTCTGGTTTCGCGTGGGCCAATAATTTCGACTATGACAACTCCCCTCAGGTTCGCACTCCGACAAACACACAGCTCATGGCGCGTGCTGTTCGGGCTTTTTAATCACTTACCTTATTACAATTAGATTTAATCATGACGGGGGCTTTAAGCTCCCGTTTTTGTTTTCTTAAGGGCAGAGTGCCGCCGACCGGCGCGAAGGGTATGACCGCAAAGCGGGCATGCTGCCCGATCCCTAACACAGTTTATCTTTCTCCTGACTTCCTCTTATTGCTAAACAAAAATTTAGCAGATTTACTTTGTTTTAGCGGTATCGATTTTTCGAATTCATTTCTTATATTTAATCCATTAATATAGAAATATTGCATGAATTAAAATGCAAATCTCTATAGTAGATAGTAGAATTTTTGGGGTGGATTGAAATAAGGGGAAATTTCATGAAAACTAAACCGCATGAGCACCTATGCAATGCTCTAATATTTGTTTTGGTAATTTTTCTATTTTTACCTTTTTCATTATTAGCTACGCCGAAAGATAAAGGAGTGGATTCAAAGCCGAGCATTTTTGATGCTTCATTGGATAAAATGAGATTAGCAATTATTTCATACGATAATCTTCCAGCCGTGGTTAAGAGAGGAGAATCCATTCGAATTAAGCTTGAATTGTTTATTATTCATACAGATACGACGAAGAACAAACAGATCTATAGTAGGGAGCGTATTAATCATGAGATTAATGTAGGAGATATATTAGAAATAAAACTCGTTGGTCAGAATTTCAATATCACTCCGTTAATATCGGAAAAACAAGCATTATCTAGCATGCAAAATCGAACTTGGGAATGGAACGTATACCCTAGGAGTATGGGTAAAGATAATCTGCATCTGACGATAACTGGTTTTCTAAAAATTGATGGAGAAACTATTCCATGGGCTATCGCAAACTATAGTCACGATATTGAAATTATTAATCCTAATTCATTTAAAAAATTTGAAGTATTTGGTTCTAATTATGATCTGAGTCAATCGCAGTTTATAACTCTCATAATTTTGTTTGTTTTTATATTTGTATATTTAATAAATATTTGGAGTAAGAAATTTAAAGTATTTATCAATTTAGCTATTACTAGACAATTCAATCGTGCTATTTCACAGAATTTCGCTTCTGCAAATATTTTGATACTTATTAGTTTTTTTATATTTATTTTCGCATTAATTATTTCACATGAAGTTTGGAGCACCTTTGATGACAGAACTGTAGCAGTTACATTATTTGCTGGCGGTACTGTCGTGGCTAGTTATTTTCTTAATGCTGGATTTAAGATATATACTGAAATGCGTGATCATTCATTAATTATGATACGTGAAGCTCGTAATAATTCTAAACTTGCGCAAGAGATATGTGATGTAAATGCTTATTTTTCCATTTTAAAAAAAGAAGGAAAATGTATGGATTTAAACACTGTTCATTCAATTAAGATTTGCAATAAAGAGCTATTTGTAAAAATAAATACAGTTGCTAATTTTTTTGAAGAAATGGCAATTTCTATTCATAATCGTGAAGCTCATGAAACATTATTAAAAGACTATTTTTTATTTACTTATCTTACTTTTTACGAGGGTATTAAAGAGGGGTATGTGGAATATGCTCAAGAAGAAACTAAAATTATCAATCCTTCTTCAGAAAAAATATACAAAAACATGAAATATCTTTATGAAAATTGGAAATGGCGCGAAAAAGATCAGCGTACAACCAAAACTATAATTAACGAATGGATTATAAAAACTTGTGACTTTTTAATGAATTTCTATAAATTTGATTTATTTAAATCTAATAAACCTAAGCTAATAATTCTTATTAATTATTTTAATAAGATACTTTATTCTTTAACTCTGATCTTATTTTTTGTATTGATGGTTTGGTTTTTTGGAGTCCATTCACTTACCAACAAATAATTTGATCCTTAAGAAAATAATTAGTCATAGTTTTATCCCAAATATTCCATTTTAATGAAAAATCTCATCTTTTTACCTTTTCTATATCTTGCATAATAATTAAGCAAGCTTGAGTAACACAAATTAATAAGTTTTGAAGCAAACTGATGAAGAATAAATTTTTAAGTAATTGTCTTAACGAGCAGATTTTAAGATGAAGAAAATTCATCTGGGGCCAGAAATACCACATATTTATGGGGATCAAATTACAGAAAAATTTAGCTCCCATCACGCCTGGCTTATCGCAGCAGTGCATTATTCCATTTCATGGCCTGAAAAAACTGTTCTATTGCAGTATGACAAGGAAGATTATTTTTTAACTGGTCTTAACGAAGACAACAACAAATTTTCCACTGCATGTGTGATCGTTCGTCTTTCTGAACTCCATAATGATGCCGCTCTGCATATTGCTTTAAAAAAAGTTTATCGATTCACATCCATCTTAGGATGGTTTGTACGCGGTTATGTCGATGTAGTTGGGTACATTACGGGAAGCCGTCCTATTTTATATTCATTAGCACGAACACAAATGTCTATTATGACAATGCATTTTAATTGTAATTTTATGCCTTTAATCAGAGATAAAAACATCTGGAGAGCTCTTGCATTTTGGCGCGAAGGTCTTCGTTTAAGTGAACTGCATGAAAGTTATTCCTTCTTGAGTTTTTATAAAGTTATTGAATCACAGTTTAATAAGGATGAGGGAAAAGCACGGGGAGCATGGATTAATAACTCAATTATTATGCTTACTGGTAAAGCAGCTGACCGCGTTCGAGAACTTCAATCATCCCAATTGGATTTAGGTAAGCATATCTTCGATAGCGGAAGATGTGCAGTTGCTCATGCCTCATTAAACAGTGAATTGATTGATCCAGATAATCCAGCTGACCGTATTAGAATTGCTAAAGATATTGAAATTGTTCGGTCTCTAGCGGAGAAATATATTTGTGAAGAACTTGGAGTGCCTAATGAAACAAATTTGTGGAAGTAAGATTAAATGTAACTTAGCTCAATCAAAGCTTCTTTGTAAGATCAAACCAAACCGACTTTCAAGCACCAGTTGACGCCTATAAAAATCTGCTTTGATTTCTAAATTATCAATTTCGCTATTTCGTCTTTCTAACTCTTTTTTTAACAAAGCATTTTCATTTTTTAAACTTGCAATTTGTTGGGTATTCCAGAAAACCGCTCTGATCTCATGCGGTGCAAAACCGTTACGCCATTCTGGTACATAAAATAAATTACCCAGGAAATGATATCCTTTCCATTCATCGCCCAGTAAAGCACTCGCATCGCCATTAAGATATAACCTTAAAAGCCTGAGTGCTGATTCCGGAATAACCTTATTTCCTTTTTTCCATTTTCTTAATGGCTTTTAGATCTTCACCAGTAATTCTTTTAATTTCTGTATCCCTCCAACCCCACCATCTACTCACATTCCTTCAACAATGCTTCAATATCCTCCGGTGCAAGCGGTAGCAATTCATCGATTCGGCTATTAGGCCAGGTGGGGAGTTTTTCGAGGGTGTCGGCTAGCCATTGTGCGGGGTTGAGGCCGTTGAGTTTTGCGGTGCCGAGTAGGGTTTGAATGGCGGCGGCACGTTTTCCGGCGCGTTCGGAGCCGGTGAACAGCCAGTTTTTCTTGCCGAGCGCGATGGGGCGAATAGTGTTTTCGACGGGGTTGTTGTCAATCGGCAGGTGTCCGCTGCTGGCGTAGCGGATTAGGCTTTGCCAGCGCTTCAAGGTGTAGTCGATGGCTTTGGCGGTGCCGCCGCCATTGGCAGTTTGGGCGCGAGTTTGCAGTAACCAGTCGTGCAACGATTGCAGGATCGGCAGGCTTTTTTCTGCACGTAGTATCTGCCGGGCTTCGGTCGATAAGTGCTTGCCTTCGGCTTCGACGGCGTAAAGTCCGCCTATGCGCTGCAACACCTCATACGCGACGGTGCTGGCATTGGCTTGGTGCAGGTCGAAGAATTTGCGGCGCGCGTGCGCCCAGCACCCTAATTCAGTGCAGGGTGATGCTGTTTTGGAGAATAAAGCCTTGTAACCGCCATAGTCGTCTACCAGCAAGTGGCCTTGCCAGCTGTTGAGGAAGTTTTGCGCATGTTTGCCACTACGGCTGGTTTGGTAGTCGAATACGATGATGCGCGGCCCCAACTCAAAATCGTTACTGCGATACGCCCACAGATAGGCGCGTTGCGTTCTTCCGCTGCCGGGATCAAGTTGCGCCACCGGGGTTTCGTCGGCGTGTAACACAGAGCCATGCAATAAGTGCAAAATCAGCCGGTCAACCAGCGGTTGTAGTGCCACGCCTACACGTCCGATCCATTCCGCCAACGTGGAAAGCGATAAAGTGACACCTTCCCGGGCGGCGATTTGTGCGATGCGATACAGCGGCAGGTGATCGAGGTATTTGCAGATCGTGATCCAAGCAAGCAGTCCGGGTGTTGCCATACTGCCGTCGATCACCGCGGGCGGAACCGGTTCCGCGACCACGGTTTCGCAAGCCCGGCAGGCGTATTGCGGGCGGATGTGACGGTGCACGAAGAATTCGGCGGGTTTGACGTCCAGTTGTTCGCTGACGTCTTCGCCGATTTTTACCAGATCGCTGCCGCACTGTTTGCATTGGCAAGATTCCGGTTCATGCCGGTGTTCGATGCGTGGCAGGTGATCCGGCAGAGGTTGGCGCCCAGCGCGTGCACGCTTGGGTTTTTGCGGAACCGGCAGCGGCAGTTGCTCGATTTCCGCTTCGATCGCCGCCGCATCAGTTTGCCAGTCTTCTTCGAACAGGCTGAATTGTGGCTGCGACAGTGCTTCGCTCTTCGCGCCGAAACGAATGCGGCGCAAATGTGCCAGTTCCAGCTTCAGTGCCTGATTCTTCGCTTCCAGCAGTTTGAGCTCGTTTTGTGCTTGCGTAAGCAGTGATTGAATAAGGTTCGATACCTCGGTTTTAGCTTCCGGCGTGAGGTTCAAATGATCTAATTCGATTGACTGTTTTGCGTGCGTTTTCATGGCGTTATTATACTGCAAAACTTGCGCAAAGTGATTCCAGTATTGGCTTTCAGCTATATTTTCTTGCGCAGGATTGCAACCCCAAACGACACCAATCCACCCCGGCAATCAACCACTCCCATTGCAACGCAGTCAGTTCCATCCCGCCCGTATCCGAACGCCCCCAAACGAACCGTCCCTGATGCAAGCGCCGCTGGCACAACCACACGCCGGTGCCGTCCCACAGCAGCACTTTGATGCGATTGCCCGCGCGATTGCAAAACACAAACGCCGAACCCGCACAAGGCGAGCGCTGCAACGCCTGCTCCACCAATACCGACAATCCGTCAATGCCGCGACGCATATCCACCGGCTCAACCATCAACCAAATCTTCCCTGGATTCGCAATCAAAGACACTTCAACAACTCCCCCAGCCAATGCGGCGAAACCGTCGATGGCAGCTCCAACACATGATTGCCTTGACCGCGAAGACGTAGCGTGCTCGTCGGTGCAGGCATCGGTTTGATCGTGACCGGGACCAACGCAGGCGGCCGGATAACCTGACCGGCACGATGCTTGCGAACCCAATTGCCAAACGTCTTGGTATTCAAACCATGTTCCCGGCAATAAGCCGCCTGAGACTTACCGCTGGTTTGCCATGCTTCGATATGAATTCGTCGCGCTTCTGATGATGACATCGTCCCTCCTTGTAAAAGGTTTGAGGATAGCGATGACGTATCAGGGTGTTAATGTGGATGGATTGGAGGCTTACTAATTTCTTCTATGCTGATGCCAAAGATTAGCTCGTTCATTTTCTCAACCTGAGAGCAAAGACTAGATCATTACAAATTTCAAATGCTTTTCATTTCGAAAAAAGAAAGCCGACAAGCAATGTATTCAAAAGTTGTTATTGCTTGTCGGATATGAGGATATTGCACTAATGATGCGGGTTTAGAATGATGATTCAATGACTAATGCTGATATTTTGAAAACCGCTAAACAGCTTATCAAAGAACTCTGAAAATTTATCGGATTTTCTGCGGAATTTATTTCTACGGTTATTCAATTTAACATTACAAATTACAACTTATAAGTTTATTTAGCTGCCTCTACTATTTGATTGTCTGCGCATATTTCAGCCAGTTCTTCATCAGAAACAGAAACATATTTACCATCGGCATTACGCTGCGTAGCGCCAGAAATAGTACCATCAGGTTCGATGATTATGTGAATGATATCAACCTTAACATCCTGCACTATCTTAGCGGCTTCCAGCTTCTCTAATCGCTGTTTAATGCTCATTTTTTTAATCTTTGCTCCAGTTCTATTAAACGTTGCTCAAGCTGTCCGGTTTCAATGAGTTTGCCAATCTGCGACAATATATACACGAATCTGGAAGCATCCTGTGTATCAATGCGGGCTGTGCGTGCATCCCGATAAACTCGCGCCATTTCGCGCCTGCAATCTTCAATTGTGGCAAGTTTTATCTGAGGGGTAGGTAATGCTTGCAATACTTGCCCCTCAATGATTACAGGCGAATTTGTTTCCTTTTTTGGCATAATTGTTCTTTTTGATTTGATTTATTAATAATAAAAAGCAAAGTAAATTTTATTTTTCATCCATAGAAACTTGACCACAATAACCACAAAAAGAATTGCGCTTAAGGTTTCTGTGGTTTTTGTGGTGTAATTTCTTAGGATTCTTTTTCTAAAATTGCCGGATTAATTTCGTAAATTCGGCTTGGTCTGCCCTGTACTTGTTTCAATGCCCTTGGCCGGATGTAGTGCCGTTCAATCAATACTTCCATAATCGGCTCAAGTTCCGCTGTACGTTTGTATCTTGTTTTGTGTGCATAGTAGCAATCCCTGAATGTAAATTCTGGCTTACCTTCGCGCTCAATCCATCGCAATACTACGCGGGCACCGTCAAGGGCTGGGTCTGCCCCCATCAGATCAAATACAGCCAAAGCATGAACGCTTAATACATCAGCCATGCGCAGTGCTGCGCTCATATCTTCAATACTGATTTCCTTTTCCCACGGCCTTAAAAGTGCATGCTGTGCAATGTGAAGCAAGGCGGCAATCCGTATGACTGCGCCCGGCAATTTTCCAGCCCAATCAGTCAAGTGTGCATAGGTACAGCCTTCACGCATACCGGCTTCAACTTTAAGGGCATAGCTTTGCCAAGCTTGCAAAGCATCATCCGTGATTTTCAGGATATGCGGGCATGGTTTGTCATCGCTATCGTTCGCCATTTCCTGATTGAGTATGCCGGTTAAAATACCTTCATAGCGGGCGCTATAATCTGGAAATATCGGGCTTGCATCAAGTGTGCGATAACCCAAGTTTGAAGGCGGCAACACATACAGGAAACGCCCTAATAATCCACGACCTCGAAAGCTGGGCTTTTCTGTCAGTCCGCGCAATACTTCCGGTTGGGGTGATAATCCAAAGGTTAGAGCGGGTGTTTGCATAAATACAGGCGGGCGGCTGCCTCGATTCACCCTTACTGCGCTTCCTGCATGACCTTGCAGAAATAAATCAAGATTCGGAATGCCGCCAGAATACCGCCCGCCCAATATATCGAATATTCCCGCTTCATCACTCAAGATAGCCATTCGCTCATTATTATCTGACATGATAGTACCCAGATTTTCCGGGGTTACATCCTGCGCCCAAATCTGTGGCACTGTTGGAATTTCCGGTAAACTGGCTTCAGTATCGGCAATCTCTTTTTTTAGCTGTTCAAACTCTGCCCCCTTGGCTTTGCTTGCCTGTTTTCGTAAGTAGTTTATTTGTTCGCGTATAGTGGCATCATCGGCCTGTGCTTTCTTGATTGCAGGCTCTAACTTTTCACGCTGTAATTTCTCCCACTTGGTCAACGGTGCGGTTGCTGCCGTTTGAACGGCTGTCTTACGGCTGCCTGGTGGAAGGGCTGCGCATGCCCAAATATTTAGTCGACCCTGAAAAAGTATCAAACGACAGTTGTTCTGGAAAAGCTGCCCGGGGAAACTCTTGCTTACTAAAATGCATGCCCTGGTAGTTTAAATTTCCATCAAGGAATCCGATAAATTTGCAGTTTTCGCCATGGGAAAAAGAGCCAAAAAATGGCCAGCAGCCATTGTTTCAGATTCCAGGCGGCAGCAGCCATCAGCAGGTTGCTGCGATCGCCAATAGCGCCTTTCAGATAGTTCCTCGCCATTCGATAATCCGATTTCAGGTGGCCGATAATGGGTTCAATCGCGGCACGCCTCCTGCACTGTTTCCGCTTCTTGTCTTTCTGGTATCGGGTATCTTTCTTGAGTCCTTTTCCGGGCAAAATGATCTGGGTTCCATTGACTTCACGTTTGCCGCGGTAGCCGCGATCGCATACGGCTTGCTTGGCTGCTTTCCCGCGCGAAATCTCAACATGACGCAGGATCTCTGGTAACGTATTGCTGTCATGCAGATTCTGTTCGTGACTGATTACGCCGACGATCAGATTACCTTTTGCGGTACTGGCGATCGATGCTTGGCTAGCGTACTCATATTGTTTGTGGTCTTTCCCCTTGGCGACACAGTACACTTGCGGTTCATGCAATGAGTAGATCTTGTTCTTATCGTTTTGCTGTTGCCGTAATACGCGCTCATACAACAGAAAGTCCCGTTGATAGCATTCAAACAGACAGTACTGCGGTAATTCTCTCCTGAGCTCCCGTATCAAGACACCTGCAATGGTTCTGAGCCGCTTTAATGCGCGTTTGGCCTTAGCTCTTTTCTTCACGTGCCGGTAGTGCCGAATATCCAGGCGCAGTGACTTCACTTCTTTGACGAAAGTGCGCCGCTGTGAAATGCCGTGGGCGGGGCCAATCTTGTTGAGGCGATTGATAATCTTGATCGCTAGTTTGCTATCCGTCGGGTACGTGATGTTCTTCTCATGCACAGTCGTGTCAACATGAACCACATCTTCCAGCGCTGATTCCCCATGCAAACCAACACTCATCCGGAAAATCCGCTCTACACCTTGCGCGCCTAGGCGCTTGCGAAAATGCACCAGCTCCGTACTATGGCAAGGCAGCTTTTGCTGGAATTCTTTCATGCCGCAAAAGGCCTGGTAATAAGGATTGCGCTTCCACTGCAATACTATCGATTCGTCACTCAGATTCTCTAACTGCTTCAGTATCAATAACCCAACCATCAGCCGGATCGGCTTACTCGGCGCACCTGCCGCCGTCGTGTAATGGATGGAAAATGATTCCTCAAATTCTTGCCAGGGTATCGCTGATGCAAGCTTCAGCAACAAATCATTGGGATCAAGTTGCATCAACAAATCTGTTCCAAACAAATTCGGTTGATGAATCGTACTGCTATGTCTTAGCATTTTTAATCACCATTTCGACCAGAAAACACTTGGATATTTTAACATTTCCGGTCGTTATGAGCATTAAGAATCAGATCATTCAAGCATAGTATCAAGTGCTTGTGGATATTTCAGGGCTGACTATTTACAGGCTCAAAATAATCAGCTTTAACGCGTACCCGGTACTTACCTTGGGCGGCGGCGCTAATTGCTGCCAGCACCATCATTGCTGATAATTCAGGCGGGATTTCAGTAGATTCACTCAAGGCGCTTACAAAGTCCTGAATGCTACCCGGAAAGGCATCATCCGGCCATGGTGGAAGCGTGGCAGACTCAAGACTGATCGGCGCTTGCCAGTTGTTCATGACTGGTTGTTCTGAATCAGCTTTCCATTCATCGGGCACTGGTTCGCTATGCTGTTTTACGGCTTTTTTAAAATCATTCAGCAAAGCACCATAATCTAATATGCTTTCTGATATTGGCTCATAACCATCCCAATCCAGTAAAACTTCATCAATTTTTGAAGTTATCCAATCGACAACATCACCAGCAAGCGGAAGATTGGGTAAACGTACAATTAATAGCGCAGGCGGTCTATCAAGGCTCATCAGGATTGCAGCCACAGCCTTAATATAGCTTTCGCCAGCCTCATCATTGTCTGGAAGCATATAAACGAGTTCACGCCCATTTAATGGTTTCCAGTCTGCTTTGTGGGCTGCATTGCTGCCACCTTGTGAAGTAATTGCCACTAGCCCCAATGATTGCAGTGCAGCGGCGGCTTTTTCGCCTTCAACAATGAATGCAGCACGCTTAAGTTCAGCTTGGTTTAGTACATCCAATCCAAATAATGGGCGCGGTTCAGTTGCACTGCCATGCTGCCATTCGTGCCCGTTGATTCGTTTAAAATATGGCACAATCTCTTTTTTCTTGCCATCATCAAAGCGGGCAACATAGCCAAGCGATTCATCTTGTTGGCTCCGATATTCCCACACAAAGCGGCGCGGTTTGCTGTTAAATGTTTGAGGTATGCCCTGCATCATAACCCCCATTCATCAGATAGTTTTTGCACTGCTTCTGGGAAGCTCAAGCCGTCTCGCTGTTGAATGAAGGCGATAATATCCCCACCCTTGGAACCACAAGAAAAGCAAAGGAAAGCACCCGTTTCAAGATTTACTCGAAAGCTTCCAGCGTGCTTATCAGGATGAAATGGACATAATCCGCCATCACGCCATCCGCTGCCACGCGGCGGCGGCATAGCTGGTAATTCGCTGCGGTAAAAATCAACGGGGCGAATATAAGCCTTAACGTTTTGAAGTGATTGAGCAAGAGTTTTCATTTGCTGATTTCTTGCTGCTCATCAATCCACTGAAAAAACTTGGCTTCATCAATAAGCAATTTTCGCCCTATTCTTACCAAGGCAATATTCAAACCATTACCTGTGATAATGCCTTTGGATGTTTTTCTACTTTCGGCTAAAAAAATTAGATTGCGGATTGCGCCTTGTGTGAAGGCCGAATGTTTGTCGCTGAACTGGCGAACAGTTAGCAGTGTGCGGGGTTGTGAGGGTAATTCTGGATAAGCTGAATTAATAGCTTGCGTTACGGTAATATTATTATGCATCGTAAATCCTTTTCAGTTGCCCGTTACGGTGCAAGATTGCTTTGTAACGGGATGTTCTGACAAGAACTCTACATTGCACATTTCCCAGATAACATCACATCGGGATGGCGTGACGGCAGCCGGGATAAATTATTTTTTTCGTAATGTTGAAAGAAAATTATCGAATGTTTTTCGTTTCATTGTTTGCTCTATTCCACGGCGGGAAGTCCAATAAATAATATTTCCTGTAATTTCCTGCACAATCTCATTTTTATCATATGCCTTATCTTCTTTATCTGATTCCAGGGTTTTCCAAACAATTTTATTGTTGCTTGGGCAGTCAAGGTCTTTATAGATATCTTCTATCAAAACATGTAACTCATTTTCCCTTCCATTATGTGATTCTGAATCAATTTCTTGTTCATGGTTTGAAGAACTAGAATGGCCAGTAGAGAATCCCTTGCGCTTTGCCCATGCAATCCAATTGGCAGGCGTATCAATAATATTCTTTTGACCTGCTTGTATGACTTCTTTGCCGATAGAACCTATGGGAATACTTCTTTCAAGCATTGCATATTCATTAGGAAAATGAGTTCTTACCTCATCAAATCCCTCAATATCTCCGCACGGTTTGAAGCCATGGATTAAAAATATTGCTTCATAGTATGCCCAGCTATCTAGCCTCATATACCAAGCTAACGATTCTTCACTTATTTTCTCTAGCGGCTGCGCTTTAAGAACACGTATGCCTTTTTTCTTGGCTTTAAAAGCTAAATCATGAAATTGCTTTGAAACTGGTATGCCCTTTCCTTCCGCCCAACATACCCAATCCCAAGGTGAGTTATATTCCTTTTCCTTTTCAGCCCGGATATCGGATTCAACCTGAGTAATAGCTTTTTTAATTTCAAGTATCTTTTCATCAGATAAATAGTATTTACTTTCTATTGACTCGATATTGTATTTAATTGGATCTACTCCACAAACCAACCAACATGCTTCTTTGGCCGACATTGATTGCACATTTGCCCAAAATGCCCAATCTAATGATTCGCTATTCCATTCAAGTTTATTGTGATTCATAACAATCTCTATCCAAAGATTTTATTATTCATAGAAGCCACTACGCGAGCGGTATGCCCTTCGGATAAGTGAGCATAGCGCTTCACCATTTGCAAGGTTTTATGTCCCAGCACTTCGGCAATTTCTGCTAGGCTTGCGCCATTCATGGCTAGATATGAAGCAGCACTGTGACGTAAATCATGGAATTTGAAATCTTGAAGTTCTGCTTTTTTTACGGCTGTTTCCCATGGGGAGCGTAAATCCATAGGTTTTTGTGGTTTTTGTGGTGCGTTTTCCTTAGATGGAAAAAGTAAATTGCTATCAATCCGGCGTACTTTGGAAAGTTCTTTTATTAGCTCTAAAGCATGACCAGTAATCGCCACGGCGCGGCGTTCGCCGTTTTTAGTTTCATGCAGTATTGCACGGCCTTGGTTTAAATCTATCACGTCCCAAGTTAATCCCATAATTTCACCTTGACGCATTCCGGTTGACAATGCCAGCACTACGACAACATAAAGATAAGGGTTGCTTGATTCTTTGCAGATTTTTAATAAGCGTATGCGTTCATCATCAGAAAGGAAACGCACCCGTCCGCGTGATTCCTTCGGTTTGGTTACTTTTCGCATTGGGCTATCTTCTAACCATCCCCATTCTTTTACGGCGATTGTGAAAACATGAGATAGTGCGGCTATATATCGCACTACACTTGCAGGTGAACGAGGTTTATTGCGTACAGTGATTTCACGGCCTAGTTTATCCCTGCATTCTGCCAATAGTGAGGGTGTTACATCAGCAAGGGCATAGCTTCCGATTTCGGATTTCCACCATGTTAATTGCTGCGTTTGGTCTTTTGCGCTCTTTTTGGCTGGTAATACGTCCCGGCAATAGCGGTCTATCAAATCGGCCAAAGTATGGCGCTTAGCTTCTGTTGTTTTGAAGTGACGACCTTCACGAATTGCAGATTCTGTATGTTGCGCCCATTTCTTGGCATCAGTCAGGCGTTCAAATGTTGCTGATTGCCCAGGGTGGCCTTTTAATCTTATTTTTACCCGATAGCTGGTTTTTCCATCATTGGAAATACGCTTTTCGATATTTGCCATAATTGCCATCCTTCAAGTGATAAACACTAGAAAAGATGCTACAACAAACGGCAATAAATGGCAACTTATGATTAACATTCATAAGTATTTGTGGTTAATTATTATTAATAACAGTTATTTATCGACTATAAATTTAGTAAAGGGGCATTAATGGGGCAATTGAAAATAAAATAGGCTGTTTTTTTAGTGGTTATGAAAGGATTTTAAAAGATTCTTTATGCTACAGTGCCAACATTTAAATTTCCTAGCATTGAGTATTCTTATCTATAAAAATATCAAAAAATATGACAATTCCTGATTACCAAGCACTTATGCTTCCTGTCCTGAAAACAGCGTCCGACGGCAAGGAATATAAATTCAGTCAGTTGGTTGAAGAATTGGCTGATCAGTTTAATCTTACGACAGAAGAAAGAAATGAACTTCTCCCAAGCGGAAGTCAGGCTATTTTTACTAACCGCGTGGGCTGGGCGCGCTCATATCTTAAGCAAGCTGATTTGCTTGCAACACCAAAACGTGGATTTCTCAGAATCACACAAAAAGGTATTGAGTTACTCTCAAAAGATCCAATCAAGATCGATATATCAGTACTTGAGCGATATCCTGAATTTATTGAATTTAGAAATCGTAAAAAAGATAAAAATGAATCTCTGATAGAAGCATCAGGATTGGAGTCAAATCTAACTCCAGAAGATTCGCTAGCATCTGCTTACAATAAGCTCCGTTCTGCTCTTGAAGCCGAAATTCTGAGTGCTATTAAAGATGCTTCCCCATCATTCTTTGAACGTTTAGTTGTCGACCTTCTTGTAAAAATGGGGTATGGCGGCAGTCGTCAGGATGCTGGAAAGGCGCTTGGGAAAAGTGGCGATGGTGGTATTGATGGAATAATCAATGAAGATCGTCTTGGCTTGGATGTTATATACATTCAAGCTAAACGATGGGAGGGTGTGGTCGGTCGCCCTGAAATCCAAAAATTTGCAGGTGCACTGCAAGGACAACGTGCTAGAAAAGGTGTTTTTATCACTACGTCGTCATTCAGCAAAGAAGCAAAAGAATATGCCTCATTTATTGATACGAAAATAATATTAATTGATGGCGAGCAATTGTCGAGACTTATGGCAGAACATAATGTTGGAGTCTCAATTGTAGGGCAGTATGAAGTAAAGAAATTAGATTCTGATTATTTCGATAACGAGTAGTTAAGCAATAAGTAGTCAAATCAATAGAAGCTTGGCTGGTATCAGCGAAAAGTTTTTATGGTGGTTTGTTGTCTCTTAGTGCCCCTGCAGTGCCCCACAACTATGTATTAATCCGTTTTATTTTTTATAACTATTTGTTTTTATGGTGCTGTTGCGCAGAATCGAACTGCGGACCTACTGATTACGAATCAGTTGCTCTACCAACTGAGCTACAACAGCCCGGAATTGAACCAAGCGGGCTATTATAGATGCTTGGGCAATTGCGGGCAAATTATAAAGAACCGGGTTTAATTATTGGCGGTTTGGCTATGATTTTCTTGCGGGCCGATCTCGATTCTGTTTTTTTTGCATGATCGGATTCAATATTTTTTCAACAACTTTCGCTTAAGTTCGGCGAAATTCTTTAAAAACTGTACATTTTTAGCATAAGAGTCCATAATTATTAAATGGATTCGAAAAATGTAAAGGCAAGAAATATCTTGATTATTCACGGACCCAATTTGAATCTGCTGGGGGTTCGTGAGCCGGAGATTTATGGTGGTGTGACGTTACAAGATATTAACAGAAATTTAAGCAGATTAACTGAAAATACAGGTGTTAAACTGGATTTTTTTCAGAGTAATGCTGAATCGGCCCTGATTGATAGAGTCCAGCAGACTATGAGCGATGGAACAGATTTCATTATCATCAATCCGGCTGCATACACGCATACCAGTATTGCTTTGCGGGACGCGCTTGCTGCTGTAAAACTGCCTTTTATCGAAGTGCATTTATCAAATATCTATTCCCGGGAATCTTTTCGTCAGAAATCCTATTTTTCCGATTCGGCGATAGGTATTATTAGTGGTTTGGGTGCTAAAGGATATGAATTGGCACTGGAATACGCAATGACATCTTAAGTTAACCGGATATTGAATCTGAATTATCGATAAATCTCAATTTTAACTTCAATTCTTTCGCAACGCAGCCGTAATCTTGCTCATTTTTATATTAAAAATTTTTGTTCTCAAAACTACCTTAAAACGAGGCCTTGTCTCGGGAGATTGGATATGGATTTAAGAAAGCTTAAGAAGCTCATTGAGCTGGTTGAAGAATCAAGTATTGCTGAATTGGAAATTACGGAAGGCGAAGAAAAAGTTCGCATCAGTAAATCTGGTTCCGGGGTTCAAAATTATGCATTTATGCCGCCTGGTATGCAGCCGGTTATGTCCCCTGTTCAGCAGCAAACACCAACGCCTGGGCCGGAAGCAGCTAATGCCAATGAATCTGCAGTGGTTGAAAAAAATGCAATACCTGATGGCCATATTGTTAAATCGCCTATGGTGGGAACATTTTATCGGGCCGCATCACCCGGTGCGAGTGCATTTGTCGAAGTCGGGCAAAGGGTCAAAGAAGGCGATACGTTATGTATCATTGAGGCAATGAAGCTATTGAATGAAATTGAGGCCGATAAAGATGGGGTCATCAAGGCGATCTTGCTAGAGAATGGTCAGCCAGTTGAATATGGCGAACCCTTGTTCGTAATTCAATGATTATCTGAATAGAGATCAGATAACTATGTTTGAAAAAATTCTTATAGCAAATCGTGGCGAGATTGCCCTGCGGATCCAGCGCGCTTGTCGTGCGATGGGTATCAAAACAGTTGCAGTGCATTCTGAAGCTGATGCGGAAGCAAAATACGTCAAGCTGGCCGATGAGTCGGTATGTATTGGCCCGGCACCGGTGGCGCAAAGCTATCTGAACGTGCCGGCGATTATCAGTGCTGCAGAAGTGACCGATGCCGAAGCCATTCATCCCGGTTACGGATTCCTGTCAGAAAATGCAGACTTTGCCGAACGGGTGGAAAAGAGTGGTTTTGTGTTTATCGGTCCGCGGCCGGAAACGATTCGCCTGATGGGTGACAAAGTCAGCGCGAAGAATGCCATGAAAAAAGCCGGCGTTCCCTGTGTGCCGGGATCAGATGGCGCATTATCTGAAAATATCGATGAGGTGAAGAAGATTGCGCGGGAGATCGGCTATCCCATCATCATTAAAGCTGCTGGCGGCGGTGGCGGCCGCGGAATGCGGGTCGTACACACCGAAGCGGCTTTATCCAATGCTGTGATCATGACGCGTAATGAAGCGCAATCAGCGTTTGGGAACCCGATTGTTTATGCAGAAAAGTATCTGGAAAATCCGCGCCATATCGAATTCCAATTATTGGTGGATGAACATGGCAATGCTGTTCACTTGGGCGAAAGAGATTGTTCAATGCAGCGCCGCCACCAGAAAATTCTCGAAGAAGCGCCCGCACCCGGCATATCGGAAAAATTGCGTAATAAAATGGGCGAACGTTGTGCCGATGCTTGCCGCCGTATTAAATATCGGGGTGTAGGCACCTTTGAATTTCTGTTTGAGAACAATGAATTCTACTTCATTGAAATGAATACGCGCTTGCAAGTGGAACATCCGGTGACGGAAGCGATTACCGGTATTGATCTGGTACAGGCGCAAATTAATGTGGCAGCCGGTCTGGTGTTACCGATTAGTCAAAAAGATGTCATCATCAAGGGGCATGCGATAGAGTGCCGTATCAATGCGGAAGATGCTTACAAACTGACACCTTCCGCCGGACGTATTACGCAATATCACGCGCCGGGCGGACCGGGTGTGCGGGTTGATTCACATGTATACCATAATTATATGGTGCCGCCGTATTATGATTCCATGATCGGCAAGATCATTACTTATGGGGATACGCGTGAACAAGCGATTGCACGCATGCGGATTGCTCTGTCAGAAATGGTGGTTACCGGCATTAAAACAAATATTCCATTGCACCTGGATTTGTTGACCGACGCTTCCTTCCTGCGCGGCGGTGTCGCGATTCATTATCTGGAGCAGAAACTTGCCCTGCATAATAAGAAGGACTGATAGGCATCGATCTCTCCCTTACTAACTGACTGTTAACAGGCTCGATAAGAAGCATGTCCTGGGTTACCCTGATTATCCGAGCTGATGCGGCGCATGCCGAATTACTGAGTGATGCCTTGATGGAACAGGGCGCACTGTCAGTGGATATTCATGATGCAGCCGCCGATACGCAAGATGAACAATTACTGTTCGGAGAACCCGGAGAACCGAGCGGAGTAATCTGGCAGAATGCGGAAGTTTCTGCATTGTTTAATCATGGTGCGGATTTTGACGCAATTATGCAAAATGTGACACATCTCGCGCAACTGGATAGTCAACCCAATTATCGTTTGGAACGCGTTGAAGAACAGGACTGGGTACGCTTGACTCAGTCACAATTTAATCCGATTCAAATATCCCCGCGTCTATGGATTGTTCCAACTTGGCATCAATCGCCTGATCCGGCGGCAATCAATCTGATTCTCGATCCTGGGCTTGCTTTTGGCACCGGCAGCCATCCGACTACGCAATTGTGCCTGGGCTGGCTGGACCAAAATCTGCAGCGGGGAGACCGAGTCATTGATTATGGCTGCGGTTCGGGAATATTGGCTATCGCAGCGATAAAGCTGGGTGCAGATCACGCCACCGGTATTGATATTGACCCCCAAGCGATTTCGGCCAGTCAAGACAATGCACTGCGCAATGATTGCGATCCCGCTAAATTTGTTTTTGCAACAGCGCATAAAGCTGCCGGACAGGATTTACAACCCAACGAACAAGTCGATGTTGTGGTTGCGAATATTCTGGCGAATCCTTTGATCATACTGGCACCCATCCTTGAACAAGCAGTCCGGAGAGGCGGTCATATTGTGCTATCAGGCATTCTGCAGGAACAAGCCGAGGACGTCAGGAGCGTTTATCAACAATGGTTTGATATGCGCATTGCCAATGCCCAAGAAGGTTGGGTGCTGTTAACCGGAATTAAAAGGTGAAATAATAATCCCTTTGACTAGGATTACCGGGATTTTAAGTTGATACCGAAGCAATTGAATTCCTATTCAATTATCCGGCTATGTGCATTTAACCCGATCCATTTCAGGGAGTAGTGAATGGCGCTGGTAACACTCTGTCCTGGTTGTGGCACGACCTTTCGTGTGAATTCCGCGCAATTACAAGCCTACGGCGGCGAAGTGCGTTGCGGACATTGTCAGCGGATTTTCAATGGGTTTGCCACGTTGATAACCGTTAATGAATCCGCCATTGAATCCGCCTTTGAATCCCCAACCCAGTTGCAATCGCAATCGATCAGCGAACCGGAAACATCCACAGAAAATCTTGCAGTAATCACGAATTCGGGCAACGCAATGGATCTGCCGGTTTCTACGGATTGGAATCAGCAATCAACTGAAACTTCGGATAATCCCTTTGATGATGATAAGCCAGCCGAACAAGCGCGGGGTTGGGGACTGGCTAATGTCCTTCTGCTGCTGTTGTTGATCGGGCAGATTGCGTATGTCTATCGTACCGAACTGACGATCATTTCCCTGGAAATCAGGCCGTATCTGGAACGCTACTGTGCGTTCATTGCCTGCACGGTACCCTATCCGCAAGATATCAAACAACTGGGTATCGAATCATCGGATTTGCAAAAGAATCTGGCGCGGCAACCGGAAGTCACGACCATGCGGGCGATCATCAGCAATCACGCACCTTTCCCGCAAGCATTTCCGGCACTGCAACTCTTATTGCTGGATGTCCATGATCAAATCATCACCAGCCGTATTTTTACCGCCCAAGATTACTTGCTGGATCAAGATAAATCGCTACAATTTATTGAACCCCGGCGTGAGATTGAGATTCGGCTGGATTTTGATAGCAGCCAATTGAATGCCCTGGGCTACCGTTTGCAATTACTCTATCTGTAATCAATTTTATCGATTGTGACAAAATACGATTGAATGGGATGCAAAAAGAGAGTTGAATCCGCCAAAGCTAAAATAAGGTAATGGATTGGTAACATTGGTGGATGGCGCTTCACTTATCCACCCTAATTGCTGCAGTATCGATTGCCAGAAGCTATTGATTGAGACGATTATTTAATAGACCGCACCCTGACAAAGCACATGTGCAACGCAGCTATAAGATATTTGTCTGTACATATGCGGAAATCCATCAGTATGGGCTCCCCCTTATGCGTTCACACGTACAGATAAATTAATAATATTGAATTATGATTATGACTCCCTATTCTGGAAAAATACCGCACCAGCCAGCGCATGCCATGTTGCGTAGCCGGATGGCTGGAAAGTTTGCAACCCCAGTGCACCATCCACTACGGACTCCTCACCGGCTGCACTGGGTCTTTTATGGGCGGGACTGTGCAACGGAGCCTACGACTCTCAGGTTTGTAGCATTAATGCATAGGACGACGCAGTTCTGCTCACCTCTATTCTGAATATCCAAATTTAAAATATACTTCCATCGTGCTTTAATTGATGCGAAGAATCCTATTGTGTATTGGGCAAGCCATAGCATGTAGAGTGGGATAAACAAAGCGTCATCCATCGTCAACTGCTAACACCTCGCGCCATAGATCGAAACAGCTCAGGTATAATGCCCCATCCATTTTTCTTATAACATAACCAAATCCATGACTAGAGAATCCCGCACCGCCTTATTGGAAAGTTTGTTTGCCCAGCGCATCCTGATTTTGGATGGCGCGATGGGCACGATGATTCAGACATTCAAACTGACCGAGACGGATTTTCGTGGGCAGCGTTTTGCCGATTTTCCGCATGATCTGCGAGGAAATAATGATTTATTGACACTCACGCAGCCGCAGGTTATTCGTTCGATTCATACGGGTTATCTGGAAGCGGGGGCGGATATTCTCGAAACCAATACCTTCAATTCGAATGCGGCTTCGATGGCGGATTATCACATGCAAGATCTGGTGTATGAATTGAATTGTTCTGCCGCAAAACTGGCGCGTGAAGCCGCGCAAAGCTTCGAAGCGAGAACACCGGAAAAGCCGCGTTTTGTCGCTGGTGTGATCGGTCCGACCACCAAAACAGCGTCCATTTCTCCGGATGTCAATGATCCGGGGTTTCGCGGGATTACTTATGACCAACTCGTCGTCGACTACACCGAGTCGATTCGCGGGTTAGTGGATGGCGGAGTGGATATTCTGCTGGTTGAAACCATTTTCGACTCGCTCAATGCCAAAGCGGCGCTGTTTGCTATTGACCAATTCTTCGAAGACCATGGCATACGGCTGCCGATCATGATTTCGGTCACCATTACCGATGCCTCCGGACGCACGCTATCCGGACAAACACCGGAAGCATTCTGGAATTCGGTCAGTCATACGCGGCCGATCTCCGTCGGTATTAATTGCGCGTTGGGTGCTGAGCTCATGCGCCCGTATATTGAAGAATTGGCGGGTGTGGCGGATGTTTATACCAGTGTGCATCCCAATGCCGGTTTGCCGAATCCGTTATCCGACACGGGCTATGATGAGTCGCCCGAATATACTGCGAATCAAATCAAAGGATTCGCGCAATCCGGCTTTGTCAATATTGTGGGCGGCTGTTGCGGGACAACCCCGGCGCATATCAAAGCCATTGCCCAAGCCGTCAGTGATATTGCACCCCGAAAAATCCCCGAAATTCCCAAGAAACTGCGTCTGTCCGGTTTGGAACCGCTGAATATTGGCGATGATTCACTGTTTGTGAATGTCGGTGAACGGACTAATGTCACTGGCTCCAGAGCATTTGCCCGTTTGATACTCAATGATGATTATGCCGAAGCGTTGAACGTGGCGCGTAGCCAGGTTGAGAGTGGTGCACAGATCATCGATATCAACATGGATGAAGCCATGTTGGATTCGCAAAAAGCCATGGTGACATTCCTGAATCTGGTTGCCGCCGAGCCGGATATCTGCAAAGTACCGATCATGCTGGATTCCAGCAAGTGGACAGTAATCGAAGCGGGTTTGAAATGTGTTCAAGGTAAATCCATCATTAACTCGATCAGCATGAAAGAGGGCGAGGAAGAGTTCATCAAGCACGCTAAACTGGCTCGCCGGTATGGTGCGGCGGTGATTGTGATGGCGTTCGATGAACAAGGCCAGGCCGACACGCTAAAACGCAAAGTGGATATTTGCACACGCAGTTATCGTTTGCTGGTTGACCAGGTTGGTTTCCCGCCCGAAGACATTATTTTTGATCCGAATATTTTCGCGATTGCGACGGGGATTGAAGAGCATAATAATTATGGCGTCGATTTTATCGATGCTACCCGGATCATCAAACAAACCCTGCCGTATGCCAAAGTGAGCGGCGGGGTATCCAATGTTTCGTTTTCCTTCCGCGGCAACGAGCCGATTCGTGAAGCCATTCATACCGCATTTCTGTACCACGCGATTAAAGCCGGTATGACGATGGGGATTGTGAATGCCGGACAACTGGGGGTATATACGGATATTCCTGCTGAGCTGCTAGAAAAAGTTGAAGATGTCATTCTGAACCGGCGTGCGGATGCGACCGAACATCTGGTTGAATTTGCAGAAAATTTCAAGGGTAAGAAGAAGGAACAGGTTGAAGACCTGGCTTGGCGCGCTGAGCCGTTGCAACAAAGGCTGACGCATGCCTTGGTCAGGGGCATCGACACTTTTATTGTGGAGGATACCGAAGCGGCGCGTGTGGAGATTGAAAACAAAGGTGGCCGCCCGATTCAGGTGATCGAAGGGCCGTTGATGGAAGGCATGAGCGTCGTGGGTGATCTGTTTGGCGCCGGTAAAATGTTTTTGCCGCAAGTGGTCAAATCGGCGCGGGTGATGAAACAAGCGGTAGCGCATTTGCTGCCGTTCATCGAAGCCGAAAAGAAATTATCCGGTGATAACAAGCCCAAAGGAAAAATTGTCATCGCCACCGTCAAGGGCGATGTGCATGATATCGGCAAGAATATAGTCACTGTGGTTTTGCAATGTAACAACTACGAAGTGATCAACATGGGCGTGATGGTGCCGAGCGCACAGATTCTGGATATGGCGCGGCGTGAAAAGGCCGATATTATCGGTCTGTCCGGACTGATCACACCTTCCCTGGAAGAAATGGCGCACGTCGCCAAGGAAATGCAGCGCGAGGGATTCACGATTCCACTATTGATCGGCGGCGCAACCACTTCGCGGGTGCATACCGCTGTCAAAATTGCGCCGCATTATGAAGGTGCAACCGTATGGGTACCGGATGCCAGCCGTGCGGTGGGTGTGTGCACTAATCTGCTTTCCCGGGATTTATTAGCGGGTTATGTGCAGGAAATCAAGGAAGAATACGAAAAAGTCCGCACCCAGCACAAGAACAAGAAAGGAACGGCGAAGCTGCTGACACTGGCTCAAGCGCGCGCCAATGCGTATCAGACCGATTGGGCGAATTACCACCCGTATCAGCCCGAACTGATCGGTGTTCGCACGCTGAATAATTACCCGCTGGACAAGATTGTTCCGTATATCGATTGGACGCCTTTCTTCCAGGCTTGGGAACTCGCCGGGCGTTATCCGGACATCCTGCAGGATGAAGTCGTTGGAGAAACGGCCAGCCAGCTATTTCGCGATGCGCAGACGATGCTGAAAAAAATCGTCGAGCAGAAATGGCTGAACGCCAACGCGGTGATTGGTCTGTTTCCGGCTAATTCCGTCGGCGATGATATCGAAATTTATACCGATCAAACACGCAGTAAGCTGGCCATGACTTATCATTGTTTGCGTCAGCAAGACCAGAAACCGACCGGCAAACCCAATCGCTGCTTATCCGATTTCATTGCGCCGAAGGAAACCGGTATCAAAGACACCATCGGCTTGTTTGCCGTAGGCGCCGGGTTTGGTATTGATGAACGCGTCAAAGCCTTTGAAGATGCCAATGATGACTACAGCGCGATTGTACTCAAAGCGCTGGCGGATCGTCTGGCAGAAGCTTTCGCCGAGCACATGCATGCACGCGTGCGCCGCGAGTTCTGGGGTTACGCCAAGGATGAAACCTTAAGCAACGAGCAACTGATCAATGAAGAATATAAAGGCATCCGTCCTGCACCGGGTTACCCGGCTTGTCCTGATCACACCGAAAAAGGTCCGCTGTTTGCAGTTCTGAATGCTTCAGAAAATGCCGGCATCATTATTACAGAATCCTTCGCCATGGTGCCGACTGCAGCTGTGTCGGGATTTTATTTCGCCCATCCCGAATCCACCTTCTTTGCAGTAGGAAAAATCGGCAAAGATCAGGTGGAGGATTATGCGAAACGGAAAGGCTGGACAGTAGAAGAAACGGAGAAATGGCTGGCACCGGTGCTGGCGTATGAACGGTAAGCTAAATGTGATGTTTTATCAGAACGCAAGTTAACAGAAGCAGTTATTAATTTGAAGATAAGAAATTCTGCAAGAATAGCTCAAGATTATTAATTGCTTCTGTATCAACATATTTGTTAAGTAAGACTACCAATATAGTAAGTATCGCTGCTCTAATAATTATTGGCCTCATTATTTGAGGACTTAGTTTGTCCAGTAATAGATTTGACTGCATTTTTATATCTTTTTCAGTTAATGGGCGCAAACGAGTCTCCAGTATGCAGTAGCGCTCAGAATTTGGTGGTAACTCGCCAAGAACTAAATGCACATCTTGAGTAGTATTAACCAAAATAGAGAATCCTTGTTTATCGGCAAACTCAGTAACTAGCTTCATGACACCACGATATTCATTAGTGATAAGCAGATGAATATTGTTGATACTTGCATGATAGGGGTTCTTTAGCTGAACAATGTTAATTACTTTGTAAGCACTATTAAGGTGATTAATTGCTTTTACTCTTTCCATATCGTTAGGGCATTCTTTTTCAATATCAGCTAGAATCAGTGCAAGAAAATCCTGCTCATCTTCGTAATATATAGGCTGAGGTTGAACTGATTCTTCCCCAAATTCTAGATTTTTACCAAGATCATAACCGTATTTTCTATTTAGAGCTTACTCAGAAATTCAGCAATCAGATATGCACTGCTAAGTAAGAATCCCGGTTTAAGATGAATTGGCAATCACGCGCAAACGGAATTTCTCTGGGCATGCACTTTTTTGTCACCCAGAAAGCTATTTTGGCAGCAAGATTCTTCAGGCAAATAAAAACCCGCACCAAGATGAGCAGGTTCATAACCAGGAAGATACTATTAATCCATGCGGCAGACGTATCAGCGCGCTTGGCTCGAATATTGTTGAGCCGATAACCATACTTTCCTTGGCCAAACTTTCCTTCAATTGGAATGCGCTCGCGATATTCCTGTCGGCGTTGTGCTTTCAGGCGTTTGATCTCATCTTTGTTTTCAAGTGTACTCTTTGGCGGACGTCCCAGTGGTTTGCCTGCGAAGCGGATATGCTTGCGTTCCAGATAGCTGCGATTATCACGTGAACCATATAGCGTATCGGCAATGACGACTTCAGGATAATAGCCATAACGCTTTTTGTAGGCTTCAACTTGCGCTTGAAGATCATGGCCTTCATGTTGCGCATCCCAGTGCAGCTTATCGACATGCGCCAATCCTTTGCCTGTCAAGCTCACGCTTATTTTGGCGCCAAATTCCACTGCCTTGCCTTGCTTTCCCCTGATAATAGGCCGAAGATACGGCTGACTGATACTGACAATGCGATCATCACAGCGTCTGGTGTTGGTTTTGTACATTGCATAGTGTTGTTGGTACAGATGGGGCAATACCCAGTAGCGGCGCAACAACCAATTGGATAACGGTATGGGCGTGCCAAACGGATATTCCGTCAGCATCGCTTCAATATGATTTAAATTCCGCTGCAGGAACTGCAATTGCTGCCTGATACCGGCACGGCGTTTTCTGCTGGATGGCCGTCTTAACTTGACCAGGCTGAGGTAGGCTTTTCTGGCAATCTCGCGATAAGTGCGCGGCTTCTTTTTCTGTGGACGATTACTTTTGGCATGCAGTTCATCAATGATACGCTCACTCAATTCACGCGCTTCGTTCAGCAGTCCAAGATCTGTGGGATAGCGTATGGCCTGTTCTGCAACGGTGGCGTCCAGTATTAATTTGCCGCGATTGCGCAGCTGCTCATCGGCCAAAGATTGAGCTGCCTCCATTGGGGTAGCCGCGTCATTGCTGCCCGCATCACCGCTATTTGATACAGCATTGTCGCCGTTGTCGTCATCCATTGCTTTGACTGATTGCTTTGTCCGCCGAGGTTCAACCGTTTCGATGATCGCCTCATGAAATTCATCAAATACCGTCTGACCCATGCGCTTGCGTATCTCAACCAGTAATGATGACGCAAAGGGCGCCTTCGCTTGAAAACCTTTCAGCCCGATAAAATATTGCAGGTACGGATTTTCTCGAATCTGTTCAACAGTCTCTTCATCTGAAATCGATAATTTATGTTTAATTATCACTGCTCCAATCACGATTCTGGCATCTTTGGCTGGGCGGCCCAGTCTTGAACATAACGTCTTATAGTAACTCTCGGACAACTCATCCCACGGTAGACAATCTCTCAGTTTTACCCAGCGATTATTGGGATCAAGAATCATGCCTGGCGGTGTATCAAATCCTTCGAGGGGCAGTTGCTTTTGGCTTATATAACGAATCATAGTGCACGGTTTTTGGTGTTAATTCACATATTTACGTGCACTATTTTACCAAAAAATAAAATATTGTTAAACTCAATCAGTTAGTTATGCTTTTTGAGTAAGCTCTATTTATTACCTCATGCAAGCGATCTATAGGTCCTCTTCTATATTCAGGCGCAATCTTGAAACTTTGTTCCTTGCCTATACCGAATTGATATTTTCGAAGTCGAAGTTCTGATTCCCAGCGCCTTTCATCATCGTCGCTGAGATACACCACAGGACCATAAGTATATTGAGTTGATTCCCATTCAGATATTTCCTTTATCACATCGAGTCCTCGAAGTGGTGCTCGATATCCAAATATTATTCGGTTATGATCACTATCAGTTTTTTTGTAATCCGATTTAAATAATTGGATAGGCATTGGCAATCACCGTATGCACTGTATATTTTACTTCGCAGTGCTAAATCTATATTGAGAACGAAAATAGCGGTTGCAAGTCGTAGCTTCGGTTTTCGAATAGACAAAGAAGTAACCAAAAGCACCTGGATAGCGGTTAATTGAAGAAACAGTGTTAAGAAATCTTTAATAATCTCCATAAGTTTCTTCTTTTGCTAAAAGTTAGTTTTTTTTTCCCTGAATTGCCGACTGTCAGGAATGGCAAAACGCAAACCCAATTGCAGCAATTCATCCCAAATATCCCCTTGCGCTACCCCCTTTATAATCCGGTCTATTTTTGCAGCGTCGGATAATCCCTGCGTCAGCGATTGCAGACTGATACTTTTGGCGGCGGTCATCACTGATTTTTGCCGGTCGCCCCAGACTCTGGCTGCCTGTAGCAATTGTGCGGGCGGTTGACCGTTGTCGAGACCTTTGCGGAGGATGATCAACTGGCGGATTTGCTCGGCGAGGGTGGCGAGGATCAGTAACGGTGCGGTGCCTTCGCCTTGTAAGCCGGTCAGGATACGGGTGTAGCGGGCAGTATCGGCTGCGATCATGGCATCGGATAATTGATAGACATCGTAGCGTGCCACGTTCAGAACCACCTCTTTCACTTGGTCGAATGTCAGGCCGCCGTCAGGGTAGAGCAGCGCAAGTTTCTGGATTTCCTGATGTGCGGCGAGCAGGTTGCCTTCCACTTGATTCGCGAGAAATTGCAGCGTGGCTAAATCGGCTTTTTGTTGTTGCCGGGCAAGGCGTTGCCCGATCCAGCCGGGTAACTGCTCACGCTCGATGGCGTAAACCGGGATCAGGGTACTGACGGTTTCAAGCGCTTTGAACCATTTGGTTGCTTGCCCCTGTTTGTCTATTCTGGGGAGAGTGATGAGCGTGAGGGTGTCGGGTGGCAGGGCGTTGCAATAGGCTTCTATGGCTTTACCGCCTTCCTTGCCGGGCTTGCCGGACGGGATGCGGATATCCATGATTTTGCGATCGCCAAACAGAGATAAGTTGTTGCCTGCATTCAGAAGATCCGACCAATCGAAGTGCTGATCAACAGTAAACAGCTCACGTTCGGTATAACCTTGCTGTCGCGCATGCGCGCGGATCAAATCAGCGGCTTCCAGAATCAGCAGCGGTTCATTGCCAAATAATGTGTAGAGCGAAGCAGTTTGTTTTTGCAGGTGCTGGGGGAGCTGTTCGAGTTTTATCCGCATGCCGGAAAGTGGAATCAACGAGGGTCTAAGATGGCATTTTAATTGCGGACAAGCGCCAGATGATTTGCTGGATGGCATCGGCCTGCATGTCTTTTTGCAGCAATTTCTCCTCTGCTTCTTTAGCCAGGATTTGCGCATCCAGGAAAGGCAGGATGCGTGTTATCGCAATTTCAGTGTTGGGAATGATCTCTATGCCTTGTTTATCAACAAGACGATACACAACCCGGTAGATCAAATTAAAATCGCGCACACGGCCACCGCCGGACAAGGATAGAATGACCCGCTCATGGATAGCACTGACAACTTCCAGAACGGCTTCCGCCTCCACCGCATTGGTGCTGACTTTGGTCGTGGATGAAGCGCCGACCGCACGTTCCAGATCCATGCCAATGGTATGTCCTTCAGGTGCGGAGATATACATTGACTTGAATGGCAGTGAAGAGATCTGCCCACGCAACTTGAACCCGCAAGCAGTCAGCAGGAACAAGACCACCAGGATAAGAATTTTCTGTTTACTCAGATTCATATTTATTTGCTCTATTCCTATACAACAATATTGACCAATCTGCCGGGCACGACAATGATCTTTTTGACTGCTTGCCCCTCGATAAATTTCAACACATGTTCATTAGTCAAGGCAGCATGCTCAATGACGTCTTTCCCGGCATCTTTGGCGACATTGATTTCTCCACGTAATTTACCATTGACCTGCACAATCAGCTTAATTTCATTCTGTACCATGGCTGCGTTGTCTGCTTGTGGCCAAGGCTGATCAAAAAGTTCGGTACCCGGTTTGAGTTCACGCCACAGTTCATGGCAGATATGCGGAACGATCGGGGAGAGCAGTAATACTATATTTTCCAGCGCTTCTTGCATCAGGTTACGGCTGGCTGGATCAGTGCCCTGACTTTTTGCCAGGCCGTTCATCAATTCCATCACAGCGGCAATAGCGGTATTGAATGTGTGACGCCGGTCCAGGTCGTCGCTGACTTTGGCGATGGTCTGGTGTAGCTGGCAGCGCAGGGATTTGAGTTCCGGCGTTAATGTTTGATGCAACGCGGGATCGATCCCGGCAACGCCTTGCTGGAGGTGGGTGTAAACCTGTTTCCATAGCCGTTTGAGGAAACGGTACGCGCCATCGACACCAGCATCAGCCCATTCGAGTGTTTGCGTCGGAGGACTGGCAAACATCATGAACAAGCGCGCGGTATCGGCGCCGTATTCTTCCACCAGTTTCTGTGGATCAACCCCGTTATTTTTGGATTTCGACATGGTGCCGATGCCGCCTGATTCAACCGGCTGGTTGTCGGCTTGCAGGATTGCGCTGTAACGTTTGCCTTGTTCGTCATACTGGATGTTGACTTCCGCCGGATTGAAATAGGTCATGCGCCCGCTGCCGGATTTACGATAAAAAATTTCGTTCAGCACCATGCCCTGCGTCAGCAGATTGGTAAACGGTTCATCCAAAGTCATTAAACCCAGATCGCGCATGACTTTGCTCCAGAATCGCGAATACAGCAAATGCAAAATGGCGTGTTCAATACCGCCGATATATTGATCGGCTGGCAGCCAGTAATTGACACGCTCATCGGTCATTGCCTGATTCTGGTCGGAGCAGGCATAGCGGGCGTAGTACCAGGATGAATCAACAAAGGTATCCATGGTATCGGTTTCCCGGCGTGCAGTTTTGCCGCATTTAGGGCAGGCGCATTCATAAAAGGACGGCGTTTTGGCTAATGGATTGCCCGAGCCATCGGGCACCAGGTCCTGCGGCAGCACCACCGGCAACTGATCGTCCGGTACTGGCACTATACCGCAATCAGCGCAATGAATCAGCGGAATCGGGCAGCCCCAGTAGCGTTGGCGTGAAATGCCCCAATCGCGCAACCGATAGTGTACGCGTTTGCTGCCCAGGCCTTTTTGTTCGAGTGCCGCTGCGATAGCATCTACTGCTTTCTGAAATTCCAATCCGGAAAATTCATCGGAATCAAAGGTCACACCATGTTCTACATAAGCTTGTGCCAGCGGCATTTCCAGATCACCATCCAGTGGCTTGATAACCGCTTTGATCGGGAGTGCGTATTTTGTGGCAAACTCAAAATCGCGCTCATCATGCGCAGGAACTGCCATAACTGCGCCTTCGCCATAACCCATCAACACGTAATTGGCTACCCAGACCGGTAATTTCTTGCCATTCAGCGGATGGATGACGAATAAGCCGGTATCCATGCCTTTCTTCTCTTGTGTCGCCAAATCGGCTTCCTTAGCTGAGCCGAGTTTGCATTCCTGGATAAAAGCTCGCAGCGATGGATTATTTTTGGCGGCATGCAAAGCGATCGGATGTTCAGCAGCAACGGCGACATAGGTTGCGCCTTGCAGCGTATCCGCGCGGGTAGTGAACACTTTTAGATCTTGCGGTGTACCGGATCCGGTATCGGCCGGAAAGGTAATGTCGACACCGTAGCTTTTGCCGATCCAATTAGCTTGCATAGTTCTGACTCGTTCCGGCCAGCCGGTCAGTGTGTCCAGTGCCGCCAGCAGTTCGTCGGCATATTGGGTGATTTTCATGTAGTACATCGGGATTTCGCGTTTTTCCACCGGTGCGCCGGTGCGCCAGCCGCAGCCATCAATCACCTGTTCGTTAGCCAATACAGTCTGATCAACCGGGTCCCAATTAACTGTGCCGGTAGTTTGATACGCCAATCCCTTTTCCAGCATGCGCAGAAACAGCCATTGATTCCAGCGGTAATAACTGGAATCACATGTAGCGATTTCACGCGACCAATCGATACTCAGTCCCAGGCTTTTCAGTTGCTTGCGCATGTAGGCAATGTTGTCGTACGTCCATTTCGCCGGAGAAACATTGTTTTGCATGGCGGCATTTTCAGCAGGCAGGCCAAATGCATCCCAGCCCATCGGCTGCATGACGTTGTAACCCTGCATGCGGCGGTAACGCGACAATACATCTCCAATCGTGTAATTGCGTACATGCCCCATGTGCAGTTTGCCGGATGGATAGGGAAACATCGACAGGCAGTAATATTTTGGTTTTTCGGTAATCTCGATCGCTTTGAAGGCGGCTGTTTGTTCCCAGTATTGCTGTGCGTTTTTCTCGATTTCCTGGGGATGATATTTTTCTTGCATGGAATTTAGCTTTTTACTGTAAAACGCTGATTATACCGTGAAGTATTTGGGGTGATTGTGCCTATTATTCGACAGATTTTTGTTCATGCTGTTGGGTGCGTTGCATGTTTCGTTCATGCACGCTCTGCAAGATTGCTTTCAATTCACTTTCTCCCCATGCTTGCGCCTCAGATTCAGATGAAAATCCTTTCTGGCGCTTTGAAACAATAGTTCTCTTTGCTGTTACTTTTCTGATAATTTCTGCGGTCCAGCCGGTATTTTCTTGCTTGACACGAAATTCGTATTTTTTACCTTTTGCCATTTCTAATTTCCTGAGAATTGATGGATGATCGCTACGTTGGGTTTGCCGCACTAGTGGTATGGCTGGCATATCGAGCGGAATAGAGAGGGTTTGTGTATTGTACGCTGGAGATTATAGGCGTGTTGGAACAGTTACTTTTGTACTTGGTGTAATTTTTTATCAGCGGTTTGGCAGTAGTCTACTTTGAGTAGAAGCCAGATGGTTCTTCCGCAGATTTTGCTCCAAAATCTGCGGCTATTTGCTTGACCAGGTATTGCCTGATTGCTGTGGTATATATTCTTTTGCTGTGACACAGCAATTTCAGACGCGGAAGGTTAATCCAGACGAAAACCGATCTTTAGTTTTATCTGATAGTGTGCAACTTTTGCTTCAACGATATGCCCACGGGTTTCTACCACTTCAAACCAATCCAGGTTACGCAGCGTTTCGCCGGATTTGGCAATGGCTTGCTGGATGGCATCTTCAATGCTTTTAGTTGAAGAACCAACGATTTCGATAACTTTATAAACGTGATCGCCCATTTTGGAATTCCTCTTTATATTATTGGAAAAAGCGTTATATCATACTTTAGGTCATCAGAAATACCAGAATCTTTACGCGGAAATAACAAAAAAGTAGTTATTATTCTGGAGTCTGTCAGACTTAAGCAATCGCAGTGATCCATTTTAAGGAAATTACTTACTACTATGAAACTCAGAATAATATTTGCTCTATTAATTGTCATCTCTCTTGCTGCCTGTGCGATTACTCCAACGGGTAGAAGTCAACTGGCTTTTATGCCCGATAGTGAAGTGGATGCGATGGGGTTGCAAGCTTTTTCAGATTTAAAGAAAGAAAAAACAATCAGTCAAAATGCACAGGAAGACCAGTTTGTGCGATGTATTGCAAATGCGATTACACGTGAAGTCGGCGGTAATTGGGAAGTGGTTGTCTTTGAGGATAATACACTGAATGCTTTTGCGTTGCCGGGTAACAAAATTGGTGTGCATACTGGATTGGTTGAGCTGGTGGATAATCAGGATCAATTGGCCTCTGTCATTGGTCACGAAATCGGTCATGTGCTGGCCAGACACAGTAATGAGCGAATGTCTCAAAAACTGGGCGCGCAAATTGGTATTTCATTGATTGCAGCTGTGGCGGCGCCACGAACGCCAATGGGGCAGAATGCATTGGGTTTGCTTGGTGTTGGTGCACAGTACGGATTGATCATGCCGTTTAGCCGCTTGCATGAGAGTGAGGCGGATGCTATTGGTATTGAGTTAATGGCAAAAGCTGGATTCAATCCTTCTGAAAGTATCACGTTATGGCAGAAAATGGCTCAGGCCAGTCAAGGTTCTCAACCTGTGGAATTTTTGTCAACTCATCCTTCTCCTGAAACGCGTATCGATGATTTACGGGGTCTTTTGCCTAAAGCCATGCCCCTGATGCAGCAAGCCCATGCAGCCGGCAAGGCTCCGAATTGTGTGAAATAAACAGCTATTCTCCGGGTTCCGGTTCGCTTGCCGGAAAATCCAGTTCCATTTTTGCACCGTCTGGGTCATGAAAGAATAATTGCCAGCTTTCCAGTCCTTTTAAACGGTGCAACTCGTAGTGAATGCCACTTTGCTTTAAGGTATCGATAACAACTTGTAGATTAGATGCAGTAAAAGCCATGTGATCAATTACACCGGCTGCATTGGCCGGTAATGGTCTGCCAGCCATGATATGCAAGATCGCCTGATTTCCGGCATAAAGCCATGCGCCTGGAAAGGCAAAGGGAGGGCGATAACCTTCCGTGAGGCCAAGAATATTGATATAAAAGGTCTTGCTCCTTTCCAAATTACTGCTTAAAACTGTGAAATGATTCATTCCTTCGATTGTCATTTTGCTTATCTCTCGGTTAAAACATAATTTTATAACAAGAAGTATGTGTTCGCAGCCTGCAAGAATTCAAAAGGCATAATAATCCGCCGCGAGTACTATGCCGCATGCTTAGTCAATACGCGCAGCACATTGCTATATTCCTACAGTAGTCCTCATTTCTTCCTATTAAGATAAGCGGTTATATATGCTTTCTATTCCATCCTTACTTCTATTATTGTTTTCACTAAAATCCGCAAAATCTGTTAAAGAAAGTTTTTCTTAGGTCGTAAGATAAATCCTACGCTTGGCTTAATTAAAATAAGTATGAAATAAAGGTAGGAGAAAATCGATGACAGAGATTTCATTAGAAAGATGATAGATCATAAATTGCCGGTGGATAGGAATTTATATAGCAAACAAGAGGAGCATAACTCATGATGCAGGAGCAAGCAGCAAACATAGTCACTGAATCATCCGGCCCGGTTACCAGCCATATGGCCAACGAATTTCTGACCTTTCGTCTGGGCGGCGAAGAATACGGGATAGAAATACTTAAAGTGCAAGAGATTCGCGGGTATGACTCGATCACCCAAATTGCCAATGCACCCGAGTTTATCAAGGGAGTTGTTAATCTGCGCGGGATCATCGTACCGATTATCGATATGCGGATCAAATTCAGGCTAGGTAATGCAGACTATGATCAATTTACCGTGGTCATTATTTTAAATGTAGCGGGCCGCGTCATGGGGATCGTGGTGGATGGGGTATCCGACGTGCTGACTCTGGAAGCCGGGCAGATGCGGCCGATACCGGGATTTGGCTCGATTATTGATACGGAATATATCATGGGATTGGGAACAGTCGAGGAACGTATGCTGATATTGATTGATATCGAAAAGCTGATGGGTAGCAGTGATATGGGTCTAATTGAACAAAGTATTAATTAACAGGAATAGTAGTTTTTTGATATGAAGATTTAAAGGAGATTCTAATGTTTAATAATATGACGATTAAGTCACGATTGATGTTTGTAATTAGTATGCTATCCCTATTGCTGGTAGGTATCGGTTCTTTGGGCCTGTATGGTATCAATCAGTCCAATGCGGGATTAAAGTCAGTTTATGAAGACCGTACTGTACCCGCAGTCCAGCTCGGAAAAATCCTGGATGTTTGGCACCTAGTTCGCCGGAACGCGACAGAGGCTGCACAAGCAAAAAATGTGGATGTTGCAAAAGCACGGGGAGAGGAAGCACTTAAATTAGTGAAACAGAACGAGGCGGTTTGGGCGCAATTCATGGCGACCAAATTAACGACTGAAGAAGCGGCGCTTGCTAAAACTAAAGGCGAACAGCACGTTCAATATGTGGAATCACTGAATCGAACGCTTCAGCTGGCTTCAGCAGGAGAGTTTGAAGCAGCCGCACTTAATGCTTCGACAGATGCAATGCAGAAGTTTAATGCACTGCGAGATACCGTCTTTGCTTTACTTGATTTGCAAGGAACTGCTGCCGCTCAGGAATATGCAACAGCGCAAAATCACTACGAGAATATTTTCATGACTTCAGTTGTAGTGATGATCCTGGGTGTTTCTCTGGCAATCATTGTCGGCTTTTTGTTAATACGCGCCATTGTTGGTCCACTCAATGAAGCCATTGCGGTGGCAAATGCGGTCGCAGCGGGTGATCTGACCAGCCGCATTGAAGCCAACTCGACCAACGAGACCGGCCGCCTGCTGCAAGCATTGAGAACAATGAATGACAACTTGGCAGATCTGGTGGGTAAAGTGCGGATGGGCACAGACTCTATCACAACTGCATCGGGTGAAATTGCCTCCGGTAACTTGGATTTGAGTCAACGCACGGAAGAACAAGCCTCCAGCCTGGAAGAAACCGCGTCTTCAATGGAAGAACTGACTTCCACAGTAAGACAAAATGCGGACAATGCGCGTCAGGCCAATCAATTGGCAGCGGGTGCTTCCGAAGTTGCGGTAAAAGGCGGTGCCGTGGTAGGGCAAGTGGTACAGACCATGAGTTCTATTAATGAGAGCTCGAAGAAGATTGTCGACATTATCAGTGTCATTGATGGCATTGCTTTTCAGACCAACATTCTGGCGTTAAACGCAGCGGTAGAAGCGGCGCGTGCCGGTGAACAAGGACGTGGTTTTGCAGTGGTAGCAACAGAAGTACGCACACTGGCGCAACGCTCAGCGGCTGCAGCAAAAGAGATCAAAGAGCTGATCAGCGATTCAGTCAGCAAAGTGGAAGATGGCACGCGCCTGGTTGATGAAGCGGGCGCAACCATGGATGAAATCGTCAGTGCTGTCAAACGTGTGACCGACATCATGGCTGAAATCTCTGCGGCGTCGCAGGAACAAAGTTCAGGTATTGAGCAGGTTAATCAAGCCGTGACTCAAATGGACGAAGTCACGCAACAAAACGCGGCGTTGGTGGAAGAAGCAGCAGCAGCGGCAGAATCCATGCAGGAACAAGCGCAAACACTCACTCAAGCAGTCAGCACCTTCAAACTGTCTGGCGGTGGCAGCCATACACCAACACCGGTGAAAAGAAGTAACCGTCCTGCCACGGTTGCCAAATTGCCCAATCGCGGTCCTGCTACGAGGAAAGCTGCGGTCAATTCAAACACAGAATCCCCATCGGTACCGGCGCAACCGCGCAAAGTTGCATCAGGCGGTGGCGGTGATGAGTGGGAAGAATTCTAAATCATCACACAAGAACACTTCCCGTAACCGGGATGTGTTCTTGGTATATTGAATTGTGATAGTCCCGGCCTGATCATACAGATACCCAGTTAACCCGGTAGCTATACGATCAGATTCGGCTTAAGTTTTTAGTATTCCCAATTTGAGGTTCCCTCTGTTTTTCGTCTTCCAACAGGCGAACAGTTTTATGCTATCAGCTTTTTCTTCTGTTGAGGATTAGCCAGTCATTTAGAAACCTCATTGGCGATTTATAGCCTAACGTTGAGTGCTGCCGTTTCCGGTTGTAAAGTACCTCGATGTACTCGAAGCTCATGGCAGCCATCTCTGCGCGTGTTTCATAACGCAGTCCATGTACTCGCTCGTTCTTGAAGCTATTGAACCAACTTTCGGTTGGGGCATTATCCCAACAATTACCTTTACGGTTCATTGAGCAGATCATGCCGTATTTCTTGAGCCTTCTCTGAAATTCTTTGCTGGCATATTGGCTACCCCGATCTGAGTGGTGCATCAATCCTGCTGCAGGTTTCTTGCGAAACCATGCCATCGTTAGTGCATCTGTAACGATGTCTGCAGTCATGCGCGGTTTCAGCGACCAGCCAACCACCTCACGGTTAAACAGATCAAGCACGATAGCCAGATATAGCAAGCCCTCATCTGTCCATAGGTAAGTGATATCGGATGTCCAGACCTGATTAGGCGCGGCTGGACTGAAATTCCGATCCAGCAGATTCGGTGCAATCGGCAGATTGTGCCGGGAGTCCGTCGTTATCTTGTAGCGCCGCTTGTGCCTTGCACGAATGCCGTTCTCTCGCATTAGACGTTCAACCCGCTTCTTGGAAGCTGGAAACCCACGGTCACGCAATTCTCTGACCATTCTCGGACTACCGTAGATCCCCTTGAGTTCGGCATGAATAGATTGGATCAGCGTCAGCATTTGAACGTCGGTGATGCGTTTGCGATCCGGTTTGCCACCACGCTTCCACGACCGGTATCCGCTCACGCTGACATCTAATATCGTACACATCTCGGCGAGAGAAAACTCCCGTTGCTTATCAATCCAGGCGTACTTCACACAACATCTCTCGCGAAGTACGCCGTTGCTTTTTTTAGGATCTCACACTCCCGTTTCAGCCTTACGTTCTCAGCACGTAACCGGGATAGATCCATTTGTTCCGGTGTGACAACCTTGGTACCCTTACCGTTAAGTTTGCCTGCCTCCGCCAACTTTACCCAGTTGCGCAGTGTTTGTTCTACCAGTCCCAGTTCCTTCGCTACCAGAACAATCGACTTTCCCATCTTCACTTGCTTGACCGCTTGCTCCTTGAACTCGGTCGTGTATTCCTGCTTCGGTATCTTCTTCATCGTCTTCCTCTCAATAGTAACGTTAATTGTATGTCACCCTTGGAAGACTATTTTTCGAGGGAAGCTCAGATTTAGAATTCTTCCCACTCGTCACCGCCACCGCCTGACGCAACTTTGCGCGGTTGTGCCGGTACCGATGGGAATTCTTTGTTTGAACTTACAGAGGCCTTTTTCGTAGCAGGACCACGATTGGGCAATTTGGCAACTGTGGCAGGACGGTTACTTCTTTTTACGGCCGTTGATGGACGGCCGCCATCGCCAGACAGTTTGAAGGTACTGACTGCTTGAGTGAGTGTTTGCGCTTGTTCCTGCATGGATTCTGCCGCTGCTGCTGCTTCTTCCACCAACGCCGCGTTTTGTTGCGTGACTTCGTCCATTTGAGTCACGGCTTGATTAACCTGCTCAATGCCTGAACTTTGTTCCTGCGACGCCGCAGAGATTTCAGCCATGATGTCGGTCACACGTTTGACAGCACTGACGATTTCATCCATGGTTGCGCCCGCTTCATCAACCAGGCGCGTGCCATCTTCCACTTTGCTGACTGAATCGCTGATCAGCTCTTTGATCTCTTTTGCTGCAGCCGCTGAGCGTTGCGCCAGTGTGCGTACTTCTGTTGCTACCACTGCAAAACCACGTCCTTGTTCACCGGCACGCGCCGCTTCTACCGCTGCGTTTAACGCCAGAATGTTGGTCTGAAAAGCAATGCCATCAATGACACTGATAATGTCGACAATCTTCTTGGAGCTTTCATTGATTGAACTCATGGTTTGTACCACTTGCCCTACCACGGCACCGCCTTTTACCGCAACTTCGGAAGCACCCGCTGCCAATTGATTGGCCTGACGCGCATTGTCCGCATTTTGTCTTACTGTGGAAGTCAATTCTTCCATCGAAGACGCAGTTTCTTCCAGGCTGGAGGCTTGTTCTTCCGTGCGTTGACTCAAATCCAAGTTACCGGAAGCAATCTCACCGGATGCAGTGCTGATCGTGTCGGTACCGCTACGTATTTCACTGACGATCTTAACCAGACTATCCTGCATTTCTTTAATTGCGAATAACATGCTATTCGGGTATTTTGTGTTAACCGCGATATTGCTCGACAAATCACCCGCGGCAATTTTTTGCATGACTTCCGCCGCATATTTCGGTTCACCGCCCAATTGCGCCAGCAGATTACGTGTGATCACCAAGGCAAGCACGATCCCGATAGCAATGGCAATTGCCAATAATGCGATGACCAGCGTTTGGGACATTGCGAAGGTCTGATCGGCTACTTCGCTGGCCGCAATTCCTCCCGCAGTATTCAAATCCGATAACTTAATTAACTGATCGGACATTTCATCATAGACCTGCTTGGATTGACCATTCATAAATGCCCGCGCTTCTTCGGTTTTGTTTGCACGAGAAAGCGAAATCAGTTGACGATGCGCAGCTAAATATTGCCCCCATCGTTCAGAAAATAAATCGAATATCTTTTGTTCCTCAGGAGAAGAAATTAGCCTTTTGGATTCTTCGCTAGCTTTTTCTATCCTAGAAAGCAAATTGGCAATTTCTTTTTCATAATGCTGCATATCCTGTTCGGATGTGGAAAGCACATGACTCATTTCGCCAATCCTGAAATCGGATGTAAAAAGATTCAAATCCGCTGCAGCTTTCGAGGCAGGCAGCCATTCCCCGGTAATTGCAGTTGCAGCTTTATTGAGGCTATTTAACTGGAATAACGAAAAGACACCCAGAAAAATCATAAAACCAAGCAGTACCATAAAGGAACCAGACAGCTTGGTGCCGATTTTCATATCATTCAACATGTTCATTACTCCTAATAAAGACTGTTATTGCAACTTGTTTATTTTCAAACAAACTCATACTCATTAATTAATGTTTTGATCAATTAAGCCCATTTCGCTACTACCCATCAGCTTTTCGATATCAATTAATATCAGCATGCGTTCTTCGACTGTTCCCAATCCCATGATATATTCCGTATCAATGACTGAGCCAAATCCCGGTGTCGGCCGCATCTGCTCGGCTTCCAGAGTCAGCACGTCGGATACCCCATCCACCACGATACCCATGACGCGGCCCGCTACATTTAAAATAATGACCACGGTAAATTGATCATAGTCCGCAGTGCCCAGCCTGAATTTGATCCGCATATCGATAATCGGCACGATAATCCCGCGCAGATTGACGACTCCCTTAATAAACTCGGGCGCATTGGCAATCTGTGTGATCGAGTCGTACCCGCGAATTTCTTGCACCTTAAGTATTTCTATCCCGTATTCTTCGCCGCCCAGACGAAAGGTCAGAAATTCATTGGCCATATGACGGGTAACCGGGCCGGGTGATTCAGTGACTAAACTTGCTGCCTGCTCCTGCGACATAATTTATGCTCCTCTTATTCGTATACTAAAACCCGAATCAATTGATAGTCCACGCGCTATCATTTACTTATTAAAAGCTGGCAAGAATGTTGCATTATCTTATTTTGCACCTTCGAAACTTGATCAAACGAGATATGATTTAAGTGCTGATATTCATTTACGAATGTCTTTTCATTGATTCACGTATCCGATGTTATATTTGGCTATGTCACAATTGGTTGTTGAAAATGACCTGAGAACTAACACGATTTATTTTTAATCAATTGGTTATATGTTTTTATGGTTATCAAAAAATCATTTGTCATCAGTGAATTGGAAAATCCAACAGTTAAGGAATCTCTGAATAATTCACCTTTGTTATTTCGAACGTAGTGAGGAATCTTTGGCAATCAACAATATAGATTTCTCGCTCTGCTCGAAATGACAGTTATTCAGAGGTTCCTTAACTGCTACATGCTTTATATTTAATTTGTGATTTTGTTGGGGTGAAGCTTATCTTTACGGAATACGGGAAATTATATTTTGTCGGCAGGTTCTGCTTCTTTAGCAAGAAAACATGATTATTCTTTATAAGAAATATCTTACATAGAGGGGTGCATTGATGAGAAGTGCAATTTCTACAGGAAATTAGGATTTAACCTGATCAATATCTGTTACATCGTACTTATAATTACCAATTGTGCAATTTGATTGAACACCAATCTTGTAATCCGCCGTAACACGAAGCTGGGTGATCTTGTTGACGCATTCAAATTGACTAAAACTATCGCCTAAAACTTAGTATCATGAGTATGGATAGCTTTGATTCATCCAAGTAAATTTGGGGTTGAGTGGACGAACACCACCCGGTTATCGGGCGGTGTTCGGGTATGATGACTTAGAATTCTTCCCACTCATCACCGCCACCGCCTGATGCAACTTTGCGCGGTTGCGCCGGTACCGATGGGGATTCTGTGTTTGAATTGACCGCAGCTTTCCTCGTAGCAGGACCGCGATTGGGCAATTTTGCAACCGTGGCAGGACGGTTACTTCTTTTCACTGGTGTTGGTGTATGGCTGCCACCGCCAGACAGTTTGAAGGTACTGACTGCTTGAGTGAGTGTTTGCGCTTGTTCCTGCATGGATTCCGCCGCAGCTGCCGCTTCTTCCACCAACGCCGCGTTTTGCTGCGTGACTTCGTCCATCTGAGTGACGGCTTGATTGACTTGTTCAATACCTGAGCTTTGTTCTTGCGATGCGGCAGAGATTTCAGCCATGATGTCGGTCACACGTTTGACCGCACTGACGATTTCATCCATGGTTGCGCCCGCTTCATCAACCAGGCGCGTGCCATCTTCCACTTTGCTGACTGAATCGCTGATCAGCTCTTTGATCTCTTTTGCTGCAGCCGCTGAGCGTTGCGCCAGTGTGCGTACTTCTGTTGCTACCACTGCAAAACCACGTCCTTGTTCACCGGCACGCGCTGCTTCTACCGCTGCGTTTAACGCCAGAATGTTGGTCTGAAAAGCAATGCCATCAATGACACTGATAATGTCGACAATCTTCTTCGAGCTCTCATTAATAGAACTCATGGTCTGTACCACTTGCCCTACCACGGCACCGCCTTTTACCGCAACTTCGGAAGCACCCGCTGCCAATTGATTGGCCTGACGCGCATTGTCCGCATTTTGTCTTACTGTGGAAGTCAGTTCTTCCATTGAAGACGCGGTTTCTTCCAGGCTGGAGGCTTGTTCTTCCGTGCGTTGACTCAAATCCAAGTTACCGGAGGCAATTTCACCCGATGCAGTTGTGATAGAGTCTGTGCCCATCCGCACTTTACCCACCAGATCTACCAAATTGTCGTTCATCTGTTTCAAGGCTTGCAGCAAGCGGCCGGTCTCATTGGTTGAATTGACCTCAATGCGACTGGTCAGATCACCCGCTGCGACGGCATTCGCCACCGCAATGGCTTCATTGAGTGGTGTAGTAATTGCCCGTATCAACAAAAATCCGATAATCGCGGCAAAAAATATGCCTAGGGCAATAACGGTAACGCTGGTCATAAAGATATTTTTATAATCATTTTGAGCCGCTGCATATTCTTTTGCACCCTCATCACGCTGCAATTCAAGTAACTTGAACAAGGTTGCGTGTGCCGCGTCAAATTTAGGTGTTGCAGATAGGGCATTTGTAATAGCGGCGTCATAATCCCCAGCAGCAGCCAAAACCATCGTCTGATTGCGTGGCTCGACATATGCTTTCCATTGTTGATTAAAATTCTCAACCAGTGTTGCTTCTTCTGGAGTTAGATTAGTCGCCGTATACTTCTGCCAAGCGGCGGCAATCTCGGCATCGCGCTGATTAGTCATCGCTTGTCTTTCTTTTACTATTTCAGCATTTCTCCCATAAGCAGACATCACCGCATTTAGGCGTGCGCGTTGCATACGATCCAGAATTAACCCCAAATCCCCTAATGGCACGGCGCGATCTTCATAAACCCCTCTGAAAGAATCGTTGGTCTGATTAAGACCATATATGCCCAAACCACCCACACCAATCAATAAAACCGACAGCATGCCAATCACCAATATCAATCGCGACTTAATTGTCATATTATTAAACATTAGAATCTCCTTTAAATCTTCATATCAAAAAAACTACTATTCCCGTTAATTAATACTTTGTTCAATTAGACCCATATTACTGCTACCCATCAGCTTTTCGATATCAATCAATATCAGCATACGTTCCTCGACTGTTCCCAATCCCATGATATATTCCGTATCAATAATCGAGCCAAATCCCGGTATCGGCCGCATCTGCCCGGCTTCCAGAGTCAGCACGTCGGATACCCCATCCACCACGATCCCCATGACGCGGCCCGCTACATTTAAAATAATGACCACGGTAAATTGGTCATAGTCTGCATTGCCCAGCCTGAATTTGATTCGCATATCGATAATTGGCACGATGATCCCGCGCAGATTGACAACTCCTTTGATAAACTCCGGTGCATTGGCAATTTGGGTGATCGAGTCATACCCTCGAATTTCTTGCACCTTAAGAATTTCTATCCCGTACTCTTCACTGCCCAGACGGAAGGTTAAAAATTCATTAGCCATAAGATTGGTAACTGGACCGGGTGATTCAGTGACTAAACTTGCTGCCTGCTCCTGTGACATAATTTATGCTCCTCTTTTTTACTTTATAAAACTCGGATCAATTAGTAATCTATGAGCTACTATTTCTCTATTAAAATCTTATAAGGATATCGAAAATCTATTTATTGCACCTTCGGGGTTTAGTCCGGCTCGATATGTTTTAAATGCTGATATTCATAAATAAATATCTCATTATGAATTCACTTATCCAATGGGATATTTATTGTGATTTTGTTGGAGCGAAGCCTATCTTTACGGAATAAAGAAAAATATATTTTGCCGGTAGATTCTTATTCTTTATTAAGAGATTATGATTGTATTTGGCAGGAAATGTCTTACGCCAAGAAAGAAACATTGATGAGAAGTGCAATTTCTACAGGAAATTAGGATTTAACCTGATCAATATCTGTTGCATCGTACTTATAATTACCAATTGTGCAATTTGATTGAACACCAATCTTGTAATCCGCCGTAACACGAAGCTGGGTGATCTTGTTGACGCATTCAAATTGACTAAAACTATCGCCTAAAACTTAGTATCATGAGTATGGATAGCTTTGATTCATCCAAGTAAATTTGGGGTTGAGTGGACGAACACCGCCCGATAACCGGGTGGTGTTCGGGTATGATGACTTAGAATTCTTCCCACTCATCACCGCCACCGCCTGATGCAACTTTGCGCGGTTGCGCCGGTACCGATGGGGATTCTGTGTTTGAATTGACCGCAGCTTTCCTCGTAGCAGGACCGCGATTGGGCAATTTGGCAACCGTGGCAGGACGGTTACTTCTTTTCACTGGTGTTGGTGTATGGCTGCCACCGCCAGACAGTTTGAAGGTACTGACTGCTTGAGTGAGTGTTTGCGCTTGTTCCTGCATGGATTCCGCCGCAGCTGCCGCTTCTTCCACCAACGCCGCGTTTTGCTGCGTGACTTCGTCCATCTGAGTGACGGCTTGATTGACTTGTTCAATACCTGAGCTTTGTTCTTGCGATGCGGCAGAGATTTCAGCCATGATGTCGGTCACACGTTTGACAGCACTGACGATTTCATCCATGGTTGCGCCCGCTTCATCAACCAGGCGCGTGCCATCTTCCACTTTGCTGACTGAATCGCTGATCAGCTCTTTGATCTCTTTTGCTGCAGCCGCTGAGCGTTGCGCCAGTGTGCGTACTTCTGTTGCTACCACTGCAAAACCACGTCCTTGTTCACCGGCACGCGCTGCTTCTACCGCTGCGTTTAACGCCAGAATGTTGGTCTGAAAAGCAATGCCATCAATGACACTGATAATGTCGACAATCTTCTTCGAGCTCTCATTAATAGAACTCATGGTCTGTACCACTTGCCCTACCACGGCACCGCCTTTTACCGCAACTTCGGAAGCACCCGCTGCCAATTGATTGGCCTGACGCGCATTGTCCGCATTTTGTCTTACTGTGGAAGTCAGTTCTTCCATTGAAGACGCGGTTTCTTCCAGGCTGGAGGCTTGTTCTTCCGTGCGTTGACTCAAATCCAAGTTACCGGAGGCAATTTCACCCGATGCAGTTGTGATAGAGTCTGTGCCCATCCGCACTTTACCCACCAGATCTGCCAAGTTGTCATTCATTGTTCTCAATGCTTGCAGCAGGCGGCCGGTCTCGTTGGTCGAGTTGGCTTCAATGCGGCTGGTCAGATCACCCGCTGCGACCGCATTTGCCACCGCAATGGCTTCATTGAGTGGACCAACAATGGCGCGTATTAACAAAAAGCCGACAATGATTGCCAGAGAAACACCCAGGATCATCACTACAACTGAAGTCATGAAAATATTCTCGTAGTGATTTTGCGCTGTTGCATATTCCTGAGCGGCAGCAGTTCCTTGCAAATCAAGTAAAGCAAAGACGGTATCTCGCAGTGCATTAAACTTCTGCATTGCATCTGTCGAAGCATTAAGTGCGGCTGCTTCAAACTCTCCTGCTGAAGCCAGCTGAAGCGTTCGATTCAGTGATTCCACATATTGAACGTGCTGTTCGCCTTTAGTTTTAGCAAGCGCCGCTTCTTCAGTCGTTAATTTGGTCGCCATGAATTGCGCCCAAACCGCCTCGTTCTGTTTCACTAATTTAAGTGCTTCCTCTCCCCGTGCTTTTGCAACATCCACATTTTTTGCTTGTGCAGCCTCTGTCGCGTTCCGGCGAACTAGGTGCCAAACATCCAGGATTTTTCCGAGCTGGACTGCGGGTACAGTACGGTCTTCATAAACTGACTTTAATCCCGCATTGGACTGATTGATACCATACAGGCCCAAAGAACCGATACCTACCAGCAATAGGGATAGCATACTAATTACAAACATCAATCGTGACTTAATCGTCATATTATTAAACATTAGAATCTCCTTTAAATCTTCATATCAAAAAACTACTATTCCTGTTAATTAATACTTTGTTCAATTAGACCCATATCACTGCTACCCATCAGCTTTTCGATATCAATCAATATCAGCATACGTTCCTCGACTGTTCCCAATCCCATGATATATTCCGTATCAATAATCGAGCCAAATCCCGGTATCGGCCGCATCTGCCCGGCTTCCAGAGTCAGCACGTCGGATACCCCATCCACCACGATCCCCATGACGCGGCCCGCTACATTTAAAATAATGACCACGGTAAATTGGTCATAGTCTGCATTGCCCAGCCTGAATTTGATTCGCATATCGATAATTGGCACGATGATCCCGCGCAGATTGACAACTCCTTTGATAAACTCCGGTGCATTGGCAATTTGGGTGATCGAGTCATACCCTCGAATTTCTTGCACCTTAAGAATTTCTATCCCGTACTCTTCACTGCCCAGACGGAAGGTTAAAAATTCATTAGCCATAAGATTGGTAACTGGACCGGGTGATTCAGTGACTAAACTTGCTGCCTGCTCCTGTGACATAATTTATGTTCCTCTTATCCACTATACTAAAAACCAAATCAATTGATAATCTAAGACGCGCGATCATCTTTTGTTGAAGGTTGAAAGAACTTCATATCATCGTTTTTGTTCGCTTTTGAAGCTCATAATTGAGATCTTTTAGTATCAAGATCCATCTTTTTGAATATCTTTATCGCTGCTTTATTTATTCTGGTTTCGTGCATTAATGATATATAAGTGAAGTAAGTATTAGCGGTAAAAATATAAATATGTTTTGTCGGGATATTCTTTTTATTGATTCAGAAATCATGAATATAATAAATAGGATAAGTCCTACATTTTTATTAAAAATTATCTATATAGCAATATTTATGAAAGCCTGGCAAGCGTAGTGTTTCTGATGAAAGAGTCTTCTTCCGCCGCGCCTTAGTGCCCGGCATTGGACTTCGAGCTCCAATGCCGGTGGGGGGTCACTTACTTAATTCGAAAGTAGGTGGGTGAAGATGTGTAGCCGCTGGGAGCGATGACAGTGATACGACTATACGTGGGAGTACCAACGGGTACGGTGGTGGTGATTTGAGTGTCAGACACTACGGTAAAGTTGGCTTCAATGCCAGAGAATCTTACGGAAGTGGCGGGTGTGAAATGTGAGCCGGTGATAGTAATTAAAGATCCAATTGTTCCCTGCGAAGGGGATATTGACGTGATCACCGGTGGCGGGAATAGGATCATGTCGGTTTCGCTGACGACAGTGCCTTGCGAAGTGGTGATTGTGATCGGTCCGGTGGTTGCGCCACTCGGCACTGTGGCAGAGAGTGTTTTTGGACCGAACGAATTAAAGCCTGCTGTGACGCCGTTGAAGGCTACTGCTTCTACGTTGGTCAGGTTGTCGCCTGTGATAGTTACCGATGTTCCGTTTCCACCTGTGGAAGGGGTAAAGGAAGTGATCGTGGGTGAGCCGACTAAAAAGTTGGTTGTGCTGGTGGCGGAAGTAATAGGATTGGTAACTGTAATGGGGCCGCTTAAGGGGTTTGCTGGAACATATGCCCAAATTTCCGATAATGAAACAACTGCGAACTGCGTCGTGACGCCGCCAATAGCAACCGATTGCACATCGAAGAAGTTACTGCCAGTAATCGTTATTTGTGTACCAGGCGGGCCCGAAGTCGGCGCGAATTCGCTGATACTCGGTTCGACGTTAATGACGGTGACGGGATTAGCGAAAAAATCGAATACCGGCTTGTTCAGGTGCCCCATGAAAGAATGCTCTGCAAAGGCTACTTTCAGTTGGTTGCTTACCTGGTCTTTATAAGACTCGTACATGGCAGGCAAGCTGGCTTCCCAGCCGGATGTAGTGGGGTTGCTAAGAAGATAATCTTTTCCATCGAGAAAGCCTGCATTGTCGATAGCGTTGTAGATTGTCTGGGAATCCAAGGCAGACAAACCTTCGATTCGCCAGAAGCGTTCAGGGTAAAGTTGGCTCGGTGTACTACTGATCAGTTGAGTTGGTATATCTATGGACAGGAGTTGCGCGTAGCTGTTCTGGACGTTGTTGTAAAGTGTCAATGTGTCATTTACCCCTGCGACGAAGATTGTGGGGGTGGAGGCGGAGAGTATGGAATTCCAGTTTCCTGAAGCTATGTATAGAGCCATAGCCTCGATAGGAAATTTCAGGTAATCCTGGACTGACTGTGTGAATAGGGATGCAAAAAATCCTCCAGAAGAGATACCGACTAGATAGGTTGGGTCGGCCGAGCTTATGCTTCCTTGGCCTATTAAAGCTTGACGCAATGCAGCTACGCGTTGCAGATCGGGGTTGTTAGTCGGTTGCATTTCTAAATTCCAAGCCTTGTTTTGCCGGTCATAACTATTCAATGCGACAATGGCGTATCCCCGTGCCGTGGCATCTTGTATGAATGATCGAGTTTCAGTCTGATCGAAGAAACAAGCGGCACATCCTCCCATCCCGTGAAACATGAAGATTACGCCGATGTGGGGATCGGGGAAGTAAGTCACAACGTCAAGCCATCGGGGTGCATCCTTGTATTGTGCCGTGATGTTGATATCGCTTGCAGGCATGGTTACGGTAGTCTGAGGGGATTCAACGTTTGCTATCTGGGCGGTGTCTCCTACCCAACGGTTGAATATCCGCATCGGTAGGTTTGCGTCAAGGGGAGCTCTCGTTGTATTCAGCGTATTTGCGTCTTCTTGCGGATTTGCCCAAATGGTAACTTTAGTGCTTGCGGGATAGCTCCCACTACCGCTACCATTATTCACGATTAAGTTACCGGCAAGCACCTGGGAAGCGGATGCGAAAGCAAGTGTCAGGACGATTAAGTATGCGCAAGAAATCGATTTTAGTACGGATAAAGTATAAGTAGAATCCATAGGTCTTAGTGACATTCCGTTATCAAAAAGATAAATAACGGACGGGCATGGCGAAAATTAATGAGGTCATGCTCGATTGGGCCAAATATGACTGTGTCAGGCCCTGAAAGATTGGTGATAACAGAAAATACTTTTTAGATAGAGGAAAATATGCTATTTATTACTAATTACTGCGATGCGTTAAGGTATTAGAATAGGCAGTAAGAAAAAGTAACAAGAAGAAATAACAGAAGATATTTTGAGAATTATAAATAATAGCTTATGAATAATAAGAATAATGAATTCAAGTTCCTTTAGTATATAAATTTATAAATCGTGGTGTGCGTAAAGATAATTTCACGAGATGAAAAAAGTGATAACTAAAAAAGAAGATGGCGGCAAAGGGTGCTTGGTGTTGTTGCCTGGTATGGAAGACATTCCGGGCCGGTATAATATAATTATACCGATCATATTGTTTTTCCATCTTGAATAACATTCAGAGAGGATAGGTTTATGTTTACTTTGAAACATGCAATAAGAAAAGGACTGCTTGTTCTTGCTGTCTTGTTGTCATTGTCCCTAGCCAATCAAGCGCAGGCAAATCCCCGCTATTCCTCTATCGTAATAGATGCGGATACAGGTGTAGTACTGCACGAATCTAACGCTGATGCCAGCCGTTATCCAGCATCTCTAACCAAGATGATGACCCTCTATATGCTGTTCGAGGCGATTGAACAACGCAAGATGTCGTTGGATGAGCGAATGCAAGTGTCGGCGCATGCGGCATCAATGCCGCAGACGAATATCGGCTTACGTGCAGGAGATAGTATCAGTGTGCGTGATGCGATTCCGGCATTAATTGTACGTTCTGCCAACGATGTGGCAGCAGTGGTAGCCGAGGCGCTTGGCAGTAGCGAAGCAAACTTTGGCCATATGATGACTGATAAGGCACGTAAACTGGGTATGCATTCCACCACTTTCCGTAATGCTTCTGGTTTACCCAATGGTGAGCAAAAGACCACAGCCCGGGACTTGGTGACTTTGTCGACACGATTAATGAGGGATTTTTCCAAGCACTACCATTATTTCTCTACCCAGACATTCAGCTACAATGGTGCTACTTATAGAAGCCATAACCGCATGGTGCGAAATACCCCAGGTGTGGATGGCTTGAAAACCGGATTTATTCGCGCCTCTGGGTTCAATGTAGCTACTTCCGCCAAACGTGGTGGCCGTCGTGTAATTGCAGTAGTAATGGGCGGACAAACCGCAGCTGCGCGTGATCAGCATATGGCACAATTGCTCGATCGCAGTTTTAACCAGGGACACACGACTCAGCAGTTGGCCAGCAATACTAGTAATACCCGCGCTGTGCCGGTTGCAGCCTTGAAGACTAGTACTTCGACTCCTGTACCGAAACCATCTCCCGTGCTGGAAAAGATATCTGTTTCCGTCGTGACGCAACCGGTTGTACAACCGGCGGTCAATGCACGGCCGCAAAAAGTTGCGATGCTGGAGAATGACACTTGGGCCGTGCAGATAGGTTCTTATCATGAACCCGACCGGGCTCATGCCCAGGCCCAAGCCGCTGCTCGTTGGGTACCAGGAGAAGTGATGGTCACTGAGGTGGAAATCAGTAACCGCAAGTTGTATCGGGCGAGGCTGGTGGGTTTGCACGAAAGCCAAGCACGCACAGCCTGCCAGAATCTCGCCCGGCAAGGGATGGGATGCTTGGTGGTACGATCATAGGGTTGAGCATAACAAGCAGTATTTGTCATTTCTGATACCGGTTTGAAAGAGCCAACAGTTGCAAACTAGGACAAATGGCTTACATAAATAGAATAGACCTCTGTATATTTTCCAACTCTTTTTTACTATTTTATCAATCAACTTTATCAAACGGATCTGATTGGTGGAAATCTCCAGCTATTTGGAGCGCCACTGCCCATAGGGAACGGAGGTATTGGTGATAGATATGTTTCCAGTTAGCCAATGATTTTCTAGCTTGCCGGAGGGTGCGGTGATTAAATTGCAACATGTATCCCATATTCTGGGATAGTTTGGTCGGTGCATTCAGTATCATCGGTACATTTTCGAATCAACCGGATGATGGAATTTTCCTGACCTCAGCTATTCTCACTCCAGTGCTAGAACCTGAGACCTATGCAATGTTGCTGGTTGGATTGGGTATACTGGGTTTTGTAGTGCGTTTCCGTAAAATTTCTTCAGTACTTACTGAATCACAGAGAAGCTGTTGCTTCACTGAGAGCAAATCCATTAATCACGGGTCAGAGCGCCAAGGCGCGATGTCGCGTTCAGTAATGAGACTGTGTTTGCGAATGCAGGCATCATCAAATTCAGCCTGTTCAAGCGCATTGATCTGATATATTCCAGATGCCACTTGGATTTTGATGTGGCCATCCGCAACCGCAATATGGCTACTGCCATCTTTTTGCATCCGGATACTGAAGCGGGTTCCGGTGTTTTTAATGATGGCATTGCCGACTTTGACCTCAAGCTGGTTGTGAGCATTTTTCTTGATGTCAAAATAAACATTTCCCTTAAACAATTCGACTTGCAGTGGCTGATTTTCTTTTACCGACACAGAGCTGCGGATATCAAGCGTCATGTTGATATCGGGCGCAATCGATGCAGCAAGCTGTGTTTCCGATTTTGTTTCATAAAACCGGACGCTATGCGGTTTGCCAAAATACCAAGTCATCATACCTAGCAACACACAAACGCCCATAATTGCGCAGTGCACCGAAAAACGCCGCCAACTGAAAACAAAAGTAAAGGGTTGTATAACTGGTGGTTCAGGTTTCTGCATCTGAGTTCAACGAAATAAAGGTCGAAAGCAGAAATTATATACTGACAGCAAAAATTTTTTTAGCCTGAAATTCATAACTGATTTGCGTCAGGCATTTTGCAAAAAAATGTAAGGGAGCCCACTACCCGAAACGGCATCGAAGTGCCAAAGTAGGGCTGCCGATAAATTAGGAATCTCTGAATAACTCACCTCTGTCATTCCGAACGTAGTGAGGAATCTTTGGCAATCAACAGTATAGATTTCTCGCTATGCTCGAAATGACAGTTATTCAGAGGTTCCTTAGGCGATAATACGGAAAATTCAAATCGGTAGGATTTTTTTGCTGAAGGAAAGAGAGCAAGGCAATTTATTTTTTAGGTTGGACGCGCGTTGATACCGCTGGATCATTCGTATCGCAAACTGGATTGGTTATTGTCATTTGGTAAGCTAAGTTTGGATTATCGAGGGCTTTATTCGCCCCAAGGCCGCAAGGAGATTGGGGTGAATTTGCCATTCGACCATTGATTATTCAACTTATGATTCCCCGTGGGCTTGCCACGGAGCTGTTTATTCGAGAAATCTTTGTAAAGAGCTTGAACGCGCAACCCAGTAGTGTACTGCCATAGCTACTAATTCAAGTATTCTTCACAGACTTGGGCGCGCCTCATGTGCATACATCTGATCGTGCCTTTCCTGACAACTCACACACCGCATAGCTACCGGATAAGCCAGTAAGCGTTGCAAGCCGATTTCCTTGCCGCAATCGATGCATTCATTCAGATTGCCTTCTTTGATCTGCGCCAATTTGGTTTCAATCGCGCGTAGCTCTTTGATTTGGCGATCCACCCGGAGTATGTTCAGATCTGCCAGTTCATCGGCCAGCGATAAATCACCGTTATCCCCCGGGTCATTGCCCATCAACGCAGCCAAGTGCTGGTCCTCGCGCTCGTCAAGTTCATTGCGAACTTCTTCGAGCAATTCTTGCTGGCGGTTGCGTAATTTATTTTCGATCGATTCGATTTCGTTCTGGGTCAGATGCGTCACAGTTCACCTTCCTGTTTTCTGGCTAAAAAAGAGGATTATCTACTTTTAACTAAGAAGGTGCACTACAAAATGGATCAAAATAATTCGCCTCCAAAATAGGGAGGCCTATTGATCTTCCCATTTTTCCAAATGTCTTGGTATTTAGCCTATGCTCAGGATACTAAGGAAGCTCTGATTAAATCCTTCGGCAAGCTCAGGACGAACGATAATCAACTTAAGGAATCTTTGGCAATCAACAGTATAGATTTCTCGCTCTGCTCGAAATGACAGTTATTCAGAGGTTCCTTAATCAGAGCTTCCCTAAGTAGTGATTTTTGATTTCTTTGGTGAGGTTGGCCAGTTACCGTTGCTCAAGCAATGGCCTCATTTAACCTATTTTCCTCAGTTGATTCCAGTAAAATTGCCACGAATGTATTTCTGGTAAGGGTTTTCGACAGAATAGGAGGCTCACCCAATGGGTGAAATTAAATTTGAGAAGAAGACACTGGTCGAGGCGATCAATACTACTTTGCAGGAGACGGAACAAACGACGGCTGAACAAAGCGTAGCCACTCCTGGTGGCCGGTTTCACGTTCGCTGGGACGAAGGCGGAAGCGCCACAGCACTGGGGCAATTACCATTCTTTGCCGAGTTTTTGGAAGTTTCTGGGTTATTCACCCGCTGGGTGGATGGATGTCCAATGGATTACACCAGTCCCAACGCACCCAAGGTAGTTGATGTGCTTGGCACCTGGCTATTATCGATCTTGGATGGACAGCGGCGCTATGCACATGTTGCCGGGCTGCGCGGCGATGAAGTTGCTCCCCGGATACTCGGCATGAACAAGATCATCAGTGACGAGAGTCTGCGTCGCGCACTGGCGCACTTGGCACCGGCCCCATGCAAGAAGTATGGTAGCGAAGAAGAACGCGCTGCCCACGCAGTCCAACTGGCGAAGAGCACAGCATGGATGGATAAAGCCCTGGGTGAGAGCATCCAAGAATCTTTACGCACGCCCTGGATACTCGATGCCGACACCAGCGTCAAACTGTTGTATGGTCACCAGGCAGGTGCCGAGATTGGCTACAACCCAACCAAGCCGGGACGGCCGAGCCATACTTTGCACACCTACTGGATCGGCAACATTCGACTGGTGCTCGATGTCGAGGTACAAGGCGGTAAAGCCAGTGCGGCGAAACATAGCCTACCGCGCCTGTGCCGGCTAATTGAGCGACTCGCTGCCGAGGAACGCCCCGCCCTGGTGCGCGGTGACAGTGCCTTTGGCAATCAGGGGGTAATGGTCGAGATGGAGCGAATTGAACAGCACTACCTCTTCAAGCTACGGCAAACTGCCGGAGTTAAGCGCCTGATCGAGCGGCAATGGCAGCAAGGCGACTGGCAGAACGCGGGGCAAGGCTTTGACGCGGTGGAAGGCAAGCTTCGGCTGACGGGTTGGAGTGGTGCGCGGCGTGTAGTGGTACTGCGGCGGCGAATCAAAGACAGCATGGCGGCAGCCGAGACGAGCAATGAGAACCAGCAGCCGATGCTCCACTTCATTGACCATTCAGACAAGGTTAAACGTAAGCCTCCAATCCATCCACATTAACACCCTGATACGTCATCGCTATCCTCAAACCTTTTACAAGGAGGGACGATGTCATCATCAGAAGCGCGACGAATTCATATCGAAGCATGGCAAACCAGCGGTAAGTCTCAGGCGGCTTATTGCCGGGAACATGGTTTGAATACCAAGACGTTTGGCAATTGGGTTCGCAAGCATCGTGCCGGTCAGGTTATCCGGCCGCCTGCGTTGGTCCCGGTCACGATCAAACCGATGCCTGCACCGACGAGCACGCTACGTCTTCGCGGTCAAGGCAATCATGTGTTGGAGCTGCCATCGACGGTTTCGCCGCATTGGCTGGGGGAGTTGTTGAAGTGTCTTTGATTGCGAATCCAGGGAAGATTTGGTTGATGGTTGAGCCGGTGGATATGCGTCGCGGCATTGACGGATTGTCGGTATTGGTGGAGCAGGCGTTGCAGCGCTCGCCTTGTGCGGGTTCGGCGTTTGTGTTTTGCAATCGCGCGGGCAATCGCATCAAAGTGCTGCTGTGGGACGGCACCGGCGTGTGGTTGTGCCAGCGGCGCTTGCATCAGGGACGGTTCGTTTGGGGGCGTTCGGATACGGGCGGGATGGAACTGACTGCGTTGCAATGGGAGTGGTTGATTGCCGGGGTGGATTGGTGTCGTTTGGGGTTGCAATCCTGCGCAAGAAAATATAGCTGAAAGCCAATACTGGAATCACTTTGCGCAAGTTTTGCAGTATAATAACGCCATGAAAACGCACGCAAAACAGTCAATCGAATTAGATCATTTGAACCTCACGCCGGAAGCTAAAACCGAGGTATCGAACCTTATTCAATCACTGCTTACGCAAGCACAAAACGAGCTCAAACTGCTGGAAGCGAAGAATCAGGCACTGAAGCTGGAACTGGCACATTTGCGCCGCATTCGTTTCGGCGCGAAGAGCGAAGCACTGTCGCAGCCACAATTCAGCCTGTTCGAAGAAGACTGGCAAACTGATGCGGCGGCGATCGAAGCGGAAATCGAGCAACTGCCGCTGCCGGTTCCGCAAAAACCCAAGCGTGCACGCGCTGGGCGCCAACCTCTGCCGGATCACCTGCCACGCATCGAACACCGGCATGAACCGGAATCTTGCCAATGCAAACAGTGCGGCAGCGATCTGGTAAAAATCGGCGAAGACGTCAGCGAACAACTGGACGTCAAACCCGCCGAATTCTTCGTGCACCGTCACATCCGCCCGCAATACGCCTGCCGGGCTTGCGAAACCGTGGTCGCGGAACCGGTTCCACCCGCGGTGATCGACGGCAGTATGGCAACACCCGGACTGCTTGCTTGGATCACGATCTGCAAATACCTCGATCACCTGCCGCTGTATCGCATCGCACAAATCGCCGCCCGGGAAGGTGTCACTTTATCGCTTTCCACGTTGGCGGAATGGATCGGACGTGTAGGCGTGGCACTACAACCGCTGGTTGACCGGCTGATTTTGCACTTATTGCATGGCTCTGTGTTACACGCCGACGAAACCCCGGTGGCGCAACTTGATCCCGGCAGCGGAAGAACGCAACGCGCCTATCTGTGGGCGTATCGCAGTAACGATTTTGAGTTGGGGCCGCGCATCATCGTATTCGACTACCAAACCAGCCGTAGTGGCAAACATGCGCAAAACTTCCTCAACAGCTGGCAAGGCCACTTGCTGGTAGACGACTATGGCGGTTACAAGGCTTTATTCTCCAAAACAGCATCACCCTGCACTGAATTAGGGTGCTGGGCGCACGCGCGCCGCAAATTCTTCGACCTGCACCAAGCCAATGCCAGCACCGTCGCGTATGAGGTGTTGCAGCGCATAGGCGGACTTTACGCCGTCGAAGCCGAAGGCAAGCACTTATCGACCGAAGCCCGGCAGATACTACGTGCAGAAAAAAGCCTGCCGATCCTGCAATCGTTGCACGACTGGTTACTGCAAACTCGCGCCCAAACTGCCAATGGCGGCGGCACCGCCAAAGCCATCGACTACACCTTGAAGCGCTGGCAAAGCCTAATCCGCTACGCCAGCAGCGGACACCTGCCGATTGACAACAACCCCGTCGAAAACACTATTCGCCCCATCGCGCTCGGCAAGAAAAACTGGCTGTTCACCGGCTCCGAACGCGCCGGAAAACGTGCCGCCGCCATTCAAACCCTACTCGGCACCGCAAAACTCAACGGCCTCAACCCCGCACAATGGCTAGCCGACACCCTCGAAAAACTCCCCACCTGGCCTAATAGCCGAATCGATGAATTGCTACCGCTTGCACCGGAGGATATTGAAGCATTGTTGAAGGAATGTGAGTAGATGGTGGGGTTGGAGGGATACGGTTAAACTCTGGGAATACGCTATATTGGTGACCAATACAAACTACTCCCTCGACGCCATTGGCCAGTTATACCGGGATCGGGCCGACTGCGAGAACGGCTTCGATGAGCTGAAAAACCAATGGGGTTGGGGTGGCTATACCACGCAAGACCTGGAACGTTGCAACCTCTCAGCGCGAGCAGTCGCGCTCATCTACAATTGGTGGAGTTGGTATGTCAGACTGGCACACCCGAAGACACGCCTGGAGGCAATCACTAGCCGTCCCATGTTGCTCAGCGGCATTGCCCGCCTGACCCAGCATGCCGGTCAATCCCGATTGCTGCTCACTCTGACTCACGCAGCCGGAGATCATATCAAGTCGATGATCACCAATATACGAAAAGGTCTTGATCATGTTCTGGCAAATGCGCCTCAGTTGACCAAAGCGGATCATTGGGGCGTACTTGGACGCTATATCATTAACAAAATTATTGCGACCAGACCGAAAAATTCACAGCTCCTCGGTTTCCTTCCACCCTCTTTGGCCATTGGAGTGACCTAACAGAGGAGTTTAGGTTTAATTTTTCCTACCGTTCCTGGATGCCGTTCCCATATGAGCACCTCATCCCGCCAAACTTTCCGCACCCGGTGAAAGGGAATGGTGTGTAGCGTGCCATCTTCCGTCTCCACTTCGAATGCGAAGTGCTGGCCTGGTTCGATGGTTATCTGCTCGAGTGGCGCGCGCTTGAGCTGGTGTTCGACTTTATCCTCGTAGGCGAGTTCAAATTTCCCTTTGCCGAATTCGGGATCCCAGCGGATGCGAGCAAGCAGTTCGTGGATTGGTGTCATGGTTATTTCCCGCGTGGTGTCACGGTAACGTGTGCGAGTTCTGCCGATTCTGATACGCCGAAGGTCACCGGCAGAAACTGTTCGATCAGCCACATCGCCGTGCGCGCATGCAGTGAGGCGCTACGCGTGCTAAACGATCCGCCTCCAGCGAGCGCAAGGTAAACAAGTATCTGATCAGCCGCATGCACATCGAGCGCGGCACCTGCTGCAAGGTCTGCAGCAAGCTCCTTCCCTACGGCCTCACCCAGCGCTTCCGCGCGTACGTCCCGCTTTGCGACGCGCGCTGCACCCAATACGGTATGCTCACGCTTGATCCAGCAAACGATTGCTCCGCCGGGACCAAAGGCTGCTTCGTGACCGAGAATCTGCGTCTCGAAACTCGCCTGTGTTGCGTAAGCGCCAAGCTGGTCGAGTACCGCCTGTTTCATCCGCAACGCAATGTGTTCAGGAAGATTGGCCACGTGGGTAATGCCATAGATCGCCTTGATGTGGCCGGTTGCGTCGAACACTGCGGGGACAAGAGTTGCTGGCTCCACTGCGAGCTCAATTTCACCTCCGCCACGCGGATAGTAGCCGCGCCGCAGCACCCGTATGGTTACCCGTGCACCGAGCCGCTCGATCAGTCGGATAAGCACCTCGCGCAGATAATCCGCGGCCGGTGCTTGCCGAATGTCGGTGCCGCCCGTTATATGCACCTTGCAAGGCATCTGCGCCGCCAGCATGACTGGCAGCAGCGCCTGTAGTACCAGCGTTATGCTGCCCGCAGTGCCGACATCGAAGCGGTAATCACCGCCACGCAGCCTGGCCGGTTCAAAAGTGATTTGCTGTGATCGTGGCGTAAGGCCTTCGATCTTTGCACCGCAGAGCTGGCCCACTGCCTGCACCCCGGTGAGATGTTGTGGCGCGAGGCCGGGTTTGTCGCGTCGCGCGCGGATATTCGTGATGCAAACTCTGGTGCCGGTGATGGCAGCCAACGCCACGGCAAGCCGCAGCAACTGACCACCGCCCTCGCCATAGCTACCATCAATTTCGAGCACGCATTAACCCCAGAAGGCGTAGCGATGCGCACCCGGCTTAAGACTCGGAATACACTTGGCGGCATCGATCATCACCCTCGCGGTGAATGTCGGCACGTCAAAACGTCCCTCGAGCAACAGCGCAGCATGCGCGCCCGTTCGCTCCGTACCGGTTCGCTCGAGCAGAATACCGCGACCTTCCTCCTCGAGTGCGGCGATGTTCTCGACTTCAAATACATGCGTCTGTTCGCCAATGAAGAGCGGATCAGCGGCAAGTGCGGCTTCAATCGCATCAAGCGACGTTCCCCCTGAACCCTTTATGCCCTTTTCGAGTTCCAGGTAGACATAGCGGGTCAGCTGTCCCTGCGCATCGTGTGTTTCGGCAGCAAGCGCACCTTTTACACCTTTGATGTTTTCCACCGCCTCGGTGTGATGAAGGCTCGCGCTAGGCCGGTTGGTGTGTTTAGTGCGTCCATCGGGAACCAGTGTCGTGAACGCGCGCTCGAAAAGCGGCAAAATACCTGGGTTCCATCCCGCGCCAACAATGGCACATGCACCGTGGTGACACGCCGCATCGCCGATAGCGTCATAATGTATCTCGAGTGCACGCATTTCGAGCACCGCACACTCGATAATCGGGATTCGTGCCTGCAGCAGCTCGCATGCAACGCTCAGAACAGCATCTGCTGGCACACAAACAAGCGCCACGTCGACACGCTTCAGATCACGCACATGCGCAACCACCTGAACATTGCCGAGTGGATTAGGCAGTTTCATCGGCGAGGTTGAGCGCCATACAACACCGGCCAACACAAGATCGTCTGCATTGCGCAATGAAAGTGCACAGGCACGTCCTACCCGCCCAAAACCGATGATTGCAATATTAAGTTTCGTCATCTGTACTCCCTATAACAGCCTGCTAAGCCTAAGTTGTCTCTACGTTAGAAACTGTGAAAATCTTCCCAAACTCGAGTTTAGCAGGCCGTTGAAAAACGTTTTCGAGGCAGCCGATGCGAGGCAAAAACAGGCGAAAAAGTGTAGTTTATGCTTAATAAATGAGCATTTTGAGTCTGTTTTTAACACCGCAGCAGCAACGCAGATAGTTTTCCAACGGCCTGTTAGAGCTAATCCATCCATTCCGGCTGGAAATCTGCAGCTGGAATCTGTCGATTACCCTATTGTCTCCCATTCTACTACGCTGCTTTATGCAGTTCATGTGCAATCAATACCATAGATTTCTCGCTACGCTCGAAATGACAGTCATTCAGAGACCCCTTAAGTTATTTCACTTTCTTGAGTATTTATTGATGAAAGAGATAAAAGATCAATAAATATCTTACAATTAGGTTGTTATAAGCGTTGTAGTAGATCAGAGATTCCCTCCCATTTTAAAAATAATTGAGCGTATAAAATAATGACACAGAAAATTGCATTAGTTACAGGCGCTTCGAGTGGTATTGGCAGGGCTACTGCTGAGCTTCTGGCAGCAAATGGTTATTATGTGTTTGCTATGGCCCGGCGTGTCGAGCGGCTAGAACAGATCCGTTCGGATTGCATTGAACCGATTCCGCTCGATGTAACGGATGAAAAAGCCATCGCTTTGGCCATAGAGCACATAATTTTAACTAAGGGTCGCATTGACGTATTGGTGAATAACGCTGGTTTTGGTCAATTAGGCGTAATTGAATGTGTTTCTATGGAAGCAGCGCATTATCAGTTTGAAGTGAATGTCTTTGGTTATGCCAGATTTATGCATGCGGTCCTTCCACAGATGCGCAAGCAAAAATCAGGGTGTATTGTTAATATTTCGTCAATTCTGGGCAAGATCGCGCTGCCTGGTTTTGGATGGTATGCCGCATCCAAACATGCGATAGAGGCATTGTCGGAATCCTTGCGTGGTGAGGTCAAGGCGCTGGGGATTGATGTGGTAGTAATTGCGCCTGGTTTAATTAAAACTGAATTTGCGGCCAAGCAGTTTGAATTACTTAAAACGATTTCTCACCCACTGGCTTATCAGAAAATAATAGCGGGTTTATATAAACTTTTGGCGGGTGAACCTACCGCACCCGGTCCGGAAATTATTGCCCGGGCTGTGCTGAGCGCTGTTACAAAATCGATTCCTCCCGTGCGGCACGCATTACCGTGGGATTCTAAAACAGCCGTAATTGCCAGATGGTTACTTGGAGGCCGGCTTTTTGCATGGGCTGTGCGTCAACAGATGAGAGTTTAGACAATACTAAAAATTTTTTCCTTCACTGGCGGATTACGCCTACACCATCCGGGATAAAGTCAGTGAAAATGCCCTAATCATGAAGCAAATTGCCAATAATTCACCGGAACAGGCGGTGCTGGGAGATTTTACCAAAGCCGTTGATGACGCTGTTATGGATAGCAATGATGCGCATCAAAACCAGATGATGCAATTATTATCCGGCCCCGCCAAAGCAGCGGGTTTTGTAAGGGGTGTTTGATTTGCTGAAGCTGGCGAAGTAGGATTTGGTAGGCTTGTTGAGCTTGGTTTTACATAGTGATGTATGCATCGGCATCACACATGCAATTAGGTTCTTGTTGTATCGGAATAATTTCCACGCCGATAAGAACCTGCACTTAGGGGGCAGGGAAGTAGTTAAATTTCCAAACGCTCAATCGAACTAAGTAGGTTATAAGGATGTTGTCCCTGCTTTTGCTACATCAGGCTTAATATTGTTTTGAGATTTGAGTATTGACATTCCAATGATGGGAAGGTTCAGCATTAAGACTCCATAAACAAATCTCTCAGGAGTTGAACATGAAAAAACATTTACATCACAATCACAAATCGGTTAAAGAACAATCGTTGAATAGCGTTGCTTTGATTGCTACCGTGCATTGCCTATCGGGTTGCGCAATTGGCGAAGTTGCAGGGATAGTGATTGGAACGGCTTTGGGCTGGAGCAATGCTGAAACGATAGCGCTTGCGATAGTACTCGCTTTTCTATCTGGCTATCTTCTCACCATGCTACCCATGCTGCGTTCTGGGTATGGTTTTGGAGCCGCCGCGCGTATTGTACTGGCTTCCGATACAGCTTCGATCGCGATTATGGAAATCATCGATAATCTGATGATGTTGATGATCCCGGGAGCGATGAATGCGCCGCTTGATTCGTTGCTGTTTTGGAGCAGTCTTACGATTGCATTAGTTATTACGGCTGCGGCTGCTTTCCCCGTCAATCGCTGGCTTATCGCACAAGGTCGCGGTCATGCGCTTGCGCATACATATCATTGAGGTGACGGCATGAATATTGGACAGGCAGCACGTGATTCCGGTGTATCTGTAAAAATGATCCGCTACTACGAGGCGACGGGACTTATCCCGAAAGCAGCGCGCTCTTATTCAGGCTATCGTCACTATGATGAACGCGCTATACACACGTTGCGTTTCATACGCAGGGCGCGTGCAGTCGGTTTCAGCGCGGTGCAAATCAAAAAGCTACTTTCACTCTGGCAAGATCGGCAGCGGCCAGCACGCGAAGTCAAACAGCTTGCAGCAGAGCACTTAACTGAGATGAGAGCGCGAATATCTGAGTTGGAATCAATTGCTCAAGCATTATCGCAGTTAATCGCGCACTGTCACGGGGATGAGCGCCAGGAATGTCCGATTCTAGATACTTTGGCTGGTGAGAATAGCACCAAAGAATTCCTCGAGGCACATGGCGCGAGTCATACGCATGCTCGTGCTCGCCGGTCACGAGCAAAATAGAAAAAACAGTCTCAATCTCATTCAGATGATCGCTGATTATCTCAATGATTTATCAAAATATTTGGAGGTATCACATGAAAACATTCATATCAATTATCTTTTTCATTACCGCAATGTCTGCGGGCTTTCTGCAGGCAGACGGGGATCATCTACATTTGAACCATTTCGATGAGGAAAAATTAGGGAAGGTTAATTTTCCGGTTTCATGTACGCCGATTGCTCAGGAACAATTTAATCAGGCTGTCGCCATGTTGCATTCCTTCTGGTATGACGAGGCCGAAAAGACATTTCGGCAAGTCACTGTTAACGATCCAACCTGCGTCATGGGCTACTGGGGAGTAGCGATGAGTCTTTATCACCAGCTATGGGCCACACCTCTGGCCGCAGCAGAACAGCAAAAGGGGCGCGAAGCGCTGCAGCAAGCGAGAAAGCTGGCAATCAAGACAAAGCGGGAAGATACCTATCTTGAAGCTATTGAGTCCTTGTATCAGGATGATGAAAAAGCCGACTACGGCGCAAGAAAGCTTGCATATCAGCAAACAATGGAGCGGGTTCTGGCACATAACCCGGATGACCGGGAAGCTGCGGTTTTTTATGCTTTGGCGCTGATTTCCACCGCTTCACCTAAGGATAAGACCTACGCCAATCAGAAAAAAGCATTGAATTTGTTGCAGAAGGTACTGGAGCAAGAGCCGAATCATCCAGGCGTCGCGCATTACATCATCCACAGCAGCGATTATCCCGAACTGGCTGAGCTTGGAATGAATGCAGCCCGGGCATATACACACATTGCTCCGGCGGTTCCGCACGCATTGCACATGCCGTCGCACATCTTCATCAGACTGGGGCAGTGGCAGGAAGCAGCGCAATCCAATCTGGCGGCATATCATGCGGCAAAAGACTACGCGCGGAAAAATTCACTGTCGGGAACCTGGGATCAGCAGTTCCATTTTATGGATTATATGATGTACGCTTATCTGCAAAACGGTCAGACAGAAAAAGGCAGGGAAATCTTGCGAGAACTGCAAGCCATCAAAAAAGCGCAGCCGGAAAATACTACCACTGCCTATGCATTTGCGGCGATTCCGGCGCGCTATGCGATAGAACGTGGTGAATGGATCGAAGCCTCTGAACTAAACGTGAATCCAATTGATTTTCCCTGGGGTCAATTTGGCTGGTGCGAGTCAATAACGCACTTTGCCCGCGGCTTGGGCGCCGCCAGAAGCGGAAGAATGGATATTGCCCGGAATAGTCTGCAACGGCTTGCGGCATTGCGTGATGCCGATAAAGCGGCAAATAAGGACTATACGGCTGATCAAATCGAGATCCAACGCTTGGCGGTAGCGGCCTGGATAGAGCATGGAAAGGGTAGAACGGAGGAAGCGGTGAAACTCATGCGCGCTTCGGCTGAATTGGAAGATTCAACCGAGAAAGACAATGTCACGCCGGGTTCGGTAATACCCGCCAGGGAATTGCTGGGCGAGCTGCTGCTTGAATTGCAACGGCCCGGTGAAGCACTGAATGAATTCGAAGCTTCATTGCTGCGCACGCCCAATCGCCGCAATGGCATTTATCGTGCGGCACAGGCAGCCAAGCTTATTGGCGATCAGGTTAAAGCAAGCTATTATGCTGAAAAGTTTCAGCAATTGATAGCATCTAGTCAACCGCTCTGATTATAAGAGATGCTTAAAGATTTTATTTATCAAAGCTGTAAATTGTTTATAATAAAAAAATGAAAGCACACAACTACTACAAATGGCTATTGCTTTTTTTTATGCTGTGGTTGCCATTGCAAGGCGCTGCAGCGGCTGTTTTGTCGGTGTGTGTGCAGGAAAAGAATTTCCAAAGTCATCATGAGAAATCGGCGGCAGCTATCGATAACCATCATCATGATGCTTGTCATAAGCAAACAGCAAATAATACAACCGATCATTTGTTAGCAAGCCTGCCGTGCGATGATACCTCTTGTAACGCATACAGTAATACGCCGATCCTGTCTGGCTACACGGCCTCTATGTTAACCATCGGCACTTCCGCTATTACTTCATTGAATCCCAGTTTTATCTCATTTGTACCCGAACAGCCGCAACATCCTCCGCTAGCTAGCCGCCTTTAAAAATCCGCCTGTAATCCAGGCATAGAGCTATTTTTTGCATTAATCCTGCGTGTAAGTGTAAGTAAATGTGCGCAGGTTGTGCAATATCGCAAACTAATCGCACTGTTTGTTCATCATCGATGAAACAGGTGATATTACCTGTCAGGAGGCTAATATGTTCCTTTCATTCATTATTAAAGCTAATCCGAAACAAAAAAATTTCTTCCGGAGGTTACGATGAACCGCGCTGGTATGATCATATTTGCATGGATTGTGATCATGCTAACAACCCATGCGCAGGGACAGGAAGTTATTTCAAACAAAACCGGAGCAGTAGTCTTCACGCAATCTGTTCCGCAAAAAACCTTTACAGCATCCAACTCCCGCAACGTGACGCTGCTCCCGAGTTTGATTGCAGAAGCACTGGAAAATAATCCGGAGATTCAGGCTGCGTATCAAGAACGTGAAGCTGCTCAACAAAGAGTATCACCAGCGGAAGCGCTGGATGATCCCATGCTTGAGGCTGGTGTGATCAATGCACCGCTGGCATCTTCACCATTCAACCGCGAGGATATGACCATGAAAATGATCGGTCTATCTCAGCGTTTGCCTTTTCCGGGAAAACGCGGTTTGCGTAAAGATGTTGCCGCCAAGGATGCCGAAGCGATTGGGCAGGGTTATCATGAAACGGTTAATCGCGTTGTGCACGATCTTAAAACAGCTTACTTTGATCTCGGGCTTACGCTGGAAATGATCAAATTGGTTGAAAAAAATAAACAAACACTCGAACGTTTTCTGCTCGTTGCGGAAGAACGCTACCAAGTTGGACAAGGCAGTCAGGCGGATGTACTGAAAGCACAAACACAAGTATCGAGAATGCTGGACAGATTGTCGGGATTGGCGCGCGAACAGCCAGTGTTGGAAGCAGAACTGATTCGCACTCTGGGACGCCACATCAAAGGCGAGATTCCGGTTCCGGTACCACTACAAATTCAAGAAGTGCCTTTGAATTTGGCGGCATTACAACAGGAAGCTCTAACGCAACGCCCGCAATTGCTTGCATTGCAAAGCCTGATTGCACGCAATGAGAAATCTGTTGATTTGGCACGCAGGGCCTACTATCCGGATTTTGACGTGCGGTTTTCGTATGGCCAGCGTGACAACATGATGGACGGTACGAGACGCGATGACATGGTCAGTATGACTGTGGCGGTTAATCTGCCGGTATGGCGCGGTAATAAAATTGAGCCTCGCATCATGGAATCACAGGCAATGCGTGATCAAACAGTCAGTCTGTATAAAGCGCAAAGTAATGAAGTTACGGCAAGATTGCGTCAGCAAATTGCCATCGCTGAGCAAAGCCTGAAATCGGTCAAGCTCTATCAGACTGCCATTCTTCCACAAGCGAAATTGACGGTTGAATCCGCATTGGCTGCTTACCAGGTAAACCGGGTTGATTTTCTGACCTTGCTGGATAATCAAATGACAGTATTTGATTTCGAGACCAGTCTCATCACCGCGATGGCGAATTACAGCAAAGCAGTGGCGGAAATTGATTTGCTGGTCGGCAAAAAGCAGCACTAACTGTTACCGATTATGGAGTTTCCAATGAAATCTACTATTAAGCCAATTATGATTGGGATTGCGATTACAACCGCGCTGTTCGCGGGTTATTGGTTGGGTAATACGCAATCACAAACATCAACCGGAGTTGCTTTATCCGCAGCAACCAGCACCGAAAAAAAGATTTTATATTATCGCAATCCAATGGGGTTGCCCGATACCTCCCCAGTACCCAAAAAGGATGCCATGGGAATGGATTATCTGCCGGTTTATGAGGGAGAGGAATCTCAATCAGATCAAACTATTGTAAAAATAAGTACCGAAAAAATTCAAAAGCTAGGGGTGCGAACTGAAACTGCAACATTACGTGAACTGACGCGCACTATTAGAGCCGTAGCAACGATACAGGCAGATGAACGCAAATTATATACGTTAGTGACTAAATTTGAAGGCTGGATCCAACGGCTCTATGTAAACACTACAGGTCAGGCAGTGAGAAAGGGCGATGCCTTGATGGATGTATACAGTCCTGATTTGATTACTGCACAACAGGAATACTTGATTGCGCTAAGGGGGTTGCAATCCACCGCTGATAGCGATTCCGATGTGCGGGCCTCTATGCAGCGATTGGTTGCCAGCGCATTGCAGAAACTGCGCAATTGGGATATTGCGGAAACCGAGTTACAACGCCTGCAGCAAACCGGCGAAGTGCGGCAGTATATGACATTGCGTTCTAAAGCCGATGGTGTGGTGCTGGAAAAGAGGGCTGTCATGGGTCAACGCTTTATGCCTGGAGAAGTGCTTTATCAGATTGCTGATTTATCCAGCGTGTGGGTGCTAGCGGACGTATTTGAACAAGATCTTGGAATGGTACATCAAGGTCAGGTGGCCACCATCAGAGTGGAAGCTTATCCAAACGAAGTATTCAACGGTGAAATTGCTTTCATCTATCCCACAGTAACTCCTGAGACGCGTACTGCGATCGTGCGTGTTGTACTTCCCAACCTCGATGGCCTGCTGAAACCTGCCATGTACGCACGCGTGGAATTTGCTTCATCCCACAGCAAAGACAAAGTGCTGGTAATACCCGATTCAGCCGTGCTGGATACTGGCACCCGCCGGGTGGTATTGGTGGATCTCGGCGCAGGCCGATTTGAACCGCGCACGGTTAAACTGGGTATGCATGCCGATGGCTATGCTGAGGTGCTGGGGGGAATTAATACTGGAGAAACCGTTGTGGTTAAAGCTAATTTCCTGATTGATGCAGAAAGTAATCTCAAAGCGGTTCTGAGTGGCTTTGGTCATGGAGGTCACCAACTGCCGGATGAGGAAAAAGAGGCTGGAACTGGCTCGTTTGTTAAGGCATCGCCATTAAAAACGCATCGCGGCGAAGGAACCATCAATACCATGGATTTTGCGCATGCAACAATCACACTTGCGCATGGCCCAATTGCTAGTCTTCAATGGCCTGCAATGATCATGGATTTTCGCATTTCTGATCCAGCGTTACTTCGTTCATTTAAGCCTGGACAAAAGGTTATATTCGAAATCACCGAGGAATCAGCCGGTGAATATATCATCGTGCGCATTCAGCCAGCAGATCTCAGCCCCGGCGCCACCGCTCACGGAGGACACTAAGATGATTGGCAATATAATCGAATGGTCGGTGCGGAATGTCTTCCTGGTACTACTTGGAGCCTTTTTTGTGGTAGCTTGGGGCGTGTATGCAGTGTTGAAGACGCCTATCGACGCAATACCCGACTTATCGGACGTACAGGTCATCATCTACACGGAATATCCCGGACAGGCGCCGCAGGTGGTCGAAGACCAGATTACTTATCCGCTGACTACCGCTATGTTGAGTGTGCCAAAATCAAAGGTTGTCAGGGGATTATCAAATTTCGGTGTATCGTTTGTGTACGTCATCTTTGAAGATGGCACCGATATCTACTGGGCGCGTTCGCGAGTACTGGAATACCTGAGCTTCGCAGCAAACTGGTTGCCAGAAAATGTCAGGCCTTCTCTCGGCCCGGATGCAACGGGGGTTGGTTGGGTTTACCAATATGTGCTAATTGCCAAGAATCGCGCACTCGACGAATTACGTGCTATTCAGGATTGGTTTCTGCGCTATCAGTTGACTGCAGCACATGGCGTGTCGGAAGTGGCGAGTGTAGGCGGTTTTGTAAAAAACTATCAAGTCACTGTAGATCCCCGGCGCCTCCAAGCCTACGGGATATCACTCAAAACCATTTCCGATGTTGTCGCCTCCAGCAACCGCGATGTCGGGGGACGTGTGATCGAGCTGACGGAAACTGAGAATATGGTTCGCGGTAAGGGCTATTTACGCGGAATTAGTGATCTTGAAAATCTGGTTGTGAAGGCACACGAGGGTATGCCGGTATTGCTGAGTCATGTTGCCCGGGTGGAGTTAGTTCCTGATGAGCGCCGTGGCATTACTGAATACAACGGAGAAGGAGAGGTTGTTTCGGGTATCGCAGTGGCGCGGCATGGTGAAAACGCTCTCAATGTTACCCATAATCTTGAAAAAAAGATCGACGAAATCGCGTCCGGTTTACCGGAAGGTGTTTCGATTCAGCCTGTCTACAACCGCTCGGAGTTAATTCACCGCGCCATCGCGACGCTAAACGAAGTATTTATCGAGCAGATCATAATCGTGGCGCTGGTATGTGCAGTATTTCTCATGCATGTGCGCAGTGCATTGGTGGCGATCATCATGCTTCCGATCGGTGTGCTGATCGCCTTCATTGCAATGTTTCACCTTGGCATTAATTCCAACATCATGAGCCTGGCCGGTATCGCACTGGCGATCGCAGAAATGACAGACGCAGCCATCGTCATGGTCGAAAACGCGCATAAACATCTTGCGCGCCTTGCTCCCGATGAATCACGCACGGAGGCTGTCATTGCAGCCTGCAAAGAAGTCGGCCCACCGTTATTTTTCAGCTTGCTGATCATCACGGTATCATTTATACCGGTGTTTGTGCTCGAAGCGCAGGAAGGGCGCATGTTTCACCCGCTTGCTTATACCAAAACGTTTGCTATGGCGGGTGCTGCGCTGCTTTCGATCACTTTGGTACCGGCTCTGATTCTGCTTTTGCTTCGTGGCCGCATTCCGCGCGAGCAAGACAATCCACTGGGCCGGATCATGATCCAGCTCTATCGGCCTGTAATGGCTCAGGTGTTACAGTGGAAAAAATTCATTGTCCTGGCAGCAGTCGTGGTAGTTGGGGTTACTGTTTATCCAATGCTCAGGCTGGGAACAGAGTTTATGCCAACATTGAATGAAGGCACACTACTTTATATGCCAGTAACACTTCCAGGTATTTCCGTTACCAAAGCGGCAGAAATCCTGCAAACACAGAATAAAATCATTAAAAGTTTTCCCGAGGTGGCATCGGTATTGGGCAAAGCCGGACGCGCCAATACCGCTACCGATCCAGCGCCATTGGAAATGACTGAAACGATCATTAATTTGAAACCGGAAAGCGATTGGCGACAAGGTATGACCATCGACAAGTTGATCGCCGAATTGGATCAAGCATTACAAATGCCAGGAGTCAGTAATGCCTGGACGATGCCGATCAAAAATAGAAACGATATGCTTGCCACCGGTATTCGTACGCCCGTCGGCATCAAGGTGTTCGGCAAGGATTTGGGCGAGATTGAAAAGCTTGCCAAACAAATTGAATCAGTTGTTAAAACGGTGCCAGGAACCAGTAGTGCCTTCGCGGAACGCACGACCGGCGGCTACTATCTTGATGTTGAGCCCGATCGTCTTGAACTTGCCCGATATGGATTGGCTGTCGGCGATTTATTGTCTGTGATTTCAGCAGCACTTGGCGGCGAGATGGTGACGACCACGGTTGAAGGCCGGGAACGCTTCGGTGTTACCGTACGCTATCCACGCGAGCTACGCAGCGATCCGCAGGCAATTGCTACTCAGGTGCTGGTTCCGACCATGGGAGCCACAATGATTCCGCTTGGCCAGCTTGCACAGATCAGTCTTGTCAAAGGCCCGCCAAGCATCCGTACGGAAAATGCACTGCTGTCTGCGTATATTTTTGTTGATATTCGTGATCGTGATATCGGTAGTTACGTTGCAGCCGGACAGAAAGCAGTGCGTGAACAAGTGCAATTTCCTCCCGGGTACTATGCCACCTGGAGCGGGCAATTCGAATACATGGAGCGGGCCAACGAGAAACTGAAAGTGGTAGTGCCTATCACTCTCCTGATGGTATTCCTGCTTGTATATCTGAATTTCAATCGTCTTACAGAGACATTGATAGTAATGCTATCGGTACCTTTTTCCTTAGTCGGAGGTATCTGGCTGATGTATTGGCTCGACTACAACATGAGCATCGCAGCCGCAATTGGTTTCATCGGTCTCGTTGGTATCGCGGCCGAATCTGGAATGGTTATGCTCGAGTTTCTCGATCAGGCGCTCAAAGAGGTGACTGCAAAGCGTGAAGCTTCTGGCAGCAAAGTCACCGTCGAGGATCTTTACGAAGCGGTAGTGCAAGGGGCGGTATATCGAATACGACCCGTGATGATGACCATCGCGGGAAGTGTCTTGGGCCTGCTTCCGGTTATGTTTAGCAGCGGCACGGGTTCCGAAGTGATCCGGCGCATTTCTGCCCCGATGGTGGGCGGCATGGTTTCCGCTACAGTACTAACATTGATCGTGTTTCCCGCAATCTATGCGCTTATCAAGGAAATTTCAATTCGACATTCACTTAAAACGGAAAAGATGAGGGATTTGTCATGAAGAAGCATCCTCATTATATCCCGGCGTTTCATTTCCACTGGCTGACACGCTGGTACGATCCGATAATGCGGCGCTTATTTCCTGAATCGAGAATTAAGACTGCATTGATCGCGCAAGCCCGCATCCAGCCTGGTCAAGATGTGCTGGATGTGGGTTGCGGTACGGGCACACTCACTCTGATGATCAAACAAATTCAACCGGATGCCGGAGTAAATGGTCTTGATATGGATCCTCAGATATTGGACATCGCACGAAGGAAGGCCGAGCAAACAGGAGTGACTATCGTCCTGCAACAGGGTACGGCGACTTGTTTGCCCTATCCGGACGAAAGCTTTGATCACGTTTTTGCTAGCCTGATGTTGCATCATTTGACGCAGCAAGATAAACAGCAAGCACTCAGGGAAGCATTTCGCGTATTGAAGCCCGGTGGCGAGTTGCATATTGCGGACTTCGGCAAACCGCAGGATTTGGCCATGTGGCTAATCTCTCTGGTAATGCGGTGGGCTGAAGAGGTTCACGATACATTCTGGGTTTATTGCCGGTTTTTATAGCAGATGCCGGATTCCATCCAGTGGAGGAGACTACCCGTTATCGCACAGTGGTCGGAGTCATCGCTTTATACCGTGCCTGCAAGCCAATGAGAAATAAACTATGAATGCATGGCATAGCCAATCAATAGCCGAGCTCAAACACGTCATTGCAACCGATGTGGAACGGGGATTTACTGATGAAGAAGTGGTTGATCGGCTCGTTCGGAAGGGGCCTGATTATAACTCTAATGAGTTCGATTTGAATTGGTCTGATGGGCCGAAAATAAGGTATGGAGGGGGGTTGATGCAGTGGTCTGGATAGGTAAGAGAAGGTATTTTGGCTTCAAGTATTCCTGTACCGCCAGGCCGGCAAAATACCGTATTACAACAAGTAGGCAACTAGAAGCGCAATGCATTTTTCTACTTGTATAACTTAATTACCTGACTTATCGGGTTTATCAGATTATAAAGGATTAGAATTACTTTCTACTCTGTTTTTTGTGTATGTGGCACCCATAAATATGAGCTATAGTCAAATCTGGTGTATAGAGAATCAAGCGGCATTCTGTTTTTGATCCTCTGCTTGTTTAATACCGTTAACAAATTTAACGCCATTGATTACATCTGCTAACAGATTATAACCTCTTAAGCGGAACCATTTTTTCTGTGCGGTTTCCATGAGTTTGAATGCCATCGTCAGTGTTGTTATACGGCTTCCACAATTTTTCATTTTGGCAGTTCTTAGTCTGACAGTAGCAAATACAGACTCAATTGGGTTGGTGGTTCTAATGTGCTGCCAGTTCTCGGCAGGATAATCATAGAAAGCCAACATGGAATCTTTGTCCTTGGCCAAGCAATCCATCGCGCCTGGATATTTTGGGCTGAATCGTTCAATACAATCATCAAATGCTTTGTAAGCCTCTTCCCGAGTTTCCGCTTGCCAAATATCATGCAAGGCTTCTTTGACTTTGGGTTGCATGGCTTTGGGTAGTTTCTCCAATACATTGGCGGTCTTATGCACCCAGCAGCGCTGCTGATCGGTTTCTGGCCAGAGCTTGGTGACAGCTTTCCAGAATCCCAGAGCACCATCACCGACAGCCAATTTAGGTGCGTTCTTGAGTCCTCGCTGCTTTAAATCCGTTAATACTTCCTCCCAACTCGCAGCCGATTCACGGTAGCCGTCAGACAATGCCAGCAATTCTTTGCGCCCCGTTTCATCGGAACCGATAATCACCAACAAACATAACCGGTCATCCATTCGGACATTACTGTAGACGCCATCAGCCCAAACATAAACGTAACGTTTCTTACTTAAATCACGTCGGCTCCATTCCTGGTAATCCTGCTCCCAGTCCTGCTTTAATCGGCTAATCGTGGCCGCCGACAGTCCCGTCGCATTCGCCCCCAAAAGATGCTTCAGCGTCTCTGAAAAATCTCCCGTTGAAATGCCCATCAGGTAAAGCCAGGGTAAAAACTCCTCAATATTCTTGGCACGCTTCAAGTAAGGCGGTACCAGGCTACTGTTAAACTTAATACCAGAATTAGAACGATCTCGAATCTTCGGAACTTTAAGGAAGCTCTGATTAAGTTATTTATTCCAGTTTTGTCGACAAAGCTATCGGTAAAGTAGCTAATATAGGCATTATTGTGCGATTAATAACTGTAATTTTTAGCAGATTGCATACTATTCTGTCCCCTGATGCTGATTTTCAGGGGTATTGGACGGAATTATCCCGTGGTTGGCATTAACACCTTACGAACATGGTAGAGATTAGCCAGAGCAAACAACAGATGAAGCTGTTGTGCATTCTTGAACAATCCTCGGTAACGGACTTTGGTATAACCAAATTGTCTTTTGACAATACGAAACGGATGTTCAACCTTTGCGCGTAGTGAAGCTAGCATACGATTGAGCACGACATGTTCTGCTGGCAATTCCTCACCGCGCTTGCGTTTGAATGGCATACCCCAGACCGGCTCTTCCGGCTGTCGTTGCGCTTCCAGATTGCGATCATTACGAGTATAAGCCCGATCACCCAATACAATCGCCTCTTCGCCATGTATCAGCGCATCAGTCATGTTGCCATCGGCCACTTTGGCCGTGGTAATTTCCAGGCTATGCACCAGGCCGGAATCGGCATCTACGCCTATGTGTGCTTTTAATCCAAAGTAATAGTTGCTGCCTTTCTTAGTCGAACTCATCTCGCCATCACGTTTGCGTTGCCGGTTCTTGGTCGATGGCGCAGCCGCTATCAGCGTGGCGTCAACTATCGTGCCCTGACGCAGCAATAATCCCTGTTGCGCTAACCGCGCAGTTGTTTCAGCAAACAGGCTTTGTGCCAAGTGATGCCTCTCCAGCAGGTGGCGAAACTTGAGGATCGTCGTCTCATCAGGCATAACATCTTCTCCCGCATCTAGTCCTGCAAATTCACGTAGCATCGGCACATCATGTAACGCTTCTTCCATTGCCGGATCTGAATAACCAAACCATTGCTGCATCATATGAATCCGCAGCATCGCTTCCAACGCAAATGGCTTGCGTCCCAAACCTGCTACCGGATAGTGCGGCGCGATCCGATTCGTCCAGTCTACCCATGGAACCACTTGCTCCATTTCTTCGAGAAACTTTTGCCGGCGAGTTACTTTTGGTTTCTTGATAAATAATGGAATCGACAATACTAATTGTTTCATCAATGCATTCCCTTGCAGTGGTTACAATCTACGCGTATTTTACAAGTTTTTGGGATTTAATCAGAGTTTCCTTAACTTCAATGTCTCCGAGTCCTGTTTGAATCGATCGCTTAGGCAGATAACCATTTCTAACCACTGCCGATTTACCTTCAGCGGTTTCTAAAAGTCCATGCCGCTCATAAAGATCGATACTTCCGCTTCAATAGCTGCAGCCAACATTTTACGTGCACCTTCCCGGAGCACCTCTTGCAACGGATCATCCTGCTCTGGTCTATTCAGTTTAAAAACATTATTATCTGTCATTGCGGTGTTCTCCTTATTTTGATAGTTGATCTGGGCAGATCTTTATCAACAGATTACACCGCTCTCTTCTCCTGTCATACACCAGAAATGATCATAGCTCCCCATAAATCTTTCTAATCTGACCCCTAATCCTTATGCCCCATTTGCTGCGCAACCCAAAGCGAATTTTCACCTCTTAAAAGTAGTGCCCATGCGAAAGTATGGCTGGTCAGGTAAGGATTGCGGTATCTAGTCCTTCTCTGGTTTAATTCCTCGCCCCAAGGGGCGAGGTAGTTCATTAAAGCACTAGAAATCAAAGAATTTTAGGCGCTTGCGTCGATTACTTACGAAAAATACATCGATATAAAAATCAAACCCACCGCCACTGCGCTTATGACTGTTAAATTGAAACCCAATTTTTTAAATGTAATAGCATCTTCTGTTTCTAGCATTTTCATTATTGCCTCCAATTATATGTAATAGTGGAAACAAAATTTTCAATCGAATCAAAGTTGGATTCATTGATTTAGATCAATAAAATGCTAAAATGTGTTTGATGCTTACCTAAAAAGTGCAGCCAATTGATTGCATTCAACCATGCTGTCTCGCGTCAATTATCTTGACCGCTTTGGTGACAATTATGATGACCGTTTAGGCACGTATCGATTCCATCAAAGTAGGTAAATGGAAACCGTGGCATCCGAGACCCGTATTGATTCCTGCTGGAAACTTCGTGGGAAAAGATCAAGATAAACAATCCCATTGGATCACTCTGGCACCCAGCATGGCTATCCAGGCATTACTTGCTGAGCGTGATGGTGAACAAAGGGTCTACGTGGCTACTGAAGAAACACTGCCTGAATATCACTGGATTTATGATCGTTGGCCAAGACTGCAGAAATTGCCGGAGCCAGAATCGGAATCATCATCCAACAACCTGATATAGATTCTTTCAGCATATTTGACATCACTCTAGCTGGTGTGTTTGAATGCTGTTTCGTATATCAAATATGGAGTGATTCAAGCATGTCAAATCGTGGCGGGAAAAGAGAAAATGCAGGCAGGCCGCGCGGTCAGGGTAAATATGGCGAGCCGACAGTTTCAATACGTATACCCGAGAGTCAGGGAGCTACCATTAAAAACTTTCTTGACGCATACCAGCGTAAAAGAACAGGCCCCGATAGTGAGGCAACCAACGTGGATGAGTTTTTTATTCCCGTCATTAGCGATCAACCGACCTTGTTACCGCTTTTTTCCACTAAAGTGGCAGCAGGTTTTCCCAGTCCGGCGGATGATCATGTCGAGAAAAGCCTCGATGTCAGTGAATTTCTGATCGATCATGCCGCATCGACGTTCTTCGTTACGATTAAGGGAGATTCGATGATTGATGTCGGCTTGCTGCCAGACGATAAAGTTGTGGTAGATAGATCAAAGACACCAAGCATCGGTGACATTGTGCTTGCAGTGGTGGACCGTGAATTCACCATTAAAATCTTTGATTACGGGGCGAACAAAATGCCCAGGCTTATGCCAGCCAATTCATCAGGTGCTTACAAACCCATTTACATTCGCCCAGATATGCAGTTTGAAATTTTTGGTGTCGTGATAGGATCATTCCGCCGTTTCAAATAACCAGACTATTGCCGGTATTTCTTGCAGAAAGCAATTTAGACTACTCATCGCCATGCAAACAAGCATGGATCATGGGGGATTTCTGGATTCGGACCTGCATCCAACATGCGTCCATTAAATCAAGTTAATAAGTGGTTATTAGTATAGAAATTAATGGTACGATTCAATAAAATACCCCCAAGGTAAGTGGATGTGATTGGATTTGTATTTTTACACAATATAAAACCTGGAATCAAAGGGGAATGATGATTACTATCATGATTTACTCATGAAGGCCTAGATTATTCATTTCAATTAGGTCATTTTTATTGGGAGATCTGTGGCATCCTAAAAACCAATCTGCGCCGAGCATCAAATTAAAATTGCAATTGATATACTTATGATGAAGATAATGATGTTGAGCAAGGTATTTGAAATACTTAGTTTTTATTACTAATCTCATTATAGGGGAAGCCGTACCAATTGCTTTGCTATATGGCAGATGAATATAAGGGTGAACATATTCTGCAATCCAAATGTAAAAAAAGAGTGGAACAAGAACACCTAAAGTAAACCAACCTCCTCCAGCGTAACAAACAATAATAAGCCACAGAAAATGGGGATAAAGATAGCGGATTTTTTCGTATATATTCCCTATTCTGAGACCGTAGCTACTTAGTACAATCTGTTCTTTGTTATTTTTAATTAAAAACTGATGCAATTCCTTTTCTTGCTGCTCGGAGTCAAAAAGAGTCACATGATTGGTTTTAAAGGTTTTGCAGTGATGAACAACGTGATGCGAATACCATGAATTGGTGATATATTCACCTAAGTATCCTAAGTTTTTCCAATAGATGTGTGTATGCCACTTTGCATGCAAAAGATATTTGTGAGCAACAGACTCAAAAATTGAGAAAAGAATATATCCTAGCGCAACACCCAATAATGTCTGACTTGAAGCAAACATATCAACACTCTCGATCTACTATCGCAATTAATTTTGGTTTTGTATTTTTGAGTTACGTCTGGTTCACTATTTTCTGACGAGCGGCTCTCGCTATATAGAAAGGCTTATAATTCATAAGAGGCTCAAAAAAATGGCAATATTTTGAGTCTGTATTTTAGAATACATAGCCTTTCAATTGATTTAATTGTTGTCGAAATAACAGCCACTTATTATTAATCTAATTATAGATAAGGTAAGTGCTATCACCCGCCGAGTAGGCATACACAAACAAGTTCTTTTCCAATTGATACTCCATAAATTGCAATGCAACAAAGTTCTTTCATCCTTAACCTCGCTATTTAATATTTTAACACCCTTAACAGAGTATCCGGTTATATTGAACCACAACACGCGATACGAGCACGATTTTTTCACCGGAATACAAGCCTTTGATATAACTCCATGATTAATAAATGGCTCGCTATCCTACTCAAGTTTGGTCACTGGAATTAATTCTTTTTTATTTACTGCTAGACCTAATGTAGTCAATCACTAAGTTCTATGTAAGTTAAAACAAGGGCATGTTTTTTCATGAAGATGTGAATTTTTTATTACATCTTTATGATTGCTGATTCACAGCATTTTCACGATGACTGCATCACAATGTTGCGGTGATTACTATGTGAATGTTTGGTTAGGTATGTGATACCACATCTGAAACACTATGGCCTTTTGAGGAGTAGTGGAACAATGAATCAGCTTAATGACTGCATAAAGCGCTACGACTACGATTATGGCAACATTCGTTTTGACACGATGCGAAGGCTATCAATTGCTTGTGAAAGTTACGCAGTTATTGTTTGGAATAACAACAAGAAAATTGACCACACCCTTTCGGCATTCACATCAAAAGCATTGCCATGGTTTCTGCTAACGCTGTCTCGCAATTTAAGTTTCTCCTCCCACTGTTTGCTGCGCACATGAAAACCGAGCCTAAAGAGTGGTTGATTCTGGGTATTACTCCAGATGGCCGGCCATTTCGACCGAGTGATTGGGCGGAGCGACTCTGTGGCGTGCTTGCTTATTATAAAAATGGACGCTGGGTCTATTCAAATTATGCTCATCCCGTTATACGCCAGGGTCAAATGGGTATATTAGTGGAGACCGTATTAAACGATATTAATCCGAATGCCTACAAATTTATTATGGATTTTGCCTGCGACAATAGCCTTAGAGTGATGCCAGGAAGAGAAGTTATTAATCTGGATGCATCTGTCCCAGTGATTGAGTTCTCATTATCTGTGAGAAAATTTATATTGGTTTTAATAATGCATCAAAGGAACATGAAATTCCCATTTATTGATCCGGCCATTAAAAAGATTTATTGAAACTCCGTATTCCGGTCTTCTCTGCTATAAAAAATCGAACTGTTTAATAGCCGACTCTATAGAAATTAACTTATTGATCCGGCCATTAAATAGTTTTAAGCGGCATATTTTACGTACGGATCTTGGAAGTAAGAAGCAACGCGCTCTGGATTATTCTGCAGCATCAACATATGATCATCGACAGCGGCATGTAATTTCTCCTTGGTACGCACCGGAACTTTCGAACCGATAGCCTGCTTCAAATCTGAGTTTAATCTTTCTTCTGGATTTAATTCCGGACTGTAGCTGGGTAAATAAAAGCATTCGATCTTTTCCTTATTTTCTTCCAGCCAAGCCTTCACTGGTTTGCTGTGGTGCACTCTCAAATTATCCAGGATCAAGAACACTTTCTTCCCTGCATCCTTGATTGTATCCCTCCAACCCCACCATCTACTCACATTCCTTCAACAATGCTTCAATATCCTCCGGTGCAAGCGGTAGCAATTCATCGATTCGGCTATTAGGCCAGGTGGGGAGTTTTTCGAGGGTGTCGGCTAGCCATTGTGCGGGGTTGAGGCCGTTGAGTTTTGCGGTGCCGAGTAGGGTTTGAATGGCGGCGGCACGTTTTCCGGCGCGTTCGGAGCCGGTGAACAGCCAGTTTTTCTTGCCGAGCGCGATGGGGCGAATAGTGTTTTCGACGGGGTTGTTGTCAATCGGCAGGTGTCCGCTGCTGGCGTAGCGGATTAGGCTTTGCCAGCGCTTCAAGGTGTAGTCGATGGCTTTGGCGGTGCCGCCGCCATTGGCAGTTTGGGCGCGAGTTTGCAGTAACCAGTCGTGCAACGATTGCAGGATCGGCAGGCTTTTTTCTGCACGTAGTATCTGCCGGGCTTCGGTCGATAAGTGCTTGCCTTCGGCTTCGACGGCGTAAAGTCCGCCTATGCGCTGCAACACCTCATACGCGACGGTGCTGGCATTGGCTTGGTGCAGGTCGAAGAATTTGCGGCGCGCGTGCGCCCAGCACCCTAATTCAGTGCAGGGTGATGCTGTTTTGGAGAATAAAGCCTTGTAACCGCCATAGTCGTCTACCAGCAAGTGGCCTTGCCAGCTGTTGAGGAAGTTTTGCGCATGTTTGCCACTACGGCTGGTTTGGTAGTCGAATACGATGATGCGCGGCCCCAACTCAAAATCGTTACTGCGATACGCCCACAGATAGGCGCGTTGCGTTCTTCCGCTGCCGGGATCAAGTTGCGCCACCGGGGTTTCGTCGGCGTGTAACACAGAGCCATGCAATAAGTGCAAAATCAGCCGGTCAACCAGCGGTTGTAGTGCCACGCCTACACGTCCGATCCATTCCGCCAACGTGGAAAGCGATAAAGTGACACCTTCCCGGGCGGCGATTTGTGCGATGCGATACAGCGGCAGGTGATCGAGGTATTTGCAGATCGTGATCCAAGCAAGCAGTCCGGGTGTTGCCATACTGCCGTCGATCACCGCGGGCGGAACCGGTTCCGCGACCACGGTTTCGCAAGCCCGGCAGGCGTATTGCGGGCGGATGTGACGGTGCACGAAGAATTCGGCGGGTTTGACGTCCAGTTGTTCGCTGACGTCTTCGCCGATTTTTACCAGATCGCTGCCGCACTGTTTGCATTGGCAAGATTCCGGTTCATGCCGGTGTTCGATGCGTGGCAGGTGATCCGGCAGAGGTTGGCGCCCAGCGCGTGCACGCTTGGGTTTTTGCGGAACCGGCAGCGGCAGTTGCTCGATTTCCGCTTCGATCGCCGCCGCATCAGTTTGCCAGTCTTCTTCGAACAGGCTGAATTGTGGCTGCGACAGTGCTTCGCTCTTCGCGCCGAAACGAATGCGGCGCAAATGTGCCAGTTCCAGCTTCAGTGCCTGATTCTTCGCTTCCAGCAGTTTGAGCTCGTTTTGTGCTTGCGTAAGCAGTGATTGAATAAGGTTCGATACCTCGGTTTTAGCTTCCGGCGTGAGGTTCAAATGATCTAATTCGATTGACTGTTTTGCGTGCGTTTTCATGGCGTTATTATACTGCAAAACTTGCGCAAAGTGATTCCAGTATTGGCTTTCAGCTATATTTTCTTGCGCAGGATTGCAACCCCAAACGACACCAATCCACCCCGGCAATCAACCACTCCCATTGCAACGCAGTCAGTTCCATCCCGCCCGTATCCGAACGCCCCCAAACGAACCGTCCCTGATGCAAGCGCCGCTGGCACAACCACACGCCGGTGCCGTCCCACAGCAGCACTTTGATGCGATTGCCCGCGCGATTGCAAAACACAAACGCCGAACCCGCACAAGGCGAGCGCTGCAACGCCTGCTCCACCAATACCGACAATCCGTCAATGCCGCGACGCATATCCACCGGCTCAACCATCAACCAAATCTTCCCTGGATTCGCAATCAAAGACACTTCAACAACTCCCCCAGCCAATGCGGCGAAACCGTCGATGGCAGCTCCAACACATGATTGCCTTGACCGCGAAGACGTAGCGTGCTCGTCGGTGCAGGCATCGGTTTGATCGTGACCGGGACCAACGCAGGCGGCCGGATAACCTGACCGGCACGATGCTTGCGAACCCAATTGCCAAACGTCTTGGTATTCAAACCATGTTCCCGGCAATAAGCCGCCTGAGACTTACCGCTGGTTTGCCATGCTTCGATATGAATTCGTCGCGCTTCTGATGATGACATCGTCCCTCCTTGTAAAAGGTTTGAGGATAGCGATGACGTATCAGGGTGTTAATGTGGATGGATTGGAGGCTTACCCTTGATCAGTAGTTCGAGAAATTCAATGAGTCTATCTGAATTGAAATTTCCATCAATAATCTGCCAGCGTGCACAGCCTTTGTTGGTTACAGTGGCAATCATTGACAGCCGTTGCCGCGTGCCAGGAGCGTAGGTCACGGGTGTTTTTCCCTTGGGTGCAAAGCCACGTCCTCGCACATCCGTATTGACTAATCCTGTCTCATCACCCCAGTGAATCTCCCCGCCTTCAGTTTGAGCGCGCTTGGCAATATCCGGATATTGCTCATTGAGCCATTGCTTTACCGCCTCCAGGCGTTGTTCATAAGCACGTCGGATCGGCTTCTGCGGGGTAAATCCCCAACGCTTGAGGTAGTGTCCCACCGTGCGTATCGGCATGGATATGCCACATTCCTGCTCAATTAACTGTCTTATCGCCCCACGATTCCACAACGCAAAATCCATCTTCAGTTGCTCAGGACGCTTATCACAAATAAGCCGTTGCAATCTCAACTCCTGCTCTTCGCTTAGGCTGCGTTTGTCACCCGTACGTCGGCCGCGTCTACCAGGCTTTAGTCCAGCTGCACCACCTTCTTCATAAAGTCGAATAATCTTCTTCACAGCCGTGTCGCTCAGCTCCGTAACCTGCGCTATTTGCCCAGGTTTCCCGCCTCGCTTGTGAAGACGAATCACTTGCCGGCGACGTTCATGCAGCGCTTCATCTCTTAAGGTTCTTGCATCTATTTTTTCCATCCTCCTACGACATGCAAAATCAACAAAAATCAAACTATTTATTGGCTGGATCTGTAAGTTTTGTGGAATACAGAAGGAGATAACTGACTATAGTGGCCCCTCCTTTCAGGACAGTAAATTAAGATGGTATCCTGCTAAAGAAGGAGCAGGAAATGACTGGAGTAAAGCGAAAGAATTTTACGGGTGATTTGAAGGCTAAAGTAGCGCTTGAAGCAATTCTGGATATCAAGACAGTAAATGAAATTGGTCAGGAGTTTGGTATGCATCCGACGCAAGTTGGTTTATGGAAGAAGGAACTGCAAGAGCAGGCATACAGTCTGTTTGAAGCCAAGCGCGGCGTGAAGCATGTTGATCCGTCAGTGAGCTCGGAACGACTGTATTCCGAAATTGGTCGATTGAATATGGAATTGGACTGGCTCAAAAAAAATCCTGGACCAGCCAATAACGGTGCGCAAACAATGGGTCGGTGCGACTGAACCATTGCGACTGATGCGGCAATGTGAACTAACCGGCGTGGCGCGCTTCACTGATTCGAACTATTATTGTCTTGACTGCGAGGTCCACTTTAGTGTCTGGAAAGATTTGATCCCGCTGGCTAAAAGGCTGATTTGAAGTAATGATGAGACTTCCGCTTTTATAGCTATAGTTTATGAAACTTTGGAATCCATGAAAATCAGCATAACTCAGATTATTAATGCTGCTTCTAGATAGAGCTGGAATAAGCTGCCGTAGTAGGCGAACGCCATTTGATCATCGCAACTTTTATAGTGTCGTTCACTACGAGACAAGAAATCATCGCGTAAGCGAAAATTGCTAGTGTTTGCTGCCAGGGTAATGTCATGAGTCCTGGGAGTCCCAAGAATGTAAGGGTGGTACCCAAGAAAGTAACTGAGACAAGAGCAATTACAAGAGTTCTGCTGGGCATCGTTGACCAGAAGAAGTGACGTTCCCGAGCAGATACGATAGAGAACACTGCAAAGTAGAACAGTGTTAGAAAACTGAAAGTGTAGAGGGCATCATCATTTTTTGCCAAGTTAAAATGTGACCAACCTATCCACAAGAGAAGTAGCGACTCTACAACCATGACGATGCCCAGTACCACGGATACGGTAATGAACCCTCCGATGTTCCACGTTTCCGGTTGCTTGGACGGCCGCACATGATCAGTGGCGAGAGCGATCTTCGCAAAGTCAGTCATAAATACTAGCAGCAGCATCGCAAAGGCGGAAATGACGAACTTGCCGGTCACCACAAATGCGATAGCCACGAAGGCGGCTTTCAGGATCGTCCGGCTGATCTTGTTGATGATCCAGGTTAGAATGCGCTGATAGATCATTCGCCCTTGCTCGACTAACGCGACGATATTGGTTAATCCCGGTTCGGTCAGGACGACACTTGCGGCCCCTTTAGCCACATCGGTTGCGGTGCTGACGGCGATGCCCACTTCGGCCTGGCGCAGTGCGGGTGCGTCGTTAACACCATCGCCCGTCATGCCGGTCACATGCCCTGCGGCTTGCAGGTGCTGCACCACGATATATTTATCTTCCGGATACACTTCGGCAAAACCATCGGCGCCTGCTAACAAATCTACTGCTTTGTTGTCGGCCTGAGCGCTTGCGGCCTTTAAATCCGCTACGCGCCTGATGTTGGGTAGCCCGACTCCCTGTGCGATTTTACTCGCAACCGCTAATGCATCACCCGTGAGCATTTTCACCGGAACACCGAGGTCGTGAAGTGTAGCGATGAGTTGCTTGGCATCCGGGCGAGGCGGATCATACAAGGTTACCAATCCGACTAATGCCAGGGTACCTGTTTCGGAGCCGCGCGCCACCGCCAGTGTCCGATAACCTTTGAGGGCAGATTCGGCGACACGGGCTTCCAATGCTTCGATTTCCTGGGGATGAAACCCGCAGGCCTGGGCGACGGTTCGCACAGCGCCCTTCATCACACGCAGTCGTTGCCCACTCTGTTCAACAACGGCTTCTGTTCGTCTGTTTGTGGCATCGAAAGGTGTGAAGGAGACTGGCGTGACAGCGGGTATGCCATCAAAGATCTGTCGTTTTTTCGACTCAGCCAGAAATGCCAAGTCAATCGGATCCTGGTTGGCTTCTTGAGAGGCGAGTGCACCGACAAACAACACATCGGTTTCCGTCGTATGCTCCATTGGAATCACGCCAGTGACAGCCAGTTGGTTCATCGTGATTGTGCCCGTTTTGTCCACACAGAGCACGTCCATCGTCGCGGCATCCTCGACAGCACTGAGGCGCGTAACCAGCACACCGCGCTTCGCTAACTCTTTCGATCCGATGGCCATGCTAACTGTAAACATGACAGGCAAAGCAACCGGCACCGCACTCATCAATAGGACGAGCATAAGTGGAACCATTTCAAGCAGCGGCGCGCCGCGGATTAGCGATATGACGATCACCAGGCTCAACAGTGCGCCAACAATAACGAAAAGCCAGCGAACCACCTTAGCCACTACGGCTTCGATGTGGAGTTTCGGTCGTGCTTGCTGTACCAGTTCTGTGGTGCGGCCGAAGTAGGTTTTTGCCCCAGTCAGGATAACCACGCCGTTGCCTTCGCCATGACGAACGACAGATCCCGATGACACCACTTCGCCCAGAACCTTGTCGACATCCTGTGATTCACCGGTCAGAGCCGATTGGTCTACATTCAATTCTCCAGCGAAGAGTTTTATATCCGCCGGAATGATATCGCCGGGGCGCATTCGGATGATGTCGCCTGGAACCAGTTCGCGAGCGGGGCAGACTTGCCAGCTTCCCTCGCGCAGTACCCGCGCGCTTACTTGCAAGCGTTTACGCAATGTTTCAACGACACCGGCAGCCCGCCGTTCCTGTAAAAAGCTCAATACAGCATTGACTACCAGCAATGCGCTCACTATAACCAAATCAGAGAATTTACCCAGAATTGCCGACAAAATCATAATCAATTCCAGCATCCACGCCGACACGCCCCAGAATTTCCCGAGAAACATAAGAACCGAATGCTTTTTTTGTTCGGCTACTTCGTTGTAGCCATATTCTTTTCTACGGTTATCCACTTCAACGTGTGTGAGGCCTATTTCTGGATTTACATCAAGCGCTTTGAGCGTTTCAGAAACAGAAGCGGAGGCGATATCAGGAATATTGGAGGTCATTGGCATGTTCGAAAGAGTTGAGTGATTTTCAACACCACTTCTTCGGCATCTTGATGCCGTTTGAAGTAGTGGTGATCCATGTAAAAGCTGAGTATCACACAACGCATCTATGAGTTCGCTGTAACCACTTCTTGACCTTCCTAGATTATATTGACCGGTATTTTAAAATAGATAACCCCGTTATCTTCCGCTGGAGGCATTTGACCTGCGCGCACATTAACTTGTACGGAAGGTAGCATCAATACCGGCATTTCCAATGTGGCATCGCGTGCGGTGCGCATGGCAACAAATTCATCTTCACTTACACCATTATGGACATGAATATTATGTGCGCGTTCCTGTGCTACCGTGCTTTGCCACTGTGCAGAGCGACCGTTGGGCGGATAATCATGACACATGAACAGTCTCGTTTCAGGTGGAAGATCCAATAGCTTACGAATAGAGCGATAAAGCTGGCGCGCATCGCCACCCGGAAAATCGGCGCGCGCAGTGCCCACATCCGGCATAAACAGGGTATCACCCACAAATATCGCATCTTCAAACTGATAAGCCATGTCCGCTGGTGTGTGTCCCGAAACTGAAATAGCTTTGGCACTTAGCTTCCCGACATGGAATATTTCACCATCCGACAGTAAGTGGTCAAATTGCTTGCCATCTGTTGTGAATTGCGACTCCATATTGAACAACTTTTTGAAAACCTTTTGTACTAAAGGAATATGATCGCCGATGGCTGTTTTGCCTCCCAGTTTGTCTTTGAGATAGTGAGCAGATGAGAGGTGATCGGCATGAGCGTGTGTTTCGAGAATCCAGCTTACAGTTAAATTCTGTTCATTGATGAATGCGATCAATTTGTCTGCGGAAGTGGTTTTAGTTCTACCTGCTTTCGGATCGTAATCAAGCACGGGATCAATAATGGCGCAACTTCCTCCTGGTTCATCAAATACAACATAACTCACCGTCCAAGTAGCTGGATCAAAGAATGCCTGGATATTCGGATGCATGTCTATCTCCTTTTTTAAATTAAATATATTCATTGACTATAGTATATCATAACATGTAATATATATTTTGTTTAAATGTTATGAGAAATTTGGGGAAAACATCATGATGATTGATTGGACGCATTTCACACCAGGATCTGCATTGGCTGGAGGCATGGTAATTGGTATTGCAACTGCAATATTGTTATTGCTTGCTGGTCGGATCGCAGGTATTTCCGGCATTGTTGGTAGTCTGTTTAAGCTGCATGGTGGCGACATGGGATGGCGTATTGCTTTTGTTTCAGGGCTTATCATGGCACCCCTGATTTGGCAGTTATTTAGTGAATTACCGCCCATCCAAATTGACACCAGTTACGGTCTTTTAGCATTGGCTGGGCTGATCGTGGGTATCGGTACACGTTATGGTTCCGGTTGCACCAGTGGTCACGGAGTGTGCGGACTATCGCGCATGTCACCACGCTCGATCGTTGCAACCCTGATATTTATTACGACCGGTGTTGCCACAGTTTATGTCATAAGACATCTATTGAGCTAATTACTCTGGTGAGGAAGAACATACTATGATTATTATTTTAATTGCATTGATATCCGGCCTTATTTTTGGTATCGGCCTGATCTTTTCGGAAATGGCAAACCCAGAAAAAGTCTTATCATTTCTCGATATGGCCGGCTCATGGGATCCATCACTGGCATTTGTAATGCTTGGAGCGATCAGTGTCGGCGTGATTGCTTTCACCTTAGCACGCCGCCGTGGCCAAACCTATTTGGGCACATCCATTAATTTACCTACTTCGCGCGTAATTGATAGACGTCTGGTTTTGGGAAGCTTGGCATTTGGCATAGGCTGGGGCATTGCAGGTATTTGCCCGGGCCCAGGGCTTGTTCTCGTTGGAACAGGTAGTCTTCATGGCATTGTTTTTGTAGTGGCAGTGTTGATTGGAATGGGTATTTTTGAGCTGCTGGAACGATATCGAGAAAATCATTCCAGCTCTAATAAATAAGCTGAAGCGCGTAACTTATGGAAACTTTTGCAGATACTTTTAACCAAAAATTGAGAATGTATTTATGTCGAGAAACCAATCAATCATTCAAAAAATAGAAAGAAATACTGATTTGGGCGACATACTGTCCAATAAGGCATTGGCAGCACAAGCATGCGCCTTACTGAAAGCCTTAGCCAATGGAGATCGCTTACTGATTCTATGCCAACTCGTGCAAGGCGAAAAAAATGTACGTGAATTGGAACAGTCACTGGAAGTTCGCCAGCCAACACTGTCACAACAACTTACCGTTTTGCGTGGAGAAAAGCTGGTAAATACTCAACGCAAGGGTAAATATATTTATTACAGTCTGGCCAGTCAGGAAGCGTTGCAAATCATGCAGACTTTGTACCATATTTATTGTGCCGGTAAAAAATTACCACTCTCAGCAGAAAAGCAGATGGAGCATAATGCTGAAACACATATCAAGTAAATAGGCGAGGCGAACACCAGCCAATGCGGCTATCGAGACATGCATTAGATTTACTCACAAGCTCTGTATTCGAGCGAAAACCAATCCTTACTGGAGGAGAGAGAAATGAGCATTGTTACGAAAAAACTGGATGAGAAACTGTTTGTTACCGGTCAGATCAGCGTTGATGATTTGGCAGAAATAGCATCAGAGGGGTATAAATCTATTATCTGCAATCGCCCAGATCATGAAGAAAACGAAACCCATCCCGCCAGCCTGGAACTGGAAAAAGCGGCGCACTCGTTTGGAATCACTTTTATTTATTTACCCATTGAGATTGGCCCAGTCTCCACCGAAAAGATTGAATCATTTAACAAACTACTGACTGAATTGCCCGGACCAATCCTGGCTTTCTGTAATACCGGCAATCGGGCCAAGGCATTGTATGAACTGATCAAGCAAAAACAAGCGTCCGAAGATGAGGATGAATCTGTCATAGCCGCTTGCAGTTGGACAGGTGAAGCACTTGAAACAATTCACATTCCACACGCATCCCAAGACAAGTCACTTTCAGTGGCAGCTGCTTGTAATTGGGGTAATGCATTTGACATTGTTGTGATAGGTGGTGGCGCGGCAGGAATCGGTGTGACTGCCAGTCTCCTGCATCGCAGACCAGCTCTTCGCATCGCTATCGTTGAACCCAGTGATAAACACTATTATCAGCCTGCCTGGACACTGGTCGGTGGCGGTGCTTATGACATAGCACAGACGGTGCGAAACATGGCGGATGTCATTCCTCCGAAGGCAGAATGGATACAAGCAGCAGCGGCTGGATTCGATCCAGACAACAATTTGATTAACCTGTCAGATGGCCGGTCAATCGGCTACAGACAATTGATCGTTTGTCCAGGTATACGTCTGGCATGGGAAAAAATAGAAGGTTTACAGGAAACACTCGGCAAGAATGGCGTCACCTCCAATTATCATTTCGATTTGGCTCCTTATACGTGGTCACTGACGAAAAACCTTAAAAGCGGAAAGGCCTTGTTTACGCAACCTTCCATGCCGATCAAATGTGCCGGTGCTCCTCAAAAAGCCATGTATCTTTCTTCAGATTATTGGTTACGCCACCGCACGCTGGACGATATCGAAGTCGAATTCAATACAGCCGGTGCAGTCTTGTTTGGTGTAGCTGATTTTGTTCCGCCATTGATGGAATATGTAAAACGTTATCACGCAAAACTGGCATTCAATTCCAATCTGGTAAAGGTCGATGGCACCAACAAAATAGCCAGCTTCGACATCAAGGATAGCGAGGGAAATGTAACGCGTATAGAAAAACCGTTTGATATGCTACATGTCGTACCGCCTCAGGTAGCACCAGACTTCATTAGTAAAAGCCCATTGGCCGATGCTGCCGGATTCTGTGAGGTCAATCCCAAAACATTGCAGCACCCGCGTTACTCCAACATCTTTTCCTTAGGAGATGTTTGTTCTTCACCTAATGCCAAAACAGCCGCTGCAGCCAGAAAGCAAATCGTTATAGTGGCAGAAAATCTCCTGGCAGCTAAAGAAGGCAAAGAGTGTACCAATATTTATGATGGTTATGGCGCTTGTCCTCTCACGGTGGAGAATGGCAAAGTGATACTCGCCGAATTTGGTTTTGGCGGTAAGTTGTTGCCCACTTTTCCGTTCAATCCGACCGTACCAAGCCGATTTGCGTGGTTTCTCAAAACCAAATTATTCCCCTGGATATATTGGAACGGCATGTTGAAAGGCCGTGAATGGCTCACTGATTCAACAGGTGTAAGCTAAGCAGATGGAACCAAACCTAATCAGCATCTTACTGGGTTCATTCACGGGCATCGTGCTTGCACTGACAGGGGCAGGTGGAGCCATCATTGCTGTCCCGCTGCTCATGTTCAGCTTGCATCTTACGGTTGCAGAAGCTGCTCCCATTGGTTTGCTTGCGGTCGGCTTGTCAGCAGCAATCGGAGCATTGTTGGCATTCAAGCAGAAAATAGTCAGGTACCGGGCAGCCAGTCTGATCGCAGCGACAGGCGCATTGACCGCTCCAATAGGCATATGGGCTGCACAGCAGTTGCCAAATGCACCGCTGACCTTGTTGTTTGCTTGTGTGTTAATTTATGTTGCTATTCGTATGTTCCGCCAAAGCCTGCATGAAAATGGCAAAGACGTGAGAATATTGACTGATACACCTTGTCGGATGGATGATATCGGTGAGCGTTTAGTTTGGAACATTCCTTGCTTTAGAGCATTAGCATTCTCAGGCGCGATGGCAGGTTTTTTGTCAGGCTTGCTAGGTGTAGGTGGTGGATTTGTAATCGTGCCGACACTCAAGAAAGTCACTAATCTGGATATGCAATCCATAATGGCCACATCACTCGCCATTATTGCATTGATTTCCCTGACTGGTGTGGTTTCAGCAATATTCATTGGCGCCCTGAAATGGCCGATTGCTTTTCCCTTTTGTGGTGGGACTATTATAGGCATGTTGCTTGGCAGATTATTCGCCGATCGTTTCGTAGGACAAAGATTGCAGCAAAGTTTTGCTATATTGGCAATCAGTGTAGCAATCGGTTTGATTGTTAAAGTAATTTGGATTGCATTTCTTTAGCATCGCAGGGTAAATGCATGTCATTGCTCACGCGCTATATCAGGGATAGTCAGTTGTTTGTTGATCACACAGTTTGCAAGCTATGGTAAACGTGATGAGTGATGAGAGAGATGTTAGATCGACCCGGCAAGACAGCATTGATCACCTGTGCGGGGTTTATTCTGTACTGAATGCGGCAGAGATGGTGATAGGCAAATATCAGGTTGATAGAAAGCGTAAGAAAAAAGTAGTCAATGAAAAGCCTTGTTCAATGATTTAATTGGTCATCTAGCCAAGAAAGACCTGCTCGGGGAAGTACTCACTTCCGGAATTGATGGTATTGATATTGGGTTCATTGATGTCGCCATTGTATCGGTCAGATTCTGCCAGAATCAGAAAATGCAAAAGGAAAGCATTTGAAACTGATCTCGTCACCTTAGGGAAGCTCTGATTAAGTTGATTACATTCATGGTTTGACAAGCTCACCACGAACGTAATCAATATATTACCGTTCGTCCTGAGCCTGTCGAAGGACTTAATCAGAGTTTCCTTAGATGAATATTGGGAAAAACTTACCCAGCACATGAGGCAGGACGATATTGCCGTGATTATTTTATTCAGTGGCGGGATCAAACACTGGACTTGCGTCAAAGCAATTACACCAGAAGCAATGATTCTGTCTGACTATACTGGTATGGAAAAGATTGCTCGGTATCACTGCACTGTTGATACAGTAAGTCGAGACTTGTACACCTTATGGCCTGCGATGACTTATTTATTAGCGATGGAATGAAATATGTTACTTTGATCTGCCTCAGCTAAATTTGAGGCGCACTAAAAAGTATGCTAATGCGGATAACCATCTTATTGATTATTTGTAAAATAATAGTGATTTTTGGGCAGCAGAAAAAAGTAGGTCGCTATATGATTTGATTGTACTGCTGTTTAAAAATAGTTAAGCCGCTAACTTTAGAATTTCACATGCTGGAAGAAAATCAATACATGGCACATAACCACGCTCACGATCATGATCATAGCCACGTTCCAAAAAGCTATGATCGCGCATTCGCAATTGGGGTTGCACTAAATGTAGGTTTCGCTGTGGTAGAAGTTATTTTTGGTTTACTTTCAAATTCTCTCGCGCTGTTGGCAGATGCTGGCCACAATCTCAGCGATGTGTTGAGTTTGTTATTCGCGTGGGGCGCAAGCGTATTAGTGCGCAAGCTGCCAACACAGCGGCACACATATGGTTTACGCCGTACTTCGATATTAGCTGCATTGATTAATGCGCTAGTATTGCTTGTTGCTGTCGGCGCTATCACCTGGGAAGCCATTCACAGATTTGGCTATCCCGAGTCGGTGGCGAGTGACACAGTCATTTGGGTGGCGTCAGTTGGCATTGTAATCAATGGGTTTATGGCGTGGCTTTTCATGTCAGGCGAAAAGCAAGATATGAATATTCGCGGCGCATATTTACACATGGTGGCTGACGCAGCGGTTTCTCTGGGTGTTGTTATAGCAGCTATTACCATAAAAATTACAGGCTGGTTGTGGTTGGATCCAGTCGTAAGCCTTGTGGTCGCCGTAATTATCGGTATAGGAACTTGGGGTTTGCTCCGCGAATCGCTGAACCTTGCACTTGATGCTGTCCCAGCCAATATTCATCCGGCCCAAGTTGAGGCTTATCTCGCGAATCTTCCAGGAATAGAAGCAGTTCACGACTTGCATATCTGGGCAATGAGCACGACGGAAATTGCGCTAACCGTGCATTTAATCAAACCGGATGCGGTCATTGACGATCTGCTATTGGTTCAAATCAATAACGAATTGCGTGAGAAGTTTGGAATTCAGCACACTACTGTTCAGTTTGAGTGTGGAAATGTATCTCATCCCTGTGAACAAGAGCCTTCAGACGTGGTTTAAAGTGGCAACGTAGCGATGAAGTTTTTGCGTGTGGAGTAAATTGCGTGCCCAAAGAACATCATTAAGAATAACTGCAAACTCCAGATGAAAAACGAGCGCGTCGAGTCACATTCTTCCAAGACAAATGAGCGGGATATGAATGTGACACTGTTAAGCGTTTATGGGGCAAGTACCCTAGGTGCCAAATTGCTGCTTAATCTACGTACCTCATATTTGACAAAACACTGCAGCTATAGAGAATTCTACCGTGGAGGTGGAGGTGGAAGCGGTGGGTTACCGGGTGGTGGTGGCGGTGGAGTAGAATTTACTGGTGGTGAAGAAATTCTTCGACTGATGCCACTATTTGCGGGCAGATCCCTGCTGATGTTACCTGAGACAGGAACATTATGACCTTTCGAATACATGCATGGGATATAGCTGTTGTCATAACGCTGTTGACTTTCATAACCTGAAGATGTGCCACTGCTTGTTCCAAACAGTGCGCCCGCTAAAAGGCCTATTCCAGCACCTATGGCAGCTCCCTCACCACCAGCTATGGCAGCGCCGGAAGCAGCGCCCAACCCAGCTCCAATAGCGGCGCTTTCTACACCGCTAGTTCGGGATGATTGTTGAGGAGTCTTGCCGCTAATTTGTTGGTAAGCATATTCTCTGCATTCACTATCATCCTGACGAAACTGATCAAAACTTTTACCGGCACCAGGTAACGTCATTACGCTTGGACCTGTCGGCATGTTTGCGCAGGCAGTTAGTAGCCAAACAATTAGCAATATAAGTAATCTTTTTGTTATAAACATGTTTTCTCTTTGCTTTATTGTGCAGGTGGTTGCGGAGCTACCTGTAACCATCCCCCCGGGCAATTCTTGACATAGGGATAGTAACCATCCGGATTTTGGCAATAGTACCAGTAATTGGTTTGTGGCTGGGCAGGCTCAACCTGTTGCTGCTGCGTATAAACCGGAGGTGTTGAAGGCACTATCACGGTTGGCGGATAAGCATAATAAGGTGGGTAGTAAAACGGATAGCCATATCCATAACCACCAAACCTGTAGCCACCATAGCCATAGCGGCTATAACCGCCATATCCTCCATAGCCATAAAATCCTGGACCATAATAACCGCCGAGATTGATACCAAGATTTAAGTGGCTATGCCCATGACTACTATAACCACCCGAATGACCGTAACTGCCTCCATAATGTCCGTTTCCTCCACCATGCCCATCCCGCGCTAAAACAGAATGGTTTACTATCATTGCAAGCAGGGCAATCAGAAACATCAATCTAATATTTTTCAAATGAAGCCCATTGTGCATTAGTAGTGAAAGACTAAGTTGATTCTGAATACCAACTCGTCATTTAAGAGCTTTCTGATCAGATTGATAATGATATTCCCATCATATAATATAACAAAGGAATCCATTAAAACTATTTCGTTTCGTTTGACTGGATCCAAACCGCATTAGTTTCAGTTATTCAATCGGGGGATAACAAGCAACATTCAGAAGTGAATCAGGGCTTTCTCATTCTGCGGAACTTCCTGAATCAGTGCTAACTTTCTAGTCCGAGTCATAGCTTTTATTATGATTTCTCTTTTTGAGGCTTCTGCTCTATTTTTGTGGAGCTCCTGATGTACAAGCCGAAACGGACCGCGACCATGGGTATATCGTGCTCCTTTACCCATTTCATGCTCTGCGATCCGGCGGACTAAATCGGTTGTAATGCCGGTATAGAGACTTGAATCAGCACATTCCAATATATAGACCGTCCAGCTCATGATTTTCTGCGTTATCTTCCTAAAATTCGAGACTGGCTAATTTATTTGATGATTTGTATCAGCTGGTATTGAATTTATTGCATATTACTAAGTAATGGGGGCATCTTTGTGACTGCGACGTTAAGTTTATGCGATCTCATGCAATCCCGATGCAGTAGTGTACAAAATTCGGAATACTAAAATCCAATATTAGTCGTATCTGTTGGTTTCCACTATTACTGGCATGTTTCTGCCAACAACTCCAAAGTTTTTTGCTCCTGAACGCTATGCCACAACCGATATTTATCCTTGATGCGAGTCCACCGTTTGCCATATTCGCACCAGTAATTTCTACTCGGCGGCAGCCATTCATGCGGTGCCTGATCCGATTTCGAATGGTTGGCTGAATCAGAAACGACTAGAAGGTTTTCGAAATCATTGGCAAATGCTCTACGCCGATCACGTGTCCATTTATCTGCACCGTGCCTGTGTGCATGGGCTAGCGGCACAATGTGATCAATATCGACATCAGAGGCTTTAGTAAATGTTTTGCCGGTGTAGACGCCGAACCATTCGCCGGAAATAACTGTGCAATGTCTAGGATCTTTGAATTTAACCGGCACCCGGCTGGTAGCGATCAGCATTTCTTGCCTAGTATTCTGACAATCCGCATCAGCATCAATCCAATGCGGCCAATCTTTGCGATTATATGAATTCTGTGTGGCGCTGGAGATTGATTCTTGTTGAATATTGTCACGCTTTTCTACAGCACAACCGGAAATGATCGCGAGGACAGAAACTAACAAGGGTATGAAAACGATATTCTTCAATGGCTAGCTATGTCTACATCTACGTTTGGGTTAAGAGCATTACACTCTATCTGATGATAAGCCGGGTTTGAACGGCTTTGTCGCAACCTATCTGCTCAAACTCAATGTCGTGTCGATCTTCTATCTCTTTCGCAGCCATCATAATGATTTTTACAACTGCGTCATCTAACAATCCCAGTCTGTATTTCACAGGAAATACAATGTGATAATGTATCTGCCACACACAGTGGCTCGCCTTCTCTACAACATCTCTCATTCCAACATTCTAAAGCCTAATTAGATCCCTGTGGCAAGACCACGGGGAATCGCAAGTTTAATATTAGATTTATGATTTGATTCATGGTTGGCGGGGGATTATTCTTCTAGATTAACGTAACTGAGAAGGTGTCGTTGGGAATGTTTTATGCCGTGCATAATTCAAAATAGGTAAGGGAAACTCTGATTAAGTTCCAAGAACTTGTAAAATACGCGGTAGATTGTAACCGCTGCAATGGAGTGCACTGATGAAACAATTAGTATTATCGATTCCATTATTTATCAAGAAACCGAAAGTAACTCGCCGGCAAAAGTTTCTCGAAGAAATGGAGCAAGTGGTTCCATGGGTAGACTGGACGAATCGGATCGCGCCGCACTATCCGGTAGCAGGTTTGGGACGCAAGCCATTTGCGTTGGAAGCGATGCTGCGGATTCATATGATGCAGCAATGGTTTGGTTATTCAGATCCGGCAATGGAAGAAGCGTTACATGATGTGCCGATGCTACGTGAATTTGCAGGACTAGATGCGGGAGAAGATGTTATGCCTGATGAGACGACGATCCTCAAGTTTCGCCACCTGCTGGAGAAGCATCACTTGGCACAAAGCCTGTTTGCTGAAACAACTGGGCGGTTAGCGCAACAGGGATTATTGCTGCGTCAGGGCACGATAGTTGACGCCACGCTGATAGCGGCTGCGCCATCGACCAAGAACCGGCAACGCAAACGTGATGGCGAGATGAGTTCGACTAAGAAAGGCAGCAACTATTACTTTGGATTAAAAGCACACATAGGCGTAGATGAATCGCCCCGGGTTTTGAGGAGGCTCCAAATCTTGAGAGAATGGAGCGATGAACAAAACAAACAAATATTCCCCCGAAGTAAAAGAACGAGCAGTCCGCCTGGTGCAAGAGCATCGCAGTGAGTACCCTTCGCTGTGGGCGACGATAGAATCGATTGCGCCCAAGATCGGCTGCGCGCCGCCGACATTGCATGATTGGGTAAAGAAGCACGAGATCGACACAGGCCTACGAGATGGCATCACCAGTGAAGAGCGCGAACGCATCAAAGCACTGGAGCGTGAGGTCAAGGAATTACGTCGCGCCAATGAAATTCTGAAACTGGCCAGTGCTTTTTTCGCCCAGGCGGAGCTCGACCGCAAACTCAAATCCTGAGGTCGTTCATCGACCGGTATCGTGACACCCACGGGGTCGAGCCGATCTGCAAGGTATTGCAGGTCGCCCCGTCAGGGTATCGGCGTCACGCGGCCGAGCGGCGCAATCCGGCATTGCGTTGCACTCGTGCCCAACGCGATGAGGTTTTGATGCCAGAAATTCAGCGTGTGTGGCAGGCTAACCTGCAGGTGTATGGTGCCGACAAGGTATGGCGGCAACTTAAGCGCGAAGGAATGCAGGTAGCTCGCTGCACTGTTGAACGGCTCATGAAACGGTTGGGGCTGGAAGGTGTGCGGCGCGGCAAGGTTGTGCGAACCACGGTTCCGGACAAGGCGCTGCCGTGCCCGCTGGATCGCGTAAACCGGCAATTCAAGGCGGATCGCCCAAACCAGTTATGGGTGTCGGATTTCACCTATGTTTCCACCTGGCAGGGCTGGCTATATGTCGCGTTCGTCATCGACGTGTTTGCCCGGTGCATCGTGGGTTGGCGGGTCAGTTCCAGCATGCACACGGACTTCGTACTGGATGCGCTGGAGCAGGCTTTATACGCCCGGCAACCGGAGCTGGGTGCCTTGATTCACCACAGCGACCGGGGTTCCCAGTATGTCTCTATCCGTTATACGGAGCGGCTTGCCGAGGCTGGAATAGAACCGTCGGTTGGCAGTAAAGGAGATAGCTACGATAACGCACTAGCCGAAACGATCAACGGGCTTTACAAAGCTGAATTGATTCACAAGCAGGGGCCATGGAAAAACAGGGAATCCGTTGAATTGGCGACGTTGAACTGGGTGTTCTGGTTCAATCACCAGCGTTTGCTTGGACCCATCGGCTATATACCGCCGGCGGAAGCTGAGGCACAATACTACCGGCAGTTAGCCAACTTGGATTCTGCCAAAGTTACTTAAACCAAACAGCCTCCAGAGAACCCGGGGTGATTCATAGATGCCGATTCCGGCCTGGTGCATAGCCTGGAAATTACCACGGCCAAAGTGGCCGATGGCAACATGATTGATGCGCTGGTACATGGCGAAGAGGCAATTGTATTGGGTGATCGGGCTTATACTCGTAATGATCGCAATCTGGAAGCGCAACGACAGCCGGAAGAGCCGGTCTGGGGTATGCCATTCAAACGCAAGCGCGGTGAGGAATTGCCAGCAGAACATGCCGTGCTCAATCGTATGCTAGCTTCACTACGCGCAAAGGTTGAACATCCGTTTCGTATTGTCAAAAGACAATTTGGTTATACCAAAGTCCGTTACCGAGGATTGTTCAAGAATGCACAACAGCTTTATCTGTTGTTTGCCTTGGCTAATCTTTACCATGTCCGTAAGGTGTGGATGCCAACCACGGGATAATTCCGTCCAATATCCCTGAAAATCAGCATCAGGGGACAGAATAGTATGCAATCTGCTAAAAATTACAGTTATTAATCGCACAATAATGCCTATATTAGCTACTCTACCGATAGCTTTGTCGACAAAACTAGAATAAATAACTTAATCAGAGCTTCCTTAACTCCGTTTACACAAAATTCAGGATACATCTCGGCGAGTTAGTTTGGAGGGTGTAAGAAATTTTGTGTAAGTGGTCATTTTGCAGGAAACTGCTACTTTCAGAAATGGATAAGAAATGACGACAACAAGAACTTTACCCAACGATTTAATTGACCAACTGTTATCAGGCTATAAAAAGCCAGAAGACCTAATTGGAGAGAATGGCCTACTTAAGCAACTCACCAAGGCGCTGATTGAACGTGCGTTACAAGCGGAAATGACTGAGCACTTGGGTCATGACAAACATGCTACTGTCAGCAACCTCACTGGCAATGCCCGCAACGGCAAAAGCAGCAAGACCCTTAAGGGTGAATTTGGTGAGTTGCCGATTGAAATCCCTCGTGATCGCGAGGGCAGCTTTGAACCACAACTGATCTCTAAGCACCAAACACGCTGGACTGGCTTTGATGACAAGATCATATCACTGTACTCGCGTGGTATGACGGTACGCGAAATCCAGAGTCACCTGATCGAGATGTATGGTGCGGAGGTTTCGCCTACACTGATCTCATCCGTTACCGATGCAGTGATGGAAGATGTGAAGCAATGGCAGTCCCGCCCGCTGGATGCAGTCTATCCCGTCATTTATCTGGATTGCATCCACGTCAAAGTCCGTGATGCCGGTGCGGTGCGTACCAAAGCCGTATACCTTGCCATTGGCATAAACATGCAAGGCGAAAAAGAAGTGCTGGGTTTATGGGTCTCACAGACTGAAGGTGCTAAATTCTGGCTGGGCGTTGTCACTGAACTTAAGAACCGTGGCATACAAGACATCTTCATCGCCTGTGTGGATGGCTTAAAAGGCTTTCCTGAAGCCATTGAGGCGGTCTACCCGCAAGCCACGGTACAGCTTTGCATGTGCATATGGTGCGTAATAGTTTAAATTACGTGGGCTGGAATAAACGCGGTCTGGTTGCAACTGATTTGAAGCGCGTTTACAGCGCATCAACAGCAGACGAGGCAGAGCAATATCTCACTGAATTTGAAGTGAAATGGGATGATGCTTATCCGCCAATTGCTAAATCCTGGCGTAACAATTGGATGCGTATTATTCCGTTCTTCGATTACCCCCCTGAAATACGCAAAATCATTTACACCACCAATGCCATTGAGTCGGTGAACATGAGTTTACGTAAAGTTAGTAAAAATAGGAGCTCATTTCCAAATGATGAAGCTGTTACTAAATTGTTCTATTTGGCACTGATCAATATCAGCAAGAAATGGACGATGCCACTGCGCGATTGGAAACCTGCGTTAAACAGGTTTACTATTCAGTTTGAGGAAAGGATGCCTCAGCAGTAATTACTGAATCACCCCGGGTTCTCTGGAGGCTGTTTGGTTTAAGTAACTTTGGCAGAATCCAAGTTGGCTAACTGCCGGTAGTATTGTGCCTCAGCTTCCGCCGGCGGTATATAGCCGATGGGTCCAAGCAAACGCTGGTGATTGAACCAGAACACCCAGTTCAACGTCGCCAATTCAACGGATTCCCTGTTTTTCCATGGCCCCTGCTTGTGAATCAATTCAGCTTTGTAAAGCCCGTTGATCGTTTCGGCTAGTGCGTTATCGTAGCTATCTCCTTTACTGCCAACCGACGGTTCTATTCCAGCCTCGGCAAGCCGCTCCGTATAACGGATAGAGACATACTGGGAACCCCGATCGCTGTGGTGAATCAAGGCACCCAGCTCCGGTTGCCGGGCGTATAAAGCCTGCTCCAGCGCATCCAGTACGAAGTCCGTGTGCATGCTGGAACTGACCCGCCAACCCACGATGCACCGGGCAAACACGTCGATGACGAACGCGACATATAGCCAGCCCTGCCAGGTGGAAACATAGGTGAAATCCGACACCCATAACTGGTTTGGGCGATCCGCCTTGAATTGCCGGTTTACGCGATCCAGCGGGCACGGCAGCGCCTTGTCCGGAACCGTGGTTCGCACAACCTTGCCGCGCCGCACACCTTCCAGCCCCAACCGTTTCATGAGCCGTTCAACAGTGCAGCGAGCTACCTGCATTCCTTCGCGCTTAAGTTGCCGCCATACCTTGTCGGCACCATACACCTGCAGGTTGGCCTGCCACACACGCTGAATTTCTGGCATCAAAACCTCATCGCGCTGGGCACGAGTGCAACGCAATGCCGGATTGCGCCGCTCGGCCGCGTGACGCCGATACCCTGACGGGGCGACCTGCAATACCTTGCAGATCGGCTCGACCCCGTGGGTGTCACGATACCGGTCGATGAACGACCTCAGGATTTGAGTTTGCGGTCGAGCTCCGCCTGGGCGAAAAAAGCACTGGCCAGTTTCAGAATTTCATTGGCGCGACGTAATTCCTTGACCTCACGCTCCAGTGCTTTGATGCGTTCGCGCTCTTCACTGGTGATGCCATCTCGTAGGCCTGTGTCGATCTCGTGCTTCTTTACCCAATCATGCAATGTCGGCGGCGCGCAGCCGATCTTGGGCGCAATCGATTCTATCGTCGCCCACAGCGAAGGGTACTCACTGCGATGCTCTTGCACCAGGCGGACTGCTCGTTCTTTTACTTCGGGGGAATATTTGTTTGTTTTGTTCATCGCTCCATTCTCTCAAGATTTGGAGCCTCCTCAAAACCCGGGGCGATTCATTACCGCCACTTACACAAAATTTAGGATACCCTCTTAGTTTGTCGATTTCTGGATTGCTTCGCCACTCTTCTCAACATCCTTACCCACCCCCCTCAAAGTGTTACATGCAGACAATTGGATAACAACAATTAAAGCAATCATTAATGTCAATATTTTCATAGCGACCCCTTTATGGTTTAATAAAAAATAAAATCTACTACAAGTTTAATGTAACTACTCAGCGAGAAATAATTAAAATGCTATTTAATCATTACTTTAGACGCGGTGTTGATGTTCGCGCTACCGAAATTCCTATCCTTTCTTGACAGTTTCTTTCAAATCGCCGACACCTTTCTGTATCTTTCCTTCGATCTGTTTTTCCAGCCCTTTGGCTTGCTGCTCTTTACTGCCAGTCAGCTTACCGGCTTGTTCCTGAATTTTGCCAGCCAAGTCTTTTGCTTCGCCCTTTACTTGATCCTTGTTCATGCCGAATTCCTCGCTGACAGTTTCTTTCAAGTCGCCAACACCCTTCTGTAACTTTCCTTCGATCTGTTTCCCCAGCCCTTTGGCCTGCTGTTCTTTGCTGCCAGTCAGCTTACCGGCTTCTTCCTGAATTTTGCCAGCCAAGTCTTTTGCTTCACCCTTCACTTGATCCTTGTTCATGATGAATTCCTCATTCTAAGTTGAAACATCCACAAAACGAACCGACATCAGTCTGTGCTACCTACCAAATAACTAATTCACTTCAAATCCAAACTTACTATAAAGTGGATGTAATTACACTTCAGTGCGCTATCGCACAGAATCAATAAAAGAATCGGCGTAATTTTATTCTTAGCAATTGTCGCAAGTGGGATGGCTATTTTAGCTACACGCTTTCTTGACCCTCAATCCTTCAGGAGAAACATATGAACAAAGGTATATCCGTTGCACTACTTATCGTTGGAGTTCTTTTGATTGTCTGGGGCGTGAGTGCCTTTGATTCCGCAAGTTCAGATGTATCGCAAGTACTAACAGGTTCGCCCACTAACAAAGCCATATGGCTATTGGTCGGCGGCATTATTGCAGGCGTGGTTGGGTTATTTGGTGTGTTGCGTTCGGGAAAGATAGATTGAAAGTGGCAATCCTGTTACCTAATTTATAGCCAAATATTTTTGAGAATTTTTAAGGAGAAATAAAATGACACTAGGAACAATACTGTTGGTGATTCTGATTCTGATGCTGATTGGCGCGATTCCAACGTGGCCACACAGTAGGGAATGGGGCTATTTCCCCAGTGGTATCCTTGGGACAGTGTTGCTGATCTTACTCATTCTGATGCTGTTGGGTCGAATATAGTACCCGCATTTGATTGCGTAGAAAGCATAAAATCAAAGTAATGACAGATCGTACCTCCGGTTGGTTCTGTGTTTTATGCAGAGAACCAGAAAGAGGTGCTTCTCGTAATCTTTAGCGAATATGAATGAGAGAAAATGAATTGCGAGAATGTTGGGAAACGATTGAGTGAAACATAACTACATAGTCAGTGGAAGAACTACTGCTGTACCGAATGATGTCTGCTGTATCGACGTATGGCGTAATTGAATTCCTGATTCAGCAACTGTGTCACCTTAGTCGGTGGGTGTGGTCTGTACTGTGCACCACGAACACATGGGACGTAATATTCCTACCTATCCGGGTGTTAAAAAACCGACGAATTAGAGAACATGAAATATATCCGTCAGATGTCTTGCAAGACATCTTTTATCTGTATATTTCATGAATTACATTGCGCTCACTTACTTATTGTTTCTATAGAGAATTTGTTTGATTCGGCGCATGAATAACTACATCACTTTCTGGAAAATCCCTCTTTAACAAATATCATGCACGAGCATTCTGCCTATTTAAATATCACTCAGTTTGAATACATACCAACCTGCCGCACTTAAACCTTTAGGAGAATCCCATGGGCCGCACCGTCGCCGAACAATTGGTTGAAATGCTCAAGGCTGCTGGTATTCGTCGCATTTATGGCGTCACTGGCGATAGCCTTAATTTCTTCAACGATGCTCTGCGTCGAGATGGCAGTATTGACTGGATTCACGTCCGTCATGAAGAAGTCGGCGCCTATGCAGCGATGGCTGAAGGCGTGCTTGGTGGGATGGGTTGCTGCGCTGGCAGCTCCGGGCCGGGCCATGTTCACTTGATCAACGGTCTCTATGACGCCCATCGCTGGGGATCTCCGGTATTAGCATTGGCTTCGACCATTACTTCTGAGGATTACGGCACTGAGAGCTTTCAGTCCACCGACCTGCACATGTTCGACGGATGCAGTCATTACAATGAGGTGGCGACGACACCGCAGCAATTGCCGCGAATGTTGCAGCAGGCGCTTCAGCACGCATGGAATCGTAAGGGTGTGGGGGTGTGCGCTTTTCCTGGTGATCTAATGACGTGTAACGCCGAGGAAAACGCGCTGTGTGCTGACTTGTATCGGCCACAGCCGGTTATGATCCCTTCCGATACTGAGATTCAGCTATTGGCGGAATTGATTAATAGTTCCGAGGACATTGGAATTTATGCAGGCGTTGGCTGTGCTGATGCTCGTGTAGAGGTAATTGAATTGGCTCGCCTTCTCAAGGCTCCGATGGCTTATACGCTTAAGGCCAAGATGATGTTGGAATACGATAATCCTTACGCTGTCGGACTGACGGGTTTGCTTGGCAACAAGGCCGGTGCTCGCGCCATCACAGGTGGCAAGCTGTTGCTCATGCTCGGTAGCGATTTTCCGTGGAAGGAATTTCTCGATAGCTCGATCAAAATCGTACAGATCGATACCAAGCCAGAGCGGCTTGGGCGGCGAGTTGCATTGCACATGGGTCTGTGCGGTGATATTGGCCCCACGTTGCGGAATTTGTTGCCATTAATTAATCCTAAGGTAAAAGATGTTTTTTTAAATGCCTGTCTAGCTGACTACGCCGAAGTGGAGGAAGATCATCGCGTACATGCCGCCGATCCTGGCGAGGAAAACCTGATCAAACCCGAATTTGTCGCCGCAATGATTGATCGTCTAGCCGACGACGATGCCATCTTCACTGCGGATACCGGCATGAGCACGGTGTGGGCTGCACGCTATCTGCACGGCAGCGGAAAGCGCACGCTGATGGGTAGTTTCTCGCACGGATCCATGGCCAATGCTATGCCGCAATCTATCGGCGCCGCGCTGCACTCACCCGAGCGTCAAGTCATCGCATTTTGTGGCGACGGAGGTATTTCGATGCTTATGGGTGATCTGATGACTATTGCCCAATATAAACTGCCGATAAAACTGATTGTTTTTAACAATCATAGTCTGGGCATGGTCGAACTGGAAATGCAGGTAGCAGGCTTGCCCGACTGGCAGACTAAGATGATCAATCCCGATTTTGCGATGGTGGCTGAGGCTTGTGGTATCCGAGGTTATTCGGTCACTAATCCAGACAAACTGGAAAATACTCTCCAAGAGGCGTTGTTACACAATGGTCCGGCTTTAGTCGATGTTTTTACCAATCCGCATGTGCCGACTCTGCCGCCGCATACTTCGATCGGCGTAATGTCCCGTTATATACAGTCACAGGCCAAGCTGGCGCTGGGAGGTCGGATGGACGAAGCCTGGGATGCGTTTAGGACCAATATCAAATATATCCGAGATCTGTGATATACCAATTAAGTAACTCTCAATGCTGCGCAGAATTCATTTGGCCGATTGGCTTTAACCCAGCAGCGGCAACGCAGATAGTTTGGGTTGCTAAGACGAGATGTAAATCAATTCCATATTAAAGTTGAAATCTTGGGACACGATTAGATTAATACAACCAATCGATCCAAAAATAGGAGCCAGAAATGAGTGAGAAAATCTCAAACGAAGTGTTTCGAAAGGAAAGCTGTCCATGGGGTAAGAAAGCGGTCAAATTGCTTGATGAGCATGGCATAGATTTCAATGATCATGTCTTTAACTCTGTGAAGGAAGAAGAAGACTTCAAAACAAAGTGGGGAATTGATACCACTCCGCAAATATTTTTAAATGGTGAACGAATTGGCGGATATTCAGAGTTGGCAAATCACTATGATGCAAAAGCTGATCACAAGCCGGAAGAGACGTCATACGTTCCTGTCATCGCACTTTTTAGTGTTGCCTTGCTCATGGCAATATTCACCCAAAACATCATGTATAGTTTTATGGGGTATTCCTTGTGTCTATTGGCGTGTCTTAAGTTGATGGATCTGGATAGTTTTGTAGAAGGCTTTAAAAAATATGATTTAATCACCAAATCATTGCCGTTTTATGGAAAAGTCTATCCCTTTGCCGAATTAATTGCCGGGCTTGGTTTTTTAGCGCCGCAGTATTTGTATATTACAGGGTGGTTATCCTTATTCGTCGGTATCACAGGTGGTGTTTCAATTTTTAAAGCTGTTTATATCGATAAAACAGATTTAAACTGCGCTTGCATTGGCGGTAACTCTAAAGTACCACTTGGAGCAGTCAGTTTCTCTGAAAATGCGATGATGGCATTTATGGGTGCGTGGGTATTGACAGCTCAGATTTAGAAAAAGAGACATTAATGGAGTCTCTGAATAACTCAACTTTATCATTCCAAACGTAATGAGGAATCTTTGGCAATCAACAGCATAGATTTCTCGCTATGCTCGAAATGACAGTTATTCAGAGGTTCCTTAAAGTTAGTATAAATGTAGAAAACTAATCAATTTTTTAGACAATGGTGAAGTTTGTACTAATGCAATTGGACATCTTGAACAAGATCAATTTACTTCCCCGAGTAATTGTTCTCTCAGTTATCGCTTTTGCCTTTCTAGGAGCCTGTCGGATTTAAGCAATCGTAGCGAGCCGAGTGGGAGAGCGAGTGCAGATTTTTTCAATTTTGAAGCGCATAGCGAGACTATGCAATGAAAAATTGAGGAAATATGAACCGCTATCCCATTGGCGTAGTAGATTGACCTTAAGCCCGACAGGCTCCTAGCGTTTACGATAACTGAGCTTTGTCAATTAAAGATAAAAAACATTATTGACCGCTAGTTGGTCTTGGATTAGAAGGACTTACTGAATTCATTCCCGGTGCGCTACTGGGGGGAATTCCAGGAGAGCTAGGAATGTTTGAGTTTACTCCTGTAGGATCGTTTGGATTAACCATAGCAGGGTTATTTAGATTGGGTACAGCAGGGGTGTTCTGTTTTGAACTAGATTGTGACTTTTGTGCTGAATCCGTATTTTCAGTAATATTCGATGATAATGAGGTTTGTGCAACTGCAGATGTACTCAATACGAAAACAGCACTGAAAATAAGTGGTAGTGATATTTTATTAAATGGAATCATGATATTAATCCTTGATGCGCTATGAATGAATTTGTATTATGTCTGACGGCGTTTTCAACGTCGGTTCGTTCTCCCACACATAGAGGGAGAAAAAAAACTATAGTTCTTCGATATGAAACATACCGTCCGACAACGTGAAGTTTTGCTCATCATCAGCTTCAAGCAGTGGAATATCTTCCGGGTATGCAATTTTTGGGTTATAGAAGTTCTGATTACTTGATTCGGTTACGCTATTGTTATCTTCATGGAAAGTCATAGCAGCAGCCCTCTTTTATGAGTTGATGAGCTTTCATAATGCAATATATATCCATGTTGAATCCGTACGGTAGAGCACATAGGCGCTCCGGGCAAAAAAAATCCCAACCGATCAGGGTTGGGATTTCAAATGGCGGCGGGAATCGAACCTTGGTCTCTTGCTAATAAATCAACCATTTAGTGTTTTCCTGTGTTATTTTTGTGTCATTTCACGACAATTCGTGAGTCTTAAGCAGCAGCATGTGCTATTAGTAATTAGGTCGAAGCTAATTTGCAAGCACTATTAAAATTACTGTTATATAGTCAATCATCATTCACATGCAAAGTTTAATATAAACTCAGACTTTCAAGTTTAAATGAATCATCTTAATTGATTCTAGCAATATATAAAAGATTGTCTTTTGCTCTCTTTATGCTTCTTTGTTTAGTTCCATCAATATCGCCACTTTCTTCTGCAGATGCCATGTCTTTGAGCATTTTTTTACATGCTTCATGGAATTTAGTCCTCTGGGGACCAGACAGCTTTTTGTAACACACGTCATAAAACTCTTTATATCTTTCTACCTGTCTAAATTTATAAACATCATTATCTAACCCACAAAGTAATCTATGGGCTTTATCAAACTTATCGTAAATTTTTGCGCCATCACTTTCATCCATAGCAATAAGAATTAACAATCTGGCTTGCTGTGTATCTATGTTACTTGTATGATAATTATCTCGTTTTTCTGCTAAAGCATATGCTTGATCCAGGAAACTCTGAGCTTTTGAATATTCCTTGAAGGTAATATTTGCCATCCCATATTGAAGCCAAAAGTGCGGGTCTTTTATAAGCCACGGCACTGAGATTTTTAAATCCTCGTAATATATTTTTAGAGTTCCCTTTTTATTGGCATCTGGTAGTAATCGCTCGACAAAAGAAAATTTTAGCATTGATTTAAAAATTCGTTCTTGCTCAAAATCCTTTTTTATATTTGAATGGGAATTAAAATGCTTAGCTATTTTTTGAAGTTGCTCAGTAATATATGAAGCTGAAAAATGGTTTCTTATTAAAGACAAACAAAAAAGGCTTGATTTTGTTAAAACTTGACGATCTGACAGTTTAAACAATTGCTTAAAATCTTCATTCTGACGCAGTAAAGAGCTATAAATATCATTGCTGGCAGCAACTTCAGAAACTAAACTAAAACTCGGTTTAAGATCTAATACTTCAATAAGGGCAATTGAGAATATCGTATTTTTATGCTCTTGGTTTTTTATTATATTAACTAGAAGAGATGTAATTCTATTTTTTATTTGAGGTGCGTCGAGTAGAGCTAAAAGCGATAAGGAAAATTGGAAAGAATCTTTTTGTTTTAAATGATCTATTTTTCTGTCATGGGATAATCCGGCCTTTTCTCCCCACATCCCAATATTATCTATGATGTCTATGAATTTTGATGCTTCTTTATGAGATAGTGTATCTATATTTATTTCATAAAACTGAAAGTGTATTAACTTTAGCTCAGATCTGAGCCTCTCATGTTCTGATGTTCTTGCAGAGGCAATAATATTTATATTGCTTGGAAGAGTTGCAGAATAATGCTTAATTAGATCAAGATAGCGCTCATACCCATCAAGAATGATTACAATTTTTTTATTTGATTTACTGAGTTCATCGAAATCTCCAATATAATCAGCTTCCCAATCCACGATATCGTAAACATCAATAGAATTGATTGTAAAGTGAGACTTTATTTCTCTTAGTAAGATACTTTTTCCATTTCCAAGATCGCCATAAATGACAGTGTTTACACCTTTTTTTATGAATTCTAAAATATCGGAGACTTCATCGCGGACAACTAAATATGGAAATCTTTGTTCTCCACTGATGCCATTGTCAATATGTACATCGTCAATATCGCCATACAAAAGCATGGTTTCAACATTAGAATCTCTGATTTCTTTAGATTCATTTGATAATTCATAAAGATTTAAAGCTTGTAGATAGTGCTCTCTATTAGTGTGCTCAAAATTATGAGCATACTCATGAATGATTTTTGAGAAGCCTTTAACTCCAATTGGAACTATCTTTCCAAACTTTGATAAAGTAAAAACTGATTTAGAATCAGGGTTCTCTTGTATAATAAAATATACTTTTTCTTTAAAGGTTTGATTCTCAAATAATAATTTCTGGATTTCCACGTCATACATAGAATATCCAACAAAGACTACTGCACTGCTTCTTTCCAAATCCTTTTTGAAATAATAGAACCAATCTGACTTTGTAAATGAATCTGCAGAAATGTAAGAAGATGTGGATAGCTTAAAGCTATTTTCTAGTGAGTCTTGAGTAAGGCTGTCTATTGAACCATTCAAATGAATACATAAACCATCACGCTTATAATATTCTTGTGTTTGATAATTTATATCAATACATTCAACTACTTTTCCTGATTTTGCAGAAGCAATTTCTATACATTTATCGTAATTAGTTGTATAGAATCTTCTCCAATTTAATTTACATATATTTATATGTTCGTCAGATACTTCGTTTAGAGAGAATTTCTTTTTTAGAAAAGTAACTAATTTATCCTTATCTCTATTTTCTAGATAGTAGTCCGCAGCATATCTAAGATCATCTTCCTTATCAAACTGACCTAAGTGGCATATTTCAGTAGCTAATTTTTTAGCAAGTGGGGGTTCTTCATTGTCAATATTTTTGGTTTCCTTTGAAAATCCAGCACCTGTGAATAAGATAGCTTTCCCTGTTAAAATTTTACTAATGAGTTCCTCTGTGTCAGGTTTTTCTTTTTTTAATAGATTTTTATCTATATCAATTTTCATCGTAATTCTTCAAAGTGAGCTCAATATAGAGCAGGCATATTTAAATTTGAAATGGAATAACTATGCTGGTTTAATATAACTTGTTGACATTTTGAAGAATACCTCATGTGGGGCTCTAAATCAAAGATCGGAATGCCACATACACAAGCGCATTTTAGAAATTACCGATTTTACATCAGATTAACATTCTGTCTGCGTAAGGCATTCAGTTTAGAAATACGCAAAAAAGAAAACTAAATCAAGTCCCTTCTTATTTCATAATTTAATTAGAATTATTAGGTGTTTCTTAAACGATATGCGTTTGAGTGGGTTGTTTTATTAGAGATTCAGCAGGAATACCCAGTTCTTGATGTAGTTTCCAAATCATTTTAAGTGTCAGGGAACGTTTCCGGTTTAGAACTTCATACACTCGATTGCTCTTTCCAATCATCGGTTCTAGGTCTTTGACTGTTAGCCCTTTCTGCTCCATTTCAAATTTGATGGCTTCAACAGGATCAGGTAGGTCAAGCGGAAAGTGTTTGCGTTCATAGGCTTCGATCAACGTAACCAGAACATCCAGTTTTTCACCTTCTGGCGTGTTGGGTTCTGCCATCATTAGTGTTTCAACTTCCTTTAATGCCGCACGGTAATCGGTGTCGGTTTTGATTGGTTTGATGTCCATAATCAGAGTTGTTTCCGGAATTAAATAGTTTGTGCATCAATTTGATCATATTGGGCATGGGTGCCGATGAAACGGATGTACACGACGCTATAAGCATAGTTAATCCATACCACTAGCCGGTATTTATTCCCGGCAATATTGAATACGACTCTGCCGTCTTTGAGGATACTGGCATTTTTGAAATCTCCTTTCACTTCTGCGGGAGTTGCCCAGTTAGCCTTTAATGCATGTCTGTACCAAGCAAGTGTAGGCTGAATTGCATTGGCGTAAGATGGATCATTTTCCCAGAATGTTTTCAAAGTCGATAGAGCGATGATTCTCATGGGTGAAATATTAGTCCCATTATGGGACTTTGGCAACTATCTTGATGGAGGAATCCATTGTCCATAAATCTTTATGATCTGCCCCCAATCCTTATGTCCCATTTGCTGAGCAACCCAAAGCGGATTTTCGCCTCTTGAAAGCAGTGTAGATGCGAAGGTGTGACGTGTTTGGTAAGGATTGCGGTATTCAATGCCAGCTTTTTTCAGTGCCGGAGTCCAAACATTTTTACGTATCGGCTGATCGTCTTTCCAGGAGTTGTTAGTGCGGGGATCATGGAAAACAGTATCATTGAGTTTCTCGGTATAGGTCTGCTGATTGAGTAGGGCTTCTCTGGCTTGCGGCTGAAGTGTGACTTCCCTTTTTCCTGATTTTGTTTTGGTTTCTTTCAATTGACCGCGGACGCAAGCGGTTTTGACAAATATCCGGTTTTGCTCAAGATCAACATCTTGCCAGCGCAAGGCAATCAGCTCGGAAGTGCGCAGCCCTGACCAAAAGGCAAACTGAATCAGGTTTTTTTCTTGCCCAGTCAGTTCATTCAGAATTTTGGTGACTTCTTCTTGTGTGAAGGGTTTCGGCTCTCGGGATTGTGTCGGGAGGTTCTTTACCCTTTCCAGCGGATTTTTGTCAATGATCTCATCATGGTACATTTCGTCATACATTTGACGCAGCGGGGTAAGAACGTTACTTTTGCGTTTGTTGGAGCGGGGCAGGTTATTCAACCATTCCTTGATCATGTTAGCAGTCAGCTCAGCAATGGTAATCTCACCAAAAGCTGGAATCAGATGGTGATAGATGGCGCTGTTATAGTCTTGTAGCGTGCTTGTCTGGAATCTGCTTTGGTTACGCTGTAACCAGCTTTTTAAACCTTCGCCGATGGTGTAACGATCCGGGCGAGTTTTGCGAAGCTCTTTTGCCTTCTTGCTAAAGGGAAAGTGTTTAAGATAATCAAAAGTGCCGATTTTGATTTCGTACTTGATAGATTGCAGTTTAAGCGCCAGTTCCTTTTGTGCGGTCTTGGTTGGGGGAATAGGGAGAGTCTCCCGACAACGTACACCCTGATAGGTGAACGCGATCTGGGCACTATTGCCGCGGATTGTTATGCCCCGATTCCCTCGATCCATGCGTAAGCTGCCTTGGTTTTGATGAAGATTCTGCCGTTTGGTGCTTTATCCCAGTGAATTTTCTTTAGCCATTGTCCTTTCTTTATATATTGACGAATGGCTTCTTCAGTTAAGCCGGTCAATTCAGCAAATTTTTTGATGGTGACCAATATATGTTCGGAGTGATTCATTTCTTTTCCTCCTTATCCATACCGGCTACATGATCAGCTACATGACGTTCAACTTCAGATTGATTATCAATCTTGCCTTTGTCCGCTACTTTGCGCTTTCCCATTACTACCGCCCAGAAACTGCCGAGTTTTTCAGTAATGGCATAGCCAATACTTTTTTTCCGGCCAAGCTCGGTTATTTCCGGACATACATTTTTGAACTCAATGCCGAGCACTTTTTCATAGATGCGATAAGTAGCAGGGTTGTGCAGTAACTTAAGAACTCGCCAGCCAAAATACTGACCTAAAATCAGTGCACCGAGAGCGCTTTCTAAAGTGGTGCCTACACCCCTGAATTCCTTCATATGTTGTAGAATGGTTTGTTCGTCTTCTTCGCTCAGAACAAGTAGTCTTTTTGGATTGTCTGTCATAACAAGTAGTGCCTCTCATGATTAATATTGTTCATGATCGTACACTACTATTTATGTCAGTCAATATGACATTTGTCCTATTTATCTAAAAGTTTTACTTGCGCATAGAATTCCTCTTTGGTGAATTGCCGCATTTCATTGTGAAACTTGATGACAATCTCAATCTGATCATTAAGTGTCAATACGCCGCAGATATGGCCAATTTGCGTGATACTGAGTTTTTTGCCCGGTTCTGGTGCATCCTTTTTGAGAACGGCAAGGCGGTAAATTAAAGAAACTGCTTCTTCAAGATCGAATGTATTCATCATGTTTTTTCTTATGTCTTTTTTAGTGTTGAGTTGGGTATTCATGGATAACCTCCTGATGATGAAATGGGGTTGGTACAGTTATTGATACAAGTCCAAGAGAAACAGCTCCGGCGTGACATTGCGTGCGCTCGGCTTGCGCCTCGCTCCTTAATGTCACGTCCTCGCTGTCGACTTTGAAAAGCGTCCAAACATGCTTGCGGGTACTTAAATTCATTCCTTTCCAAACGATACCGGCAACCCGAAGTGGGGCAGTGTCGCCATAGCGCCCAATGAGCGGTGAATAAACTTCTTCGGTTAGTGGATTGAGTTGTTTGCTCTCGTCGTAGAATGGTTTGATTGCGTGTGAGCGGTGCGGGGTTTCAGGGTTACCCATTGCCAGCATGAAGGCTGCCCAATCGCTCGCCGTTGCGGATCGTCGGATAGCTTCAAGTTCCGGGTCGTCGGCTTTGTCCAGTTTTCGTAATTGCCGCCAGACGGTAACACTTGGGCCGCCAATTTGTTGGAACTGACGAATGCCCCAGGTATTCGCCCAAGCGGTGATGCGCTCGGATGCTTTTACGGCATCATTGCCATACAAATCTTGATCCAGCGCATAACCATCAATATTCTTGGCGATGTACTTGGCAATGTAACCCGCAGCCGTGCCTTTTTCTGGATCAATGGCAACGGCTTTGAAGCGATGTTCTTGTGCACCGGGTTCATTGCCACTATCAAGAAGTGCATAATGGCGCATAACACTCCGCACAGCTTCCCGGTGTTTGTCTGGCATGAATAACAGCAAATGCCAATGCGGGGTGCCGTCGTGATGCGGTTCGACTACACGGAAGCCGTAAGGCTGGATACCTTGGCGATGCAATTCAGCGCGTATCAAAGACCACTGATGCGTTAAGTATTCATGCGCTTGTAATACAGTGGTTTCGTCATAACGTGGATTGATTGCGCCATGGTGCAGACAAGCATGCATGCGGGAAGGGGTGGTAAGAGTATAGAACTCACCGACATGACCCAGATGATCAGCCACCATTTCAAACCCTCGGATGCGTACCATCAATTCAGCACGGCGAATTGCTGGATTGGATACCGAACGATCGGCTAGGTTTTGCAGGGAAAAAAGCTCACCATTTTCATTACCTACAAAGGTAGAGGCCAGATAGAGCCGGTTTCTCTCCTTTTGCTTACGCTTAACATGAATGGTGTAATCGCTGGCATAAGTGCCACGGAGGCGGCTGACCAACTCGATATTTCTGGAAATGGTTTCAATCTTGCGCAGTCGTAGTATCTGGATTCTACGATACCACCAGCGATGGCAGCACATTCGATTCAAAGCCGGTTCTAAGTTATCGCCTTTGATGGATGGTCGTTTGACTTGGTAGTGATCGACGACCCGCAAACAGGCTTGATAAGCATCAGAAGGAGACTGCGCGCGGTTTCGTGCCAGATAGCATTTTTCAGCGAAGCACTTGGCGGCATTGAGCAGTTCTTCAGGATCAGCGCATAGATTCAGGTCTTCAATGCGCAATTGATCATGAATATCGATTAATGCATGGTTTGCTTGTTCGAAGCTGGATCGTTCAGCCGTTTTGACATAGTGAGCCGCTAAGTCTCCCGCAATTGGGGAAAGCTCAGTGAAAATGTGTTGCCGAATCCGGCGGCATTTTTCTGTTCCATACGCTTCAGTGAGATTATCGGCATAAATGACTTGTGGCAAATTTGTGTCATTTTTGTGCCACAACCGAGGCCTTTGGAGACCAGCCGAGACTAAAGGGGGATTTGTGATACTTGAACTAAGACCCTGTTTTATATGGGTCTTAGTTGGTCTTGAGTGGTCTGGATTAGACCGCTTATTGGTGGAGACGGCGGGAATCGAACCCGCGTCCGCAAGCCCTCTACAGACAGTTCTACATACTTAGCCATGTTATTTAATTTAACCTGGCATTCGCCAACTGGCGGGCTAATGACAAGCGAGTCACCTTGCGTTTAGTGTTCTGCAAAGTGACCCTGCAGAACACGATCCTCGTTAGTGACTCTGCTGTCTGTTGCCAGACCCGGCGTTGAGGCCCACCGGTGCAGAGGCTAGCCGTATTAAGCGGCTAAAGCGTAGTTTTCGTCGTTTGCGACTATTTTTTTTCAGATGGATTTACGAGGTAGACTGATCCTCGGTATGCCCTGCGCTGCTTTGCAACCCACGTCGAAACCAGATCGTCCCCGGTATTCGTTTTGGTAGTGTATAGGATGGTGTTGAAACCAGAAAGTTCAAGTCCTATATGTGGGTTATTCTAACAGAATTAATACGTGCTTCTTTAGGGGGATCTCTAAAAATCCAAATTTTGTCACAACACCATGTTGCTTACAAAAAATGTTTCCTTACATATCAGTTATATGTTGCGTCACCATTTTTTGCTCGGACTTTGTTTTGTTTAAGCCCTGGGTTTTTAGAGGCGCCCTTTACAGATAATTCAGTAATTCTTTGGGATGATCGATTAGATGCCGGGCACCCCAGGTTTCGGGCGGTTGATCGTTACCCAAATAGCCATAGCGGGCAACGATGGGTTGCATGCCTGCCGCCAGACTGGCTTGGACATCGCGGATATCGTCTCCCAGATAAATGCAGTGGGCGGGTGAGATGGCTATTTTGTTGCTGGCGGTCAGTAGTGGTTCCGGGTGTGGTTTGGTATTGGTGGTTTCATCGCCGCAAATGACGCAGGCAACCCGCTGAGCCAAACCGAGCAGTTCAATCAATGGGTGCGCGAAACGTGCAGGCTTGTTGGTTACAATGCCCCAAGGTAGATTGCGTGTTTCCAAATGATCCAGCAATTCATCAACACCCGGAAACAAGCAAGTGTCGTGGCATAGGCGCTGTGTATAGAAATCAAGGAATTCATCGCGCATGGATTCATAGTCATTGTCACCCGGCTTGATATTGAAACCGAGTCCCAGCAATCCCCGTGAACCGGCTGATGCCTGGGTGCGGATCTGTTCAATGGGCAATGCAGGCATGTCACGTGCAATGCGTTGCCGATTAAGGGCATGGCCGAGATCGGGGGCGGTGTCAGCCAGCGTGCCATCAAAATCGAAAAGGACTGCTTTAATCATTGGTCAGAAATTAAGTGGTGAAAATTACGTTGTGCTGGGGAATTTACGGAAGCTTTGAATAACTCATCTTTGTCATTCCGAGCGCAGTGAGGAATCTTTGCGAATCAGAAGCATAGATTTCTCGTTATGCTCGAAATGACAATTATTCAGAGGCTCCTTAAATTAGCTGCGATAAGCCATGATGTAGTTAACGTCGGTATCATCTTCCAGTGCGTAGACTTTGGTGATTGGGTTGTACGTCATGCCGATCAATTTTTCATCCGTCAACCCCGCATTTCGTGCCATGCGTGCAAGTTCGGATGGTTTGATAAATTTGGCGTATTCGTGCGTGCCGCGCGGCAGCAGTTTCAATACGTATTCAGCACCAATGATGGCAAACAGATAGGCTTTCGGGTTGCGGTTGATGGTTGAGAAGAAAACCCATCCTTTGGGTTTGGCTAGCTGAGTGCATGAGCGAATAACGCTCATTGGATCAGGTACATGCTCGAGCATTTCCATGCAGGTGACTACGTCATAGTGTTGCGGCTGTTCTTTCGCCAAGGATTCGACAGTAATCTTGCGATAATCAACTTGGTGACCACTTTCCAGCAAGTGTAGCTTGGCAACCTTGAGCGCTTTATCGCTGAGATCAATACCGGTTACATGAGCGCCTTTGGATACCATGCCTTCGGATAAAATGCCGCCGCCGCATCCGACATCCAGAACGGTTTTTCCTTCCAGTCCATCGACCAATTCATCAATGTAATTAAGGCGTAATGGATTGATTTCATGCAGCGGTTTGAATTCACTGTTCGGATCCCACCAGCGGTGCGCAAGTTGGCTGAATTTTTCAAGTTCCAGCGGATCAGCGTTAATGCCGTCATTTTCCATTTGTGTTCCTTTATGCGGATTATCTTGATGTCGTGGCAATACGTTCTTGCCAGTAAGCTGTACGATATTGCAGTTCAAACGGGTTCAGTGTAGTCAATTCTTTATCGTCTAGTAACATTCTACCATTTACCCATACATGACTCACTTGCTCGCGGCTTACTGTGTATACCAAATGTGAAGCTGGATCATAGCAGGGCGTGAGATTCAGGGCGGAAAAATTGATTGCTGTGATATCAGCCGCTTTTCCAACGGCTAAAGAACCGGTTATTTCGCCTAATCCCAAAGCATTGGCACCATTCAGAGTGGCCATTCTGAGTGCTTGATGCGCAGGTAAGGCATCGGCTTGGCCACTGGTTGCTTTTGCCAGCAATGCCGCCTGACGCATTTCTTCAAACATATCCAAGCGATTGTTACTGGCTGCGCCATCGGTGCCGAGGCCAACATTCACGCCCTGATTTAACAGTGCAGGAACCGGTGCAAAACCACTGGCAAGCTTCATGTTGGATGAAGGGCAGTGTGCAACACTGCAGCCATATTGATGCACGAGTTTAATTTCATGGTCTGTCAGATGCACCATATGCACCGCAATCAAGTTTGGACTGAGCAATCCTAATTGATGCAAACGTTCAATCGGGCGTACACCGTTGGATTCCAGATTGATGCGGATTTCATCCTGGCTTTCGTGTAAATGGGTATGGATGGGGGTATTGAGTTGCTCTGCGTAAGTCAGGATGCTGCTAAAAGTTTTATCGCTGACAGTATATGGCGCATGCGGGGCAAAACAGAAGGAAAGCAGCGGGTGCTGGTGATATTGATCACGTAATTTCAGTCCCTTAGCCAGATAATCATCAGCGTCACTGGCATAGGCAGTTGGAAAATCAATCACAATCATGCCGATCGCAGCGCGCATTCCTGAGTGGATTACAGCCTCAACACAAGATTCCGGAAAGAAATACATGTCATTAAAGCAGGTGATGCCGCCTTTGATCATTTCCGCGCAGGCAAGTTGAGTGCCATCCAGTACAAATTGGGCATCAACATGTTGTTTCTCGATCGGCCAGATGTGTTTGTTGAGCCATTCCATCAGGGGTAAATCATCGGCAAATCCACGCATCAGTGTCATGGCCGCGTGGGTATGCAAGTTGATGAGGCCCGGGATCAGCGCATGATCGTTCAGTGTAATTGTTTGCTGGGGTTTGTAACGCAGTCTGGCTTCGGATATCGGCAGAATAGCTTTGATGATTCCTTTGTCTACTGCAATTGCGTGTTGATTCAGTGTGATTTCAGCCGGTTCAATGGGAATAATCCATTTCGCTTCTATTACGGTGTCGATTTCTAGCCGGTCATTCATGCATTATGCAATGTGTAGAAAGTAAAAAGCCCTGCGCATTATGGCAGGGCTTTTTAGAGAAAAATTAACGATACCGCTTATTTTGTACCTGCTACTTCGATTTCAACGCGGCGGTCTGGTGCGAGGCAATCAATCAGTGCTTTGGTTTTTTTCTCACCAACACAACTGTTACCCGTTACTGGGTTTGCTTCACCTTTGCCATCGACAAAGACACGGCTAGGCTCTATGCCTCTTGAAACCAGATGGGCTTTGACTGATTCAGCGCGGCGAACAGAGAGTTTTTTGTTGTAATCATCGGATCCAATGCGATCTGCATAGCCGACAGCAATGATGAGGTCATACTTAATACCTTGAATGGCACTAACAAACTCATTCAATGCTTGGATACCATTTGGTTTCAATGTTGCACGGTCGAAATCAAATAACGCATCTGCAGAGAATGTAATCTTCTCAGGAGCTGTTGTGGCTGCCGCTGCTGCTGGTGCCGCTGCTGCTGGTGCTGCAGCAACTTCGGTTTTTTTAGCCAGATCCGGATCGCATTCAGGAATAGCCATAGCAGGTGTCCAATACCCAGTATGCCAGCATAAACCGGTTGTGTTTCTGGCAACTACGCCACGATCATCAACGCCATAAGCTTCCGGTTTTTTTACAGATCGATCTTGATCATACTGATCAATACCTGCTGCATGTGCCAAGACAGCACCAGAAAACATTGCTGGTATAAGAACCATTCCAATAAGAGTATTTTTGGCTGATATTTTTTTCATGATGTTGTCCTTTTAATGAAAACTATGTTTCTAAGAGTTCTGGTGGTAATGCAGAAATTGCTTTACCAATACAATTGAAAGTCTTTACTATTCTACTACTTCATGCTTATAAGTGTTCAATTATCAGTTTGTTTGCTTATTGTCTCAAATTAATGTGTGGTTTAATTGCAACAAATATATGCTATAAATCTAAGTAAAATAGAATTAATGAGCTAACATGTCTGAATGGTCAAGAATCAGTTTCTTTACGGAGATAGCCGCACAGTGATTAAAAATGACTGTTTGCATTCTGTCTTAGTATTAAAATCGAGTCAAAGCCGGTGAATTATTGATCTATCAGACGTAAACTGTCTGTCTGCCTAGGAAAGCTCTGACCAAGTTGATTACGTTCGTAGTTCGACGGCTCGCTACGAACGTAATCAACAATTTTGCCTTTCATCCTAAGCCTGTCGAAGGATTTGGTCAGAGCTTCCCTAGATTGTAAAACTTTACAAATAGATTTACTTGCAAAGAAAGCTCATCATATCACTATTTAACTGCGGGAACTCTTAGGCATGGCAGATGAAACGGCAGCTTTAACCTTGTCAGCACAGAATCTGTCTCGTAAATATGGCCACCATACAGCGGTACAAAATGTGAATGTCGAATTAAGGCGCGGGGAAGTGTTAGGGTTACTTGGGCCGAATGGCGCGGGTAAAACCACGACGATGCGTATGCTGACGGGTAATCTTGCGCCAAGTGCCGGCAGTATAGAGATTTGCGGCATCGATTTGCTGGATAAACCCCGAGAAGCCAAATTGCATTTAGGTTTTTTACCTGAGATTCCACCGCTTTATCATGACATGACCGTCGATGAGTATTTGCTGCTGGCTGCTCGATTACATCGTATCAACAAGCAAGCGTTACAATCTGTGTTGGATAATGTGAAACAACGTTGTGGTCTGGAAGTTCAAGGCAGGCATGTGATTGGCACATTGTCGAAGGGATTTCAGCAACGCGTGGGTATTGCGCAGGCTATCATTCACAGCCCGGACGTCATTATTCTTGATGAACCAACGGTAGGTCTTGATCCTAATCAAATGCGTGAAATTCGCTCGCTGATCCGGGAGTTGGGTGTATCCAGTAGTGTCATCTTATCAACGCATATATTGTCTGAGGTAGAGAGCATATGTGACCGGGTGCAGATAATGCATAAAGGTAGCGTCGTATTTGATCAAACCATGGCCGAATTGCAGCAGCAGGGTACCAGTCTGGAAGCGGTGTTTACGCAACTCACACAGTGATGAAAGAACAGGAATCTTCAAAATGATTGTTACCATTATCCGTAAGGAATTGAGCATGTTGTTCATCTCTCCTTTGGCCTGGATACTGCTGGCTTTGATACAACTCGTGCTCACCTGGGTTTTTCTGGTCCGTCTGGATGCATTTCTGGAGATACAGTCTCAATTGATGCAGATTGCTAATCCCCCGGGAATTACGGAAATCATTATTTCCCCTATGTTTGCAATGGCAGCCATTATTTTATTGATGGTTACGCCATTATTATCCATGCGTTTGCTGGCTGAAGAACGACGGAATCACACACTGACATTATTGATTTCAGCGCCGGTTTCCATGACGGATATTGTGCTCGGTAAATTTCTGGGCCTAATGGTTTTCTTTTTGGCTGTAATTTCCCTGATAGTTGCACTATCTATTTCATTACGCCTTGGCGGTGCGCTGGACTTTGGCTTATTACTCAGCAATACGCTAGGTTTATTTCTGGTGACTGCATGTTTTTCTGCGTTGGGTCTTTATATTTCCAGCTTGACGGCACAGCCTGTCATTGCCGCGATTGGCACCTTGGGCGTGTTGTTAGGATTGTGGATGATCAATCTGGCTGCAAGTGAAACAGATGGATGGTTACAATATTTTTCTTTGCTGAAGCATTTTGAACAGTTTAATCAGGGTTTAATTGATACCTTGAGTATCGCTTATTTTATTTTATTTATCGTTACCTTTCTGGTGTTAACGATTCGCCGCCTGGATGGGGAGCGATTGCATGGGTAAGCTTAAAAGTTACGTAAATGATTACGCTGAATAAAAAATTACGCTGGCATCACTTGATACAAAATGGCGTATTTGTCATTTTGCTACTGTTGCTGGTTATTTTGTTGGGCTATCTTGCAGCACAAACCCGGTTGCAATGGGATGTTAGTCAGAATGGCCGTAATAGCCTGAGTGAGGCGAGTGTTGAGATACTGCAAAAATTGCAAGGGCCGGTTCAAGTGACGGCTTATGCCACTGAGCAACATGCGCAATTGGGAGATATTCGCAAGATTATTGCCGACTTTGTGGCACTTTATCAGCGTGTAAAACCAGATCTTTCTCTGGCCTTTATTGATCCGGTGGCGCAACCTATATTGACGCAGGAAGCGGATGTTCAGGTTAACGGTGAGATAGTAATCAAGTTTAATCAGCGCGTTGAGCATCTCACAGCCATCAATGAACAGGCATTTTCCAACGCATTGATGCGATTGGCGCGCGCTGAAGACAAACTGATCGTGGCATTGAGCGGTCATGGGGAACGCAGGCTTGATGGGAGTGCCAACTACGATTTAGGGGAATTTGGCAGGCACTTGCGCACAAATGGCTTTAACAGCCAGCCATTGAACCTTGCCATTGAGCAGGATATTCCCATGAATGCAAGCATGTTGATGATTGCTTCTCCACAGACCGACTTATTACCGGGAGAAGTAGATAAGTTACTGAATTATGTCGACCAAGGTGGCAACCTATTATGGTTGGTTGATCAGGAATCGTTGCGCGGACTGTTACCCTTGACAGAGATGTTACGCTTAACACTCACTCCGGGCGTTGTCGTTGACCCTCAGGCAGAACAGCTTAAAGCGCCGGTTACATTTGCCTTGGGTGCTATTTATGGGCAGCACGTCATTACCGATAATTTTGACTACATTACGGTGTTTCCGTTTGCGCGCCAGATAACGATTGATGAAAGTGAAGAATGGAGCAGCGTTTCACTGGTTGAAGCGGCGCAACAAGGCTGGGTGGAGACCGGTGATCTGAATGACGTGATTAATTTTGATCAAGCCGATGATGTGGCCGGTCCAATCAGTATTGCAGTGGCATTGACGCGCAATATTCAGGATCGCGAGCAACGCATTGTTGTAGTAGGCAGTGGACATTTTCTTGCCAATACTTATTTGGGAAACGGCAGTAATTTAGATTTTGGTATTAATCTGATTAATTGGCTTACCGGCGATGAAGAGCTGATTGTGATTCAGCCGCGTGCAACATTGGACAGTAATCTAATTTTAAGTGAATCGGACTTGACTTTAATCGCGGTTGTTTTTCTTGTATTGTTGCCGGTACTATTTTTGGTGAGCGGGACTTTGATTTGGTGGCGTCGCCGAAGAAAAATATAAAAATGACTCATCACGCGCGACTTAATCTGATCATGTTTGCTACGATTGCCGGTTTGGCGGTGTTTCTGTATTTCAGACCGCAATCTCCGGATATCCATAAATACCCGCTTTCAACCAGTCCGGTTGAAGCGGTGCAAAGCCTGCGTATGGTAAGACAGCAACAAGAGATTGCACTGCAGCAATTAGATAATCACTGGTATTTGGTAAAGCCGGTACAAGCTCGGGCGGACGAAGGAAAGATCGCGGAAATTCTGGAAATTCTGACGGTAACAAGTAGTCAACGTCTTCCGCTGGTGGATCTGGGACGTTTTGGTTTGGATCAACCCAATGTGAGATTGTATCTGAATGACGAGTATTTTGGTTTTGGTGGATTTGCACCCACAACCAACCAACAATATGTGGCGACAAGTGATCAGGTGTATTTGATTTCTCCGCGTTATGTGCTTGCTTTGCCATCCAATGCCAGCGACCTGATCAATTCACAATTGCTGGCATCCGATGAAATTCCGGTTAAATTTGAGTTGAATCATTTGACGGTAGAATTACAGAATGAGAATTGGCGCGTTACCATGCAGCATTCTGACGAAGTACTTGACGAAGAGACAATAAAACATTGGATTCAGTTATGGCAGACAGCGCATGCCGATGAACTGAGGTTGGAGCAAGCGATAGGCCCTGATTTCGTTGAAACGGGTTCCATTGAAATCACGCTGCAAAATAAGCAGGAAATCAATCTGAGAATTTTGCAAAATGAATTTTCGGTATTGTTGTTACGTGTTAATGAGGGGTTCGGCTATCAGTTTCCTATTGATGCGGGTCAGCAATTACTCGATCCGTACCGGATAAAATCAAACCAGATATTGTTTGACGACTGATGCCGGAATTACCAGAAGTCGAAACCACACGGCGCGGTATCGCGCCGCATTTGCTGGGACAATCCATTGCAAATGTAATTATCCGTAATCCTAGGCTACGGTGGCCTATACCGGGTAATTTGTCTAAGTTATTGGCGGGTTTAACGATTCAAGCAGTAACACGGCGGGCTAAATATCTTTTGCTTGATTGCGGTGCAGGAACATTAATTTTTCATCTGGGCATGTCAGGGAGTTTGCGCATACTGCCGTATAGCGTGATGCAATCGATAGAACCGCCCCTGAAACATGATCATTTTGATTTGATTCTAAGTGATCAGACTGTTCTGAGATTGCGAGACCCGCGTCGTTTTGGTGCAGTGTTATGGCATACGGGAGATATTCTGCAGCATCCGCTTCTGATGAATCTTGGTCCCGAGCCATTAACAGCAGATTTCAATGCGCAGCAATTATTTGAGAAAACCAGAGAATGCCGCGCTAGTATCAAACAAATTCTGATGAATAGCCATGTGGTCGTTGGCATTGGTAATATTTATGCGAATGAAGCTTTGTTTCTAGCGGGGATCAATCCCAAAATAGCCGCTGGCAGAATTGGTATGACGCGTTATGAAAAACTGGTTCAAGCGGTTAAACAAATTTTGCAGTTGGCAATCGAAGCAGGTGGCAGCAGTTTGCGTGATTTTGTTAACAGTGACGGGAATCCTGGGTATTTTCAGCAGCAATATTGGGTTTATGGGCGTGGCAGGGAGTGTTGTAAAAAATGTGATCACGAGATTAAACAAATCAGACAAAGTCAACGCTCTAGCTTTTATTGTTCGCGTTGTCAGCATTGACTGAGGTCCACACTGAATTGTGGTTTAATTTCTAGCGCCAGTCTGTTTTGTTGGTAGTTACAGGATCACTTTCTGTGCAGATGAATCAATTAACATAATGATAGGGTTTTAATATGAATATTACATTCATTGGCGGCGGCAATATGGCTTCTGCGCTAATCAGTGGCTTGTTACAGCAAGGTTACGCAGCAGAGCAGCTTCATGTGGTGGAAATAAATGCAGAAAGCCGTGAGAAAACAAAACATGCATTGGGCATTTCGGCCGTCGCTGAACTTGCCGATGGAGTCAAGGGCAGTGATGTGATTTTATTGGCCGTAAAACCACAGCAATTATTTGAGTTGACCCAGAAACTTGCACCATTATTGAATAATCAGCTGATCATATCAATCGCGGCGGGTATTCGTGTGACTGATATTATACGCTGGTTGGGCGGTTATGCGCGGGTGGTGCGCGCGATGCCTAACACGCCTTCGTTGGTACGTAGCGGTGTTGCCGGTCTTTATGCTGCGCCAGGCGTTGGTGAGTTAGATAAAAAGAATGCTGAGTCGATTCTTGCTGCGGTAGGTACGACACTTTGGGTGGATGATGAAGAAATGCTGCATACTGTGACTGCTATTTCCGGTAGCGGCCCTGCTTATGTTTTTTATTTTATTGAATCCATGCAGCAAGCAGGGATAGAATTGGGCTTGACGCCGACTCAAGCCAGACAACTCAGTTTGCAGACATTTGCTGGTGCCAGTAAACTGGCCAGCTTGAGTGATGAAGATGTAGCTGTATTGCGTGCTCGAGTGACATCAAAAGGTGGCACAACCGAACAAGCAATACAGACTATGGAAGAAAATGCTATTCAGTGTAAGATCATAGCCGCCGTACATGCTGCGAACAGGCGTTCACGTGAATTGAGTGATGAGTTCAGCAGAATTTAAATCTTGATAGAGTCAGTTAGTGATTTCTTATTTATCAATTACAGTTTTTCCGGAAAACTCTTATGTCCAATCAGATCTTAATTTTTCTTCTTGATACTATCCTGGGGTTGCTTTCGTTGGCGTTGCTCCTGCGGTTTTATTTTCAATTATTACGTGTTCCCTACTACAACGCAATATCCCAGTTTCTTATTGCGGCGACTGATTTTATCGTGCGGCCTGCACGCCGTGTTATTCCTGGCTGGGCTGGCATAGATTTATCCACGTTGATCCTCGCCTGGTTAATGGAATGTATGATCATTACCAGTGTTTATATGGTGCAGGGGTATGATTTTGCAGAAAATATCGGCGCTGCATCCGGGGTAATGGGGTTGTTGGGTATCGTCGAGATTATTAAAGTGACACTCTATATCGTGTTAATAATGATTATTATGCAGGCTATTTTGTCCTGGGTTAATCCACATAGTCCGTTAGCGCCGATACTGGATAGTTTCACCCGTCCATTCCTGGCCGTTTTTCGTAAGCGTATTCCGCCGATTGCGAATGTTGATTTGTCTCCGTTGTTTGTGTTGATCTTAATTCAAGTGCTGCTGATGCTAGTGGCTGGTGTGCATAAGGAAATCATTACTATGCTCCTTTAGGTTATTAAGGCGATCATGAGCTGGTATCGTTATGATGATGCAAATAATCTTGTATTAACATTGCATATTCAGACGGGTGCAAAAAATACCGAAGCGGCAGGATTACATGGGGATGCGCTGAGGATAAAGCTTGCGGCCGCACCGGTGGAAGGTAAAGCAAATGCCGCGCTACTGAAATTTCTTGCTAAGCATTTTGATGTGCCTCTTAGCCAAGTGATATTGAGGCAAGGTGATAAATCACGGCATAAAGTGATAATAATTCAACAATCTGGTTGTGGTCCGGATGTATTATATAGCGAGTTGCAAAGTTGATTATCAATGTACTTCTCTATTAAAGAAATGCGATGGAATTAATTCTGTGGCGTCATGCTGAGGCTGAGGATGGTTTTCCTGATGCAGCCCGTAAGCTCACTGCAAAAGGACTAGACCAGGCAAAACGCATGTCTGATTGGCTGAGATTGAAATTGCCGGAAAATACGCTGGTGATAGCCAGTCCAGCGCGACGCACTCAACAAACCGCGATGGCATTGAAATCTGATTTTGTAACTAATAATGAAATAGGTCCCGGTGCTAGTGTAAAGAGTATTCTTACTGCCGCTAACTGGCCCAATGCACAAGGCGCTGTAGTCATAGTCGGCCACCAGCCTACATTGGGTGATGTCGTCCGTAATCTGGTTCCGGTTATTCCTCCTGGATTGGGTGTTAAGAAAGGCTCTGTGTGGTGGATCCGGTATCAAGAAAAAGACAAAAATATTGAACCAGTGCTTCATTTCGTGATCTATCCTGAAATGTTATGAGTTTTGATTGGATTTATTTTTTGATTACAATCAGGCGCCATGCCTCGATTAATTTTGTTTAATAAACCTTATGGTGTGATTTGCCAATTTACACCGGAAAGCGGTCATCAATCATTAAAAGACTTTATTCCATTACCGGGCTTTTATCCGGCAGGCAGACTGGACGCTGATAGTGAGGGCTTGGTTCTATTAACAGATGATGGAAAATTGCAGAATAGAATTAGCAATCCAGAGTTTAAACTCCCTAAAACATATTGGGTGCAAGTTGAAGGTAAACCCGACGAGATTGCATTAAATAAGTTGCGCCAAGGTGTGGTTCTGAATGATTTCAAAACGCGGCCTGCACAAGCATTTCTGATGGATGAGCCCGGCCATCTTTGGCAGCGGACACCGCCCGTTCGTTACCGCAAGCATATCGCAACTGCTTGGATGTCTTTGGTTCTCAGTGAGGGTAAAAATCGTCAAGTAAGGCGGATGACGGCAGCGGTTCTATTTCCTACTTTGCGATTGATTCGTTATGCAATCGGTAAATACACCCTGCAGGGGATTGCTCCCGGAGAGTGGCGCATACTGAATAACTCCGCTCTGGAGAAATGAAAGATTATCAATTCTTCTCAGGATTCCTTCTGGAAAATGAAGTTTGATTTTACTAAAGCCATTTATATTAAACGGATAATTGATACAGATTAATATTTTTTTTCAATAAAGTGCTAATATAAAAAATTATGTAAAGAAGTGGAAAAGAGTAAATACTTCATGTACAGTAAATGAAAAAATAACGTTAATGATTTTTTATCTATAAGTTAAGTGAAGTGCAAATGGTTTGGAGGGTGTTTGTTTTTTATTTATCAGGTCTGCGCCTCGGTAGGCTATTAAAAGGATGGTAACTCTATGATTTCTGATTTTCTTACTTTAATCTCTGGTGTGATTGATATGCCTTGGTGGGGCTATGTCGTCGTTACCTTGGTTTTTACGCATATTACAATTGCGGGTATTACAATTTATCTTCACCGCCATTCAGCGCATAGAGCGTTGGAATTGCATGCGATACCAAGTCATTTTTTCCGTTTCTGGTTGTGGTTAACTACTGGGATGGTTACAAAGCAATGGACAGCGGTTCATCGCAAGCACCATGCAAAATGTGAAACCAAGGATGATCCGCATAGTCCTGTAATCGTTGGTATCGCGAAAGTGTTAAGCGAAGGCTCGGAACTTTATAGAACAGAGGCACGAAATGAGGAGACCCTGAAAAGATATGGATATGGCACGCCGGATGATTGGATAGAACGTAATATTTATACCAAACACAGTGCAAAAGGTGTCGCATTAATGCTGATTATTAATGTAATTCTGTTTGGCCCAATTGGTATTACTATGTGGGCGATACAAATGATGTGGGCTCCGATTTTTGCTGCAGGTATTATCAACGGTGTTGGTCATTATTGGGGATACCGGAATTTTCAAGCGGAAGATGCCAGCAGAAATATCGTTCCATGGGGTATTTTGATTGGTGGTGAAGAATTACATAACAATCACCATGCTTATGCAACATCAGCGCGATTATCCAATAAATGGTACGAGTTTGATATCGGGTGGATGTATATACGTATTTTGGAGATGATAGGGCTTGCAAAGGTCAAGAAAGTTGCGCCTAAGTTACGTTTCGATAAGGAAAAGACCCAGTGCGATTCGGATACATTGCAAGCAGTCATCTCTCATCGTTATGAGGTTCTTGCTAAATATACGAAATCGTTGAAAGAAACTTTTGCAAAAGAGATGGTTCACTTGAAAGAAGCAACTGCGCAATATGGTGTGGATAATTCTACTCTGAAGCGTTGGATTCTGGCTGATTCAAAAACTCTGCAAGAGCATGAGCGTGAGAAGCTAAGTCAAGTGCTTAGTAATGCTAAGACACTCGATAAAGTTTATACCATGCGCGAGGAATTAGCTGAAATCTGGCAACGTTCTACTGCGACAACTGAAGAGTTGGTCAAGCAGCTGGAAGATTGGTGCCGTCGTGCAGAGGAAAGTGGTATTGAAGTGCTGCAAGCTTTTTCTCAGCGATTACGTTGCTATGCATAATAATTATTGATGGAATTGAAAGTCTAGCCAATAAAAAACCCGCTTCGGCGGGTTTTTTATTGGAAATTGCAGCTTATTTCAAATTTATTTAAGCTTTGTTTCTTTATATTTAACGTGCTTTCGTGCGACGGGATCAAACTTCATTAACTCCAATTTCTCGGGTTTCGCACGTTTATTTTTTGTGGTTGTATAGAAATGACCTGTTCCAGCTGAGGATTCAAGTTTTATCTTTTCACGCATTGTGATGACTCCTTAACTTACGTCGATTGGTTTCTTAAACGCTTTTGCCTTCTGAGCGCATTTTGGCGATCACTGCATCAATGCCATTTTTATCTATTGTGCGTAATGCAGCATTAGATAAACGTAAATTAATCCAGCGGTTTTCGCTTTCGACCCAGAATTTGCGGCGTTGCAAATTAGGCAAGAAACGTCTTTTGGTTTTATTGTTTGCGTGAGAAACATTGTTGCCTGACATCGGCTTCTTGCCGGTTACTTCACATACTCGTGCCATAATAGCGCACTCCAAGAATTCTTAAAAAGAGAGATTATATCCTGATTTGAGGTGTTTACTCAAATGTAACTGATTAAATATCATGATTGATGAGAGTATTTATCAAAAGCAGATATAAATTTACAGTATTCTTCAAAATCAATGCGATTTTTTGCGGGATTTGCGTTCAAATTAAATTATGTTCGGCAAATGACAGGGTAGTGCCGTTGCCAACAATAAAGTGATCCAATACTTTGACATCAATCATAGCCAATGCTTGTTTCAGGGATTGGGTAAGCACTTTGTCCGCATGACTGGGCTCGGCCACGCCAGAAGGGTGATTGTGCGCAAAAATGATGGCTGCTGCATTGTGATACAAAGCCCGTTTGATGACTTCCCGAGGATAAACGCTGGCTTGTGTCAATGTGCCGCTAAATAGTTCTTCAGTAGCAATGGTATGATTTTTAGCATCAAGAAAAATACCAAGAAAAACTTCGTGTTGTTTGTTTGCCAGACTCAGGCGTAGAAAATCTCGAACCAACTCCGGTGAATTCATTGCATTTCCGCTCTTCAGCTCTTCACTTAATGCACGGCGGGCCATTTCTAACACAGCCTGTAGTTGTGTATATTTTGCAATTCCCATACCGGGTAATTGACAAAAACTAATCTGATTGGCTGCAAATATATTAGTTAGGTTGCCGAAATGTAAAAGTAATTCTCTTGCGAGATCTACAGCACTTTTCCCTGTTATGCCAGTACGAAGAAATATGGCTAGCAGTTCTGTATCGGAAAGGGCAGTGACACCTTTTTGCAATAGCTTTTCTCGTGGTCGCTCAGATATAGGCCAATTTGGAATCGCCATAAGATATAGTTGGTAGCTTAGTCATGTAAAATAAGATTGATGGCAGGTACATTACAATCAGTTGCCGGGATGGCAAAGCCCTGCTTTTTAATTTTATTGATAGCGGCATGCAGTGCAGTCATATTGAGTAAAATGAGCAAGTAGCTGCTTATTTTATTAATACATCTAATACAGTGAATACCGGTTTAGTATCGGATTAAGTTTATCCAGAGAAATTTTATAAAATGACAACATGTGCATCTTCTGTATCTAAAAAACGCCTGTTGCTTGGTATAACAGGCGGTGTGGCTGCTTACAAAGCTGCGGAATTGGCGCGCCTGCTAACACAAGAAGGTATTGAGGTGCGGACGGTAATGACAAAGTCTGCTTGTCATTTTGTTGGGCCAGTCACTTTCCAATCTCTGACAGGTAATCCGGTTTATACCGATTTATGGGAGACTAATGCTGTAAATAATATGGCGCATATCAACCTATCCCGCCATGTCGACATGATTTTGGTGGCGCCTGCCAGTGCTGATTTTATTGCAAGACTTGCCGGTGGTATGGCAGATGATCTATTGGCAACATTATGTTTGGCGCGAGATTGTCCGCTCATAATAGCACCCGCTATGAATCGGCAAATGTGGGAGAATCCCGCGACACAACGTAATTTGTCTTTGTTGCAACGTGATGGTGTCAGAATAATCGGTCCGGCGAGTGGTGAACAGGCTTGTGGTGAAATAGGCATGGGGCGAATGCTTGAAGCCAGCGAGCTGGTAGAAATGGTGCGAACTGCGTTTCAAACAGGTGGCTTATTGCAAGGCAAAAAAGTTCTGGTGACAGCCGGGCCGACGTTTGAAGCGATTGATGCCGTGCGTGGTATCACCAACAAAAGTTCCGGAAAGATGGGGTATGCTGTTGCCCGGGCTGCAGTAGACGCGGGTGCAACGGTTACCCTTGTTTCTGGTCCAACTTGTTTGGTGCCGCCAATAGTAGATAAACTTATTCAAGTGGTGAGTGCAGAGGATATGTTACATGCTGTACAGGCAGAAATATCGCAGATCGATATTTTTATCAGTGTTGCCGCTGTCGCTGACTACCGTGTGGCAAGAGTCTGTCAGCAGAAGATAAAAAAGTCTGATAAAAAGCTGTCAATAGAACTGATTCCCAATCCGGATATTCTGATGATGGTTTCCAGTTTACCCGAACCGCCTTTCTGCGTTGGTTTTGCAGCAGAAACAGAAGATCTTGAGAAAAATGCAGAATTGAAGCGGCGCAAAAAAAACTTGCCCTTATTGGTTGCCAATTTAGCTCAAGATGCCATCGGTTCTGACGAGAGTGAATTGATTTTGCTGGACGGTGCCGGTAAGCATGTACTTCCGAAAGCATCAAAAATGGAACAGGCGCGGCATTTGATAAAACATATCAATTCGCTTTACCAGCAATAAATGAAAAATACTAATACTGAAGCGTATGAAAAAAATTGATATTAAAATTCTTGATGAACGTTTAAATGAACAGCTTCCTGCCTATGCCACACCGGGTTCAGCCGGTCTGGATTTGCGCGCTTGTATTGAGCAACCTGTCACGATCAATCCGGGAGAAACCAGCCTGATTCCAACAGGAATCGCATTGCATCTAGCCGATACGGGGTTGGCCGCATTGGTATTGCCACGTTCTGGTTTAGGTCACAAGCATGGGATTGTATTGGGAAATCTGGTGGGTTTGATTGATTCGGATTATCAGGGACAGATTTTTGTATCCTGCTGGAATCGTGGACAGACTTCATTTCATCTTAACCCATTAGAACGTATCGCACAGCTTGTCGTGGTTCCCGTTGTGCAGGTCGAATTCAACATGGTGGATAGTTTTGACCAGAGTCATCGGGGTGAAGATGGTTTTGGCAGTACAGGCAAGCACTGATACGCATGGGTTCGAAACTGTTCTTGCTCCGCTGGTGATGGTTTCTGCGGATGAAGTTCCGTGGGAGTAAATGCTATTCCATTGAAAATTAACGATACACACTTCTGGCAGAAGCAGCACAGACCTTACTGCAGGAATATGGGTTGGTCGGCAAGGAAAGATAGCCGCAGGTACTCAAGTTGTTGCGCTAGAGAAAGCACCCGCAGCCAATTGATATTCTAGTGCAGGCGAGGGAGCATCCCTTTTAATCCACGCATCATTTTGGACATTCCGCCTTTACTCATCATTTTCATCATTTTTTTGGCTTGCTCGAACTGTGCCAGCAAACGATTGACTTCTTGTACAGAAACACCTGCTCCTGCGGCGATTCGTCGTTTACGTGAGGCTTTCAGGATTTCAGGTTTAGTACGCTCTTGCTTTGTCATGGAATTAATAATGCCTTCCGTCCGGCTGATTATTTTGTCGTCCACTTTTACATTTTGTGCCGCCTGACTTAACTGCGCAGGCAATTTGTCCATAAGGGCGCTCATCCCGCCCATATTGCGCATTTGTTGAAATTGTGCCTTGAAATCGTCTAAGTCAAATGCTTTGCCCGATTTCATCTTCTTCATCAGCTTCTCAGCTTCTTGCTGATCAGCGCTACGGTGTGCTTCTTCAATCAACCCAAGCACATCCCCCATGCCCAGAATACGCGATGCCATCCGGTCAGGATAAAATGCTTCCAATCCGGTTAATTTTTCCGCAACACCGGTAAATTTTATGGGTTTTCCGGTAATGTGTTTGACCGATAACGCTGCACCACCACGTGCATCACCGTCCAATTTAGTAAGGATGATACCGGTTAAGGGGAGTGCATCGGAAAATGCTTTGGCTGTATTAACCGCATCTTGCCCTTGCATTGCATCGACTACAAACAAGGTTTCAATCGGTTTCAACAGTGCTTCAAGTTCACTGATCTCTTGCATCATGGTTTCATCAATACCTAACCGGCCAGCAGTATCCACGATCATTACATCATGATAATGCTTGCGTGCATAATCCAATGCAGCGGCACCAATTTCGCCAGGTTTCTGTCCGTCTTTAACGGGGAAAAAATCTGCACCGGTTTGGCCAGCCAGTAGTTCCAGTTGATGAATAGCAGCCGGGCGATAGATATCACAGGAAACTAATAACACTTTCTTTTTCTTTTGTTCTATTAACCACTTGGCCAGCTTACCACTACTGGTAGTTTTGCCGGCGCCCTGCAGTCCTGCCATAAGAATAACGGCGGGTGGTACTGTGGAGAGATTCAGATCAACTTTCTCTCCACCCATAATCGTAATTAACTCCTGATGAACCACCCCAACGAGCGCTTGTCCGGGTGTAAGGCTGCTCATGACTTCATGTCCCACGGCTTTTTCTTTAACGCGCGCAATGAAATCTTTGACTACCGGTAAAGCCACATCAGCTTCCAGTAATGCCATGCGGACCTCGCGTAAGGCTTCCTGGATATTGCTTTCTGTAAGCCTTGCTTCACCGCGTAATGTTTTAAGGACACCGGTCAGGCGGCTGGTCAGATTGTCAAACATACTTAAACCTCACAAAAAACGATGGTTATAGAACAAAGTGATTATTCAAATTTAAATAAATATCCGGATTGGCTCTTTGAATTTGTTAAAGTGCCATGTAGACTAAACAATTATTCCGGCCTATTAATATTTGTACTATCAATGACCAGCATTTTAACTTATCTCGCAGCCTTTTTGCTTTATATACTGATCGGTTGGTTTTTCTGGCGCAATACTTGGGATCAAGTATCATCGAAAGCTGATGATCATGTGCTGATAACTAATACCTGGGCACATTATGCCATGCTTGTTCCTTTGGTATTGCATGCGATGACGTTGTATCAATCGATGTTTGCTGGCACGGGACTCAGTTTTGGTTTGAGTAATGCAATTTCATCCATTGTCTGGCTAACTGCATTCATTTACTGGTTTTCTGGGTTTTTTAATCGTTTGCAGGGACTGCAAACCTTGGTTGCGCCCGTTGCAGCAGCGGCGGCCATAGCGGTGTTATTGCCGTTATTTTTTCCATCGTTGCGCCCTCTTGCGAACACCGAATTACCTGCATTTAAAGCGCATCTGCTGATTGCGATGATGGCATACAGTTTATTGACGATAGCAGCATTACACGCATTATTGATGACGGTGGTGGAGCGCCATTTACATCACCCTGCTACCCGTTCGATACTAACAAATCTGCCGCCGCTGCTGGCGATGGAAAAGCTGTTGTTCCATATTATCTGGGTTGGATTTATTTTACTTACCTTGACGCTCTTGAGTGGCGTAGTGTTCTCAAAAGAAGTATTCGGCCAGCCACTTACATTCTCACACAAAACTCTGTTTGGTTTTATCTCTTGGGGAGTATTCGCAGCGCTGCTGGCCGGCAGACAACTCTACGGCTGGCGCGGCCGGATAGCGATTCGCTGGACCCTGGTGGGCTTTGTTACATTGTTACTCGCCTACATCGGCAGCAAGTTTGTGCTGGAGATCATACTAAATCGCTAGTCTGCTGATTACCCGCTTCTCATGACTCGCGATCAGAATTTAGAAATATTCTACTGATTCACAACAAACTGGCAAATTAGCTTTGCGTGCGATGGATGTGAACAACTTCCTTAAGATGCCGTAGGCCACGTATAACCTGTGCCAGATGTGATCTATTGTTGATTTGCAGAATAAAACGCATATGCATGAAATCGTTCTCGTTTTCCATGGCGATGTCGTCAATATTTGATTCGGCTTTGGCTATTTCGGCAGCGACTCGTGCCAGGACGCCCTGCTTATTCACTGTAGTTACTTTGATACTGGCTTCAAAAGTTCTCGTGATGTCTTTACCCCAAGCTACATCCAGATAGTTTTCCGAGTGCTTTTGACTGCTGGTGACATTGGTGCAATTATGCGTATGGATGATCAGTCCGGAATCTTTCTTGATTACGCCAATAATGGCATCCCCGGGAATAGGGCGGCAGCATTTGGCAAACTGAACAGTCAATCCTTCTGTCCCCAATATGGTAATTGGCCCAGCTGTCTGTTCACTGGAGATGGACTCCAGTGGAGATGCCAGCCTTTTTGCCACGACAGCCGGAAGTTGTTTGCCCAGAGCCATTTCAGTGAGCAATTCTTCTTTGGATTTGACGCCACTGTCGCGTACTAATTTTTCCCATTGCGTATCATTAATTGTGTCCGGATTAATATTAAAAGACAGTAGCGCCTGGTTTAGCATGCGTTCACCTAGTTTGACCGACTCGTCGTATTGAATTGTTTTAAGAAAGTGACGAATGTGTGAGCGTGCTCTTCCGGTTGCCACATAACTGAGCCAGGAAGGATTCGGTTTAGCATACGGTGCTGTGACGATTTCTATGCGATCACCACTTTTTAGTTTGGTTCGCAGTGGTGCGTTCTCACCATTAATCTTGACAGCTACACAACAATTACCCACATCGGAATGGACTGCATAAGCAAAATCGACAGCGGTGGAACCTCGCGGGAGTGTTAGAATTTTTCCTTGCGGAGTGAAAACAAAAACATCGCCTGGAAACAAGTCGATTTTAAGATGCTCCAGGAACTCCAAAGAATCTGTCGAGCCGCTGAGTGTTTCCAGTAAATTTTGCAACCATTGGCTGGTTTGTAAATGCAGATCATTAAAATCTGCATCTGAGCTTTTATAGAGCCAGTGCGAGGCAACGCCATTTTCGGCGATCCGGTGCATTTCCGCGGTGCGAATTTGTATTTCTATCGGAATGCCGAACGGACCCAGTAAAGTGTTGTGTAACGATTGATAACCATTGGTTTTGGGGATTGCAATGTAGTCTTTGAATTTGCCAGGAATTGGTTTATATAGGCTATGTAACATGCCTAAAGCGACATAGCACGAGGGAATATCTTTGACAATAACGCGGAAACCATAGATATCAAGTACTTCAGAAAATGAAAGATGTTTCTCGACCATTTTCATATAAATACTATAAAGATGCTTCTCGCGTCCAGTTACCTCTGCATTCAAACCCGATTCTTTCAACTTAAGATCAATGGCTTCGAGAATTTTTCCAACGATTTCACGACGATTACCGCGCGCTGCTTTGGTTGCCTTGACCAACACTTTATAGCGCATGGGATAAGAATAACGAAAACCCAGTTCTTGTAATTCCTGATAGATATTATTGAGTCCAAGCCGATGCGCGATCGGTGCATAAATTTCGAGGGTTTCACGTGCAATGCTTCGTTGTTTTGCAGGAAGCATGGCTTCAAGTGTTCGCATATTGTGCAGACGATCAGCCAGTTTGATGAGTATGACACGTACATCTCGCGCCATCGCCAGTAACATTTTTCGAAAATTCTCAGCCTGCGCTTCTTCTTGTGTCTGAAATTCAATTTTAGTGAGTTTAGAAACACCATCCACCAGTTCTGCCACGGGTTCGCCAAATCTCTCACTGATTTCAGCTTTGGAGATATCTGTGTCTTCTACGACATCATGCAATAAGGCGGCTGTTAGCGTGGGTGCATCGAGATGCAGTGTGCTGAGGATCCTGGCTACTGCGACTGGATGAGAAATATAAGGCTCACCTGATTTCCGGAATTGTCCGGAATGAGCACCTTGACCAAATGAATAGGCATTTCTAAGTTGGTTAATATCTTCCGGTTTAAGATATTGGGAGGTCTCAGAAAATAGAAGTTCTGCTTCAGGCATGGAGTTTTATTAGTTTGGCGTGCATCAGATAAGTTATTTTGACTTTCTTCAAAATGACTTTAACTTGGACTGGCTGTCTTTTCCAAGCCGGTTTGTGCTCTCACGATCTTTAAATGACTTAGATCAATCTTTGGTGCGATTATGCACAGAGATTTATTTGGTGGCTGATAAGCGCCAAGTACTAGAAAGATAGCATCAATGCTTGACAGCATCTTCATAGCATTGAATCGGCACTAGATATTTTTGGGATTGAGTATATCCAAACCTATTTTGCCTTGAGCCAGCTCGCGCAGTGCGATGACGGTCGGTTTGTCGCGTGCAGGATCCACCATAGGCGCGGAGCCTATGGCCAATTGTCTGGCGCGTACTGTAGCAACTAAAGTCATATCAAATCTGTTAGGAATTTGCTTTATACAATCATCAACGGTAATTCGTGCCATGGTATTTATCTCGGTTATTTAGGGGGTTGCAAACAGATTTTACAATAATATATTAAAATCTATGCCATTTATTTATAGAAACTGATTATGACAATTGGGCGATTAATTCATGATATTTTATCAGCTGCCGGGCTTTCTTTAAGTGCTCAGCTCTGACTATGCAGATCAGATCATTAAGCGCATCTTCCAACTTGTCGTTGATAATAACATAATCAAACTCAGTGATATGACCGACTTCTTCGCGTGCTGCAACAAGTCTTTTCTCAATGATTCCCGGATTATCTTGCGCTCTTGTTTTTAGTCGCGTTGCCAGAGTGTTAGCAGATGGCGGGAGAATAAAGATGCCAATGGATCCGGGGAGAATTTGCTGGATCTGTTTCGCTCCCTGGCAATCAATCTCGAGTAAAATATCCTGCCCGGATGCGATAGCGCTATCAATCCATTTTTGCGAGGTGCCATAAAGATTGCCATAAACTTCTGCACTTTCCACGAATTCTCCGTTGCGGAGCATTTGTCTGAATGTTTCTTCATCGACAAAATGATAGTCACGGCCATTGACTTCTCCAGAACGTGGCGGGCGTGTGGTATGTGAAATAGACAGACTCAGATTTAAGTCCGACTGGAGTAACGCTCTGACCAAACTGGTTTTTCCGGTGCCAGAGGGTGCGCTGATAATAAATAAGCAGCCTGTCATTTTAGTCATTTTGTACCTATTGTCTATTATCTATGTGATCAGTAGTAACTTATCTCGAGTTAAAGGCTGTCAGTACTTGACCTTTTAATGTCCTGATTAGCCTTGTTTCTTCAGCAGTGATTCCTTCAGGTGCTTCTAATGCGCGATCGGCATAAAATAGGCCAATGGGTTTCTCGTTGGCAACCAAAGGGAGCACAATAAAACTACGTGCATCAGGTAATAAATCCATATGCCACTGGGGTATCAGTTTGCGGATTTTCGGGATGTAGGCATCTGAAATCAGCAAATCTACATTCTTCTTCAGGGCAAGATGGAGCAGATCATTAGACGGCGCCATTGGGAAGCTAAACGCCTTTTGATACGCCATGTTACTTCTTCCCAGGGAACTGCGTGCGCGAAACAGATTCATTTGTGGATCTTTAAGGCAAAGGGTGCAAAAACGAAAACCTAAACTATTATAATAAGTTTCCAGAACTAACATGATCAGATCCTCGAGCTTATACTTACCGGATGCCATAATTTCGGTTACGTCTTGCACACCAGCCAATAATAATGCGGATGCATTATACGGTTTGCCACTGGGGTAACGCTGAGTAATTTCTGAGTTATTGCTTTCATCATTGCTAAACAGCAGTTCACTGAGTGAATCTTCTACAGAAATATCAAATTCTGTCTGTGTTGTATCCGGACTGATTTTTTTACTTTTATCCGTTGTGAGTAAATTTGCATTGATTAAGAGTGTGCGTGTTTCTGCGGAAGCACTCATTATCAATTGATCCAATTTATATTTATCCAGATTAAGTGCTTTACCAAAACGGTTGAGTAGCTTATTTCTTAGCTCAGAATCTTCTGGTTCGGTGGTTGCTAAAACGAGTGACGTAGCTTTTTCACTAAATTCAGCGGCATGCTGCATCCACTCTTGTTTATTTCTTGCAGTGTTTAAGATACCAGTAGGCTTGTTTTTTAGCGCTTGTATAATACTGATGGGAATATTCCATTTTTCCAGAATAGTTTCAGTCAATGTATCTAGGTTGAAATCCAACACCGCTTGTGATGCTTGTACAGGTGTATGCGTGCCTTGCTTGATGAGAGTCATCATTTCTTGGTACAGATCATGGTCATAAGCAGCAAGCAATAAACGTCCAAGGTTCTTGAATAAGGCAACAACAGCAATTTCTTCTGCATCTTTAAAAGAGCTTAGCTTAACTAGCTCACGGCTAATCATACTGGCTGCCAAGGCGTAAATTAACTCTGTGCGCACGTGTTCCGCGCGTTTTCCGGACATGCCATCAACCAGCAGCATGGCTAAAGCGCAAGTCTTTACCGAATTAAAACCCAGCAGGAATATTGCTTTCGTGATACTGGTGTTGACTTTGTTAGATGCTGAGATAAAGGCTACAGAATTTGATAAACGCAAAATCTTTTGTGTTAATGAAACATCCGAGAGAACAAAATAGGCCAATTGTTGAATGGATTGATCATCCGATGACGATAGTTGTACGATGCGTGTTATGGAGCTGCCAAGAGCGGGGAGGTCCGGGTCATTAGTGACCGCTTCGATCAAATGGTCTCTTAAATTTTTTGTACCATCTTTTTTTACCACTGCAGGATCAGGAAAGTTGGATGGGTCTTGGGGAGTATAGGGCGATTGAATGGATCCCATCTTGAACTTCTTCTAAGAAAAATTGTTAGTTAGTATGTTGGCGCAAACCATATCGCAGTCTGTATTAGATTCTTTTTTCCTGAGTGTTATAAAAATCTAATATGCTTTTCCTGTTAACGGCAAATTAGAAGGTTAGTTAATAAGGAATGTTAATGAATGCCATGCTTGCTGAAATAATTCTGATGATATTCTTCCGCAACGTAAAATTGACCGGCAGGTAAAATTTTAGTTACGACAGGATCGCGCCAGCGTCCGCTATTTTGTAACCTATGCTTGGATTCTATTGCGGCAATCTCTTGTTCTGGTGTGAAGAAAAAGATAGCTGAACGATATTGTGTTCCAATGTCAGGACCTTGACGGTCCTGGGTGGTAGGATTATGGCAATTCCAGAAATTATCCAGCAATGTTCCAAAAGCAACTTCTGCCGGATCATATTCCACCAGAACCACTTCAATATGGCCGGTGGTGTTGGTGCAAACGGCCGTATAGGTTGGATTGCCGGTATGCCCGCCGGAATAGCCGCAAGTCACGCCGGTGACTCCTTCAATACTGCGAAAGGCTGCTTCTACTCCCCAGAAACAGCCTGCTCCAAAAATTATCTTGTTTGCCATCATTATTGATTCACCTGATAATAAATCAAATTAACAGAATATTTTGGTGTATTCCAATAAATGGAAAACTGCATACGTTATTTTTCCTTACGTATCTTTTCAATAAGTGCTTCTAAGGTTCTGATGGTATCTTGCGGTGTACCGCCCATTTTTCCGCTCGTGATGTACTTTCCATTGATGACCAATGCAGGAACACCGGTGAGTTGGTATTGACGAGATAATTGTGTTGATCTTGCCACTTGATTCTGCACAGAAAAAGAGCGATAGGTATCTTCAAATTTCTTTCTGTCGATGCCTTGTTTCTCAACCCAATCAAATAGAACAGATTCATTATTTATGTCAATTTTGTCACGATGAACAGCATCATAGACTTTGTCATGCAGAACATCGGTTTTTCCAATGGCTTCTATCGTATAGAAGATTTTTGCAGCGGCTACCCAATTGGCGCGAAGCGTCGCGGGCACATAGCGAAAACTGACATCCTTAGGAATGTTCATCAGCCAGGTTTTAAGATGCGGGTGCAAGCTGTCGCAATGGGGACAACCGTACCAAAAAAATTCTAAAACTTCAATCGTGTTACCATCCTGGGTGGGTTGCGGGGTAGCCAGGACGGTATAATCTTTGCCTTCAACGATATCAGCACGTGCACTGGATAGGCTTATTAAACTAAAACTCAACAATAAGAAGAAAACTGCAAGCGGCTTATATTGATTCATTTTAACTCCTTAAATAAAGTATCTAACTGGCTGTTGATTCTGTTTTGCATGAATGGGTTGCACAAAAATTGAGTTTAAGCAGGGTGTCAGGAAATATTTTATTGTACTTTTATAAATTGTGTTCCTATGCCATTTTCTTTTAATGAAGCGCTGATTTCATCAATATCCGCTTTGTTAGTCAGAGGGCCGATACGTACTCTATACCAAGTGCCTTTTTCCGCTAAATCGATTGGTTGAATGGATGCTGATACGCCAAGGAATGCAAGTCGGGCCTTCATGTTTTCCGCTTCATCGTTTCTTCTGAATGATCCAGCCTGGAGAAAGAATTTTTCTTTCACTGGAGGAGGGCTCTTAAGCTGGGGTGCTGCCGGTTGTGGTACCGGTTCTGCTGGAATAGTACGCGGCGGAACGGCAGCGATTTGCGGTGCGGTTACTGCCGGATTAGTATTCGGGCGAGCTGGCGGGGTGGGTTGTTGCACATTTTCAGCGGGTTTATTGCTATTTTCCGGAATCTTGGCAGTAACTTGCGGTTGAGCGGGTTGTGCAGCAACCGGTTTGTATTCAGGGTCAATCTCGGGCTCTTCAATACCAGGCAGTATCTTGTAAAAATCAAACCGCGGCTTTTCCTCAGCAGTAACCACGGGTTCTTCTTGTGGTTTAGCAGGTGTTTTGGGTTGCTCCGGCGTTGCTTTTGCTTCGCTTTTCTCAACTGAGCTGACCGCTTTCTCAGTAGGCAAAAACGGACTGGGTGCATAGTTAAGATACAGCCATATGCCAATGGCACTCGCAAGACCTAATGCGTAACCGACGAATCCGCCCAGAAATGCAGAACCGCCTTTTTCAGGCGTGGATTTTGAAGGCTTGCGGGTCTTATAATCTCGACTCATGAGTATCCTTATGCATTAATTCGATCACATTTTATCAGGAGCGCTGACACCAAGTAACCTCAGACCATTATTCAGTACCTGACGGATCGAAGCAATCAACGCCAAACGAGCGTGCTGCAATGGAATCTCAGGGACCAGGAAACGCGTTGAATTATAGTAACTATGAAATTCGCTGGCCAGCTCTCTGAGGTAGAAGGCAATCAGATGCGGAGAAAATTCCTTGGCAGCCATTTCCACAGTATCCGGAAAATCAATTAATTTTTGCAGCAAAGCCAATTCAGCAGGACTGGATAGCGCTTCCGTACTCGCCTCAATCAGATCGTTCATATCGCCATCCCATTGCGCCAACACACTGCACACGCGGGCATGGGCATACTGGACGTAATAAACCGGATTTTCATTGCTTTGCGATTTGGCCAGATCTAAATCAAAATCCAAATGCTGATCGCTTTTACGCATCACATAAAAGAATCGTGCGGCATCTCTGCCGACCTCCTGGCGCAATTCCCGCAATGTGACAAACTCGCCGGAACGGGTGGACATGGGCGCCTTTTTGCCGTCACGGTAGAGCACAGCAAATTGCACCAGGGCGATTTCCAGTTTTTCCGGATCCAGCTCCAATGCCTGTAGCGCGCCTTTCACCCGGGCAATATAACCATGATGATCCGCCCCCCAGATATTGATTACCTGGTCAAAGCCGCGTTCGAATTTGTTCAGGTGATAGGCGATATCCGAAGCAAAATAAGTAAATTGACCGTTTTCTCTTTGCACGACACGGTCTTTTTCATCGCCAAAATCGGTGGAACGAAACCAAATGGCGCCATCCTGTAGATACAAGTAATGTTTCTTCTCAAGCAACTGGATGGTATGCGCGACAAGGCCATTATCAAATAACGATTGTTCTGAAAACCAGGTATCAAATTCCACACCGAATTCCATCAAATCATTGCGGCAATCGCCCAATTGTTCTGTCAGCACAAAATTGTGAATATACGCATAATCCTGACCGAGTATTTTTTTTGCATTCGCAATTAATTGATCCAACTGCTCATCAGTATTAATTCCTGTTTCATGGATATTTTCTGGCAGATCCTCCAGCAATAAGACTGGTTGATGCACATACCGCTGGGCATGTGCTTGCTGGATCAGTTGTGCCATGGTTTTAACATAGTCGCCCTGATAAGCATTCTCCGGAAAAGGAACGCGAATATTGTTGAGTTCCAGATAACGCAGCCAGGTGGAAAGCGTCAGAATATCCATCTGCCGTCCTGCGTCATTGACATAGAATTCGCGAGATACATTAAAACCGGCCGCTGCCAGTATGCTGGATAAACTTGCACCGATCGCGGCGCCACGTCCATGCCCGACATGCAGTGGTCCGGTTGGATTGGCCGAGACAAATTCCACCTGAATCTTTTTTCCTTGACCAAAATCACTATGACCGAACGCTTCTTTGCCTTGGAGAACCTGCTGCAGATATTGCTGCTTGGCGGAGTTTTTCAGGAACAGATTGATGAAACCGGCACCAGCCACTTCAACTTTCTCCAGATAAGGCGAGGGCGGCAGCGCATCGACCAATAAATTGGCAATCTCACGCGGATTTTTATGCAAAGGTTTGGCCAACTGCATCGCAAGATTACAGGAATAATCGCCATGACTGGCTTGTTTGGTGCGCGCCAGCTCAATACGAATGGAAGCATCCAGTGTGGTGATGTGATTGCCTGCCTGGCGGAAAAGTCCGGCAAAATGTGTTTTAAAGTTGGGATAGGCAGATGAAGTCATGGTTGAGAATTAGCGATGTCAATATTTTGATTGAATTGGATTACCGGGCATAACATAGATTCTTTTTGTTTAAATGCTGAGATGTATTTTATCAGGTACATAGATCAAGCCGAAGATTGTTGGCGGAGCGTTTCAAAAAGACAAATTCCTGCGCTGACAGCGACATTTAAGCTTTCTATGCTGCCCAGCATCGGAATGCGCACCAACTGATCGCAGGATTCCCGCGTTAATCGCCGCAATCCTTTTTCTTCAGAGCCAAATACCCAGGCAACCGGCCCTTGAATCTGAAAATGAGTGAGATCGTGATCTGCATCTTCTGCGGTACCTATAATCCAGATTCCCTGCTTTTTTAATTGCTTTAGCGTACGCGACAAATTGGTCACGGCTATATAGGGCACCGTATCTGCAGCGCCGCTGGAAACTTTATAAACGGTTGAAGTCAATCCGACTGCCCGATCTTTCGGCGCAATCACGGCATGCACGCCAAACGCATCGGCAACACGTAAACACGCACCTAAATTGTGCGGATCTTGAATGCCATCCAATACCAGCAGCCGGGCGGGTTCAGTCAGTGTATCGAGAACATCGCTGATGTCGACATAACTGCGCGTAATATCAATATTGGCCACGACACCTTGATGACGGTCGGTACCGGCCATGCTTGTCAGTCTTGGTCCCTCACAGGTGATCAAACGAATCTTTTGGTCTTCGGCAAGCTTGATTAACCCGCGTGCACGCTGATCATCCCGCGTGGCGTCGATAAATATCTCTTTGATGCTATCCGGATTTTGCCGCAAACGGCTGGTGACCGCGTGAAAGCCAAAAATAAGGCGGGTGCTCGACATAATTCCTAACAAACCTGAAAATTTTGCTAAGCATCGCTTAACATAAGAGATATTTGATGAAAAATAGAAGCGTGGTGCTGCCGTGTTCTGATTTTCTCGCGGGTTATGATCCAATCATCATAACCCGCGTATTGTAAAACAATTTCAGAGGTTAAAGCGATTTCTTACTTTTTGACGCGGTCTTTGTTTTTGACACGGCCTTTTTCTTGGAGCTGCCTGATTTTTTGCTGGGCTCAGCTAATACAAAATCGATTTTGCTGGTTTCCAAATCAACACGGACCAATTTAACTTGTAATCGATCACCCAGACGGTATTGTTTGCCGCTGCGTTCACCCAATAAAGTATGTTTGGTAGCATCAAAATGAAAATAATCACTCGGCAGTTCTGAAATATGCACGAGACCTTCCACGTACACGTTATCCAGCGCTACAAATAAGCCAAACCCGGTGACGCTACTGATCACGCCATCAAAACATTCGCCGATTCTATCCTGCATGTAGAAACACTTGAGCCAGGATTCGACGTCACGCGTTGCTTCGTCAGCGCGCCGCTCGGTGAGTGAACAATGTTTGCCCAACTCGTTCCAATCCCCGGGTTCATAGGATTTTCCGTTTAATACCGCCTTGATGGCACGATGTATCAGTAAATCAGGGTAACGGCGGATGGGGGAAGTAAAGTGCGTGTAGTAGTCATACGCAAGCCCGAAATGCCCGGCGATATCCGGGCTGTAAACAGCCTGCTGCAACGATCTTAGCATGACCGTCTGGAGTAGCTGCGCATCCGGTCTGCCTTGTATTTTAAGCAGTGTTTGTGCGTAATCTTTGGCGCTGGGTTTATTTTTTCCACCTAATTGAATGCCAAACTCTTTGAGAAAATTACGCAAGACTTCAATTTTCTCGGGAGATGGATCTTCATGAATACGGTACAGCGTCGTCTGATTATTTTTTTGCAGAAAATCTGCGGCACATACATTCGCTGCCAGCATGCATTCTTCAATCAAACGATGCGCTTCGGTCCGTTGCACCGGTTCAATCTTTTCGATTTTCCCTTGTTCATTGAAGAACATTTGTGTTTCAGTCGTTTCAAAGTCAATCGCGCCGCGTTTCTTGCGTGCTTTCAGTAACGCCTTAAATAATTTATGGACCCGTTGCACGTGCGGCAACAGCTTTGCATATTCCTTGGCTTCAGGTCCTTTGGGGTTAGCCAGCATGGCCGCTACTTTATTGTAGGTCAGACGCGCATGGGAGCACATCACGGCGGGATAAAAAATATAATCGAGGATGTCGCCGTTCACTTGGAACTGTATTTCACAGACCATGCAAAGGCGGTTTTTATCTGGAACAAGTGAGCACAACTCATTCGATAGCGCTTCCGGCAGCATAGGAATAACACGGCGCGGGAAATAAACGGAATTTCCGCGGTTAAACGCTTCCTGATCAATGGCATCGTTGGGTTTTACATAGTGACTGACATCCGCAATAGCCACGTACAGCCGGTATCCTTCGTCGTCTGTTTCACAGTACACCGCGTCATCAAAATCACGGGCAGTTTCACTGTCTATGGTTACCAGGGGTAAATGGGAGATATCTTTGCGTCCCGTCAGTTCTTTCTTTGTTACATTTTTGGGAAATTTGGCCGAGAGTTTTTCAACCTCGGGAGAAAACACATAGGGAAGATCGTGTTTTCGTAACGCGATTTCAATTTCCATCCCGGGTGCGGTGTAATCCCCGAGAATCTCAATAATTCTTCCGATCGGTTGCGACTGTTTATTCGGCTGCTGGATAATCTCGACGACGACAATCTGGCCTGCTTTGGCCTTCAAAGAGTGTTCCTTGGCGATCAGAATATCCTGGCTGATGCGTTTGTTTTCAGCCACTACAAGCAGAATGCCGTGGTCAATGTATAACCGGCCTACCAACTGTGTATTGGTATATTCCAATACTTCTACAATCGCAGCTTCACGCCGGCCGCGCCGGTCCAATCCAATTTCGCGCACCAAAACCCGGTCACCATGCAACGCTTTATTCATTTCTTTAGCGCTCAGATACAAATCCGGACTGCCGTCATCGGGAATCAGAAAGCCAAATCCGTCTGGATGACCCTGGATTCTGCCTTTGATCAAATCCAGTTTTTCCATGACGCAGATATCGCCTTTGCGGTTACGGAAAATTTGACCTTCGCGCATCATCGCAGTTAACCGGCGATTAAACAGCTCTTCTTCTTTTTTAGTAATATCCAGCAACTTATATAATGCGTGTTCAGCAGTTGGGACACCCTGCTGTTTTAAAATCTGTAAAACATATTCCCGGCTGGGCAATGGGTGTTCATAGCGCTCTTTCTCACGCTTAAGATTTGGATCCAGATTACGTAGTTTTTGATTCTTCTTATTTGACAAAGCAGTGATTTCCTATAGAATTACGCGTTCTTTGGCAGCCGGATCCGGTTGTCTATTGCCCAGATGGCGGAATTGGTAGACGCGCATGGTTCAGGTCCATGTGCCTTCGGGTGTGGAGGTTCGAGTCCTCTTCTGGGCACCATCAAGCACTGTTAATATATTGATTAATAAGTGTATTATTTATTGTGGAAAAAGTTCTATGCCTAAAACTATGCCCAAATAATTTTGCTGGCTAAAAATTAAGCAATAAATTAAGCCTGCAAATTGTAATTTTGATCTTATATCACATTCACTAATGTTGCTTACTATATATGGTCAAAAAGACAAATTCAAATACCCCCCCGTCTAAAACTCCCGCACACAAAAATCTGACTCAGCGAACGGTCTAGAAGCATAAAGCCGTAAACATTAGACCCGCCCCCGGCTATGCAGTGGACAGGTAATCCCGGCATGATTCCGGTGCAATCAATACACGCTCATGAACATAGGTGGCTTCAAGTAACTGGTGATGCTGACTACAAACAAAGCGGAATACCGGGCGTTTGTCGGTGGGGATCTTCAGCATCTCTATGTGCTTACACCCTTGGCAGCTTGTGCCCTTGTTTGGTGATTGAGTGAATGGGTAAATGACACGATGCGGATCAATGCCGTTTTTATAGCAAAGTATCGCCCATGATCTGACCTGTTCTTGCTGCGGGATGGTTTGAAGTTTCCAGATTGCTTCGAGTGTTTCTTCTTTGCTGACTGTTGTTTTATGGCAACAGGTTAATAGCAAAGTAACGGCAATTGGATTTACAGGGTACGTTTTTGCATCGCAATAATTATCTGAAGCCCCGCCTTCAACGGGCGGATTATTTCCCTGTTCTTGTCCTACCCCCTTATTTTTTAGTAGGGCAGGTAGGGCGAGTAGGGCGGAATCGCTAGAACCCTTATGTTCATTAGATTCTAGCTGCCCTACTTTTTCTGAGTCACTATCCAAAGCAGTAGGGCGCGCCCTACTGTCAGGGGTAATTCTAGGGTTATTAGCGTCATTATCTGCCCTAATCAATTCATCCCAATCAATCATTTTCACCACCCCAGATCGTGGGAAGAACATGAAAAACACGCTTCCTACCTTCACCCGGCAAATTAACTTTGGGCTGTAAATTCTTGCCATCACCCTTCATAAATCCTCGTTCAATCAGCAATCGTGCAACCGCTCGATAATCAAAGCACTTGCATATTTCCGCCTTGAATACCTCCGGGTAGCAGTAATACTCAATGTTCCCATCATGATTCTTTTCACGGAACCCGGCTTTATTCATCGTGCGCGGTGTATGGTTGTCATCTACCACAGTTCGTTCAATATCAGTAAACCTGGCCTCACCATGCAATTCTAGAAAATGGCGGACTTGATCAATCATAGCCCGGTCTTCCTTGCTGCCCTCACCACCAAAAGCCTGAAGCCATGCCTTGAAGCACGTGATGGCGGCTTGCATTGCTTCGCCTGGTTGCCAGCCGGTAATTCCCCATTCGGTAGCCAATTCACCCGCAGCACCAGCGAGAGCAAACCTTGCCGCCACACGCTGCGCTTGTCCACTGGCCTCGCTGGTAAGTGTTGCCTTCTCAAACTTCAGCCGCGCATCAGCTAGTGAATCACGCAAGCTTTCACGATTCTTTAGCACATGCTCAATGAAAGCAGGGAATGCGGTACCATAATATTTGTTAACCATCGCGCCCAACGCTTTGGCGAATTCGTGCCCATTTTCAAAACCATGCAAATTCTCAAAACAGCCCAGACCATGCCCGGCATCTGCGGGAATATCAGCCATACGCAATTCAGCCCCGGCGGGTGTTTTCTTGCCTACTTCCGCCACATGCTGACTTAAAGACAATTCACCAGCGGACAAAAAAAGCAGCCGCCACTTTGCCGTATTGCGTGCGCCCCCGTTCTGGTTTGCTCTAACCTTAGCGGAACCATTGGCCAGCATATAGGCTGATTCGCCCGCAATCCTGGCATCGATCATCTTCAATTCATCCAATGTCAAGATTGCATCACAATGTGAAAGAGCGGTGCTTTCCAGCCCGTTGTCAGTTGACCGCCACCGCTGCAAATACTCAGGGGAACCGCACACGCTGCCAGCCATATACAACGCACTGGTTTTGCCGCTCGAAGTCGTGCCCCGGTAATGAAATCCGCCTGATTCCATTTCGATCAAATGCAGCAAGGGCGCGGCAAAAGCAACCGATACCGCAAACGTCAAGCGACTATTACCAATACATAGAGCCGCCACATGATCACGCCACTGCTTCAGCGTGCCACGTTGACGGAATAGACTGGAATCAGGTTTGCTATCACTGAATAGCCACTCATCATCAGATTGACCAATGGAACTATCCGGCAACACAAAGACCAGGCCATCATTAACACCATGCCAGCCGGTGCGGTTAGTTGTCCTGGCGCGTTTTTCTGGGTTCTGTGTTTGCAGGTACTCAATGACTAATTGCCGTGATTTGGGTGCAATGGTCAAACCTTCAGATAACAGGCGGCCTGAAGCTTCCAGACCATCACCATTAAAAGAACGGGCGGGAATAACCAACTGCTTAACCTTGTTATCTGGATCAGAAAAACGAACCAGCGTACCCCACTCCCTTGAATCAACATCACGCGCTAATGCCAGCACCTCAAGCGGTGCGCATACCTTGCGGCGGCGTAATCGCCCGTCTTTGGTGGGTTCCAGAAAATACAGCCCGTCATTGAATAATTCAAAACCGCGTTGCACAGTTTCGGATTGCTGTTCATTATCCTTCGTGCTGGCTGGCTTTGTTTCCTTGGTATCAGCCGACACAAAAACATCTTTTCGATTCAGCAACAGGGAAAAATGCTCAACCTTCCAGCCGCGTCCGACCAAATCAGCGGCATCGTCACCGATTGCCAGCGGTTCGCCATCCTTCAATGTTGCGGTCTTGTCTTTGCCTTCGCCGGGTGCCAGTGCCAATTTTTCAAGATCCATCACCCGAACCGAACGCGCACCCGCAGCCGTCAATTGGTTCATCAAATCATTAGCGGCTTTCTTTCCGGCCAGATCGTTATCAGGAAATATAATGCAGTCACGGCTAGTCAGCGGGCTGTAATTCGATTTCGTAACGGCCTGGCTTCCACCTTGCCAGCATAGGATAGGGTGATCAGGTAGCAGCTTTTGCAGTGCTTCCGCCGCCTTCTCACCTTCAACAAGCCAGCATTCCGCATCAGGATATTGCAGCAATCCGGGCAACCCATACAGCGGGCGCAACCCGGATGGAACCTTAAACCGCCACTCACGCTTGCCGTCTTTTTCCCAAAGCGTCAGCGGTGAAAATTGTTTCTTCTCACCTCTGGGCTTGTCGTACCGGTCATGATAAAAATTAACGCGGCCATCAATATCATGGTACGGATAACGCTTTGACGGCTTCCCGTGTTTGGAGTGTGCTGCCGGTGGCTTGGGTGCATTGTCTGGAACCGGCATGACACACTGCCAGCCGTCACCATCACCGCTCGGATTCTCAGCACTGTTTGATTCTTTCTGACTGGCTGGTGGGTTACTATTGCCGGGTTGTTTGGAATCGCTCCCGGCGCGCTTTGGCTGGCTGCTTTCTTCGGTTTCGATTCCTAGAAAAGCAGCCAGCCGTTCGGCTGCTTTTCCTTGGCCTTCATTTTCCAAATAGGCAACTAAAGAAACCAAATCTTTACCTTTGTCACCGATGGCAAAGTCAGACCATGCGCCCGTGCGTAAATTGATTGAGAATGAACCCGGCTCGCTGTCCGATCTCTTCGGATTCAGCGGCAAGTATTCATGGCCTTCACGTTTGCCGCCTGGCAGCCAATGATTCAGAACGGAATCAATGCTACCAAGCGCAGCGGCGGCAATCCGCTTAATGTAGGGGATCGTCGGCATTATTATTCTCTTCTACGGGATTGAGATCTGTTTCTCGCAAAGCATCAACAGATGCGTTCTTAATATTGGCTTGAGAAGATTTGCGATCACGGCCGGTCGTTGCAAGGCATGGGATTTTTGCTTTGAATGTTTGAAACTGCTTATCTTGCTGGGCTTTAGAATATCGCGACCAGAGTGCTTCATTCTCTGCGAAACCTTCCGAACTATTCCGATAGATTAGATCTTTCAGTTCTTTCGCCTTGCGCGCCAATTCCCGGCTGAGTGGGTCCGTGTCAATCAAATTCCAGCGTAGTTTAAACCAATCAACGTTTGCGAATTGTTTGCGCGATCCTTTTGCACCTTCAGGACGATGGCGTCTAAGCCAATAATCGAACTGATCATCTTTCCAATAAACATCGTTGTAACCTTCTGGCCACTCGAAGCCTTCTGGAATTATTCCTTCGCTCTCCAACATGGCTTTTGTGCCGTGATATTCGGTAATATCCCAGCCTTTAAGATCAATGATGACAATCAGGTCTTCAGGAATAACGTGTGATGATTCTTTGCTTGATGCGGACGCATCTTGGGTGTTAGCAGCCATGACTGGCCTCCTTTGTGATTTGTTCAATATTTGCCTCCTGTTCAGAGAGGCAGCCAGGTACTTGAACACCGCACAAAGACGGCTGGCAACTTTCCCGGATTTCTCCAGTATTTTATCGTTGCCCACTACCCGGCTATTAAAAACTATGGGCGAAAAAAAACCACGACTATCGGGCGCGGGGCATTCCGCTTTGTGAAGTGTGTTCAGCACTTGAGCGGAAGAATAAACCCTGCATGACGTGGAAGTCAACAAAATAAGTGTCATCCTCGTTTTTTCCCTTTTGGTATACCGATACCTTCAACTGCGCATGCCAGTCTTCCAATCTCACCCGCACAGCGAGTGAGTCCTTCCAGTACATCACCGCTTGATAGACTCATTTGATGGCATAAGTTGGAAACGTCATTTGAATCAATGGATGATCCAGATATTGAATCTAGTTTGTGAAAAAGTATTCCAGCATGAAAATCAATTCCGGTTGAGACGCACAGCAGAGCAAGAGCTATAGGTGATTTCTCAGAAAGACAAATCCCCGATTCTTCTCTAATTAAGCGGTCAATTTTTACGAAATTTCCAACAACGGATAAAGCCGAATCTTTGTGTATTTTTGAAATTGTCTCTTCGTCAGGATGTTTCATGCTGCCACCCCACACAGCTCTTTGCGGTCAGATACTAATTTTTTAACAAGCTGTTTGATTTGCTCATCAGATTGACCACTGATGCGAGCCGCATTTATAGCCAGAATCTCGCTCTCAACCCACGCCACAGATTGCTCGCCCAGTCTTACGGGCGGCGGCATTAGTCCTATTTTTATTTCATGGTAGTGAGTGGATCGAGATTTTGCGGTTAACCCAAGAACTTGGGGCAATTTGAGAAGTTTCATTAATCCTATCCTATAAATTGTTAGTAAATCCCCTCGGGTCTGAAGGGATTGGATAGGAATTAAACGTTAATAATTAAAAGGGTGGAAGACTGAAAGGGTAGCGCCGTATGGGTGCGACCCTTTGGAAGTACTTTCAAGAATGGCCTGATGACTTGCTTCCAGGGGTGCGGGGCTTGTTGCCACCAATTCTTGCAGCAGGTGGGCGGATAATCGTATCCATTGCTTCAGCCATTCGTTGCGATATACCTCGCTCCTTAAGCCATTCAACTACTGCAACTTTCTTTGGCGGCCTGACGGGATCGTGACATTCCCAAAATTCCCGCCTGGCCAGCTCAAGAACTTTCATTTCATTAGTGGCAAAATCTATCGAAGCCATTTCTATTTCTTCAGCGGAATTAATCGTCTCTTTGTAATCGAGTAATAATTTTTCAAGATTTTCCTTGGTAATTCCCACCATATCAATGGTTGCATGACGCGATCCGCCAAGCTCTGCGATGGCATCATGTGGCAAATACCCGTGACAAGCTCGTGAATATTTCTCGATACTTTCAACTTCTTCAGGCGTTAAGGATTTAATCGGATCAAACAGCGCATATTCCCACCCAAGCTTAGGCATAAACTCAATGCGGGGCTGACTGATTGCGGTTTTGCCATAAAGATAAATATCATTTAAGTGTTTTGGGTATAAGTTGGCAAAATCGATCTTGCTGTTAAACACCCGCACCAAGCCGCCTAGAATAGGTGTATAGCTCCCTGGCATCGGGTCTTTTATATCTGCCCGATATCTATACAATCCTATCGCTTCAGGTTCTGAAAATTTAACGCTTAGGTAAGTTGGGCTTGGTGGAAGAAGCGTAATAGACAAATTCTCTTTCGTATAGAAGAGGGTTCCAGCTTTACGAATGCGTCTTCCATCTTTGAAGCTATAAAGATGATTATCTTTCTTTTCCTTGTTTCTATCCTGGTATTGCTGAATAGAGAAATCAATCACTCTTTTATGATTCCACTTACTGCCAGTCTCATTGCTAAGCCAATCAGCAGCTTCATTCAATGTATTCCATAACAGCGGAGCATTCATCACACCTCCTTCAAAGCGTACCCTTCAGATAAGAATCATCCCAGGGCGGATGAAGGTTTCCGCTTTCGCTCCGTCGAGCTATGGGATGATCAAATTATTCTATACGGAAAACTCAGTTTTTCAACTCACAAATTTTTTGAAATCTAAGGAATCAGAAACCGTGATTTTGACTGCTTAAATATTAGGCAATCGTTGAGAAAAAGCAGGGCAGGAAGTAAAAGTGACGGTACTTTTGACGGTACTTTATAAATTAATCAATCAAAGAATCAAGTAAACACTGGCTATTATGGCTATATTAGGTTCCTTACTGAGAAACCAAACCAATAAAAACCGCAATATTCAAGAACTCTTATCCACAGGTGAAGCAGCTTCACGGCGCGCTATTCTGGCTTTCTTTGTGGGCGGTTCCAATAGGGTGGCGGCTAAATCATGGAGGGTTAACAATAGCTGAAGGTGTCGCTGTGCCCATACTGGCAAAGGTGCGACACCTGTTAACCAATTACTGACACTCACCGGCGTAATGCCAGCTTCCATTGCAAAATCTGATTGTTTCCAATCCAACTTAACCAGGCCTTTTCTGAATTCTTCCGGTGTCATGGCTTCCTTCGCGTGCGCGTGAGAATAAAACTCATGATAGCAAGGAATAAACGATAAAGCAACTTTAATGAAAAGTGGGGAATTGATTACAATAATTAACGTAACTATATCAAAAAGTGGTAAAAAGTTAAATATGTCTATTTAACATAATGCTCGTTATTGGCAATTGAATTTCAATTTTAGTGGAAAGTGGGACATCCAATATTCATGCGGGTTTCATCGGTGTTTCGGTGGCGTTTTGTCCATTATAATGAGCAATTCACATAATTATTTTTCATACCAAATGGCGCAATAAATAATTATTTATGCAATTGCATAACAAAATATTGCCCATTTTTACCCGTGCTGGTAGGGCGGCAACAGGACAATTCCGCGCTGCATTTTCGCTTTGAATTGATACCGGAATTGCAAAAAGTAGGGCGAATAATGAAACAAAAACTCCCGGATTATCCCTAAAAGTAGGGCGCGCCCTACTGCTTTTAATGATGATTCCAGAGAAGTAGGGCGGCTGTGATCAAGTATTCAAAAGGGTTTTGATGCTTCTGCCCTACTCGCCCTACTTGCCCTACTCAAAAAATAGGGGATGGACTATAACTAGAAAAATCATAATGAAAGATTCAATTTGCTTTCCTGAATAATGGGACAACAATTTCATTGTTCCCCAATGCTTCGATATAGTCAGTCCATTGCTGCACAAGATGGTGACGTTCAGTAAGAAATTGTGTCCTGTCGTAGGCTGATTGAACCTCCCCTTTCTTCGCATGCGCTAACTGAGCTTCCAATATATCAGGAGCGATACGCAGCCTTTCCCTTGCAACAGTTCTAAATGTGGCGCGGAAGCCATGCGTAACGGTTACATTGCGTAACCCATTCTCTCTAAGTACCTTGCTCAAGCTGTCACGGTGTATATGCCGGTTGATCGGATCACGGAAGCCGGGGAATACAAAAGGGGATTCACCGGTTAAGCCTTGTAATTCCTTCAGCATCGGTATTAGTTGATCCGGCAGGGGTGTAATGTGGTCATTACTTGATTTCATGCGGCTGGCTGGAATGTGCCATTCCTTGTTTTCTAAATCCAATTCATTCCATCGCATACCGGCCACAACACCAGGGCGGGAAGCAGTGTATAAACATACCAGTAATGCTACCTTTGAATAAATTGAATCAATACCTTTGATTGCCTTGAGTAGTTCTGGCAGGTCATTGGATTTTGTAATAGCGGCATAGTGTCCTTTTGTGGAATCGGGAAGCGCGCCCTTTAGAGATAGCTCCCGGCCATCCTCCCGCAATCCTGCTTGTATTGCATACCCAATGATCTGATTGCAATATTGCCGCGCTTTCACGGCCAGCCGTGGGGCACGTTCATGAATCTCCAATAGCACCGGTTTAATATCAGCGGAAGAAATTTCTGCAATAGGTTTCTTTGCCAGTTTGGGGAATAGGGAATCGTCTAGTATTTCCCGTGCTTTGCGTGCCGTTTCTTTTGCCCATCCTTTTGCTTTATGTGTATACCACTCTTCAGCTATTACTTTGAATGCGCCACGAATTGCGGTTTTCTGTTTTAGTTTTTCTGATTTCTTATACTCAACAGGATCGATTTCCTGTCTTAGCTTTTGACGGATTTCTTCGGCTTCTATGCGTGCTGCACTTGCGGACACATCAGGGTATGATCCAAGGCCAACCATATTACGCCGCCCATCAGATCGCCTGTAACGTAGAATCCAGCGCCTATTGCCATTAGCATCTACAATCAGTTCTAAACCTTTGCCGTCATACTTGGTTTCTCCCGGCTTTGCAGTCCTGATTTGCAAATCAGTAAGATTCAATATTTTTTTAGGCATCGGTTCGGGTCTCCATAGATTCCTATGCCCAAAACTATGCCCAAAAATTACCGGCTCGGCAAGGATTGTTTTGGATTGCTACGGACAACTATTTTTTAGAATCTCTTGTTTATTGAATTACAGAAAGGGGTTTCTGGATTTGTGCGGATGAGTGAGGATGTCGGTTCGGGGTTTCTTCTGGCACCATCAGCAGCATCAGATTTTCTCTCCGTTGTTATTCGTCACAAACAACCAACAGCCTAAAGCCAGATACTTAAATTATTTGAGGCGCATGCACAGTCTGATGACAACTTGCACCTTGCTTATAATATGGGATTTTAACATGCAAATACAAGATTGATGTGAGGGCAATTTGTTGATGCGGCGATTAGTTAAACCAGTTTTTGCAAAACCCCAACATTGACTGAATCGTTCTGATCGGTATTCCTCGCGATAAGGCGTTAACTGATTTTCGAGTTTTTCTATTGCATCCCAGGTTCATTCCTTTCCCGCATCAGTTGGTGTACGCTGCGGTCTTTTATGCAGAATAATGCGACTGGCGTTGTAATTCTATGATAACCGGTGTCATCAAAAATCAAGTCGACCAAATCTGGAACACCTTCTGGTCAGGCGGCGTGTCCAACCCGCTGTCGGTGATCGAGCAAATCACCTATCTGTTGTTCGCCAAGCGGTTGGACGAGCTGCATACGGCGAAGGAAAAGCAGGCCAACCTGCTCGGCGAGACCCTCGACAATCCGATTTTTGAACCGCAGCAAAGCGATCTGCGCTGGTCGCGCTTCAAGGATTTCGACCCCGAGCGTAAGTTCACGGTGTTCAAGGATCAGGTGTTTCCGTTCATCAAATCGCTCAATGGCCGCGCGGGCAGCGCGTACACCCGTTTCAAGAAAGACGCGGTGTTCATCATCCCGACGCCAGCGCTGCTGGATAAAGTCACCAACATGATCGACGCTATTCCGATGCACGACCGCGACACCAAGTTAGACTTATTTGTTTTAAAAAAGAGACTGTCGCAATGAGTAAGGCCCCAGATTTGCGAGAGATTCCAGATCTGCCTGAAGAAATTATTCAAGCTGGTCTTGATGGAGACTTAATTCTCTTTGTAGGAGCAGGTGTATCTATGCTGCTGGGGTTGCCATCTTGGGCAGGATTGGCTAGTAAAGCTTTGAATACCCTTCAACAAAAAGGTTTATTGAATTTCTCTGAGTTAGAGCACCTAAAAAATTTAGACCCAAAAAAACAACTATCAATTGCAAAATTGATAGCTGAAGAGCATAAATTTGATCTCAATTTAAGAGAATATTTCTCCACGAAGGATGAAAACAAGAATATTTACCAACCGATTAATGATATCGGATGTACTTGTGTCACAACAAATTACGATACCTATCTGGATCCAAAGTTTCATGTAAATAAAGACGATCATTCAAAATCAGTAAAACCGGAGAGTGGAAAGCGCATTACTAACAAAAATGAATTTCATGCGAAGTACCTTGATGCTCCAGGTAATGTAATTCATTTACACGGCGCTATCAGTGAGCAAGAGACTATGATAGTCACCACAAAGCAATATCTTGAACACTATGACGATGAGAATGTAAAACATATTCTTCGTGAATTATTCACAAAGAAGACTGTGCTATTTATAGGATATGGCCTTGAAGAAGTTGAGATTCTGGAGCACATACTGAGAAGAGGTACTGCATTACCAACTAGTGATCGGCGTAGATTTGCATTGCAAGGCTATTTTAGAAGTCAAGAGCCACTTTATAAAAATTTACATCACTATTATGAAAAATCATTTGGTGTCCATTTAATTGGATTTATACGAGATCATAAAAATTACGCTCAACAAGAATCCATTTTTAGAGACTGGGTTTTACGGATACAAATAAGAAAACCCACTCTTGTCGTCGATATCGATCGAATTAATGAGGTGCTTGGTAATGACTAAGCTCACTGCAGATGAGCTTGATTTGTTAATAAGAATCGACGATAAAGAAGAGCTACGTCCGTTTTTTTTTCGAAAAGCCAAAGGTCTGAAATGGTTTGATTCTTTGGAAAAGCGCGGTTATTTCAATTCTGATCAGAATCCACCGCCTGTAGCAGCTAAGGAGGAAGGATATATGAGTGTTCCTATCTGGCCCGCACTAGACTATTTAGTTACCACAAGCCCTGAGTTATGTTCCAAAGAAAACAAAGTATACGCAGAAAAATTCATGGAGCTTATCCGATCTGTAACAAATTATGCCATTGAGCACAAGTTTAGTAATTTTCGAACTTGGTGGCAGTTCTCAAAGATCATACAAAATATTCTGCCTGCACTGATTCAAGAAAATGATATTGAGCTATTCGATTACTGGTTAAGTGATCCATTTGATCGGGGTCTCGTAGCTGAAGAGATAGGTGAGAAATGGCTTGTATCATTACTTGAAAGTGATGATAAACATTGTAAGGAATTGGCAGGCAAACTTCTTACCATAATTTATAAGCCGGAATTTCCTGAGATTAAGGGCGTATCGGGAGATCGGAAAGAAATGGTACTTCGTTCCGGTTCATGGGAAGCAAAAAGGATCTCGGAAAGAGTTGTGAACAAAGCGGGCAGAGTGCTTGGGTTAAAAGCAACTCACATATTCCAAGATCAGCTTGAACTTATTTTGGTTAATTTAGATAACGACAAATGGTCATCAGTTTGGCGTCCGGCCATTGAGAAGCATGAACAAAATCACAGTGCCAATGATACTAAAGATATTATTCTTGAAGCATTTCGAGATTCAGTGTTGGCATACATTGAAACTTCCCGAGCAAAATCTCGTGAATATGTAGAGGAACTTCTTAACAATCGCTTCGAAACAATTAGACGAATTGCTTTATATGTAATTGATCAGCAATTCAAAGAGCTAAATGCCTATGTAGATCGGGTCATCACGGTCCAGTATTTTGCTAGCAATTTTCGCCATGAATTGTGGCATCTATTGAAGAATCACTATAACGAGTTGAAACCTAAACAAAAACGCCAGGTATTGAAAATAATCGAAAATCTCACTGAAACAGATGAAACCGGACAGAAGCAGGAAAGTTGGACTGCTTACAGTCAATCGACATGGCTATCCGCTATCAAAGACTATGATGGCAATGTTGCTCAGCTTTATCGGCACTGCATAAACATTGTTGGCGGAGAACCGGAGCACCCTGATTTTTCGAGCTACATGACTAGCGGAAGGGTGGATCACAAATCACCTTTCAGCGAAGAAGAGCTACTTTCATTTAGTACTGATGAACTAGTAAAACAGCTTGAGGCTTATCGAAAGACTTATAAGCCATCCATAAAATTTAATGAACCTAGCTTAGAAGGTTTTGCAAAGGCGTTGCGTCAAACTGTGAAAGCAGAGCCACTACGCTTTCATAATCAGTTGCACAAATTTTCCAAAAGTGACTTGTCCTTCATTTATGAATTAATTGAAGCATACCGTGAATTATGGTCTGAAAAGATTCAATTGCCTTGGGATGAGATTTGGAGTTCTCTGCTAGATTTTTGCCAGAGTGTTATCAAACAAGCCCGATTCTGGGCTTCAGAAAATGCGGAGGAAAGGAGTTCATTTGTTGCAAACAGGCATTGGATTGTCGGTAGCATCGGAACATTGATCGAGACAGGTACTAAATCCGATGAGCATGCTTTCAGCGAGAAGTTTCTAAAACAAGCGGAGAAAGTGATTCTGATACTTCTGGAAAAGCAGAAAGGCGAAGAATTCAAGTTAGAAGACGATCCAGTGAGCGTGGCAATCAATAGTCCTCGTGGACACTGTATTGAGGCGCTTATTAATTTAACTCTTCGATCTTGCCGCTTGGCAAATAAGCAAAGTGGAAACCATGCAGCGATATGGACTCACTTTGAGCCTATTTATAGTAAAGAGTTGGCACGAGCAGAAAAGGGTGAATATGAGTTTGCAACCCTTGTTGCCAACTACTTTCCTAATTTTCTATATATGTCGAATGAATGGCTATTGGAAAATCTCGATAATATCTTTGATCAGCATAATTATCAGAAGTGGTTGTGTGCCATGAATGGTTATGCTTATGTCCATACAGTGTATGAAAAAATCTATAAATATTTAAAGGAAAAAGAGCATCTTATTCGCGCTTTGGATGATGAAAATCTCAGAGATAGAGTAAATGAAAAGATCATTCAGAATATTGTAATCGCTTATATCAATGACTATGAGAAATTAGAAGATGAATCAAGCATGATTCATCAATTACTTGTTCGTGGAAAGCATGAAGAACTTAGCCAATTAATTTGGTTCATCTGGACACAACGAAAAGATGAAAATCTTCATGCCAAGGTTTTTGAATTATGGCCGTGCCTCTTGAAAGCTATTGATATGAGCAATCGGGAAGGCAGAAAGCTGGCATCAAGGCTTTGTGATTGGTCAGTCTTTATTGATGAGGTGAATGAAGGAAATAGAAGTTTACTGCTGGCAATTGTCCCATTTGCGGGGGAGGAATTTAACACTCCTGATGTACTTGAAAGCATCGCCAAGATTAGCAAAAAACAGCCATCCGAGGCTTACACGATATGGCTTAGATTGCTTGAAGGTACTAGCATGGATTTTCCTGAAGAAGCGATACGAGCTGCGCTTACTAATTTGGTAAATGCAGGGCCAGATGGGCAACGCCGAGCAAAAGAAATCGTTAGCAAATATATTGAAGCTGGTAATGAACGTCCGCATAAGTGGTTACGAGAAATCACAGAGCCGGGGCAAACTGGCTGAGTATCTTTGCTGGATTGTGCTGTATATCAGAAAAATGAAGCGAGCCTAAGATTGATCGAAATTGCTGGTATTGGACAGATCACAGCCAGTGAATCCTGACGCATGGTTGTAATTTCTACTTTCGTAAAATCATCGGGTGAAAGCTTGGCAAAACAGTAGATGTCCCTGTATGTTACGCTAGCGGGCCAAAACCCTACTTATTACTATTTAGATCGACGTTACATAACCGCATATAGACAGATAAAATGATCGAAGCGAATAGCTCTTCTACAATTGGCTATCTTACTCTTACGCAAAACGGCCGGATTTTGGAAATAAACCCGGCCGCTTCCCAGCTTTTGGGAATGGAACGTGACAATCTACTGCAGAGAGATTTTTCCGTTTTCGTGGCGCGTGAAGATCAGGATCGCTGGAGTTTGTGTGCAAGTGGCCACAACGAGCAAGGAAACTTACAACTGCTATTGCAACGTTACGATAGCACCGCTTTTCAGGTGCAGTTGCAATACAAACATCAGAGCGATGGGACGGGTAGTCCGATTATTCGCATCTTTCTGATCGAAAGTATGCAGCACAAGCAACCGGAAACGACCCAAGATGCACGCAATAGCCGGGAGGATTATTTATTTTTATTCTCTCCGGTAATTGTTTATACCTGCGATGTCTTTTCTCCCTATTCAGCGAAATTCATCAGTACGAATCTGACCAAGATTCTTGGTTATACCGTGGAGGAATTTCTTACTACACCGAACTTCTGGGCCGATCATTTACATTCTGAAGATCGCGATAGAGTGTTTGCCAATTTCCCGCTGTTGTATTTCTCCGGTATGCAGCTGCATGAGTACCGGTTTAAACACCGGGACGGCGGCTGGAAATGGATCAGGGATGAGCTCTATATGATTCCGGGAATGAATGGCAATTCCATAGAGGTGATCGGTTATCGAAGTGACATAACGGAAAGCCGGGAAAAGGAAGTCGCACTGTCCGAATCACGTAACTTGCTCAAAACTATTGTTGACACAGTGCCGGCGGGGATTTTCTGGAAAGATAAGGATTTGCATTATCTGGGTTGTAATCCGAACTTCGCTAAAGATGCCGGTGTGGAATCCCCTCGGGAAATTATCGGCAAAGTTGACTACGATTTAAGCTGGACCAAGGAGCAAGCGGATCATTATCGTAATGATGACCGGCAGGTGATCGATTCAGGTATCCCCAAACTTTATTATGAAGAGTCATTGAATACTCCCGATGGAAAAACCATTTGGCTGCAAACTTCGAGAATACCGTTGCGTAATACGCACCAGGAAGTGATCGGTGTGCTCGGTATCTATCAAGATATAACGGAACAAAAGCAGGCAAACGATTCCATGCGTTTGGCAGCGGCAATCTATCAATTTGGTAATGAAGCGATCATGGTTACCGATGAGAGTAACTTGATAATGGCAGTTAATCCAGCCTTTACCCGTATCACGGGATATGAATTGGCAGACGTGATCGGCAAGGATCCGCGTATTTTCCAATCGGGACGCCACAAGAAAGCTTTTTATCAGAAAATGTGGCAAAAGCTGCTTAACGAAGATCATTGGCAGGGCGAGATTTGGGATATGCACAAAAATGGCAGCATTCAAGCAAAATGGCTGAACATCAGTGTTATTCGCCAATCCGATGAACGCATTTATTGTTATGTCGCGCAATTTTCTGATATTACCGAGAAGAAAAAGCTGGATGAACTGTACTTGGCGCAAGCGAATTACGATGAGCTGACTCGTTTACCCAATCGAAATTTATTCAAGTATCAATTGAATAAGGAAATCAGAAAGTCACGCCGCAACGGTTCTTTGTTGTCATTGCTGTTTCTCGACTTGGATCATTTCAAGGATATCAATGATACGCTTGGTCATGCTATCGGGGATAAGCTACTCAAGGAAGTTTCCCTGCGCATTACAAAATGTGTGCGTGAAACCGATACCGTGGCACGTCTGGGCGGGGATGAATTTGCGGTAATTTTGCCTGATGTTAACAGATCACGCATTGAGATGATCGCGCAGAATATTATTAATGTGCTCAATCAACCATTTATTCTTGATCAGAATCAGGTCGAGCAGTACATTTCAACCAGTATCGGTATCGTTCTTTATCCGCAGGATGGCGTTGATATAGAAAGCTTAATGAAACACGCGGATCAGGCAATGTATAAGGCAAAACTGGAGGGACGCGGCCGTTTTTGCTACTTCACACGCTCCATGCAATACGAAGCCTTTGAAAAAATGATACTGACACATCACCTCAGGAATGCATTGGGGAATAATGAATTACAAGTTTACTATCAGCCGATTCTGGATTTATTTTGTAAACGTATTATCAAGGCGGAAGCGTTATTACGCTGGAAACATCCGGAACGCGGCATGATTGAGCCGTCAATCTTTATTCCGCTTGCAGAGGAAAGCGGTTTAATTCAGGAAATTGGCGAATGGGTGTTTCAGCAAGTTTGTTTTGATATTAAACGGTGGCACAACGCATTTGGTTATCTTATCCAAGTGAGTGTCAATGTATCCCCGATTCAGTTTAAGTATTTCAGTAATCATTCCTGGTCTGCAAGTCTTGCTCAGTTAGGATTACCTGGAAATAGTATTAATGTGGAAATTACCGAAGGGTTATTGTTAAAAGATGCGAGTAATGTAAAGGATCGATTGCTGGAATACCGTAATGCAGGAATAGAAGTTTCTATCGATGACTTTGGCACTGGTTTTTCCTCGCTTTCCTATCTCAAGAAATTTGACATTGATTATCTTAAGATTGATCGTTCTTTTATTAGCAATTTGATTAACAATGAAACGGATCGTGCTCTGGTTGAGGCTATTATTGTCATGGCGCATAAATTGGACATTAATACGATCGCTGAAGGTGTTGAAACGATGGAACAGCAAGATCTGCTGATTCAATTTGGCTGTGACTATGCGCAAGGTTTTTATTATTCTGAGGCCATTTCAATGGAAGCGTTTGAGAAATTGCTCGTTGATCAGCAGAATTAGAAAAATAAACTACCTGATTTAGGATCTACCCGAAGTGCTGTATTAATTGTATTAATAGTGAGTCTCCGGGTAATTGTCATTTCGAGCATGGAGAGAAATCTATGTTGTTGATTCTCAAAGATTCCTCATTATGTTCGGAATGACAAAAGTGGGTTATTCAGAGACACTTTAAAATTATGACGCTGGCGTTGCGCAATAACAGTTGTGTATCGTTTCGCAAAGATCGAGTTATTTTATAGGTTTCCTAACGTATGGATTACAAAATATTATTGACGGTTTTCGCCACTGTGTTTATCGCGGAACTAGGAGATAAAACGCAATTGGCAACAATGCTGTTTGCCGCCGACAAGGAAGTCAGCAAGTTAACGATATTTCTTGGTGCATCATTGGCATTGATAGCGGCTTCCGCCATTGGTGTTCTGGCGGGCAGCGTCATTTCCGATTACATCAGCGAAAAACACCTGCATTATATTGCGGGTGCGGGATTTATCCTTATCGGCGCATGGACGCTGATAAAAGCCTGAGAAGGAATTACTGATTGCTCATTTCTTTAAGCGTAAGGTAACGCAGAGACCGCCGGTTGGATTATTTTCAATCGCCAGTTCCCCGCCGTAAACCTGAATGATGTCGCGCACAATGGCCAAGCCAATGCCGTGACCGGGCGTAGATTGGTCGGCGCGCACACCGCGTTCCAGAATTCTGGCGATTTCATGCGGCTGTATGCCTGAACCATCATCTTTGACCTGGATAACCACTTGGTTTTCCTGATATTCGGAGGATAAATGGATGTTGTGGCGGCACCATTTAAAGGCGTTGTCGACCAGATTGCCGAGCAATTCCATTAGATCGCCTTCGTCGATACGCAGACTGATAGCTTCATCAATTTCGATGGTTATTTCCAGATGCTTGTTGCGATAAGCCTTTGCAACGGTAGTCACAATTCTGTCGACCATTGGCCGCAAGGTGATTAACCCCATGCCCGGAGAGCTGCCGGCGGTTGCGGCGCGGCGCAACTGATACTGGATGATGTTATCCATGCGGTCAATTTGTTCTTGAATCGTTTTGCGCCGGTTTTGCTCGTCTTCTTCGCCATGGATCGCACCCTGGAGCACTGCCAGCGGTGTTTTGAGGCTGTGCGCTAAATCGGCCAAACCATTACGGTAGCGTTTCTGCTGTTTGTGTTCGTGGTTGATCAAAGAGTTGATACTGTCGGTTAACAGCTTTAATTCGCTGGGATAAACACCTTTCAGGCTTTCCTGCTGGCCGGATTCGATCGCGGCAAGCTCGGTGGAAACCTTACGCATCGGTTGTAACCCCCAGCGTAATACCAGCATTTGCGTAACCAGAAGCAATACAGCCATGACACTGAGCCATCCCCACAGGTCTTCGCGATAACGTTCTATTTGTGCTTCAAATAGCACAGTGTCAATGATGACATTGAAAGTCAGCGGATAACTGCCCGATTGCGTTGCCCATGCGACGCCGTAGCTGTATATAAAATGTGGTTCGCCGTCGATTATGATTTGCGCGAATTCGTTTTTTCCTTTTTCAAGCAAAGGCACTTCCGGTATTGGTTTGTTGAGTGAGGAAGTGGATTGCCAGGCAATGCTATTGGTGTGGTCAATGACGAATGCATAAGCGCCTGAGTTCAGATGGGCAAATTCTGCGTCGAGCAGATTGGTTGGAATATCCAATGCGCCAGAATCTTCGACTTCCGCATCGCCCATTAGCATGAGCAGCTTTGTCAGCAGACGGTCTTGAACGCCTAAACGGGCGCTGTCATAAAAGGCGCGATCCAACGCCAACGCAATTCCAACGATGAAAATCAGTAAAACCAGGGTTGCGCTGAGCAAAATGCGCTGATTTAAGGACATCATGAAGATTTGTTGCACTCCAGGGTAAAGCGATATCCCCGTCCACGCATGGTTTCTATCGGATTCAGAGTGCCCTTCGGATCCAGTTTGCGGCGCAAACGCCCGACCATGACTTCGAGAACATTGCTGTCACGGTCTTCATCGTGCGGATAAAGATAGTCGGCCAGTGTGTGTTTGGAGAGAATCTCACCATGGTGGCGCACCAATTCTTCCAGCAGGCGGTATTCAAATGATGTCAGTTCGATGGTTTCTCCGTTGACAGTGACCGACTGGGCTGTAACATCCAGTGTAATGGGACCGCATTTTAATAATGCTTGCGGTATGCCGGTTGCACGGCGCAGCAGCGCTTTGACTCTGGCTTGCAGTTCCTCCATTTGAAACGGCTTGGTGAGGTAATCATCAGCCCCCATTTCCAGACCTTGAACTTTATCTTGCCAGCCGCTTCTGGCGGTTAGGATCAGAATGGGCAACAGACTGCCTTGCTCACGTAGTGCCTTGATAATTTCCAATCCGGATTTGCCGGGCAATCCGATATCAATTATGGCGGCATCCAAAGGGTATTCCGTGGCAAAAAATAATCCTTCCTCGCCGTCACTGCAGGTGTCAACCATATAACCCATGGATTCCAGTTGCTGGCGAATCTGGTTTTGTAATTTGATTTCATCTTCGATGACTAGGATGCGCATTTCATTATTTTTGAAAGAAAGAGAAAAAGGTCTGAATTAGTGGATGGATATTACCGATCCATCCGTTGCGTTGATCAGGATAGTGTGCACTGTGCCTTGACTGCTGAGTATTTTAATTCGATAAATATTGTCATCATGATTGATTGCGAGCACACGGCCTTTGAAATGCTGTTGTGCAATCGCAATCGCTTTTTGCTCGGTGATGCCAGTGAGCGGGTTGCTGCTAGTGCGATAATAGTTTGAGGCACTGCTTTGCCACCCGGCCATTGCTTGAGTGATTGGGCCAGCCATTAACATCACAATCACTAAAATTTCCTGCCATCTATTCATAACTCAACAGTCCTGCGTACTGAGGGTAGAAGCCGAACGATAATAGGTACTGCAACCGTGCCTATTACCATTTTTTCGTTTCAGAAGCGTAACATAAAGCTTGCATTTCCGGTATCAATGCCCATCATTCCATGAGGAGGAGCGCCATAAACCGGTGCTGGATAGTAATAGTTATACCGTGGTTGCGGGTAGTATGGCCGGTTATAGCCACGAGGTTGACTATAAATATAATTGTATCCATTCAAATGGTTGTGATTTTTTTGGTGGTGATGGCCGTGACGATGACCGTGACCATGATGACCTCTGCTCGCTTGTGCTAATGTGGGCGCTGCTAACGTAAATGCTAATAGCATAATGATTAAAAGGCTGGGCAACATTGTTTTTTTGGTTTTCATTTTATGTCTCCTTTTAGTTAATCGGCTTAGATTCATTCTTGTTGGTGTTAATTTACACAGGCGGATATGAATGGAAACTGAATAAAGGGCGCCTCTAAAAAAGATGCCGAGATATTGCAAAAGATCGCGAAAAAAATTGAGAGAACAGATTTTTTAAAATTTTGTAATGCAGGAAGATTGATGATGATCAAAACAACAATTGATGTACATCAACCATTTTGGACATTTGTACGAAAAAATAAAGTTTGGGTATATACTGAGAATAGTCTGAACTGATTAGCCTCAGAGGAGTGGATCGCAGGTTTTTCCTCGAAGTTGCAGTCCGGCTGCTGGGATTTGCCCAGAAGTATTCATGTTATTAATGTGTTGTTAAAGAAAGGAGTAATTGTCATGCGAGCTATATCAACAACGATTGCAGCGGGAACATTGGTCTTTTTCATGAGCACCCAGGTTTGGGCATCTGATGCAGGGCATACCTCGGAAGCAATGGAACATGCAGGTAAGGCCCAAGCACATGGAGAAATGGGGCATGCCAAAGACGCGCTCCAGCATGCTAAAGACAGCTTGGCGCATGCTAAGGCATCAAGAGATGACCATGCAGCATCCCATCAGCATATGGATGAAGCGATCAAGCATTTAGAAGAAGCGATTAAGCATGCTGATATGGGGCATGGACCTGAATCTGCAAAGCACACTGAAGAAGCCATGAAACATATGCGCCAATCCGGTCATTGATTATTCAGGATCAATAAGTCCCTCGGCATTGCCGAGGGACAAAGTCTCTAGTCTTTCGCACCCATTTCTAATGCCAATTTTCTGGATAATTGCGCTGCTTTCTCGGTAACTGTTATATCCAGCCATCCTTGTAGGTGCGTGCAGGTAATATCGGCCAACGCCTGGATCCAGTCGCTACGTTCATTGAGACAGGGAATGTAATGAAATTCCTTGCCGCCTGCCTGTATAAAAATATTTTTCGCTTCTATGGCAATTTCTTCCAAAGTTTCCAGGCAATCGGATACAAAACCAGGGCATATCACATCGACACGTTGTGTTTGTTCCTTGCCCATTTGCTCCAGGGTTGCCGCGGTATATGGTGTCAGCCATTTGGCTTTGCCAAAGCGCGATTGAAAGCAAACGGAATATTGGTTTGATTCTAAAGCCAATGCTTCAGCCAGTAATCGCCCTGTTTTTTGGCAGGCACAGTGATAGGGATCGCCTTTATCCAGGCTTGCTCGTGGCGTGCCGTGAAAGCTAATAATCAGCTTGTCAGGACGGCCATGTATGCCCCAGTAATCCTGAACATTCTGTGCCAGTGCTGCGATATAGCCTGGATGATCATGATATTGCTTAACGGTACGAATGGAGGGTAAATTGCGCATCCGGTTTAATACCGAAAAAACATTATCCATCGCAGCAGCAGTACTGCTGGCAGCATATTGAGGAAAGAGTGGAATGACGAGAATGCGCTCGCAACCCTGTTCCTGCATTTTTGCCATAACTGTCGCAACAGAGGGTTTGCCAATATTCATTGAGTATTCAACAATGGGCGGGTTCTGCAACCGCATTTGTAATGTTTCCCGTAATAATTTTGTTTGCCGTTCGGTATGAACCTTGAGCGGTGATCCTTCCGGCATCCAGATTTTGGCATATTTTTCAGCCGAAGCTTTAGGTCTGAAAGGTAAAATAAAACCGTGCAGGATGGGCCACCAGATCAATCTGGGTACTTCAATCACCCGAGGATTGCTCAGAAATTCTTTAAGATAAGGACGCAGTGCCTGGGCAGTAGGTGCATCAGGCGTACCCAAATTAATGAGTAATACCCCGGTTCGATTCGGTGATCCGTGTTGATAGATGGATTTGGAAGTCATAGAAATAAGAGTTTGGTCTGTTTAAGATAATAGAATTCTGTGTGGCAACGGTTGTTACAATACTGTTAGCGGCAAGCGCATCGCTAAAACCGCTTAGATTAATGCTGCGATAAGCTGCTGGAAAGAAGTTTTGCGGTAATTTCTACAATCGGAATAATACGTTCATAAGCCATGCGTCGAGGGCCGATGACACCGACTGTACCAACTATTTCTCCTTCTATTTCATACGGTGCCGTGACCACGCTGAATTCTTCCAGCGAAGCCACATCGGATTCGCCGCCAATAAAAATCTTTACGCCATGGGCTTGCCGGCTTAACTCGAGTAACTGTAATAGCTTGGTTTTGCGTTCGAACAATTCAAATAATTTTTTAAGGCTAATCAGATTATCCGACAAATCTTCGACCTGAAGCAGATTGCGCTCACCAGCCAGGACCACGGTTTCACTGCTTTCATTGACGGCATCACCGCCCGCTTCAATGGCTGCGCTCATCAGGCTGATCATTTCACCGCGCAATTGTTTGAGTTCGTTATCTAGACGCCCGCGAATTTCATCCAGAGTACAACCTGCATAGTGTTGATTAATAAAATTGCCTGCTTCGATCAGATCCGACTGGCTGTAGGGTGTATTGGTAAAGATAATGCGATTTTGCACATCCCCTTCAGGCGTTACGATGATTAGCAAGATGCGCTTTTCTGATAAAGCCATAAACTCGATATAGCGGAATACGGCGCCTTTTCGTTTGGGCGTTACGACAACGCCGGCAAAACGGGTCAGTTCGGATAGCAGTTGCGAGGCGACATTGATCACGCGCGAAGGATTATCAGGGTGTAATTGATTCTCCAGGTGATTCAGCTCAATCTTATCCAGTGTTTTGACCACCAGTAATGTGTCGACAAAAAGACGATAACCTTGTGCTGTTGGAATCCTTCCGGCCGAAGTATGCGGACTGGTCACCAACCCCATTTCTTCAAGATCAGCCATGACATTACGGATGGTTGCTGGACTTAAATCTAATCCGGAGAACTTTGAAAGAGCGCGGGAACCTACAGGTTGACCTTCGTGGATATATCGTTCTACCAGTGTTTTTAATAATATTTGGGCACGTTCATTTAACATGGTGTAATTCTACACGAATCAACAGGTTTCATTGTTTGGATGTAAGCAGTAATTTTGTCTCATCTCATCTATGCTAAACTTTCCCGATACCAACATATGCGTTATGGATTTGAGTTTCAGCGTGAGTTTAGGTATTTCTTAGGTAATTTAATTATTCAGGCTAAATATGTGCGAAAAGCTATTTTACAACTCTGTTCAGCTGACATGTGGACCAGCCTGTTTTGTTTTAACGGTAATTCTGGCGTTTAGACTTAATTTTGTACCCTAATCACAATCAATATTAGCTAAATAACTCAAGTAATGAATTCCCCATTTACAACTATTGCGTTGATCGGTAAACATAAGAATCCAGAAATTGCGATACCGCTTCTCAATCTCGCCGAGTATCTGACGGGGAAGAATTATAAGATTTTGCTTGATCATCTCACAGCATCGCATATTTGCAGTGACAAATATCCAGTATTGTCTCTGGAAGAGATTGGTGGACAGGCCGATCTCGCTGTTGTTGTGGGTGGCGATGGAACGATGTTAAATATCGCACGCATGCTGGTTTCATATGATGTGCCGTTAATCGGTATCAATCAGGGGAGACTCGGTTTTCTCACTGATTTATCCGTGGATACCATGTTTGAAACACTCGATGAAATGCTGGCAGGAAAATACACCACGGAACGTCGAATGCTACTATTTGCTGAAATCATTCGTGACGGTGTCAGTGTTTTTGGCAGCTTGGCGCTCAATGACGTGGTGTTGTATCGCGGAATGAGCAGTGGCATGATTGAGTTTGAAGTGAGAGTCAATAACGAGTATGTGAATACGCTACGCTCTGATGGATTGATTGTAACCACACCGACTGGTTCAACAGCCTATGCATTATCATCCGGCGGTCCCATCCTGCATCCCAGTCTGGATCTGATTGCGCTGGTACCGGTTTGTCCGCATACGCTCAGCAACCGCCCTATTGTCATCGGGCCGGATGCCAGTGTTGAAATCCAGATGCACAGTGCGGCCAATGTGCGCATTAATTGTGACAGCCATTCTTGTTACGATCTGGAACAGACGGATAACATTATTGTGCGGCGCTTTCCTAAAACAGTGCGATTGTTACATTCAGTGAACCACAGTTATTACCGCATGCTAAGAGAAAAACTGGGTTGGAGTGAATTTCCCTGATGACTCCGCAGAATGCGCAATTATGCTAAAACACCTGAGTATCAAAGATTTTGTCATTGTAAACCGGATTGAGCTGGATTTTATGCCCGGTTTCACAGTGCTGACCGGAGAAACGGGGGCGGGTAAATCCATTCTGATTGATGCGCTGATGCTTGCGCTGGGAGAGCGCGGCGATGCCAGTCAAATACGGCTTGGTTGTGAGCGTGCAGAAATCAATGTGACATTTGATATCTGCCGCTTGCCGGGGGTATTGCATTGGCTGGATGAAAATGACTTGCAGGGTGATCCGGATAGTTGTCTGATGCGCCGTATTATTGAAGCCAATGGCCGCTCGCGCGGCTATATCAATGGACATGCGGTTACCTTGCAGCAATTGCGCAGTGCAGGGGAGTATTTGCTAGCTATTCACAGTCAACATGCACACCAATCCTTGCTGCTAAAAGACGCGCAACGCGAATTACTGGACGCCTTTTCCGGTTGCGGCGATTTGGCGCGCGCGGTCAAGACGGCTTATCAAAACTGGCAAGATTGCTATCAACAAAGAATTGCAATGGAACGACATGCGGCGGAATCGCGCGACAAGCGCGAACAGCTTGAATGGCAACTGCAAGAGTTATCAGCGCTAAACTTTTCGCTTGAGGAATGGCAGGCATTGCAGGCCGACCATAGCCGGTTATCGCATGTGGCTGCGTTACTGACGGCAGCCGAAATGGGGGTGGATGTATTATCCGAAGGTGAAAATGCGGTACTGGCACAGATCAATACCGTGAATGGGCAACTGCAAAATTTGCTCGAATACGACAGTCAGCTCAAACCAATCACCGATTTGCTGGATTCGGCACAAATCCAGTTGCAGGAAAGCATTTACGAACTGAGACATTATCGCCAGCGCCTGGATTTGGATCCCCAGGTGTTACAGGAGATTGAACAACGGCTGTCGACGATTCATACAACGGCAAGAAAATTTCGTGTGACGCCGGAAGAACTGCCGCAATTGCTCGGGATGGTCATGCATCAACTGGAAATGTTGGGTTCGAATTCAGATATTAGTCATTTACAAACACGTGAGGTTGCTGCGCAGGGTGAATATTACAAACAGGCTAAACAATTAAGCGCTGCACGTCAAAAAGCCAGTGAAGCATTTTCCCGGCAGGTGAGTGCAGCGATGCAGATGATTGCAATGGTTGGGGGAGAATTCTCTGTTGCGTTGATACCAATCGAACACGGTAACGCGAATGGATTGGAGCAAATCGAGTTTCAGGTTGCAGCACATAAGGGGTTACCGCTGCGGCCTCTGGCCAAGGTAGCCTCGGGCGGTGAATTGTCACGCATCAGTCTGGCGATACAAGTTATTACCAGCAAAGTCGGTGTGGTACCGACGCTCATTTTTGATGAAGTCGATGTCGGGATTGGCGGACAAGTTGCTGAGATTGTCGGTAATTTATTAAAGAAACTGGGAAAAGAACGCCAAGTATTGTGTATTACACATTTGCCGCAAGTCGCTGCAACGGGTGATCAACAATGGCAAGTCGTTAAATCAGCGGATAAAACAGAGAGTCAGCAGATTGTTAGTCAAATAAATATCTTAGACAAGCAGGAGCGTGTGGAAGAAATCGCCCGTATGCTAGGCGGTGTCAATATTACCGAGACTACACGTCAGCATGCGGCAGAGATGCTGCAAAGTGGCCTAAATGACTAGTTTGTGCAACGCTTCCGTTAGCGGATAAAGTGACTGGTCCCAAATAAATCAACGATCATTCGCCGATAATGCTCGGATTTGCGGATCTGTAAGTGTTCAAGCGAACTGAGATTGTCGGTTAGTGTCACACCCTGAGAGTGATCAATATTCACGAGCCGCTGTTGTAACCAAGTGCGATGCGTATCGGGGAATGATGCATCGTTTAGATTGATTGCGTGATTTGTGGCAAGAAAAATAAAATCATTGAAATCGGTATCCGGATCGGAAATAAATACTTGTTGATGTGGAAAGACTCGGGCCAGTGTTTTCGCCACGGAAACCAGTGCTGCATTTTTCCCGTTGTCCAGAAATGAAACGAAATTAAGCGCAAGTATCCCTTGGTTTGTCAGTAAGCCATGTAATTGGGCTAGCGCTTCAACGGTCAGTAAGTGCGTTGGTTCCGAGCCGCCTGTAAACACATCCAGGATGATTAAATCATAGGGGCCGCTAAGCTGACGAATTTCATAGCGTGCATCGCCGATAATCGTTTGACCGGTTGGTGTAAAACCGAAATATCTGCTTGCTGCTTCAGCAACCGCCGGATCAATTTCCAGTGTATCAGTCACTATGCCGTGTTCTTTCAAAGTCATGGCCATATGACCGGCACCTTGGCCAACTAGAAGCGCACGTTTAATGTTGGGTGCCAAGGCGGGCAATAAATTGACTATTCGCTGATAAGTCAGAACATTCTCTCCGTGACTGAGACTGGCTGCACCAATGGTTGAAGCATCCACCGTCAATAAGCGAAAATTTTCTGCCGGTTTGTCGATTACGCGAACCCAGCCGTACAGGCTTTCCTGTTCAAACTGAACCTTGTGAGTGTCTGCATTTTGGGGGTTATTAGCTAAATCAGCTATACGTGGTAATAAAATAATCCCAATAGCGGTTAGTACCGCGACGGGTGGCAGCGTAATTATCAAACTCAAGTGTTTGCGTTCAAAATAGGCTACGCCCAAAGCGAGCAGGAACAAAGCAATACCCAAGCCCAGAAAGATTTCACGTGTACCGACCTGTGGAAACAAATAAAAGCCTAGAAATAAAGTCCCAATAACACTGCCTATAGTACTGACAGCATAAATAGAACCGGCGCTGGCACCAACACCTTCCAGGCTGGAGGTAGCCAGTTTAACCGCAAAAGGTCCAATCATTCCCAACATGATCAGGCTGGGTGAGAATAATACGAGCGTGCTGACAAAAACGCCCATGCGTAAGCCAAGAGAGTCAGTGGCGAGCAAAATAGGGCCCGTTAACCAAGGTATTAGCAGTGTCAGTAATCCGGAGAGCGCAATGATTAATGCTAGACCTGTATTTTTGGCTCTATCAGCCCAGCGGCCGCCAATGTAGTAACCGAGTGCCAGCGCAATTAATGTAACCGAAATGACCGATGTCCAGACGTAAAGACTGGCGCCATAAAATGGCGCGATCAGCCGTGTTCCTAACAGCTCTATCACCATAACCGCGGCGCCGGTCAAAAAGACAGTGCAGTAAAGCCAAGCCCGGTTTAATACTTGTGTTGAAACAGAAGGATTCATTCTATTTACTATAAAAGGAAGGCATGTGCAAAAAAGCCAGGAGTGCCGCGTCAATTAACAAAGCGTGAGAATTCTAAAGTTAAATCCTTAATTATGGAATGCGACAAATTGCCGCATCCCGACAGGTCTATTTGAGACGACTGAGATTTAATCGTGGCGTGGGATTGCACTATTTGATCGACAGGGTGCGACAATTTGCCGCATTGATGTTTTCCATATAAAGCAAGACAATCACTCGTAATATGAAATGTGATAGCTGAACGGTTTTCTGTTTTCTACATGGTTCAATGGATTGATGAAAGAGTTGTTAGCACAAAAATCCAAAATCTTTGATGGAAAGTCCAAGTGTGGTTTGGTTATGCATCAATTATTAAATCGTTTTTAGCATAAAACATCCGGTTGTGCATGGTTTTTGGGAGTCTAGATTGGCTGGTACCAAAAAGATTGTACATAGAATTATAAAATTGATTAGTAGGTTAGGGATAGAAGAAATGAATAAATACAGTAAAAAGATTTTTGCAGTTTCAATAATGGCTGTAATGACAACAAGTGTAGGGCTGAATGTACAAGCGCATACTCGGCTTGAAACAGCAACAATTAATGAAAATACCCGGACGGCTAATAATGTCGTTATCGGGCATGGTTGTGGAGAGAATTCGGTAATAGGAACCAGCGTAGTATTTCCTGACGGCGTGGATTCCACGATCACCGTTGATGGCGCGGCGCATACTGGTGCTTTGACTGATTTTGTTCAAAACTGGGGCAATGCAAATCAGAAAATATTAAACCGCGCTGTCTTTAGCTATGAAGATGAGAAAACAGATACCAATGGAAATGTTGTTGGTTTCTGGGCAGGCGGCGGCTCTCCGTTGCCGCACCAACTGCTTGGTTTTATTCCATTCAGAACCAGTGCCGTGATCATTGAGCCTACATCCTGCGCAAAAAGTGTGAAATTCTATATATCCATTGCAGATATTTGTCAAATTACCCCTGCCTCCGGTTTTAGCGACGAAACGGTTAATTTATGGACTCACACTGGTCTCGGTACACCTTATGACCGGGTGAGTGCGACAGATGATGGTCCGGCATCATTGATAATTACACGCACCAGCACTCTGCCCGCATCCTGTGGTACGGGCTTGGCAGTTGAAGTGAAACCTTCCGCCGCTCAAATAAACCGTGATATGCCGATCAAAATTGACGGCAGTCAAGTTTGGCCAAAGTAACGGTAAGTGTTGAGTACAGTTTGGTTTTATGAAACCCTCGCTTTTCCCTCCTGCTTTTTAAAGCGAGGGTTCTTATAAAAAAGCAAATAGTGAATGACAGTAGTAAATAAAAAATAAAATAGATAAAGGAGCCTTATAAATGTTGAAGTCTACAAAATTTAAAATGCGTGCTTTAATTTTGATGACAGCAGTCGGATTGGCTGGTGCATCGCAGTTCGCGTTTGCGCACACTCGTTTAAAAACACCAGAAATACAAGAGAATTCGGCAATGCACGGCAGTGACTATAATGCCGTGGTGATTGCGCATGGCTGTGAAAATCCAGCGACGGGTGCAGTGGATGCCAATACGATTGGAACAGTTGCAGTATTTCCAGACGGTAAGGATTCGATCATAACGGTCGATGGCGCGCCGCACACCGGATCTCTGACTGATTTTGTAACCAATTGGGGCAATCCTGTCACCAAAGTTCAAGATCGAAGTATCTTTGCCTATGAAGGATATATAAAGGATTCTTTGGGTAATAAGCTTGGCTTTTGGACTGGCGGTGGTAGTGGTTTGACGGGTGGTTTTAGAGCGGTAGTTCCATTCACAACTGCAGGTGTTATTATCAACGAAGCTTCTTGCGCAAAAAGCGTGACATTTGTTCTTGGGATTGTTGATATTTGCCAAATTACTAATGCGGCAGGGTTTAGTGATGAAACGGTTCAAATGTGGACACCTGCAGTCGGTTCGATTTATGATGGCACAGGACTTCATGGTTTCGATTCACCTGCTACATTGAAAGTCACGCGCAGTATCACTCCCTTACCGGCATCGTGCGGCGCAGGGGTTGATGTCGTGGTTAAACCATCAGCTAATCAGTTAAATCGTGACTTGCGGATTAACATTGATGGTAATCAAATATGGCCTCAGTAATTTAGATATTGTCATTAACATTGGCATAGACGGCGGACACGAATGAGTCAGTCTGGCATTCGTGTCCGGCTATCATCAGGAGAGGGATTGTAGAATTCTTAATATTTAACAAAACAGGTATTTCACTTGAGGGTTACACAATCATGCAGCAAAAACTTTTCGATAAAGCAGTAAAGATTATTTTTTTTGTAGTTTTTCTCGGTTATGCGGGTGTAAGCAGTGCGCATGATGCAGGTGCTACCATGGATCCCAACGGTAATGTCGCGGGCTTTACTGGATACGCGTTGGTTACTTGTTTTAATGATGGCAATGGGGATGCAGATCACTTGATTGCCAGTATTAAGGATGCTTCGCCGCCGCAAGATAAACTACTGGTTAATTTGCAAATAATCAAAGGAAACCACGCAAACAGCACGACTGATCCGGTTTCAGGTGATAGTAATTTCAGTCCCGCGGTCAGTGTGCGTGGCGGGAATGGTGTCTATTTTTTACTGGTAAACAAGACTGCTGCGGGTGCCCGATCTTTTCTTGTATCGTATCATTGTATGACTGCGAGTGAAGTACACACGGGAACGGATATTACTGTTCAACAATTTGAGTAATGTCCCTATTGTTTGAATTACACAATTTTTTTTAAGTTCGTTTAGGTAAATTTGCAATGAAAAAAATAAAATTATTATTTTTGATATTTTCAATGTGGTGTCTGTTTGCAACCGCATCATTTGCGGAGCACCTGGATCAGGTATCCCCTTCCTGTACATTGACGACATTGGATGGTAGCCCTGCGCATAATTTACAAGAACTGAAGGGAGAAGTTGTCTATGTGGATTTCTGGGCATCGTGGTGCCCGCCCTGCGTAAAATCCTTTTCTTTTCTAAATCAACTGGATCATGATTTGAAGGATAAGGGTTTGCATGTAATCGGTGTCAATCTGGATGAAAAAATTAAAGATGCTCAGGAATTTCTTGTTAAGTATCCGGCTAATTTTTCCATTGTTGTAGACTCAAATAAAGAATGTGCCAAGGTTTTTGAAGTAATGGCTATGCCAACATCCTATGTCATAGACCGGAAAGGAACCATTCGCCATATTCATCAAGGATTCCGCCCTGGCGAAACTGAAGAATTGCGTGCTTTAATTACGCAACTCGTGATGGAACATCCCTAGGAATGACAGAGATTTTCTTAACTGATATGAAAAGAAATCAACATGTTATAGTTAAATTGGTCCTTTTAATTTGTGTCGGGCTATCGGCCGGTTGTGCCCATGTGAGTGCCTGGGAACGAGGAAATCTGGCAAAGCCGCAGATGGAATTGGATCCCTACCCGTTGCAAAGTGAAATACAGTCACACAATTACAGTAGCCGCGAAGCGGCGCCAAGCCATAAATCTTCTGCAGGTGGTGGCGGTTGCGGTTGTTATTAAACTGATTCCTGCTAGAATTCGTTTTCTTTAGGTCAATAAAATTTGCAACGGAATAGTATGCCCCAACGCCCGGGCAGCAATCATCAATTAAAAAATCCGGAAGTACAGTCTGCAAAGCCAAGAAATACTACGCTACAAGCATTAACCTCGGCAGCGCTTGTATTGCCCGGTCTATTGATAACTTCAGGGCACGCGGCAGGTACAGATCGAATCAATTTTCAATACAGCCGTTACCAGGAAGGTGAACGCAATCTTTATGGTGCTCCGAATAGCTTAAAACCAATCAGCGCCGATGTTTTGCATGGCAGTGGCATTTTTTCTCTCACCGATCGCACCAAATTTTCTTTTGGCTATACGCAAGATACTTGGTCAGGCGCAACACCTGTAACTACAACGCCATTGGCTACCAATGGCGGTAATCGTCCGTATACCGTCAATGGGGTAGTGGCCGGTGCCTCGCCTATTCTGAATAGCACAATACTTTTAGACCGAGATCTAAATCCCATTGGAACTGATCCCATTACTAAACAATCAACGGGCGTTGTTGATAGCCGATCCGTCCTCGTCATGTCGTCTGCTTCTCCGGAAACACGCCGGCAAGCTAATTTTGGTTTGAGTCATGAGTGGAATGAGTCGGCTGTGAACGTGGGCGGGGGATTTTCCAGAGAAAGAGATTATCAATCGAGCTTTGGCAATATCGGTGGCCGCCTGGATTTTAATCAGAAACTGACCAGCGTTAAATTTGGCGGCGGCTATACGCACAGTCAAGTCGGCGCAATTCTCGATGGCGATTCATCTCCGTATATCACCAAAACTGCGTATGCACAGCAAATTGTTAATCGTAATGGTTCCGAGATTTTGCGGGGTAATCGCCAGGACTGGATCGCAAACGTTGGCCTAACCCAGGTATTGAGTAAAAATGCATTGATAGACGCCAATATTGGCTACACGCATAGCAACGGATTTCTGGAGAATCCTTACAAAGCAACCTCGATCATCTTTATTGATCCGGCCAGTTTGAACAAAAGTACAATTACTGGGGATGTGCGTGCTCTGATCGAGCAGCGGCCGGATATTCGTAATCAAGTAGCCTTAAACGCTAAGTATGTTCACTATGTCAGTCCGTTTAATGCGGCCATGCACCTGGGCTACAGGTTATCGGTAGACGATTGGGGCGTGAATACGCATACCTTTGATGCAAGCTGGGTGCAGCCGATTGGAAGCGGGTGGACTTTGACGCCGCGGATTCGTTATTATTCACAAGATTCTGCCAGTTTTTACCGTCCTTATTTATTTTCTCAGCAAGCTTACCGGAGACAAGAAACCGATAGTCTCGGACGACAAGTCTGGTTTGATGGGAAAAATCCCGCTATCCAGTATTTTGGTAGCGATCCTTTTAATCTGGTTGATCAAAACGGTAATCCGGTTGATGGGTTTTTGGCTAATCCACAGCCTAAAACAACGTTGTTTGATGCTGGAAAATTACCCGATAATTTTTCCAGCGATCATCGCTTGGCAGGGTTTGGCGCGCTAAGCGGCGGCGTGATATTGAGTAAAATTCTCGGCAAAGGCGTCGCGCTGGAAGCCGGTTTTGAATACTATACGCGTGCCAGTTCGATGCAGATTGGTAATGGCGGAAATAACAGTTTTGCTGATTTTGATTATTATGTAGCGAATGCGGCGGTAAAGTTTGATATTGAACCGGTTACTTCGCTGCCGATTGGTGGTTCAGGTGGATCTTCCGATTCACATCGTCATAACTCCTCGCATCACCATCACAAAATTCCCCCTGCGGGTATCATGTTTGGTCATATGCTCGATAAACCCGGAGATTTTATGGCGGGTTATCGATTTATGTATAACTGGACCGGTGGAAATATGATGCATGGCACACATAAAACGAGTGATCAAGCGATCATTGATCAAGGGTGCGGGAACGGTTCGTGTCAATTTACGCCCACATACATGGATATGCGTATGCATATGGTTGATCTGATGTATGCACCAACTAGGTGGCTCAATGTCATGCTGATGCCTACCTTTATGGATATGGATATGAATTTGCGCCAATTAGCCGGGGCAAAAATCGACACTTCGGGAGCACATGGACATCATGGTGCAGCGGGACATGAAACAGGTGCCATAGGCGATACCTATTTTTCATCATTGATTAAGTTGCTAAATATCCCCGGGCATCGTGTCCATGCGAATTTAGGATTCAGTGCACCAACCGGAAAAGTGGATATCGAAGTGCGGCGTACGCATCAAGCGGATGGCGGGTTGATTCATTTTGGCATGCAACTGGGTAGCGGCACCTGGGATTTTACGCCCAGTCTGACATATGCCGGAGAAAAGAGCCGCTGGTCTTGGGGTACACAGTTGAGCGGTGTTAAGCGTATGGAAGATCAAAATAAATCAGGCTACCGTTTGGGTGATGTGTTCCAGGCGACAACTTGGGGCGGTTACGATTTAGCCCATTGGCTGACTGCCACCGTGCGTGGCATATACACTTGGCAAGATGCCATACAGCGAGACTTTAATCAATTTAGTGCGCGTATCGGTCCGATGGATTTTCCGGCGAATTATGGCGGACAATTCTGGGATGTCGGGTTGGGATTGAACGCCAGAATTCCCGGCGGACGGTTCGCCGGTAACCGTTTCGGTTTCGAATGGATACAACCGGTCAAGAGTGATTTCAACGGATTCCAGCTGGATCGTCAGGGAGCCCTGTCAGCGACCTGGAGTTACCGGTTTTAAGAAAAATGAAATTTGTTTTTCTATAACTTTCACAACTTTCCCAGAGCTACCTGAGTGTAACAACATGGCTCATCTAAAGTACTGTCACTATGATTTTAAAGCGATGGGTTCACCCTGCTCGATTCAGCTTTATGCTGGCAGTGCTCAGAAAGCGAAGCGTGCAGCCAAAGTTGCCATGGATGACGTGTATCGTCTGGAGGCTAAATATTCCCGCTATCGCACTGACAGTTTCTTATCCGAAATTAACCGTATCGCAGCACAAGGCGGTCACATTAGAGTGGATGATGAAACTGCCGGGTTAATCGACTACGCAGACACCTGTTATCAACAAAGTGATGGCCTATTTGATATTACTTCCGGGATTCTGCGCCGCGCCTGGGATTTTAAATCGGGAATCATACCTGCGCAGGAAGCGATTGCATCTCTGCTCGAAATGATAGGCTGGCGTAAAATAAACTGGCAACGGCCGCTCCTGGTATTTACTATTCCCGGTATGGAAATAGATTTTGGCGGGGTAGTCAAGGAATACGCCGTCGATCGTGCCGCTTCATTATGCCGGGATGCTGGGATTAATCATGGCATCGTTAATCTGGGCGGTGACATCAAAATTATTGGCCCGCATGATGATGGCAGCCCCTGGCGTATCGCTATCCGCCATCCACGCAAACCCGGCGGCATATTACAAACACTGCTGCTGCATTCCGGCGCACTGGCAAGCAGTGGCGATTACGAACGGTGCATTACCTTAAATGGCGTGCGCTACGGTCATGTGTTGAATCCAAAAACCGGCCAGCCGGTCAATTATATGGCGGCAGTCAGCGTCATCGGTGAGTTTTGTGTCGTCGCCGGTAGCGCATCGACTATCGCTATGCTGAAAGAAGAAGATGGTCCTGCATGGCTTGATGCACTCGGGTTGCCGCACTTATGGGTCAATGTGCAAGGAGAATCAGGCGGATCGTTGATGGAAGAGAGGTTGTGAATGCTTGATTGATCAGCTGAAACTTGGCATGTGATGCCGACTTTTTAGGTGGAGCCAACTTGTTGCCGCTTTTGAGCGGTTAATAGATGCCGGATTTCGGTTTTGCCGGCGGTGATTTAACTATGCCGCGCTATCACACTTATTTCCAGAAAAAACAAGCCCCGCCAATGATGCGGGGCCGTCTGAAATGCAGCTAAACCAAATTAAATGCTTTCTTTTCTGCGGCGTGCCATAAATCCGAGCAAACCTAAGCCAGCCAACAGCATGGCATAAGTTTCCGGTTCAGGGATTGGGGAAATATGAAAATTTCCAGCATATGAACCACTGCCATGGCCTGCGGGGAGGAGGCCGCCTTTCACGACAAGCGCATAGTGATCAGTAGGATTTAAAGGGCCCGGAAAACTAATAGCCTTAAAAATACCAGGAGTTAGTGAGCCTGTGTCGATAATTGTATTCGTCGTAATATCAAATAAAGTAAATCTTGTAATATATACATCGGGGCCAGTTTGCGCGAAACCGGATATTACACTACCTCCTCCATCACCCCCCGCACCGGCGGGTAAATAAAAAGGAAAAATATCATTAAAGGCCCCAGTAACGTTATTGTTGCCAAAAATGGCATCCCAATTCGCCCCATTATGACTGAAGCTTGGTCCATACAACGAAGAAGCACTGGCTGAACCCATACCAAAACACAATACTGCAAGAATCGATAATACTTTTACCCGGAAACTATTTTTCATATCAAACTCCCAGAATGAGTCTAAAAAAATTTTTCTGATGACCATCAATCAGAAAAGCACACAGAACAAACGATAATAATTTTCAACTACCATTAATTCGAATTATATAGATAGCTCTTTCCTGAAACCATAGGAAGTTCCTCCTTTTCTTATAGTACGTATATGTCAATATTGTCATGGTATTAACTGCATTTTTGCCGGAAAAGGTAGATTGACATAAATTAAACCGGTAGCGATTGATCCGTACACCTACTGTTCCCGGCATGGAAATCAATTTTGGATGAGCGGCAAGGGAATACGCCGTCGATCATGCCGCTTCGTTATGTAGGGTTGCCGGACTTATGAGCCCGTGTGCGGAGTAATCCGATGGATCGAGGCAGTTTAAGGGAGCTCTGATTAAGTTGATTACATTCATAGTTCGACAAGATAACCACGAACGTAATCAATATATTACCGTTCGTCCTGAGCCTGTCGAAGGACTTAATCAGAGCTTCTTAATTTAGTCTCGCAATAAAATTTGGTAATGTATTCACATAGGTTTTGATTGCGATTAAACTGCGATGACTTGATCAAACCACTTAATAAAGCGACTTATGAAAAGCTGGAATTCGTATTTAATCAGAATAATCAGTTTTTCCGTTCTGATGGTTACTGCGCAAATGACGCAGGCATTGCCGGATGAGTGTACGGATTTGACCGCACCGGCCACTTTTCTGGAAGCAAACAGTCTTGTCTGTTTGCAAAAAATCATCGTGACCGATTCATCGGGTGATCAGCTATACAAAGCATCATTGCAATGGCTAGGAGTGGATAATCCGAACCGGTTTAAATTGTTAACTGTGGAGTTTGACGATGCTTCTGAGGAGAATAGTCCTGCCTTCTCATTTCTCAATGGCGTGCTGACTTTACCCAAGATCGATGTTCCGCAGCTTTATGGTACTGAGCGCTACACCGTCAGCTTAGCTTGGGTGACGGATACCGATATGGATACTGATGATCCGGTCTCGGTGTTTGAACTGAAAACCGTTGCCCTATACAACAATCCTGGATATTTTCCCAATACGACTTGGAAACCTTATGGCATGCTACTTCCCGATGAGAGGCGTGCGGTTGATTTGCTGGGGCGGTCTATTCCCTATGCAAAACTTGCTGATGCGATATATGATTTTGATAATGTTGCGGTTGATGCTTGGCAGTTAATAGAATCCAATGGAAAAAGTTCCGGAATGGATGCCGGTGTCTATAGAAACCGCGATACCAATGAATTAGCACTGGTATTTCGTGGCACTGAAACTTGTGATTTTCCTTGCTCATTTAAGGAATTGGAAGATACTGCCAGTGATGCGATAGCAGATGCCGCCATAGGGATTGGTACAGTCAGTGATCAATTTAAAGATGCGTTTAGATTTGCTCAAGATGTGGTCGGCCGGCATCCTGGCGTTAAAATTACTGTCGCGGGGCATTCTTTAGGCGGCGGATTGGCACAAGCGATTGGTGCAGTTCTGGGATTGGAAACATTTGCATTTAATTCTTCGCCTGTTCCGGATCATTTCTTTGATACTTACACTATTACGTTACCAAACGAAGAGATTCAAGAATTAATTTATGTGATTGCCGATGTTCATGATCCGGTTTCTAATACCGATAATACCGGAAAGTTTTATTTAGATTCTCATCATGTAACACCGCTTATTCAATTTGATTTTGATTTAAAAGAAATCATGCCGGGCCATTCAGCCGATCTGGAAGATCTAAGAATTGACCGTCACAGTATTACCCGGTTTACTAATAATGCAACCAATCTATTGAATACTTACCGGGATGGGTGGTAACAGGGAGTATTGCCTTCAAATCTATTCGGCCCAGCTGCAAAATGATCAATGCGTGATGTAACCGATACAAAAACATTTTATGCATCCTCTAAGCAGCAGGGAAAACCGCTGGATGCGCCAACATTGGTGTCTGAATTCGGCGGGCGCTATTCCACGCAATTGGGTATTCAACTGAGTGACCTGGATGCGGCGGAAATTTACAAGTGGTTGCTTGCTGCCCTATTATATGGCGCGCCTATTTCAGAAAAGATCGCCACGCATACGTGGCGGGTACTTGAGCGTAACGGACTTTTGACACCGGAAAGTATTGTCCGCACGGGTTGGGATGGATTGGTGAATCTACTCGATGAAGGCGGTTATGCACGCTATGATCACAAAACAGCGACCAAAATGCTTACAGTCAGTCAAACCTTGCTGGATCGTTATGCAGGGAATCTAAACCATCTGCACGCCGCCGCTTTGGATTCGGATGATCTCACGCAACGTATCATGAACCTTGGCAAAGGGATAGGCCCGGTGACGGAACAGATTTTTTTGCGAGAATTGCGCGGCCGCTGGCATAAGGCAATGCCGCCGCTTGCGCAATTGGCTTTTCAAGCAGCTCATGCGCTGGGATTTCTTCCACAAGATTGTCATAATGATGATCAGTCGGCGTTGATCCGTCTGCAGGATCTATGGGAAAAGTCGGGTATGTTCTTGTTAAACTTTCCCGATTTTGAAGCAGCGTTGGTTCGCTATGGGTTATGGCTACGTCATCAAAGCAATGCAATTAAGATTCCGGAATAGTAAATAGAATTCAATAGGAACGTTGAGTGTGAGTTAACCGGACAGTTGCAATCTTTTTCTTGATTTTGTGTCTTATGCCTATATTAATAAGACAACTGGAGAAGAAAGAACTATGACTACGATTCGTTCGCCTGCCGTGGCAGGCTTGTTTTATCCCGCTGATGCATGGCAGCTTGAACAGGATGTTCAGCACTTGCTTGCAATGGCGGAATTTCATGATACCAAACCCAAAGCATTGATTGTTCCACATGCGGGGTATGTGTATTCCGGTGCAATCGCTGCGACAGCGTATGCCAGCATATATTCTGTTGCAGCAGCAATCCGGCGCGTCGTATTGCTCGGCCCTGCGCATCGTGTCGCAGTGCAGGGTCTGGCTTTGCCGGGAGTGGATGTTTTTGACACGCCCCTGGGCAGAGTGAAACTAGATACGGATTTAGTCAACGCGATTGCCCATTTACCCCAAGTGACCGTCAGTAAGGAAGCGCACGTGCTGGAACACTCCCTGGAAGTGCAATTGCCATTCCTGCAAAAGGTTTTGAGCGATTTTACCTTGCTGCCGCTGGCGGTCGGCATGACATCGGCAGAAGCAGTGGCTGAAGTGCTGGAGCAGTTGTGGGGCGGTGAAGAGACATTGATTGTGATCAGTTCGGATCTTTCGCACTATTTGCCGTATGCGACGGCACAGCGTGTAGACAGTAAAACGGTTCAGTCCATAGTGCAGTTACGGCAGCCGATTGACCATGATCAGGCGTGCGGGAGTACAGCCATTAACGGCTTGATCATTGCCGCTCAACAGCATCATCTGACACCATATTTGCTGGATCTGAGAAACTCCGGAGATACCGCAGGTTCGCGCGATCAAGTGGTCGGTTATGCGGCGATTGCATTTAACTAATGGGAGATAGGCATATGTCACATGAAAAAAATGAGCAAGGAAAAGTTTTGTTGCAAATTGCACGTACGGCTATTTCCCGTGCTTTGCGCGTGCGCAGTGCATCTACAGCAGAGGTTAATGAAAATATGCCATGGCTATCCGAGCCGGGAGCAACGTTTGTCACTTTGACGCAGTGGGGTGAATTGCGGGGTTGTATCGGTTCGCTGCAAGCTTGTGACCCATTGATTGAGGATGTGAGCAATAATGCGGTATCGGCCGCATTGTACGATCCCCGTTTTTCACCATTGGCGGCTGATGAATTGGAGACAGTCAGCGTCGAAGTGTCATTGCTTTCCGAATTGCAGCCGTTTGATTTTAGCAGCGAAGCCGATGTGCTGGCGCAATTGCGCCCGGATATCGACGGGATTGTGTTCGAATATGGGCCATATCGCAGCACATTCTTACCCCAGGTATGGGAAAGTTTTCCGCAACCGCAGCAATTTCTTGCCCGGTTAAAGTCCAAGGCCAGATTATCTGAGGATTTCTGGGCTGAAGATGTCAAGTTATCCCGCTATACCGTGAGTAAATGGTGTGAGTCTGATTATTCTAAGGAGTATGTCAATGGATGAGCCGATTAGTGCCGCTGAGCGATATCCAACAAAATATTGGCATCAGCTTGCCGATGGCCGGATCCAATGTGATTTGTGTCCGCGCGATTGCAAATTGCACGAAGGGCAGCGTGGTGCCTGTTTCGTCCGGGGTCGTGCCGGCGATGCGATGGTATTGACGACTTACGGGCGCTCATCCGGTTTTTGTGTCGATCCCATCGAGAAAAAGCCATTAAACCAGTTTTATCCCGGCAGTAGTGTTTTGTCATTCGGCACTGCGGGTTGTAACCTTGCCTGCAAATTTTGCCAGAACTGGGATATTTCCAAATCGCGCAGCTTTGACAAGCTGCTGGATCAAGCCAGTCCCGAAGCGATTGCGCGCTACGCGGAAAAACATGGCTGTAAGAGTGTTGCGTTCACTTACAACGATCCGGTAATTTTTGCCGAGTATGCGATGGACGTGGCGGATGCCTGTCATGCCAGAGACATCAAGACTGTGGCCGTTACAGCGGGTTATATTCATGCGCAACCGCGGCGTGATTTTTTTGCCAAGATGGACGCCGCCAATGTTGATCTCAAGGCATTTACCGATGAGTTTTATGTTAAGCAAACTGGATCGCACCTGCAGCCTGTGCTGGAGACATTGAGGTATCTCAAGCACGAAACCGATGTATGGCTTGAGTTGACTACTTTATTGATTCCAGGTCTGAATGACTCGAGTCAGGAAATCAGCGCGATGAGCGAGTGGATAGTGAAAGAACTGGGTACCGATGTGCCGCTGCATTTCAGTGCCTTCCATCCGGATTACAAACTGAATGATATACCGTCTACACCGGCTGAAACATTGATTCAGGCACGTAAGATTGCGCTGGAAGCCGGGTTGCAGTATGTATACACCGGCAATGTGCATAACCTTGAGGGCGATACGACGTACTGTCCGGCATGCGGAAAAGCTGTCATCGTGCGCGACTGGTACGAAATCAAACAATATCACCTGACTCCGGATGGGCGTTGTGAAAATTGCAATACTGTGATTGCGGGCCGTTACGGTCAATTTACCAGCCAATTTGGCAGACAACGAATCCCAGTCAGGATCGGAGCGACAGTATGAATGCCGTAAAAATTCCAGCCGGTTCCGTTGAACTCAGTGGCGAACTTATATTGCCGTCTGCTTCATCGGGTGTCGTACTGTTTGCCCACGGCAGCGGCAGCAGCCGTTTCAGTCCTCGTAATACTTTTGTTGCCAATGTGCTGCAGCAACAAGGCATCGGCACGCTGCTATTCGATCTGCTGACGCGTGCAGAAGATCAAGATTATGCGATGCGTTTCGATATCGACCTGCTGACGCGCCGCCTGCTTGATGCTACAGCTTGGCTGCAGGCTAAGCCGGAAACAAAGGCTTTGCACATTGGTTATTTTGGTGCCAGTACCGGCGCCGCCGCTGCATTACAGGCCGCGGCAGAAATGGGAAACGCTATTGCTGCCGTGGTTTCACGCGGCGGACGCCCTGATCTGGCTGGAGAAATCGCGCTAAGCCAGGTAACTGCACCGGCGCTGCTTATCGTAGGCAGTGCGGATTACGGTGTGATCGAGCTGAACAAACAAGCTTTTGCTTTGATGAAATGCAAGAAAGAATTAGTGCTCGTACCCGGAGCAACGCATTTATTTGAAGAAGCGGGTACATTGGAACAGGCTGCACAGTATGCAGCCAATTGGTTCTTGAAATATTTGCAATAAACTTGATCTGCTCTGGTGCATTATTAAGGTAATCAATTGCTTTAACAGATCGTTGAAAAACTATCTGCATTGCCGCTGCAGTGTTAAAAAAAGGCCCAAAATGCTCATTTGTTAGAATAAACTGAGTTTCGCCCATTTTTGCCTTGCATCGGCTGGTCTCTAAAACGTTTTTCAACGCCTGTTAAAATCTTCATCGACAATCATCCAACGTATCTTGGTTTGATTGCTTGCCGTGGCTTTTATCGGCAGTATCCGGCATGTACTTTCGACCACAAATGCAATGCGCGATTTTTCTATCGGCCATACCTCGATTGCAGAAGGAGTTTCAGCATGAAACCGGAAACTTTCACGATTTCCTGCATTGCTGATGGAAATACAGTATTCATTTAGGACAAATGTACAAGAGATAAAGGATTGATTGACTATAGTATTGAACTAACCTATGGATTAATATCAAATCGCTGAGTTCTTTGCATCGATAAAGAATAGAAGCGGATGGTTCTTTAATTTAGATTTGGGGTTGATGTTCGGCCTCCCCCTTAAAACATAAAATAATATCAGAGGAATTTATAATGAAAATTCAAAAATTAGCTATTTTACCAGCTGTTGTAATGAGTATTCTTGCTGCCCCTGCTTTTGCTAACATTGGTGATACTGCAACTTACAAGTTCGATTTGCCTTCCACGGCGGTAGCCTCGCAAAACCCACCTTATCCCATAGTCGCCACACTCACTTTGACCGAAGTAGCAGGCGGTGTTGACTTCCTGCTAACTCCGAATTGGGGTGGCTCCACGGGTTTTAGTGCAAATTCACACATAGAACGCATTGATTATGTCTACCAAGGGCCAGCATCCCCGACATTCACGTTCCTTTCAGGAGCTCCGATTGATACGTTCTCGTACGAGACCAATCAGAATAATATGGATAGCGGCTACAAGACAGATGATCAGCACATCAATATCGACTTTTTTACATCGAACACTGCTAGCAGGTTTGATAATGATTGGTCGAGCAGTAGTTGGAATGTGTCCGGTGCGGGCGTAGATCTGACGGATTTCACCGGAACACAGGCAACGAGCGGCCCAAAACCATCACCAATCTTCGGTGTTATTTCGGTGGATCCTTATTCCCTTACGGATCCGCATCCAACACCTTCGAACTGGGTAACCTCACCAGTTCCAGAACCAGAAACCTATGCGATGATGCTGGTTGGATTAGGATTAATCGGGTTTTCATTACGTAATCAAAAAAAATAACAAAACCAGCTTTTCCTCTTAGCATCTGCTAAAGAGGAGACGTTTAAAGAGAGATCAATTCATTCTGGAATTTGATCTCTCTTTTTTTCACGGATTGCTGTCCAGAATAAAGACGCGGATTTAATTTTGAAGTGCAACTTCTGTAATTTCTGCCCGCAGCTTAATTTTGCACCGCAATGAATAATCCAGCAAAATAGGACGGGGAAACATTTTTGAAATTAACTAATGCGTATCGGTATTGATCTGGGTGGTACAAAAATAGAAGGCGTGGTGCTGGATCGTGATGGCTATGAGTTGCTGAGAAAGCGTGTGGATACACGGCAGTCTGAAGGCTATCAGGTTATATTGCACACAATTGAACGACTCGTCGTGCATCTTGAAGCCGAAGTAGGTAAAAAATGTTCGGTTGGAATCGGTACTCCTGGCGCTATTTCAGCGGTAACGGACACCATGAAGAATTCTAACACCGTCTGCCTGAATGGGCGGCCACTGCTTGAGAATTTGCAAACACTGTTGCATCGGCCGCTACGCATTGCCAACGATGCCAATTGCTTTACTTTGAGTGAAGCGCTGGATGGCGCGGGGAAAGGCTATGGTGTAGTGTTCGGCGTGATCATGGGTACCGGTGTGGGTGGAGGCGTCGTATTCAACGGGCAATTGCATCAAGGCCATCAACATCTCGGCGGTGAGTGGGGCCATAATATCCTGGAGCTGGATGGGCCGGATTGTTACTGTGGCCATAAAGGCTGTGTTGAAACGCTGATTTCCGGTCCTGGATTGGCCGCTGATTTTCAACGTCACGGCGGGAATAGTGCATTGCTAGCCAGCGATATCGCGGCGCTGGCAGCACAAGGCGATGCTTTGGCTGAAGCTACACTGCAGCGTTTTTTTGATCGTTTTGGCCGCGCCATGGCACTGGTGGTAAATATCCTTGATCCGGATGTCATTATACTGGGCGGCGGACTTTCCAATGTGGAGAGACTCTATTCTGAAGGATGTGCGCGGGTGGCGCATTATGTCTTTAATGATGAGTTCATTACCCCGATTTTGAAAAACGTGCACGGCGACAGTTCCGGTGTGCGGGGTGCCGCGCAGTTGTGGCGTAGTGATGAAATCTAAAGATAAGTCACGTTGCTAAGTATCTATTTCACCATCCGTGCAACACGGCATTATTTCCCCTGATAAATCCACTCATTCAACAATAACCGTCCAGCAACAATAATCTCCGACGCGACCATTCCCAGCGGTCCACGATTCTGCTGTAACAACTGATCCGCTGCGGCACCATGCAAATAAACCGCTAGCAACAGCGCTTGATCCGGATTCAAACCTTGTGCAATCAGTGCGCCGATTATTCCCGCTAACACATCGCCGGTACCTGCGGTGCTGAGTCCGGGATTGCCGCTGGTGTTCAGGTAACGCTTTCCGTCCGGGAAACAACAAATGCTGCCAGCGCCTTTCAATACTACGTAACAATTGAATTGCTGCGCGATTTTATGGGCGGCATTCATGCGGTTGCTTTGCACGGCGGCGGTATCGGTGTTCAAAAGACGGGCTGCTTCGGCGGGGTGTGGCGTCAAGATGGTGTGAGCGTTGCGCTGGCTGAGTTTTATGCTCAAGTGAGGGTGCTGCGCGATCAGGTTGAGCGCATCGGCATCGAGCACCAGCGTCACTTCGCTATTCAGTGCACTCTCCAGCCAGGACAACGCTTCCGCTGCATTGCCGAGACCGGGGCCGACCACCAGACAATTCAAGGGTTTTAACGTGAACAGCTCAGATGGGAAGCGCAGCATGAGTTCCGGTTGCGAGAAATCGACCGGCGGCGCAGCCTGTGCCAGCAAGCCCAAATAGACCCGTCCTGTGCCCAGATGCAAGGCTGATCGTCCTGCCAGCAGCGCTGCGCCGACCATGCCGATGGAACCGCCGAGGATTGCAACGCTGCCGAAAGAACCTTTATGGCTATTGGCGGAACGGGGTGGTGGCAGTAGCGATTGCGCGAGTTTTTGATTGAGCAGCCAGGTGTGTGGTGCGGGTGGTGAATTGAGTTGAATATCCAGCTTGCGCAGCAGAACAGTGCCGCAATATTCGGGTCCGAAGTTGGTGAATAAACCGGGTTTTAGTCCAATAAATGTCACGGTAGTGGTGGCGCGGATTGCTGTGCCATAAATGCAACCGTCGTCGCTGCCCAGGCCGGATGGAATATCCAGCGCCACGATGGGCACATTCAGTTGATTGACGGTATCCACCCATTTCTGGTACGTGCCCCCGATTGGCCGGTTCTGGGATTGATCCAGACCAATGCCAAACAGCCCGTCGATCACCGCATCCCAGTTTTGATCGCCGTCGGGGATGTCGGCAGAAATTTCGCCGCCAATGGCGAGCCAGGCTTGAATTGCCTGCTTGGCATCTGCTGGAACACAGTTGCGGTCGCCGCTGAATACTACGGTGATCGCGTTGCCCCATTCTTTCAGATAACGCGCTACAACAAAGGCATCGCCGCCGTTATTGCCCGGTCCGGCGAGCACCAAGATGTGATGGTTTGGGTTCTTGTGTAATTGGTCACGGACGATTTGCGCCGCGGCCAGGCCTGCTTTTTCCATCAGGCGGGGCGGTTTCGGCAGCATCGCGGCCTGATGTTCAATTTCGCGTATTTCGGTGGTTAAAAATACCGGGTCGGCAATGGTCATAATTTTCAGTATCGCTGGATGATCCACGATAAGTACATCTTCTCGTGTAAAATTGCAATCTTTAAATAATCGCTTATTTCCTCTGATGCTTCAATTTTGTGGTGGACGTGCGCTTTCTCCGTTTCGTCTGGAAAAATTACTCAAAGAAATTAATACACTGAACCTGCAAGTATCCGCGGTCCATACCGAATACTGGCATTTCTGTTCGTTAACACGAAACCTGCAGGATGATGAGTTCGGTGCGCTGAGAAAGTTACTCAACAATGATCCGGCGCAGGAGAGTAATCCGTATCCCGGCGAGTTTTTTTTAGTATTGCCGCGTCCGGGAACCATTTCTCCCTGGTCGAGTAAAGCGACGGATATTGCGCGCCACTGCGGTTTAGCAGCCATTGAGCGCATTGAACGGGGTATCGCGTTTTATATTCAATGTCATACAAAACTTTCTGCAGAGGATAAGGCACGTCTCGCCCCACTCATTCATGACCGGATGACGGAAGCCGTATTTGGTTCATTCGATGATGCGGTCAAGTTGTTTCAGCATTTTGCACCGAAGCCCCTTAACACCATTGATGTGATGAACGGCGGTATCGAAGCGCTACGGCAGGCGAACCAAGCCATGGGATTGGCGCTATCGGCGGATGAAATTGAGTATCTGGCCTATCATTTCACGCAAGCTGCGCGCAATCCCACGGATGTGGAATTGATGATGTTTGCCCAGGCGAACTCTGAACATTGTCGCCATAAAATATTTAATGCGGATTGGATTGTGGATGGCAAACCCCAAGACAAATCGCTGTTTGCGATGATCCGCAACACGCATCAAACGCATCCGCAAGGCACGATTGTGGCGTATGCCGACAATTCCAGCGTTATCGAAGGGGCGGAGATAACGCGTTTTTATCCGGGTAACCAGCAGGTTTATGGTTACGCCCAAGAAAAAACACACCTATTGATGAAAGTCGAAACGCATAACCACCCAACTGCTATTTCACCTTTTCCCGGCGCTGCTACCGGTGTCGGCGGAGAAATTCGCGATGAAGGTGCAACTGGCCGTGGCGCCAAACCGAAAGCCGGTCTGTCCGGTTTCTCGGTGTCCAATTTGAATATTCCCGGTTATACGCAACCGTGGGAATACGATCGTTCCAATCCCGATGGCCAGTCAACGTATGGCAAACCCGGCCGCATTGCTTCCGCGTTGCAGATCATGCTGGAAGGGCCGATCGGTGGCGCGGCGTTTAATAATGAATTCGGGCGGCCTAATCTGGCGGGTTATTTCCGCACCTTTGAGGAGCGCGTTGCCGGGGAGATGCGTGGTTATCACAAGCCGATCATGCTGGCCGGCGGTATCGGGCAGATTTCGGACCGGCATGTGCACAAAGAAAAATTTCCGCCCGGTACTTTGCTGATTCAATTGGGTGGGCCGGGTATGCTGATTGGATTGGGCGGTGGCGCGGCTTCCAGCATGGATACCGGTACCAATCGGGAAGCGCTGGATTTTGATTCGGTGCAACGCGGCAATCCGGAAATGGAACGGCGCGCCCAGGAAGTCATTGACCGTTGCTGGCAGTTGGAAAGAACCGGGGCAGGCAATCCGATTTTATTCATTCATGATGTCGGCGCCGGTGGCTTATCCAATGCGTTTCCGGAATTGGTCCACGATTCCGGCAGAGGCGGGCGTTTTAATTTGCGCGATATTCCCTTCGAGGAATCCAGCATGTCACCGATGCAGATCTGGAGTAACGAAGCGCAGGAACGTTATGTGCTGGCCATCAAACCGGAATCGTTAGCGCTATTTCAAAGCATCTGCGCGCGCGAGCGTTGCCCATTTTCAGTCGTGGGGGAGGCAACTGCTGATGAACAATTGCTGGTCACTGATCAGGAATCAGCAATACCGCCTGTCGATATGGCGTTGTCGGTATTGTTAGGCAAACCGCCAAAAATGACCCGCAATGTTGTTCACGGCGACAGAATACTCCCGGCACTCGATTGGTCTGGTACGGATTTGACCGAAGCCGCCTACCGGGTTTTGCGTTTGCCTGCGGTGGCCGACAAAACTTTTCTAATCACGATTGGTGATCGCAGTGTCGGCGGCATGACGGCGCGCGATCAAATGGTTGGCCCGTGGCAGATTCCGGTCGCCGACGTCGCGGTGACCAGCATGGGGTATCAGACTGATCTCGGCGAGGCATTTGCCATCGGCGAGCACACGCCGCTGGCGTTGATCGATCCCGCGGCGGCAGCGCGGATGGCGGTCGGCGAAGCGATCACCAATATCGCTGCCGCAGCGATTGCTGAGATCGGCAATATCAAGCTATCAGCCAATTGGATGGCGGCGACCGGTCATCCGGGTGAAGATGCCGGGTTATACGACGCGGTGTATACCGTCGGCATGGAATTGTGCCCGCAATTGGGAATCAGCATCCCGGTGGGGAAAGATTCGATGTCGATGAAGACCGCCTGGGAAGAGACCGATCAAAAGACGCATGCGAAGATTCGCAAAGAAGTGACCGCACCGTTATCACTGATTATTTCCGCGTTCTCCAGTGTCACCGATGTGCGCAAAACTTTGACGCCGCAATTACGCACCGATTGCAGTGACAGCGAATTGATTCTGATTGATCTGGGGCACGGGCAGAATCGTCTGGGCGGTTCAGCGCTGGCGCAAGTGTTTAAACAAGTCGGCAATGCCGCGCCGAATATCGACGGTGAAGCCGGTGCCGCCAAACTCAAGGCGCTATTTGCCGCGATCCAGCAGCTTAATCTGGAACACAAACTATTGGCTTACCATGACCGTTCCGACGGCGGTCTGTTCGTGACGCTATGCGAAATGGCGTTTGCCGGGCATACCGGAGTGACGATCAATCTGGATCAGTTGTGTTTTGACGCGCAGTGCAGTGATATCGACGGATCTGAATTGCGGCCCGAGCAATTGGGCGGTCGCTTCTTGGAACGTTTGCTTGCTGTGCTGTTTAACGAGGAATTGGGCGTCGTTTTGCAGATTAAAACCGCGCAGCGTCAGGAAGTCATGCAGGTGCTGACCGAAGCCGGGTTACGCGATGCCAGTTTTGTCATCGGACAACTGAATGCAACCGATGAAATCCGCCTGATGCGCAATAACAAACCAGTGCTGGCAGAAAAACGGATCGATTTGCAGCGCGCCTGGTCGGAAACCACGTATCAAATGCAAAAACTGCGCGACAATCCGGTTTGTGCGCAACAGGAATATGACCGCATTCTGGATGCCGCTGATCCCGGTCTGCAGGTTGCACTGCGTTTTGATGCGGATGAAGATATCGCCGCGCCGTATATTCAAACCGGTGTACGTCCCCGCATGGCGATCTTGCGTGAGCAAGGTGTGAATGGCCATGTGGAAATGGCGGCGGCGTTTGACCGGGCAGGTTTTGCTGCGATCGATGTGCACATGAGCGATATCATCGCGGGGCGTGTGTCGCTAAAAGATTTCAAAGGATTCGTCGCGTGCGGCGGATTTTCCTATGGCGATGTACTCGGTGCGGGCGAAGGCTGGGCCAAATCGATTTTATTCAATTCCCGCGCACGGTCTGAGTTTGAGGCGTTTTTCCAGCGTGCCGATACGTTTGCGCTGGGGGTTTGCAATGGCTGTCAGATGATGAGCAATTTGCATGAAATCATTCCCGGTGCTGAAGCTTGGCCGCGTTTTAAGCGCAATGTGTCGGAGCAATTTGAGGCGCGCTTTGTGATGGTGGAAGTACAGCAAAGCCTGTCGTTATTTTTTGACGGCATGGCGGGTAGCCGGATGCCGATTACCGTGGCCCACGGTGAAGGCAGGGTTGAGTTTTCTTCCGCTCAACCGGAGAATGCTGCTGCGTTAGTGACAATGCGTTTTGTGGATAATTACGGGCAAGTTACCGAGAATTATCCCTATAACCCGAATGGATCGCTTCAGGGGATAACCGGATTAACCACGCCCGATGGACGTTTTAATGTGTTGATGCCGCATCCGGAGCGGGTGTTCCGGATATCGCAACACTCCTGGTACCCCAATGCACGGTCTGGCTCGACTGAAGATGGCCCGTGGATGCGCCTGTTCAGAAATGCGCGCAAGTGGGTTGGATGACAACAAGCTCAGAGCGAACGGTAATGTGTCAATTCCGTTCGTGGTAGGCTTGTCAAACTTTGGACGAAATCAACGGTGTTTTCTTAGGAATTGATCTGTTAACAGGATGATCAGAAATGACGAATTTTAGTATAAGCCGACGCAACAGAATTTTGAGCTTGACCGCATTGCTATTGAGTTTGTGCTGGAGTAATAGTTGGGCTGCCATTACACCGGCAAAAAAACCCGTGCCGAAGGATTGCGTGCCACTGGGGAATTGGGTGATTCCAGGCTCCGGCCCGACCACGCAGCAGGATGTCATCTCGCGCGCGGCGAAAGCTTCTGTGGTGCTGCTGGGTGAAACGCATGTCAATGCCGATCATCACCGCTGGCAATTGCAAACGCTGGTTGCTTTACATGCGGTGCGTCCGAATATGGTGATCGGGTTTGAAATGTTTCCGCGCCGGGTGCAGGCGGTGCTGGATAAATGGGTTGCCGGCGAGTTAACGGAAAAAGAATTTCTGCGGGCGGCGGAATGGGACCGGGTCTGGAATACCGATGCCAATCTGTATCTGCCCTTATTTCATTTTGCGCGCATGAACCATATCCCCATGCGCGCTTTGAATATTGAAGCCAGTTTGCGGCGTCTGGTGTCGGAAAAAGGTTTTTATGGCGTTTCAATAGAACAACGTGAAGGATTGACGCGCCCGGCTGAGCCAAGCCAAGCCTATTTGGATTATTTATTCCCGATTTATAAGCAGCATGATCGCAAAGATAAGCAGAAAGGGGAAATGAATCAGGATGATCCGGATTTCAGGCGCTTTATTTCCGGGCAGCAATTATGGGATCGTGCCATGGCGCAGGTCCTGCACCGGGCTTTAGCGGAATCTACCGGTTCGGAAAAACCGCTGGTTGTCGGTGTCATGGGCGCAGGCCATGTGCTGCATGGTTTTGGTGTTACCCATCAGTTGCATGACTTGGGTGTGCAGAATGTTGTTGCGTTATTGCCGTGGGACAGCGATAAATCCTGTAAAAATCTGGTGAAAGGAGTGGCAGACGCCGTGTTTGGCGTTCTGCCCAATGTTTCCGAATCTTTCCAGCCGCAATTTCAGCGGCTGGGTATCCGCTTTGAAATGGGCAGAGGCGGGGCCGTGGTGCTGCAAGTTGAGAAAAATAGCATAGCCGAGGCAGCCAAATTGCAGGATTCTGACGTGATTCTTGAGATGGCCGGTTTGCCGCTTAAAAATACCGAGGATGTTGTCACCATCGTGAAACGTCAGGTGCCGGGAACCTGGATGCCACTCAAAATAAAAAGAGATGATCAAGAAATACAAATCATCGCCAAGTTTCCATTACTCAAACATTAATCAACATTCCATTATCTTATGACAGGCCGCAAATTCATCAGAAATTTCCTCATTTTTTTATTCATCGGCAGCGTTGTACAGCCTGCTTGTGCGGCCCCTGTCCAATATAACGAGATTGATTACGATATAACGGTACGGATCGACCCCATCGCCCGCACCATCGAAGGCAAAAGCATCATCACGGTTAAAAATCCCAGGGAAATTAACCTGGTTCTGGGGCAGGCATATGAAGTCACCGAAGCGCTATTTAATGGCAGCTTACTGGGCATCGGCCGTGAGCAGGCCAATCAGCCGCATGTTTGGAAGATCCCCTTTAATTTCAGTCAACAGCATCAGTTTGAGATTCATTGGCGGGGGAAATTGGCGCAACTGGACGATTCACTCGATCATCAACAAACTTTGGGTAGACCGGTTGCAGCCAGCAGTGAAACCGGTACTTTCTTACCCGATGCATCCGGCTGGTATCCACGTGTTGCAGATGGATTGGCGCGCTATAAAGTCACACTGGAATTACCTGCCGGACAGCGTGGCCTAGTGGCAGGGCGGTTAATTGAAGAGAGCGAATCGGCACAAGGCTATCGCGCTGCTTTTGAATTTCCGCATCCCGCCGAAGGAATTGATTTGATGGCCGGGCCGTATGGAATTGAAACGCAGACGTACCAAAATATCAACAACCGGCCGATCCAACTGCGCACTTATTTTCATCCGCAAATCAACAATTTGTCACGCGACTATCTGGAAGCCGTCAAACGCTATCTGACCCTGTATGAAAAATGGATAGGCGAGTATCCGTACACCGAGTTCAGCATTGTCTCGAGTCCCACGCCAACCGGTTTTGGCATGCCGACATTGACTTATCTTGGCATCAATGTGCTGCAACTGCCGTTTATCCGCGATACTTCGCTCGGCCACGAAGTGCTGCACAACTGGTGGGGCAATGGGGTTTATCCGGATTACCGAAGCGGCAACTGGTCGGAAGGGCTGACCACTTTCATGGCCGATTATGCTTACAAAGAACAGGAAGGCAGTGAAGCGGCGCGTGAAATGCGCCTGGGCTGGTTGCGTGACTTTGCCGCATTGCAACCGGGACAGGATGCCGCGCTGACCGCATTTACCTCACGCACGCATAGTGCATCGAAAATTGTCGGGTATAACAAAGCGGCGATGTTTTTCTTCATGCTGCGGGATCACTTGGGTGAGACGGTTTTCAATCTCGGCATCCAAGGATTGTGGGCTGTTCAGCGCTTCAAAGTCACTTCCTGGCAACATCTGCAGAAAATGTTTGAAATGATTTCAGGGAAAAATCTGCAACCGTTCTTTACGCAATGGCTGGAACGCACCGGCGCACCGGAAATCACCATCAGCGAAGCAAAAAGTGCTCCGGCGGATTCGGGCTATGGGTTATCGATCACACTGAACCAATCCGATCCGGCATACCAGTTACGGGTTCCAGTTACGATTCGAAGTCAGGAGAAAATAGAAATTCAATGGCTTGATTTGCACCAGGAGCAGCAAACATTCACACTGACATTGACGGATAAACCCCTATCCGTCTCACTTGATCCGGATTTGCGCTTGTTCCGTCAATTAGCGCCGAACGAAGCACCGCCTATCCTGCGTGAAGTGATGGTCAATTCCACCACCGAAACCATCATATTGTCAGACAAAGGCGAAATCCGCAAAATCGCAGAGACGCTCGCCAGTAAACTGCAACAGCGTGCACCCAAACTCATTGCAGCCAGTCAACCACTCTCCGCAGCGCCCACACTGGTCATCGGCCTGCAACCTGAGATCGATGCCTGGCTTGCCGCCAAACAACTGGCACCCAGACCGGATGAAATCAACAAAAAAGGCACCGCGCAAGCCTGGACACTGGCTCGCGCCGACGGCGCATCACTGGCCATCGTGTCCGCAAATGATGCCGCGTCACTCGAAGCACTAATACGCCCGCTTCCACATTATGGGCGGCAGAGCTATATTGCGTTTGATGGCCGGGAAGCGATAGAGAAAGGGATTTGGCCGATGAAGGTGCAGACGGTGATGGTTGAGTGATGGTTGAGTGCCTGATTGTGAGGGGGTTATGTTTTGGGTAACTCGTGATTTGACACCTGACTCTGGTTTTTACTGCGATTAGATATTCTTGATTCTAGACCTGAACATCCCGCTAGAATTTTCAAGTGTTTTCGTCGATTTTTTTACGTATCTCATAGGCACGATTTTGTTTCAGCATTCTGAATATAATGCGGCAAAGTTGTCGGCCAAGCGCCCGAATTGCCTGATTATGTGATTTCCCCTCAATCCGTTTTTTCTCATAGTAACGCTGTGATTCAGGTACGCATTTTCGATGCTTGTCTACAGCGGCCATCATCGCGGTTTTGGCGCGTTTGTTGACATGTTGCGGTGCTTTTGAACCTCGAAACTTCCCTGAGCTGTTATCAAGGTTGGCCATTCCCAAATAGAGCGCCAGACTGCGTTCGCTAGCAAATCGATCAATGGTGCCAATCTCGCCCGCCAACTCTGAAGCACAGATCACAGCGAACCCTGGAATACTGTCAATTAACTGCGCAGCTTGGGATTCTTGCATTAACATCTTGCAACGTAATTCCAATGCTTTGATGTCGTTTTTGAGCGCCAGGATACGCCGGGCATCTTCAATGATCATCTCGCCGACCCATTCCACTTCATGACTAAATGACGCATGCGATTGCCATGCGACAATACTATCGGCGTACTTGCGGCCCACACCAGGAATCTTTAGCAAGGTAGATACGCGTAAACGCGACAGCTTGGTCAATTCATCAACGCTGGTGATAAAGCGTAAGAACCAAAGATTATCTGCATCTTTTGTGATGTCCAGCAGGCCGGGGCACACTGCGTGAAGATCGCCCTGAAGACGACTTTGCAGGCGGCTCTTTTCATCCACCAAAGCACGACGACGGCGACTCAGCCGTTTGAGCATATCGTTTTCCCGTGGTGTCGGCATGATTTCCTGAAGAACGTCTTTAGCCAATGGCAGGTGATCCCGCAGTTGGAATAGCTCCAGGCCTTTGCAAGCATCAATGCGGTCATTCTTGGCCGCAGCCGGAAAAATTTCCTTAAAGCGAGCCAGCTTCAGATTGTTGATGTTGTAGAGTTCATAACCGCGTACTTTCACCAGACTGTCCAAAGGGCGGGCATAGCCATTGTAGCCTTCCATTGCTACCGCTACCGCACCACCATGGCGTTGTCGATGATGTTCAATACGTTCAAAGAATTGTTTAAAACCTTCCGGGCGGTGGAAAATGGCAAACTCATCCAGCACATCGCCATTGGACAGGCCTATTGCTACACTGTGCTGACGACAACCTATATCAACACTGACATAAATTTGTGGGGTATTATCCATGATCATGGGGCCTCCGTACTGTTGCAACTAAACCGATAAATCATCCGTCGGTCTCGTCTACATACAGAGCCACAATCTACTGATCGGCACCATCCCGAACGACACACCGGATGACGCAGGAGGACGGGGACGGCATTTCAAGTCTAGCGAACCAGAATCCCAGCCGCTGACCCCATGAGCCACATCCCCGTCCGTTTGCTATATTAAACTATGGTTCTGTGGCCTGTCATCCTGCAAAATACGATGGTAGACCCTGACTGTTCACTGGAACTAATATGCCTCGCACAACGCCTCCTGCTGATGTGCTACGACAGCTACGCTCAGAAGTTGGTTTTGGGTGTCCCCATCCGGGCTGCGGCAATCCATACCTCGAGTGGCATCACTTTGATCCACCCTATCGGGAAGAAGCTCATCATCGGCCGGAGGGAATGATCGCGCTTTGCGCAGAGCATCACAAAAAGGCTGATGCCGGGGCCTACACCAAGGATCAGCTTCGATCATTCAAGCTCAACCGTGCCAACGCCGAACTTGTCAAAGGAAGTTTTGATTGGCTGCGGAATGATTTGTTGGCAGTTGTGGGTGGTAACTATTATTACGACACACCCGTCGCGATTGAGATTGATGGAAATCGTGTGGTGTGGTTCCGGCGGGACGAGGAAGGATATCTTCGTCTGAACGTTAAAGTTCTAAGCCTGTCGCCGGAGCCGCGCGCTTCAATAGTAGATAACATTTGGGGGGAAGTTGGAGGACCAGAAGACTTACGCTCGCCACCGGGTGGGAAATCGCTTCTGATTAAGTATTCTTCTGGTGATCGTCTCTCAGTGGAGTTTCAGGAGTTTCCATCGGCAGAAGCTCTTTTTGCACGATACCGAAGTGATCTGCTTCGGAACCCCTTGCTCAAGTTCCCGCTTACTACAGTGGAGGTTAATTTTGCTGTCGGTTCAACCGAACTTCTTCTTTCGCCTAAAGGTACGACACTTCCTGGCAACAATCGAATTATCGGTGGCCTGTCTGTCAGGGGTGGTACTGGAGTATCAGTAGGAGTCGGCTTTCCCTGGCGTCAGAATTCCGCAATTTCTTCTGTACCAAGATTCCGGCGAAACGCGATGTGTCCATGCAAGAGCGGACTACGTTATAAATCATGCCACGGAATAGTGCGGTGAAGCCTAACCATTCGTTCAGCCGGAAGCAGTAGGGCATGCCGCCGTTTGGGCCTCCATTTCATTCTGGCCCAAACGTCGTCACGAAAACAAGGGGTCAGATACCGTCTTGAATTGCAAGTGCTGAATGATCGCACAAGGGTCACACAAGGGGTCATTCGCACACAAGGGGTCACACGCACAGCAGGGGTCTACCATCGTATTTTGCAGGATGACAGGCCACAGAACCATAGTTTAATATAGCAAACGGACGGGGATGTGGCTCATGGGGTCAGCGGCTGGGATTCTGGTTCGCTAGACTTGAAATGCCGTCCCCGTCCTCCTGCGTCATCCGGTGTGTCGTTCGGGATGGTGCCGATCAGTAGATTGTGGCTCTGTATGTAGACGAGACCGACGGATGATTTATCGGTTTAGTTGCAACAGTACGGAGGCCCCATGATCATGGATAATACCCCACAAATTTATGTCAGTGTTGATATAGGTTGTCGTCAGCACAGTGTAGCAATAGGCCTGTCCAATGGCGATGTGCTGGATGAGTTTGCCATTTTCCACCGCCCGGAAGGTTTTAAACAATTCTTTGAACGTATTGAACATCATCGACAACGCCATGGTGGTGCGGTAGCGGTAGCAATGGAAGGCTACAATGGCTATGCCCGCCCTTTGGACAGTCTGGTGAAAGTACGCGGTTATGAACTCTACAACATCAACAATCTGAAGCTGGCTCGCTTTAAGGAAATTTTTCCGGCTGCGGCCAAGAATGACCGCATTGATGCTTGCAAAGGCCTGGAGCTATTCCAACTGCGGGATCACCTGCCATTGGCTAAAGACGTTCTTCAGGAAATCATGCCGACACCACGGGAAAACGATATGCTCAAACGGCTGAGTCGCCGTCGTCGTGCTTTGGTGGATGAAAAGAGCCGCCTGCAAAGTCGTCTTCAGGGCGATCTTCACGCAGTGTGCCCCGGCCTGCTGGACATCACAAAAGATGCAGATAATCTTTGGTTCTTACGCTTTATCACCAGCGTTGATGAATTGACCAAGCTGTCGCGTTTACGCGTATCTACCTTGCTAAAGATTCCTGGTGTGGGCCGCAAGTACGCCGATAGTATTGTCGCATGGCAATCGCATGCGTCATTTAGTCATGAAGTGGAATGGGTCGGCGAGATGATCATTGAAGATGCCCGGCGTATCCTGGCGCTCAAAAACGACATCAAAGCATTGGAATTACGTTGCAAGATGTTAATGCAAGAATCCCAAGCTGCGCAGTTAATTGACAGTATTCCAGGGTTCGCTGTGATCTGTGCTTCAGAGTTGGCGGGCGAGATTGGCACCATTGATCGATTTGCTAGCGAACGCAGTCTGGCGCTCTATTTGGGAATGGCCAACCTTGATAACAGCTCAGGGAAGTTTCGAGGTTCAAAAGCACCGCAACATGTCAACAAACGCGCCAAAACCGCGATGATGGCCGCTGTAGACAAGCATCGAAAATGCGTACCTGAATCACAGCGTTACTATGAGAAAAAACGGATTGAGGGGAAATCACATAATCAGGCAATTCGGGCGCTTGGCCGACAGCTTTGCCGTATTATATTCAGAATGCTGAAACAAAATCGTGCCTATGAGATACGTAAAAAAATCGACGAAAACACTTGAAAATTCTAGCGGGATGTTCAGGTCGCGAGTTGAGAATATATCCAATAAGTTAGAGTTAGAGTTAGAATTAGGTATAGTTTTGTTTAGCGGCCCTGTGTGATGTGCGCATCACCTGTTTCGGATTTGTAATTAGGCACCTGGTCCTGGTCATGCACTATCAATTGCATCCAACAACGATTGGGGTTATTCTGCTCAAGAATAAAAAGTATGAATTCTTGATTCTAGATCTGACACCTTTTTTGGTAGTTGTAATATTTGTTCCAGCGTCAAAACTGGTTGATTCTTGTACTTAATCTGGTTAAATTATCTCTAAATGGGATTCCTTTAATGGCAATAGAAAAGGTGCATCTCTTTATAATTCAATGTGTTGATTTCACCTAATAACGAAGGAAGAGCACACAACTTAGCTTAAAAAAGGATCTCTAATATGGCAAACAATGTCACCACAAAACCCAAAAATAATGACCATTCCTCCACTGCAGCTAAGCAAATACATGCCGTTTTAATCACATTAGTGTTCGTCATAGGCATGGGGTGGACCGTCTGCAAGTCAGTATATGCCGCCAACAATGTCAGCTCTTCTGCAACCACCTCCGGGGTTAAGTGGCATCCCGGTCATTACTATACACTGATGGGTCAAGGTAAGAATAATGCCAAATATATGGCGCAAGTTTATAAAGAACTCAAAGAAACTCCGGCATTGCGCGGAATACAAATTCGCTATGAATGGGCAGAACTAGAACCAGCAGAAAATATGTATGACTTTACATCCATTGAGCATCACCTTGCCGAACTTGCTGCACAAAAAAAACGGCTTATTATTTTACTGCAAATGAAATCATTCAACCCTTCAACAGCTTTCGTACCAGATTACCTGAAACGTGAAGATAGCATATTCCCTTTCAGTACTTTTGGTAAAAAAGACATTACAGGATACAACCTTAAGTTGTGGAATCCACTCGTGCATGATCGCATGGTTGCATTAATCAGTGCATTGGGTAAGCGTTTCAATTCCCATCCTTACTTTGAAGGTATCGGCTTGACAGAAACCGCATTAGGACAACCTTTAGTAGAGATACCCAAAAACCAATTAGATAATTATTACAGCAATCTGCTCAGCATAAACCAGCAATTACGCAAGTACTTTCCCAATACAATGACGTATCAATACACCAACTATCCGCGCTCGATGCTCAAATCATTTATAAGTAAACTCAGAGAAATAGGAACTGGATTAGGTGGTCCGGATATTTTTATGGATGAACCAGGCTTGATCGCTAGTGAATCAAGGAATTCAGCAAAAGGTGTTTATCAACATTATCCTGAGCTTTCTGGAATAGTTCCTCTGACGCCTTCGGTAATGCAAACAAATTATGAGACTACCCGGCATGATAAAAAAGGCAAAGTTCCGTCCATTGATGAATTATATTTCTTTGCTCGCGACAACTTGAAAGCTAACTATATTTTCTGGACACGGGCTCCAAAATATTACCCGCAAGTGCTGGAGATGTTGAATGGGCTTGATCAAACAGGCGGTGCCGGCGGATTGAATTCAACTTGCCCAAAGGCCTACCCCTCTTGCGTTGACTAGGTATTTTTTAGCAACCCCACTGACTTGTATGCAAGTCACTAGATCCATGTACTCTTACACAAGGGTAGAGTAAAGGATTGGCTTTCGATCGCCATTAGGAGTTGCTTATCTGTTTCCGCCCCTTTCGTTTGACGGTGCCTCAATAGCCATTCCATAGTCAACTTCACCAGCCCTTCCTCATCACACAAGGGGTCTGGTCGCAAATTGTGAATATAACCAATGAATTAGAATTAGGTATAGTTTTGTTTAGCGGCCTTGTGTGATGTGCGCATCACCTGTTTCAGATTCGTAATTCGGCACCTGGTCCTAGTCATGCACTATCAATTGCATCCAACAACGATTGGGGTTATTCTGCGCAAGAATAAAGAACAAGAATTCTTGATTCTAGACCAGACACCTTTTCCGACACCTTTTCCCTTTTTGACACACCATGCTTAGCGGTAACAAATAACTCCGATGATAAAGAAAAACAAAGAAATTTCTTTCGACGAATCTGACGACTGCTCCACAGAAACCCAAGAACAGTTCAAAAAAAACGTTGCTGCTTTTGAGCGAGCGAAATGGTGCCAACCTTTTCAGGTTTTGGTTGAATCAGGCATCTCTTTGCCTCCATCTGGCGGTTTGTCAGATGCAGAACTTAATGCCAAATTATGGGAAGTCATTAAAGCTCTGGCATTGATGGGGATCTACTTGGAACATACAGATCACTTGAGCAATCGTGAACTTTACATCCTGCTTTTGGACGATATTCTACTGGAAGAAATGGTTTTTCAATCAGGCGAAATGAACCTGGCCTGCCATATTGATTTGATTGGCAGTGGAAGCGACGAAGATAACGACATCTACCTGAAATATTATGCTGACGAAAATGACCGCACTCTCTGGATTAAAGAATTTCCCGGCGAGCCAATACCCGATCGAGAGCGGCTCCCGTTTGATCGTGACTGTCGACTACCGAAGCCAGACCCGGAAGAAAATTTCGAGGTGCATTAGCCTAACGAATAAAGTTGAATCGTGGTTCGCTTCTCCGCGTGATCTAAAATTTATTCGTTAGTTAACCAGCTTCTTTCTGCATGATGTTTTGAAACAATTCCGAAGCAATCAATCGGTCCAGCCATACAATCAGATGATGATAGTGAGATGCATAAAACCAATCCGGATTGGCATTGGAGAATTGCCGGATAAACGGAAAGATCGCCATATCCGCCAGTGTGTAACGCCCGCCCAACAGATAACCGTCCTTGCTCAAGCGTGTGTTCAATTCGGCTAGAAACGGCTCAGCTTGTTCCCGGTAATACGCTTCAGAATGCTCCGGAAAACGGACGGCATATTTATAGAGATCCAGCGCAGGTTTAAACGATTCATCATTTTGCTTGATCAGTGACATGATCTCAGCCGAAGCGCCCGGATCGCTATCCAGCCAGTGCTCCGGATCATTCAGGGAAAGCGCCCATTGCATGATATCCAGACTTTGTTCGAGTACACGGCCGTCAGAAAACTTTAGTACCGGTACCGTGCCTTTCGGTGAGCATTCCAACATTTCTTTGGGTTTGGCACGTAAACTGACTTCGTGTGTATCCACTTCAACGCCGCTGACTTTGATCGCCAATCGGGCACGGATCGCAAACGGACAACGGCGAAAGCTAAAAAGCAGCGGTTTCATTATTCTGTAACGTTTAGCAAATACTGATTATCTAACAAGCTTCTAAATAACTGTCATTTCGAGCACAGCGAGAAATCCATTATTTTGATTCCCAAAGATTCCTCACTAAGTTCGGAATGACAGGTGGGTTGTTCAGAAGCTCATTATTAAGCTGCAGCACGATTCTGATCCCGGCTTTTTTTGATTAAATCATAAGCAGTTTGCACTTCTTTGGCTTGCTCAGTAGCCACCGCGATCATTTCTTCCGGCACGCCCTGCCCCATCAATTTGTCGGGATGGTATTGACTCATTAACTTACGATAGGCATGTTTGATTTCTTGATCGGTATTCTCTTTGCTGACACCCAGTGCTTTATACGCATCTTCCAATGCACTGGCCGATGTGCTTTGTCCACCAGCGAAATGCATTTGATTCAGTATCATGTCTAGCAATTGCTTAAATGCAGCAGGGCTATATCCCAGGCGCCCGGCGACCTCTTTAATCAGTTCTTCTTCGGCAGAATTTAATTGGCCATCGGATAATCCCATGATAATGAGATAAACCAGCAGCATCTGTTTCAAATTATTTGAAGGGCCGCATATGGCAAGGAATTCATTGATTTTGGGGTGAATATCATAGTCTGCAGCAGCGCCTTGCTTGAACAGTGCAATCGCCTTTAGCCGATGATCCGGTGTCATGCCGAGTTTCTGCATGAATTGTTGAACATGCGATACTTCAGTCTCTGAAACACGGCCATCTGCCTTAGCCAGTTTTCCCATTAAAATAAAAACAGTTTCCAGGAAAATCGACTGACGGCGCGCAGCATTAAACGGATTCATCCCAGCCGAACCAAAAGCTCTGAATCGATCAATGATGCTTCCGACAAAATAACCTAGGAAAATGCCTAAGAAACCAAGGATGAAGAAGCCCGCTAAGGCACCGAGTATTCTAAACAATGAAGTTCCAGACTTAGCAATAAAAGAAGTGATTATAACGAATTCCCGCTTGAGGAGATTGTTTTAAGGTTTGAATTAGCACCCTAAATCAAGTTTGCTCAATTACCGGATTAAGATTGGTTAGCCCATTGCTCAGGTGTCAGCGTTTTCATCGATAGCGCATGAATTTCCTGTTTCATCCGGTCACCCAGCGACTTATACACCAGTTGGTGTTGCTGAATCATATTTTTCCCATTGAATTCCGCGCTTACGATCAACGCGTGAAAGTGATTCCCATCATCTCCTTCTACCGCTACGTATTCACACGGCAACGAGGATTCGATATAGATTTTTACGTTTTCAGCTGTCAGCATTTCAGTCTCCTTCACGCAATTTATTAGGTTGCAAAATAAGCAATTGGTATCAAAACAATGAATCTAGTAGCGCAATTTATATCCGGATTTGAGCATTCGAATGGCCAATAGGGAAATGGCCAGCAAACATATTGCCACAATCAACAAGCTAATATAAGGCGAAATATCCGATACGCCAAAGAAGCCATAGCGGAATCCATCGATCATATAAAAGAATGGGTTGAGGTGAGACAAGTACTGCCAGGCGATGGGTAATGAGTGTATGGTGTAGAACACACCGGATAAAAATGACAGCGGCATAATGATAAAGTTCTGAAAAGCTGCCAATTGATCGAACTTATCGGCCCAGATACCAGCGATCAAACCCAGCGCACCCAAAATCGCACTACCGAGTATAACAAACAACAGCGCCCAGAATGGCAACTGCAGCGGAATATCAAAAAACACCAGTGTCACCAAATAAACTCCCAAGCCGACCAACAATCCGCGCACAATCGATGCCAGAATATAGGCAAAGAAAATGGCGCGATAAGACAATGGCGACAACAAGATAAACACAATATTGCCGCTGATTTTTGACTGAATCATGCTGGACGATGCGTTGGCAAATGCATTTTGTATGACGGCCATCATCACCAGACCCGGAACCAGGAAAACGGTATAAGCGACACCTGGATAAACTTCCATATGCGCTTCCAGCACATGAAGAAAAATCAACAAATACAGCAAAGTAGATACCATCGGCGCCAGGATCGTTTGAAAACCGACTTTCCAGAAGCGCAGCAATTCTTTATAGAGCAAGGTAAGAAATCCGGTCATTTCGATTGACTCCCGCTTTTTCTCATGATGCTGACAAAAACATCTTCCAAATCCGGCTGCTGCAAATGCATTTCCAGTATCTGGATATCCGCAACTCGCAATGACGACAAAATAAATTCCACTTGTGCATAGTTTTCAATTCTAAGTTCGGCTATTCCGTCGTGATGACTGATTTGTAATGGCTGCAATGTGGGTGGCAACCTGTCTGGCACCAATCGTAGCCGTACCGATTTCCCAGCGATCATTTTTCCAATCAAGTTTTTCGTACTATCCAGTGCAACTATTTTTCCTTCTTTCAGCATCGCAACCCGATGACACAACGTTTCCGCTTCTTCGAGATAATGCGTAGTCAGAACGATTGTGTGTCCATCTTGATTGAGCTGCTTGATAAAATCCCAGAGTGTCTGGCGTAACTCAACATCCACACCAGCCGTCGGCTCATCCAGAATAATAACCGGTGGCTTGTGCACCAGCGCTTGCGCAACCAAAACACGGCGTTTCATACCGCCTGACAGTGCACGCATGTTTGCATTCGCTTTGTCAGAAAGATCCAGGCGTTCAATGATCTCATCAACCCACCGGGAATTTTCCTTGATGCCGTAATAGCCGGATTGGATTAACAATACTTCGCGTACGGTGAAAAAAGGATCAAAAACCAGTTCTTGCGGCACCACACCCAAATTCCGGCGGGCTTGCTGATACTGTGTGTGCACATCGTGCCCCATCACATGCACTGAGCCTTTGTTGGCAAGAGTCAAACCGGCAATAATGCTGATCAGTGTTGTTTTACCGGCGCCGTTAGGCCCCAACAAAGCAAAGAATTCTCCCGCATGAATTTCAAGATCAATATCCGTTAACGCACGCAGATTACCGAAGTGCTTACACACTTGCTTGACTTCAATGGCAGGCAACATTCAATGGATAAATCAGAAGAAAATTGGTTTAGGGTTTCAAAGAACAGCAGGGTTTAGCCGGATCAGACAGCGTTCTTATCTGTGGCTTGATTGACTGGGATCGGAATCAACTCAACCACATCATACAACTGAATCAGGCTTTTAAGGCTTTCGGGCATGTTGATAAACTGCAATGGATAAGTGTTTTTGCGTGTCGCACGTAACCATTCCAGTAGCATACTAATAATCGTTGAGTCCACTTCGGTCACTTTATCCAGATCAATCGTTAAGGGATGGTCGTCGAACAATGCAATCCCATCCTCAGTCAGCTTCACAACATTATCAATGGTTACCGGACCTTGCACGATAACTGTATCGTCATCGCGAAAAACTATTGATACCAAAGCATCCAGATTATTCATCCGCCGGTATTATTTCTTACCTTCCAGAGACTTATTCTTATCTGTTAATGCCTTAAGCAATCCTTCGACACCGCCCTTGCGGACTTGGCTGTTAAAAGTTCCGCGATAATTCGTTACCAGACTCACCCCGGCAACCGTCACATCATAAACTTTCCAGCCATCCGGTTTTTTTTCCATGCTGTAATCAATCGGCACCGGTTCTTTTCCATTCCCTTGAATGACGACAGTCCGGACTGTTGTCTCTACCTGATCGCCCAATTGCTTGATCGGGTTTACATTAATCGTTTCGTGATTATAACTGGTCAATGCATTGGAATACGTACGCACCAACAGTGTACGAAATTCATTCACCAGTTTGTTTTGCTGCTCCGGCGCTGCTTTTGACCAGTGCTGCCCCATCGCCAGTTGGGTCATGCGCGAGAAATTGAAATGCGGCAGTATTTTAGTTTCAATCAGATCATGCATTTTATCCCGGTTACCATTTTTCAATGCTTCATCTTTCTGGATAATCTCGATCACTTCCTTAACGGTCTTATCGACCAATCTGTCAGGCGCCAAATCCATTGTCCATGCAGGGAACGCCAGCAAAATAGAAAGTAGCAATACAGTTATTCCAAGAAATCTTTTCATTGTTCCCTCACCAAAATTTTAAGTAATATGCAATACTAAACCAACAAGAATAAAATTAACAAATATCCGTTCAATCAGAAAGAATCATCATCAGCCGCTTTATCAAATAAGAAACGGCCAATTAATTCTTCAAGAACCATGGCTGAATTGGTTTTCATGACTTTGTCGCCATCTTTCAACATCTCTTCATCGCCGCCCGCAGCCAATCCGATATACTGTTCGCCCAGCAAACCTGACGTCAAGATACTGGCAAAAGTATCTTTCGGGAATGTAAACCGGCTATCAAGGCTCATCGTAACGACCGCATCATAGGTTTTCGTGCTGAACTGAATATCGGTTACACGGCCGACCACAACACCAGCCCCTTTTACCGGCGCGCGAACTTTCAATCCACCGATATTCTCAAAATTTCCAGTGATGACATAGCTCTGTGAAGGATTATAAACATTCAGATTGCCAACTTTAAGACTCAGTATCATGAGCGCAGCAATTCCTGTGATCACAAACAAACCCACCCACAAATCCATCGTTGTCCGCTGCATCAACTCACCCCTCTAAACATGAAAGCGGTCAAAATAAAATCAAGTCCTAAAATCACTAATGACGAAGTTACCACCGTACGTGTCGTTGCACCAGACACGCCCTCTGCCGTTGGCGGCGCATCATAGCCTTCAAAAACCGCAATGGCTGTGACTGCCACCCCGAAAAAACAACTTTTAATAAAACCATTTAAGATATCAAATCTAAAATCAACCGCACTTTGCATTTGCGACCAAAAGGAGCCTTCATCCACACCAATGAATACCACTGTCACCAGATAACCGCCAAACACACCCATTACAGAAAATATCGCCGCCAAAAACGGCATGGAAATTACGCCAGCCCAGAACCGTGGTGCCACCACACGTGCAATCGGGTCAACCGCCATCATCCCCATGGCTGCCAATTGTTCCGTTGCTTTCATTAATCCTATTTCCGCGGTTATCGCAGAACCGGCGCGGCTGGCAAACAATAATGCGGCGACAACCGGACCCAGTTCACGCACTAATGACAAAGCAACCAAAGTACCCACCGCCGATTCCGAACCGTATTTTTGCAATGTCTCATAACCCTGAAGCCCCAACACCATTCCCACAAACAGCCCGGAAACAACAATGATAATCAGAGACAAAACACCGGTGAAATACAATTCACGTATAACCAGATTAAAACGGCGCAAACTAGTGCCTGATTTTAATAAAATCAGGATAAAAAAGCGACTGGCAACACCCAAACGCCAAGTGCTTTCAATCACCCGGTGTCCGATATTCTGAATACTGGAAACGATACGTCTAGGCAAAAGTATCCTCCAGGTTCAAATCCTTTTTATAAGTCTGCGCAGGATAATGAAACGGCACCGGTCCGTCTTCCTCTCCATGAACAAACTGATGCACAAAAGGCGCGACCGATTCGCGCACTTCTTTCGGTGTACCCTCGGCGGCTATCACGCCGTCTGCAATGAAATAAACATAATCAACAATTTTCAAAGATTCTTGCACATCGTGTGTCACCACGATAGATGTCATACCCAATGCATCGGTCAACCGGCGTATCAGATTCCCAATCACACTCAATGAAATCGGATCTAGCCCGGTAAAGGGTTCATCGTACATAATCAGCATCGGATCCAGCGCAATGGAACGCGCCAAAGCAACGCGCCGCGCCATACCGCCGGACAGTTCGTTGGGCATTAAATGATGCGCTCCGCGTAAACCCACCGCATGCAGTTTCATTAATACCAGATCGCGAATCATCGATTCGGGCAAATTAGTATGTTCACGCATCTGAAATGCAACATTGTCAAAAACCGACAAATCGGTAAACAAAGCGCCAAACTGAAACAGCATACCCATCTTACGACGCAGCTTGAATAGCGCATCACGATTGAGTTCATGCACGACCTCTCCGGCAAACTTCACATAGCCGGAAGTCGGCTGAATTGTACCGCCGATCAATCGGAGTAGCGTCGTTTTACCCGACCCGCTTCCTCCCATGATCGCCACGACCTGGCCACGCGGCATCGACATCTGAATGCCTTTCAGGATCGCGCGCGTGCCATAGGAGAAATTCAGGTCATTGACCTCAATTAGAGTTTCAGCTGTCATACAATTTGAATTTGGCTATGAAATAGGCACGCTATGAATTGATTGAATATCCGCAAAATCGGGCGAGCAGCAATTTTAATCCACTTTCCCTCGAAATATTGCGCTATATGCGTTCTCACGATCGTTTTTCTGTTTTTTCCTTCAGATCCTGCAAATAAACCCGCAGATCATTCTTGATTTCGGGTGCCAGCATATATAGCCCGATGATATTGGGAATCGCCATAGCAAACACCATCGAATCGGTAAATAAAATAATATTGGATAATTGCGCCGATGCACCAATGATAATGAACGCGCAAAATAAAATTTTATATAGCCTTGTTATGACAAGCCGCTCACCAAATAAATACGTCGTGCATATTAATCCATAGTAAGACCAGGAAATCATGGTGGAATAGGCAAACAGAAAAACCGTTAAGGATAACACGTAAGGAAACCACGAAATGCCGGATGCAAACGCACGAGAGGCCAATTGCACCCCTTCAATGCCACCACCCTCCACATAAGTGCCGGATATGACAATCACCAAGGCAGTGACCATACAAACCACCACAGTATCAATAAATGGGCCAAGCATCGCAACCATACCCTGACTGACCGGCACATCGGTTTTAACTGCGGAATGTGCAATCGCCGATGAACCTAACCCGGCTTCATTGGAAAATGTGGCGCGCTGCACGCCCATTAGCAATGCACCCATTAAAGCGCCGATACCTGCCTGCGGATACAATGCCATTTCAAAAATGGTTCTTAGCGCATCCGGGATTGCCGCATAGTGAACGCCGATCACTACAAAACCGGCGATGATATAAATGATCGCCATCACAGGAACAATACGACCGGCTACCGCCGCAATCCACTGAATGCCGCCAATAATCACCATACCAACCAAAATGGCCATGAACAAACCAAAAAGCCAGCCCTTATCAGCCAAAAAACCGGCCTCTCCTCCCGTTACAACCAACGCCTGCTGATAGGCTTGATTGGCCTGGAACAGGCCGCCCGCACCGATGGTGCCGCCAATACAGCATACCGCAAACAATCCCGCCATAAACCTGCCCATTTGCGGCTGCTGCAGGCGATCAAAAGCACCGCGCAGATAATACATAGGACCACCCGATATGGTATGCGGATTGTGCTTGCTTCCGTATTGCCGGTATTTAATCCCCAAGGTGACTTCAACAAACTTGGTCGACATACTGAAAATACCCATAATGGCCATCCAGAACGTAGCACCCGGCCCTCCCACTGAAATAGCTACTGCCACACCTGCAATATTTCCCAGGCCAATGGTTGCCGACAGAGAAGTCATCAAAGCCTGAAATCGGCTGATATGTCCGTTTGAGTTTCCGCTGTCATGTTTCCCGCGCAAAACATCAATGGCGTGCTTGAAATAGCGGAAATTGATAAAACCAAGGTATACGGTAAAAAAAAGTGCCGCAGCAACCAGCCAAATCAATATCAATTTGATCTCAAGATCCAAGAATTGAATGCTGTAAAAAACTACCGACGCCACAGCGTTTGAAACAGGTTCAAAAGTGGAATCAATGACCTTATCAATTTCCATTAATTAAAACACTCCGTTGTACAAAGTATGTCAAACGCATTGTGTTTGACGCATACGGTACATTTGATCTGATTTATTTCAGAATTTTTATACGTTGAAAAAGAGAAAACTGAAACAGGCTTTATCCAAACAATACCGATAGCCATTTAACTGATAATATTTCATTTTTTTGCATAAATTCACTTTCTAATCCTAACGCGCAATAACCGCTAAATTTCTTCATTTTGCCATATTTTTCTGGGGTTAGCATACCATGGCGTTATATGTGATATATCAAATATGACACACACTATTTTCTCAAGATAACACCATGCTCCTCAGCAAAAAATATTATTTGATCTTTTGCTTGATTCTCAATTTTGCCGCCCCGACGTCATTTGCTACCGAAATATACCGCAGTGTCGATGAAAAAGGCCGGGTAACTTATTCGGACAGACCTTCCACCGGTGCAGAGCCCGTCAAGATCATCAGCCAGCCCAGCCGGCAATTGTATCCAGTCGCCCGCGTATACGATGGAGATACGATTATTCTGGAAGACAAGAAGCATGTCCGTTTATTGGGAGTCAACACACCCGAAATTGAAAGCCGTCAACGTGCAGAAGAACCCGGCGGTGTCGCCGCAAAGAAATGGTTGCAGGCTCAATTACAGGAAAACAAGGTTTATTTGGAATATGACCAAGTAAGACGGGATAAATATAAACGCTTATTGGCGCATGTGTTTTTACCGGATGGCAAGCATCTCAATCTTGCTCTGCTGGAAAACGGCTTGGCCGTGGTCAGTATTATTCCGCCTAACGGGCGTTACAGCGACAAACTGATTCAAGCGCAACAACACGCTGAGAAATTAAAACTGGGTATTTGGGGCATGCCGGAGTATCAACTTCGGCCAATTTCGCAGATTACCAATCACACCAAAGGCTGGCAACGATTTACCGGAATCCCTGTTTCTATAAAGAAAAGTAAAAAATATACGCGACTGCTGTTTAATGACAAAGTTGACATACGCGTCGCTAATAATAATCTCAATTTATTTCCAGAACTCGCAACTTACGTGGGAAAATCACTCGAAGTCCGCGGCTGGGTAGCGCGTAATAAAGATTATTACACTATGTTAATTAATCACCCTAGTTCGTTAATACAGAGATAGCTTCACAAGTAATCCCACAGTTTATGGAAAATCACGTGCGTAGTAACATTACACGCCATTCTGTGCTCTTTACAGCGTGATCCGCCAACTCACTGCGCAAGCGGCATGACGAGCGAATTCTCCAGGCATAAAAACCACTTTTAGAAACATTGAGTACGCGACACATGAGCGCAATCCAGTATGTATTTCGTATGGAATTAATCATCCCTTATTTCACCACTTAAAATAGCAACCAAGCTTCGCGAAACAGGTCACATAATTTATATGAAATCTCGTTCTGATTTGACTTCCGTGAACTCACGTTTGATCCCGGACAACTCCAACTCAAGGTAAATAATTCATTAGCATAGCCGCGAAATATACGTTAAAGTTTCAATCTATTTGATCACAATTATAAGAGCAGGGATCTCATTATGACTATTGCCTTGATTGCTTTCGATGGTTCAGAAAATGCAATGCGCGCCATTGATGAGGTACTGAATACGATGGATACAGGTAAGCTTCATGTGCATTTGCTCTATGTGTGCGAGCCGGTTCAAATGAACGAAGTCGTTTTTAACGAGAATCCACTTTTAGACATGCTGAGCATCAAAAAGGCACGCGAAGAAGCGGGGATGGTATTACTGACGCCCGCGAAAATGCGCCTCGAAAGTGCTGGTATTACGTTCGAGGCGCATGTCCGCAATGGCAATCCCGCCGAAGTCATCACCGGCTTCTCGGGCGAGTATCACTGTGATTTGATCGTGATGGGAACGCGCGGCATGGGTACGATAAAGAATCTGCTGCTCGGATCAGTAGCAAGCAAGGTCATCCACCTCACCGAAAAGCCGCTGCTGCTCGTCAAATAGTCGTGCCGTCACCGCCGATAATTCAGCTATGAACTCGAGGGGAAAAGGTGTTTATTTTTCCTATACGCAACATCTTTCTCATCAGTAATCTCCCATAAAATACATTAATCTGAATCAGAACCAGTATGCCGTAAGTGAATGAGCTACACGGAGGCTTGCCTTTTCTCGCTATGCTGTTGATCTACGAAAGCAGGAACAAGTCACAAATAAACAATGCGACAAAGCCTTAATCCCATATTAATCCTCTCCTTCCTCCGAAGCCAAAATTTGCCTTGAGAAGTATATGATCTGAGCCATTTGTTTGGCCAAAACCAATACCAACACTACTGCGAACTTCACCAGGAGCGATAAAGTGTACTACCGGCATTACATAATGCTGTTGCTCACGTAATGGGTCCATATTTTTGACTCCGCCCGGTCCGCCAATAAACAGGACGCCGAATCGCAAGCGGCTATTTTTCTGATAGCTTATCTCGGTTAAATAGCCGAACTCAAACAGTTGCTCTCTGCTGCTTTCGCCCCTTAAGATTTTTTCGAATGCAAAATTGGCAATAATACTTATGCGTCCGAAATCCTTTTGCAGGATTGGCGTAAACTCCAATTGAAGAGTGTCGTCGTTAATGGATCGCTGCCACTGTTTGACCTCGACTTTCCATCCCAAGTCCACCGGTAAGACACCTGCCTCGGCGAAACGTCCACGCATCCGGGCCTTAACTCCGGCGAATTGAAAATTTTCCCCTGCTGGACGCGCAAAATTCAAGTATGAGGCAACTTCTATTTTGTTGGTGAGACCGTACTCCAGCTCGATCGCCGTACGTATCATGCTTTGACTAGCGAATGTGCTTGAGGTGCCGCCTTCTCCTTCCTTGCGGCCGTAAGGAACGAAACTATTGAGAAGCTGAGGGTTGAATCCCCCTTTCCCCTGCGTGGCGTACCCATAAATCTGAAACTCGTAAGGATCGAGGGCGTTTGCCGGAGTAGGTAAGAACATGGCAAATAGCAAAAATATGGCTATATAATATTTGCTAGTCCTAAAGACGGTCACTGCTTCCTCTGACGGTTAATGTTAAGGCGAGGGCTGACTTGCCGCGCCGGTGCACCTGTCGATCGCATGTAAAAAATAAATCGAGATGGCTACGTTTGACCTTTCCAATCATTATTTAGATCAGGGACACAGGGTCGTTTTAACATTCCCGATCGACAGAATCATTAAGAATCTGAAGATTAATAAATATTATCAATCACTTGCTTGTATTTCAGAGACGACTAAATAAAATCATTGTTATTGACGGAAAATGTGCGTTAAAGTTTCAATCTGTTTAATCACAATTATAAGAGAAAGGATCTCATTATGACTATTGCCTTGATTGCTTTCGATGGCTCAGAAAATGCGATGCGTGCCATTGATGAGGTACTAAATACAATGGATGCAAGCAAATTGCATGTGCATTTGCTCTACGCGTGCGAACCAGTTCAAATAAACGAAGTCGCTTTCAACAAAGAGCCGCTTTTAGACATGCTGAGCATCAAAAAGGCGCACGAAGAAGCGGGACTGGCATTACTGACGCCAGCGAAAGCCCGTCTCGCAAGTGCCGGTATCGCGTTCGATGCGCATGTCCTCAGTGGCAATCCCGCCGAAGTCATCACCGACATCTCGCGTGAACATCACTGTGATTTGATCGTGATGGGCACGCGCGGCATGGGTGCGATAAAGAATCTGCTGCTTGGATCAGTGGCGAGCAAGGTCATTCACCTCACCGAAAAGCCGCTGCTGCTCGTCAAATAGTCGTATCGGCGCGGCATAGGCAAACCATGCCGGGGAACAACCCGATTTTTCTATATTATTGATTTTATTTGAAACAATTATGCAAAAAATAAAAGCAAAAATAACAGAGTCTTCTTGGCACAACATCTGCATTGATTCGGTGTTGGAAAAACTGGGCGTAACATCTACAGGCCTGACTCGGCACGAAGCCGAGGCACGCTTGAAGACCCATGGCCCCAACCGGTTGCCGGAGCCGCCAAAACGCAGTACCGTCATGCGTTTCCTGCTGCAATTCCACAATATCCTGATTTACGTGCTGATCGGTTCTGCAATCATCACGGCAGTTCTGGATCATTGGATCGATACTTTCGTCATTCTGGCGGTAGTACTCGCCAACGCAATCATCGGTTTCATCCAGGAAGGAAAAGCAGAAAAGGCGATGGATGCCATCCGCCAAATGCTGGCGCCTCATGCCTCTGTGCTGCGTAGCGGTGAGCGCCACAGTATTGAGGGAGAAAAACTTGTGCCCGGTGATATTGTGCTGCTTGAAGCAGGTGATAAGGTTCCCGCCGATCTGCGGCTGCTGAAAACACATGGTTTGCAGATTCAAGAGGCGATTCTTACCGGCGAATCCGTGCCGGTGGAGAAGCATATCGAGCCTGTTCCCTTCGATGCGCCGTTAGGTGACCGTTCCTGTATTGCGTTTTCCGGCACGTTGGTCACCTCCGGCCAAGGCAAAGGCGTGGTAGTGGCCACAGGTGCTTCCACCGAGATCGGGCGCATCAGCGGCTTGCTGTCGGAAGTGGAAACACTGACCACGCCGCTGGTAAAACAGATGGGTGCATTCGCTCAGTGGCTGACCATCTTCATCCTACTGATTGCCACGATTTTACTGGTATATGGTTATTTTGTCGGCCACCATGAATTCACCGAGATGTTCATGGCAGTAGTGGGACTTTCGGTCGCGGCGATTCCGGAAGGCTTACCCGCTGTGCTAACTATCACGCTGGCAGTGGGTGTGCAGTCGATGGCAAGGCGCAATGCCATTGTACGTCGATTGCCTGCGATTGAAACCATCGGTTCCGTTTCGGTGATTTGCACCGACAAAACCGGCACACTGACCCGCAATGAGATGATGGTTTCCTCGGTGCTGACGCATCAGCATCTTTTTACACTGCAAGGCATTGGCTATGAACCACAGGGCACTCTATTGCTGGAAAATACCGAAGTTTCTCCCGCCGAATATAGCGTTCTGGAAGAACTCGCTCGCGCTGCAACCCTGTGTAATGACGCCGCGCTGCATGCTCATGAGGGTGTGTGGGCGGTGGAAGGCGATCCGATGGAGGGTGCGTTGCTAGCCTTTGCCAGTAAAATAGGCATTGAAATTCGCAAGGAACAGGCTTCTTGGACGCGCACCGACGCCATTCCTTTTGATGCCAAACACCGCTTTATGGCAACGCTGAATCATGACCATGAACATCACGCATTTGTGTTCATCAAAGGTGCGCCGGAGCAGATTCTTGCCATGTGCAAAACTCAAAGCGTTGCGGACGGGAATGTGGAGCCATTGAACAAAGCTTATTGGCAAGAAAAGGCGGATAGCATCGCCGCTCTCGGTCAGCGCGTGCTGGCATTCGCTGTCAAGCCCGTTCAATCAGAACATACCGTGCTGGAACGCACGGATATTGAAAGCACGCTCACGCTGCTCGGTATGACCGGGATGATTGATCCACCGCGTATTGAGGCCATTGCAGCCGTAGCGGAATGCCACACAGCCGGTATTCGCGTGAAAATGATTACCGGCGATCATGCCAAGACAGCAGCAGCGATCGGCAAACAAATTGGCTTGCAGAATCCCACTAAGGTTCTTACTGGAGCTGATCTTGATGGGATGAATGACGCCTCTTTGAAAGACGCTGTATTGGAATGTGACATCTTCGCCCGCACTAGCCCGGAGCATAAATTGCGCCTTGTCATGGCGTTGCAATCACACGGCATGACGGTAGCCATGACAGGCGATGGAGTGAACGATGCGCCCGCACTAAAACGTGCCGATGTCGGCATTGCGATGGGCAAGAAAGGCAGCGAAGCCGCCAAGGAAGCAGCCGAGCTCGTGCTGGCGGATGACAATTTCGCTTCCATTGCCAGCGCCGTGCGCGAAGGGCGAACGGTCTATGACAACATTAAAAAAGTCATCAGTTGGACATTGCCCACCAACGCTGGGGAAGCGATGACCATCATAATTGCGTTATTGCTCGGCATGACGCTGCCGATAACCCCGATTCAGATTTTATGGATTAATCTGATTACCGCCATTACATTAGGTATTGCGCTCGCTTTCGAACCGGCCGAGGAAAACACCATGCGCCGTCCGCCGCGCCCAAGAGGAGAACCGCTGCTGGGTGGTGAGCTGGTGTGGTATATACTGTTGGTATCCATCTTATGTGTTTGCGGTGTATATGGCATTTATTCCTATGCGACTGACCGGGGCTACAGCATAGAATTGGCCCGCACCCTCGCGGTGAATACGCTGGTGGTAATGGAGATATTCACTTTGTTCTTTATTCGCAATATCCATGGCACATCGCTCACCTGGAAAGCGGCGTGCGGTACCAAAATGGTGTGGATGTCAGTAATTGCCGTTACCGTGGCACAATTAGCCATTACCTACCTGCCACCCCTACAGACAATATTCGCCACGGAAGCGATACCGTTTCTGGATGGCTTGCTGGTCATCGGGATTGGCGTCGCGCTACTTGCCATCCTTGAAACCGAGAAACAGATCCGCCTGCGTCTTAAGACTATAAAATCATGAGATGAATATTTTCCAGTTTATCTATAGTAAGTTACCGGCCCCGCACGACCATGGTATCGCATTCCAGAAGATGCAATAGATTCTCGGCTGTACTTCCGATCATAGTTTTAAGAAATCCACTGCGACCGTGTGTACCGAGCACTACAAGGTCGATCTCTTTGTGACTCACGTAATCGCACAGCAGCACTTCCGGGTGGCCTCTGTCAATGACACGATGAAGGCGGCTCACAACTGATGGTTCCAGTGCCATTCCGGAAAGAAAACTGTCGCACTGGTCGTTGGCAATAGTGTTCCACGCATCATTCGCCAGTGCATCCCCTCTCAAACCGGCGCCCTCGTAAGCGTGGAACAAGGTCAGTTGTGCATCACCAAACCAACGTATTGCAGTCTCTAAAGCTGGCTGTGATGCTGGCGAAAAATCTGTTGCTATTACCACATGCCGATAGGGGCCTCGTATCCGGCGACGCACGATCATTAATGGAACGGGCAGTTCTTGCAGTAGCTTATCGAGGGTGCTGCCGAATTGAGTCCGCGCGAGAGATTCATCGCGTCCCAGACCAGTGATGACTAAATCGCTATTTTCCCGGCGTGCGGCTTCAAGCACGACTTCGTGGGGTATACCTTCGGATACGTATACTCCAGCGTTAATCTTATCGGACGCCAAATCCATACTCAATCGACGTGCCGCAACTGTCCGGTAATCTTCCGGATGCCGCCACGAAGGCAGCTCTTGCGTCATCTTCGCATAGCGAACAGCATAGGCAGGATCTATTGCATGTACCACTAGTAATTTAGCTCTCCAGGCTTGGGCCAATTGCGCCGCGCGGTCCGTTGCACGATCACATCGACTGCTGAGATCAGAGGCAAGCAGTAAGTTGTGAACTCCAGAATTTTCTATCATAAAAATATCTCCTTCAAAAAATAATCAGCGTACGGTGCCAATAAATAATTCCACTCCACCTGGAGAGACGTTAGGCAGTTTGGATTAAAATAGAATCAACTATCTATCTTCATTTCTTATATTCTCCTATTTCATACTTACCATGTTTAACCAGCCGGAGCAAATTGAGCTTGCACGCATCTCTACAAATGGGCCAGTTTTCGATTATCGTTGATACCATCAGACAAAACAAAACCTTATCATTTAGTTTAACGTTAATGATAGCGTTCGCATGCATAGCCGCATCTCCAGAAACACAAGCCGATGAAGGCGGCGCGAGTTTTTGGCTGCCGGGACAATTTGGCAATCTCGCCGCTACGCTGACAAAACCGGGTTTGTCTCTATCGTTAGCTTACCATCATGCTTCTACAAGTACAGCCACGGGCAAGAATTTCGAGATTGGCGGCAGAATAGAAACAGGTGTAAGTGCCCGTAGCCATCTACTATTTCTTACACCAACGTACACCTTTTCCGATTCCGTGCTTGGTGGTCAGGCAGCGATCAGTATAACCGGGACATTTGGACGTAATGATGTCTCAGCCGATGCGACTCTGGCGGGTCCGAATGGAAATGTTTTGTCACGCAATGATCACACTTCTCTCACCGGTATCGGAGATCTCTATCCTTTTGGCACTATTCGCTGGAATGCTGTCGACCACAATTTCATGACCTACACGATGTTGGGAGTTCCTGTCGGTAATTATAAGGTAGGGCATCTGACAAACCTAGGAATCAACCACTGGTCAGTAGACATTGGTGGCGGCTACACCTACTTCAATATGCAGAATGGTCGTGAGTTCTCGGTAGTTGCAGGATTCACCCGTAACTTTGAGAACCATGGCACTCAATACCGTAATGGCAATAACCTGCACCTTGATTGGAGCGCTTCGCAGTTCTTGTCAAAAAATTGGCATGCCGGGTTGGTCGGCTACTTTTATCATCAAATTACCGGAGACAGCGGATCAGGCGCACTCCTGGGCGATTTTAAGTCGCGCGTCGTTGGCATTGGCCCACAAGCGGGTTATCAGTTCACCATAGGCAAACGGGAAGTCCACTTGAATATTAGAGGTTACAAGGAATTCGATGCCCAAAACCGGCCAGAAGGCTGGAATGCTTGGCTCACGCTGACGATACCGATTGGATCAAAACTGTTAGTAGCTTCTCAGAATTGATTACGCAACCATCCCAAGAATAGAAAAGGCTGCTGTCTTCAGAACCAAAACAAAGTTATGAAACCTAATAAGTTCTAGCTTTCGGCGGGAAAGATTCTACCGTTATCGGTTTCAACCGCACCGGCTTGTAATCCAACCGATTATCTTCACTGAAAAACAACGTATGTTTTAACCATTTGACATCATCCCGTTCGGGATAATCATCGCGCGCATGCGCGCCGCGGCTTTCACGCCGAGCTTCGGCGGAGATCATCGTGGCTGTAGCAACTTCTTTTAAGTTGTCCAGTTCCAGCGCTTCGATCCGTGCGGTATTAAACACTTTGCTTTTATCCTTGATTTCCATATGGCCAATCCGCTCGCCGACCTCAAGAATTTTTTCCACACCTTTTTGCAGCATGTCTTCAAAACGGAAAACTCCGCAATACGTCTGCATCGTTTTAGCCAAGGCGGCACCCACCTGCGCAACACTCTCACCGTCTTTCTGATTCTCCAGGCGATCCAGGCGAGTCAGTGTTTTATCCGCGGCATTCTCCGGCAGCGGCTTGTGATGTGGATTGGTTTTCAAATCCTCAATAATCTGATTGGCTGCGGCACGGCCAAATACCACCAGGTCGAGCAGCGAATTGGTACCCAAGCGATTGGCGCCGTGCACGGATACACAAGCGCACTCTCCCACCGCGTAAAAACCGGAGACAATTTCTTCCGGGCCGGTTTTATACGGCGCCACTACTTGACCGAAGTAATTGGTCGGAATGCCGCCCATCATGTAATGCGCGGTGGGCACGACCGGGATCGGCTCATTGATCGGATCGGCATGGGCAAATTTAATCGCGAGTTCACGGATACCCGGTAACCGGGTTTTGATGATTTCAGCACCCAGATGATCGAGTTTTAACAACAAATGATCACTCTCCTCGCCGCAACCACGCCCGTCCTTCATTTCCGTCGTCATGGCGCGTGAAACCACGTCACGGCTGGCCAGATCCTTGGCGTTAGGCGCGTAACGTTCCATAAAACGTTCGCCGTTCCTATTCAGCAAATAACCGCCCTCGCCGCGCACCGCCTCACTGATCAACACGCCCACACCATAGACACCGGTAGGATGAAATTGCCAGAATTCCATGTCTTCCAGCGGAATGCCAGCCCGTGCGGCAATCCCAAGACCATCACCGGTATTGATTAAGGCATTGGTACTGGCTTGAAAAATCCGCCCGCCGCCACCGGTAGCAAACAAGGTGGCTCTGGCCTGTAAGACCAAAATCTCGCCTGTTTCCATTTCCATCGCGGTCACACCCAGCACATCGCCCTGCTCATCGCGGATCAGATCGAGCGCCATCCATTCGATAAAAAACTGTGTATTGGCGCTCACGTTGCGTTGATACAGCGTATGCAACAGCGCATGACCGGTGCGGTCAGCCGCCGCACAAGAACGTGTGGCCTGCGCCCCGCCAAAATTCTGCGATTGTCCACCAAACGGACGTTGATAAATTTTACCATTCTCCAGACGATCGAATGGCATGCCGAAATGTTCCAGTTCATAGACCACTTCATTGGCCTGGCGGCACATGAATTCGATGGCATCCTGATCGCCCAGGTAATCCGAACCTTTTACCGTGTCATACATATGCCAGTGCCAGTTGTCTTCGGTGACATTTCCCAGCGAAGCGGCAATCCCCCCTTGTGCTGAGACGGTATGCGAGCGTGTAGGAAAAACCTTGGACAACACCGCCACTTTCAACCCCGCTTCGGACAACTGCAACGCAGCGCGCATTCCGGCGCCACCTGCGCCAACAATGACTACATCAAATTTTCGTTTGGTTATTGCCACATCAACTCCACAATATGTCAGCAGTCCACACCAGATAAAACAGCAAGGCGGTAATTACCAGAATTTGCACGGTTAGGCGGATTGCCACGGGGTGCACATAATCCATCAGAATATTACGCATCCCGACCCAGGCATGCCAGAAAACGCAAATGAAAAACACCAAGGTCGCGATGCGCATCACTTGGTGACTGAATAGGTCCTTCCATGCCGCGTAATCTTGCGGCGCAGCAATGTATAAAGCACCGGCCAGTCCAATGAGATAAAGCGTCATCAAAACAGCTGTCACGCGCTGTGCCAGCCAATCCTTCAAACCGTAGTGTGCGCCCGTTACAGCACGCTTGGGTTGCTTTACCATAGCATCGCCCCTATCAGCACAGTGAGCAAGATACCCGCCGCCACTACCAACATACTTCCCATGCGCGCCTGCGGCAACATGACGCCGATATGCAGATCCAACGCCAGATGACGAATGCCTGCGCACAAATGATGCATAAAAAACCATACTGGGAGCAACAACATCACTTTGGTGACTGGGTCGCGCAAACAATCCTGTAAAGTTTCAAAACTTTGTGGAGATTGCAGCAGCGTTTGCAGGCTATACAGTACTAATGGGATACCGGGAAAGAACAGCAAAGCACCACTGATGCGATGCAAAATTGAAACCACAGCCGGCAAAGGCTGCTTGATCTTGAAGAGATTCAGATGCTTGGGGCGTTTATTTTGCAATTTCGCTTCCATGCGGGAGATTCTAAAGTAGAAAATTCAATCGCCAAAATTCGGCTTAAACAGTAAATAACGGAGCCAAGTTTAGTCTGTTATGCCGCATGATACAAGCTATCGCCAATGAAAAACCCGGCTGCACACAGCCGGGTTCTAGAACAATGTAGTTTATCTGAATTTCTTATAGGCGCTTCTAAAAATTCAAAGTTCTAAACAAAACGAGGCACGTGCAAAAAATGGTTACACAGCATATGTTTGATATGCAAGGAAACATTTTTTGTAAGCAACAAAGTGTTGTGACAAAATTTGGATTTTTAGTAATGCCCTTATGACTTGCTACGGCGGCCATCCAGACTGTATCCACCCGCACCATGCACAGCCAATAATATAAGGCCGCCCGCTATCGCAATATTCTTCATAAACATAATCATCTGCATCTGATCGGAAAAGTTATTATGAAAGATTACAGCAGCGACAACCGTGAATGCTGCCAATGCAATCGAGACTAACTTGGTCTGCCATCCCGCAATGATCGCCAAACCACCGCCCACTTCAATTACTATCACCAGCGGCAATAGCATACCCGGCACGCCCATCGCTTCCATATAGCCTTGCGTGCCCTCATATCCGCCAATTTTAAAAATACCGGAAAGCAAAAAGATCTGCCCCAGAAATAGCCGTGCTACGAATTGACTGATTTTTTCCATTTGAATCTCCTTAAAATTGGTTAATCATTTTTTATCGCGCTTGATCCACGCACGATCACGCACAAAATTATTTGACTGAAAATCTTTCATCGCCTGATCAATTTGTTCTCGGGTATTCATCACGAATGGTCCGTATTGAACAATCGGCTCATGAATCGGTTTGCCGCTCACGACGACAAAACGTGCCCTCGTTTTTCCTGCAACAAAATCGAACGAATGGTCATCCGACTCCAATATAACGAGGGAATGCAGTGGCACCATTTGCTCATTGAGCTGCCCATCACCCTCGAACACATACAGAAAGCTATTGTTCTCCATCGGCAGTCGATGCTGGAAATGCTTGCCGGGTTTTACCTGCACATCCAAATAAGACACATCGGTAATGCGATCCACAATCGGCGCGATCGCATCGGCAAAATGGCCGATTAACACTTTCAGCCTATAATCGGGTGTTTCCACTACAGGAAAGGCTGCTGCGGAATATTCCTGATACTCAGGATGATCCAGCTTATTGGCTGCGGGCAAATTAATCCACAGTTGAAATCCGCGTAACAAACCGTTTTCCTGTTTTGGCATTTCGGAATGGATAACACCGCTGGCGGCCTTCATCCACTGCGCGGAACCTGGACCCAGATCGCCGGTATTGCCCATACTATCCTGATGCGCCATATGACCATCAATGATATACGTGAATGTACTGAACCCGCGATGCGGATGGGACGGAAAACCGGCAATATAATCCTCCGGGTTATTACTGCTGATGTGATCCAATAACAGGAATGGATCATAATTGCGCAAAGCTGGCGTGCCGATCGTACGGTGCACCGTAACACCGGCGCCTTCCGGTACTGCCACTGCGGGAATTAATCGTGTCGCGCTAACGGCTGTATTCATCATTTTCTCCTTTTCGGTAAAAAATCGTTATGACGTGTTTGCTGGAAGTATTATCATAGTTGCGATAATAAGAATAAATAGCCATCAGAAGAAATAACTGTTCTGTTATTAGCAACGATAAAAAGATAATCCAATGGACCGATTTGAAAATATGAGCGCGTTTGTGCGCGTCGTTGAAGCCGGTAGCATTAGCGGCGCGGCCGATCGTATGGATGTAGCCAAATCAGTGGTTAGCCGGCGTTTGAAAGAACTCGAGGAACATCTCGGTGTTGAATTATTTCATCGCACCACCCGGCAAATGAATTTGACCGATAGCGGGCGTGCTTTTTATCAACAATCTGTACGCATCCTTGCCGATATCCTCGAAGCCGAACATGCCACGTCACAATTCCACGGCGCCTTAAAAGGCAGCTTGAAAGTAGCCGTGCCGCTAAGTTTTGGTTTGATGCATCTGGGTCCTGCGATCAGTGCGTTTTTACAGACGCACCCCGGCATTGGATTTGACTTGGATTTTAATGATCGCCAAGTAGATATTCTGGCAGAGGGCTTTGATCTGGCCATTCGCATCGCCAGCTTGCCGGATTCCAGCCTGATCGCACGCCGTCTCGCCCCAATTCAAGCCGTGATGTGCGCAAGCCCGGCTTACCTCGAACGCAATGGCACCCCCCAATCGCCGGGAGAATTAACCAAACACCAGTGTTTGGTCTACAACCTGATCAGCAATTCTGAAAACTGGAATTTGCACGACACTGAAGGACAGTTAATCAAAACCAAAATAACCCCTTATCTAAAAGCCAGCAATGGCGAATTTCTTCGCGATGCCGCCGTCGATGGATTGGGCATCGTGCTGATGCCGACATTTATCGTGTATAAAGCAATTGAAAGTGGTGCATTGATCCCGCTTTTAACCGAATACCAATTTTCACAGCTCGCCGCCTATGCCATTTACCCGCAAACACGCCACCTCTCGCAACGCGTAAGGGCATTTGTCGATTTTCTGGTCAACCGATTTGAAGGATTGCCTTATTGGGATTTGTGTTTACAAGACGATAAGCATGCGTTAAAAAGCGCCGATTCGATCATGCTGCAAGATAATAGTGATCAGTTTAATTACACCAATTCAGAAGAGAGCTGACTTTATTGGATCGCAACCCCATTTATTTTCTCAATTCGCGACCTGAATATCCCGACGGCATTTAACAGATAACGAATTGCTGCAATTCCGGCGAACACCAAGAAAGCCGCGAGGAAGCGGAAAGAAAAAGCAAATAACGCTTCGAATAGATGCAGAGATACCAGAGCATTCAGAGCTATAGGCAATAGTTGGTAAACTCGCAACAATGATGCGTTGTGGGATTGGATCACATAATCAGGCAATTCGGGCGCTTGGCCGACAGCTTTGCCGTATTATATTCAGAATGCTGAAACAAAATCGTGCCTATGAGATACGTAAAAAAATCGACGAAAACACTTGAAAATTCTAGCGGGATGTTCAGGTCTAGAACTGAGAATATTTTCGATGTATTGCATGAATTTTTGTTTTGTAATCCATATCCACGATTCCGTACCCGATCCCATTTGTTTTGAGTTTGATTGAATTTCAGCACAATTAAGTATTGTATCCCCGGAATTTCAAGTGACTTAACCCGCTATGCTTTATTCGCCTCGCGGGCTTGATGAAGCTTTTTGTAGCTTCCGATTAGTCTTAAGTGCTTGTCTAAACCTTCTAGCTTCATACTGGTTTTGGTTAGGCCAAAGAATTTCACTTCGCCAGTTACAGAGCCGATCACATTGTCCATGGTTTTTTTACCGAACATTCTATTTAGGTTGCCGATAAAATGCTCAAGCGCCAATGTTTCGTCCAAGGTGATCTCAAGTACGGCATGAACTGCTTGATAGAACAAGCCGCGCTCTACGGTGTTGTCGTTGTATTGCAAGAACGCTTCTACTAATTCAATGGCCTCATCATGCTTGCCTAAGGCAAGGGTGATAAGAATTTTCAGCTCAAGAATGGTCAGCTTTCCCCAAACCGTATTTTCATCGAACTCAATTCCAATCAGGGTTCTAATGTCCGTGTAGTTATCCAGCTGACTTTCTTCTAAACGCGCCGCCAAACTCGCCAAGGCATCATCACTCAGCGAGTGAATATTCAAGATATCTTCGCGGTAATCCAGCGCCTTGTTGGTGTTGTCCCAAATAAGGTCTTCAATTGGATACACTTCCGAATAATCCGGCACGAGGATGCGGCAAGCTGTGGCGCCCAGGTCATTAAAATTGGCAATATAAACTTCTTTGCCCAATCCCTTCAGAATGTCCAATAAACGATCCTTTTCTTCTTCGTTGGTGCCTGAGAAATCCCACTCGCAGAATTCATAGTCATGCTTGCTACTAAAGAAGCGCCAAGAGATCACACCCGTTGAATCAATAAAGTGCTCAACAAAATTTTCCGGCTCTGTCACTGCCAGGCTATTAAAGGTTGGTCGTGGCACATCATTTAGCCCTTCAAAGCTGCGGCCTTGTAATAGCTCAGTCAGACTGCGTTCCAGCGCCACTTCAAAGCTTGGATGGGCACCGAATGATGCAAATACACCCCCCGTTTTGGGGTTCATCAGCGTCACACACATCACTGGGAATTGGCCGCCTAATGAAGCATCTTTAATCACCACAGGGAAACCATTCTGTTCCAGGGCGTTAATACCCTCTAAGATGCTTGGGTACTTTTCAAGCATGTGTTGCGGTACGTCCGGCAAGGCAATCTCTTCTTCAATAATTTGTTTTTTTACCGCACGTTCAAAGATTTCCGATAAACATTGCACTTGCGCTTCATGCAGGTTATTGCCCGCACTCATACCGTTACTTAAGAATAAGTTCTCAATCAAATTAGACGGGAAATACACGGTTTCTCCATCGGATTGACGCACAAATGGGATAGCGCATATGCCACGCTCCACCAAACCCGAGTTGGTGTCAATCAGATTTGAGCCGCACAGTTCACCGTCTTGATTATAGATGTCTAAACAATATTCATCCAAAATGCCTGCTGGCAGCTCGTCATTTGGCCCCGGCTTAAACCATTTTTCATTGGGATAATGTACAAAGTCGTGGTTAGCAATTTCTTCGCCAAAGTACTGATCGTTGTAAAAGAAATTGCAGTTAAGTCGCTCGATAAACTCACCTAGCGCCGAGCAAAGCGCGCTCTCTTTGGTTGCGCCTTTCCCGTTGGTAAAACACGCAGGCGACGCGGCATCGCGTAAATGCAGCGACCACACATTGGGCACGATATTGCGCCAAGAGGCAATCTCGATCTTCATGCCAAGGCCGGCCAAAATACCCGTCATGTTCGAGATGGTTTGTTCAAGTGACAGGTCTTTCCCTAAGATGTAAGTGCTGGAATCGCCTTCTGATTGACCCATCAGCATGATTTGTGTGTCTTCGTCGAGGTTCTTAATCGGCTCGATTTTAAACTCAGGACCAGTTTCCACTACTTTTTTCACTGTACAGCGGTCAATCGATCTTAAGATACCTTGGCGATCTTTATCAGAAATACTTTCTGGCAGCTCCACTTGAATTTGAAAGATTTGGTTATAACGGTTTTCAGGATCAACAATATTGTTCTGCGACAGCCTGATGTTTTCAGTAGGAATGTCACGGGACAAACAATACACCCGTACAAAATAGCCCGCACAAAGCGCCGATGAAGCCAAGAAGTAATCAAAAGGACTGGGTGCTGAGCCATCACCTTTGTAGCGAATAGGCTGATCAGTGATGACAGTGAAATCATCAAACTTAGCTTCAAGTCTGAGATTGTCGAGAAAATTAACTTTGATTTCCATTGAATAGTTTCCGGAGTAATGCGCCGCAACGCGGAAGCGTTTTAACAGACCGTTGAAAAACTATCTGCGTTGCCGCTGCGGTGTTAAAAACAGGCTTAAAATGCTCATTTATCATGCATAAACTGCGCTTTTTCGCCTGTTTTTGCCTTGCATCGGCTGCCTCGAATACGTTTTTCAGCGGCCTGCTAAACCTTTTTCTACTTGAGGTTTCTAGCGGCTGCCAGTCGGCGGGTTGATCTTAATTGGGGGATTATCTGGCTTTTCGCAGCAATAGTCTTGGGTAAATTACCAAGAAAAATGGTTCCAGAATCAAGAATCCTTGTTCTTACGAAGAATAACCCCAACCGTCGTTGGATGCAATTGATAGAACTCCCCGATTTTTCGTTGGCTGTATGCACCGGTTTTGTAGGCTTCAATGATCGCTGCTTTGCGGTCTTCGTGTTGCGCTGCAATCTCAGACAGAGGCTTTGCAATCGGCCGCTTTTGCTGCTGGGGTATATTTAAATCGTCCTTTTCCCTGCCGATTCTTTTCTGCATTTCAGTGACGAAAGCGGCATCCCCTAAATAAATTTGTCCCTTCAAATTCGACCATATTTCAGGTTGATGTTGCACACCTTCCAGGACAAATTGCCGGTATTTCTCCGTTGCAATTCTCCTTTGCTTTCCAAATAAAGACAAAATCCAGTCCGTTGTCAGCCATTCAGGTTTGGCAGCATCACCCGCCATTGCCGGATAACTGCTCCACGGCCAGTCTTCAAGCCGTTTGGCCATGCCTTTGGCTCTTAACGGATTCAAAACAACATAACGGGAAAGCTCGAGCAAATAACGATCTTTATCCACCAGAATTGCTTTGTAACGCCCTTGAAAAAGATGGCCACTGCGTCCATGCCGTCGATTCGATGCCTGGGTATAAACGCCATTGAGCTGGCGCATACCTTTTGACAAATTCCCGTCAAGCGTTTCAATGATCAGATGATAATGGTTATCCATCAAACAATAGCCATGACACAGCCAGTTATGATCCAACACAACCATCCCAAGAATTTCTAAAAACCTTACCCGATCCTCATCATCGTCAAAAATGGCTTCGCGGCGATCTCCACGCGAAGTCACGTGGTAAAGCGCATTCGGAAATTCTAAACGGAGAGGTCTTGTCATGGCTTGCAGTATACATCTATTTTTCTTCGTTCGCGACCTGACCCCGTGTAAGCGCATACAACTTATCGATAGCTTGCATCAGATCTGCGCACACCAACATTTTCTAACCCATGCTGGGATAGAAGCCTTTTCACCACATATTCTGGAGTAGAGTTTTTTGGTCCGATGATTACTTCACTGATCGGAGGAATACCGAGTTTATGTAATTTGATCTCGCGGTATGGGACAATGCGATTTTCAGAAACTCGGAATTGGCACTGTTCTTTTGAATCTTTAGTAAAGTGCGATATTAGGCGCCACTCGTTTTCTTCAGAGAACGCAGGATTCTTGAATGAATATAGGTCTTCTAATGACATGGCGATATTATGATATTGTTCAAGTAGCCTGGATTTGTATTCCTGCAACTTGTTTGAGTACTCCAACTCCGCATTCGGATTCCCAATGGATCCAAGAGCTGTTAACGGTTTAGGGCGCTTAAGTTTTCCGGCAACTACCTCCTCCTTCAATTTAATAATTATCGGGAGCAATGCTTTTTCTTGTTCAGATGGCTCATATATGGCCTTCTTGAGATAGATTTTGGACTTGTTTTCTCCGCTCTCACCAAATAAGAGTTGATGAAAGTATTCTAATGAAAAGCCGATGCTGAATCCTTCACCATTTAATGCATAGCCTCGCCACTGACTTAATAGATCTCCGTTCTCCGAGAGGCAAAACGCAAGGCCCTCAAACAGTTCCGGAAGACTCTCGATCGCACTTCTAATTGGAGCAACTGAGGCTTTATCTAAAGATTCTCTTTCAAAAATTGCGTCGAACCTTCTCGACATTATTTTGCCTTCCATATAATCATTTGAGAGTGATAGTGCAGAAAGCCAAATACTTCTCTCAGTGATCATGCTTATAAACGCTGATGGTGAGCAGTAGTGATATAAAGTCTTCATTTACATATCTACCAGATATGTATAGCTTAATGTATAAAACATTCTAACCAGTAATCTTGCATGCAGTGTCTTATTTTCATGATTAATATGAATTATCATTACGTTTTCTGAAAGCAGCCACCGGGATCAGGCCCAGCAGGTCCAGAATCAGGAATAGCTAATCGTAATAACATAACCCCCTCACAATCACGCGCTCAGCGCTCAGCTCTCACTCAACCATCACCGTCTGCACCTGCATCGGCCAAATCCCTTTCTCAATCGCTTCCCGGCCATCAAACGCAATATAACTCTGCCGCCCATAATGCGGCAGCGGGCGTATCAGCGTTTCGAGTCGAGGAAAAACGGTGTCTACCATCGTATTTTGCAGGATGACAGGCCACAGAACCATAGTTTAATATAGCAAACGGACGGGGATGTGGCTCATGGGGTCAGCGGCTGGGATTCTGGTTCGCTAGACTTGAAATGCCGTCCCCGTCCTCCTGCGTCATCCGGTGTGTCGTTCGGGATGGTGCCGATCAGTAGATTGTGGCTCTGTATGTAGACGAGACCGACGGATGATTTATCGGTTTAGTTGCAACAGTACGGAGGCCCCATGATCATGGATAATACCCCACAAATTTATGTCAGTGTTGATATAGGTTGTCGTCAGCACAGTGTAGCAATAGGCCTGTCCAATGGCGATGTGCTGGATGAGTTTGCCATTTTCCACCGCCCGGAAGGTTTTAAACAATTCTTTGAACGTATTGAACATCATCGACAACGCCATGGTGGTGCGGTAGCGGTAGCAATGGAAGGCTACAATGGCTATGCCCGCCCTTTGGACAGTCTGGTGAAAGTACGCGGTTATGAACTCTACAACATCAACAATCTGAAGCTGGCTCGCTTTAAGGAAATTTTTCCGGCTGCGGCCAAGAATGACCGCATTGATGCTTGCAAAGGCCTGGAGCTATTCCAACTGCGGGATCACCTGCCATTGGCTAAAGACGTTCTTCAGGAAATCATGCCGACACCACGGGAAAACGATATGCTCAAACGGCTGAGTCGCCGTCGTCGTGCTTTGGTGGATGAAAAGAGCCGCCTGCAAAGTCGTCTTCAGGGCGATCTTCACGCAGTGTGCCCCGGCCTGCTGGACATCACAAAAGATGCAGATAATCTTTGGTTCTTACGCTTTATCACCAGCGTTGATGAATTGACCAAGCTGTCGCGTTTACGCGTATCTACCTTGCTAAAGATTCCTGGTGTGGGCCGCAAGTACGCCGATAGTATTGTCGCATGGCAATCGCATGCGTCATTTAGTCATGAAGTGGAATGGGTCGGCGAGATGATCATTGAAGATGCCCGGCGTATCCTGGCGCTCAAAAACGACATCAAAGCATTGGAATTACGTTGCAAGATGTTAATGCAAGAATCCCAAGCTGCGCAGTTAATTGACAGTATTCCAGGGTTCGCTGTGATCTGTGCTTCAGAGTTGGCGGGCGAGATTGGCACCATTGATCGATTTGCTAGCGAACGCAGTCTGGCGCTCTATTTGGGAATGGCCAACCTTGATAACAGCTCAGGGAAGTTTCGAGGTTCAAAAGCACCGCAACATGTCAACAAACGCGCCAAAACCGCGATGATGGCCGCTGTAGACAAGCATCGAAAATGCGTACCTGAATCACAGCGTTACTATGAGAAAAAACGGATTGAGGGGAAATCACATAATCAGGCAATTCGGGCGCTTGGCCGACAGCTTTGCCGTATTATATTCAGAATGCTGAAACAAAATCGTGCCTATGAGATACGTAAAAAAATCGACGAAAACACTTGAAAATTCTAGCGGGATGTTCAGGTCGCGAATCAAGAAAAACAAGTTGGTATCCGGTCCATAATGAAGAATTATTGTTTTTTTATTTGGAAATTCTACAGGGGGCGATCTTATCATGGCTTAAAATATAAGCATATTATTCTCTTTTCGCGACTTAATCCCTTAACTCCCTCACTGTGCAATTGAATAGAAATCACTATAAAAAATTCTCTCCCGACGACATCACAAGGCGTCTTGCCCATCTTCCCTGCCCAACGTATGCGGAAGATTTGCCGGTCAATCTTCGCCGGGAAGAAATTAAACGCGCCATTGATAGCCATCAGGTCGTGATTGTTTCCGGCGAGACAGGGTCGGGTAAAACAACGCAAATTCCTAAAATCTGCCTGGATCTCAAGCGCGGTGTGCACGGATTGATCGGGCATACGCAACCGCGTCGCATTGCCGCGCGTACTGTGGCCGCGCGTATTTCTGCTGAGCTGAATAGTCCGCTGGGTCAGGCAGTCGGTTATAAAGTGCGGTTTTCGGACAAAATAAGCACGGATTCCTATATCAAATTGATGACGGACGGCATTCTGCTGGCTGAGACGCAGGGTGATCCGCAGTTGCAGGCTTACGATACTTTGATTATCGATGAAGCTCACGAGCGCAGTTTGAATATTGATTTTCTGCTCGGTTATATCAGTCAGTTATTGCTGAAACGGCCTGATCTCAAGCTGATTGTCACTTCCGCCACCATCGACGCGCAGCGTTTTTCCCGGCATTTCAATAATGCGCCGGTGATTGAAGTGACCGGCAGGCTCTATCCGGTTGAAATCTTTTACCACCCGCCGGTTGCCGGCGATGAGGAGGAGGGCGATATGCAACAAGCCATCCTCAATGCGGTTGATGAATTGATCATGCTGGGCTCAGGCGATATTCTGGTTTTTTTGCCCGGCGAGCGCGAAATCCGGGAGACCGCCGAGACACTGCGCAAGCATCATTTTGATCGCCTTCGAACAGGCATTTCCGGCGTGGAGATATTGCCGCTGTTTGCGCGCTTATCCTTTGCCGAGCAGGAACGGGTATTCCAACCCGGCGATACCCGCCGTATTGTATTAGCCACCAATGTTGCCGAAACGTCATTGACCGTTCCCGGTATTCACTACGTTATTGATACCGGATGGGCGCGTGTTAACCGCTACAGTTACCGCAACAAGGTCGAGCAGTTGCTGGTGGAGAAAATCTCGCGTGCATCGGCGAATCAAAGGGCGGGGCGCTGCGGGCGGATAGCCAACGGGGTTTGTATTCGCCTGTATACCGAATTGGATTTTCAAGGGCGCGTCGAATTTACCGATCCGGAAATTCTGCGTTCTTCGCTGGCAACCGTTATTTTGCGCATGAAATCGCTCAACATCGGCGATGTGGAAGATTTTCCGTTTCTGGAGCCGCCATCGCCGCGGATGATCACCGATGGCTATCAATTGCTGGCAGAGCTGGGCGCTGTTGATGACGACCGGCAACTCACGGCGATTGGCTGGCGTTTGGCCAAATTCCCGATTGATCCCAAAATTGCCCGCATGATATTGGCGGCAAAGAATGAGAATTGCCTGCACGAAATACTGATCATCACGGCCGCATTAAGTTTGCAAGATCCGCGCGACCGGCCATTTGATCAGCAGGTGGCTGCCGATAATGCGCACCGCCGGTTTCAGGATGAGCGCTCGGATTTTCTGTCTTACCTGAAGCTATGGGATTTCTTCGATGAGTTATTGAAACATAAAAAATCAACCCGCAAACTGGTCGACCAATGCCGGGAGCATTTCTTATCTTACCGGCGCTTGCGGGAGTGGCGTGAGATTCATGGCCAATTGCATGTATTGATCAGTGAATTAGGCTTAAAACCCAACGAAATTCCCGCCGGGTATGATGAGATTCATCGCGCTTTGTTGGCCGGATTGCTCGGGAATATCGGGTTTAAAACCGAGAAGGAAGGGGAATATCTGGGCGCTCGCGGTATCAAGTTCGCGATTTTCCCCGGCTCGGTGCTCAAAAAAGGCAAAGCCAAGTGGGTCGTCGCTGCGGAATTGGTGGAGACCAGTAAGCTGTATGCGCGATGTGCCGCGAGGATTGAGCCGATCTGGCTGGAAAGAATTGCGGGGAATTTATGCAAGAAACACCATTTTGATCCGCATTGGGAAAAGAAACAGGCGCAAGTGGTGGCGTATGAGCGTGTCACGTTGTACGGCTTAATCATTGTTACCAAGCGGCCGATCCACTACGGCCCGATCAATCCTAAAGAATCCCGCGAGATTTTTATCCGCTCGGCGCTGGTTGCCGGGGAGTACGTCACGCAAGCGCCTTTCTTCACGCACAATCAAGAACTGATTCATGAAATCGAGGAACTGGAGCATAAAGCGCGGCGGCAGGATGTGCTGGTTGATGAGCAAGAGATTTTTGCTTTTTACGATACCATCATCCCGGAAAAAATAACCAACGGTGCGGGATTTGAAAAATGGCGGAAACAGGCTGAGCAACAAGATTCCCAGTTGCTTTATCTGAAACGTGAATTACTGATGCGCCATCAGGCCGGCCATGTCACGGAAGTTCAGTTTCCGGAAAGCATGACATTGCCCGACGGCAGCGTTTTGCCACTCACTTACCGCTTTGAACCCACGCATATTCTCGACGGCGTAACCGTTTCTGTGCCGTTGCCATTGCTCAACCGGTTGGATGCCAATCAACTGGATTATCTGGTTCCCGGTTTGATTCGTGAGAAAGTGACCTGGTATTTAAAAGCATTACCCAAGCAGATTCGCCGCAACCTGGTCCCATTGCCGGAATCCGTCACTGAATTTCTGCAGGGAACATCGAACGCTTTGCAAAAGGGCTCACTGCGGGATGCTCTAGAAAAATTTATTCTTAGAAAAACCAACCTGCCGATTCCCGCAGAAACCTGGCAAGACAAAGACATGCCAGCGCATCTGTTGATGAATATTCAAGTGAAGGATGATGCAGGACAAGATCTGGCCATGAGCCGCAATCTCGCCGAACTGCGAATGCAGCTCGGCAAAGCCGCACAAATGACATTTGTAAAACGCGATGCCGGAAACGAAAAAATCAGTATTGAGCGCGATGCCATCACGCAGTGGGATTTTGGCGATTTGCCTGCGGAAGTGGCGTTTAAACGCAATGGTCAGCAACTGACTGGTTATCCGGCGCTGATCGAACAAACGGACAGTGGCGCTATCCGGCTATTTGATACGCAAGAAGCGGCGGATAGGGCGATGCGCTTGGGTGTCAGGCGGCTATTGTGTTTGGCATTGAAAGAACAGCTCAAACAGTTGGATAAGAATCTGCCGGGACTCAAACAAGCCAGCTTACAATTATCGACCCGGATGAATCCGGGCGAGCTGAAGCAAGACATGCTGAACGCTATCATTGATCGCGCATTGCTGAACGATGATCCATTGCCGCGCACCGAATCCGAATTTGCTGCACACCACCAACGCGCTAAAGGCCGCCTGCCTGAAGCCGCGGCCGCTCTCGCCAATTTGCTGCAGCAGATTGGCAGTGAATATCAAATCCTGATGGGGCGATTAACAGCGCTTCGCAACAACACCGTAAAAGCTGAGCTCAATGAACAGCTCGACAATCTGATTTATCCCGGATTTCTCAGCCATACATCGTGGAAAAGATTGCAGCAGTTCCCGCGCTATGTGAAAGGCATGGCCTTGCGACTGGAGAAACTATCCGCCAACCTGGAACGCGACGAACGAAATAGCAAGGAAGTGGCCGCACTCTGGCAGCAATATGCGCAGCGCCGGGAAAAACATCAGAAAATCGGGCTGATTGATGAGAATCTCGATGAATTTCGCTGGCAGATTGAGGAACTACGCATATCGCTTTTTGCGCAGGAATTGAAGACGCCGTACCCGGTATCGAGTAAACGATTGCAGAAATTGTGGGAGAGTGTGCGGGCATAACTTAAGGGGCCTCTGAATGGCCCACATTTGTCATTCCGAATGCAATGGGAATCTTTTACAATCCATGCTAAAGATTTCTCGCTTTGCTCGAAATGACAGCTATTCAGAGGTCCCGTAATGATTCGACGAAGCTTTACAGCGCCGAATAAACCACCGCAGCAATCAATCCGCCGATAATGCCGCCCACTACCGGTACATAGGCGTAACCCCAATCACTATCGCGTTTATTGGTCATTGGGAGAATCGCATGCATAATGCGCGGCCCCAGGTCACGTGCGGGATTAACCGCGAAGCCGGTGGGTCCGCCGAGTGATAAGCCGATACCAAATAGTAGCAGTGCAGCCGGTAAAGCATTTAATGTACCCAGGCTATCCTGCGGCGCAGCCATCATCATCACGCCAAACACCAGCATGAATGTGCCGACTGCTTCGGTAATGATGTTGTTGAACGGACTGCGGATTGCTGGCCCGGTGCAAAATGCCGCGAGTTGCATATCCGGATCGGTCGTTGCGTCAAAATGCTGGCGATAAGTGATCCAGACAATCAATGCACCCAACATTGCGCCCAGCATTTGTCCCAGCGCATAAATCGGTACCAAATCCCATGCAAACTTACCCGCAGCAGCGAGGCCGATGCTCACCGCAGGATTTAAATGCGCGCCACTGGAAGCGGCTACGGCATAAATCGCCACAAAAAGCGCAATGCCCCAACCGGCTGCGATGGTTAACCATCCGGCATTATTGCCTTTGGATTTATTCAGCACGACGTTGGCAACGACACCATTACCCAATAAAACTAAAATAAAAGTACCAATCAATTCACCAAGAAAAGGAGTCATAGTTATCACCTCACTATTGAGTTGAACTTCGGAGAAACTGCTTCAAGATGCGCAAGAAAGATTAATCTATTGGTTTTATTGTAGAAAAGCTTTCTGGCAATTCTGGAAGGTGAATTGATTATCACACAAAATTTCCGTGAGATATATTGAGATCTTCTAATCTTGTCACATTACGCGATTAAAGAAATTATTCGCCCAAATCGCTCTCACGGACAATACGTGCCAGATCAAGCAAATTGGTTGCACCGGTTTTTTGCATAATCTTGGATTTGTGGATTTCTACAGTGCGATAGCTGATTCCCAAAAACGAACCAATCTCTTTGTTAGAACGTCCTTGAACAGCCAGGACCATCACTTCCCGTTCACGCTCAGTAAGCTTTTGCAAACAGGATATCGCATCCTTATTATGTGCTAGCTCGTCGTACCTCTTTTCAGCTTCTACAAGCGAGGCGCGCACGCAGACCAAAAGTTTCTCACGTATCACCGGTTTTGTCAGGAAGTCTACCGCCCCAGCTTTGATCGCTTTGACACTCATCGGAATATCGCCATGTCCGGTAAGGAAAATAATGGGCAACACGATTTTACGCCGGGATAATTCCTCTTGAAGTTGCAGGCCGTCCATTTCTGGCATTTTTACGTCTATGATGATACAACCAAAAAAATCCGGCCGATAAGCTTGCAGAAATGTTTTTGCATTCTCGAAAGACTGTACTTTGATACCAGCCTGTTTGATCATCAACGTGAGAGAATCCCGTACGGCTGCATCGTCATCCACGATAAAAACGGTTGGCTCATGCGATATCATGGCGCAAAGGGTAAAGTAAATTGGAATTTAGCGCCTGGCTTAGCGCCGGGTTCTACCCAAAGTTGTCCGCCATTGGCTTCAACCAACGCGCGGCTAATATCGAGTCCCATACCGATGCCTGTTGGCTTGGTTGTAAAAAAAGGTTCGAATATGCGTTCAGCCATAGCATGATCTAGGCCTGGTCCATTATCTTGCACTATCACTTTAGCCATGTTCGTTCCGGCCAAGGTATGCAGTGTAGTTGTGATCGTTAAGTTGGGTATATCTGAAGTATCCATGGCTTCAATGGCGTTTCTAAACAGATTTATCAAAACTTTCTGTACCTGAGTCCGATTGCATTGAACAGCTGGGAGATTTTGCTCCAACTGAAAAACCACATGGAATCCCTCATAACCGTCATTATATACACTGCTTAATGCTTCATTGATAACGTTATTCAGATTTAATCGCTCGGTTATCAATTCGCTTTTCTGTAGAAAGGCAAGTAATTCATCCAAACTGCGGTTAGCGCGTTGTGCCTGTTCTAAGCAGCCTTCAAGCGCTTTTTCTAGGTCCGCAGAGTTAAAAGCATCGCTGCGTAACGTGTGCAACACCACTTCACAATAAGCGGAAATTGCGGCTAGCGGCTGATTAAGCTCATGGGCAATTGCAGAGGCTGTTCGCGCTGCCACTTGCTGTTTAATGATATTCTCTGTTTCATTATGCTGCGCTTGTAGCTTCTTCTGAAGAATTTTCTGCTCTGTGATATCCCGTGTCACACCGATTAGCCGATTCGCAAGTCCGGCTTCGAAATACACCCGCCCCCTTGCAGATATCCAATGTTCAATGCTATCAGTAGGATTGATAATGCGATATTCCGCTTTGAATTCTCCGTTACTGGCGGGATCCATGGCTTTATCGATAGCTGCTTGTCTCGCTGGACGATCTTCAGGGTGTATCGCGGCTATGAATTCTTCATAACTTACGGTTTTCTCAGAATGCTTACCCCACAGTAAGCGCATCTGCTCATCCCAGTAAACGATATTACGTTTGAAATCGTAATCAAAAATTCCCAAACCTGCTGCCTGTTTGGCCAAACGCAAACGTTCTTCACTGGCCCGAAGTGCTTCCTCAGCCACAATACGTCGATTAGCGGTATTAAGTGTGATCAGGACATAAAGTTGTTTCTGTGTTTTGATGGGACTGAGACTAATATCCAACAACATTTCTTTGCCATCGCGGTTTAATGCGACAAGCTCATTGCCGACACTCATGGAGCGCTTTATCGGTTTGTTTAGAAAAAGTTTCTGATAGTACCGGTATTGTTTCCGATACCGGGGCACTATCAATATTTCAATCGCTAATCCACTCAGCTCTTCTGCTGAATAACCAAATAGCTGTTGCGCAGCTAAATTAACTAACACCACGTGACCGGAATCTTCAGTCAACAGCATTGCATCCGCTGCCACATCAAACATGGTTCGGAAACTTAAGTTTTTAAGTGCGTAGATCAAGTTGTCTTCCTGCTGTTGAATTCGGCTACGAAACGCAATAAAGCTTACGATAAAAATTAGTTATATTCTATAAATATGTTGATATATAAGGGTTTGCACTTACGTGTCAGCACGGATATTGCCACTTATTATTCTTCTGTAGGATTTTAAAAGTAGGAAATATGACATAAGTTTAACAATCACTTCTCTTTGATTAATTGTGTCGCTTAAGTTTTTCAGGCGAACTTTTATTCAATGATAAGGATATCCCGGGGCGTTAATTGCGTGTGATTTCCTGCCCCGTAAGATAGCAAACTGTGATCAAGGGGAAAATAGGTATTTTCTCTTATTATTAGTTACTTGTGATCTGTGCTGTGTTGTTTTCACTACGCTATGTTAAAACTTTTGACAATTCGGAGAATTGAAATGAATAAAAATACACTGGCTTTGAAGAAAACAAATGCAAGTCTGGTTTACGTGAGTAATAAGGCGAATCTCACGGAATTTAAAACAAGCCTTGACACGGTGCAACAAGCTACAGCACGTAAAGTCTCTCGCGCTTAACTACTTTAAAATAAGAGGAGTGTAACCATGTCATTGTCCAGTCTTCTCGTACCGGCGATACTGTTTTTCGCGCTGGGTATGTTTGCCTGTCTCATCAAATCGGATCTGAAATTCCCGATGGATATGCATAAAATGATCGTTATCTATTTGTTGATCGGGATCGGGCTTCATGGCGGCAAGGCGCTTGCCGGATCAGACATGTCGTCTGCTCTTCCCGCTGTATGGGCGGCGCTTGCGTTTGGCTGCGGTTTGCCTATTGTTGCTTACATCATCTTGCGAGCAATCGGGAAAATAGATCCGCTCAATGCCGCAGCCATTTCCGCACACTATGGTTCGGTGAGCGCAGGGACCTATATGACGGCGGTAGCGTTTCTGGGAGGTATCGGCGTAACGTATGAAGCTTACCCCATCATCATGCTGGCGATCATGGAATCGCCGGCAATTATGATTGGCTTGGTGCTTGCCGGTTATTCTCGAAGAATCATGGGTGGCGCGTCCAAAGCTGACAAAGGGATGATGAAGCATTTGTTAATCGATGCTTTTACCAACGGTAGTATTCTGCTGCTGTTCGGCTCAATGGCGATTGGTTGGGTTGTTTCAGACGCCAGTTATAAGAAAATTGAGCCCTTCTTTGAAACCATCTTTATGGGAGCGTTATGTATATTCCTGTGCGATATGGGGATGGAAGCCGGGAAAAGATTGTCTGAGTTCAAAACTGTGGGCGTTTTTCTGGTGGGTTTTGGTATTGTTATGCCTTTGATTGGCGCGGTATGCGGGCTATTCGTGGGCCACTTCCTTCTGGGCTACTCGGTAGGCGGTATCACGTTGGTGACAGTACTTGCAGCGAGTTGCTCCTATATCGCGGTTCCGCCGGCGATGCGGCTTGCGATTCCTGAGGCCAACCCGTCGTTCTATCTTACTTTGTCGCTCGGGGTTACTTTTCCGTTTAACGTGGTGGTTGGTATTCCCAGCTATTATGCGGCCGCTCAGTATCTGCATGAGACTTATTATCCGTGGTAATTGCTACTCCTGGCTATTATGCAGCCACCTAGTCCTAGTATAGGTTCGATACTTATTATTCATGGAATGCTGCGAGGTATCAGGTGGTGCCATAAAAAAGCGCAAATGCCAAGTGCCCGTATCCAGGATGGCAGCAAGGGTAGAAACCGGATTCACTGGAATGTGCGTCACTTATTGAGATTCCTCTGGATAGCTTCCAGCGCATTCTGGAGCACTCAAATCCTGACTATGGCATTAACATTTTTTGAAGTTTCTCTGGATAGCTTCCAGTATATTCTGGAGTACTCAAATTCTAACTATGACATTAATATTTTTTGGAGAAAAATCATGTTATCTGAACCAGAATCCTTGGTATCGTTGAAGCGGATCGAGATTGTTATTCATGAAGAATGGCTCGATGATCTGCTCAATTTGTTTCGAGAAGCCGACGTGCAAGGTTATACAGTCATCAAAAAGGTAGGAGGTTTTGGATCAACCGGTGAACGGGATCAGGACGACTTCATTATGGAGCAGTACAATGACGTAATACTTCTCGTCTGCGAAAAAGATCAGGCAGAGAAGCTTGTCGCGATGCTACATCCCAAGTTAAAAGTTTTCGGAGGCGTCTGCCTAGTTTCTGATTGTCAACGGGTTTATTAGTATCGTCCAGTACATGCTATGCTGGGCAAAGATGGAATGGTTTAGTTGACGATCTTTCTTGGAGGTTAAGCTGAATCCCGGCTAATATCAGCCGGGATTCAGTATTTAACTTGATGGAGCAAAAAATGCTAGATCTGCTACAGGACAAGAGTTTGTGCAGATTGCGAAGGGGAAAGTTGTGGCAATCAAACCGGTTGAACCCTAACGAGTAGCTGTACTAACGCAGTTAACCAAGGATACAGATTTTTCCTAAAATGCCCTGGATAGAGCCTTTTTTCCCCTTGATAGTTAGAGCTTACTCAAAAAGCATAACTAACTGATTGAGTTTAACAATATTTTATTTTTTGGTAAAATAGTGCACGTAAATATGTGAATTAACACCAAAAACCGTGCACTATGATTCGTTATATAAGCCAAAAGCAACTGCCCCTCGAAGGATTTGATACACCGCCAGGCATGATTCTTGATCCCAATAATCGCTGGGTAAAACTGAGAGATTGTCTACCGTGGGATGAGTTGTCCGAGAGTTACTATAAGACGTTATGTTCAAGACTGGGCCGCCCAGCCAAAGATGCCAGAATCGTGATTGGAGCAGTGATAATTAAACATAAATTATCGATTTCAGATGAAGAGACTGTTGAACAGATTCGAGAAAATCCGTACCTGCAATATTTTATCGGGCTGAAAGGTTTTCAAGCGAAGGCGCCCTTTGCGTCATCATTACTGGTTGAGATACGCAAGCGCATGGGTCAGACGGTATTTGATGAATTTCATGAGGCGATCATCGAAACGGTTGAACCTCGGCGGACAAAGCAATCAGTCAAAGCAATGGATGACGACAACGGCGACAATGCTGTATCAAATAGCGGTGATGCGGGCAGCAATGACGCGGCTACCCCAATGGAGGCAGCTCAATCTTTGGCCGATGAGCAGCTGCGCAATCGCGGCAAATTAATACTGGACGCCACCGTTGCAGAACAGGCCATACGCTATCCCACAGATCTTGGACTGCTGAACGAAGCGCGTGAATTGAGTGAGCGTATCATTGATGAACTGCATGCCAAAAGTAATCGTCCACAGAAAAAGAAGCCGCGCACTTATCGCGAGATTGCCAGAAAAGCCTACCTCAGCCTGGTCAAGTTAAGACGGCCATCCAGCAGAAAACGCCGTGCCGGTATCAGGCAGCAATTGCAGTTCCTGCAGCGGAATTTAAATCATATTGAAGCGATGCTGACGGAATATCCGTTTGGCACGCCCATACCGTTATCCAATTGGTTGTTGCGCCGCTACTGGGTATTGCCCCATCTGTACCAACAACACTATGCAATGTACAAAACCAACACCAGACGCTGTGATGATCGCATTGTCAGTATCAGTCAGCCGTATCTTCGGCCTATTATCAGGGGAAAGCAAGGCAAGGCAGTGGAATTTGGCGCCAAAATAAGCGTGAGCTTGACAGGCAAAGGATTGGCGCATGTCGATAAGCTGCACTGGGATGCGCAACATGAAGGCCATGATCTTCAAGCGCAAGTTGAAGCCTACAAAAAGCGTTATGGCTATTATCCTGAAGTCGTCATTGCCGATACGCTATATGGTTCACGTGATAATCGCAGCTATCTGGAACGCAAGCATATCCGCTTCGCAGGCAAACCACTGGGACGTCCGCCAAAGAGTACACTTGAAAACAAAGATGAGATCAAACGCCTGAAAGCACAACGCCGACAGGAATATCGCGAGCGCATTCCAATTGAAGGAAAGTTTGGCCAAGGAAAGTATGGTTATCGGCTCAACAATATTCGAGCCAAGCGCGCTGATACGTCTGCCGCATGGATTAATAGTATCTTCCTGGTTATGAACCTGCTCATCTTGGTGCGGGTTTTTATTTGCCTGAAGAATCTTGCTGCCAAAATAGCTTTCTGGGTGACAAAAAAGTGCATGCCCAGAGAAATTCCGTTTGCGCGTGATTGCCAATTCATCTTAAACCGGGATTCTTACTTAGCAGTGCATATCTGATTGCTGAATTTCTGAGTAAGCTCTAGTTAGTAATTTAATTCTCCATAAGGTATCGCGTCGTTTCCACGGCAAAAACAACTGATTCAAGCGTGATCATGGCGCAAAAGGTAAAGTAAATTGGAATCTAGCACCTGGCTTAGTGCCGGGCTCTACCCAGAGTTGACCGCCATTGACTTCAGCCAGGGCGCGACTAATATCGAGCCCCATGCCAATGCCTGTTGGCTTGGTTGTAAAAAAAGGCTCGAATATGCGTTCAGCCATATCATGATCAAGGCCCGGTCCATTATCCTGTACTATTACTTTAGCCATACTTGTTTTGTCCAAGGCATACAGCGTGGTTGTAATCGTTAAGGTGGGCATATCAGAGGCATCCATGGCTTCAATGGCATTTCTAAAGAGATTTATCAAAACCTTCTGTATCTGAGTACGATTACACTGGACTGCTGGAAGATTCTTCTCCAAATGAAAAACCACGTGAAATCTTCCATATCCATCGCTAAATACAATGCTTAGCGCTTCACTGATTACATCGTGCAGATTTAACCGTTCGGTTATTAACTCGCCTTTCTGTAGAAAAGCGAGCAATTCATGGAGACTACGACCAGCACGTTGAGCCTGTTCTACGCAGCCCTCGAGGGCTCTTCTTAAGTCCTCAGAGTTAAAAGCATCGCTGAGTAATGCGTGCAACACTACTTCGCAATAAGCGGAAATTGCGGCTAGCGGCTGATTAAGCTCGTGAGCAATTGCAGAAGCTGTCCGTGCGGCCACTTGCTGTTTAATTATGTTTTCTGTTTCATTGCGCTGCGCTTGTAGCTTTTTCTGAAGAATTTTCTGCTCTGTGATATCACGTGTCACACCGACTAACCGATTCGCAGATCCGGCTTCGAAATACACCCGTCCTCTTGCAGATATCCAACGTTCAACACCATTGGCGGAGTTGATCACGCGATATTCTGCTTTGAATTCCCCATTACTGGCGGGATCCATTGCTTTATCAATAGCTGCTTGTCTTGCCGCGCGATCTTCTGGATGTATCGCAGCGACGAATTCTTCATAACTAATGGTTTTCTCAGAGTGCTTGCCCCATAGTAAGCGCATCTGCTCGTCCCAAAAAACGATATTACGTTTGAAGTCGTAATCAAAAATACCCAAACCTGCTGCTTGCTTAGCCAAACGCAAGCGTTCTTCACTGCCACGAAGTGCTTCCTCGGCATCAAGACGTCGATTAGCGGCATTAAATGTAATCAGGACATAAAGCTGTTGTTGTGTTTTGATGGGACTGAGACTCACATCCAATAACATTTCTTTGCCATCGCGGTTCAATGCGATAAGTTCATTACCGACACTCATGGAGTGTTGTATCGGTTTGTTCGCAAAGAGTTCTTGATAGTGCTCCCGATACCGGGGCACTATCAGCATTTCAATTCCTAATCCGATCAGTTCATTTGCAGAATAGCCAAATAACTTTTGTGCTGCTGGATTAACCAACACGATGTGACCAGAATCTTCGGTCAATAGCATTGCATCTGCTGCCGCATCAAACATGGTTCGGAAACTTAATTTTTTGAGCGGGTTGGACAAATTATCTTCCTGCTGTTGAACTCGGCTATGAAACACCCTAAAGCTTATGATAAAAACCAGTTATATTCTACAAATCTGTTGATATATAAGGGTTTGCACCTACGTGTTCGCACGGATACCACCATCGGAAATTCTTCTGTAGTATCTGAAGAAAAGTAAATATGGTACATATTTACCGATCATTTTTCTCTGATTATATAACTTATTCTTAAGCAAGGCGGTTGCGATGGAATCTGAAAAACGACAATCCAGAAGCAGTAAGGAAAAATTATCTGACGAAAATCATCAATCTGAGTTTGAATTGCACAAAGCAGACCGAAATTCTCATATCGCAGTTTTAGCTTACTATAAGGCACAAGCTCGCGGATTTGAGCCAGGGCATGAGTTGGAGGACTGGCTTCTTGCAGAAGCGGAGGTAAGTCAGTGATTGAATTATCCATTACAAAGCAAACGAACACAGATCGCTCTTCTGAGGATAAGCGCAGTTTATGCTTAATAAATGAGCATTTTGAGTCTGTTTTTAACACCGCAGCGGCAACGCAGATAGTTTTTCAACGGCCTGCTAGCAGAACTGGCATCGGCAAAAAGGAGCAAGCAGCATTGATACTCTATGATAATGGCATGATTCGCGCTTGCAATCAGGCGAGTGGAGATTTGCTTTGCTGTTCAGGCAGTGAATTGATTGGACAACACATTACTAGAGTGTTGCCCCAGTTAGAAAGAACTAAGCTTGTTCAGAACAAACGGGCTAATTCTTATTTGCGATTTCTTTCGCGGATTGGTTACTGTTTCAAAGTAGTGAATTTAAGAGGAGAAAGTTTTAAAGGCGAGATTTTTTTCAATGATGTGGAATATCTTGATTGGCACTATTTGCGTGTGATTATCTGTCTCGTGCGGTGAGAAAGTGGTTTGATTTGACAGATAAGTTGTTGTTATTTAGGTGTGATATGTTCATGGTTCTTGGGGTAAGCAGCTTAAAAATTCTCGGCACTACCTTCATCTATTTTTATTTATGAACAGCCTATCATGCTCGGTGATGAGTTGTTATCCCAGTATTGCGTTAAACATTCAATAGTCTGGAGAAGTGAAATGAATAAAAATGCACTGGTCTACGGATTTATTCTGGCTACTCTAATTATGCAATCAGGAATAGCGTTCACTGCAGATGAATCAAAGAACCGGCCGGCAAAAGATAAAACCTTAATTGAACTTCAGCGCGATAAATCTCAACAACAGACACACAAAATGATGGGGCACATCAATCTTGCGCAATTTGCATTGGACATGAAGCTCCCGGACGAAGCTTTTGAACATATTAAAAAAGCACAAATCATTCAAATCATGCTAGCAGAACAATTACCAGAGCTGAAGATTGACTCTTCATTTAAGTACGGCAAAGTGATGTATGACGACAGTCAAACGATTAAGGAACACTACGTACCTGTGCTGGATGACATTCTTTTGATTAGTGATTATGAATCCACCTTCAAACGTTCCGAAGAGTTGGGTTTAAAAGAAACCAACGCGGGCTTGGTTCGCGTGACTGTTAAAGTGGATCTGGCCGAGGTTAAAGCAAGTCTTGATGCGGCACTCGAAGATATAAGCAACAAACAGTATAGCAAGGCGCTAAATGCGCTCACTGCAATCTTTGAGGGCGCTATTGTTGATGAAAAAGAGATTGATGATCCGGTATTGGCAATTTCCGGAAATTTAGCACTTGCCAAAGCATTCTTAAGCGAAGAACAGTACGATAAAGCACGCTTCACACTTAATTATCTACAGAATCGTTTAATAGGTATCAAAAATTCGGGTTTTTCCGGCGTGGATAAAGCGACTGTTGATAAACTTTCGGTTGATTTGGACAAATTACAAGCGGAGCTCAGGAGGGAAGACCCCACAATAACTCAGCGCATCGGTGATCAACTTGATCAATGGAAGAAAACAATCAAAGGATGGGTCGCTAATCCAGCCTAACCTAAAACAGGAGGGGATGCCTATCAGATGACCAGTGGTCGTTGGTAAGCAAACACACGGTTCTTCACATCAACAAACAAGGAGGGTTTCATATCATGAGAAAAATATCGGCGCTATTAGCGGTAGGGTTCTTGGCTCTTATTTTTAATAACCAAATAAGTGCATCAGGATATGGAAGCAAAACTGAATCTCAGGGAAAAATCAGTGATTCTATGACAGAAACGATCAAACATGCAGAGATGGCTAAAGCACATGGAAGTGACGCGAAGCAGATTCTTCAGCATGCAGAAAGGAGTCTAAAGTATGCCAAAGAAGCTGAGAAAGAAGCGATTGCGAAAGGAAACACCAAAGGAGCAGATCACATCAATGCGTCTATTAAACACCTAGATCATGCGATAGAACACGCAAAAATGGGGCATGCCGATGTCGCTAGTAAACATATCACTGACGCATTGAGTGAGATGCATAAATTTACTGCCATGTGAATAGCTTACTTGCCAAGGTGATGGAGCTAATTCAAGTAGTTAGAAAGGTTATAAATCATAATTGCAATAATTCTTGGTTTGATTACTTCGTGCAGGAATTTGACTTTAAGCCTAGTTGTATTTTGTGGCGAGAGTGGATCGGCTTGAATCGGCATTGAAAATCTAAGTAGCCATCGTAGTCAATCTTGACGAATGTACGGGCCTTGATACAAACGAATTATCCGATGATGATCGGCTTAGATTATCCGGCCTGCTGGTTTGCCGTCGAGCAGTTTGCGCCTGGAATCAATTGAATCATAATTTGATAGTGTTCGATAGTGCACTGACAATCTTAGTAAATAACATTTATCCTATAAAAAAATGGGAAGCGGTGATCGCGGCGAAGATAAATCAAAAATGACTCCACTTGAATCTTTTTTCCGCAATTATTCTACATTACACTTTTGCTAAGGAAGAAGATGCTAAGTTCAGATTCTTTCTGATCTAAACAATTAATCTTATCCAAGAAGAGTTTCACGTCTTAAATGGTTTGTTTTCAAATGTTCTGGGTACTCAGTATGGAATCAAACTGAAGTTCAGATCTGAAATTAATAAAGGAGGGAATGCATGCAACTGGGGATGATTGGTCTAGGACGCATGGGTGCTAACCTAGTGCGGCGCTTAACTAAAGACGGCCATTCGTGCGTGGTCTATGACGTCAATGCGGCTGCCGTCAAAGCGCTAACAGGCCAGGCTATTCAACATGCCGATTCGCTGGATGATTTTGTCGCCAAACTATCCTCTCCGCGTGTGATCTGGGTGATGGTGCCCGCCGGTGTTACCGGCAAGACAATTTCAGATCTGGCCGTATTGCTTGCGGCGAACGACATCATCATCGATGGCGGCAACAGCTATTATCGTGATGATCAAGTGCGTGCTAAAGCGCTCAAGACACAAGGTATTCACTATGTTGACTGTGGAACCAGCGGCGGCGTATTCGGGCTCGAGCGAGGCTACTGCTTGATGATTGGCGGCGAGGAAGACGTAGTCTGGCATCTCGATCCGATCTTTAAAAGCATTGCGCCAGGCGTTGCAGCAGCAGAACGGACTTCCGGGCGCGACGGCGAACCGGATCCCGAAGAACAGGGTTACTTGCACTGTGGCCCGGCTGGTGCGGGTCATTTTGTGAAGATGGTTCATAATGGCATTGAATACGGCTTGATGGCTGCATACGCTGAAGGACTCAATATTCTCAAACATGCAGATGCAGGTCTTCGTGTAAGAACACAGGACGCCGAGACTACTCCGTTGCGTGACCCGGAAGCCTACCAATACCGCATCGACATCGGTAAAGTGGCCGAAGTATGGCGTCGAGGCAGCGTGATCTCATCCTGGCTGCTCGATTTAACAGCAGCGGCGCTTGCCGGAGATTCGGAGCTAAAGCAATTCTCAGGACACGTATCGGACTCGGGCGAAGGACGCTGGACCACGCTCGCCGCCATCGACGAAGGCGTACCAGCGCCAGTCATCAGTGCTGCATTATTCGGACGTTTCGAGTCCCAGGGAGAGGCAGATTACGCCGATCGTATTCTCTCGGCCATGCGCAAGCAGTTTGGCGGTCATGATGAAAAGCCAAAGGATGGCACATGACATGGACAAACCCGCAAGCGGCCTAACGCAATCAGGCGCACTGGTACTTTTTGGCGCAACGGGTGATCTTGCACACAAGAAAATATTTCCATCGCTCTACGCGATGGTTAAACGAGGGTCATTAAAGGTTCCGATAGTAGGCGTTGGTTTTTCGGGCTGGACGCTAGCGCAACTGCACGATCGCGCAATAGACGGTATAAAAAATGTCATTAAAAACGTCGATTCGAACGCCTTAAATCAATTGCTTTCGCTACTGCGTTATGTAGACGGTGATTATAAAAACCCGGAAACATTTCAAACGCTCAAAAAAACGCTTAATGGCGCGCTGCATCCGGCCTTCTACCTCGCCATTCCGCCTGCCTTCTTCGCGGCCATCATCAAAGATCTTGGCTCTTCTGGCTTGGCGGAGCATGCCCGCGTCATTGTGGAAAAGCCTTTTGGGCGTGATTTGGCTTCGGCATGCGAGCTCAACCGCGCTGCGCATTTGGTTTTTCCAGAGACTTCGATCTTTCGCATTGACCACTTCCTTGGCAAAGAAGCAATCGAAAACATCCTTTATTTCCGGTTCGCAAATTCGTTCCTGGAACCGATTTGGAATCGCAATTATGTAGCGAGTGTTCAGATCACGCTTTCGGAAGATTTTGGGGTGGAAGGAAGAGGCAGTTTCTACGACGGAGTCGGCTGCCTGCGCGACGTGATTCAGAACCATCTCTTTCAAATAGTTGCGCTTCTGGCCATGGAGCCTCCAGCCGGGCGGGATTTTGAGGCCCAGCGAAGCGAAAAAGCCAAGGTATTTCAAGCAATGCATGCGCTAAAACCGGAAGATCTGGTAAGAGGACAGTTTGAAGGCTACCTTCAGGAATCTGGTGTCGCTAAGGATTCTGACACGGAGACTTATTGTGCCTTGCGGTTATTTATTGATTCGTGGCGCTGGGCAGGTGTGCCGTGGTACCTGCGTTCAGGCAAATGCTTGGCCGAAACTGCTGCAGAGATTCTGGTTCAACTTAAGGCACCTCCGCAGAAACTGTTTGAAGATGCCGGGCCGGAGGCTTGCCGGGCTAATTATTTGCGCTTCCAATTATCACCGCATTCCGCCATTGCTTTAGCTGCACGCGTCAAGCGAGCGGGAGAGGAATATGTCGGCGACCAGAAAGAACTTTACCTTCTCAACGCTCAGCCAGATGAGCAAACGCCTTATGAGCGGCTTCTGGGCGACGCATTGGCTGGTAACGGCGCGCTTTTCACCCGGCAGGATGCAGTTGAGTCGGCTTGGGCAGTGCTTGATAGGGTTCTGACGGAGCATCAGCCGGTCAGATTATATAAGCCCGGTAGCTGGGGGCCGATGGAAGCTGATGCGCTCATTGCGGCCGATGGCGGATGGTATAACCCAAAGCATGATCCTGCGAAGATGCTCTCATAAGTGTAATTCTTACTAACTGCTTCGATGTGATTGCATGAATATATTCACGTTGATATCGGATTTCTAAAAATAGGTATGGTGTCGATTAGCGCCAATTTTCTGAAGAAATAGCTGTCTTACCAATAATTTTGGGCATGTGCGCGGTTATGAAAATAGGAACATCTCTTAGCATTCTCGTCATTGATGTGGGCGGAACAAATATCAAAGTATTGGCGACAGGGCATAAGAGGCCGTTCAAGATAGCCTCGGGTCTAACGATGACCCCGAAACAAATGATCAATGCGGTAAAAAATGTAGTGCGAGATTGGAAATATGATTGTGTTTCGATAGGCTATCCAGGTCTCGTGATTGGCGGTTGCCCAATGCATGATCCATTTAATCTGGGTCGTGGATGGGTAGGATTTGATTTTAAGAAATCATTTGGCTGTCCCGTAAAGTTGATTAATGATGCCGCTATGCAGGCGCTTGGAAGCTATTCCCAGGAACGTATGCTCTTTCTTGGCTTAGGCACCGGTTTGGGATCGGCAATGATAGCGGATGGGGTGCTCGAACCGATGGAATTGGCTCATCTTCCTTACAAGAATGGGAAAACCTACGAAGACTATCTCGGCCGGCGTGGATTAGAGAAAAAGGGTAAGAAAAAATGGCGTCAAGATGTGTATGAGATCGCAAATAAATTGAAAATGGCTCTCGAAGCTGATTATGTCGTTTTGGGTGGTGGAAACGCAAAGAAGCTCAAGAAACTGCCTGCGGGACTGCGTAGGGGTGACAATAATAATGCGTTTATTGGGGGTTTCCGCCTATGGGATATGAATACCGAGCAAAGGTTGTGATTGAGTCTAAAAAACTTAATGAGAAATCTAGCTATTTATTGTACCCATCATACTTTACCAAAATGCAAAGCAATGCAGAAATTAGCGCCTCAGTAATGGCCAGAAATTCAGCACAATTTAAGAGAGATGCGCATGTTTGATAATGGACTTGACCAATTGGCTGTCAACACGATCCGGACATTGTCGATCGACGCCGTGCAGACCGCTAATTCCGGTCACCCCGGCACCGCTATGGCGTTGGCGCCACTGGTCTATACCATTTGGAATCGTGTCATGGCGTTCGATCCTCAGGATCCGATCTGGCCCAATCGAGACCGGTTTGTGTTGTCGAACGGTCACGCTTCAATGCTGTTGTGGTCGGTGTTGCACCTGTCGGGGACGCGTGCAGTCAATGCGGATTACGAAAAATTAGGGCAACTTTCTGTGACGCTGGAGGATATTCGCCGTTTCCGCCAATTCGGCAGCAAGGCCCCCGGTCACCCTGAGTATCATTGGGTTTCTGGAGTAGAATCCACCACCGGTCCACTCGGGCAAGGCATAGCAACCAGTGTTGGTATGGCTATCGCTGAAAAGTGGCTTGCAAGCCGCTATAACAAACCAGCTTTGAACATTTTCGACTATAACATTTATGCCATCTGCAGTGATGGTTGCTTAATGGAAGGCGTGAGTTCGGAGGCAGCATCGTTGGCTGGGCATCTTGCGCTTGATAACCTGTGCTGGATTTATGATAACAATCACATCACGATTGAGGGCAGTACACAAATTACGTTCACGGAAGATGTGGCGGCGAGATTTCTCAGCTATCACTGGAATGTTCTGCGTTTGAGTGATGCAAACGATATCGAGCAGATCGATCAAGCCTTGCAGAAATTCCGGGAGACCAAAGGGAAGCCTACGCTGATCATTCTTGATAGTCACATTGGATACGGTTCGCCCAATCGGCATGATACGGCTGCAGCGCATGGCGAGCCGCTTGGTTTAGACGAAATCCGTTTAACCAAGCGTGCCTACGGTTGGCCTGAGGATGCGCAATTCCTGGTACCGGAAGGGGTGCGTGAGCACTTTGCTGCCGGTATTGGAAGACGTGGAGCAGCGGCTCGTCAAGTATGGATAAATTTATTCAATGATTATCGTAACAAGTATCCTGAACTTACTACCGAAATTGATCAAATGCAGCATCGCGAATTGCCGGCCGAGTGGGATAACAACCTGCCGGTATTTCCGGAGGATCCAAAGGGGTTAGCAGGACGAGAAGCTTCCGGTAAAGTGCTAAACGTATTGGCGCAGAATATTCCTTGGCTGCTTGGTGGATCTGCAGACCTAGGCCCATCAACCAAAACATTGTTGAATTATCTTGGTGCTGGCGATATTCAGGCTCAAACACCGGGGGGGAAGAATTTGCACTTCGGCATCCGAGAACACGCCATGTGCGCAATTTTGAACGGGCTTTCGTTATCCAAGTTACGGCCCTATGGTGCTACTTTCTTCATCTTCAGCGATTACGCGCGACCAGCCATTCGTTTATCGGCGTTGATGGAACTGCCAACTATATTTATATTCACTCATGATGCCATGGGTGATGGAGAGGATGGTCCGACGCATCAACCGATCGAACAACTTGCTTCTTTGCGTGCCATTCCTGGTCTGACACTTCTGCGGCCAGGCGATGCTAATGAAGTGGTCGAGGCCTATCGCGTTATCCTACAATTGCGTCATCGTCCGGCAGTTCTGGTGCTTTCGCGTCAACCGCTTCCGACATTGAATCGCAATAAATATGCGCCCGCTTCGGGCGTAGCCAGCGGAGCTTATATACTGGCTGATACTCCGGGCGGCAAGCCCGATATAATACTTATCGCAACCGGCAGCGAAATCAGCCTTGCTGTACAAGCGCATGAAAAGCTCATTGCTGAAGGTATTCGCTCTCGTGTTGTATCCATGCCCTCATGGGATATCTTCGAGCACCAAACACAGGAATACCGTGACAGCGTATTGCCTCCGGCGGTGAAGTCGCGGATCGCGATCGAGCAAGCGTCAACCTTCGGCTGGGAACGCTATGTGGGTGATAGTGGCCGCATCATTGGTATGCAGACCTTTGGTGCTTCAGCTCCCTTGAAAGAGCTACAGAAAGAATTCGGTTTCGAGCCTGAGCGGGTAGTAATAATTGCAAAAGAATTACTGGAAAAACAACAACTAGGTGGCAGTTGTCGCAGTTTTTCAGATTACTGATTTATTGGTATCTTGTACGAGGAATCTTATGCAAGCACCTTCTGCAAAATTCCCTCACCCTACTTGGGCTCACGCTGGCAAGGATATGGTCGGCACCAGCCTTGGATCTTCACGTCTTTGGTTTACCATTGCAGAAGGAATTGTTACCGAGGTTTATTATCCACGTATTGATATTCCCCAAATTCGAGATCTTGGTTTTATCATTGCCGATAAGCAGGGATTCTGGGTAGAGCTCCGCCGTCTCGGTAACTATCGAATTAGCTTACCGAAGCCCTATGTGCCTGCTGTTGAGATTGTTCATAGCCATCCACGTTTTACCTTTACGTTACAAGTTTGTCCATCACAGCGGCGAGATGTACTCCTGCTACGTTACCGATTAGAAGGGGATGAGAGCCTACGGGCCTATGCGCTTTTGTCAGCACGCTTGGGTGGTGATGCGGAGAATAATCTCGCCTCCGTAGATAAACACAATGGGCGTAGAGTACTTTGGGCAGAGCAGGGGCCTTTCGGGTTGGCGCTGATGGCGTGTCAGGATACGGAAGCCGGAGCATTTGAACGTTGCTCTGCCGGTTACCTTGAAACGAGTGACGGCTGGCAGGATTTCTATCGACATGGACGCATGACCTGGGAGTACGATAGTGCAGGTCCAGGCGCTGTCTCATTGATGGGCGAATTGCCAAAGCAGGCAACTCTCGCGCTTGGCTTCGGAACAAGCAAAGAATCGGCTGCGACACTTGCAATGTCGAGCCTGACTGAAGATTTTTCAGAGGTTTGGGGTGCTCAATGTCGAGTCTGGGAAGCATGGCACAAGAACTGCCATCTTCTCGATTTACCGCATAACCTTCAACGGATGCTTGCGCTTTCCGGTATGGTTCTCAAGGTTCACGGCGATCGCACTTATTGCGGTGCTACCGTAGCAAGCCTTGCCATACCATGGGGTGAAGACAGCCAAAGCCGCGGAGGATATCATTTGGTATGGTGCCGCGACCTCGTTGAAACCGCGGGCGCTATGGTTGCACTGGGAGCGCTTGACGATGCTCGCGACGTATTATGTTACTTAATTGCCACACAGCAGGCAGATGGCCACTGGTTCCAGAATCAGTGGCTTGGGGGCAATGCGCTCTGGCAAGGAATTCAGCTTGATGAAGCTGCCTTTCCCGTTCTTTTAGCTTCTGCATTGCATGATCGCGGCGCTCTGGGAAGTATCTCGTGCAAGGATATGGTTAGGCGAGCGTTACGCTTTATCGCCCATGAAGGTCCGTTAACCGGCCAAGACAGATGGGAGGAGGATTCTGGTGTGAATACCTTCACACTCGCAGTAGCCATTGCTGCGCTTGTTGACGGCAGCACTTTTCTCGATGGAGAAGCGAAAGAATTTGTACTGCTGCTTGCAGACAATTGGAATGCCTGCCTTGAGGAATGGACTTTTGTGACAGATACATCACTTGCCGAGAAGCTTGGCGTAGCGGGTTATTATATTCGCATTATGCCGAACAATGTGCTGGTACATGCGGATGCCCAAGCCGAACATGTTCTGATCAAAAACCGTGCACATGCGCCGGATTTGCCTGCCGAAGAACAGATTTCGACTGATTTTCTTCAACTTGTACGCTTCGGGTTGCGTCTGGCGAAGGATCCCCGCATCCTAGATAGCCTGAAAGCCATAGACCAGATTCTTAAAATTGAAACGCCGAACGGTCCTGTGTGGCATCGCTATAACGGAGATGGCTACGGCGAACATGCAGATGGTAGCGGCTTCGATGGTGCCGGGTTTGGGCGGGGATGGCCGCTTCTGACAGGGGAGCGAGGTCATTACGCGCTAATGGCAGGTGAAGATCCACTGCCTTACTTAGATACCATGGCGGCAATGACAGGTAGTGGCGGCCTTCTTCCGGAGCAGGTGTGGGATAGTTCGCCCATCCCAGAATATCATCTGTATCTAGGCAAGCCGAGTGGCTCGGTTATGCCACTTGTTTGGGCGCATAGCGAATTTATCAAGCTGTGTTATAGCCGTGCGTCAGGCTATCCGATTGACCGGCCTAGTACTACTTGGAAACGTTATCAGGGAAAACGCCCTGAAATCACCCGTACGCTTTGGGGGCCGCGATATCATCCGCATCTCGTACGTTCGGGTAACGTACTAACTGTTGCGCTGAAGGCGCCAGCCCGTGTGCATTGGGGTATCAATGGATGGAAAGACATACAAGACATAGATACCCGAGATACTGGACTTGATATCTATGTGGCTGATCTCTCGATTACCGCACTCAAGCCTGGTGAAACTGTCCAGTTTACCTTTTTCTGGCCGGATAGAAGGATATGGGAAAACACTGATTATGAAATTTTGATCATCGATGCTGGATAAAACTGGATGTAACTATTTAACGTAGCTCTCCTTAACAGGCCGTTGAAAAACCCACCGAGACGGGTAAAATTTGATGGAACCCACTCACCTCATAAATCATGCGCGGAATTGAACACTCGCAACAACAGCTTTTTAGCTATGTCAATCTGGAAGAACGGATCACTGTCAATCATGCACTGCGCCCTTTGAGGGTATTGGTGGATGGCATACTCAAGGGGATGGATCATCAGCTTGAAGCTGTTTACTCGAAAGAAGGGCGCCCCTCGATACCGCCGGAGCGATTATTGAGAGCATCGCTGCTGCAGGTACTGTTTACGATCCGATCTGAACGGCAACTGGTCGAGCATATTGAATACAACCTGCTGTACCGCTGGTTTGTTGGATTGGGCATAGATGATCCGGTATGGGATCACAGCACCTTTACCCAGAACCGGGATCGTTTGCTGGATAACGAGATGTCCGGGCATTTCTTTGCAGGTGTCAAGCAATTGGTGGAGTGGGTGGAATTGAGTGGTGACGAGCACTTCAGCATCGATGGCACACTACTGGATGCCTGGGCCTCGCACAAAAGCTTCATGCGCAAAGATGGCAGCAGTAACCCGCCGGATGACAACAGCCGCAACCCAAGCCGGGACTTTGCAGGGGAAAAGCGCAGTAACGCCACCCATGAATCGACTACTGATCCAGATGCACGCCTGGCGCGCAAGAGCGACGGCGATGCCAGTCGTCTGTGCTACATGGGGCATGTATTGATGGAGAACCGTAACGGCCTGGTAGTAGATGTCAGCGTATCGGCGGCAACAGGAATGGCTGAACGGGAAGAATCGCTCAAGCTGCTGCAAGCCAACACCAAATCGGGAGCCACGGTTGGAGAAGATCGTGGTTACGACGTAGACACACACATCAAAGCAGTACAGGCACTGGGCGTGATTCCGCATGTAGCGGCCAAACGCAAAGGCAGCGCCGTACCGGACGATATTCGCCAAGGTGAAGGTTATGCAATCAGTCTGAAGATTCGCAAACGAATTGAGGAAGTATTCGGTTGGATGAAGACAGTAGGCGGAATGCGCAAAATGAAACTAATCGGGCGAGAGAAAGTCAGCGGACAGTTTCGATTTGTTGCGGCCATTTACAATCTGGTACGTATCGGAAGCCTGACTGGTTGGTGGGCTGGCTCGCACACATAGGGACAGTACGCCCTGAATCCGCATAAAACGTGCGGATAAGGGCAAAAAGACGGGAATTGCAGAAAATTCTCACAAAATTGCACAAAGAATGAACATTCCGGATAAAAAAACAGATCTGGAAGATAACCGAAATGCTTGCAGCTTTTTAAAAACGAGAATACAGACTGAAAGTGCCGGGTTTTTCAACGGCCTGTTAAGTGAGGTTCCCTCTGTTTTTCGTCTTCCAACAGGCGAACAGTTTTATGCTATCAGCTTTTTCTTCTGTTGAGGATTAGCCAGTCATTTAGAAACCTCATTGGCGATTTATAGCCTAACGAGTAAGGTTAGATTGTGGCTCGCTTCGCGATCACAATCTAACCTTACTCGTTGTCAACAATGTGTGCCAGCCGGATCATTTGACGTTCCCCCAGCCGATTGATATCTGGCCTACCAGCGCATTGATGCGGTCTGCGGCATTATCTTTAGCAAGGTCGGTGAGGTGGGTGTAACGGATGGTGGTGAGGATGGATTGATGCCCGAGGATTCTTTGCACTTCCAGCAGGTCGACGCCTGCTTCGATCAGATGGGTGGCATAGGAATGGCGCAAGCTGTGTGGCGTAATTCTTTTTTTAAACCGCAATCGCAGGTGACCTGGCGCAAGGTGGTCTGGATGCTACCACGATCCAGAGGGGTGGTGGCCAAGCGGGCTTTTTTGAGTCCGCACTTACGGTCGGGGAAGAGCAATGCGGGGTTGCGATGGATCTGCCAGAAACGGCGCAATATTTGCAAGGTGTTCTCCGGCAACGGGACAAAGCGGTCTCGATTGCCTTTGGCGTTACGCACCTGCACCCGCATCCGATCCGCATCAATGTCCCCGATTTGCAAACGCAATCCTTCGCCCAACCGCAACCCCAGGCTGTACAGGGTGAAGAAAAACACGCGATAACTGAGCACTCGCGTGGCCATGAATATCTGTTGGGCCTGCGGCACGGTAATAATATCCGGCAGTGTGTGTGACTTGGGCGGTTTGACCAGATCCGCGCCCGGCCAGGGTTTATTCAATACTTGGGCGTAATAAAACTTCAGCCCGTACAGGTCATGCTTGAGCGAACTCCAGGAGAGCGAATCGACGATATGGACGAAATAATCGGTCAACTGAAGCCGGGTCAAATCATCAATCCGATAATCAAAATATTCCCCGGCTCGACGTACTCCGTGTGAATACAGTGCGATGGTTTTTGGCTGCATCCCATGCAACTTCAACCGATTGAGCAGACATTGATAATTGCACGCAAATTGCGCTGGAAATTCTGATGTCATTACGATTCATCCTCATGGTAAAGTACAAAAAAATCCCTTTCGGGGTGAGGATGAATTATGTTATTAAAACTGGCTGCTGAGGGGTGTTTCTCCGCGATAGCGGCTTCGTTCAACGTTGAGTGCTGCCGTTTCCGGTTGTAAAGTACCTCGATGTACTCGAAGCTCATGGCAGCCATCTCTGCGCGTGTTTCATAACGCAGTCCATGTACTCGCTCGTTCTTGAAGCTATTGAACCAACTTTCGGTTGGGGCATTATCCCAACAATTACCTTTACGGCTCATTGAGCAGATCATGCCGTATTTCTTGAGCCTTCTCTGAAATTCTTTGCTGGCATATTGGCTACCCCGATCTGAGTGGTGCATCAATCCTGCTGCAGGTTTCTTGCGAAACCATGCCATCGTTAGTGCATCTGTAACGATGTCTGCAGTCATGCGCGGTTTCAGCGACCAGCCAACCACCTCACGGTTAAACAGATCAAGCACGATAGCCAGATATAGCCAGCCCTCATCTGTCCATAGGTAAGTGATATCGGATGTCCAGACCTGATTAGGCGCGGCTGGACTGAAATTCCGATCCAGCAGATTCGGTGCAATCGGCAGATTGTGCCGGGAGTCCGTCGTTATCTTGTAGCGCCGCTTGTGCCTTGCACGAATGCCGTTCTCTCGCATTAGACGTTCAACCCGCTTCTTGGAAGCTGGAAACCCACGGTCACGCAATTCTCTGACCATTCTCGGACTACCGTAGATCCCCTTGAGTTCGGCATGAATAGATTGGATCAGCGTCAGCATTTGAACGTCGGTGATGCGTTTGCGATCCGGTTTGCCACCACGCTTCCACGACCGGTATCCGCTCACGCTGACATCTAATATCGTACACATCTCGGCGAGAGAAAACTCCCGTTGCTTATCAATCCAGGCGTACTTCACACAACATCTCTCGCGAAGTACGCCGTTGCTTTTTTTAGGATCTCACACTCCCGTTTCAGCCTTACGTTCTCAGCACGTAACCGGGATAGATCCATTTGTTCCGGTGTGACAACCTTGGTACCCTTACCGTTAAGTTTGCCTGCCTCCGCCAACTTTACCCAGTTGCGCAGTGTTTGTTCTACCAGTCCCAGTTCCTTCGCTACCAGAACAATCGACTTTCCCATCTTCACTTGCTTGACCGCTTGCTCCTTGAACTCGGTCGTGTATTCCTGCTTCGGTATCTTCTTCATCGTCTTCCTCTCAATAGTAACGTTAATTGTACGTCACCCTTGGAAGACTATTTTTCGGGGGAAGCTCATAGAGTCGCTAATATATAAGTGCTTGCACTTATATTATTCACTGTTATTCCTCAGTATTATATAAATATTACTTAATATTAAGGGGAGGGTAAAAATATGAACGGCAGGGCTATTGAGAGAGTTTACTGCATGATGTTTTGCATTATTGGTTTTTTCTTATGGAGCGGCAATACGTTCGCTACAGAAACAGACAAGACAGATGAAACGAAGACAAAAAAATTGATAATTTTCAATAAAAATTCAAGCAATACTGCGCAAGCTGCCGCACCATTTAATACGGCACAAGCTGGTCCATTCACTGCGCAGGAAACCGTAGGGCATACTCGATTTGACTTTGATAACTTAACCAAGCTTATGGAGAGCCATAAAACTCCCCTTGCTGCGATGGCACCGGATTGGCTCAATGTGGCTGTTGAACATCGCACGCGCTATGACGTTTTTGACAATGGTTTCACAAAAACTATTCCGGGTTTTAATGATCAGATTCATCAACGGACAAGATTCTTGATGGAAATCAAGAATATCATCGATCCGCTTAAGTTCACGCTTGAATTGACTGATATGCGCTCCACGATGGCCAGTTTCGGGCAAGCTCATAACCCGAATTTCGCCGATCATTTTGACTTTACCCAAATGCACCTCGGCCTGCATGACAAAAATTTTCTGGGTACAGGCTATGCGGCGAAATTCGAAGTCGGTCGTTTCATGATGGACTTGGGTGAAGCGCGCTTGGTAGGCGGACATCGTTGGGGAACTCTCTCGCCCGCGTTCGACGGCTTGCATTTTATGCTCGGCAATACGGATGAAAAATGGAGTCTGCGCGTGTTTGGTTCCCGGCCGGTTCAACGGGTAACGACATCGTTAAACTGGAATACCCCCGAAACTTACTTCTCCGGCGCTTATGTAACCAACCGCGATCTGCGCTGGGCTAACTTTGACGGTTATTTCCTTCAGTTAAACGAAAGCGATAATCTTAGACAACGGAACTTATCGACCCCCGGTTTCAGGCTGTTTGCCAAGCCTGCGAAAGGCATGATGGATTATGAAATTGAATCCATGTACCAGTTTGGCGATACCCGGGATAAAAGTCTTTTCGCCCATCGCCATCACGGCGAGGTCGGGTATAGTTTCAATACGCCAATGCCGTTGAGGGCTATTTACTTATTCGACTTCGCATCGGGGGACCGCGATCCTGACAAGAATTTTGACATTTTGTACGCGAAACGACGGGTCGAGTATGGTCCGACCGGTATGTTCGGGCCCTTTTTTCCATCCAACCTTTTATCGCCTGTCGGATTTCGTGCAACACTTGTACCGACGCCTACCGTCCGGCTTATGATGTCACATCGCGCATATTGGTTAGCGGATAAACACGCTGCATTTGTCGGCAGCGGCTTGCAAGACCCGACTGGACGGGCCGGCAGCTTTCTGGGGCACATGCTTGATGTCAGCGTAGGCTGGGATCCACAGTACAGTTATCTAAAGCGCGTGAGTTTTGATATAGGGTATAGTCATATTTTCAAGGGTTCTTACTTTGATAAAGTCGGACCAGGTCTTTCCGCGGATACCAACTATGGATATACCATGGCTACCTTTAAGTTTTAGCAACTTACAGCCTGAATATAACGACTTCTGTTAACAGCTTTTGTAAATTAAACTGTTTTAAGAGGTCGTTAATAAATCTACGAGGAGAACAAAAAATTTATTCTTCAATGTGTTCAAATCCAGCTAAGACTTGGTCTGTTTGTACTGTTGTTGCTCATAATTAATCATTTAAGTCATGTGCATCTTAGTGAATATCAGTCATTAAGAGTGAAGATTCCAATGAGTAAGCACCCATTCGTTCGCCTCCTTTGGCGTGCACTAGGCGCAACCGTGGCAATTTCACTTGCACTATGGATTGCGGGGCTACCTGAAAAATCGTTGCTTCTGGCTTCACTTGGAGGGTCCACTGTTTTCCTTTTTGGGCTTACCCGGGCTCCAGCTGCCCAGCCGCGTGCATTGTTCGGGGGACATCTGAGTGGCGCATTTATCGGCATCGCCTGCTACCAGGCCTTCGGTGACTCCATTTCAGTCTATATTGCAGCCACAGTTTTTACATTATGTTTTATGCTCGTTACCCGTACTGTTCATCCGCCTGCCGGAGCAAATTCTATTATCATGATTCAGGCCCACGCCGGGTGGTCGGCACTCTGGGAGCCAGTACTGCTAGGCGTTGGTAGCCTTTTCCTGGTAGCCATTGTTTGGAGCCGCCTCTACCCAGGGTTCGCACATTACCCGGTGTCACTTATGGAACCATCGCCACCGAGTCTCAATTGGGAGGATTGATTTGTGTGATATCTGACTAGTATCTATGACATCTATTCAAGCAGAAACTATTTTATTGTTCGGTGAGGTACTGGCAGATATATTCGATGACCGGAAAGTATTTGGAGGTGCGCCGTTTAATGTTGCACGCCATCTACAAGCATTTGGACTGCATCCAGTACTGATAACGCGCACTGGAAACGACGAACTTCGCCGTGAATTGCTTGTGGTGATAAAGGATGCCGGTATGGATGATTGTGGGATACAGCTTGATGCTTCTCATCCGACCGGTCAAGTGATGGTACATATGGAAGAATATGGACACCGCTTTGAAATTCTGCCAGAGCAAGCATATGACTATATACATGCAGGCATAACGCATATGATTACGTTGGCAGTGCGTCCGCAACTGATATATTTTGGCACCTTGGCCCAGCGTAGTGCAAAGTCCGCTCAGGCCCTGGGAGAATTGATTCGCAGCAGCAACGCGCCCCGCTTTTTGGATATTAATTTGCGTAAACCTTGGTATGATGCACCCACCATAGAGCGCTCTCTGAGACGCGCAAACCTGGTAAAAATAAATCAGGAAGAGTTGGATATACTGACATCGTTATTCCGGTTATCCGGTAAAAATCAAGTGCAAAATGCTGATGCTTTGGTCAGATGTTTTGGTTTGGACAGCGTTTTGGTTACATGTGGTGAACAGGGAGCTTGGCAACTCGACAACGAGGGTAAGGTAGAAAGTGTTGAGGGATCCGCATCTTCACAACCACTGGTGGATACGGTCGGTGCAGGGGATGGTTTTGCCTCTGTTTACATCCTAGGCTTATTGCGCGGCTGGCCGGCTATGCTTACCTTGTCGCGCGCCAATGTCTTTGCTGCTACTTTGTGCGAAATACGAGGAGCGATTCCAGATTCTCCAGTTTTTTACGAGCCGTTCATAAAGGATTGGAATGTATGACGATGGATCCGATCAATAACGAAAACCCATTGTACATTTTAATGATCAGTCCACACGGCTTGATCAGAGGAAATAACATGGAATTGGGGCGAGATGCTGATACTGGCGGACAAACTACTTATGTGGTGGAGCTAATGCGTGCATTGGCACGCCATAGCGATGTCGGACAAGTTGATTTGTTGACGCGGCTGATTGATGATCCCGCAGTATCTCTGGATTATTCCCAGTCCATTGAAGAAGTTAGCAACGGCGCACGTATTCTGCGCCTGCCTTTTGGTCCATCGCATTACATACGCAAGGAATTACTGTGGCCTCATCTCGATCAACTGGTGGATCGCAGCCTACATTTTTTGCGCCAGCAGGGACGATTGCCGGATCTGATACACACACATTACGCCGATGCAGGGTATGTAGGGCAACAGCTATCACTGCTCCTTGGCATACCTCAGGTGCACACGGGTCACTCACTGGGGCGCCCTAAGCAGTCGCGCTTGCTGGCAAGTGGCCGGAAAAAGCACACTGTTGAACGTCAGTTCAATTTCGAACGCCGCATTGCGGTAGAAGAAGATTTGCTGGTAAGCGTTAACATGGTGGTCACCAGCACGCGGCAGGAGGTTACCGAACAATACGGTATGTATCATAATCATGAACGCAGTCGCTTTGTCGTGATTCCGCCAGGGACCGACATTACGCGCTTTTCGCCGCCGGGACGTAGAACAATTAATCCTAATGTTATACGAATGGTAGATAAATTTCTATCGGATCCAGCCAAGCCGATAATACTCACAATTTGCCGCCCTTCCATTCACAAGAATCTGAAGGGTCTGATTGAAGCTTATGGAGGTAATCCTGAGCTACAGAAAATGGCCAATCTGGTTATCGTCTCTGGCAATCGTGACGACATTCGTGAACTGGATGAAGCCTCGCAGAAAGTACTGAGGGAGCTGTTGCTGGATATAGATCGTTATGATTTATGGGGGTGCGTAGCGATACCCAAACACCATGCTGCCGAAGATGTGCCGGAGCTATACCGCCTGGCTGCGCGCCGCCGCGGTGTATTTGTTAATCCGGCACTAACCGAACCATTTGGCTTGACCTTGATTGAAACCGCAGCGAGCGGTTTGCCCTTTGTAGCTACCGAAGATGGTGGGCCACGGGATATTTTGGCGAATTGTTATAATGGTTTGCTGGTGAATCCGTTGGATCCGGTTGCTATTGCGGCAGCATTATCCAACGTATTATCGGACAAGCAGCAATGGCGGACGTGGTCGAAGAATGGTGTCATAGGCGCACGCCGTCACTATAGCTGGGATGCTCACGTTAGCAAATATATGAAGGAAGTACGCAGACTGTTGCGTCGTGATCGCAAGCGCATGCGGCGTCAGATTTCATTTACACTGCAAGACGGCAAATCACCCATGCCGCTGGCGCGAAAGGCCTTAGTCAGCGATATAGACAACACCTTGCTTGGAAACAGAGAAGGATTGCAACAGTTGATTAGCTGGCTAAAAAAACATGCAGGATCAGTAGTCTTCGGTGTCGCTACCGGTCGCTCTCTGGAAAGTGCAGTAAAAGTTCTCAAGAATGCACGGGTTCCAATTCCGAATGTACTAATCACTTCAGTTGGAAGCGAAATCAATTATGGCCCTAGACTACAACCGGATGTCGGTTGGGCAAACCGCATTGCCCATTTATGGCGACGTGATGCACTAGAGCAAGTTTTGTCCGGCCTGCCGGGGTTGACACTTCAAACCGATGAAAATCAGCGTAAATTCAAGCTAAGCTATAACGTGATATCAAAGAAGATGCCATCGCTGCAGGATTTATATCGATTGTTGCGGGAGCATCGTTTGCATGCGCGACTTATCTATTCGCATGAAAAATTTTTAGACGTATTGCCGATACGTGCCTCCAAGGGGCATGCCATCCGTTATCTGGCTTATAAATGGGGATTGCCTCTAGAGAATTTTCTGGTGGTAGGTGACTCCGGCAATGACAAGGAGATGTTGCTCGGTGATACGCTAGGTATAGTGGTTGGTAACTACAGTTCGGAGCTTGAGCCGCTGCGCGACTTGGAACAGATATATTTTGCTCAGGGTCACCAAGCCGACGGTATTCTGGAAGGGTTGGAGCACTACAACTGGCGGATTGAGCAAAACAAATAATTCTAAGCGCATATATTCATGTATGAACAAATTTCACATTCTTTGCTCAATGATATTCTGGTTGAGTTGAAGAAAAAAACTAAGCCGCAGAATCTGCAATTTTTCTATACTCGGTTGGGAGCAAATTTCTATGCCATTTACTCGTTATTCAATACGCTTTATGGAGATCACCCGGATTTTAAGAAACACATGCTGCATCTAGTGGAGACGCTAATGCGCCAATATAACAGCAGACCAGATCATCTTAAGAAAAGTGATCTTGAGCGAGAAAATGATCACAACTGGTTTCTAAATCAGAAATGGGTCGGCATGGCACTGTATTGCAACGGATACGCTGACAACCTGAAGGATATGCTGTCTAGATTGAACTACCTGCAAGAATTGGGAGTTAATCTAGTGCACATCATGCCTATCTGCGATTGTCCCGAAGGCAAAAGTGATGGCGGTTATGCCGTAAGAGATTTTTGCAAGATTGATAGCCGCTTCGGTACCTTCGAAGATTTCGATGAATTGGTTACTAACCTAAAAAAACGTGACATGCTGCTGACACTGGATGTGGTTGTCAATCATACCTCCGACCTGCATGATTGGGCTGTGAAAGCACGAGAAGGTGATAAGGCATATCAGGACTATTACTTCATCTTTAATGACCGATCGATTCCGGATATCTATGAAGAATCCATGCCGGAAGTATTTCCAGAAACTGCACCCGGCAACTTCACTTGGGATGAGGCGATGGGCAAATGGGTGATGACCGTGTTCAATCACTATCAATGGGACTTAAATTACCGGAACCCGTCAGTTTTTATAGAAATGTTGGACATCATTCTGTTCTGGGCCAATCGCGGTGCGGATATTCTGCGGCTTGATGCAGTGGCATTTCTGTGGAAGAAAATGGGCAGTTCTTGCCAGAATGAGCGCGAAGCGCATCTAATTCTGCAGTTGATGAAGGATTGTTGCCAAGTTACCGCTCCTGGTGTGCTGTTTATCGCTGAAGCTATCGTTGCACCTACCGAGATAATCAAATACTTCGGTGAAGATGCCATCAATGCTAAAGAATGCGAGATTGCCTATAACGCGACTTTCATGGCGCTGCTATGGGATGCAGTGGCGACAAAGAAGGCCATACTGCTCAACAAAGGGATACATAATATTCCTTCAAAACTTGAACGGGCAACTTGGCTCAATTACGTGCGCTGTCATGATGATATTGGCTGGGGTTTCAGCGACGCTGACATTGTCACCGCAGGATATGAACCGCAGTCGCATCGGCGCTTTCTAGTTGATTATTATACTGGAAATTATGAGGGATCACTCGCGGCCGGAATTGCCTTCGGAAGAAATTCAGAAACCGGCGATGCACGTATCTCTGGATCGCTGGCTTCGCTCGCTGGGCTCGAACGTGCACTGATAAATAACGACCCCGATGCCATTGATATGGCCATCAAAATTATTCTCCTATTACACGGAATGATCCTTTCCTTTGGTGGTATTCCGATGCTTTACTACGGAGATGCCATCGGAACACTAAATGATGATTCCTATCTAAATGATGAATCAAAAAACGACGACAGCCGCTGGATACACCGTCCGAAGATGGACTGGAAAAAAGCTATGCAAAGAACACAACCAGGAACAGTTGAGTACAGCATCTTCAATGCGGTAAAGAAAATGATTTCTATACGAAAGGAAATACCGGCTTTTGCAGATAGAAACAATCGTGAGTTATTGAACGTAGATAATCCCCATCTTTTTGTGTTTTTACGATTTGACCAAATCAATAGCAGCTCGCGCGTTTTGGTCATTGGGAACTTTAATGATGAACCGCAATTTCTGGATCTATCACCTTTGCAACGCATGGGATTTTTTCAGTACGATTCAATCAAAAATTTATGTAATGGAGAATCTTTGCATGCAATGAATGGGAATCTAATGATTCCTGCACGGTCTTTTTACTGGCTGCAGGCATGATAATCGTTGGCGGATTCAACTTTGAAGTGCAACTTCTGTAAGGAAGTTTATAGGCAAGCTGCTCGGATTGATCCCAGTCAGAAAAATCACTTTTCTTAAACACAGAGAGCTGAGATAAATATATTTTTGTAACTGACCATGATTGAGCGCAATTCCATAGTAATTGACTTGACTGGCCTGTTTAGGTTGAGCATGTAAACATGTTCGCGCAGCAAATCATCCCAAATCGTATGGTCAAATCGGGTCGCTGATGCAGTATTTGCGGTGATCCATGACAGCACGAACAGTAGAAATTGCTTAATTGCCATTAGGGTATTCCATTGCTCAAGGTAAGTATCAAGTGCTTCGCAAATCAGGATAAAACTCACGTCCGATTCGATCAGCATAATTGACAAGATTGTCTTTGGCTAGGCCATATTCCTTCAGCGGTGATTCGATGGGGCAGCCGATGATATTGATTAACAGCCCAAATGCAGAGGTATCAAGCGTGGAAGGTTGCTCGCCTAGGAAATAGGGCTTGTTGCCGAGACTTGCGGATAGGGCATCGATATCCTGTTTGCCGAGCGCGAAGATTTCTTCAGCTTGGTGTCTGCCGGTACCATGACCCAAAATCTGCCGCTTGATTTTGCGGCGCCAGCCATTGGCGACAATTTCCCTGATGATCGGTGGCAATCCGCCAAAAATCGCTTGTTTGTTGACTTGCCAATTTTCATCCGTATATTGCCAGCGTGAATAGAGCGCAACCCAAAATAGATGTTCTTCAAGTAAACGTTGCATCGCGGTCGATAGGGCCGATTCTTCTTCCGACAGCCCTTCATCCAGATCTTTGTGTGCTGATTTGAGATGCGCGATAATAAAACGCGAATCACCCAAAGCTTGACCGTTATCTTCAATGTAGGGCAGTTTTCCCTTGGGCGCGCCTAAAGGAAGCGCTGGTTTAATTTCATAGTCAATCTCCGCCATGCGCAAGTAGGTTTCTATTTTGCAGCAGAAAGGACTTAAATTGGGAATGCCCCAAGTGCGTTCAAATTGGTAAAGTTTTAACATGTCAGCGATCCTCGTCATGATTGGTGTGGGATACATAATGGCTTGTAGAGTGCAAGTGACTTTACCGTATAAACTTGTTAATTGCAAGTGATTGCATTACAGTACCCATTATTCATTTATTTTTGATGAGATGTATCGAATTATGACGGATGAACTGGGTAAATCAACTTTTGAGCGCTCGTGCTGCCCGATTGCCTGTGCGCTGGATTGTCTGGGTGATAAATGGTCGTTGTTGATTATCCGGGATTTGCTGCTGGGAAAGAAACGTTACCAAGAGCTCATGGCTTCGCCGGAACGCATTGCCACAAATATCCTGGCGGATAGACTGAAAAAACTGGAAGCTGCCGGGCTTGTTATTCAACAAGCTTATCAACAAAAACCGGTACGTTATGAATATTTTCTGACAAAAAAGGGAAAGGATTTGCGGCCGGTATTAGAAGGTTTAGTGAAATGGGGAAAAGCATATTTTCCTGGCGCCACCGTTTTTAAATCCCATGAATAGGGATTATTTGCCATAGATATTGAAGCACCCCGCTGCAAGCAGCGGGGGGTATAAACCTTAAGAGATATTAAGTCTGTGATTCTGGTTTTTCTTGAATATTTTGTGCTTGCACTGCTGCGACTCTACTTTCCAGAGTCATGATACGGGATTCCAGTCTTGCTACCAGTGCTTTGGTTTCGGGTGATTCAACCGGGGCTTGTGGTTTCGCAGTGCGAGTTTCCAGAACTTCCACCCGCATTTGTAATTGCTCCGGCAAGTTCTCTGATTCAGGGCCTGCAAGGTGTGTAAATTCAACGCTATCTTCATAAGGCTCGCGCGTAGTACCGGTCGCTTTGACGATGGCACCGGCAATCAGTCCACCGGTAATGGCAATGATAAGGGTAATCATAATGCCGTTGAATTGCGCGATTGCGATATCGGGCACAAAGAAGAAAGCACTGAGGCCCCCTATTAATCCAGGCATGCCGTGCAAGTTATGCACGCCACAGGTATCGACGAGTTTGAATCGGGATTCCAATACCGGCTGCAGGAAAACATAGCCTAAAACAGAAACCGTGCCTGCCAGCAAGCCAATGCCAAATGCCCCGCTTGGAGACACCACGTCGCATAAAGAACCGATAGCTACACCACCCGCCAATGCGGCATTGGCCATATCGACCATGGAGGTTTTGCCGTTGTGCAGTTTGGAACTGAGAAAATAAGTGGCAATTGTCGCGCCAGACAGTGCCAGCAATGTATTGACGACCGTTTGCGGCATATTTTCCAATGGCACCAATGCTGTGGCAAAACTTGGCCAGAATATCCAAAGTACCATGGAGCCCAGCATGGCAAAACGGTCAGAAGTGTGATCCGATTCGATCGGTTTGCTGCGCTGGTAAGCTGTGGTAAGGACGATGGACATACTTAATCCAAAATAGGCACCAAATGCATGAATCACAATAGAACCGGCTGAATCCTTAAATCCGGTGGTATAGCCAATCGCATCATCGAGCACGAGCCATTCATTCAGCAGATAAAGCGGAACGACTAAAAGCGCGAGCAATGCGTATTGAAAAACACGCAGACGTCCTAGTACAGCGCCCATGGCGATTAATGCCGTGGCGACTGATAGCTCGGCAAATAACAACGAATCCAGCGTGTGCGGTGATAACTGGTGGCCAAAGATGCCATTAGCACGTAACAGGATGTAGAGCGGAAGTCCAACGGCGACGACGAGATAAGTGCCAGTTACAGCACCAAACCCATAGCGGCGGACAAATACCATGAGAAAACCGAATCCGACCAGAAGCATGGTCAGGATATTGATAATGTAATTATACTTTGCAACTACTTGTGCTTCACTCACAACAGCGGCTACTTCACTAGCACTGACCCAACTGCTGAAACCTAGGAGAAACAGCCCCACTACCTTTAGTAGTGTCAAGCAAAAGCCTTTGTTCATATGATTCTTCCTTATTTTGGTTGTTTGGGATATTTCTGGGGAAACACTGCTTAGTGCCAAGTAGAACTTTAGCGATCAATATATATGTATTAATTGCATCAACACGTTCTACGGCAAAACCTTTGAATGTGCTTTTAATTTGAATGCAGATCTAATCCCCGGTTTGGAGTTTGAACTCTAATCACCTTAAAAACAATAGGGTCTAAATAGATTATTGATTATTTTTGTGATGAGATTTGAGCGCAAGCAGGAATAGTCAGTGATTGAAACCGGTGTTTGATATCTGTACCGGATAAGATAGAGTCTTGTGTTGCAGCCTTAGGAGAGCCGCCTAAGCGCTATGTCTTGAAGATCAAATTCCCTTCATTTCTTAGATTCTGTTTGCTGCGTGACAAAAGTCACAAAGAAAATCATAGAAATATGTTTTACTCAACTCTCAGCACACATTTTCACCGCTTTAATGTCATTTTTTATAAAGATCTTCTTGCAGATTCATGTGAAATGTCTAGCATAGATTGATAAGTTATGATTGAATGATAAACAGTATATATGCCCTTTAGTTTGCTGTTACCGCTGAAAACTAATTGAGTATATGCGCTGAGTTCAGCAAAGACTGTGTCATTCAAGGTGTTTGCAATGCTCAAAGTAGATGGGTAATAAGTTGCTCTGCGTAATGCGCAAAATAGCCACTTATGAATCGCCCCGGGTTTTGAGGAGGCTCCAAATCTTGAGAGAATGGAGCGATGAACAAAACAAACAAATATTCCCCCGAAGTAAAAGAACGAGCAGTCCGCCTGGTGCAAGAGCATCGCAGTGAGTACCCTTCGCTGTGGGCGACGATAGAATCGATTGCGCCCAAGATCGGCTGCGCGCCGCCGACATTGCATGATTGGGTAAAGAAGCACGAGATCGACACAGGCCTACGAGATGGCATCACCAGTGAAGAGCGCGAACGCATCAAAGCACTGGAGCGTGAGGTCAAGGAATTACGTCGCGCCAATGAAATTCTGAAACTGGCCAGTGCTTTTTTCGCCCAGGCGGAGCTCGACCGCAAACTCAAATCCTGAGGTCGTTCATCGACCGGTATCGTGACACCCACGGGGTCGAGCCGATCTGCAAGGTATTGCAGGTCGCCCCGTCAGGGTATCGGCGTCACGCGGCCGAGCGGCGCAATCCGGCATTGCGTTGCACTCGTGCCCAACGCGATGAGGTTTTGATGCCAGAAATTCAGCGTGTGTGGCAGGCTAACCTGCAGGTGTATGGTGCCGACAAGGTATGGCGGCAACTTAAGCGCGAAGGAATGCAGGTAGCTCGCTGCACTGTTGAACGGCTCATGAAACGGTTGGGGCTGGAAGGTGTGCGGCGCGGCAAGGTTGTGCGAACCACGGTTCCGGACAAGGCGCTGCCGTGCCCGCTGGATCGCGTAAACCGGCAATTCAAGGCGGATCGCCCAAACCAGTTATGGGTGTCGGATTTCACCTATGTTTCCACCTGGCAGGGCTGGCTATATGTCGCGTTCGTCATCGACGTGTTTGCCCGGTGCATCGTGGGTTGGCGGGTCAGTTCCAGCATGCACACGGACTTCGTACTGGATGCGCTGGAGCAGGCTTTATACGCCCGGCAACCGGAGCTGGGTGCCTTGATTCACCACAGCGACCGGGGTTCCCAGTATGTCTCTATCCGTTATACGGAGCGGCTTGCCGAGGCTGGAATAGAACCGTCGGTTGGCAGTAAAGGAGATAGCTACGATAACGCACTAGCCGAAACGATCAACGGGCTTTACAAAGCTGAATTGATTCACAAGCAGGGGCCATGGAAAAACAGGGAATCCGTTGAATTGGCGACGTTGAACTGGGTGTTCTGGTTCAATCACCAGCGTTTGCTTGGACCCATCGGCTATATACCGCCGGCGGAAGCTGAGGCACAATACTACCGGCAGTTAGCCAACTTGGATTCTGCCAAAGTTACTTAAACCAAACAGCCTCCAGAGAACCCGGGGTGATTCACTTATCCATCTTGCCTCATAAGAAATGAACAAGTCGAAAGACTTTTTGAAGTTTGCTGTTAGTTAGTAAGAAAGCGTTCTAGTTTCCTTAGCTACTGTCAAGTATCAGATTGTTCGGAAAAAGGGGGAGCATTGTGCTGGATCATAAATCACCAGTGGGGCAGGGTAACGATTCCAAGAAAGCCGATGGGCAAAGTACGGGTCCGGAGCTGACCAAGCCCCCGGCAATTTCCTTGCCCAAAGGCGGCGGCGCCATTCGTGGTATCGGTGAAAAGTTTGCTGCCAATCCGGTCACTGGCACCGGATCCATGACAATCCCCATCGCAACCTCCCCCGGCCGTTCAGGTTTTGGCCCGCAACTCTCTCTTTCTTATGACTCCGGCGCAGGTAATGGTCCATTTGGCCTCGGCTGGAATCTCTCGCTACCCGCCATCACGCGCAAGACTGACAAAGGGTTGCCACGCTATAACGATGCCGATGAATCCGATGTTTTTATTCTTTCCGGCGCGGAAGATTTGGTGCCTGTACTCAACCCGGATGGAAGCCGACCCGAAGACACTCCTTCGCCGTCAGGGCATAGAATTCGCCGTTATCGCCCCCGCATCGAAGGCTTATTTGCCAGAATTGAGCGTTGGACTAATTCAGAGGGGGTATCTCATTGGCGTTCGATCTCTAAAGACAATATTACTACCTTGTATGGCGCTACAGCCGAAAGCCGCATTGTTGACTCCACAGATGCCACGCGAATTTTCAGCTGGTTAATTTGTGAAAGTTTCGATGACAAAGGCAATGCAATTCGTTATGAATACAAGAAAGAAAATTCCGAGGGCATAGATCGTTCAACAGCACACGAATCCAATCGTCAGGATATCCACAGAGCAACCAATAGTTACCTAAAACGCATTAAATACGGCAACAAGACACCACACCAATCCGACGAAAACTTGTCCGAACGAACTGACTGGATGTTTGAAGCAGTGTTCGATTATGGCGAGCATTATTTAGAAACCAATGGTGATGTTCAGGTAGATTACACCGGCGATCAGCGAGAGTGGGACCTGAGGCTGGACTCATTCTCCTCTTATCGCTCCGGATTCGAGGTGCGCACCTATCGCCTATGCCAGCGCGTCTTGATGTTACATCATTTCGAGAGCGAACTCGGGACGCCTGATTACCTTGTGCGCGCCACACACTTCGAGCATAGGAAGGATCCGGTCGCCTCGTTCATACAATCGGTCACCCAGTCTGGCTATAAGCGCAACGAAGATGGAACGTATCGTAAAAAATCCCTCCCTCCGGTCGAATTTACATACAGCCAAGCCATCATCAATGAAGATGTCCATGAAGTAGACCCCGTTAGCCTGGAAAATCTGCCGCAAGGGTTGGATAACAGCCGCTACCAGTGGGTGGATCTCGACGGCGAAGGGCTTTCCGGTTTGCTGACCGAGCAAGGTGAAGCCTGGTTCTACAAGCGCAACCAAAGTGCCGTGCCGGTGAAAGATGCGGCAGGCAATATGACTACCCCCGCGCGCTTCGCCCCGCTGGAGCGTGTGGCGACCATTCCGTCATCGGCTAATTTGGCAGGCGGGCAGCAACTCCTGGATTTGGCCGGAGACGGTCAATTGGATGTGGTCGAATTCGATGGTCCGGCTCCCGGTTTTTTCGAGCGCACAGTGGATGAAGATTGGGAAACACACCGGTCATTCAGCTCGCTGCCCAATATTGCCTGGCGCGACCCCAACCTAAAATTCATCGACCTCACCGGCGATGGCCATGCCGACATCCTGATCACCGAAGACGAAGCCTTTAGCTGGTATCCATCGCTGGCCGAAGCTGGTTTTGGCCCCGGCGAGAAAGTTCGCCAGGCCATCGATGAAGAACAAGGCCCTCGGCTCGTCTTCGCCGACGGCACGCAATCCATCTACTTGGCGGATATGTCCGGGGATGGTTTGACCGATCTCGTGCGCATACGCAATGGTGAAGTCTGCTACTGGCCCAATCTCGGCTATGCCCGCTTTGGTGCCAAAGTCACCAAGGATCAATCGCCCTTGGTTTGATTCGCCCGACATGTTCGATCAGCGCCGCATCCGCCTTGCGGATATCGACGGCTCCGGCTTGGTGGATATCCTTTACCTCACCGGTCAAGGCGTGCATATTTACTTCAACCAATCCGGCAATAGCTGGAGCAAGCAGCAAATCCTCAGTACTTTCCCACGCATTGACAATCTAACGGCCGTCTCCACCGTCGATTTGCTCGGCAACGGTACTGCCTTTCTGGTTTGGTCATCGCCTTTGCCCGGCGATGCGCGCAGCACCATCCGCTACATCGATCTGATGGGCGGACAGAAACCACACTTATTGACAGGAACCAAGAATAATCTCGGTGCAGAAACCAAAGTGGAGTATGCACCCTCCACCCAATTTTACTTGCAGGATAAACAAGCCGGGAAACCGTGGATCACCAAGCTGCCGTTTCCCGTTCATTGTGTCGAGAAAGTCACGGTTATGGATACATGGCGTCAAACCGAGTTTTCCAGCACCTATAGTTACCATCACGGCTATTTTGATGGTATCGAGCGTGAATTTCGCGGTTTCGGGCGAGTCGAGCAGGTGGATATAGAAACTTATGACAAGTTTATGCAAGGTAATATTGCCAGCCCGTATATCACCAACGATAAAACACTCTACCAACCACCGATTAAAACCATCACCTGGTACCACACCGGTGCAGCCATTGATCGGGAACACATTCTCACCCAATTCGCAAATGAGTATTTCCCTGCCCGCTATGCGAGCGACTTTAAAGAAAATGATTTACCGGAACCTGAATTGCCCGCTGATTTAAGCGCAGACGAATGGCGCGAAGCCCTACGCGCCTGTAAAGGCATGGTGTTACGGCAAGAAAGCTATGAATTGGATGTCGATGCGCTCCATAGTGATAACCCCAAAGATGTCCCGGTGCGAATTTACTCAGCCGCCACACATAATTGCCATATTCAGCGGTTACAACCACGCGGAGAAAATAAACACGCGGTGTTTCTCGTCACCGAAAGTGAAGCGCTGAGCTATCAATACGAACTCGCGCTGCCGAAGGGATCTGAAAAGGTTAGTCCAGATCCGCGTATTGCGCAGACATTAAACCTGGAAATTGACGAACTTGGGAATATTCTTGAATCCGTTGCAGCGGTATATCCTCGCGTTGGAAGTTATACGGATAGTTCACTGACTGATGAACAGCAGGTACTGATCAATCACGTACAAAAAGATGAGCACCACTTGGCCTTAAGTAGCACAAGCTTTACAAAGGATATTATCGAAGCAGATATCTATCGCCTAAGACTGCCGTGCCAAACTCAAACCTGGGAAATAACGGGCATCCTGCCTAATGGCAAATATTTCACTTTGTCCGAGTTGAAAGATAAAAAAATATCAAGTAGTGGTACCAGTGAGATTTCATACCATAGCGTTCCAGATGGCCCGCCACAAAGACGCCTAGTCGAATGTGCGCGTACTTTGTTTTTTGCAGACGATCTGATAACGCATCGGTCGTTTGGAGAACATGGCCCGCTTGGCTTGCCTTATGAAAGTTACAAATTAGCCATCACCAGCAATTTGTTAAAAAGTGTCTATGTTGATCAAGAGCGGATTGATGCGGCAGTGTCGGCACTTGAAAAACAAACCGGCAACTATCCAGTTAGCGGTTATTACAAGGGTGATCAGTTATTTGACGGCCATCCGATCACACGAGAGCCACTTGAAAATCAATATTGGCTCGGATCTGGTAAAGCAGGTTTTGAGGACGATGCGGCTGATCATTTCTACCTCCCGGAGAAATACACCGACCCCTTTGGGAATCCGACTACATTGAAATATGATCCACTGGATTTATTTATCCTCTCTAGCGAAGATGCACGGAGAAACTCTGTCAGTGTTGTAAGCTTCGACTACCGCGTGCTCGCGCCGATCGAAATGGTGGATCCGAACGGCAATCACGCTGAAGTGTATTTCGACATCCTCGGCATGGTGGTGGCCTCAGCAGTTAAAGGCAAAGGAAACGGAACCGAAGGAGATGATCTCGACGGTTTTGATGACAATCTTGCCAATCCTTCAACAGATGAAGTGCAAGCGTTTTGTACAGCCAGTGAGATGAATGTCGGTCAAGCAAGAATCTGGTTGGGGCGTGCGAGTGCACGTTTTGTCTATCACTTCGGCGAACCAGACCGGCCACCCGGTGCTTGCGGCATCGTGCGGGAAATTCATGTTCATGCGCCCGGTGGCGCCGCTAGCCCACTGCAAGCTTCTCTCGAATGTTCCGATGGCGGCGGCAATGTACTGATGAAAAAAATGCAGGCCGAACCAGCACCCGGTCAAACCGGGTTACGCTGGATCATCAACGGCCTGACGGTACTGAACAATAAAGGCAAACCGGTCAAGCAATATGAGCCGAGTTTTAGCGAGCAAGGTTTTGGCTGCGAATCACCACCTGCCGTAGGCGTTACCTCCATCCTGTATTATGATGCTGCCGGGCGAGTGATTCGCACTGAAATGCCCGATGGCACCTTCAGTCGGGTTGAATTTTCGCCTTGGCATGTGAAAACGTTTGATGCGAATGACACGGCGTATGATACCGATCATCCAAATCCAAGCAATCCGAATCATAGTGACTGGTTTAGGCGGCGCACAGATTCCACTCATCCACTGTTTAAGCAATTCAATACGCCAGAAAATCTGAGAGCGGCAGAGTTAGTCAAAGACCACGCCAACACCCCATCCGAAACCCATCTCGACAGCCTGGGCCGCGAAGTCATTGCCATCGCCCACAATCGAACCAAGGGAGTAGACGAAAAATACCTGACTTTCACCAAGCTCGACGCCGAAGGCAAGCCGTTGTGGATACGCGATGCGCGCGGCAATTTGGTGATGCAGTACATCACTCCGGCCAGGCCCAACAATGCCACGGGCGAGGACATGCCAGCCAATGTCGCGCCCTGCTACGACATCGCCGGAAATTTGCTGTTTCAACACAGTATGGATGCCGGTGACCGCTGGATGCTTATGGATGCGGCAGGCAAGCCGATGCTGGCGTGGGATCTGAATGACAAAGGCGCAGGCTCGGCAACGCAAAAGCGTTTTTATCGCACGGATTACGATGAACTACATCGCCCTACAGCGCAGTGGCTTACAATTGATGATGCCAATCCAGCACTTATCGAAGCATTTCAGTATTGCGACACCAATCAACCCAATGTTGCAACGGGCCTGGACGATGCCAAGAAATGGAATCTTATTGGGCAAGTCATCAAACACTGGGATCCGAGTGGTTTGGCGACTGTAGAGCGCATCGATCTGTCCGGACAACCTGCCCATATTACTCGCACACTTATCCAGTTAACTGCGGATAGCAATGCAGACAGTGTCTTAAATTGGGATCTGACCGATCGCCAAAGCCTGTTAGAAAATGAAACCTTTATCCAGCTTACCGAGTACGATGCGCTCGGGCGTATGACTACGCTTTACAACTGGCACCGTGATATCACTTTTGCTGCCGATGGCACTCAGCAAGCCACACCCGGCGAAACCAATCGAGTTGCAGTCTACGTACCGGAATATAATAAACGAGGCGTGCTAAACAGTGAACGGCTGCATGTGCGTGCCAGTAAATTCACCGCCAATGGTAAACCCGCTTTTACAGCCGATGCAACACGAAGCAAACGAGCCATTACCCATATTAGTTATAACGCCAAGGGCCAGAAACTTACCCTCGAACTCGGAAATGGCACCACAACTACCTATAGTTACGATAGCGAAACCTTTCGTCTGGTTACGCTCAAAACAGAACGATCCGTGTCACCCAAAGGTGTGCAGGATTTGCACTATACCTACGATCCAGTCGGCAATATCACGCACATTAATGACGCTGCACAGGAGATAGTTTATTTCAATCAATCGAACATTCTTCCTGAACATCATTATGTTTATGATGCATTGTATCGTTTGATCGAAGCCACTGGGCGCGAGAATCTTAGCGCACCCCCACCTAACAAAGAAGGCACTTGGCCACATAAATTATTTCCCACCAACGATCAACCGCGCAATTACACGCAGTATTACACTTACGATGAAGTTGGTAATTTTGTTGTCATGCAGCATGAACCTGGTAGCGGCAGTGGATGGACACGACATTACGCTACCCAAGCAGACAGCAATCGGATCGCCCGGACTTGGTATGGCAGCAGCACGGCCAATGCGATCACTTACCGGCACGATACTCACGGCAATATGCTGAACCTGAATCAGATCCCGGAGGACTGGGGATTGGATATCCGCTGGGATTGGCGCGACATGATTCGCGGTTTCGACTGTATTGGCGGCGGTATTGCGCGTTACCACTACGGCATCGACAAACAGCGCACGCGCAAACATATTACTCGTAATGGTGGGGGAGTAGTGGAAGACCGTATCTACCTCGGTGGTTACGAATTATATCGTCGGAAGAATCCGCAAAACGTGGTGGTCGAGGAGATCGAATCGCATCATTTGTTTGAAGGCGAACAACGGGTGTTGCTGGTGGATGATGTGATCACGGCGAAATCTTCAGCACAACCGGGGCCAAATGAATTAAGCATCAAAGAACAAACCTTATTTCGTTATCAATACAGCAATCATCTGGGGTCGGTGTCTCTGGAACTGGATCATCAGGCAGAGATTATTTCCTATGAAGAATATCACCCGTATGGGACGAGTGCGTATCGAGCAATGAAGAATGGGGTTGAGGCACCGGCGAAGCGGTATCGGTATACGGGGATGGAGCGGGATGAGGAGAGTGGGTTGAGTTATCATTCGGCGAGGTATTATTTGCCGTGGTTGGGGAGGTGGGGGAGCTGTGATCCCCAGGGGCAAAAAGATGGATTAAATATTTTTAGAGCATTCCGAAACAATCCTCTAGTATTTAAGGACTTAGATGGTCTCCAATCAGTCGGACAGCTTATTGAAGAAAATGCCTTACAAGCTGCTAAAGAAGAAAGAAACATAAGTTTATATCTATGGTCATTTGCAGACGTAGCTTGGAGTGTATTTGGCGCTGAAGGATTGAGTAAAATTTCTGAAGGAAATGCGACTACTGGAGATTATGCATCAGCCGCAATTGAAGTTGCTTCAGTAATTCCAATCGGTAAAGTTGCAAAAGCTGGAAAAGGTTTACTGATTGCTAAAGGAATAATGAAAGAGGCTGCGCCAGTGATTACAAAAGAAGCAGTGAAAGAATTTGCGCCAGTGGTTGCTAAAGAAGCAATAAAGGATGCAACAGCCTTGGCTACAAAAGGAATCACAAAGGACGCTGCAACGGTAGCCGCTAAAGAAGCAACTAAAAAGGCCGAGGTGGCTGCATTCAAAGAAGTCACAAAGAAAGAAATAGGAACTGATGCTGCAAGTTTTACGAAAGTTAATGGTATGAAAATGATTTCGTGGGTTAAAGGTGTTCTCGTTGGTACAAGTGCAGAGCAGTTTAGAAAAAATGCGCTAAAAATCATCCTCGCAGACAAAAATCACCCACTTAGAATCCTTCTGGAAGATGGAAAAAAGTTTTACAACTCAACTAAAGCAGGGATTGATTTGGTTGATAAATTGTTTAACCCTTTGTTAGTTGAAGCTGGCCACGTCATTAGTAATTTTGCAGTTCATTCAAAGCAGCAAATGGTAATTCTAATGTCTGCGTATGAAAACCAATTGTTGGCTGGGACAGTAGAAGCAGGTAAAAAAGCAGCACAAATATCAGAAAGAGTAGCTGTAGATATTGGTGGAATTGCTGTTAGCGAGCAACTTGCAAAAGACCTGTTCGGAAAAGTCAAAGAACTTTATAAAGATAAAACTATAACCAAACAAGTTTATGACAATTTTGTGAAGGCATATGAAAGTGCCAAGCGGTTTACTTTCTAACCCTAACCCGCGTAAGGCGGAACCGTTCGCGGGTTCCGCCACATGAAGGAACCGCCGAATGAGAATCTGCACCATGCAAATCGGCAAGCGATGAATCGCAAATGGGAGGATGTTTTGGTGTTTGGATTGGCGGATCACCGTGACGGGCATCCGCCTTACGAGAGTGACAACGACGAAGGAGGGATATGCCGGATTATCGGCGGTTTCGGGTGCCGGGCGGGACATACTTTTTTACGGTGAATTTGCTGGAGCGGCGGCTGGATACGTTGGTGCGGTATGTGGATGTGCTGCGGTCGGCGGCGCGGGTGACGCGGCGGGAGCGGCCGTTTCATATCGATGCGTGGGTGGTTTTGCCGGATCATATGCATTGTGTCTGGACATTGCCGCCTGAGGATGACGATTACTCGAATCGCTGGAAGGCGATCAAGATCCGTTTCGTCAGGACCGTAGGTTGGGGTGAATGCAATGAACCCCAACGTATCCGTGACAATGATGGTGGCGTTGGGGTTCGTGAACTCACCCCAACCTACGAATTACAACGAATTGTAAATAATCACGTTGAATCACAATGAATTGCGAATGGCATAAATGTTGAACGAATGGGGAGGGATACTTGCGTTATCGGCGGGCGAATGTGCCGGGTGGAACGTATTTTTTTACCGTCAATCTGGCCGAACGGAAACGGACTTTATTGGTGGATCACATTGACAGCTTGCGCGAGGTGATGCGGAACGTGAAAAAGGCGCATCCATTTCATATCGATGCGATGGTGATTCTGCCGGATCATTTGCATGCGTTGTGGACTCTGCCCGAAAACGATGCGGATTTTGCGATGCGCTGGGCATTGATCAAAGCTGGTTTTTCACGTCAACTTCCCAAAGACGAACGGCGAAATAAAAGCCGCATCTCCAAGGGTGAGCGTGGCATCTGGCAACGTCGATATTGGGAACATTTGATTCGCGATGATACGGATTATGCACGGCATGCTGACTATATTCATTACAACCCGGTCAAACATGGATACGTGCGGTATGCAAAAGACTGGCCTTATTCCAGCTTCCACCGCTACGTTCGTTTGGGTGTGTTGCCGGATAACTGGGCGGGTGGGGTTGATGCGGAATTGGAAGCAGGGGAATGCGAATAGGACGTAGGTTGGGGTGAATGCAATGAACCCCAACATGTTTGTGGCCATGGTGTTTATGTTGGGGTTCGTGAGACTCACCCCAACCTACACTGTACGATGCAGTTAAGGAGAAATAACCAATGATTACACAAATACCGGAACTGGAATCAGGATTTGTATGCTTTTCTGCGATGGGCAATTACATGAATTGTGATGTGGCAATATGCGACGAGGTGATAATTCAAGCGAGTTTTAGCCTGTCTTTGACTTCCTGGAGCGTGATTCGATCAGTGGAACCCAGGGATAGCTCAAGCCTTGCTTTAATTTCATCGGTTATTTCGAGATGTTGATCGGGATCCGCCATGATGTTTTGTAATTCTTCATGCACAACTTTCCTGATTAAGGCTTGCAATTCATCAACTGTGAGATCGGCTATTTTCATAGGATTACCTTATTCAATCATCAGATTAATGGAAAAGAATAGCGTTAATTATATAGGCTAGCGAATACTATGCACAGCAATCGGCAAACTCAGCGTGGTCCAGATCTGATCGGCGGTCAGCACCACCGTATTCAACCGGATACCCACACTCAGGCAGGCCCGGTCTCCCAGCGACAAGCCAACCTGACGGGTTTGTTGCCAGAGTTGTGCGGCAACTTCAGCTTCCTCGGCGGTAAACGGCACAATCCTCAAACCCAGGGCTTCAAGATCTTCGCGCAATCCATCAACATTAACACCCGCCGCAATCGATTTTTGCACGACCTCCGCCCAATTGACGCTGGAAATGACCGCTTCCGGCAAAGCTGCTTCGACCTGATCGCTCCCCGGCTCGTTCTGCAGAAAAGCCAGCAAAGCGGAGGCATCCAGAATCGCTGTCATTCACTGGTTTCCCGTTTCGCCTCTTCCCGCCGCTCTGCAATCAATTCCTCAGCCAGGCTGGTGGTTGAGGGTAAGCGGGCAAAGCGGTTTTTAAGCCTTTGTTTGATCGTTTCAGCTTTTTCCAGAATCAAGCGGCCATCTTCCATGCGGGCAATCAAGCTGTCTCCGGATTCAAATCCAAGCGAACGCCTGAGTTGCGCGGGGATCACTAATCGCCCTTGGGGATCAAGTTGTACTTCGGTTTGTGTCATTAATTTTGGCATAGTGTTAAATATTATGGCACAACTATCGGAGGCGTGCCATTTTATTGTTTGTAACCGATACGGAGAAAAAATCTGTGATCAAGCAACTGATGAAGATTTGATTAATCTGCGTAGGGCGGAGGCTGGCAAGCGTTCGGCCGGATGAAAGTGATTGGAGTGGATTATGTGCACTCCAATGGAAAATGGATTGGTTTCATTCCAGTTCCCACCGCTACGTTCGTCTGGGCTTACTGCCGGATAACTGGGCGGGTGATAGGAAGCTCCAGGAAATGTCTCTGGATTGAAAATGATTTTATATTGAGTTAGATGATGCGAATTTTGTTTTCATTAAGTCAATACGTTATTAGCGAATTAAACCTTTATCAAAATTCAGGAGGATACGATGTCAGCCTTTAATGAAACCCAGAAATTCGCCCAAAAGGTAAATTTTTTCAAATTCGATTTGAAAGCTGACGAACATCAACAAGCTTTTGAAGAAATCTTCAATAAGAACAAGGGGGATTGGACTGCCACTAAGTCCGAGCTGACGGGCAAAGAAGGTTTTACCGATAAGGTGCTTAGCAAGTTGGAGTTCACTCACCACCTTGCCGAGTGGAGTAGTGATAACGCGCAGGTGATATCGGTTTTTCAGCAAGACGACAATATCAACTCCATGCGGGATATTGCGTTAAATTTAAGTAAAACAAAATTCATTGAAAAAGTGAAAGCTACTGAGGCAGTAGAGTCAGCGGACGATAAAGAAGCTTTTGCCCACAACCTGCATCGAAAACTTTTTCACATGGAACCAACAGCGATGTTAGTCAACATGGTAAAAGACCCGCAAGTGCCTATTTTGAATGACTCCATTGGTGCCAATGTTGCAGCCATTTTGGGAAAGAGACTTGATTTCAATATTAAGACCACTTCTATTTATGAGATTCTCAAAAATGAAGAGGTTCTGAAAAATATTCCTGCCAAATCCCAGGAAGCGGTAAAAACGCAACTTAAAACCTTGCAGCGCATTGTGGCTGTAAGCCCGGTCTCTGATGCAGTTCCTGTTCTTTACAATGCCAAATTCCATACGGCTTTACAAATTTCCGACATGCCTCCAAAGCAATTTATGGCAATGATGAGCAGTAAGGGCCTGGACGATAACACGATTGCGCAGATTCATGATAATGCTCAACAGACACGTGTGCGCAATGAACAAATGCTAATGGCTGTTCGAGAAGGTAGCCAACCGACAGGCGTTGCTTTGATTGATAAAAGTTTGAGTGTGCCTGACAGTTCGAATGCAAAAATGATGCGCGCGGACTTCACTCCTGCGACGAGTGTGATGGAGATGGCACAAGAAGCACTTATAAAACATAATCTTTCCTGGGATTTGCTGTTTGGTGATGCTGATTTTTGCGAATGTGGAGAATGCAACTCAGTCTATAGCGCGGCGGCATATTTTGTGGAATTGCTGAACTATTTACGCAACAACAACCTCGATCCAGATGCTACCGGAGAGGTGGAAGTTAAAACCGATCCGAAAGACATCTCCGGCACACCCCTTGAAAAGCTCTTTGACCGGCGCCCTGATTTGGGGTGTTTGGAACTTACCTGCCAAAACACGAGTACCGTTCTACCCTACATAGATCTTGTTAATGAGGTCATGGAAAGCTATGTAGCTTTTACACACACCAAACCTTTCAATGTAGAAGATGAGACTAGCGCTGAACTGTTAGCTGAGCCGCAGCACACTGAGTATCAAGCGTATGACATTCTGCAAAGTGCAGTTTATCCATTTAACTTACCCTATCATCAACCGGTTGATGCAGCAAGAATTTATCTAAAACAATTAAATACTAGTCGCCATGAACTGTTTGAAACCTTCAAGAAAAATAAAACAGGATTGGATGCAGAACATACTCGCTTAGTTAAGGAAGCCCTGGATAGAGGTGTTGATGCTGAATTTTTAGAGTTAACTAGAGAAGAATATGTGATTCTGACCAAGGAGGATTTCTCAAGCAAGGCATTGAAGGAAAAAGAAGGTGGATCATTAACCGATGCGCAATATCAAGAATTGATTGGATTACAACCGGTTTGTAAATACTTTGGTTTTGACGATGATGTCACCATGCGTAGCGATAATGGACTCAGGCTCATTAAACAAGAGTTTATTAGACGTACCGGGATAGATTATTTTGAGTTGGTTGATCTGATGAAGACAGAGACAATCAATCCTTGTATGCCAAGAGGAAAATCAAAATTTATCATGGAAAGCTTGCAATTTAGCTATCGGTTTTTGCAACTTTTTGTCCAAGCAGTCGGCATAGATAAAATGGCGGAATATTTGGCAAGTTTAGTAGACAAGGAGGAGAGCGCTGATGTGCTGATGTTGCTTAAAGAACAAATTGAACTGTTAACCGATAAAGAAGCGTTGAGTTGTCCTAAACCCAACCAAGATCGTTTGGAAATTACTAAAAAAGACATCATTTGCTGGGTTAAGTACCATTTTGAGAATTTAGGCAAGATGATCGTGATTGAAAATGGAAAAGGGTGTGTTAATGGGTATATTAGAAATGACGGAATAATTATAGGAAGGATCGACGATTGTAAAATTCTGATCCTATCATCAAAAGAGAAGTCCGAAGGGACTATTGATAAAGAAACTGGGAAAATAACGTTTAAAGATACTTCGTCGCCAATAACGTTTGCTGATTTCATTGGAGATAAAGGTGAGGCAGGTAGGTTTGCTTACATTGGAGACGAATTATATCTGATCATGTTTACTCAAACAGACAGTTGTGATCTTGATACCGCACTATTGCAACATTTGGATGGCACGCCTCTGACCGTTGAGGAGTATGATCGGATTCATCGCTTTATTCGTTTATGGCGCAAGTTGGGTTGGACGATTAATGAAACGGATAAAGCGATTATTGGTCTCACCACCCCAGAGAATCTGGGGAACGAAAATATAAACCCTTCAAACAGAATCTTCGCCACAGCTGATCGCGATGATTCCTTGGTGAATCTTTTATTGCGTAAGTTAGGTTGGGAGAGTAATGAGGCTGGCGATAGCGATGATTGTGTTGGCTGGGTCCAAGATACCTGTACCCATGTCTTCGACATTGATCCTCATCTAATTCATCAGCTAGTAGCGGTAAAAAAACTACTGGATAAAACAGGGCTTGAACTCATCAAGCTGGTCTGTTTCTGGACGACTATCAGTACTACCGGGGAGAAATCGCTTTATCAACGCCTGTTTCTCACCCATAACATTTTGGGGATTGATAAAGTATTTAAGGCTGATAGTAGCGGGAATTATTTATCTGGCAATGCTAAATTGAGCGATCATTTCCCGGCTGTGATGGCGGCGCTCAACCTTTCTGCCGATGATATTGAAGCCATCATAAAGGATGCTCATTTGCAAGACGAGTTAACTCTGGCTAATTTGTCTACGCTTTATCGTTACCGTTTATTATCCAAAGTACTCGGCTTAAGAATTCCTGCCTTCATCAGTATCTTGCCATTGTTCAACAATATTCTTCAGGATCTGCCTTCAGCTCTCGCGAGCAGTAGCATGCCCTCCGATAATATTTTTCAAAATCCCCACGCAACTCTCAAGTTCATTGAATACTGGGAGAAAATGGACGATGCTGGCTTTACTTATCAGCAACTGAATTACATTATAAGAAATATAGATGACGAGAAAAAACCTTTTGCTCTTACACAAAATAAGATTTTGCAACTCAGCAAAACCTTATATGATGGCTTAAACGCCATCGACGAAGCGCATAAAGATTTACAAGCCGACGCGTCTATTAAAGATTTACAAGCCAATGCAGCTATTCCTGAGGGTGAATTAGAAAAAATAAATATTCAGGAACAAGCAACCAGTGCTTTCATACAAACAAAAGCCAGCTTGCTTTTTGAAGTCGGCTCGGTTGAGAAAATTATTGGCTTGTTGGAGGGTACAAATGTATTTTCGACCAATGCACCTGAGAATCTGGACATCACTTTATCGGACGAGAAAACTCTAAAAAAGAAACTCAAGTATGATAAAAACGGAACTGTCCAGATTACAGGTATTTTAACTGCAGTTGAGGTTAGCGACTATAAAGCCCTCAATAATGATCCCAGTAAAAAAACCGCATGGGATGCCGCACTCAAACGAATTCAAAATCAGCAAACTAAATTATTTAAAGAGCTCCTATCGGGTGTATTTGACAACGAAAAAGAAAAATCAACCGCCGAAAAAAAACGGCTAGAAGAGATTATCACCGTGGGCGATGTACTGATTCCGTTAGATAAAATTCCTGTTGGGGGTACAGACACCAATACTGCTCCGCAAAAGAAAGTAGCCTTTCTGGAGATCTTTTTGCCCTATTTGCGCTGCCAATTAATCCATCGTTTCATAATAAATACGCTCTCCAGTTTAATTGATCTTGATAACAAAATTACCGATGTTTTGGTGTCGGAGATACTGAAACTCGGAGCACCTGTAACACCAATTTACGATATTTTTGAAAAAATCAAGAACAGTGAGAACAACTGGAATGGGAAGCTAACACCTGATGTCAATGCTAGTTATACATTTATTGTTAAAAACAGCAACACCCATCCTTTTGTTAGCATTGATGGGAGTATTTTGGATTTTACGAATCCGACAACTGCTGCCGATGAATGGCGGAGTTCATCAGCTGTAGCTTTACAAGCTGGGAACTCATATAAGCTGGTTCTTAGAAGATTAGTGCCAAAAAATATTCTCTGGGAAACACTTGCTTCTGGCGTTACTGAAATCCCATTCTCGATGTTAGTACGTGATTGGAGTGGCTATTTAATTCCTTCTGCCGATATCGACTATACGTTTATTGTTAAAAAAAGTGATGCCAAACCTATTCTCAGCATCGATGGAGACTTTTTGGATTTTACGCAACAGGATGAACCTCCCAATGAATGGTGGAGTACGTCCTTAGCTTTACAGAATGGGAAATTATATAAACTGGCGGCAGAGGGCGTGGAGCTTGAAAATATTTTCTGGAAAACGCCCGTTTCCAGCGTTACTACAATTCCAACTTCGGCGTTGATACCCGACTTTGCTTCCGATCAATGTGAGCCAGCCTTAACTGTTTTGAAAAAAGCGGCTATGTTGGTCTCAACTTTCGATTTAAGTACAGATGAGATAAGGTTTCTAGATCAAAACAATACAAACTTTGATGAGTTGAATTTCAATAAACCTACTCTTTTACATTGGTTGCGATTGGAAGCGTATACGCGGCTGCGCAATTCATTACCACAAACCAAACTGAACTTACTCGGATTTTGGAGCTGGGTATATGACAGCATATCGGATGTGGCACAACTTAGCCAAAAAATAGCTGAACTGACCACCTGGAAGAAAGAAAACATCGATAAATTGATTGTTAGTAAACCTTTCGATAATTTCAGTATTGATAAGTTAGAGGATTATCTCAATGAAAAGAATCTGCTGAAGCTACAAAAAGCATTTACGGTAGCCGGAAAAATGGGCATCGACATCGATTCGCTTTTCGAATGGGCTTTTCCTTTTAGCGGTGGTCGAGAAATAGCCGATGGCATCAAAAATGCTGTTCGGGCTAAATATGACCCAACTGATTGGGAGCAAGTTGTTAAGCCGCTCAATGACCAGCTTAGGAACAATCAGAAGGAAGCATTGATCGCCTATTTGCTGCAACAAAAAGAGTTGATTGCCTGGAATGTCACCGATGCGGATGGGTTATTTGAATATTTTCTGATTGATGTGCAAATGGAAGCCTGTATGGAAACCTCACGCATCAAGCAGGCAATATCATCAGTGCAATTATTCATACAGCGCTGTTTTCTTGGACTAGAAAAAGAACATAATCAAATAGGTCCTGATATTTTAGATAGGGGACGTTGGGAATGGATGCAACGCTATAGAATCTGGGAAGCTAATCGTAAGGTATTCCTTTATCCTGAAAATTGGATTGAGAGCAATCTGCGGGATGATAAAAGTCCTTTCTTTAAAGAACTTGAAAGTGAATTGTTACAAAAAGACATCAATAAACAAAATGTAATCGACGCACTGAAATCTTACCTCTATAAATTGGACGAAGTAGCCAATATGGAAGTAGTAGGTTTCTATATTGATGGGACAAGAAATTCGACAACACAATCTTGGAATAAAAATTCAAAACTTCATGTATTTTCCCGCACCCGAAGTGCTCCCTATTTCTTTTATTACCGCTATCTGGCATTAGACGAAATGAACTGGTATCCCTGGGAGAAAATGCAGGTGGATATACCCTGTTATGATGTTGAAGACCCAATTACCCATCAAGTTATTAAGAATGGCTGCTACTTAACGCCAGTAGTTTGGAATGGGCGTTTATTGGTTTTCTTTCCGCAATTTATGAAGAAAACAAGACCCAATGCAATTGCTTCCAATAAATCGATTAAGGATCTTGCAAATGGCACTCCTAACGATTCAAGGCCAACAGAATACTGGGAAATAAAAATGGCCTGGAGCGAATACAGGAATGGTAAGTGGACGCAGAAGCAAGTGAGCATGGATGCGATATATCATCTCGACACTGAAGTTGTACCACCACCACCACCACCACCTCCTCCTCCTCCAACAGCTGTTGCACCCCCACCCCCACCCCCACCCCCACCCCCACCCCCAGGTGGTTCTACTGTTGTAATTTCTAGGTATATTTTTACTCCTATTTGGGCTGAAGATGAGACTTATTTAGCAATTATGGTTGAATATTTTCATGGTTCTTTCTTCATATTAAAAAAAGGAGTATTTGAATTTAATGGGAATAATTTGCAAACTCATCCTTCTAAAATTTATCAACATCTAGCCCTCCCTCCTGGTAGGCTACCTAATAACTTCCATTATGTTAACAATATAATCCATTCTCTTCAAAATAGCCGCATCGCCTTCAATTATAATTATGCTTTCGAACGCACTACTTACAATATGATTTTCGATAGCTATCCGATTCAGACCAACTTTTATCATCCCTATAGTTCCGAGTTAATTAACAAAATAAACACTCAAAGTTTGGAAGAGTTTTTTAAATTCAATCGCAGCATAAACTCAGAAGATTACGGGGAGTTTGATCAAGACCAAATACCGTTTACACCTGTGATCTATCACGAGCTTAAGCGTCCTTACGCGCTTTACAACTGGGAGTTGTTTTTTCACACCGCGATGCTTTTAGGGGATGCGCACTGCAAAGCCCAACAATTTGAGGAAGCTATGAGGTTGTTTCACTTTGTGTTCAACCCGATTGCAGAAGGTGATGAAGATAACCGTTTTTGGCAATTTAAGCCCTTTAGAGAAATCAATAGTCAGCAGATTCTAAATAGCATCTTGAATAATCTTAAACCCAATAGGGTAAACAGTGACATCAACGAATGGCGAAGTAAGCCATTTATGCCTCATGTCGTAGCCCGCAGCCGGCCCGTTGCTTATATGAAGTGGGTGGTGATGAAATATATCGATAACCTGGTTGCCTGGGGAGATTATTTATTCCGTCAGGATACAATTGAGAGCATCAATCAGGCAACTCAACTTTATGTATTAGCAGGCCATATACTGGGTCCACGGCCAATGATGATACCCAAGCGGGGTAAAATTAAACCGCAGACTTACCTGGGTTTGTTGGATAAATGGGATGCCTTCGGCAATGCGATGGTTGAGTTGGAGTTGGCTGCACCTTTCAGTAATCAAACAAATTTACCTTATGGCCAGGTGAATGGTGAATATGTTTTTGCCAATATTTTTGGTCTCGCCTCGTCTTTATATTTCTGTATCCCTAGCAACCCTAAACTTCTGGGTTATTGGGATACGATCGCTGATAGATTATATAAGATACGGCACTGTGAAAATATCGAAGGTATCTTCCGAAAACTTCCTTTATTCGAACCACCCATTGATCCGGCATTATTAGTGAAAGCGGCTGCTCAAGGACTGAGCATCGCGTCGGTATTGAATGATCTTAATACCCCAATGCCTAATTACCGTTTCTATTACTTGCTCCAAAAAGCGCTGGAGCTATGTAATGAGCTTAAATCCTTAGGCGGAGCTATGCTATCTGCTATCGAGAAAAAAGATAATGAAACGATAGCCCTTATTCGCGCAAAACATGAGGGCGTGATGCAGAATCTGGTGATGGAAATCAAGAAAAAACAATGGGAAGAAGCGCAAAAGAATAATGAAAGCCTGCAACAGAACCGTAAGGGTCCGGAAGCCAGGATGAAGTATTACTTGCAATTGATTGGAGAAGATACTGGTAAAGTTCCAGGGCTTGATAGTGATTTTTCTGAATTAGCGAATAGTATAGAGGCTCCTGTTGATGAGAGTGGATTGAAATTGATTTCTTATGAAAAAGAGGATATGGATAAGGCAAGCGAGGCACAGGACTGGAATAGAGGCATCGGCATCGTTGAAACTACAGCCAGCATTATGCACCTGATCCCTGATTTATTCGGTGATGTCAAGCCAATTGGTATAGGAGCAGGCGTAAAGTGGGGAGGAATCAACCTTGGAAATGCCGCCCAAGCGGTTGCAAGAGGACTGCAGGTACATGCTAGTGATCTTTCTTTTGCAAGTTCCAGCGCAGGAAAAAAAGGCAGCTTTACCCGCGCCATACAAGATCGTATTTTTCAAGCCAACGCTGCCGGTTATGAGCTAAAACAGATCGACAAGCAAATTACCACTCAGCAAATACGTATTGATATTGCCAATCAGGAAATAACTAACCAACAGAAGGCAATAGACAACTCCATTGAGATGGAAGAATTTTTAAAGAATAAATATTCCAATGGAGAGCTATATACTTGGATGCGGGGCAGTTTAAAAACTTTATATCATCAAGTTTATAATCTCGCTTATGACCTTGCGAAAAAAGCCGAGAAAACCTATTGCTTTGAACGAGGCGTCAGCAGTGCCAATTTCATTCAAGCAGGTTATTTTGATGCTGGACGGGATGGTTTGCTGGCGGGTGAGCAGCTCTATGTCGGACTAAAACAGCTTGAAGCCGCGTATCAAAATGAACGTGGCTATGATTACGAGATCACTAAGCATTTTTCTCTCAAGCAACTTGATCCCTTGGCATTGATAAAACTTAGAGAAACCGGGAAGTGTGAGTTTGTTATACCGGAAGTATTGTTTGACTTGGATTATCCGGGTCATTACAAACGTCGCATCAAATCGGTATCACTTTCAATTCCTTGTATTGCTGGTCCCTACACGGGCGTCAATGCTACCCTCAGGCTTATGGAAAATAAATTCCGGAATACGGCAATCAGCGGCAAAGCATATCTAGAAGATACTGAGGAGACGGATGCACGCTTTAGCACTTATATTATTCCGATCGATGCAGTTGCGGTCAGTTCTGCGCAGAATGATAGCGGTGTGTTTGAGCTTAACTTCAAGGATGAACGCTATTTACCATTTGAAGGTGCCGGTGCTATTAGTAAATGGCGTTTGGAATTGCCGACAATCAGGCAATATGACTATCGCACTATTTCAGATGCAATTATCCATCTCAAATATACCGCCAGCGAAGGCGGTGAGCGCCTAAAATTAGCGGCAGCGAAATCACTATCAGACCAGCTTGCAAATATTGAACAGGCATTGAATGAAACAGGCTTGCATATAGCCTTGAGTCTGAAGCACGATTTACCTAGTGAGTGGAATTTATTTAAGAAAAATAACTCTCTCAAGTTGAAAATTGACAAAACCAGATTGCCCTATTTGGCTCAGATTCTTGAAACAACGCCAACAATTGAGGACGTTATAATCATTGCTCAGGTTGATGGATATCCTAATTCTTATTCAATAAAAATTAAAAAAATTAATGGTGATGAGACTATTACTTTAGAAAAAAAAGATGAATGGAAACTGTGTCGTGGCAATACTACCGCTATTCAACTTGGTGAGGAATTTGAATTGTCAGTGGTAGGAAGTTTAAAAGATCTTGAAGAATTAATGCTGATAGTTAAGTACAAGTTTGTGAAACTGATTCAATCTATTTGAACTAGTCAAGTCATATCTAATCCGGCAGTTTCAGAGACCCCATGATACCTGCCAGGTTAGATTGTGAAAGCGAAACGAGCCAGAATCAGAATCCCCTAACGGAAAATGCTTCGATGCATCCCTGCTTTTAAAGCCTGGATGGCTTCTTCAGCGGTGTTTACAATTTGCTGGTGGGGACAAAAGATATTTTTGGAGAGTTCTCGTTGTGCATAAAATTGCCGGACAAAGTCGAGTTTTTGCCATTCCGATACGCGAGGTTGTGTCCAGGTTTTATCATTCCGGCCCAATGCATATACTTTTCTTTCTCTAGTGGCGCAGCGGATACCTTCATAACTGACATTCAAGGCGCCTGCAGAGGATTTGATAACCAAGCTAAAGCGAATGACACCATCTTCACCTATTTTGATGGAGGTTGTGTCAACGAAATATTTGTTACCGCTGACAGCACCTGCATCGAATGCCATCAAATTTTTGTCATCCGGGTAAGCGGGGAGTTGTGTCAGTTGTTCAATCCAGGGTTTGTCGCTTTCAAATTCGTCTTTGAATGCTGGCTTAGCGCAAGCAAACAAAAACAAAACACAGATCAGCGCAAGTGCTCTTTTCATGCAACGGATAAATCATTGAGTAGCGATGCGCGAATGCTGGGATCAACTGCATCTATTGTTGCCTGATAGGCTGGATGATCAACGCCCATGCTTAATGGCGCGCCTTGCTGGAGCGATTGGATCATTTCAGGGGTAAGTTCAAAACGCAGAAAATGAACCGATGAGGTTTTTTCGCTGGTTTCGCGTTCCAGATCTTCATCGGCAATCGCGTACACGGGCGTAAGCCCGGCAATTTTGACCCACACTTTATCCTCAATGCCTACCATGGCAGCCAATTTGGCTGCACGCACCGTTGGGTCAGGGTATTCAATCATCATGGTGGCTTTCCAGTTATGTCCATCCGGAATCAATGGCGTATAAGTTTCAAGCTCATGCACGATCTCTTCTTCCTGAAAAATACGTTCTACGTGCAACATTTCCTGAATTTGATAACGAACGGTCAATTCATCTTCAAAAATCAGCGTAATATTTTCTCCCAGGGCGATTTTTCGTGTTTTCTTATGTGCCATTACTTGCGTCCGGAAATCTTTACGTATTTTGGCGTAAGCTTCCAATGTCAGCAGGTTGTCACGGGTTATTGGCGTCATGTGTTTTTCACCGGGTTGAATGGAATGGGTGACTGGTGCCTTGGATTCGGCCGTCGGCTGAAGACCGGTATCAATGCCATAAGCCATATGCAATAAAGTGAGCGGGTGTAATTTTTGCGCTTTGCTTTCGCCTATGCCTTGTTCGATATGCCGTGCGGCGATGGCGCAATCTGAACTGATGTAATCCGGATCTGATGCAGCCATTTGTTTAAAAACCGGCCGGCCAATTTTCATCGAGTCGGCAAAGTGTTCGCTTTTTACACCCCAAGTGCCATCATGGCCTGAGCAGCGTTCTACGACGTTGATTGTTGTATCGGGTATCAGTTGCAGAATATCGCGAGTCTTTTTGCCAATGTTTTGCACGCGTTGATGGCAAGGGATATGGTAAGCCACATTTCCCAGCGGTTTCTTGAAATCTGTTTTGAGTAAATTGTCTTGGTTTCTTAATGCCAAATATTCAAACGGATCAAACATGGCGGCGGCAACTGCCTGAACGGCTTCATCATGCGGAAACATCAGTGGCAATTCCTGTTTGTACATCAATGTACAGGAGGGCACGGCGGAGAGAATGGCATAGCCCGCTTGGGCCAGTTTCAGTAAGTGGGGAATATTTTCATTTTTGAGCTTTTCCACTGCTTCCAGATCACCCAGTTCCAGTTTCGGCATGCCGCAACAGGCTTCTTTTTCCACCAGACAGGCTGGGATTTCATTATGTTCCAGTATTCTCAGTAAATCGTGGCCGATGCCCGGTTCATTATAATTGATATAACAGGTGGCATAAATGGCGACCTTGCCGGGCGTGCGTGCGCCATCTTTTACCGGGAAAGTATCGTTGGGTGTGGCGTTCTCGCGAAATTTTTTGGCCGTGTATTCAGGCAGTTTTCTATCGGCATGAATTCCCAGCATGCTGTCCATTAACTTGCGGGTAACCGGAGTTTTGTTAATGGTATTTACGGTTTGAACTACCACGGGAATAGTGGCAAGCTTACCCATCAAATCAGTGCTGGAGAGCAATTTGTCACGAAAACCGGCGCCCTGACTTTTATATTTGGCTGCTTTGGCGCGTAACATCAGATGTGGAAAATCAATATTCCACTCATGCGGCGGCACATAAGGACATTTGGTCATGAAACACATATCGCAAAGATAGCAGCGATCGACCACTTCCCAGAACTGGTTTTTGTTGACGCTATCCAGCTCGCCGGTGGCACTTGCATCAATCAAATCAAACAAGCGTGGAAAAGCGGTGCAAAGATTGACGCAGCGGCGGCATCCCTGGCAAATATCGAAAACGCGCTCCATCTCCTGATTCAGACTGACTTCGTTATAAAAATCAGGATTTTTCCAGTCAATGGGATGACGTTTCGGTGCTTCGAGACTGCCTTCACGAGTAGACATAAACGGGTTTCAGCGAGTAGAAAATTTATTCGATTAAAAGATGGGGTTTAACCAACGAATAGTTAGATAAACCCCAGTGACTCGATGCCATAAGCGATCGTATCGTGTAACGAATTAATCGGCTAAGCTATCGAGTGCGCGTTGAAAGCGATTGGCATGAGAGCGTTCAGCTTTGGCCAGCGTTTCAAACCAGTCAGCGATTTCGTCAAACCCTTCATCGCGCGCTGTTTTTGCCATGCCTGGATACATGTCGGTGTATTCATGCGTTTCACCTGCAATGGCTGTTTTCAGATTGTCGCGGGAAGCACCGAAAGGCATGCCGGTAGCCGGGTCGCCACAGTTTTCCAGATATTCCAGATGGCCATGCGCGTGACCGGTTTCACCTTCAGCGGTAGACCGGAATACAGCAGCGACATCATTTTGTCCTTCTACGTCGGCCTTAGCTGCAAAATATAAATAGCGACGGTTAGCTTGAGATTCGCCGGCAAAAGCGGCTTTCAGGTTTCCTTCTGTTTTAGATCCTTTCAGTCCCATTATTTTCTCCTTTTTAGATTAACGAATTATTGTAGTTGATAAAGATGAAAAAAATGTATTTACGTATCGCACAAAACTTAGAGTAACTGAGAAACGCGGGCGTGAGGTGATGATTCTGCATCTTGCCAAAGTTTTCTTCAGTTTAATCAGAGCATGGCGAGTGCGTGAAAATACAAAATCCAATCCGTGCAAGGAGACTATCGAAGGGCTTGTGGATTGTCAACTGTCTGGGTGTAGAACAAGTAAACTTTCGGGTTAGTAGCGAAAGGTTTTCGATGTTCTATTAAGGTATCTGAAGAAGGCGTATCAAGTTGATTGCCGTTTGCTTCTCTTTGGCTGCATGGAAGGGGGAAATTCTAGTAAAATTGATCTTTCTAGGCAGTTGTCCTCAGTACACCCAGTGAGTATTCGGTATTCAATTTGTAATTTCACCTAACAAACAATATTTAATCAACAATTTTTCAGTTTAATCACTGCGTCAATTAGCTCACTTTATGCGATCACTTCCTTATTGGCGCCTTTCCGGTTTTTATTTCTTTTACTTTGCGGTGATTGGCGCATTTGCACCGTATTGGAGCTTGTATTTACAATCCCTTGGATTTAGTGCGTTGCAAATCGGTGTATTAATGTCATTGCTATTATTTACCCGGATTTTCTCGCCTGCCGCCTGGGGCTGGTTGGCCGATCATATGGGGAAGCGCGTTCGGGTTGTGCAAATTGCTGCTGCCAGTGGATTATTAAGTTTCTGCGGTTTTTTCCTGGGCGAATCGTTTGCCTGGGTATTTTTTGTTATGTTGTCAATGAGTTTCTTCTGGAGCGCCTCGTTGCCGCTTATGGAGGCGATTACCTTGTCGCATCTGGGCGAGCGCACCGATAAATACGGGCGTATTCGTTCCTGGGGCTCCGTCGGGTTTGTTTTGGCAGTAGTTGGTATCGGTTATTTCTTGCAAAGCGTAGAAATTATCTGGTTACTTTGGATTATTCTGGGATTAAAGTTTGGTATTTTGATTTTTTCTTATCAAATTCCTGAGAAGGAAATCATCAACTATACCGCGGGACTGCATACGGTACGGCAAATCTGCCTGCGCCCGGAAGTCATGGCTTTTTTGATCGCCAGTTTATTGATGTTGTTTGCGCATGGGGCTTACTATACATTTTTCTCGATCTATCTGGTTGAGCATGGCTATGACAAAGGGTTTGTCGGGTGGTTATGGGCTACCGGTGTGATCTGTGAAATCGGTATTTTTTTTATTATGCCTTGGCTGATGCGGCATTTTAGTTTAAAGCACATATTAATTTTTAGCTTTGCCTGCGCTATTCTGCGTTTTCTGCTGATAGGGCAGGGCGTCGAGTGGCCGTTAAATATCGTTTTTGCACAAGTTTTACATGCCGCAACTTATGGCGCGCATCATATTGCGGCCATGATGGTGATCCATCAATTCTTTCATGGCCGTCATCAAGCGAAAGGTCAAGCGATTTATACCAGCATTGCTTATGGACTGGGTGGCGCCTTGGGAGCAATCTCTAGCGGTTATACCTGGGATTGGCTGGGAGCGGAGACCACTTTCTTTATCAGTGCTGCCGCGGCGTTAACAGGCATGATATTAATCGCATGGAAAATGAAACCATTCAGTCATCAATAGATTGTGCTGCGTATAGTTTGTTGAATCAGTAAACTTTATGGGATAATTGCAGGCTAATTAAAAATTTTAAATTTGTATGATGCAAACGTTATACGACAAGCTGTGGAATCAACATGTGGTTCATACTGAATCGTCCGAGCCGGACAGTATGGCATTGATCTATATTGACCGCCATTTAGTGCATGAAGTGACCAGTCCGCAAGCATTCGAAAGCTTAAAGCTGGCTGGACGGAAGCCGTGGCGACTTGATTCTATCCTGGCCGTTGCGGATCATAATGTTCCAACGACCGATCGCAGTCATGGCATACATGACCCCATTTCTCGTTTGCAAGTCGATACATTGGATCAGAATTGCGATGAACTGGGGATTACTGAATTCAAAATGCAGGATTTGCGCCAAGGTATTGTGCATGTCATTGGCCCTGAACAAGGCGCCACATTGCCCGGTATGACGGTTGTTTGTGGCGATTCACATACCAGTACGCACGGTGCTTTTGGTTGCTTAGCATTTGGTATTGGCACTTCAGAGGTTGAACATGTATTAGCAACACAGTGCCTATTGATGAAAAAAGCCAAAGCCATGCGTATTTCCGTTGAAGGCAAATTGAGTTTGGGAGTTACCGCTAAAGATATCGCTTTGGCAGTCATTGGCGAAATCGGTACTGCTGGCGGCACGGGTTATGCGATCGAATTTACTGGCAGCGCTATCCGGACGCTATCTATGGAAGGGCGTATGACGCTGTGTAATATGGCGATTGAAGCCGGTGCGCGCGCTGGTATGGTGGCTGTTGATGATACAACGATTAATTACATTCAAGGACGGCCTTTCGCACCCAAAGGTGAGTTGTGGGATAGGGCAGTTGCTTATTGGCGCACACTGCAAAGCGATGCCGATGCGGTTTTCGACCGGACAGTTGCCTTAGATGCTGCACAAATCAAACCCCAGGTTACTTGGGGGACTTCTCCCGAAATGGTGACCACGATTGATGGCACGGTGCCGGATCCTTCTCTCGTTACCGATGAAGTGAAGCGCCATGATCTGCAACAAGCGTTAAATTATATGGGGTTAGTTGCTAATACACCGATTCGGCAGATTACCCTCGATAAAATATTTATTGGTTCTTGCACCAATTCACGCATTGAAGATTTGCGGGCAGCCGCGCAAATCGTTAAAGGAAAACGCATTGCAGCAAACATCAAGCTGGCGCTGGTTGTGCCTGGCTCAGGTTTGGTCAAGAAACAAGCCGAACAAGAAGGGCTGGACCGGATTTTTCTCGCAGCCGGGTTTGAATGGCGTGAACCCGGTTGTTCCATGTGTCTGGCAATGAATGATGACCGGCTGACTGCCGGTGAACGCTGCGCTTCCACATCAAATCGAAATTTTGAGGGCAGGCAAGGACCCGGTGGCCGAACACATTTGGTTAGCCCGGCAATGGCTGCAGCGGCTGCAATTGCCGGTCATTTTGTCGATGTGCGTGAAATAGAATAGGCGAGTAACCTAATCAATGGAAAAATTTCATACTTTTACTGGTTTGGTGGCACCGCTGGATCGTGCTAATGTCGATACCGATGCGATCATTCCAAAACAATTTCTTAAATCGATCAAACGCTCGGGCTTTGGTCAAAACCTGTTTGATGAATGGCGCTATCTGGATCATGGAGAGCCCGGAATGGATCCGGTGCAGCGTCAACCGAATCCGGAATTCGTGTTGAATCAACCGCGTTATATAGGTGCGCAGATATTATTGGCGCGTGCAAATTTTGGTTGCGGATCGAGCCGCGAGCATGCGCCGTGGGCACTTCAGGATTATGGTTTTCGTGTCATCATCGCCCCCAGTTTTGCGGATATATTTTTTAACAATTGTTTCAAGATTGGTTTATTACCGATCATTCTTGACGCGGCAGTACTGGACCGTTTGTTTGAAGCAGTCAAATCAACTGAAGGATACAAATTTACGGTAGATTTACAGAAACAAACAGTGACTACGCCAAACAATGAGGAATTTAGCTTTGACATCGATACTTTTCGCAAACACTGTCTATTGAATGGCTTGGATGAAATTGGATTGACGTTGCAACGGGCAGAAAAAATTAAACAATTTGAACAGAAGCGGCGCAACGAGCAGCCTTGGCTGTTTATGTGAATGACATTGCTGAAAGTTAGGATATGATGAAAATTGCTGTTTTAGCGGGCGACGGTATCGGACCGGAAATCGTAGCGCAAGCCGTGCGTGTATTGGATGCTTTAAAATCCGACGGTTTGGCGATTGAATTGGAATATGGATTGATCGGCGGTTGTGCTGTTGACGCGACCGGAGAACCATATCCTGAAGCAACGCATCGTTTGGCCAGCCAAGCGGATGCGGTTCTGCTCGGCGCTGTGGGTGGCCCTCAATATGACTTATTACCGCGCCCCCAGCGGCCCGAACGCGGCTTGCTTGCTATTCGTAAGGAGCTGAACTTATTTGCCAATTTGCGGCCAGCGATACTTTACCCGGAACTGGCCAATGCTTCCAGCTTGAAATATGACGTGGTTGCCGGACTCGATATTATGATCGTGCGTGAACTTACCGGAGATATTTACTTTGGTGAACCGCGCGGTATTGAGATGCGTGACGGGCAACGTGTCGGCTTTAACACGATGATATACAGCGAAACAGAAATCCGGCGTATTGCGCATGTGGCTTTTCGGGCATCCAGTAAACGGCAGGGCAAGTTATGCTCCGTCGATAAAATGAATGTGCTGGAATGTACGCAATTATGGCGCGATGTTGTTATTGAAGTATCCAAGGAATACCCGCAAGTGACGCTTTCACATATGCTGGTCGATAATGCCGCCATGCAATTGGTCCGTAATCCGAAACAGTTTGATGTGATTGTGACCGGGAACATGTTTGGCGATATATTGTCTGACGAAGCCTCAATGTTAACCGGATCGATTGGAATGCTGCCTTCTGCTTCCCTGGATGAAAATAATAAAGGTTTGTACGAACCGATTCATGGCTCAGCACCCGATATTGCCGGGAAGGATCTGGCTAATCCGCTTGCTACCATACTTTCAGTTGCCATGATGCTGCGCTATACGTTTAATCAGGAGGAAGCTGCGCTTCGAATCGAGAATGCGATTAAGAAAGTTTTGGCGCAGGGCTTCAGAACAAAAGATATTGATGAACCGGGTATGAGATCTGTCGGTACGCAAGCAATGGGTGATGCCGTATTGTCATTGCTGTGAAAGGGTTCTAAATCGCGAATTTAATTTAGGGATAGATTGAATTAAGGTGGAATTAGCGCATTAAATCATTTGTTATAGCTTTATAAAGTAAGCTAATATTTAAGCAGGTGTTTTTTATATAGTTAACCGATTGTCAATTTTAGGATAAGAGATAAGCAATGAAACAAGTTGGTTTTGTTGGCTGGCGAGGAATGGTCGGCTCCGTATTAATGCAGAGAATGCGAGAAGAAGAAGATTTTTCGCTGATAGATCCTGTTTTTTTTACAACATCACAAAAAGGTGGTGCGGGTCCTGAAATTGGCAAGGAAATTCCATCCTTAAAAGATGCCTTTGATATCAAACAGCTCAGTGCCATGGATATCATTATTTCCTGTCAGGGTGGCGATTATACCAACCAAGTTGTCAAACAATTGCGTGAATCCGGATGGCAAGGCTATTGGATAGATGCCGCGTCTACGTTACGCATGGAAGATGATGCGGTTATTATACTGGATCCGGTCAATATGCCAGTGATCAAACAGGCGCTGCACGATGGAGTCAAGAATTATATTGGCGGTAATTGCACGGTAAGTCTGATGTTAATGGCGGTCGGAGGTCTCTTTGAAAAAGGTATGGTGGAATGGATGAGCGCCATGACTTACCAGGCGGCATCGGGGGCGGGAGCCAAAAACATGCGGGAATTACTCCAACAAATGGGTGAAGCGCATAGGGTGGCAAAAGATTTACTGGATGATCCTGCTTCAAATATTCTCGATATAGATCGGGAAGTTGCAGGTACCTTGCGCAATAATAAATTCCCAACAGAAAATTTCGGTGTGCCATTGGCAGGCAGTTTGATTCCTTGGATCGATAAAGAGGTGGCTAATGGACAGAGTCGTGAAGAATGGAAAGGTCAGGCAGAGACCAATAAAATCCTCGGCAGAAGTAACCGGCAAATTCCTGTTGATGGTATCTGCGTGCGTGTCGGTGCGATGCGATGCCATAGTCAGGCTCTGACGATCAAATTAAAACAAGATGTACCATTAGATGAAATTGAAGAAATTATCGCGAGCTCCAATGATTGGGTGCAAATTGTTCCCAATGAACGAGCAGCAACAACCTCAAAATTAACACCCACAGCAGTCACAGGTTCCCTGTCGATACCTGTCGGACGTTTGCGAAAACTGGCGATGGGTGGAGAATATTTGTCTGTTTTTACAGTAGGTGATCAATTGCTCTGGGGTGCTGCGGAGCCTCTACGGAGAATGTTGCGTATACTGATTGAGCATTAATATATTCATTGATTTGTTCTCTTAACAGGCTGTTTAAAAACGTATTCTAATTAGACGATGCAAGGCAAAAACAGGCGAAAAAGCGCAGTTTATGCTTAATAAATGAGTATTTTGAGCCTGCTTTTAACACCGCAGCGGCAACGCAGATGGTTTTTCAACGGCCTGTTAAAGATTTTAGCTGATGATCGGTTTGTTTAAAATGAATTAGCCCGTAATTCGAGGCATAATCGCAGCTTGCGGGATTACGCAACAATGCTAGCCTTTCGATATTTATTTTCAAAAAACCAGAGAGGGTACTTCGGTGTATAAAACATCTTTTAGAGTAAGCTTGTTTGTAATCATTCTGATGTTACCATGCGCTGTTATTCAGGCAGCGGGACTCGGTAAATTGACACTCAATTCAGCATTGGGACAACCCTTAAATGCTGAAATCGATATCGTTGCCACCAACAGTGATGAAGTGCAATCTCTAAAAGCAAGTGTCGCAACGCGGGAGGCATATACGCAAGCTGGTATAAACTATGAATCTATCCTGTCGTCTGTTAAAGCTTCGATAGAGTCGAGGACTAATGGCAATCCCTATATCAAGCTGACTTCGCCGCAAGCTGTTAATGATCCCTTTTTAATGATATTGATGGAGTTGAATTGGGCTTCAGGGCGCATTTTGCGCGAATATACCGTCTTACTCGATCCTGTTGAAGTGAATACACAGAATCTTGCTGCGGCGAATAGCAATCCCGCCCCGATGATAATGGCAACAAGACTAGATGCTGAAAAGTCTCCTGATAGCGGAAAAAATAATCAAGCGGCAAGCTCATCTAAATCGAAGAGTGGTTCTACGAGTCAAACGAAGAAAACTTATGGACCGGTGAACCGGGGAGACACCTTATCGTCAATTGCCCGCCAGGTTTTGCCGGCTGGAGTCGATCTTAATCAGATGCTTGTGGCACTTTATCGCGCCAATCGTGACGCCTTCATTGCTGACAACATGAATTTGCTCAGGGCTGGTGTCGTTCTAAAGATACCCGAAAAAAGTGAAATATCAGCCATTGATACATCAACTGCGAAGGCCGAAATCAAAACACAGATTGGGGATTGGCGTAATTATCAAGGAAAGTTAGCGACGATCAGCAGAGAATCACCGGCACCTCACACAATCAGTCAATCGGATCAAGGTCAAATCACGACCAGTATTGATAAAAAATCTATCTCGGCAGCCGGGGCTCCTAAAGAAGTTTTGAAACTATCGAGCGGCGCTCAGTTGCTTGACAAAGATGGTCAGATTGCTGAATCCACTTTAGTAGACCGTCTCCGGATGATGGAAGAAGATGCAATTGCACGCAATCTTGCTTTGCAGGAAGCCAATCAGCGTGTGGCGATGCTGGAGAAAAGCATTGAAAATATGAAGCAATTATTGGAATTGAAGGATTCCGTTTTAGCTCAAGCACAAATTAAAGCAGAGTCTGTTACCAGACAACCAGAAGTGCGTTCACCTGTGACGGTCGGTTCTTTAACGGAAAAAGATCCAAACCTGGGCGTGAATCCCTCTCAAGTACAAGAAGTCCCGGTCATTCAACCAGCCACTGAAGCAGTTGTACAGAATACAACAGTCAATCCACCGCAATCACCTGAAACTGCGGATCGATCCTTGACTGATCAACTATTCGATCATATCGAATATATTGGTGCTGCCTTGGCCATAGCGCTGTTACTCGCTTTGTTGATTCTTAAGCGGCGTCGAGATCAGTTAAAAGATGATGTGGTAGAAGATGATACAACGAAAGAAGACTTTTCTTCCTCGATGAGATCGCGGATGGCCTCAATGGCGGCTGCTCAGACTGCTGCGCCGATTGTCGATTCGACTCAGCCTGCATCAGAAGCCGAGGATGATTTAACCTATGAGAACATCAACGCCTATGCTGAAACTGAAGAACAGGATGACGCATTTGATAAAGAGGTTACATCATACGAAGAGGATGCTGAGCACTTTGAAAAATATGACTCAAACACAGCATCCATTTCCGAATCCCAGGTCGAGGATGAGTTATTGCCAGATAATTTACAACAGAATGTTGAAGCAGATTTAAAAGAAGACCTTGAAGAAGATTATAGTCAATTCATTGACTCTTCACAAAGGAATGGTTCAGCAGAATTTACTAATGAAATTGATTTTGATTTGAGTGATGAAACTGATGCTGGCAAAAAGAATTTAGCTTTGGATCAATCTTTCTCAACAGATGGCTCTGTGAAAGAAAGTACTCAATTCCCAGATGATTCCGAAAGTTTGAAAGAAGCTAATATTTCCGATTATGCATTGGAGATTAATTTTGATGAACCGGAGCAGCATTCTGTAAATTCCAATGTTGATGCAGAAGAAAAGAATAATGAAGGAGTAAATCTTGATCTTGCTAATGCAGATATCGATCTGACTGAAGAAGAATCTTCCAATGAAATTGAAATTCCCAAGATAAGTGATGAATTAACCGAAGAGCCTTTGGAATTCGACCAATCTCCTGAGATTGCACCGGATACGATGGAATCAGAGTCATCATCTAAGATGCCTGAGCTCGAATTAGCCGATATTAACTTGGATCTTGAAGAAGATTCCAATCCGGTGGATGAAAAAGACGAGAAGGCGGATTTAAATGATACGGGTGAGCAATGGCAGGAAGTTGAAACCAAACTCGATCTGGCAAAAGCTTATCTGGAAATGGATGATAAAGAGGGTGCCAAAGAAATGCTTGAAGAGGTGATGCGCGACGGTGATACAAAACAAAAAAAAGCTGCAAAGAAAATGCTGAAAAGCTTATAACGATATCTAGTGGTCATATAGCTATATTAGACATTGATCAATTTGAAATGGCGGTTTTTTCTTTGTGCGGATAGTTCTTGTCTTAGAGTATGACGGTAGCCGATATTGCGGTTGGCAAAGTCAACCGGAAGGTTGCTCGATTCAGGATGCGCTTGAGACAGCCTTATCTAAGATAGCAAAAGAAGCAATTCGCGTGATTACCGCTGGACGCACCGATGCGGGGGTCCATGCACTGTATCAGGTCGTGCATTTTGATACGCTTGCACAACGACCTATCAGTGCATGGATACGTGGGGTGAATGCGCTATTGCCAGGGGACATAGCAATATTGTGGGCAACAGAAGTATCAGATGAATTTCATTCAAGATACAGTGCAGTTGAGCGGCGTTACATTTATTTACTATTAAATCAACCCGTTCGTCCAGGAGTTCATGGAAAAAAAGTAGGATGGTATCATCAGCCGCTTGCGTTGGAGAAAATGCAAGCTGCAGGTAACATCTTAATCGGCGAGCATGATTTTTCCTCTTTTCGATCGGCCGAATGCCAAGCAAGATCCCCTATCCGGACAATTACACAATTGAACATCTCCCGCCAGGGAAATTTATTAATTTTTGATTTGCGCGCTAATGCATTCCTGCAGCACATGGTAAGAAATATTATCGGTTGCCTTGTATATATTGGTAAAGGAAAGTATTCTGCTGAGTGGATGTGTGAATTACTGGTAAGCTGTAATCGGATATACGCGGCACCAACTTTTTCTCCTGCGGGGCTATACCTGGCTGGTGTGAAATATGACTGCGGCTGGTGCATGCCGGAATTAGGTGAAGTGCCAATTATTCCAGGACTATCCATTCGAAATTAAGAATCCAAGTAAGATTATTGATATTATGTCAGTGCGCGTAAAAGTATGTGGAATTACCCGTTGTGAAGATGCGCAAGCGGCAGTTCAATTAGGTGTCGACGCAATTGGTTTTGTTTTCTGGCAGCAAAGTGCACGTTATATTGATCCGGATTCGGCACGCCGGATTGCCGCAAATATACCGCCTTTTGTTTGTGCCGTCGGTGTTTATGTCAATCCTGATGCCGCATGGGTTGAAGAAACCAGTAAAGTTGCGAAATTAAATCTTCTCCAATTTCATGGCGATGAAACACCGGAATTTTGTAATCAATTTTATCAGCCTTATATTAAGGCGCTAAGAGTCAAACAAGACACAGATTTGCTACAATACGCTGAAAGATATAAGACTGCAAAAGCATTATTGCTGGATACTTATGCTGCAGATATGCCTGGTGGTACGGGACATACTTTTAATTGGCAGCTTATCCCGCAATATCTGCCATTGCCACTTATTCTTTCTGGTGGTTTAAATCCAGATAATGTGGCAATGGCTATTCAGCAAACTCAGCCGTGGGCGGTTGATGTTTCAAGCGGTGTGGAAGCTTCAAAGGGTATTAAAGATGAGAAAAAAATTTTTGCTTTCATGCAAGGAGTTAAACAATTGTGAGTGCTTACGATCTCCCCAATAAGAATGGTCACTTTGGACCTTACGGAGGCATATTTGTTGCTGAAACATTAATTTCGGCACTGGAGGATTTACGCAAGCAGTATGAATTTTATCGTGATGATCCGGATTTTCAGGCAGAGTTTGCCTATGAGTTAAAACATTATGTAGGACGTCCCAGTCCAATCTATCACGCCAAAAGATGGTCTGAGCATTTGGGCGGTGCGCAAATACTGTTGAAACGTGAAGATTTGAATCATACCGGCGCGCATAAAATCAACAATACAATCGGACAAGCATTGCTAGCCCGGCGCATGGGAAAGAAACGCGTCATTGCTGAAACAGGTGCCGGTCAGCATGGTGTGGCCAGTGCGACAGTGGCGGCGCGTTATGGGATGGAATGCGTTGTTTATATGGGTTCTGAAGATGTTAGGCGGCAAGCAACCAATGTCTATCGCATGAAACTCTTGGGTGCAACAGTTGTGCCGGTAGAATCGGGATCTCGAACTTTAAAAGATGCATTAAATGAGGCCATGCGTGACTGGGTTACTAATGTTGAGAACACTTTTTATATCATTGGCACAGTCGCCGGACCGCACCCCTATCCGATGATGGTCAGGGATTTTCAGGCGATTATAGGAAAAGAGGCCAAGGTGCAAATGCAAGAGGATTTTAATAGGCAACCGGATGCGCTCATTGCTTGTGTCGGTGGGGGATCAAATGCAATCGGGTTATTCTATCCGTATATTGATGATGTGAATGTCCGGTTGATTGGTGTGGAAGCAGCGGGAAAAGGTATTGATACCAACCAGCATGCAGCGACCTTATCAACGGGTAGGCCTGGAGTATTACATGGAAACCGTACCTATCTCATCCAGGATGAGAATGGTCAGATTATTGAAACACATTCTATATCAGCCGGTCTTGATTACCCCGGCGTTGGGCCGGAACATGCTTGGCTGAAAGATTGCGGGCGTGCAGAATATGTTGCAATTACCGATGATGAGGCGCTAGAAGCATTTCATACACTTTGTCGTTATGAAGGCATAATGCCTGCGTTGGAATCAAGTCATGCTCTGGCTTATGCCGCTAAGTTTGCGTCTACATTGTCGAAAGACAAATTACTGCTGGTTAATCTGTCCGGCCGGGGTGACAAGGATATGGCAACTGTTGCGCAAATGTCCGGGTTAACGCTCTAGCGTTTCGCTAATCAGTGTTGTGATATTTGTAATTTTCCGAAAAGAATTGAGAGCGGATTGAGCCGATGAGCCTAGATATTATCAAGAATTTAATGAATTTTTTTAGTGGACAAAGCGATACTAAAGAAATAAATCGTATTGCTAAAACATTCACCGCTTTAAAAAAACAGAATCGGAAAGCTTTAATTCCATTTATCACGGCAGGCGATCCCAATCCCGGAATCACGGTACAGTTAATGCACCAGCTCGTACAATCAGGCGCTAATATCATAGAATTAGGCATACCTTTTTCAGATCCGATGGCCGATGGACCTACGATACAAAGATCTTCTGAACGTGCTTTAAAACATCATGTGAGCCTGAATAATGTATTGGATATGGTGGCCGAATTCAGAAAAACGGATAGGGACACGCCTGTGGTTTTGATGGGATATGCAAATCCTATTGAAGCATCTGGCTATGAATTGTTTGCGGGCAAAGCAAAAGATTGTGGTGTCGATGGTGTTCTAATCGTTGACTATCCCCCTGAAGAATCGGGCGAATGGGTGCAATGCCTGGATCGGCATGGAATTGATGCAATCTTTTTGCTGTCTCCCACAACGCCCCAGGAACGTATTGAGCAAGTGGCAGTAATGGCTAAAGGTTATATTTATTATGTTTCGTTAAAGGGTGTGACCGGAGCATCACATCTTGATCTTCAAGATGTTAGCGCAATGTTGAAGCAGCTGCGTCAGCATATTTCACTTCCGATTGGTGTTGGATTCGGTATTCGTGACGGAGCAACAGCCAAAGCAGTGGCCGGTCTGGCGGACGCAGTGGTGGTTGGTAGTCGAATTATTGAAGAAATTGAGAAATCTCCGGATACGGAGCTACTGAATAATGTAGGAAACTTGTTAAGCACGTTGCGCAAAGCCATCGATGAAAATTAAAGCAATATTCAATCTACAGTTTAGGAAACGATACTCATGAGTTGGTTTCAGAATATTATTCCGCCAAAAATTAAAAGAAAAGAAGCCGGCGAAAAGAAAATCGTACCAGAAGGCTTGTGGAGTAAATGTAGTACCTGTGAAGCTGTTTTATATTACACAGATTTGGCTAAGAATCTGAATGTTTGCCCAAAATGCGATTATCATAATCGTATTTCTGCGAGAAATCGTCTTGATTTGTTGCTTGATCCCGGTAGCCGTAATGAGATTGGTGCTGAGGTAATCGCCACTGATGCACTTAAATTCAAAGACAGTAAACGCTATGTAGATCGCTTATCGCAAGCGAAGGAAAGCACTGATGAAGATGATTCTTTGGTTGTAATGCAAGGAACCATCAAGACTGTCCCGGTAGTCGTTGCAGTATTTGAATTTGGTTTTATGGGCGGTTCGATGGGTTCTGTTGTCGGTGAGCGTTTTGTACGTGGTGTAAAAACTTGTATAAATCAACATTTGCCATTTATTTGTTTTAGCGCCAGCGGTGGTGCACGCATGCAGGAAGGTTTGTTTTCACTCATGCAGATGGCTAAAACAACCGCTGCGCTGACTCGGTTAAGCCATAACAAGTTACCTTTTATCTCAGTGTTGACCGATCCAACCATGGGCGGTGTTTCAGCAAGCTTTGCCTTCATTGGTGATGTCGTCATTGCCGAGCCCGGTGCACTTATCGGGTTTGCTGGTCCGCGTGTTATTGAGCAGACAGTGCGTCAAACACTTCCGGAAGGCTTCCAGCGAGCTGAATTCTTATTGCAGCACGGCGCGATTGATATGATTGTGGATCGAAGACAAATGCGCGACAAAATTGTCAATCTTTGTACGCAATTGATGCGTGTACCTGCACCCATTTCCTAAGCCAAGACAGTTCATCCTTCAACACTCACCATTCTAGATAAATAGTGATTCATATTACATGAATGCACCAAGTGGAGAGCCAAACTCACTCGCTGACTGGTTAACTTATCTTGAAGCGCTTCATCCCAAAACCATTGAAATGGGATTGGATCGTGTGAGTCGGGTCAAGCTGGAGCTTGGATTGGTGCCGGAATTTCCGATTATAGTGGTTGGCGGAACAAATGGTAAAGGTTCCGTGTGTGCGATGCTAGAATCGATATTGTGTTGTGCCGGTTATAAAGTAGGATGCTATACCTCGCCGCATTTACTTCGCTATAACGAGCGCATTCGTATTGACAAAGAAGAGATTGATGATGAAAGACTTTGCTGCGCATTTGCGCAAATAAATGACGCAAGGAAAAATTGTCAGACTTCCTTAACTTTTTTTGAGTTTGGCACATTGGCTGCGATGTATCTGTTTATGCAGGCCCGAGTTGATGTGGCAATTTTGGAAGTTGGTCTGGGCGGTCGTCTTGATGCTGTTAATGTGTTTGACGCGGATTGTTCAATTTTAACCAGCATTGATTTGGATCATATGGAATACCTTGGAGATACGAGGGAAAAGATAGGATTTGAGAAAGCTGCGATTTTTAGGAAAAACAAACCAGCCATCTGTGCGGAAATTAATTTGCCAGATTCTGTCAATCAGCAAGTTGAAAATATCGGTACAAATTTTTTTCAATTTACAAAAGCATTTGGTTTTTCGAAGAAGAATACACAATGGGATTTCTGGGGACCGAAGGGTTGGCGATATTCTCTGCCTTTGCCAGCTTTGCGCGGTGAGAAACAGCTGCAAAATGCGAGTACTTGCTTGGCTGCACTGGATGCGCTAAATGAATTGTTGCCTGTCAGTATGAATGACATACGTCAAGGATTAACTGAGGCTGTCATACCAGGCAGATTTCAGGTTGTCTCAACGCAACCGATGATTATCCTGGATGTGGCGCACAATCCAGCTGCAGCTTCTGTTTTATCTGAGAATTTAGCCGCAACAAGACCGGCAGGAAATACTTATGCAGTATTTGCTATGTTGCAGGATAAAGATATTTATGGAGTTATTCAGGAATTAAAAAAAGAAATCGATTACTGGCTGGTTTCATCTACTCCCACTCCTCGCGCTGCTGCTGCAGATTATTTAATGAATGAAATTCATAAGGCCGGTATTTCAAATAATAAGAATGTCATTTATAAGTTCCCGGATTGTGTGGCAGCTTTTGTTTTTGCCTGTGAACAAGCGACTAAAAATGATAGAATCTGCATATTCGGATCTTTCTATACGGTGGGTGACGTGTTGTGTTATTTAAACACGCTTCATAGCAAGTAATAATTGGATATTTCAAATGACTAAAAATATCAGTGAGGAAGAATTATTACTACGAAAACGCGCAAGAAGACGTTTGGTCGGCGCTATCGTTCTGGTTCTCATTTCGGTAATTGTGTTGCCGATTATATTTGATGAGCCAAAATCCGAGAATGAAAAACATGAAATTGCCATTAATTTGCCCATACCCAGTAAAAGCAGCAAAAATAGTTTTGTACCCAAAGCAGAGCTAGCAGGGCAGGAAACTTTTAATGGGGTAGATGCATCACCCGAATTACAGAGCAAACCTAAAACTACTCCGCAGAACATCGAAGATACTATCGAAGTGTCAGGCGAACAGAAACGCATTCCGATTCCCGGCATCAAGCCGAAAATTGATAAGCATCCCATTGAAGTAAAAAATCCGAATGCTACAAATATTGCAGCGGCTACTGTCACGGCGACGACTCCTGCAACTACTCCTGCAACTACAGATATGACGAAGGGATTTGTCGTTCAGCTAGGTGCATTCTCTGATCAATTGAAAGCAAAACAGCAACAAGCGAATTTGGTATCGAATGGATTTAAGGCCTATACTGAAACACTTAAAATCGATAATAGTGAAGTAACTCGTGTACGTATTGGCCCTTTTGTGACACGAAACGCGGCTGAGAATGAATTAAAAAAGCTTAAAAAGATTGGATTGGATGGGGTAGTGGCTCCAAGATGATTGTGAAGTTTGATCAGAATCTAAATTTCATATTTCTACTAGCTCTTGAGTTAACTATAATTTATAGTGCTTAATAACAAGAATCGTATCAAATTTAACCGATGACTGTTTTTGATTATGTCGTATCCGGTATTTTTCTTGTATCGATAGTTTTAAGTATTATTCGAGGATTTGTTCGTGAAGCATTATCTGTTGCTGGCTGGATAGTTGCTTTTATAGTTGCTAGCGCGTACGCATCATTTTTTGAACAATTTCTGCCTGCTGAAATAACTGGTGAGACACTTCGGGTTTCTATTGCATTTGTTTTAGCATTTCTTTCAGTATTGCTGATTACAGCCCTGGCGACAATGTTGTTATCTGTTTTGATTAAAGGTATTGGATTAGGGTTTATTGATCGATTGCTTGGTTCTGTATTCGGCTTCATAAGAGCGCTAGTCATTGTGATGTTGTTGGTTTTGATCGCTGGATTAACAACGATTCCTAATCAAGTATTCTGGCAGCAAGCTGTTTTGAGCCGTCCGCTGGAAGCGATAGCAATACAAGTTTTACCGTGGTTGCCAAACGATCTGTCAAAGCGTATTAGCTACGAAAGAAAAGAAAATTCTTAATATGATTCACTAGCACTGAAATGCACTAAGCACGCACTTGTATGACTATTATTCCATTTAGCAAATATTTTCAATCTATATCTTTAAACTGATTAGAGCAAATCTTACGGAGTATTTCTATGTGTGGAATTCTTGGCATTGTTGCAAAATCGCCAGCTAATCAATTGCTTTATGATGGCTTATTAATGCTGCAGCATCGCGGACAAGATGCAAGCGGTATAGTAACCGCACGAGGCAATACTTTTCATATGCACAAAGGCCTTGGTTTGGTGCGTGATGTATTTCGTACCAGAGATATGCGTGCATTGGCCGGTAATATCGGTATTGGCCATGTGCGTTATCCCACAGCCGGATCTGCCAATTCTTCAGCTGAAGCGCAACCTTTTTATGTGAATTCACCTTTTGGTATTGTACTAAGCCATAATGGGAATCTGACAAATGCGGAGGAACTTAGCCAAGAATTATTTAGGGCTGACTTAAGACATGTCAACACTAACTCAGATACTGAAGTTCTTCTGAATGTTCTCGCACACGAATTACAGGAAAGCACGCGTAATTGCCAACTTGATCCTGCCACAATCTTTACTGCTGTATCGGGCGTACATAGACGTTGCAAAGGTGCCTATGCTGTTATAGCCATGATTGCCGGCTACGGCTTGTTAGCTTTCCGCGATCCGTATGGCATACGCCCGTTAGTTTTTGGTACGGTAGAGAGTGAAAACGGACATGAATACTTGATTGCTTCAGAAAGTGTTGCTCTCGATACACTGGGCTTTAAACTGATACGCGATGTGGCGCCAGGAGAAGCTGTTTTTATTGATGAAGCTGGAAATTTTTACAATAAACAATGCGCAACCAATTATTCGCTAAATCCTTGTATTTTTGAATATGTGTACTTAGCTCGGCCTGATTCTGTGATTGATGGCATTTCGGTCTATGAAACACGATTGAACATGGGCGAGCACCTTGCTGAGAAAATTAGAAAATCAATGCATCATCTGGACATTGATGTGGTAATTCCAATACCTGATTCAAGCCGGCCGAGTGCCTTGCAACTCGCCAATCAATTGGGGGTTAATTTTCGCGAAGGCTTTGTTAAGAATCGTTATGTCGGCCGTACCTTTATCATGCCTGGTCAACAACAGAGACGTAAATCAGTACGTCAGAAACTCAATGCAATAGGCATAGAATTCCGTGGCAAAAATGTTTTATTAGTTGATGACTCGATTGTCCGTGGCACTACAAGTCGTGAGATAGTGCAGATGGCACGTGAGGCTGGCGCACATAAAATTTATTTTGCATCCGCAGCCCCTCCAGTGAGATACCCCAATGTGTACGGTATAGATATGCCTACACGGCAAGAACTAATTGCAACCGATCGAAGTACAGAGGAAATTTGCCGTGAAATTGGTGCCGATTATCTGATTTATCAAGATCTTGAGGCACTTAGCCGTGCCATCTCAAAAATTTCACCTACTGTAAAAAATTTTGAGACTTCATGCTTTGATGGAAACTACATAACAGGCGATGTAACGACAGAATATTTACGCACTATTGAATTGCAACGAAATTCCAGTCAACCGTTATTACAAACCAGATCCAATACACAACTTGATTTAAGTTTGGTTTTTTCGGATTAGCTTTTCTGTGGAAACTGATCCGTTTGCTACCATCAATCAGGTCCATAGTAGTAAATACTATAATATTTTCAGATTGATAACATTTTTACGTTTTTGCTTGAGGTTTTATATACATGTCTGATCATTTACAGCCAGAGACACTTGCACTCCATACCGGTATTCATCGCAGCCAGTTTAATGAACACTCCGAGGCAATGTATTTAACATCAAGTTTTGTTTTTGATAGTGCTGCTCAGGCAGCCGCGCGTTTTTCCGGGAGTGAGCCGGGGAATATCTATTCCCGGTTTACCAATCCCACTGTAACCGCATTCGAAGAACGGCTTGCTGTACTGGAAGGCGCAGAAACATGTATTGCAACTTCTTCCGGCATGTCAGCCATACTAGCATGTGTAATGGGCTTACTTTCTGCTGGCGATCATATCGTTGCATCGCGCAGTTTATTTGGTGCCACTGTCAATTTATTCAATAACATATTGAAGCGATTTAATATCGATACAACGTTTGTATCAGCTACAGATGTGAATTTATGGGAAACGGCAATACAGCCCAACACCAAACTATTCTTTCTGGAAACACCGTCCAATCCATTAACAGAAATTTCAGATATCGCTGAATTATCAAAAGTAGCCCGGAAGGCCGGTATCTGGCTGGTCGTTGACAATTGTTTTTGTACGCCCATTCTGCAAAAACCGCTCGAGCTGGGTGCTGATATTGTCATACATTCTGCAACCAAGTATTTGGATGGACAAGGCAGAGTATTGGGGGGGGCCGTATTAGGTAACCAGGAATTGCTAATGGAGGGGGGGATATATGGCTTTTTGCGCACAGCCGGACCAACACTCAGTGCATTTAATGCTTGGGTTATATTGAAAGGTCTGGAGACACTCAAAATACGCGTGGAAGCACATGCCGGGAATGCCTTGAGAATGGCCCAATGGCTTGAATCTCAACCGAATGTGACACGCGTATTTTATCCTGGATTAATGTCTCATCCGCAATATGAGCTGGCAAAATATCAACAGAAGTCAGGTGGCGGTATTGTCACATTTGAGGTGAAAGGTGGCAAAGAGGCGGCTTGGCGTGTCATAGATTCAACGCGGCTGATATCGATCACTGCTAATCTAGGCGATGCCAAGAGCACATTGACACATCCTGCAACAACAACCCATGCTCGTATTAGTCAAGAAGCACGGGATGCTGCTGGCATATCCGATGGGTTGCTACGTATCGCAGTGGGGCTGGAAGCGGTACAGGATCTTCAGGATGATCTGGCACGAGGGTTATCGTAAAGAGCGTTGGTTGCATGTGCCATGTTTAATTTAACCAAAAAGGCTTGTTGATTATTGCCAGTGACTAAATTACTTCAGCTTTCTGGATAATGACATCTTCGATCGGGACATTCTGGTGACCAGCAGAATCTCCAGTCTTAACTTTCTTTATTTTATCAACAACATCTTGCCCCTCAACCACTCTCCCAAATACACAGTAACCATAGCCTTGTGATGAAGGGGATTTGTAATTTAGAAATCCATTATTGGCCACATTGATAAAAAATTGCGCGGTTGCAGAATGCACGTCAGCAGTACGTGCCATTGCTATGGTATAGGTATCATTTTTAAGCCCATTAGCAGCCTCGTTTTGAATGGGCGCTTGCGTGGTTTTTTGTTTCATTCCGGGCTCAAATCCACCGCCCTGAATCATAAAATCATCAATAACACGATGAAATAATGTGTTGTCATAAAATCCGCTGGTTACGTAATTGAGAAAGTTTTGTACAGTTTCAGGCGCTTTCTCATTATCCAGTTCAAGCGTTATAACACCAAAATTCGTTTGTAATCTGACCATATCAATCCTTTGTGGGTTTATGATTCCAGTTATTGAGGGTTTTGTTTCTCAGAAACAGGCAGTTTAGTAATTTCTTCGATGATTACGCTGTCTTTGGGGACATCTCCCGGGAAAGGACCGCCCGGGCCGGTTGGTGCGGATGCGATCTTATTTACAATTTCCATACCAGTGATTACTTTACCAAATACAGTGTATCCATAACCGCTTTGACTGGGTGCTTTATAATTAAGGAATCCATTATTCGCGACATTGATAAAAAATTGCGCGGAGGCAGAATGCGGATCTGATGTGCGTGCCATTGCTATTGTTCCGATCTCATTCTTTAATCCATTGGCAGCTTCATTTTGAATCGGTGGCCTGGCCGGTTTTTGCTTGAAAGCATTATCGAATCCGCCGCCTTGTATCATAAAACCGGATATCACGCGGTGAAACAGCGTATTTTTATAAAAACCTTCTTCAACATATTGCAGGAAATTCTCAACTGTTTTGGGTGCTTTGTCCGGATAAAGCTCGAGTACGATATTCCCTAAGTTCGTTTTCATTTCAACCCGTATGTCTGCAGCATTAACACCGATATTTATCGAGATTAAAAACAGAAAAATCAAAATCTGGCGGAGTCGCATAGATATCCTATTAGTTATAAACGAGGGTAAGAGTTTAATATTTACAATATGCTATACTCATTGGTTATTTATTTTTGATTCAGTCATCAAGAACATCCAGAATTCTATCAAGAAGATAGTCAGCTCTACAATTTTATCTGTTGGCCTTATGCTTAAAATTTATAACTCAATCGCCCGGGAAAAACAAGATTTTGTTCCCATCATACCTGGAAAAGTAAAAATATATGTTTGCGGCATGACCGTTTATGACTACTGTCATCTAGGGCATGCGCGGGTTCTGGTTGTTTTTGATACGGTTATCCGCTGGTTTAAGGCGAATGATTTTGATGTCAGTTATGTGCGGAATATTACCGATATCGATGACAAAATTATCAAACGTGCGCAAGAAAACAATGAATCAATCGGAACGCTGACACAGCGTTTTATTCAGGCCATGAATGAGGATTCTTCAGCGCTGGGTGTTTCATCACCTACCTACGAACCGCGTGCAACGGATTATGTCGAGAACATGATCGGTATGATCGGCACCTTGATCGAAAAGGATCTCGCCTATCGGGCAAGTAATGGCGATGTATATTATGCTGTCCATAACTTTCCAAGTTATGGACAGCTTTCCGGCAAATCTCTGAATGATCTGCGTGCCGGTGAACGCGTAGAAATCGATTCTAATAAAAAAGACCCGTTGGATTTTGTGCTGTGGAAATCGGCAAAGCCGGGAGAGCCCTTTTGGGAATCACCGTGGGGGAGGGGGCGCCCCGGCTGGCATATTGAGTGCTCGGCAATGAGTGAGCAATTGTTGGGTGTGCATTTTGATATACATGGCGGAGGACAGGATCTGCAATTTCCACACCATGAAAATGAAATTGCTCAAAGTGAAGGCGCGCATGATCATCCCTTTGTGAATTACTGGATGCATAATGGATTCGTGCGCGTTGATAATGAAAAGATGTCAAAGTCTTTGGGTAATTTTTTTACGGTTCGAGAAATATTGAAACATTATCAGCCTGAGGTAGTGCGTTTCTTTATTTTGCGTGCGCAATACCGTAGCCCATTAAATTATTCTGATCAGCATCTCAAAGATACAAAGCTTGCACTGGATCGTCTGTATATTGCACTTAAGGAAGTTAAACCGATTGATATGCCGGCGATAGATTGGAATAATCTTCATGCGCAGAGATTTAAAACTGCAATGGAGGATGACTTTAATACACCGGAAGCAATTGCAGTATTATTTGAGCTTGCCAGTGATGTCAATAAAACGGGTTCAAAAGAGAATGCGGGGCTACTAAAAGGATTGGGTAATTTATTGGGTTTGTTGCAGCAGAATCCGCAAGAATATTTGCAAAATAAAGTTGTTACTAGTGAATTGAATTCTTTACCGCAAGATGCGATTGAACGGTTGATTCAGCAGCGGATAAGCGCACGCAAAGAAGGCCGGTATTCCGATGCCGATGCGATCCGTAAGAATCTTCTGGAACAAGGCATCATTCTTGAGGACAATCCCCAAGGCACTACCTGGCGGCGCTCATAAATATTCGTAATTTATACGGCCTATATTTTCCATAGATACAGTGTAGAGTTTGAGAAATCATCGAGTTGGATACTTTTATACGGTGTGATGCCAGGGATCATGAAAGTATTGCTGATGAGCAGACTGCCCGGCCGCATTTCCTTATTTGCTTTGTGCCAAAGCGATGCCATAGGAACCGGCGACAGATAGGCATAGACAACATCATATTTTGAGAAATCGTATTCCCAGAAATCTCCCCAAAATACTTTACAGGTTGAAGCGCAAAGTAGACTTCTCAGCTTACTGATTAAAAATGGCAAAGGTGCGGATTCAATGCCGTGAAATATTCCATTTCTGCGGGTATTTGCCAGATTCTTCACTAAGCCGCCGCAACCGCTTCCCAGATCAACAAAAGAAAATTGTCCCTGCTCAGGTAACAACGCTTCCAGTGCATGATTTACCCTTTTACTTGAAAGATAAAGCGGTACTTGGGTTTTGTAAGTTTTTCCATAAACTAATACTAAGCAGAGGAAAAATATTAGAAACCAAGTTGAAGAAATATTTAACGCCAGTGTAGTGATGACCAGAGGAATAAATGCCAGGTGAATCGGAATCCACCATACCGGCATTCTCATGGAATAACTGATCAGTCCAGACAATAATCCCTGCACTAAGCTCCATTCGAATAGACTCAATGCGATTACGGATTGCGATACTATAATAAAGCCAATCAAAACAATGGTTATTATCTGAATAAGCAGAGCGATAACGACTGGGTGCTGGTATTTTAACATTTAGGGTTGATTGTATTTATAAGGCGCTATTTTCTGGGTTCTGTAATAACTCTTTATTGGGCTCATCCTGCATATCAATATCGAGTGTGTTTTTATCCATCGTGATGGATTTCTCAGCTCTCTCATTCATAACAACGATACTGATCCGTCGATTAATGGGGTTAAGCGGGGCATCCTTATCAAATAACACAGCGGAAGACAAACCAATGACTTGTAGAACCTTACTCGCATCCATGCCACCAACTATCAGCTCTCGCCGTGAAGCATTCGCACGATCAGCCGATAATTCCCAATTGCTATAGCCTTTGTCGCCGGATGGAAATGGTTTTCCATCCGTATGGCCGGAAAGGCTTATTTTGTTTTCGACATCGTTGAGCATTTTACCTATTTCATGCAGAATGGTTTTCGTATACGGCTGCAGTTCCGCTTTTCCCGACGCAAACATGGGGCGATTCTGTTCATCCACAATTTGGATTCTTAAGCCATCCGATGTAATATCCAGTAAAAGCTGGTTTGCAAATTTCTTTAATGATGGATTAGCTTCAATCGCATCTTCTATTTTCTTTTTTAGCCCTTCCAACTTAATCAACTCGGCGCGTTCCTTGATGATTTTCTTGGCTTTTTGGTCGTCTTTTACAGTGCTTTTCTGTATTTGGCCTTGCTGACGTGTCAAATCGGTTCCGCCGCCTTTAATTAAACTGCTGCTTTCACCAACCGATGATCCGCCCGACAGGGCAACTTTTAACGGTGTTTTAAAATATTCAGAAACGCCTTCCAATTGACTCTTGGTTGATGATCCCAATAGCCACATTAATAAAAAGAATGCCATCATGGCAGTTACAAAATCAGCATAAGCAATTTTCCAGGCGCCACCATGGTGGCCACCCGCTACCTTCTTAATCCGCTTGATGACTATCGGGCGCTGTGAAAGATCATCGGCCATAACTATTCTCGCAATTCAAATGGGATATTATTTTTAAATAGCTACTTTGCTTTGCTTTGTTTGACATGCTCTTCCAATTCAAGGAAAGACGGTCTTTCGGTTGTGAATAAGACTTTTCTGCCGAACTCAACAGCAAGGACCGGGGAATAGCCATTTAAATTAGCCAATAGTGTGATTTTTATACACTCAAACATCTTGCTGGATTCATGCAAATTATGTTCAAGTTTTCCGGCGAGCGGACTGACAAATCCGTATGCCAGTAAGATTCCCAGAAATGTGCCCACCAAAGCCGCAGCAATCAAAATGCCCAGTTCTGCTGGCGGAAGATGAACCGATTCCATGGTATGAACCACTCCCATTACAGCAGCCACAATGCCAAAAGCAGGCAATCCATCGCCCAGTTTAGCGACTACATGTATGGGCACTTCTCCCTCCTGGTGATGTGTTTCTAACTCGCTATCCATTAGGCTCTCTATTTCCAGTGAATTAAGATTGCCGCCGACCATTAATCTCAAATAGTCTGTGATAAATTCTGTGATATGGTGATCAGCCAAAATATCGGGGTACTTTGTGAAAATAGGGCTGCTGGCAGGATCATCCACGTCTCCTTCAATGGACATTAATCCTTCTTTGCGGATTTTCCCGAGCACTTCGTAGAGCAATGTCATTAAATCCATATAGAGTGCTTTGGTATATTTAGAACCTTTAAAAACAGTAGGCAGCGCTTTTAAAGTGGCTTTGATGGCTTTATTTGAATTGCCAACTACAAATGCACCCACAGCACCACCGCCAATCATGAGCAGCTCAACGGGTTGCCATAAAGAGGCGAGATGTCCGCCAGCTAATGCAAAACCGCCAAAAACAGAAATGATAATGATGATATAACCAACAGAAACAAGCATTGCGGTGACTCCTTAGAATGTAATTATGCAATCTATCGACGGCAGATTCTGAAGAGAGAAGTTAGCACATCGCTAGAATATTCATTTCTGGAGATAAGGTTAATTTTCCCTGTATTTTCTGAATTCCTTGTATTTCCGGGGTTCTCCCTGTAGGCGCATGGAATGAATGATACGTGGGGAAGGAGGCTTGGGCGTTGCTAGGGAGTACTGCGAAGAAGTAATTTCAGCAGATACCGGGAATTTCATGGTCCGGCAGTTGAGAACAACACCTTCTTTGGAGAATTTATTCCCGATTGTCAGGAAATGAGTGTTTACAGGTGTTGCTTAATTTCTTCCTGTTGTTGTAACTCCCACATATGCGCGTAGCTGCCGTTGGATGCCAGGAGTTGCGGGTGGGAGCCGCGTTCGATGATACGGCCATGGTCCATCACCAGAATTTGATCGGCATCGGCGATGGTGGAAAGCCGGTGGGCTATGGTTAATGTGGTGCGGTTTTTTGCGATGCGTTTTAATTCCGCTTGGATGCGTTTTTCGGATTTTGAATCTAGTGCCGATGTGGCTTCATCAAAAATCAGGATTTCCGGATTTTTCAGAATAGTGCGGGCGATAGCCACACGTTGTTTTTCGCCACCGGATAGTTTCAAGCCGCGCTCACCAACAATGGTTGCATATTTTTCCGGAAGGCTCTCAATAAAATCATGAATATGTGCCGACCGGGCTGCCGCGTAAATCTCTTCCTGCGTTGCATCCGGCCGGCCATAGGCGATGTTGTAATAAATGCTGTCATTAAATAACACGGTGTCTTGCGGAACGATGCCCATGGATGCCCGAAGACTTTGCTGGGTGACATCCCGGATATCCTGATTATTGATCAGAATGCAACCCGATTGCACGTCATAAAACCGAAATAGCAAGCGTGCGAGTGTGGATTTTCCCGAGCCGCTTTGGCCAACCACCGCAATGTTTTTGCCGGCTGGAATATCAAAGCTAACGTCAAACAGTATCTGCCGATTGGATTCGTAACTAAAGTTGACATGGCTAAAGCGGATGGCAGGGTTTTGCGCATTGAGTATTTGGGCATCCGGTTTATCCTGGATTTCCTTATTCTCATCTAATAAAGTGAACATGCGTTCCATATCAGCCAGAGAATGCTTGATTTCACGATAAACAAAGCCCAGAAAATGCAATGGCATGTAAAGTTGCAACATGAAAGCATTGATCAATACCAGGTCGCCTAAAGTCATGTTGCCTTCAACGACTTTATCCGCAGCCAGCAGCATTAAGAGCGTGACACCCACAGCGATGATGGCGCTTTGCCCGGCATTCAGTGTTGCCAGTGAAGTTTGGTTGCGGACAGCGGCCTTTTCCCATGATTGCAGATGCTCATCATAACGGCGGGCTTCCCAGGCTTCGTTGCCAAAATATTTTACCGTCTCGTAATTTAGCAAGCTGTCTATTGCCTGGGTATTGGCTTTTGAATCCATGTTGTTCATGGTGCGGCGAAAAATCATGCGCCATTCGGTAACGATAAGCGTCAGTGCAATATAGGCCAGCAGGGTCAAAAATATGATAATGGAAAACCAGATGTCGTACTTGCTGATTAATATGGCGAGCACCAGGCTGATTTCAAGCAAGGTGGGCAGGATATTAAACAGCATAAAATTTAACAGGAATGAAATGCCGCGCGTGCCCCGCTCAATATCGCGTGAAACGCCGCCGGTTTGGCGTTCCAGGTGGAAACGCAAAGACAGTGTGTGCAAATGCATGAATACTTTGTTCGCAACCCGGCGAATTGCTCGTTGCGTTACTTTAGCGAAGATTGCGTCACGCAGCTCTCCAAATAAAGTGCTGCACAGACGCAAGATGCCATAACTAACCAATAAAAAAACCGGTAGTACCAGCATGGCGCGTGGTTGATCCAAAGCGTCGACAATTTCCTTTAAAACTAATGGCACCGAAACATTGGCGAGTTTGGCCAATACCAACAGACTGAGTGCCAGGACAACTCTGACTTTGAATTCCCATAAATAGGGCAGCAGGGCGGCAATCGTTTTCAAATTGTTACGTGTAGCTGCAGGTTTCTCAAGACGTGTGGGGCGCATCAGGGTTGATTAAGAGCTACAAATTAAAGTAATAAATAGCTGATCGAACATCCCAGCAATGTAGCCACTCCCAACCAACACCAGAGTAACATGAGTTTTCCGGGGCGGTGTTCATCCGGTACGCTTTTGTTAAACATCGCCTGCATGTTCAGTATTGCCAGAATGGGCGCCGCTACAAAAGCAATCACGGTGGCAATTTTTACCATCTCGCGCATGGATGTCATATAAAAGAACAGTATTAATAATGTTCCGGTAATGATGATGAGTAACCAGATTAAATAAGTTTTTTCGTTATTACGATGCTGGATACGTCGCGGAAATAGCAACTCCAGCGCGATGCCAATCGTGCGCGGGAAACCGTCCAGTACCGTGAGTGTGGTGCTAAACATGGTTGTCAGTGCCGCAATGGCAACAATCGGATAGGCCCATCCCCCCAAGGCGCGTTCGTACATATTCATCAATTGACCGGCGAATGCCGCGCCTCCGGCTGCAAAAGTTTCACCGCTGCCGTACATGACAAGTGCACCGAGTAACAGAAAGCAGACTGCTAAAAATGCAGTGCCAATGTAACCCACTCTGAAATCGAACAACGCTTCCTTCATGCTGGTTTTCTTACCGTCACTCTCGTTTTTGCTTTCCGACCAGATGGAATGCCATACGGAAAGATCCAACGGTGCGGGCATCCAGCCAAGAAATGTCGCTAAGAATACTAAGTGTGCTGTATCATAAAATGAAAAATGCACGGTCGCGGATTCATGATGACCTGGATTATCGATTAGCAGCATGATGACAGCCGCGACAGAAGTGATCGTGAGAACCAGGATAATGACTTTCATCAACTTATCCAGTAATACGTAGTGACCGCCCACCAATAATGTGAAAGAAATTAGCAGTAGCGCACTGCTGATGATGAATGCAACCATTTGCGGATCGTGTCCGCCAAGACCTTCCAGCCCAAAAATATTAGTGACCAGACCGGCAGTGACCACGGTAATAGCCGCCTGAATGATGAACATGGTGGCTATGGACATGAGCAGATAAATCCATATCGCCCATTTTCCCAACCGTTTGTAGCCGTGCAATATGTTATGTCCGGTTGCTGCGGTATAGCGCGGCCCAAATTCAAAGAACGGGTATTTGATCAAATGAATAATGATGATGGCAATAATCAGATCAAACCCAAACATTCCACCCGCCTGCGTGGATTGCACCAAATGGGATACGCCGACAGCGGCGCCTGCATATAATAATCCAGGACCTAGGCGTGAGAAAAAGTGACTAAAAATTTTGTTGAATGACATGGTTCTTATTTCTTAGGGATATCGTATTATTAAACTGGTTTCTGATTTTTCCAACAAGACCACGGTAATTGTTTTCTTGCCCTCTTGAGTTCCTGCGGCAACGGCGGTAAGGTAACACAAGTATTGACATCCTTTATGCTGATTTGTTGGAGGTAAGCAGAATGGTCATCACCCCGGAATTTTAGAATGCGCGACTAGATCACTATGGAAATTACTTGTTATCGAGATCCTGAAATCAGCCGGAAAGCCCGTCACTTGCCGGCGAGTACTTATAATCTGGCAATCACCTTGCTAGCGCGTTGTCCTACTAAACATTTATTTGTTCCCATTCGCAGTATGCAGTATATGGCGATTATTGATCAGGAAGAGTTTGTGTTTATCGATGGGGAACGTAAATGCTGGATTGAAATTGCCTGGCGGAATTTTAAGCCGCAAGCCCGGGATGCGCTGGATCAACCGGTTGCTTACGAAGCCGTTTATTACCGTGCGAACTTGTCAGTCATCATGTCACGGCTGCAAAGGGAGTTTCCGGCTGCCTTGCAGGCGCTGGTTAACAAAACAAAGCTGGACGGCCCAGCCCGGATTATCCATTTTCCAGCAAGAGATTAATCATCATCCTTTAATTCGGCATCCCAACCCTTTTCCTTGGCGCTCGTAATAGCTTGTTCGTATAACCGGTTATGCCGGGCGCGTAATTCATCCGGCAGACGGCTGGGTAAATGCGCATAAGGCTCCCAGGCACTGTGAACTTTTTCATACAGCGATTGCATTTGTGCGCCGCTCCAGCCTACGCAAGTCTCTGTTTCTGGCAGAATGCCAAACACCCAAGCATCGCGTACGATGCGGCCCAGGTGCGTTAATCCTTCATTTTGATCCTGATCGATACCCACATAAAATTGTTCAGTCATTGCGTTAATCTCATGAAAATTTACATACTATTTATTGGTAAGTGGTTTTAAGCTTACAAGCCAGATTAGCTTTCTTTATGGGTAGATTCAGATTTTGCATTGAAGCGATCCAATATGTGATGGGTCATGCTCTTGGCGAGCTCTTCCTCGCCAAAGAATACAGTACCTATCTTGTCTTTGCGTAATAATTTTGTTTCATCCTCGCTACGAGTACGCAATACAATTTCAATGGACGGATTCAATGTGCGTGCGGTATCAATCATCTGGCGAACATTCAACGGGTCGGATGTTGCAACGACCAGCATGGCGGCATCCGTGATATGCGCTTGTATCAGTACTGAAGGTTCCGTAGCATCACCGGATACTGCGTTTTTGCCTTGTTTGCGAAGATCTTGTACCAGTTCACGATTTTGCTCGGCGATGATATAAGGGATATCCTTTTCATTCAGCGCATTTGCAATGCGCTGACCGACGTGGCCATAACCCACGATAACAACCTGTCCCTGAAGAAATTTACGTTCAGTGCTCATGGGTAGCTCAGCGAATGGATCATCGCGATTTTCATATTTGCGTGCTACGGCAGAGTATTTCAATATCCAATTTCTAATAGGCACGACTGCAGCAAAGGCAATCGGATTAAAAGCAATTGAGATTAGAGCGCCAGCAAGCACCAGACTCATTCCTTCACTAGACATCAATCCAAGCGATAGCCCCAATCCTGCAAGAATAAAAGAAAATTCTCCAATCTGTCCTAAACTTGCCGCCACTGTCAATGCTGTATTGAGTGGATAACGAAGCATTAGAACCAGCAGCATGGCTGCCATAGATTTGCCAACAATAATAATGGCTACTACAGCTAAAACATGCATGGGTTCATTGATTAGAATGGTGGGATCAAACAGCATGCCGACAGAAACAAAAAACAACACTGCAAAAGCATCGCGTAATGGCAGTGATTCCTCGGCGGCACGATGACTGAACTCAGATTCGCGCATGACCATGCCAGCGAAGAAAGCACCGAGTGCAAACGACACGTTAAATAGTGCTGCAGCACCATAAGCAATGCAAATCGCGAAAGCGACGACAGAAAGAGTAAATAATTCACGCGAGCCCGTGCGCGCGACTTGCCACAACAACCAAGGCAATACACGATGACCGACTACCAGCATCAACGCAATAAAAGCTGAAACCAGTAACAATGTATGTCCGACGGTGAGCCATAGAGAGCTTGTTGCACTCTCAGTTCCGTTAGATCCTCCCAGCATGGTGGCAAACGAAGGTAAAAGTACAAGAATCAATACGGTGACAAGGTCTTCAACAATCAGCCAGCCAACGGCAATCTGACCGTTCATAGTTTCCAGAAGACCACGTGATTCAAGCGCTTTAAGCAAAACAACCGTACTGGCACAAGATAATGACAAACCCAGAACTAAGCCCGCACCTAAACTCCAGCCCCAGGAATCAGCCAGAACCATGCCTAAAATGGTCGCAACGACCATTTGAACGATTGCACCTGGCAAAGCGATACGTTTTACTGCAAGCAGATCATTCAGTGAGAAATGCAATCCAACCCCAAACATCAATAACATAATACCGATTTCTGATAATTGAGAAGCAATGCCAATGTCTGCGACAAACCCAGGTGTGGCGGGGCCAATAGCAATCCCAGCGAGCAGATAACCTACCAATGCCGGAGTTTTAAGCCGTTCCGCAATAAAGCCAAAGATTAAAGCCAGACCAAAGCCTGCTGCAATCGTAGTAATCAGTTCAATGTTATGTTCCATTCGAATTCCAGTATTTTTGCCTTATAGGAGTATTGGCCGGTTTGTTTGGTTCGTTTTATAAAGACTGCCGGATACTTTTGTGCGTATCAGCTTCAATATCGTTACTGGGAGCGCTATCAGATACAGCAGGTGTGTTTAAAAATTTTTCGAACTCAACGCGCTCGTCTTCAATGGCATCCAGAATCTGGCGTTTAAATTCATCGCGTGAGAACGCTTCCTCAAGCATCAGAAGAAGCTTTTCAACGGTCAATCCAATGGTGATGCCGCCAATAATACCACCAATGGCTGCACCGATGGCTGTACCGATGCCGGGAATGAATGAACCCAGCGCTGCTCCCGTAGCGGCGCCGGCGGCAGCCCCGCCTAAAGCACTGACCGCTTTGCCGGCAGTCACTTTAATTAGGGCTTGGGCACCGAGCTTGATGATTCCTTTTCCAGCCACCTTGGCAGTAATCTTCCCGGCGATTGCACCAGTGATAGCACCCGCGGTACCGATGCCGCCGGAGATCAGTATGCGATTTTCAAGATTGATGATGACACTGTGTGTGGGCGGTTCTTTGAGCGCACTCAGTGAAGCGTGTCTGACGATCTCCAGTTGTGAATTATCAATGGGTTCGACACGATTCTCTGCCAGAATCTGCTCAACTTTCTGTAAATGCTCGGTGCGTAATTGCTGGTTATTCTGTAGCACTTCTTCAATGGATTGCTGTACCGGACCAAACACATTGCCTTTCATCAGATAATTCTGCAGCTTTTCGGCCATCCAGTTTTCCAGAACGCCGGTGGCCAATGCCACGATACGTTCATATTCCCCCGGCAGACTGTAGTACCAATCCAGATAATCATCCACATTGTCGGCCATTTGCTGAAATCCGGTACCGGTAGTTTCACGCAATTTTCCCAGCGATGCTTCGAGCTTGCTGAGACTATCGAGATAAGCCTGCTCAATTTGCGCGGCTGTTCCGGGTTTGTAGTAATCATCTCCGATCATTTCCACCGTCTGAATTACAGTTTGTTTTGATGCCTGTATTTCTTTGATCGTTTCCGGATTGGAACGCAGCCAAGCATCGACGTACACCGTCGAAGGCACGTAAATAAAGAATATAAAGAAAGTAGCAAATGCTGAGGTAAGCGCCCAGGCCCAGGGCGAAACTGCAGGAGGCTGATCGGTATCCTGTATAGGAGCGAATATGCGGCGGTGTTCGGATAAAGGAACCATAAAACTGGAAATCCCGAGCGCCACGTTATAAAAAAACAGCAAGCTACCCAGAAAAACGCATCCCAAATAAAGCACATCACTGAATGAATGCAGGCTACCTAGCGCATAACGCTTCATTCCCTCAATAAAACCCAACAACCGGTTGGTTTCAAGAATCAAGATACTGTTGGTTGTCCCATCCAATCTCTGGCTCTCCATCGTGACAGCTTCCGCCAATGAGGCATATTGACGGCTTGCATCGGAGTGGTTTACAAACACAACAAAAAACACGGCCATCGTCAGCGCAGTCACCCAACGCGACCAGGCTAAGGATTTATGCACGGCGATATAAGGCTTGTATTCACGCGCAGCAATCGGGAAGAAAGTGGCATAAATGACGGCAAATACCGGAATAGCCGCAAAGAAGATCAACCACTCCTGTTTTTCTGCCGAGCCGAGATAAAATAACAGTAAAAAAGCAAAAACAATCGACCACAGTAACCACCATATATATGCCAGAATCCGGCGGGTAAAGAGCCAATGCAGAATGCCCAGTTTCTTGAATTGACTGGAAAGATAAATTCTTTCAATTGTTACTGCATAAATCGCAGCAAAGTAAATGGGTAATCCAAACAGGAATGTTACCAATAAGGCAAACCATAACTGTTTATCCGGAATCAACCGCCCAAAATAGTAAGCAAACCCCAGCCAACTCGCAGAAAATGCCAAATAACCGAGCGTTCTTACGAAACTAAAGTTTTTAAGCGCTGAAAACACAACAATGAATCCTTCATGATCAACAACCGGGGATAAAAACGAGCTACAGCAGGACGGAAAAATAAACTAAGGAAGCTCTGAACAAGTGTCATTTCGAGCCAGAGCGAGAAATCTATTACATTGATTATTAAAGATTCCTCGCTGCGTTCGGAATGACAAATGCAAGTTATTCAGAGTCTCCCTAAAGTAGCTGGCTGATAGTAGACTTGATCTGCCTAGGAGCTGTCAAGATATTGATGAATTGACGTGGAAGTTTTGTGTTTTAATTTTAAATTTGTTTATGTATGCTGAAAACCAGAGACTGGTTTTTTCGGTCAGAGACCAGGATTTTGTTGAGTGAACAGAATGAATCATTGGATTAATATTAAATTACCCATTCCAAAATGGCTGAATACTTGGGCTATCGGAATTCCAGAAACCCTTCCCGATGCGAACCAAAGAATGTCTCTGGTCATTGATTTAGCTCGTATGAGCATAAAAAATGGAGGAGGGCCATTCGGCGCGGCCGTTTTTAATCAACATACCGGCGAACTTATTGCGCCGGGAGTCAATTGGGTTGTTCCGGGGAAATCCTCATTATTGCATGCCGAAGTGATGGCGCTGGTTTTAGCGGAACAAACGCTAGGAAGTTATGAACTCGCAAGTCATGGTTCGTTTGAGCTGGTGACCAGTGTGGAACCGTGTTGTCAGTGTTTGGGTGTGTTGCTGTGGGCAGGTGTGGCCTCGGTTGTGTGTGGCGCGCATTCGGAGGATGCACAGGCGATCGGCTTTAATGAAGGTCCCCGCTCGATGCACTGGGAGCAGGAACTGAAGCAAAGAGGAGTCAGCGTAACACGGGAAGTGATGCGTCCTCAGGCTGTAGAGGTGTTACAGAGCTATACCGGGGAGATTTATAACAGTCAGTTACAAGTTTCAAACCGGTCTGGATAATTTGAGATATTTTTGCTCTAATTCGTTTACGATATGCACTAATGCAAGAGTTGATCCAGTGGCTCAGGAAAATAGAGGATTCGCATGAAGCAAAAAATATTAGCGCATTGTATTTATTGTTTAATGATGTCGGCGACTATGACCGGTTGTGTATCCGCGACAGTCACCGCAGTCAATCTTGGTTTTTCTGACGCTTTTATCAGAGAATGGCTTTATTCATGGAGCATTGCTTTTCCAATTGGTTTCGGTGTCTTAATTGTACTGTCACCGCTCTATAGGCGTGTTGTGGAAGCAATCGTACGTTAGCTATTCTGTTGGTCCGCGGATTATCTTTTTCTATAGCTTACCGCTTTGCTATTGCCTAATGGTTTCCATTACAAAAAAACAATAGTTTCCCTAATATACATGGAAGTATTGACTCCGGTAGGATACGCACCTGTATCGTTCTACTTGGAGTTATTACTATCATGAATATTAAACTGGGAAAATATCTGGCAGTTTTACCTATGCTTTCTCTACTGGTTGCCTGCGCGCAGTTAGGGCAACTGGAGTCACAAGATACCGATAGTAGAAAGATGGTACAAAATGCCAAAACGCATAGCGATCACACTAACTTGTCAAATTATTACGATAAGTTAGCCAAAGAAATGGCAGCAAAAGCTGCAGAAAAAGTGGAATCGTTAGAAGAGTATGAAGATCATAGTTATTACTATGGTAGACAGGGGCAAGATTTTAAATCACATACGCAGGCCAATATCCGTTATTACGAGCAAGCTGCAGAGGATGCCTCAAAGCAGGCAGAATTTCACCGGAAAATAGCCGCAGAATTGTTGCAACGCAATTATGCAAAACCGGCGGAGATGCCTGATCAACAGAACAACCGGAAGATTAAAGCCAGGTTGAATTCGGGATCTGGAAGCTTGAGTGAAGAAGCTGTTAAAACTCAATAAGGGCGCGGCGAAATCAGAGTGCAGCCTGACCGAGGAGTCTATCGGACATGAGCGATCGTAGTGAACCATGCTGGGATAACAGGAAAGATTTCAACGGATTTTTAGCGCATAGCCAGACTGTACAACGAAAAATCTGGGGAATATAAACCGCTATTCCTTTTGGTACAGTTGATCAGTCTCAAGTTTTACAGACACCGTGGTTCAGGTGTAGTGTCAAAGCGGTATTTGTTTTATTTGCCAGCGTTTTAACAACCCGGCCCGGGAACGCTGGCATTTTTTACTTCGGAATCTGGATTATTTCCTGATTAAGTTAACCAAACAGAGTTTATCAGGTCGTTGAAAAATTGCTGGTTGGGCTTATTCAGTATTTCATCGTCGCAAAGATTCCACACATATTCCAGAAGAAAGTAGTGATTACCTATTAATACTGTCTCCCGAAGTTCCGTTAAAGTATTCTTATTTATCGGGAGAGGAAACTCACAATGTTTGATTTAAAGAAACTAATTGTATTATTTGTCGTAAGTATTCTTTGCATGGGTGGAGCGGTTCATGCAGCTTCAGGAAGCGATGGGAAAGGGTCCGAAAAACATTCCTCATCAGACAACAAAAAATCATCAAGTGATAAGGATCATGAGTCTTCTGATGATAAAGATCATGAGTCGACTGGCGAAAACAAAAAAGCTTTTTACGATGATAAGCATGACTCATGGAGTGGTGGAAGTCATCTATCATTGAAGGATGATGATGACTACACACCTTCAAGTGGGGATAACAAAGATTCATGGGGTGGAAAAGTATTTGGCGGGCATGATTTTAACCCTGGTTTAGGACAGGGTGGTGACCATTGGAATGATTTTTCAACATCCTCCGTTCCCGAACCGGAAACATATGCTATATTAATTGCAGGTCTGAGTTTGCTGGGTTTTCTATCGCGCCGTAAGAAAAAGGATATTTAAGTTCTAGATTAAACCGCGCCTCAAGCAACCCCGCCCGAGTGGCGGGGTTTTTTATGTGACTGGATGGTGATTACTAGTACAGGGTAATACGGAGTAGTTAATTGGCGGGAAGAGTTAATCAAAAACTGAGTAAATCCATGAGACAGCCGAGAAATCCTATAGAGTCCGTGCGGTGACAAAAGAACCAAATACTGATCATGAATGCGATCATTGACAATGCCAGCAATGTAGCAGGCACCATTAAACCTTTTTGTTCATATTTGGCTTTAATTGACTTAGCAATATCGTCATAGGATTTCTCGGATACATCTATTTTTACTCCCGGAATTTCAGGCATTTCATTATTCGGCGTAACCTTTTTTTTCTGCTCTGTTTTCTTTGCAACAGGTGATATGGGCTGTTCTCTCTCAGGTGACGGGGGGGCTGTTTCTGGTGCAGCATTATCGGTTACTTGCTGTGATTCCAGTTTTTTTCTTTCTCTGTTGTTGAGCAAGATAATGTAATGAAACACATCGGTTACCAATCCCATTCTCTGTGTCGCTTCATAAACATCTTGCGCATCAACGTTTAATTTATTTCGTTCATATGCGATATTGAATGACCTGTCACACAGAGAGTTAATCGTCCGTGGTGTTCCGCCGGAGCTAAATGCGATCGAAAGTGCTTCCCACCCGGTATCTGAAATGAGGCTGGTGGCGCCACCGGCTACTTGAATACGATGCGTAATATATTTCAGTACTCTATCAACATTCATTTTTCCCAGTGTTTCAAGTGCGGCGATCCGCTGCTTAAAGGGCGCCATCTCCGGTTTGTTGATCTTTTCCATCAATTCTTCTTGACCGAGAAGCAGTAGCTGAATGAGTTTGGTGGATCCTTCTTCAAGATTGTTCAGTAAACGAATGCCGTTGATAACATCCTCTGACATCAGATGTGATTCATCCATAATGACTAGGCATTTTTTTCCTTCAGAATTGATTTTTAACAGCGCATTTCTGATATCCCGCATTACAAAGGTTTTCTCGGATGATGTAGGTTGTAATCCAAGCTCCTGCGCGAGAAACAGATACAGGTCAGAGCTGCTTGCAGGCGGCTCAGCCATCCAGATTACCTTGATGTCTTCGGGAAAATCAGACTTTATCATCTGACTGAGGGTGGTCTTGCCGGAGCCGATTGGTCCGGTTACGACGATTAAACCTCGGCCGCTTTGTAAAGATCCGGAGATTTGTTTGCGTATACGAGCATGATCACCCTGATCATAAAAGAATAGCGGGTCCGGTACATTCTCAAATGGAAGTAAATTAAGGTTAAAGTGCTGTGCGTACATATGCATTAATTATTTCCTTCTTGCGGCATTAGTTTTACTTCGACTCTACGGTTTTTTGCTCTGCCTTCTTCTGTAGTGTTGGAATATATCGGATTTGTATCACCATAACCAGTGACAGATATCCGATCCATCGGGATGCCGTGCAACACCAAGATGTTCGCGATGGCTTTTGCCCGGCGCAATGATAAATCCATATTGTCACTACCTGGTTTACCGGTTGGCACGTTGTCGGTATGGCCTTCTATCAGAATGCGACTGCCTGGAGATGATGATATTTCTTTGACCAATTTTTCAATCGTAGCGTAAGCAACATCCTGGATAACATCCTGTCCGGAAGGAAATGTTTTGCCACCAAATACTGTCAGGATGCGCGGTTGAGATTTAGTATCGGCAGTATTAGTGTCATTAAATGTGCCTTCAGTTGTTGCCAGTTGGTTTTCAAACTGGGTAATTGTTTTTTCAACGCCTCCAACAAGAGTCTTATTGGAATCCGGATTTTCAGTTGAATAACTGAAAGCATCAGGGGTTGATTCAAGTGCAGGTGAAGGTGCAGGTGCAGAAACTGGCGGTACAGGCATAGGCATTATTTCTGGCCGGAAATCTTGATAAGAAGTTGCGGATGCAGGAAGTTTTAGCGCCTTAAACGTGACAATGGCAGTCAGGGAAAAAAATATAACAGACAGCCCAATAACAATAGAACGCATCATAAAGTACTCGATTTAATATGTTTTTAAACTTAAGCCAATATTAACGGACTCAAATCAAAATATTTTAACGCATTGAACGATGCTTTGCTCATCTGAATAGGATTCTTCTATAAAGATCTTGTATTTAATGCGGAATGTTGCGATCAGTGTAAAAAATGATTGCAACATTCCGTATGACTGTGCGGCGGTCTTGTCTGTTGCGTATCAGCAGTGTAATCAGATTAGTTTGTACTGTTCAGTGCAAATTTTGCCCCAACGAGTTAATCGAAGCATAACACCATACTTTTCACCCAGATCTTATTCGATTGTGTCAATTTTTATGATGCTCCATGTGGGGTTTGTCACATCAGTTCCACTGTCAAGGTGCTAAGTTAAGAATCATCATTTGTCAGTGATGCTTACGGTTCAAATGAAAGAGAAAATCTCAAGGAGAAGCAGAGCATCAATGAAATGATTGATATGGTTAAGACAACAACCGGTCAGCGGAATAAAAGAAAAATTCAAGGAATCATCGTAAAGAGTTAGTTGGTTCTGGCCGGCTTTTCTTGGTTGTCTATAAATAATCAAAGGCTTAATGGAGGTATGTATGTTACTCAAATTCACTGCCGGGTTTGAAGGCAAACCCGAAAAAGAAATGACAATCGTTGCATACGTTTTTGATCATCGCGGTATGTTGATTACTAGCGCAACTGTCAAGAAAGGCGAAGTTCAGCTGGAGATAAAGGATGACGAGCAACGTCCTGCGCGGCTGTTTTTCGCAGCGCCTTCGCCATCGCTTAATCGCGACAAACCGATCACATTAAATGATATGGAGCGGTTGCAAGCGTATGAGCCGATGTGGAATTTCGATCCGAAGAAAAATGATTATGAGCTGTTGCCGATTCCAGAGATTAATTGGAAGTGGTGGTTGTGGTGTTCCTGCCGCGTGCGTGGCAAAGTGGTGCGCCCGGTTGTCATCGGCGGAGAACACCACGAAATGCCGGTGTGTCATGCACGTGTGCACGTGTGCGAAGTCGATCCGCTGTATCTGCTTATTCCACGGCTGCCTGATGATATCATTCGCCGCATTCGCGATGAGTTGCTGGAATTGATCGAAATCCCGATTCCACGTCCGCCCGAACCGGATCCAATACCTTTCCGTATTGATGCTGTAATGCGCGATCTCACGCCGCGTAATCTCGCACGCGCACAGGCAGTCACGATTAAGCAGGGGGCAGAGCCGGTTAAATCTGGTGCGCAAGCAATGCTCAACCCGCAACCATTGCTGCCCAAAGCAGCAAATTTAGACCTGCCATTTGCGCTGAAGTCTGGATTGAGTTCTGCATCAGTTAACATCATGCGCCAAGTTTTGCTCGAAAATCACGTGCTGATCCGTCCGTATTTGTGTTACTGGCCATGGTTGTGGCCGTATTTCTACCGGTGTGATGAATTGGCCGTACTGGATACCGACAGCCAGGGGCGCTTTGACACCACAATTTGGTATTTGTGTGCGGGCGATCATCCTGATTTGTATTTCTGGGTGGAATATTGTATCGGCGGTGTGTGGACCACGGTGTATCACCCGCCTATTCGTTGCAATACCTATTGGGATTACGTTTGTGGTAGCGACGTGACAATACGTGTGACTGATCCGCGCGTACCTTGGTGTGGTGACCCAAACCCATTGCCTGGCAAACAAGTCGCAGTAATGCTCATCGGCAACGGCGTGAGCATGCCGGAGATTCAACGCTCCAGTGCGGGCGTAAATGAAGGGCTAACCACGGCAGGTGAACCATTCGGTGGCAGCCTGGAGCCGCACGTGTGGTTTGGTGATGCACTCATCTCTAGCGGTATCACACATTATCGCTGGTCATACCGGCGTTTGACACTGGCGGATGGCGTCACAGCGTCCGTGGGTGCTTGGCACGCGATGGACAAAGATGTTGTGCGCCACTACGCTGAAATTCTTGCGGATAGTACTCTCGTTTTTAGGCCGTATCTGCTGGGCCCTGATCCGGCATTCGCGGGGCAAAATTTGTTCAAAATTCGTCCGGTCAATCCGCCGCTGAATCCGGGTGCTGTGTCATCGTCGTGGTCACCGGAAGTGGATGCGCGAGAAAATACCGCGAGTTCTTTCTTTTTGTCACATTTGCTGGATGGCGGCAATACGAACACAGGTGCCGGTAAATACGAGCTGAAGCTGGAGTTGTTCAAGAGCGATGGCACGCTTGTGAATCTCAGCAATGAGGATGTGTTACTCAAGGTGCCCACCGGTTTCGGACCATTTGGCCCAGGCACAGTGGATACGGAGCTTGTCGCGCATCATCCAGCGTTGCCAAGTGATATGGAGGATCGCGTGATCCGTGATGCTACTGGCAAAATCGTTGCGTTCCGGCTGGTGCTGCGCGTGGACAACAATCGCTGCGAAGCGGAAATCTACCCTGTGAACGTAGATGGCAACACGGCGGACGGCTGCGGTTTTGCGCAATATGTCAATAAAGCGGCTTCGGATGCGCATGTGAGTTTTAAAGCGCGCCACCCCAATAATTTTGCCACCTTCAATTTTACCATTGCGCGTGGTAGTACAGGTGTGGTGGAAACGGCAGGCGGGCCGGCCGGCAGTAACTCCAGTACCCTGGGCGGCTATACACGCAACGTGAACAGCGTGTTCAGTAATGACGTACCGGTTGCAAACCTGCTTGGTGCTTGTGAAAAGGCAGCCTTTGCGGAAAACCTGCATGTGGATGCACTGGCTACCGATGGCTGGAGCACACTGGACTACTTAGATGCTACGGCGGTTCCAGTCGCTTTCGCGTTGGAACCGGAACCTCCTGAGGAGTAACAGCGCACGACAATAGAACGATTCATTCCGTGTTAGCGGGAATCCAGAAAACTCGAACATTTAGCGAGAAACACTGGGTCCCGCCAATGCGGATCAGCAGAAGCGACAAGTTTGACTAAATATCTATTTTTATAGATATAATGAATTTAAAAAATAACTTTTATATTTTTGTTTCGCCCCCAATAGCAATCAAATCTGTTTCACAACAATAGGGAGATTAACAGCATGACAACAATCATAAGGCCCTTGTCACACTTTACTCAGGCATACACTGGAATTCGTCGATTATTATGGCTGGCAATATTAGTGCCGGTCCTGGTTTCCGGTTGCGGCGTTGCTGATAAGGTCGAAGACGTGACTGATAAAGTAAGTGATGTCGCTGGCGATACTGTGGCTACATTAGATGGCGCCATCGATGCTTTGGAACGTAATTCCTCATCCTGGCAAGCGGTATTACAGGATACCACCAAGCAGTTGACCGCTGACGCACAATCTACGGTGCGTAATGAAATCTCTAACTTGCTTAATCGTAGTGTCGCCGCTACCGGTGTTGAGCTGCGATGTGATGCGGATTTTATCGGTACCCGTGTACGTCAGGCACTGGTGAGGATTCGTGCTCATCTGCTTAATCAGACGGTACCGCCAGTGGAACCGGCATTATGTCACGTGGTACCAGCAGCGGTGGACATGGCATTGGATGCAAACCGGCGCAATAAGCTGGAATTCTTTGGTTACGATTTCGACACCACACCCATTAAGGTGACCTTGCAGGATAAATCACGCACATTGGATGTATCCTCCAATTTGGACCGGCTTACTCACTATCATATGACCCTCAATCTGGGCGCCAATGGTGTTCCGGTGTCAAACGCGAGCAATCGCGTGACATTAGAATGGCAGAACAAACTTATTTCCAGTATCGCCGTTATCCAACCGGCCACTCCGGTGTGCCGGGAGAAAACGGAAACCTATGCGCGTAATACTTATCTGTCCTATACGCCACCCCATACCAGAGGCGACAAGGAATATGACGGACATGGCCCAGAGGTATGGGCTACTGCGCGCTGGGTCAATGATGGTACACACGTCAATCTGCGGCTTTGGATGAAAGCGAAGGAGACACGCAGTGACTGGACTACAGCAGAAGGCGAGCGCGTCGAATCTTACTATACAGCGCCATCAGGCTGGCGTATTGAAAGTATCGAAGGAAATGTCGAAAGCTCGGCACACTATGTTGATTCAGACCACAATGATGATCGTCAGGGCGGCGGTCCGAATGGGCCGGTCAAGGAATTTAAATTCCGCGGTGACCATAAAGGTGATGATGCAGGTAGCTATACGGGTGTTGATGTGTATTTCAATCCCCTGGTTGTGAAGCTAGTCGAAGTGGCCAATTGTGCTCCGGAATCGGCAGTTAAATCCTTGCAATTGAAGGGCTTGATCGCTCCGGGCACAGCTAAGCGCCTACAACCGATGATGTTGCATATACAACCCAAAGCCCCGTAGCACATCCATTTTATGCCTATGCGGCTTGTAACCACTGCATAAACTCCCGGCCTTGCCGGGGGTGATTTAACCGGCAATGCTTTGGGCAGGATTTTATGCGGTGCATGCGATAACAATCGTACTTTTAGCATATCCACCACTGAGTTCAATACAGTTTGCGCTTATAGGAACCGTCACAGATCTTCAATAACTGGAATCCACAAACTCAAAGGGAGAATGATTTTGAACCAGAAATCAAACAGTAATGCCATCGGCACTGATGAGATAATTATTTCCGGCTCCAATGGTTGGTTGATGTTGATGATATTACTGCCGGTGCTCTTGTTTGCAGTATTTCTCGTTGCCACGCCGGGTGGTCCTGTCAAGTTGATTGGTGGCGCAGCGTTGCTGGCATTGACGCTATTTCTCTGCAAAGGTTTTTTTACGCTTGAACCGAATCAAGCGGCTGTGATGATTTTCTTCGGCAGTTATGCCGGGACCGTATGCGAGAGCGGTTTCTTTTGGGTCAATCCGTTTTATCGCAGAACAAGCGTGTCATTGCGTATCAATAATTGGAACACGCCGGTTCTGAAAGTGAATGATGAACGCGGTAGTCCGATTGAAATTGCCGCAGTCATCGCATGGCGTGTGCAGGATACCGCCAGAGCGGTTTTCGATGTTGAGAGCACGCTGAATTATCTTCAGATTCAGAGCGAATCTGCAGTGCGCCAGGTCGCCAGTAGCCATGCGTATGACGATACCGAAATTGCTGAAGGAGGGCGTAGCAAGAAAAGTTTGCGAACCGACTTGGACGCCATTGCGGGATTGTTGCGCGAATCAATCCAGCAGCACGTCGATGTGGCCGGTATCGCGGTTGAAGAAGCCAAGATCGCCCACCTTGCCTATGCCCCGGAGATTGCCAATGCGATGCTGCGGCGCCAGCAAGCGGAAGCGGTGGTACTGGCGCGCCAGAAATTGGTGGATGGCGCAGTGGGCATGGTCGAGGTGGCGTTGAAGAACCTCGAGGACAAGAAAATTGTATCGCTGACTTCTGATCAGCGGGTGTGTCGTTTTAAATCAAAATGTTACGAGCTTATTTTGTAATTCAAGGTATTCTGAAAGGCCGTGCCCATGCGGGTATGTTTTTCCATCTTACAAAATTATTCCACCGCTTTTGACTTCTTTACCGCGCGCCGGTCGTACACCTTATTTATCATAGCGTCTCCTGCATGCCCTGACAAATTGCTGGCGTTTCTGCCGTCCTCGATCATTCGCGTTATTGCCTTTGCTCTAAGATCGTGAAACGTAAAACGTTCGTTCCCTAAATCGCACCAAGCCGACATAACATTCCCCCACACGGATTTAAAACCGGCGTCGGCGTAAGGTTGTCCTTTCTTCGTGCAGATTAAAAACATGCCTTGCACAGGACGCGGAGAAGCGCGTAATTTCGATACACAGTCACGAAGTGAGACTGTCCACTGGATTAATACCTTTGCGCGCGTCTTGCCTTGTATTATGAGTATTCCGTCATCGGTTATTTGGTCGAGCCTGAGCTTTAACAGATCCCCTCTGCGCTGCCCGGTTAAATAAGCCAGTCTAGCAACCTCAGCCAAAAGCCGCCCAGTTTCTCCTGTCGATATTGCGTACTCGCTAAAACTTGCCAGTTCAGCATCCGTAATAAATCTATCCCTTGGTGTTTCTTTATTCCTTGCAACTCCCTTGCACGGGTTTGCGTCAACTATTCCCCACCGCATAGCCATTGTGAATATGTGAGAGAGTAACGATTTCTCCCTATTTGCTCTAACCGGCGCAACCTTGGCGCGCTTGTCGAGATATTTTGCAACGTGCACCGGGCGCAGATCAACCGGATTCATTTTTCCGAATACGTCAAGCAAGAATTTGGAATTGCTTATCTCATCTTTGTGTGTCTTTGGCGCTTTCTTCGGGCTGATTTCTTTCATATAGCGCTCGATCAATTCTGAAATCGTCCCGGCAATCGGCCTGCCTTCCTCAATTTCAAGAAGCTTACGTTTCGCCTCACGCAAATCATGGCTAAGATTAATCCTCTCATTGTGAATAGTGATAGTGTAATAAGTTGGCTTACGCTTCCCTTCGTACAAATACATGCGCGGCGGCAAATGTAGATTTGTTTTTCGTCTGGCTATCATAAACTTGAGAAATCTGGCTCAGTCTTGTTGAACTGCTTATCATCTACCGGCATACCAAAACGCATTTTTACATAATCGCGTAACACAAGCACTTTACCGCCAGCGGTAACATCGTATTTATAACCACGGTTAATTAACCACTCTATTTGCTTAGATGGTATCTGACGTTCAGTCATTTCGAAAAGCTCTTCTTTTGTCAGAAATATGCTCATAATCAATTAAGCGTTTGTTTACAATACTACGATAGGTATATTCTAAAATGGGATATCATCATCCATATCATCAAACCCGCCAGCATTCCCCGCGCCTGCGCGAGCTGCTGATGGGGTGGTTTTGTTCTGCTGCTCTGATTCATCAGTATTTCCGGACTGTCTGTTGCCCAGCATCTTCATATCATTTGCAATGATGTCTGTGGTGTAGCGTTCCACGCCATCTTTATCAGTCCATTTCCTAGTTTCAAGTCTCCCCTCAATATATACCGGTCTGCCTTTCTTTAGGTATTCACCGGCAATTTCCGCTAGCTTGCGATAAAAAGTTACGCGATGCCATTCTGTCTTTTCCTGTTTCTCGCCATTCTTGTCTTTCCAGGTGTCCGTTGTAGCCAAAGTGATGTTGGTTACAGCATCGCCGTTTGACATGTAACGGGTTTCCGGGTCTTTCCCCAAGTTGCCTATGAGTATTACTTTATTAACTGATGCCATTATTTGCCATCCTCGTCACAAAAGACATGATGTTCATGCGGATATCCTGTTGTGTAAGAAACATCGCATTCTGGGTTATTAAACATGGATAGTGCAAATGGTGCTGCCAATGCGAACAAATCTAGCCTTGTATACTCCCCGCTCTTTGCTCCGGCAGAAATTAATCCGTCCTCAATTGTCGATGCGAGGCAAAGGAGTACATCGTCAAGGCATTTTTGATCTGTACTCATATACGGTGTTATTAATTTCTTTGTCATCGTCTTGTTATTTCAATGACTCAATGATTTTCCCGAGCTTCCCGGTGTCGTTCAGCTCTGACAGCTTGTTTAAAGCGATACTTGCTCGTTCCAAAAGAGCGACATACCGTTCCAGTTTTTCGAAATCAGCTTGCTTCTGCAGTTTAATTATTGCCTCATTCAATTTGTTCGCTGAGTCTCTAGTGTTCGAGGATGCTTTTTTTGCTGTTAGTGACAACAAATCGGCTTTTTCGCACATTCTGGCAATGGAATGATCTAGCATATCGACTGACTCGTTAACTGATTGTCTGGCTTCGTCTATATCTTTTTTGTGCATCGAAAGTTTCCTCCTGAAGTATGTTCCTGCTTGTATGTCGGCTGCGATTGAGAGTGCGACGTCATGTGATGAAAACATCGGCGCGCCACACTTGTATGAATGCACCTCGACGCCAGCAATAATTACTTTTCCCATTCTTTTCCCTTCTTTAAAGCTGCCCGGGAAGACGTCCGGGCAGCTACTCATTTAATGTGTGCTAGATTGATTCTGGTTTGCGTTTACATGATGGCCTCCGTTTGGTTTGGTTGATCAACAGTGAGAGATTCAGTTACCCGCCGTGCTGGCCGGTTGTGCGGTTGCTTTGAGTACGATGTGCAGGATTTCATCCATGGCGCGGTTGGCTTTGATGATTGCTTCACGCATGGCCATGTATTCGTCGTAGGGTGCGTGGACGTTGTGGCCGTCCATTTTCAGTTCAAGCAGCAGGTTTAGCAGCGTTGATGAGAATTCTTTCTCATTGCCGAGCATGGATATGCTGAGCTTGGCTGACCGGGTTGGTGAGGTGAAATATTCTTGTTCGAGCAGGTGGCGCGGGTAGTGGTAGCGTTTCTTTTCCAGGTTGGGTAGTGCTTTGGCTTGCTGCTTTTCTTTCAGTTGCTTTTCGCATTCGATGAAATAGCGGCGGGCTTCGCGTCCTTTCTCGGTACGTTCGACCATCGCCAGTTCTTTGGCCATGTCGAGAGTTACATAATATTTGTTGCGAGGTTTCCCGGCTTTGCCGTCAGACCTATCGCTCAAATTTGAGCAATAGCTTTCTCCTTCCACAAAACCGTATTCAGAGACGCGCCGATTGAACCAAGTATCGAACCTGGTAGTTATACTCAAAAATGAGTATAAGTTTTCTGCGTCTACTGCTGGGGTTGGTTTGCCTTGGAAAATGCGGGATACAACGGGGATGATGTTCGTCATGATGTGCTCGCTTTCGTTTAGTTGGTTTAACCGAACACCTGCTGTCAAACAGGTGGGCGGAACTAGACGGGTTGACAGACCGGGAAAGCGAACCGGCGAACCTTGCGGTTCCCCGTCCAGACCACCCATAAAGGGCGACACTAGACGTAAAAAAACCGCATTGCTTGAAACATTGCGGCTATTCGCCGCTTTCTCTGGGCTGTCAAACCCGGCCACTGATTTTGCAGTGACGGGGAAAGAATAATCCCGAACAAGCTGAAATGTCAATACATTATTTGAATTAGGGTGGGCAGTACTAGTCTGGTTGTTAGGCCGGTCAAGTGAATCGGCTAGCCTTTCGGCTCCCAAAATGTACCGCCCAAAAATAAAAAAACCAGTGCGCGAAGAAAGGGGAAGGAAACGCGCACTGGTGAGAGAGAATCTTCCAGCCCTCCGGCTAGATGAGGTGAGGCATCCGGGCTGGTGCGGGCTATTCCTAACAAGCGAAAAGGGAATGTTATGAATAGACTTTGGAATAATTATCGGTACATTTCCTATTCTTTTCCGTGCGGTATCGAACATAGCTGGAAACATTATTGCGCCTCAATTCCGGTAGTTTTCTGCATGATTGGTTGTGTTGAGTTCAATGTTTTTCCACTTACTCTTTGAATGTGTTTACCAGCATTCTTAATGTGTCTGCACACTCTCTCTTTGTCTCTCTCGCACCTTTGTCACGAGCGTTTCTTAATTTCGCGTCTTCGCTACCATCTTGTATTTCAGGTGTTTCGGCCTGAGATGTCCAGATTTTTGCAAGCTCTATTAATATTGCGTTTTTCATATTTTGATCCTCTATATTTACATTTGAGTTGGCGGTGAGAGATGTGTTTGCCCCACTTGCCGGTTGTGAGCTTCTACGCTCCACCTTGCCGCCGCACTTACGTGCGAGCGCATCATCACTGCGCTATTCACCAACAAGAAAGAGCGATCCACAACCGTGCTAATGCTATGTCCGGCTTTCATATAACCCGCATTATGGGAAGTGCTTTTTTACTGGCAGCGCTCTTTCTTGTTGGTGCTCCATATAGTTGGAGTACCAACAGATGCCGCCTAAGCCTTGGCAAACTTCTTTCTGTTGCCGGAAATATGCACATAGCTTTCTCGTTCCGGGTTCGGCTGTGCCAGCAGCTCCTTCAGCTCCTCATCGATGAGTGGATCTTTGCTGGCTTTTTGCTTTATATTTTCCGGCGGCGTTTCATTAATCTGCGGTTTCGTCTCTGACTCGGCGATTTTTATTTTCAACACATCCAGGACTAATCTGCTTGCAGAATCGAGATCCTCTTGTTTTATATTGGATTTATCGCAGTCTTTTTGTTTTACATCAAAAACCCGCAATCCTCTGGCGATGGTGTCTTTCCTGCTGTTCTTTGCATTAGCCTTGCCATCGTCCACTTGTTTTACAAGTGACATTGATGCCGTCGACATGAGTTTGAAATTGAGTGTGCATAATGCTTTGTATTGCTGCATCACGTAGTCCGCATCACCGCCGCCCATGATTGTCGCGCACGCTGCCAATTTGATCGGAGCTGAGGAATAGAACGATCGTGCTGTGCCACAGAAATTAATAAGCGATTTTGCTGTGTCGTATAAACCTGAGTCAATAATTGGGCGCATCTGGTCAACTGATACCGTTCTTCTCGCATCAAAAACAATGGCTGCAGCAACATTCAGTATGTCTGTGACACGCTTATTCTCGTTCAGGAGATCTGATAAATTCCTTTTAATGCCGGTATCTATTACCTCGTATGAATTTAATGGTAAACCCATAACAACTACGCTCTTGATCGTCACTCCGGATTTGATTACTGCCATTAATCTATGATGCGCATCTCTCAGGCGGCCGTTTCTATCTATACCAATGCCTTGGCTGGTTACTCTCCATTCTCCCCTGGCCATTGAGTCGGCCAGGATGTCAACATGCCAGCGTCGTGTTTTTCTATTCCCAGGGCTTGTGCCCAGAAGCTGCTTGGCAACCTCTGGGTTGATGTCCATGATTACTGATTCCTCTTTCTCTCTCATGAAATCAAACATTTCAGATGACTCCTTATTAATTGGCTGCGCACTGACTGGATGCCACTTCCTGCACGCGCTTCACATGTGCTTCCCGGTCTCTTTCTCCCATATAGGCCAGCAGTATCACCAGCAGTACGATTGCGATCACTGAGTATCCCGATGTGCTGAATAGGTTGTGGCTGTGTGCACGGTAGTTTTTAGTATCGAAGGGGATCATGCTGCCTCCTTGCTTGGTTGCATCAACATAAGTACATCGTCAAACAGCTTATCGATATCGCCGTCATTGATGATGAATGAATCGCCTTCTTCCGGGATCAGCGGTATTTCGCTCTCGTGCCCGGCTTTGGTGGCGTTCGGGTTATTCGGCCGGCGGATGTGCCAGATGGATCCACCTTGTTCGCGCAGCCATTTGGCTTCACCGGGGAAGCGGATATCGCTAATCACTATTCCGCTGATGTAGGCGTTGCCGGTTTCTGCTAATCGTCTGATGTATTCCATCTTGCGCTCGGCAACTTTAAGCCAGATGTGTGGATCGATGCAGTTCCTGCCCCATTCTGTGCCAAGCGTTTGCATGGCCTGGCGTGGGGATTTGCCGCAGAGTTCAGCCATGGGGAGTTCTTTCAGTTCATGGTCAATCATATGGTCCCATGGGATTTCTAACATAGTTGAAATCCCTTGGCGGATTGGGTCTACCAGTGAGATGCGGCGGAATTCCTGCGTGTCGCACAGTATCTGCGCGACGGGGTCCTTGCCGCAGCCTGCCGGGCCTGCCAGGCCGATTAGTTTGAGTGGTTGGGTCATGGTTATATTCCGGTTAGTTAAGGGAAATGGGTTTTCGTTTCCTTATGGTCTGCCGAAGAAAAGTGGAACGCCTGTATCTGCCTTAATCTTGTCGATCATGGTCTTGGTGGCGTCTTCCATGACTTTGTCTTCACGTATTAGCTCGTACCAGAACTTCAAACCGCCATCCTTGGCGCGGTAACGCAGCCGAGCATCAATACGATAGGCTGCTCCACCCCAGAAAACAGGTATGCCGATTGATATTTTTTCAAACAGTTTCATGGTCTCGACGGTTTGCGCGTCATCGTCGTTAACAAACGTAAGGTTCATGCCGCCGCTTTGCGTGCGGATATTTGATTTGTAGCGCATGTCCATGGTCGCCTGGAACTTTGTTGCCATTTCAAGCAATTGCTGGGCGGTTGGCATGCCTTCGACTGCGGCGATGTCTTGGAGGTTGTCTTCCAAGAAGAGGGCGAATTCAAACTGGGAGAATGGTTCTTTGTTCTTTACATTCCAGCGGTCCCATTCGACGGATTTTCTTGGTTCATAAAATGCGACAAAGTCTTTCCAGTCTTGGGTTGGTGAGGTTCCTAAATATGCTTCATGATCGTTAATGATGCATTTAAAATGGACGGCGCCACTGACATAATTAGCAATTACATAAATAACCGTAGATTCAAGTGATTTGTGGCGATTAATGTATCCGATGTAACTATCAACATCGTCCAGATTGACGGTGCCTTTTTTGCGCATTGGTTGCGGCAGAAGTTTTTCGTCGTCTTTCTCTTCCAGTTTCCAGCCTGGTGGCAGCGCCACGCGCTTCATGTGGTCTTGACCTGCTATCTCAATAGGTGTGATCGATGATGCCAGATCAATAATCGCCTGCGTTTCGCTGGCTTTGGTTTCTAAACTTTCCATGATTAATTTGTTCCTTCAACGGTTTTAAGTGGTTGGGTGTCTTGCTTGACCACTTTCAGATCCAAGTCGTGCTGGTAGGGATTGTTCGGTGTCAGGCTGCCGTCTTCAGTGGCGAACAGCAGCGTTTCCATTGGTTCTTCCGCTGGCATGGTGGCCTTTACTTTGCCGGTGATGTGCATGGCGCCGCTTTTGGTTTGTTTCTTGACAGATATGGTCAGCTCGATTTTTCCGGCTTTGCCGGATTCGTTAACTTTCTGCACCAGTTCGGCCATTTTGTCGCTGGCGGTTGAGATAAAGAATCCGCCGCCGATGTGGTGCATCGTGTCTGTGATGGGTTTGGTCATGATTACTTCCTCTTGTGCCCAAAGAATGCCGGGCGAACCCGGCGCATTGGTTGGTTGACTGCTATTCAGATTGCTTGATGCAGGCTCCGGCTACCACAACAATCGATGTGGCTGCGTCCTGCTCAGGTCTTTGTGTCCCGTTGTCAGTGCTTACGTAAATAGCTTTTGATTTGGCTATTTCTTCAATTGCCTTGTCGCAATCATCCTTGTCAGCAAACTTCAGGCGATTATCCAGCGGCGCGGAATATGGCTCATTGACGATGCCTGGATAAACCGCCATTACACCGGTTGGAACATAAAATTCAGCAGCTTGAACAGATGCGGCGGCAAGCAGTAATACGGCTAGAAATAATTTTTTCATTTTGCGTCCTTTAAAGTGGTTTTTAAGATCAACTTTCCCTGCGCTTACGACTTATGGTTTTTGTTGATAGGTAAATATTAGGCATTACTTATCACCATGTCAATAGGCATTACTAATATTTGTGATATTATTTTCCTGTGGGTGGAATTCTTGTTGCTGCGTGTGTGGAGTTTGGGCAATAAAAAACCCGCCTGAGCGGGTTATTTAAATGTTAATTAAAGGAGATGGTTATGAATAAGCGTGAAGTGAAGGAATGGTTGTCTGGATTAAAATGGGATGGAGTGGAGAGGCTTAGTGCTTATGTTGGCCGCCACCATCCTCGTCGCGCCGATTGTTCCGGCATTGCGCCTCTAGGTATACGACTGCGTAGCTGGCTATTTCGATTGCGTTCTCAGGTATCTTGGGCCTGGTGCGCGCTTGATCTAGATTTGCGCGTAAGGAAATCAAAAGTTTCTCGGGCCCAATTTCTCTGGCGATACCTCCAACTATTAGTGCGAGTGCTACGCCTAAGTTTTCGGTGATCTCTTTGGTAATTTCTTGTTTGATGCGGTCTTTATCGTTCATTATTGATCCTATGGATTTGGTGGTTTTTGAATGATTTTATCAGTTTTAATTGGAGGGATAGTTTTATGGAAAGTAATATTTTGACGAAAGACCAGATCGGTAAACTAACCGGATTGAATACCGAAGCGATCAAGTTCTATTTGGTTCTGGCCAATCAACGACTGGAAGATACGCTGAGCATCAAGCGGGAGTTGGAGCAGAAGGCATTCATTTTGTTCGCCGGTTATATTGCTGCTGCATTCGCGTTATTTGGCTTGGCTGAGCGGTCAGATGGTCTTTCTTATTGGCTGATCGGGTCAGCTTTATTTTTTTGTGCTGGTGTTGTGATGTTGTTTGTGGTTATTAATATAGAAAAATATGGTGTTTTAGGCAGGAATCCTGAAGATTGGCTGGATAGGCAGGATTACCTGACTATTAAAGATAAACACATCGGGCATATGTATGCTTACGTGTTATATGATCTCATTGACGATATTGAAATGAGTAAGCGGAGTAATAGTAGCAAGGTTTTTTATCTAAGCGTGGCGATTGCGTTAGGCTTGTTATCGTTGTCTCCGTTAGTTATATGGGCTGTTTTTGCCTAGCTACTTGTGCTTCTTTTCCTCCCACTGATCTTTCTTCTTCGGTGGCGGTGGAGGAGGATCTGCTCTTGTGTGTTGGTTCATGTTATTCCTTAGGTATTCAGTTGCTGCGGTTTCTGTGTATTTGTTTGCGATCGCCGGGATGCTTGCCAATTTCTGCTTGCAGGCTCAAGATATGTATCCTCCGGCAAACGAGCCATTGAACCTATACAACGCGAAGAAGGCTGGGTTTCGATTTGTTTCCGCTTATATTTTTATCACAAAAACTTCATAAGTAGACTGATATAGTTATACAAGACTGATGCCACCACGTCTTGCCGCAGCAGTCTCCCAGTTATCGATCCCCTCTAAGTTTTGATAACTGGGTCATTATATTTCATCATTTCTAAAGCGCGTTTTCTTTCCTGTCTGAAAACGCGCTTCTTTATATCACCACTTGTATGCGCCCCACAAACCCACAAACCCAACAACCCCAGCACGGCCAGCAGCATGGCTTAGGTGGTGGGCTTTGATGCTGGTATATAATTTTCCTAATTCCCCGTCACTTCTCTAAAAACCAATAGTGGTGTTATGCCGAAATAATCAGAGGATCTTCCAAATGTTGGTCTAATCAAATTAGAGAAATTTGCGAGGGATAATTGGAATGGTGGCAAGAACGAAAAATCAGCGATGGTATCGTTGTCTGGTAGTGCATCTAAAATACCTAACACATTCCAGCTCCCCGCAATATTTGGGCCGTGTTTTAAATGAAGATCATCTGTTGATAGTGATAAACCCTCGGCTCTAAGTGTTGACCAGACAGAAAAACCATCTCCTATAATACGTGCTTGAATAGACCCTGGGAGTGATGCAAGAACTTCTAATACAGTTTCAACTTCGGCTTTGCTATTTTTATTGTTCTTATTTACTTCTGCTCCAGTGTAGCCACTTACAAACGCTTTCTTAAGCATCGTTCCTTGTGTTAATTTCTGCATAAATCCCATATCGAACATGAATAATTTGCCAGATACAAGAACAAATTGTCCTATATGTGATTGCATAATGTCCCTGCCTATCAAGTTTCTCTGCTCTAAGTAATCAAGCAATGCTATGGAGTTTTGCCATAAGGGATCGTAGGTCCTTGAGGAACCGTTATTGTTAACTTCGGCATTACCATGGCCAGTTGTTGTTTTTCCTTCAGCTATGGCAGGCAATTTCGCCGTAATGGATTTTTCTGATGAGGCACTTCTGCTTTGTGACAGGTAACTTGAGTTGATCGAACTTTGCAAATGTCCGTTAGGATCGAATTGCGAAAGAAATGAACCTATACGTTGAATGTCATGATAAAGAAAATCATAAACGGAATTTTTTTCCGGGAGGTCTGACCCCTCGTTCGATCTCTGCTCGTGTTCGTTCTGCATTTTTTTTAAACTCTTCTTGTTCTTTGATTATTTGAGCTTCATCTTTCTCAATAGAATCCTTCATCTTCTGAATATCAAGATAAGGTTTAGCTGTTTTTTTTGAGAATAGAAATTCGAACATTTTCATAACAAGTAGAGAGATATTTTTTATTATCGGCTAAATATTAAGATTGTTCAATTCATTCTCAGTTCATTAATTAATACCTGTTCCCATTTTCACATTTGCATGTGACGGTTTCGCACCAATTGGTAGTGATAGTTAACCTCACACTAAATCCGCTGATATGTAAGAAATATTCTAAAGCTTTCAGAATGCCTGCAGAAATATTTGCAGTATTACCTCCGTAATGCTTGTTCATCCAGGGGTGGTCATAGCACGGTCTCCTAGGCTTTTATTTGACCGAGCAGCCAATTAATTAGTTGATTGCTTTTCTCCATTCCCAAGGCGGTGTCGGTGAAGAGTGTTTCCATAGGCCTTTATGCTTCGACTGGGCAGAATTCTGTAGGCTGTACAAGCTTATATCAGTCACATACTTATCAAAAACCCACGCCATGCCGCGTCTAATCTGTTCGCTATTTGCATCGACTCCGGCGCAATTCACATAGGCTACCATGCGTCCGAATCGATCCTTTGTTCTTGGAGTAATCTCAGCGTTCTTATAGAGACACAGTTCCACCAGCGATTGCTTTGATTGAATGCCGAAATCCTGTCTTTTCTCCGGCGCGTCAATTGCCGCCAGTCTGACAATGATTTGATGATGATCACAATTAGCAACTACGGTATCGCCGTTAGTGACGAACAAAATGAAGCAAAGCAAGGTTTCTGATAACATTTAAGATTCATCCTATCCTGCATTTGCAGGGATCTTTCTCGCACCAATCGCTTAACTCTAAGATGTTATTAATCATCATGGTTTTGTGCTTTTTGTGTGGCGCTTGGATCATCAATAATCTTAATAATGCTTTTTACTCTTGCTTTGTTAGCTGGGTCTAGATTTTTGTAGATCGCCGCTATTTCCGCGAGGTCAAGATCATCTTGCGTGACCAATTTTGTTGGGTCGCTTGGGCGCATTTCGCCTTTCCCGGTAGCTAGCCAATCAGGATTCACTCGCAGAAATTTTGCGGCTGCCAAGAGGTTCGCGCCTTCCATGTTCTTTGTCCGGCCTGATAACCACTCGCTGACAGAGGGTGGCTGTATACCGCAGGCATCAGCCAGCGCTTTCTGTGTGACCTCAGGCGGCCCCTTCAACGCAATCTTTAATCTTTCGGCTAGTGTTTGCATATTAGTTAATCCTAACATTAATTAAATAAGTAATGCCTATTGACATAGTAATAAGTAATGCCTAACATATGATTTAAGTTATTACTGGATGATGCATATGAAAACAGCTATTGGTATTGGTCAAATTACAGCGGGTCAGATTATTGACATTCTCGGCGGCACATTCGCTGTTGCCAAGATTCTCAATATCAAACCTCCCTCTGTGAGTGATTGGCGATCAGCTGGCAATATTCCTGACGACAAGCTTGTCAGGCTTGCGGTGAAGATTGAAGAGGTGACTAATTCAGCCATAACACGCCAGATTTTATTTCCTGATGACTGGGAAACAATATGGCCTGAGCTGTCGGTTGACAGTCAAGTTACAGCCGAATGCGCATGCCAATCTTAACCAGACATTCTTAACCTTCTACTGCGCCGCGCCCATTCGGTTAAAAGTGGGATATCTGGGAGAACCCAGTGTACTGCTCCTTTACCTGCCGCCGTTCGCTCCTAACTCGGGCTGTGGCAGGGTTTCAAAGATTTTCATGAGGGAAATTCTATGAGATGCACTGTTAAAGATTTGCCACCATTAGACCCAAATTTAAGCCCTGATGAGCTACGCATGGAGTGGGACAGAATAGCCAAAGAAAACATGGAGTCTGTTGATCGGTTAATGGCAAGTAAGAGTCTTGTTGAGATTTGTAATGACCCAGTCCCAACTGACGGACTTATAGAAGGCATGCCAGTTAGGTGGGGCGATGAACATCATGTTGTTCCCATCTTTCCACACGGGGACAACGACACCTTTGAGTTTGGCATCATTGGCGCAGGCTTGAAGTGAGTTCTTTATTTTTATCTGATCATCCTGAGTTTTTTTCGCGAAATTACTATTTAGGGGAATGATGATCATGTGTTGGCCTTGTTCGTGGATATGTGCAACTTCGTATGTGCTCATTGTTTCTCCTTTGTTGATTTTAGGTGGGTGGAACTTCCTAGTTTATCAACATTGGGGAAACTCCCAGTTAAATTGAGAGATGATTTTTTGATGCATGCATAGTAAATGGCTGTGGCTTTGAATACCACGGCCAAAACAAGAGGAATTGACCAAATGAGCATTAATAACTTGATATTCAGGATAGCCAAGGAATACGGGATAACCTCTCTGGGTGAGGATCTTGGCATAAATCAAAACACATTCAAGAACAAGGTCAATCCGAACTTGGACACGCATCATGTTTACGCGCATGAGCTTGATCTGATTGCAACCATTGCGGATACGGATGAGATTGCAAAGTACTTTGCCGATCAGCGCGGTTTGATGTGCATAAAGAAGCCTGATTTTGAAGCGCTATCGGATAAGGAAATACTTGATTTGTTCTTGGATCTCCAGGCGCAGCAGGGCGAATGGGCAAGAGAGATCAGCAAGTCGATGGAAAGCGGTGATATCGACTGGGATGAGCTGGTTCGGATACGCGGAAAATATAACGAGTTTATTGCGGCATCGGCGGAGGTGATGAGCCGGTTGGAGTGCTTTATGGCCGTGAGTGAAGAAACAAAATCGAACAGGAAAAACAAATGAATAAGATTCGTCATGATGTCTCCTTTGATGAGCCCGCCGCAGCAGCCAGCGCACAATTCAGCGTGCGTAGCCGGATGGTTGCATTAATTGGGAGGATTTGAGATGAGAGCTATTGATGTGCTTGAAAATGATGCGGTTGATGAGATTGGTGGTATTCATAAGGCCAATCTGATCATGAAACTGTTTATCCGCCAGGCGGATGTTGAGCTGGCAGAGCAAAGACTTTGGATGGCGGTTTTGTGCAATGCGGTTATGGATTTGATGGTTGGTGAGCGTAAATCGTACCAAGATTCCATGCGCGTGAAACGTGCCCGGCATGCTGCGCAGAGTTTTTTCCAGCGGCGCCATCATGTGATTTTTTGTGATTGGCTTGGGCTGGATCCGGATTGGGTGCTTGAGGTGTTGCGGGATCATGCTGGGTTGGAGGTGTGATGGATGCTAATTTTATTGTTTTGCTGTCGACTGCTTTCTTGTTTCCTGGATGTATTTTTATTGGTTTGTCAGCCTTTTTGTTTATAAAAACCTTCTGTTCTCCAGAGGATGCGTCGTGCTCTCAGGTAGTCAATTCTGTAAGAGAACTAGATCTTAAGTGCGGTGATGTTGTTGTTTTTGAGACTGCGTCAAGTCTTACTGATAGGCAGCGGACGGATGTTCTTTGCAGTCTTGATTTGTGTCTGAACCCGAAATACAAATACGTATTGCTTGAGGGTGGCATTACTCTGAAGGGGATTGTGTCTCAGGTGCCTCCTGATTCAGAAGATAACACTCTTAATTTGGAGAAATGTGAGTCATCTGAGGTTAAGGAGGGATAAGCGATGAGTCCCCGCCGCCAGCCAATCGACTTTCAGTTAATCGCAGCGACTGCTTTGGCGAGTGCGCGCCATTTGCTGGCCGATTGGGTGCCGGGTGGCGAATGGTCCGGGGATGAATACAAGCCGCGCAATCCGACGCGCGATGATAAACACCCGGGATCATTCGTCATTAATGCCAAAACGGGCAAGTGGATCGATAACGCGACCGGTGATGCTGGTGGTGATTTGGTCAGTTTGTATGCGTACGTTCATTTCATTGATCAGGTGGAGGCGGCTAAGATTGTTGCTGATCTGGTTGGCGTGCATTTGTCTAAAGGAGAACGTAAACCAGAGCCGGGAGTAGTTAACAATCCGCCGCCTCAAGTATCTGACCATAGGAAGTCTCCGTGGGTTCCCATTATGCCGGCGCCTGATGATGCGCCTGTGCCGCCGGTTGCGCATTTTACGCGTGGCAAGCCGGATGTTGTTTATACCTATTATCAGGACTGTGCTGATGAGCGGGTAAATGGATATGTTTACCGGTTCACGACTTCGGATGGCGGCAAGGAGACGCTGCCGGTTTGTTTTTGCCGCAATCGTGATGATGGCAAGCAGGAATGGCGATGGATTGGATTTCCTGAGCCGCGGCCGTTGTATCCGGTACAGGCATTCTATCCTGATGATGATACGCCAATTCTTCTGGTTGAGGGCGAGAAGTGTGCAGATGCGGCAATTAGATATCTCAGCTTAGAGTTTGATGTTGTTACATGGCCTGGTGGAACCAAGGCGGTCAGAAAAGTTGATTGGTCTCCCCTGGTCGGAAGAAAAATTTACGCCTGGGCTGATTGTGATGCGCAGCGCCGCAAGCTGACCAAAGAAGAGCGTGAGGCCGGTGTTGATCCTAATTCCGTGCCTTTATTGCCAGAATCCGATCAGCCGGGCATGCGTGCAATGCGCGAGATTCATAAAATTCTACTTGAACTCAATCCGGACGTTTATTTTCAATTCGTGGATATTCCTAAGCCTGGTGATAAGCCTGGTGGTTGGGATATTGCGGATGCGATCACGGAAGGGATGGATGCTGAGGCGTTGGTTAAGTTCATCAAGAATGTTCGTAAGGCACCCTCAAAGATCAAAGAACGCGGCACGGTTAATCGGAATGATGGCGGCTTGTTGTTGAATAAAGACTACAAGATTGTTCCGTGTTTGGCGAATATCTACGACATTCTGCGCAGTGATAAACGATGGAATGGTGTGCTGGCGTTCAATGAGTTTGCCTACACCATCAATAAGCTTAAGGCACCGCCATTTGATCATGGTGCGGTTGGTGAGTGGGAGGCGAATGACGATGTGCAGGCTTCCATGTGGCTTACTCGTGAATATGGTTTTGCACCTACTCCCGCGCAAGTGGGGGAGGCCGTCGAAGCGCTGGCGCGGGCACATGGTTTCCATCCGGTGCGCAATTATTTGAAATCTCTTAAGTGGGATGGTGTGCAGCGCGGTGATTATTGGATTTCGGATTTTATTGGAGCGCCTCGGTCGCCTTATGTAATGCGTGTTTCCCGCTGGTTTCTGATGGGCATGGTGGCGCGAGTGATGGAGCCTGGCGTTAAGTTTGATTGCTGCCTGGTTCTGGAAGGCACTCAGGGTAGGCGTAAGTCGGCGATGTTGCGCGTCTTGGCTGGGGAGTGGTTCGGCGATACTGATCTTGATCTGAATAATAAAGATTCTATGGGTTCGATTCGCGGTAAGTGGTTGTATGAGTTCGCCGAGCTGGATTCGATAGCGCGCGCTGAGGCAACCAGGCAAAAGTCATTCCTATCACGCCAGATCGACGAATACCGCCCGCCGTATGGTCGCAGGGACATTCGCAGCCCGCGCCAGCTTGTCTTTGGGGGAAGCACCAATGTGAATTGGGGCTGGAACAAAGATGAGACTGGCGGGCGGCGTTTTTGGCCGATTGAGTGCGCTTATGACATCGATTGCGATGGATTGGCCGCTGTCAGGGATCAGTTGTTTGCCGAAGCCTACGAGCTGTACAAGCAGGGTAAACGCTTCTGGCCTACGTCTGAAGAGCAGAAGCGCATATTCGATCCTGAGCAGTTGAAGCGGCATCAATCGGATAGTTATGTCGAGCTTTTGGCTGGCTTCGTTAAGCAGCAGGTAAGCGATTTCCGGATGATCGACGCGGTTGATTTTATGAAGATCGATGCGGCAAGGTTGACGCGGGATATACAGACGCGCGTTGGGAAGTCGCTGATAATTTTAGGTTGTAAACGTATCGAAAAAAGGTCAAATCTGATTAGGTTCTGGTATCAGCCACCGGGCACTCCCGGCGGAACTGGGGACAGGGATGGTCAGATTGAAGGGGATAGCGATGGCATTTCCTTCTGAAAAGTTCCATACCTCGCTTGAGGTATGGAACAAGTATGGAACCCGGAAAGGCGCATGGATAGGACTTATTCCATACCTTCCATACCTTCCATACCTACCCCTTCCCGCGCACATACGTGCGGGTGTGCGTGCGTGCGCGCGCACGTGTATGCGTAGTGTGTTTATGGTATGGAAGGTATGGAAGGTATGGAAGAGTAGCATGAATAAAGGCTCTCCAACTTCCACACCTGATCCATACCTCAATGCAGGTATGGAACCCTGGCAATTTATCGGAGGTTTGAATGGATAATAGCGAGGTCAGACGGTTGTTTCCTTCGGTGATTGCTTTTGCTGATCATTGTCGGGCTGTGTTTGGCGATGGCGTGAAGCTGGTTTATGCCAAGGAGAATGGGCGGGAGATTGGCAAGGCTTCTGTGATTGATCCTGAGCGCCTGGTTAAGGCTAGCGAGATGTGCATTGATTCTGCTGCGTTCTGTGTTGATGATAAGGATAAGCGCCGTGCAAAGTAGCGCGCTGAGAAGTTTTATGTACGGCGACCCGGCTGATGTGGTAGAGCGCTTGGAGATGGATCAGCTTGGGTGCCGTGCTTGCAAGGCGCATAAGGTGGTGTTTGATCGGGTGTTGTGTGGTGATGTCAGGAATGAAACTCAGCAGGCTGGTGTGCCTAGGATTGGTCATCGGTGCAAATGGTTCGACGATAAATAACGGAGGGTGTGCGATGGATAGCTTGTATACGTTTGATAAGGGCACGGTTGTTTCAAGGTTGAATCGTTGGGGACGGTGGAAGATGGCTAGTGGTGTGGCAAATGGTTTTCCATCTCAATCAGCATTCATGAGGCTTGGCGGTGTTCCTCCTGGTGATGGATGGGAGGGCGCGGCGTTGGATTCGGAGTGTGTGCAAACAAATAAGGCTGTTAGTGATTTGCCTGGTGATGTTCACAAGTTGGTTTTGCGTATTGAGTACGTCGACTCGTACAAGGATTCTTCTGTCAAGGCTTATAGATTCGGGTGTTCGAAGCGTCAGTATTACAATTTCTTGGAGACAGCGCATAAGTTGGTTGCAAATAATTTGAATCTAAACTTGCAATCCGTGCACAGAAATGATATTAATATGTTAAGTTGTTTAGAAGTACGTACAGCATAACCACACACACAGAGTAAACAAGAAGCCAGCCATTGCGTGCTGGCTTTTTTTATGCCCATTTGAATTGGAGTATTCATTTACCAAAGCCAGATCAGTAAGGTTCTGGCTTTTTGTTTTTATATTTTGCTTATATCAGCTAAGAAACCATGCGCGCACCCAGGCTGCGATGTTCTTGTTCGTGGTGTTTCTAGGTGTGATAAGCACAGGTCGTGTGATAAGAAGCTGCAAGATCAGAACAGGGAGTCATCTTCTGGGCGTGGATACGGGCATAAATGGCGTCAAGCTCGGGAAGGATATTTAAAAAAACACCCGTTATGCGTTAGGTGTGATCTTGGAGGATTTGTAGAAATCGCTTCTATTGTTGATCATATAGTTCCGCACAGGCTTGGCGAAGCGATAGAGAGCGGAGATCATATTAAGATTGATATTGCATCTAAATTATTCTGGGATAGGAATAATTGGCAGTCTTTATGCAAGACCTGTCATGACAGAAAGACAGCTATAGAAGATGGTGGTTTCGGTAGGCGGGGGCGGGTTGAAAGTCTGTGACTTTTTGTTTATAGACCGTTCGCTTAATCAGATTTTTATGCGCGGGAGTTTTGGAGGGGGGGTATATCTTACCTCTCATATTTGGGGGTGAATTATGGGGCAAAGAGGACCGAAACCGCTCCCGGACAACGTTCATGCGTTACGGGGAAATCCGAGTAAGAAACCATTAGGTGAATTTCTTGGCGGTGTTAATCCTGTCGTTGAAATTCCTAGTTGCCCAGCGCATTTAAACGATGAGGCAAGAAAAGAATATAAGCGGATCACTGCAGAGTTAAAGATTCTAGGTTTAATTTCTAAAATTGACCGCGCAGCGATATCTGCGTACTGCTCAGCATGGGGTGAAGTCGTTTGTTGCGAGAAAAAAATTGCAGAGTTGAATGCTAAAGATCCTAAAGGGGAGGCCGGGCTTGTGGGCTTGACTCCGAATGGTTATCAACAAATGTCCGTTTGGGTGCAAATCCGTAATCGTGCTTACGAGCGGATGATGCGTTTTGCATCAGAATTCGGAATGTCTCCCAGTTCGAGGACGAAGGCAACTCCAAGCGAAAATCAACAGAGTCTACCGGGATTCGAAAAGCCAGACGCACCGAAAACAGGATGGAACGCCCTTTAGGTTATTACGTAGATGCTGCCCTAAGTTATGCACAATCTGTTTTAAGTGGTGAAACCACCGCGTGCAAGTGGACGAAGGCAGCATGCCGTCGACAGCTTGATGATTTAGAGAAACTCAGGAACTGTGATTCTTTCCTATTCAAATGGGATATTTCGAAGGCAGAACATATCTGTAGATTCATAGAGCTCCTCCCGCACGTAAAAGGGAGATGGGCTGGCGATAAGATAATACTTGAGCCGTGGCAGATATTCATCCTCACAACCGTGTTCGGATGGCTGAGAAAAGAAGACGGGTACCGAAGATTCAGGACCGTATACATTGAAGTCCCTAGGAAGAATGCAAAGAGCACTCTTACAAGCGGAGTATCTCTCTACATGCTTACGGCTGATGACGAGCCCGGATCGGAAGTTTACTCGTCAGCAACAACAAGGGATCAAGCCAAGATTGTATTTAATACATCCCGATCGATGGCTATCAAGGAAATTGGGTTCAGACGGAGATATGGTGTTGGTGTTTTAGAACATAGTATTTACGAAACAATCAATGGCGGGAAATATATTCCGCTGTCATCTGAAGGATCAACGCTAGACGGGCTGAACATTCACTTTGCCAGCGTTGATGAGCTACACGCTCATAAGACTAGGGATGTCTTTGACGTAATAGAGACCGGCACTGGGGCACGTAGCCAGCCGCTAGTATGGTGCATCACGACGGCCGGAGATGACACCAGCGGTATATGCTACGAGCAACGCACCTATGTGACGAGCATCCTGAATGCCACGCTAGCATTGCATGATGGACTTGGTTATCCGGTGAAGGGAAACCCGGCGCAAGATGATACGTACTTCGGGATCATATACACCATTGACGATGGTGATGACTGGAAGAACCCAGCCACCTGGAAGAAATGCAACCCTAATTTTAATGTATCGGTATACCCGGATGACATAAGTAGGCTTGCTGATAAGGCAATAAAACTCTCAACTGCGCGAAATAACTTTCTGACAAAGCGCATGAACGTCTGGGTTTCTGCAGCAGAAGCCTGGATGGACATGATCAAATGGGAATCATGCTGTGATCCGTCGTTAGATATAGCAGATTTCAATGGTGAGAAATGCTGGATTGGAATGGATCTTGCGGAGAAGAAAGACTTTGCCGCAACGGTGAAAGTATTCTGGCGTAATGGCACGCTGTATGTATTTCCGTTCCTATATTTGAATGATACCGCCATCGAAGAATCGGAAAACAGTCAGCTAATTGGCTGGCGTGATGATGGATACATTATCGGAAATGAGGGTGATGTAACAGATTTCGATCAAATAGCTGATGACCTGGTTAAGTCAGCAAAGATATTCGATCTTCAAGAAATACCGTTTGACCCTGCCTTATCAAGATATTTTGCGACAAAATTAATTAATGATCATTCTCTTCCTCTTGTTGAGATGAAGCAGAATGGATTGATGTTCACCTCCGCGGTAACTGAACTAGAGAATCTGGTATTGGAAGGTAAGTTAATCTTCCGTGATAACCCTGCATTTACTTGGATGACCGGTAATGTTGTGGTCAAAGAATCAAAATTTACGGGACTGAAACATCCAACAAAAGAGCGTGCATCAAACAAGATTGACGGTCCCATAGCGCTGCTCACAGCATTATCCAGAGCTATGACGCAAAAAGAACAAAACGAAGTCGGCATCTTTGTCCTGTAACCCCATAGGCTCCAATGAGTTCTAAAATTTCAACAGAAGTTCATGGATATCACAAGGGTTCCGACACAGGAATCCTGGTTCCTTGGAACAAGAAAAGTGCCTCTGCCACTCGAGATCTATACAAAGACCTGCTTGGAATTCAGCCGTCAAAGAGCGGCGTGTCGGTTGATTGGAAAACAGCAATACAAGTCAGCACGTTCTTTGCCTGCGCGCGGGTAATCTCTGAAGGCATCGCCCAGGTACCGTTCAAACTGCACAAAGAAAGGGTTGATGGAAGGGGATCTGATCCTGCAAAAGGTCACCCTCTGTACAGGCTGCTATCACTCAAGCCGAATGATTATCAAACCTCATTTGAATTGCGCGAACAGATCGGCCTTCACCTTGCGGTCAAATTCAACGCGTATATATTCATCAATCGCGGCGGTCTGCGTGGCGAAATCGTAGAACTGCTGCCGTTCGAGCCGGATCAAGTCCGCGTTGTGCGCGATGGATGGGAGAGAAAATACGAAGTTTATGTCGGCAAGGGAAGAGTGATTCCTGTTCCAGCCAAGGATATGTGGCATATCAGAGGGCCATCATGGAATGGCGTGGTTGGCATGGATGCCATCAAGCTTGCGCGTGAGGCGATCGGTCTGGCATTGGCAACGGAAGAGCATAGTTCTCGCATGTTCAGCAATGGTGCAAGGGTCGGAGGGGTGCTCTCGTCAGACACCACGCTGTCCAAAGAACAGCGCGAGGATCTTAAGACCGCATGGGAAGAAGCTTACGGTGGCAATGTCAATGCATACAAAACAGCCGTTTTGTACGGTGGATTGAAATATCAATCCATGGCGATGACAGGCATTGATGCCCAGCATTTAGAACAAAGACGTTTCCAAGTGGAAGAAATGTGCCGTGGCGCGCGCGTCATGCCGATCATGGTGGGACATGCCGACAAGGCCATGACATACGCCAGCTCAGAGCAAATGTTCCTGGCACACGTCGTGCACACGATGGTGCCGTGGTGCACAAGGATAGAGCAATCTGCGGCAGTCAACTTGCTGACAGACGCTGAGATTGATGCCGGATATTACCCAAAATTTAATGTAAACGGATTAATGCGCGGCTCAATGAAAGACCGTGCAGACTATTTCACAAAAATGTTTAACATCGGCTCGCTTAACCCGAATGAAATCAGGGCTTACGAAGAACTTAACCCGTACGACGGCGGCGATGAATACCGCGTACCAATGAATACCGAACAGCCTGGGTCAATTGCAGACAATGGCGCGGACAATGGCACAGATAACGTAGGAGGAACGCCGAATGCATAGAATCAATTGCAATCTTATGGAACTTAAGTTTGCGTCCAGTGATGATAAAAGCACCAATACAGGTGTTATGGAATTTTCCGGTTACGGCGCGGTGTTCGAAAATGTAGACAGCTACGGCGACATGATCAGAAAAGGCGCATTCATTGACACCTTGAAGGAAGCCAGAAAGACCGGCAACTGGCCATCGCTATTACTGCAGCATGGCGGATTCGGATTCGACGCGGATGACATGATGCCGATAGGAATCATTGACAGCATGGAAGAAGACAAGATCGGACTGAAGATCTATGCCGTTCTTGCAGACATCCAGCGCGCCCGCGATGCCTACGCGCTGATGAAGATGACGCCACGTCCTGCTATCAGCGGGTTGTCGATCGGGTATATCCCAGTCGCATTTGAAAACGGGACGGAACAAGGCGGACCAAGAAGAATATTAACCAAAATAAAGCTAATGGAAGTGTCGCTCGTGACCTTCCCGGCGAACGATAAAGCGCGCATCACTGACGTCAAGAGTGACGGCCATGGAGGTGTGCGCATAGCAGAACAAGCCCTGCGCGAGGCAGGGTTTTCCCGCAATGAAGCCAAGAGAATATTGGCTCATGGCTATAAATCCGTTGGTCAGTGCGACGCTGAGGAAATGGATGGGCTGGCAATGCAAATCAAGCGAAACATCGCTATTTTGTCCAACTAATAAAAAGGAACCGAAATGAATTTTCTGATCAAGTCCAGATTCAGGACATTACTATTTGTAGTCACCGTCATGTTTGTGCTGACCGCCTGCGACGTTGTTACAGCCGCAGATTTGATTTCACCGGAAATGTTTGGCGTAGCAGCAGCGCTGCCATTCATGATGTGTGACACAACAGATATGGGCGGAATTACCGAACTGCTTAAAAAACAGGGTGAAGCATGGGAAAAATACAAATCCGCGAATGACGACAGACTAAAGGCGATTGAGGAGAAAGGCTACGCTCCGGCGGATACCGTGGAGAAAGTAGCTAAGATCGATGCCGATCTTGTGCAGCTTAGCCGGGATATTCAGGAAGTTGCCAAAAAATCAAACCGCCCGCAGATGCATGAAACAAAAGGAATCCTCACGCCAGAGCACGCGGAATATAAAGCAGCATTCAGCACCTTCATCCGCAATGGCAAGGATGCAGGCCTGAAAGACCTTGAGAAGAAGGCATTTATGCGTGGGTCGGATGTAGATGGCGGTTACAACATCCATGCGGAAATGGAAGCATCAATCGACCGTGTCGCGTCCGTCGTATCCTCCATGCGCCAGCTGGCAGATGTAAGGGTAATCGGCAATGCATCAATCAAGATGCGCGTCAAGACATCCGGCGTTGCTGCCCGTTGGACGGGTGAAGGCGAAGCAGGTGGAGAGACACCCAATCCTAAATACGCGGAAATTGAAATCTATGCGGAAGAAATGGAAATCGAGCCGTGGCAATTCAACAGCGCGCTTGAAGATGCCGACTTCGATGTTGAGGCAGACATCATGGAAGAGGCCGGACTTGGGTTTGGTGAAGCAGAAGGCGATGCCTTCATCAACGGCACCGGCGTTAAAAAACCGCGCGGTATCCTGACCTATACCAATGTTGCAAACGCCAGCTACGCTTGGAACAAGATTGGATTCATCAAATCCGGCGCAAATGGTGCATTCGCCGCATCTAACCCCGCAGACAAAGTGATCGACCTGATTCATTCGCTAAAATCAACTTACCGCACTGATGCGGCCATGTTGATGGCCGATACCACACTCGCAGCGCTGCGCCAAATCAAGGACGGTTCAGGCAGTTATTACCTGTTTAATCCTGACCCACTGGGCAAGTTTGGCGGTCTGGTTCTGGGCGTTCCGGTTGTGATCGACGACAACATGCCGGTTCTTGCTACAGACTCCTACTCAATCGCATTTGGGAATTTCAAACGCGCCTACCGCATCGTTGACCGTAAGGGAATCGCCTTGATCCGTGACAACATCACAGCCAAAGGCACCACAAAATTCAACATGCGCAAACGAGTAGGCGGCGGCGTCAAAAACTTTGAAGCCATCAAGCTGATGAAATTCGCGGCTTAATCAAAAAGAACAACCCAGCCAGGCAATGCTTGGCTGTTCTTATTGAAACCATTTGATAAAGGATAAAATAATGCGTGATTTACACAACAATATTCACCCGCTGCGCTGCATAAGTCCAGTCTCAGAGGCTGGTACCACGGCGCTGGTTGGACAAATTATCGATAAACAAGGCTACAAATCGCTTGAATACGTGATCGCAACCGGCTCAATCGCCGATGCGGACGCAACATTCACCGTGCTGCTGGAAGAAAGCGACGATTCCGGAATGTCCGGCGCGGCCGCGGTTGCTGACGTGGATTTACTAGGTACTGAATTACTGGCCGGGTTTCAGTTCGACGATGACAACGAAACACGGAAATTAGGTTATATCGGGAAGAAACGCTATACACGATTAACCATTACGCCGGTCGCCAATGCATCTGCTGCCCTGATATGCGCCATGGCTATTCTAGGCGATCCAGCAAGCGCGCCAACAGTCAACCCGCCAGTTTAATGTGCCACCCGTTCGCACAGTCTCTGCGCGAACGGGTAGTAGAATTCAGGATATTTTACTTTTGGGGTGGAAAATGAAAATAACGATTAACGGAAAGAAGTTTGAACTTGGTAAGGCGCTTAACTGCACAGAATGCAAAATCAGTTACGAAAGAGCGGTGGACATGGCCGGAATTTCTGACAAGGACGGTGCAGCGGTTAGTTTCAAGCACAAATCCGGATTATCCGGCACGCTCTCAGCCGGACAGAAATGTGTTGCGCCAGATGGCATAGCGTTCCTTGTCGAATAAATTGGATATAACAATGACCGGCAAAAAATCACAACCAGCAAAATATCAGCAAGCACGCGTACTCGGCGGCTTCACGCTCGATGGCGTGAATTATCAATCCGATGACATCATCGAAGCGCATCCGGATATCATCAAATCGCTCGGTACCGCTATCGATCCGGGCCCTGCAGCAGTAGATCATTGCCTGAATAAACAAGATGCAGTGATCAAACGCCACGAATGGAACAAGCCGGAACCGGCTACGGAAGTGGCGCAAGAATCAACAGAAACAGCAACAGAAAACCAATAAAACTTAAATGATGCAACAATCTATCCATGCTGATACAAATCAGTTGGAGGAATCCCCGTGCCTGTAAAACTGATCACAGCGCCAAGCAGCGAGCCGATAACGCTGACGGAGGCTAAAGCGCAAGCGCGTTTCACGTCATCCGCTGAGGATACGTTTATCACCGACCTGATCGGGCAGGCGCGCGAATTGTGCGAATCAGACACCGGGCTATCGTTGATGCCGCAAACGTGGGAACTGTCGCTGGATAATTTCGCCGATGAAATGTGGCTGCAACACCCGCCGGTTACCAGCATCACCAGTATTAAATATACGGACACCAATGGCGTAGAGCAAACGCTGGCCAGCACTGAATACGTGCTGGATGCAGCAAGCGACATGAAAGCAAGGGTCGTTCTCGCTGTCGACAAATCCTGGCCGGATGTTTACACCGGCGTGAACAACGTGCGCATTCTCTACGTGGCCGGTTATGCCAGCGCAGCTGCAGTGCCGAAACAATTGAAACGCTGGATGCTGATCCATATAAACGACTGGTTTAAGAACCGTGAACCGATTGTGATCGGAACAATTAGCAGCCGGATAGATCATTTCGATCACCTGCTGGACCGCTACCGGATATGGGGCGCATAGATGCCAGCACCAGGCGCAGGACAACTTAACCAGCAAATCACCATCCAGCAGCGCACCCAATCCAAGGATGCGGAAGGCGGCATGGTGGATTCGTGGACAGATTTTGCCGCGAACGTGTGGGCCAAGGTCAACAACCTGTCCGGCAATGAGCGATCTGCCACCGCAAAGGGTGGGGAAAAGCAGGAAGCCAGAACGGAATTCACGATTTATTACGTTGCGGGCGTGACCAATTTGATGCGCATCAGCTGTGGCGGCCGGTATCACAACATCCGCCATGTGAATAATTTCATGGAAGGTAATGAATTTCTGATCATCACCTGCGACACAGGGGGCAAAGATGGCCGGTAATACGCAAATATTAGGAATTCAAGGATTGCAAGCCAAGTTCCTGGAATTGCGCCAGGATATGACGATCAAGACGGCGCGGCGGATGGTGGCATCGGCCGGCAGTGTATTGAGGACAGAAGCCCGGGCGATCGCACAATCGCATGGCTTGAAGAAATCCGGCGCATTGCTCCGCAACATTGCCATCAAGCGCGAGCGCAGAGCGCCAGCCGGTACCGAACAATACAACCTGGGTGTGCGTCACGGCCGTGACCTTGGCAACGGTAAGAAAGTAATCAAATACCTTGAAGTTGGCAAAAGTGGCAGAGTAGTTACGCGCAGGCAGAACGACCCGTTTTACTGGAAGTTCCTGGAATTCAATACCAAATACCGGAACGCAACGCCATTCATTCAAACGGCATTAGAAAACAAATCAGAACAAGCCGTCACCGCAATGCAAGACCGGCTTGATAAAGATCTGGCCAAGTACAAATAATCCGCAAATAACCCATGACCATTGGAACCACGATCACCACAGCATTAACCGCTGTGGTGAGTAACTCGTGGGCGGACACATTGCCACCGGAACCCACATTTCCGGCGCTGGTGTTTGAGATCGACAGTACGCCCGAGTCAGACTGGGTGCTCGGTGGCGGCTATACGCAGCACGTGATCACTGTCACCACATTTTCGTACACCAAGACCGAGCTGGCAACGCTCAGCCAATCGATCCAGTCAGCCATTGAAGTCATCACCGGGTTCATCACCGAAGAAGAAAGCGGATCCGCGCAGTTTGAAGAATTGCCCGGCGTGTATGCGCATTTCCAGAATTTTAGAATCAGAACACAATCTTAAGGAGGTTTGAGCATGGCAAAGTTAATGCGAAACGTGGTGCTGACGTGCAAAGAAGAAACCACGTCCGGCACGGATATTGTGCCGACATCCCTGGCAAACTCGATATTGGCCAGAGTATCCGACGCGCAACCGATATCTGCGGAGTTCGCGGACCGCAACAACGTCCGGCCTTATCTGGGATCATCCGGCAAAGTCGCCGTATCGAACCATTCCGAGATCACAGTCGAATTCGAGCTGGCAGGAACCGCAGCAGCCGGTGACGTTCCCGGCTGGGGACCGTTGCTGAAAGCCTGCGGTTACGGCGAAACCGTTGTGGCTGTGACCAGCGTCACGTACAAACCAATTTCTGCGTCTTTCAAAACAGTCACCATCTATTATTATCTGGATGGCCTGCTGCATAAAATGGTTGGTTGCGCTGGCAGCCCGTCATTTAGCCTGAACTCGCGCGGCATCCCGATGGTGACAATCAAATTCACCGGGCTGTATTCCACCACCACGGACGTAGCTTTGCCGACAGATTCGGTCTACACCGCATTCCTGGCACCGCAAGCAGTCAACAAAGTAAACACCACGGCATTCACCCTGCATGGTGTTAGCACACCGTTTGACACCTTGTCGATTGATGGCGGCAATACGGTGGTGTACCGCAACATGCCAACGCTGGAAGAAGTGATCATATCCGATCGCAAAGTCAGCGGCAGCATATCCATTCCGATGACCTCGGTGGCGACAAAAGCCTGGCACGACACCGCCCTGGCAGGAACGCTTGCGGCATTATCAATGACCCACGGCGCAGTCGCCGGAAAAATCTTCACCATCAGCGGGCCCAAGGTGCAGCTAATCAATCCCCAATACGCAGACAAAGACGGCGTAGTCATGCTGAACATGGGCCTCGACTTCCAGCCCAGTTCTGGCAACGACGAATTGTCGATCGCAATTACATAACCGAGCAGCTGCTCTGGTTTGTAACTGTCTATATTAAATAAATAAAGGAATAAAAATGGCATTAAAAATCGCAAAGAAACCGACATTTTCCGCAACTGCAGAAGTCTTTACGCCGAATGACCGCTGCGGTCATGACCGCTCTACGCTGACAGTAAAATTCTTTCGCGCAACTCGCGAGGAGCTTGATGAGCTAAGAGGACTCACTCATCTTGATGTACTCAGACGGAAGATAGCTGGCTGGGATGATTTTCAGGATCAAGAAGGAAATAGTCTGGAATTCACCCCTGAGAATCTTGAGGTGCTGTTAAACATACCAGAAGCAGTGTATGCAATCGTTTTGGTATTCTGGGGCTCCGTCGTCAAGGCGAAAGAAAAAAACTAGAAGCGGTCGCCCGCTACTTGGCGGGTGACCCGCAAACAAATGGCTTAGGGATCGATCAGAATGTCATTGATGGCCTCATCGCAAGCGGCGCGCCGCCTGAGATTATTGCGTCAGCAACGGCAAGTTTCTCTGGGCAGACGGAGAACGATTGCGATGTCTGGCCAGATAACTGGCGATCAGTATTATTGTTCCGGTCAGTCGGAACACAATGGCAAATTGCGCCATCCGGCAAGCGGATCGGGATTAATTATCAATCGGTCGAATCGCTCATGAATATGCAGAACATCCGCAAACATCGCCGGGGTTCGCTGATGAATGACATTCGTTTCATGGAAGAAATAGCGCTCAGCGTTTTTAGGGAAAAAGAATAGTGTCTGCACTGGGATCTTTAGTAGTCAAACTGGCATTAGACCACGCGGAATACACGCAAGGTTTAGACAGAAGCAGCCAGGAAGCGCTCAAGTTCGCCCAAAATTCGCAGAAAAGTTTTGACCAGGCCGAGCAAAGCGCCAAGGAATTTTTTGGTAATGTCGCCGCCGGTGCGGTTGGTGTGGTTACATCAATCGTCGGTATCGATGCTGTCATTACCAGAACCAAACAAAACATTGACATCCTGGCCAGTCTCGACGATGCCGCGCAGAAAACCGGATCTTCCGTTGAAGATCTTTCGCGCATCCAGAAGACGGCCAAGAATTTCGGTGATGACTTTGGCGCGATCGAACAAAGTATTTCCCGTCTGGCCAAAGGTCTTGGCAGCTTCGATGATGAGGGTAACCAGGCCATGCGCGCGCTGGATGCCATCGGAGTCAGCGCGCGTGACAGCAACGGCGAACTCAGAACGGCAGCGGATGTTTATATTGATGTTGCCAGATCGCTGCAGGAATATAAGGACAATACCCAAAAAACAGCCGTCGCTCAAGCGCTTTTCGGCAAAAGCGGCGCGGATCAATTGCCGATCCTGAACAACCTGGCGCGTGGGATTGATGATGTCACCGCATCCTCCGCCGGTTCAGCGCAGCAGGCGGATGAATTTAATGATGCGTTGGCGCGTTCCAATGCTGCTGTGGATAGCATATTCGAGCAGTTGGCGCAGAATCTCCTGCCTACATTATTGGACATTGCCGCAGCCACGAACCTGTCCTCCGGATCATTCGGGGAATTCAGCACAACCAGCTCTGTCGTCGCCACCATTCTAAAAGGTATCGCCATTGCCGGACGCGCTACGGTTGATGTTATTAATGAGGTGGGCCGCCAGATAGGCGGAACCGCTGCACAGCTTGTGGCTCTGGCTAATCTGGATTTCAAGGGCGCTTTCTTCATTGGCGAAGAAAGGGGGAAGGATCTTGTTCGTGCGACTGATGATTTCAATCAGTTCGTTGATACCGTTTTAAACGGCGATAAGAAACTTGCAGCAGCCACAACCGACGGCGGGCTGAAAAAAACCATCGATTTCGCACTAAACATGCCAGCCGCGCAGAGAGAAGCCACGCAATCCACCCGTCAAGCCATTGATGCGAGCCAGGCATTCATGGACAAATTGCAGCAGGAAGCCGATCAGCTTGGTAAGACCAGCGTTGAAATCAGGAAAATGCAAGCCGCCAAGCTTGGGCTGTCGGACGCAGCTGACCCGCTAATCGATCAGATCGAATCCGAGACGACGGCCGCCAAGCTGTTGGAGTCTCAGTTGTCTCGCGTGAAATCGATCACAGAACAAAACATGACTGCGGATGAACGTTTTGCGCAGACGGTTGACGAGCTGAATACGCTGTTAAACCTTCCGGTTGGTGGCTTGGGAATAGACAGCTATAACCGCGCTTTGAAGAAAGCTCAGGAAGAATTGGGTAACACCGGTCAATCTGCGCAGAAAATGGCTGATGACACGAACCAGTATGCCGTTCAGGCCGCGCGGAACATCCAAACATCAATGGCCAATTTCCTCTTCGATCCGTTCGACGATGGTCTGAAAGGCATGATATCCGGCGTGGCGAATGCCGTGCGCAGGATGGGTGCAGAATTCGCAGCCATGAAGATTGCCAATGCGTTGGGGCTGAGCCAGATATTCGGCGGAGTCGGCGGCACGGGGGCTTTACTTAGTGCTCCTGCCGCGGCATCCGGCGGATCAAGCCTATTAAGCAATGTTGGCTCTGGTGCCGGAATAATGAGCCTTTTGAAGGGTGGCGCGAGCGGAATCACTAGCGGTATCAGCGGCATGATGAGTGGCGGTGGACTGGGCGCATTTGCGCTGCCTATGCTTGGCGCTTTTGCACTCAATACAATGAGCAATGCTTTTGCCGGTGACAAAACCCTGGGCAATGGCTTCACTGATTTTATGCAGAAAATTCCAATCCTTGGAGCTGGCTGGGATATTGTGGCCGGTCTGTTCGGCCGCGGCCCAATGAAGCAACAGGGCACGTCTCTGACCGGAGAAATCGGGGCGAGTGGTTTTGAATCAGGCTCGTTGAGCACAAGATTCAAGGCCAAGGGCGGCTTATTCCGTTCGGACAAAATAGACTTCGCGAATATTGACGCAGTTACCGGCGCTGTTTCAACCGACAATGGGAAGTTGGCTGGTTTCGCGAACGACTTGGCGAAAGTGGCGAAAGACACCTTCAGCTTAATCAACGAGACCACACAGCAAACATCCAGCAGCCTGCGGCAGGTTGCCGATGATCTCGGCATCAGCTCTGACAGCATAGATAATTTCTCTTATTCTATCAGCATCTTATCCGATAAAGGCAAGATGCTCACTGATGAGCAGATTGCCGGGGAAATAACGAAAATTTCCGATTCCCTGGCGCGCGGTCTTGTCCCGCAGGTTGACGATCTGGCCAAGCGTGGGGAATCTGCGCTGCAAACTGTTACTCGCCTTGGAACAGAATTCAACGCGCTGTCCGATGCTGCCACGATCCTTGGCAAATCCGTGGCAGAATCCCGCGCCTTCATATCCGGGGCCAGCTTCGAAGGCCGCACTGGCTTTGTCGATGCAGCCGGTGGGATAGATGCGCTAAACCAAAAAGCAGCTTTCTTTGCGCAAAATTTCCTGACCGATGCTGAGCGTCTTGCGCCAGTTCAGGAAAAATTGAACGATGAATTGCATAAACTAAATTTATCGGCCGATTTGACCAGAGACCAATTCAAAGGCCTGGTGCAATCGTTCGGAAAAGTCAATGGTGTGTCCGAGGAAACCTTGCAATCATTGCTATCTCTGGCTCCTGCATTCATTGAGGTTAGAAATGCGCAAGACCAACTTGCGCAATCTTCAGAATCGGCCGCTCAGGCAGCAATCAATGCGTCGCGCGAGATTGTTGCGCGGAATGCGGATGATACCGAATACGGCCAGCGTCTGAACAAAAGCATCCAGGAAACGACGAGCGCGATCAGCGAACTTGACAACATAGCCAATCAGCTTCTCGGCACTGTCAACTCAATCAACTTGATGTCCGTTGACACGGCGCGCCGTATTGTCTCAAATGGTGACCCGTATGATCCTAATTTGCAAGCCGCGCTATCAGTATTAAGCGGCATGGGGACCGGCGGCTTTTCGACATCACTGGATTATCAGCGTGCAAAAGGCGCGAATGTAGCCGCGATTACTGATTTACAGAACGTAATAGCCGCCGATATCTACGCGAAGAACAGCGAACTTGATCAGTTCAACTTTGAAAAAGCGATGCTGCAAACCGGGCTTGCTAATGCATCCAGTTTGTACTCGGCATCGATCCCGCGTTTTGCTACCGGCGCGTCGTTCGTTCCCAAGACTGGGTTGTCGATCGTGGAGCGTGGCGAGCGGATATTTAACACCGAACAGAATCAGGATCTAATCGGCGCGATTAAGCAGTTGGTCAGGGAGGTTGAGAAAGGAACTGTTTCGAGCGATAGCTTACGCAGCTTGCTCAGAGACGCGATGGAAGAAACAGATAGCGGACTGGCAATGCGTCAGAAGGCTGTTGCGGCATGATAACCGGCCGCCCGATCAACATCCGCGGCGCGATGGTCACGGCGTCAACGGTGCCTTATCCGGACACCGGCGAAACCGCCTGGGCGGACGCTACGGTTTACGCGGTCGGTGATACCCGGTCTTATTTGATCGGCGATCTGTATCACAAGTTCGAATGCAAGCTGGCACACACCAGCGATACGGCAACCGGCAAGATCCCGGAAGCCTATCCGGATGATGAGAATAACGCATATTGGATCGATCTTGGCGCGGTCAATAAGTATGCGCCGTTTCAATCGGATCGAAACACCCAGAACAGCGCGGATTCTCCGTATATCGTCAGTGTAGATCCGGCCGCAAGGGTTGGCGCAATTGCGATCGGCAACATCATTGCGGACTCGGTGACGCTGGATGTGTTGAATGGCGCAACAATCGTTCACACAGAAACAAAAAATCTTTTGGCCAGAGATGTTTACGACTGGTACACATGGACTTACGCGCCTTTCCGGCAAATAGCCAAAACCCTTTTCAGTGGGCTGCCGCTAAATGCAAATTACACGTTCAGGCTGACTTTCGTTAAAGCAGTCGGAAAGGTTCGGGTTGGGCAGATTATAGCGGCTGTCGCTTTCGATATCGGAAAAGCGCAGTTCAAGGGCAAGGTTACGCGCGAGAATTTCTCCACTTTTACCAGGACGTTCGACGGTGAAGCGAAAATCAAAAAACGGCGTAATGTGCCCGCGAATCAATTGCAATTGATACAAGCAAAGGCACAGGTCAACGGAATAAAAAACATTATTGATGACCTGAATGGTGAGGTGACATTCTGGGCCGGAGTGGTCTTAACGACAGACGGTTATTTTGAAAGTCTTTTCACCATCGGGTTGTACAAACAGTATTCGTACTCGGTTGAAAACGCAATCGAATCTATCGCAGACATTGAAATTCAGGAACTATAAAAAATGGTAGCAACAATCGACCCGATCACAGCAGATCCCAATAGTGGCGATCCGCAAACCTTTGAAGCGCAAGCCGACCTGGCTTGGGATCAACTGCGCACGCGCATCGAACAAATGAATGCGCAGGCGGAAGATATCGCAGCCTTGGCCGCCGATGTCGAGGCGGATGCGGCCTCTGCCGCTGCAGCAAAATGGGTTTCCGGGAGTTACACCGAAGGCGATATCGCCTGGTCTCCAACTGACTATTGTAATTACCGTTGCAAAACTACCGGAAGCCGGACTATTGATCCCGCGAGCGACCCCACAAACTGGCGCTTGTTGACCAAAACAGGACCAGGCGGGGCGGATGTTACCAGCAGCGCGGTGGACATCACGATGAGCGCAACCAGCGGACGGCTGCAAAACATCGCAATGACAGCATCCGGAAAGAAAACCACGCTGCCAAGCGCAACAACAATCGACGAAGGCTCGCCGGTTTTCGTGTTTGTCAACACCGGACAATATCGTTATGCGGTGCACAGATATGGCGGCGCATTCCTGTTTTATGTAAATCCTGGGCAAACCGTCGCGGCGATGTGTTCCGACAACAGCACAGGCGCAGGCACCTGGCACGTGAGCGGGCAAGGTGTCGATCAGGTTTATTCCGGCAATTCGGCGGAAGTGATCAACGCAAACGACTCACGCTACATTGCCGTGGCAATGCTGACCAGCACAAAAGCGATTTGTTGCTTCAGGAATACTGGCGTATCAAGTTATTTATACGCGGTCATCATTAATTACGGGTCGGCATCCGGTACTCAGACCGCCATCAATGCAGAGGCTTCGTCGGACATCAGCGTTGCGGCTCAGGCGAGCAATCAAGCCACTGTGGTTTACAAAATATCGACCGGCGCAACCAAAGGTTATGTGTTGGATATTTCCGGCAACAACATTACTCCCGGCGCAGTCGCAACCATTGACACGGCAACCGGCGGAAGCGGAACTGCACTGACCGCGCTATCCTCAACGCAACTATTGTGCCTGTACCAAGGATCAAGCGCAAACACTCCGAAAGAGAGGGTACTAGATATTTCAGGCAGCGCGATCACCGCAAGTGCTGAAGTAGCTGCTGATGCGACAAACTGCGCTGGGGGATACATGAGGGTCGGGAAGGTCAGCAGCACGAAAGCGCTGGTTTGTTTCCGCAACAACACCGGCAACAAAATTCAAGCGCGGCTGCAATCTGTCAGCGTGTCAACACCGGCACCTACCGGGTCAGTCCGTGATTTCTCCTTGATGCCTGGAACCTCTCCAGTATTGTCGTTCGGCCTGGCTATTTTAAGCGCCACCCGTGCGCTGGTAGTGACCGGCATCGATCGCACTTACGGCGACATTATGGCCGTGCTGTTGGACATCTCCGGAACGTCCCCGGTTATCTTGCGATACCAAGCGCTGCGCGTCGGAGGCGTGACATCGATCGAACTGAATGTGGTTAAGCTTAACGATAACACAGCTTATGTGTCGTGGCTTGGCGGGGGCAGCCTCGGTGCGGATGGGCTGATGCTGAGGATTACCAGTGATGACAATATCGTCCCGCTGCCGATTGCTGACAAACTGGAATCAAGCGTCGAAGTGTCGAACGGATACCTTGACATTGTCGCGCTCGACAGTACACATATTATGCAAGTCTGCCGTAACAGCTCGACGTACTTAAGCGCCAAAACGATCGAGCTTGCTGCCTAAAATGAAAATCATCAAGCGTCAATCTGACAACGTCGTGATCTTCGCCGGGAATGACCTGGTGCTGGATGGCGATGGATGCCGTGGCGCCGGGTGGCAGTTTCGCAATATAGACCCAAACGATCTGACGCTGGAAACCGTTGACAGCATCCCAGGCCAATTCGTGGGCGGCGGGTGGAGTTACATCGACGGTGTTTGGACAGGCAACGCAATCGCCGACCAAGTCATCCTGCCTGCAAAACGCGCCGAAAAAATAGCGCAGTTCACCGCGCTTGCAACGGCCGCGAATTTTGCGGCTATCGAATACCTGGGCCACACCTGGCGCGCCGACTCTGCCAGCCAGGGACTGCTTGCCCAAGTGTTGGCAATTGGCAGCGTTCCAGAGAACATGTATTGGCGGGATTCGTCGGATACGCCACATGCAATGACTTATGCAGATTTACAGGGACTCGGTGCTGCGATCCTGGCGCGAGGGCTTGCCGCAGACAACAACCTAATGACAAAGACAGCAGCGGTGAATGAAGCAACCACGGCGGAGGGTATTGACGCTATCGCCTGGTGACCGGTAATTTTAAACACTAACACGAGCCGCCTAACCAGCGGCTCTTTTATTTGGAGAGTCAGCATGGAAAAGATACAAGTAATCAAAGAACAACTCGCAGCAGATCTCAAAAAGATTGAGGATGCACTTAGTTACAGCAGCCTATCGAATCTGCGCAAGGATCTTGCCAAAATGGTTGCTGATACAAAGCAGAATGCTGAAAAGCATTTTAGTGCGCTGGAAACTGCGAACGACAAGGCCGACCAGATCATCGACCCATTGATAGAGAAAGCGCAAAGCAGCCGATACACGCCGCTGTATGTTGCTTTCCTGTTCTTATCCGGCTTTGCTGCCGGGGTTTCTGTCGGCATCTACTTGTAAATAGGACATGAGACCTATGCCGATCAAAGATCCGACCACATGGTCGCTGGCGACCTGGGCGCTTGCCATGGGAATGGCCGTGGCCGGTGGTTTTGTCAACTGGTATTCAAAAGTTAAGCAGGGCCACACGAGAGTGTTCAACTTTGTTGAACTAATCGGGGAGATATGCACTAGCGGGCTTGTCGGCGTTGGCGTTTTCATGATCCTTGCCTCCTATGACCAGCCGCTTGGCGTATGCGCGGCGGCATCCGGCGTGGGCGGACACATGGGAACCAGGCTTTTGTTCCTGATCGAGCAAGCCTTTTCAAAACGAGTCAATACGCTTTCGGATAAAGAATGACCGAAGACGAGTGGGTAAAAGACTATTACGGGTGCTGATATGCCTTTATCTTTAATCAAATATTTGCCCGACATCATTTGCGGCCTGCTGGTAATTGGCGCGTGCTGGTTCGTCGTGCACGAGATCCATCAAAACGGCCGCACAGTAGAGCGCGCAGAGTGGCTGGAAAAAGAAAAAGCGCAGACCGATGCGATAGCCAAAGCGATGGGTGAGGCCATGCAGCGCGTAGCGGAACAGAACGAGAAAAACCAAAAGAACACAATGGAGGTGCTCAATGCAAAAGACCAGGCGATTAACAATCTTGAGAATGATATGCGCGCTCAGCGTGCTACTAATCGCGGGCTGTGGATCACCGCCGAAGCCTGTGATGATAACGGCGCCATGCCCGGAAAAACCAAGAATACCAGCCAGCCTGGTGACCCCGAACAAATACGACTTCCCGGGGATGTTGAACGACGCCTTCGAGACCTCGCAGAAACCGCGCAAAGATTAGCGATCGATCACAACGCCTGTGTCGCCGAACTCGCGCCGCTGGTTGATGTAATTGCTGATCACTAATAACAGATTCGCCCAACAACAAAGCCGCTTATGCGGCTTTAATTTTTTTCCGGGAGGGAAAATGTCTGATGCTATGTATATAAAAGACCGGTCCGGGTTCGAACCACTCACTGCGACAATTGTTGCCGGAAGCATAGGGCCGATTGTGGAAAGTGGCAGATATCAAGTGAGCTGTACCGGAAGCACTGTTTATTTGCGCGCAAGATCTACGCAGGTAGATGCCGAGACGGTAACCCCGCCCAGCGGAAGCGTGCGCGGTATAGAGCTGTTCGGCGGCAATGCAACTGACATTCTGCTGGATACAGGAAGCTACCTTGGCGCAATAACGGCCAGCGGAACCGCTGAGATAAACCTTCACTGGGTGGGGAGTAATTAAGCATGCCAAGTCAATATTCCTTGCCGTCAAGTGCGATTTCTTTTGATCCAGCAACCGGGCTATTGGTTGCCAATGGCATTCCTACACAGTGGCAGCCTCCTAACTGGTACAACGTCAAAACCGCCGGGGCTACAGGACTTGGACTTGTCTCTGATTCAACCGCTATAGCAACACGCCTGGATGATATCCCCCTTAATATACAATACGCTAATGGACGGTACTCCGAAGGTGGGATACTGTACTTTCCAACAGGTAGATATCGTATGGATACAGGTCTTGATCTGGCCTCTGGACAAACGTCATCTGGACGACGGATGAACGTAACTTTACAGGGAGACGGGGTTGGGGCTACAGTTCTATTTACTGACCTACTGACAAATTTAATACTCGCCAACACAGCGGTTGATAACGTAACTTTTCGTGACCTAACTATCTATTGCGGCACTCAGTTTACGGGGCTGGGTACGCTGGAAAAATTAATTGACTTATTCGGCTGCACTAACGTTGAATTTCAAAACGTGCGTATAAGTGCATCCAAATCAGTGGCGCGTAATACTGATTGCGTGCTGCTAAATATGGATCAGTGCTGGTCTCCGCTGCTTATAAATCTTTTTACTTACACTAACCTTAACACGTCAACCGAGTACCACAATGTCGATAAATCGGCAAACACAGGTATTATGGGCGGCACACACATACGCAACCGTGATGCCAATTCGTTGCAGATGTATGGATGTCGGCAGGATAACGCCTACAGATATCTCCACTCTATCAATGACGATGGATTTGTCATTGATGGGATGCATTTTGGCGCTGCCGTACAAGGGTTTCTGATCGACGGTGGCGAGTGCAATACTATTCGCGATGTAAGGTTTGAGGTACATCCTGAGTCAGCGGAGTTTGGACAGTATGATGGTCCGGAAGAGCATTATTTAGTAATGTTTGATGAAACATCCAGATACAACAAAGTTATTGGCGGCGAAAGTTGGAAACTTAAATCTAAGTTCCCGAACTTTGGTTTGATTGATAAAAACGGAACGAACCTATTTGAAACGGGTAATATAGTTACTAAGAATAAGGGTCGCCCGATGACCCGAAACGGTGACTTTGCTATGGGGCCTTATACTGATGGAGCAACAGTTAAGATACCAGGCTGGAATGTTCTAGGCGCTGCTGTGTTAACAGAAGAACTGTCAGATTTGCCGGCAGAACATGGCATAACAAGGGTTATCAGAGTAGCTACTACAGCCAATGGTCGCGGTATTAAGACCGATCCGTTTACTATAGATCCGCAAAAGGTATCAGTGATTCTCTGGAAGTTTTGGATGAAGCGTGCGTCAGGCGATCATATCTTAAAATTCGTTCTAACAAGCACCGTCAGCGGTAACCCGATAACTGCGGACAGGCTGGTTACAGCGAGAGGTGCACCGGCTCTTTCAGATAATCTAAGTGGTTTTGCAATAACTGGAACTCCGACCTGGAGCGGAGGGTCTCTAACAATCCCATCTAGGACTAAGCACTTTCTAAAGGTTAACCAGACGTGCGTGCTGTCAGGCTTTACGTCATCTGGCACAGACCCTGACGGATCACATCTGGTTACAAGCCTCATAGATGATTACACATTCGTCATAACGTGCGCCGATCCCGGCACAATATCAGTGGTCGGAACTTATGCAAGAACAGGGCACGAGGACATTACTGATACTGATAACTGGGTTGAGTATGAAGGGTCGATAGAAATTAGGCGGTTTATAACCGGCTGGCAGACTTCAGGAGCTAACGTAATATTCACGGTAGATTATGGGCACTTGATCGAGAACTCTGCGGCCGCTTTTGTTAAACTCTGGGGACTTGCTGATCCGCTATGGAATACTACTCATGCAATTGTAAGCACCGGTGGGGTGGGTAGCACGACAATTACAGTAGCCAGACCTGTAGGGGCTGCTGATCCTGTAGATGTGTCAAGTGGAGACTCCTCTCTTAGAGTGGACGGTTCTACTTGGACAGGCACAGCGTTTTACGGATGGGCTGGAATGGTAGGCAGTGTTGTTGCTGAGTTTAGATCCGTTTTCACTACCGGTGTTAACACAGCAGCAGAGAATCTTATCGGTGGTTTTGTGCTAGAACCATTCGCGGGCAAGTTCGAAGTAGGCGATCGGTACTTGCCAGGCGTTGAGACATTTGTCGGACAAAAAACTTATGACTGGCCAGACTGTGTCGCAGGTGGGACACAGAGTACAACAGTTACAGTACCAGGTGCTGAGGTTGGCGATAGCGTTACTTTTGGACTGTCTATTGATGACGCTGGCCTGCAGAAGAGTGCAGCGGTATTTTCAACCGGAGTTGCCACGTGCGTAATCAGAAACCCAACAGGAGCAGGTATCAATTTGGCAGCAGGTTGCGTTATAACTGCCACAGTGACGCACGTTTACTAAGTAATACAATCAGCCCAAAGCATCGGGCTGGTTCATTTTGGATCAGCCGAACATTCTTCAGCGAGTGTCACCAGAAAGTGTTCTTTAACGTTCATACTTCCTCCTTAAACTCAGTGAATGAATACTCGAACGCATCTGGATGCGCAAATGGTGGCATAAATTCGTGACATAACCCTGTACCACCACCTTCGATACTTCTCCACCAAACCGGCTGACCTGTCCTTGCTTGCTGGCAGATCATGTCAGATAGTTGGTGCGGGTTGCATATCAATATTTCTTTGCATTCACAGGTAGATAAATAATTTCTTAAATGTCCGTCGCTTACGAAGTCGCATCCTCTTTTGACTAAGTTACATTGCTCTCCATTAACATCTCTAAAAATAAAACCAGATCGCATCTCAGCGATCTGATCATCGCTCCCGGTGTATCCTTTCCACTCAGTTTTAGTTTCCATGCTTATATTCAATCCTCATTTACAATGATAGAAGTATTATTTGTGATCTTTGAGTATTAATCCAATTTTTTGGCCATTTCTTCTGAGGTGACGACCTACTCAAAATAGATCCATCTTACAAAAAACTGACTATTGACTTACAAAATTACACAATAAATATTGTAATCTATTGATAATTATAGAGTAACAATGTCGCGCAATATGCTTGCGCGCAGACTTCTGATCAGCGCGCAGTGTTGGTAACCAACATGATGACGGTACTGCTGTCGGAATCAGGCGCTCAACCGGTAATCCAAATGGCGCAATCAACCCAGTAACAGCTTTAGCAGGCTTTTGAAACGTATTCGAGGCAGCCGATGCAAGGCAAAAACAGGCGAGAAAGCGCAGTTTTATATTTCCTTTGATACCATCGAACCAGTGCCTAATGGTGAATTTTCCGGGGATGTGCTGTACAGTGCTTTCGGCACAGATGTTCAGGCGGGAGGTGCCATTTTGCGGGAATTTAAATGTATCAAGAATTGGAGCGTTCTCCACGATGCAGGAAGATCTGGAGAAGGAACGTAAAGCGATTATGAAACAATGGGCGAAGCGCGAGGAGCAGATTGAGCGCACGATGGGGGTGACAGTGGGTATGTATGGGGATTTGCTGGGGATTGCGGGGAAATCGTTGCAGGAGATTGAGGGTTTAGGATTTTCTGCGTTTGAGGATAATAGTGTTTAAATGAATACATAAAGTGTAACAGTCAGATATCGCCCGATTCGCATTGGGTGGTGCATACGCTCTGGTGATTTTGAAGCTATGCGTGAAGCTCTAAGGCTAACATTTACTATGTGGGGCGGTCGCTACAACCCATTAATTCCAGTAGATGATTTTGATTTTGCGAGTTCACTTGTTCGTTTGTTTCGTGTTGATGTCTTATGGCCAGTTTCCAAGGACGATGACGTCAAGAAGTTTATTGATCGATTTCCCTATCTCCCTAATCCTTTTTTCCATGAAGAATTGTTTGTTTCAGATGGAAACGGTAATCGCGACCCACGAATAGTAGATATTTATCATCCAATTCGCCGTCTTTACGAAGAACATTTCAAGAATAATCTATCTTCTGATACTACAGTTACGATTTTCGAATGGAAAGCAGAAGATCCACTTGCTGACGTTTTGCTTGCTACTTTAGGTGCATTTCCAACTGCTGATGCGACTGGTACGGACTATATTTCCTTGTTAAGACGTGATCTATCAGCGAAAACCGTTGTAATAAATCCAGATGAACCCTTGCCTCAATTCTCAGGAGAAGTTTGGCCGGTGTCTGCTTTCTCACGCGGATTTATTCAGCAGCACTATCAAATCCAAAATTATTGGGGGCACCCAGGAGTATATGTAGGGCGTGTTGATAACTTTGAAGATCAGATTACCTTCTGGAATCTACGTGCAACGAACACATCCCTGATGTTCTATGATCCATCCTATGCTTCAAGATTCGAGCCTAGCTTGATGATGTGGCTTGAAGATCTTCGTTCGCGACCAAGTGGCCGATTTGAATCGGAGAATTCAATTACTATTTGGCTAGGGGATCAGATGGCTGGATCAGATATTAGTATATTTGGGCAAGGGATAAGTCTGAACGATGTATGTAAAGAGACTTGGAACGGATTCAATATTAAAGTACCGTATATGTATTTCTCCGAAGCTTCAGTGCTTGCGGTAATCGGTGAAAGCACTGGTGGTTTTCCAAGAATGTCATTTCAACTTCCACCAAAACCATTTTTTGAAGATGAAAAGCTGTACGTTCAATGCATGATTGTCTCTGTTGATTCCAGGACTCGGTCTTTGGCAATGAACAAACTACATTTCAGATCCCTTTTGTACCTGAACTAAATGGGTATTACGGACGACAGTGCTGTTACCAAGTTAATGGAGCGCGTGCGGAACCAAATGGTTTAGGGATTGTTAGCTCGGCAAGTGGATCGAGTATGTTTTTAGATTCACTCAATATTATGGAGCTTGTAAAACAGCTTTTCTTGATCTCTGGTATTGACGCTAAACCAAGTCACCTGGATTAATCGCAACTCGATTAGTTCAGCAAATGGGTGGACTCCAAGGGTGCCGTGTATTTAAGATTGGAGGTGTCAGAGAGCTGATTGAGAGATATAAACCTGATAGATCTTTTACTCGAAGTGGTGCTCTTCAAATTATCAGGGCAGATTCAGTCACAGGAAAGTCATTTGACGAATACAAAGATCTTTTTATTGAGCAACGATCTCGTGGGATAGATTTGAAACCAGAATCTGTGCTGGCTTATCTACTTAAACGAGGTGTATTTCGAGCTGGTTTGGTTTTTGACTGTCCAAGTTGCACGTTAGATTTCTGGATCTCGCTTGATGATGTTGGCAGTGAAGTGTCCTGTGAATACTGTGGTCATGCATTTAACGCGACACCGCTTCTCAAAGATCGCGATTGGCGATTTAGGCGATCTGGTCTTTTTGGTCGTGATAATAATCAAGAGGGTGCAATACCTGTGATTTTGACTTTGCAGCAGCTTGATACGTTTTATACGGGAGAAATCCTTTTTGCAACAGCAATGAAACTTAAATCAAATAATGCGAATGTTTTAAATTGCGAGACAGACTTTGTGGCAATTATTCAGCGTCCTAGTGATGGAAAAATAGATATCGCAATTGGAGAGTGTAAAACCAGACAAGAAATCTCAGATGATGATATAAATAATCTCCAAGCCGTGGCCGAGTCATTTTCTCGTGACAAATTCAATGTTTTCATTATATTTTCAAAGCTGAATCCTTTCTCGCCTGAAGAGCTAACACGGGTTCGTAGGCTGAACAGTGAACATAATCAGCGTGTCATATTATTCACAGATCGGGAACTGGAGCCTTATTTTTTATATGAAGAAACTACCAAGGAATTTAAAATTGATCGTCACGCCACTAGTTTTGCGGGCATGGCAGACATCACTGAGAAAGTTTTTTTAGTAAGTCGGAAAGTCAATAGTGTGTGAAGAGCTGCAAACAAAGAAACTGGACAGGTAAGAGAGCCAATCGAACCAAGTTGGAGCTGGCTACTACATCAGTCGAATTACGGAATAAGCTTCAACTCATCCAGCCATACCCGTGCTTCTGCATCGGATGGCGCCCGCCAGTCGCCGCGTGGCGACAGTGATCCGCCAGATCCCATTTTCGGGGCATTGGGAATGCATGAACGTTTGAATTGGCTGGTCTGGAAAAATCGGAAAAGAAAAACGCCGAGCCAGTGCTTGATTGTTGCGAGATCGTATTCGTTTTGTAACTGCTCGTGAATTCCACTCGGCCAGTGGCCTGACGACCGGTTACTCCAGGCGTGCAGCGCGAGAAATGCGATTTTTGCCGGGCGGAAGCCGAAGCGCGTGGTGTAGTAGAGGTTAAAGTCTTGCAGCTCGTAGGGGCCGATGATTTGCTGGGTGCTTTGCAGCGGGTCGTCCGGGGATTGGCTCGGGATCAGTTCCGGCGATATTTCCGTATTCAGGATGGATGACAGTGCTTCACTGGTGGCATCACTGAACTGCTGAGTGTGGATGGTCCAGCGGATCAGGTGCTGGATCAGCGTTTTCGGAACGGAAGCATTTACACTGTAATGCGACATGTGGTCACCGACGCCATAAGTGCACCAGCCGAGTGCAAGTTCGCTAAGATCACCAGTTCCCAGCACAATCGCGTTGTGCAAATTGGCGAGACGGAACAGATGCGAGGTTCGCTCGCCCGCCTGTACGTTCTCGAAAGTCACATCGTATACCGGTTTGCCATTCGTAAAAGGATGTGCGATGTCTTTCAGCATCTGCAGGCACGACGGGCGAATGTCGATTTCCTGACTTGAAACGCCGAGTGCCCCCATTAACTTCATTGCGTTGGATTTTGTCGCGTCGCTGGTTGCAAAGCCCGGCATCGTGTAGGCCAGAATGTTGGCGCGCGGAAGATTCAGTCGATCCATCGTGTGCGCGGCTACGATCAGTGCGTGAGCAGAATCAAGCCCGCCCGAGACGCCGATGACGATTCGCTGCATTTTGGTAAACGACAAGCGCTTCATCAGGCCGTGCACCTGGATATGGTATGCCTCATAGCAGTGGTCATCGCGCTGAGCCGAATCACTGGGGACATACGGAAAGCGCTCGACGGAGCGGAGCAACGGAGTGTTTCCGTCCGGAATGGTAAATTCAAATTCGACCGGACGAATTGTGCGTACCTGATCGAGGTGCGCTTGCACGGAATCATTGAAACTGGTCATGCGCATACGATCCTGCACGAGCCGCTCGAGATCGATGTCTGTCGTGATGATCTGCGCTTCATCTGAGAATCTTTTGGATTCAGCAAGACGCTGGTTATTCTCATAAATCATGGCGTGACCGTCCCAGGCGAGGTCAGTGGTCGATTCTCCGGGACCGGCGGCCGTGTAGAGATAGGCCGCGATGCACTTGCTGGATTGTAATGCGCACAAACTGCGCCGGTAATCCGCTTTGCCAATCGTGATATTGCTTGCGGATAGATTGGCAAGGATAGTCGCTCCGGCCATGGCGGCGTAAGTGCTGGGCGGGATGGGTGTCCATAGATCTTCGCAAATCTCAGCATGCAGTGAGAAATTGTCCACGTTGATCGCATTGAAGATGAGATCGTTGCCAAACGGAACAATCTGGCCGAGAAATCTGACTTCCTGCGCAATGGCCGTGCAGGCGGATGTGAATTGGCGTTTCTCGTAGAATTCGCGATAGTTCGGCAAGTATGTCTTGGGCACGATGCCAAGGACACGGCCGCGGTAAATGACGACTGCGCAGTTGAAAAGTTTTCCCTCAAACCGGAGCGGCGCACCAATCAGGAGGATTGGCGTGAGTTCACGGCTAGCTTCAACAATATGTTCGACCCCATTGATCACGGCATCGAGCAGGGCTTGCTGGTGAAAAAGGTCGTCGGCCGTGTAGGAAGAAAGGCCCAATTCGGGAAACAGCGCAATCGATGCTTTGGCTTCCGATGCGCGGCGTGCGAGTTCAAGGGTTTGCTCGACATTGAATACCGGATCCGCCACCTTGAGTGAGGGGATGCATGCGGATACGCGAATAAAGTTGTGCGAGTAGATCGAGTAGAAGTTTTTCACTGGTTTCCCCGAAGTGAAGCTAATTTTCTATTGTACACAGTCGCACAGCTATGGCTATTTTACAAGAAACGTAAAAGGCTCTGTGGATAGCGCCATTTTAGTGAACGGTAAATACGGCAGATTGGATAGAGAATGATTAGCACCAGCAAGGTGATCCAATAAGTCTGCTCAAGGCCGCCGCGGTCCAACACAAGACGTAGTGCTGCCAAAACACCGAAGTGCGCAAGATAAAAGAATAACGCGGTCTGGCCAAAGACGAGGATGGGTCCATTATTATTGATCACGGCTTTGACGGATTCCAGGCGTATCAGCAGCGCAAAAATAATGGCCATTAAACCCAGTTCCAGCATAGTGTAAGCTAAGCTCGGCGGATATTTGCTGATATGTAGCCAGTGCACGACGGTGTTGCCGTCAAGGTGCATAAAAAGGTTGCCATAGCCGTCGATACTGCGAATAAGCACAAATAAAACCAATGCGGATAGGCCGCTGACCATCAGCAAACGCTCTAACGACCACAAGCCCGGTTGCCGGGACATTAATCGTTCGCCAAACACCCAGCCCAGCATCATGATCGCCAGCCAGGGTAATGCAGGGTATAGTACGGTATAAGTTTCACCGAATACCGGCGCGAAGGTCAGTGCCAGCCACAGTGGTACTTCACCACCGGGTTGCCACAGAGCCATCAGCAATAGCTCACTTCCCGCAAGGATGGGTACTGCCAAGAAAAAAACCACACGGGTACCCAGGCGTTGTAAAGGAACCATGAGCATCATGCTGATGCCGATGGCATAGAGCACTTGAAAAATAAATTTTTCAGAAGCCAGTGAGAATACGCACAGATCCAGCAAGGCAATAAAAGCGCCACGGAGCAGCAATTCACGGTCAATGACAGAATTACTTATGCCCTGTTCGCGCCGTTGGATATTGCTGATTGCAATCGATGTTCCTGCCAGGAAAACAAAAGTCGGGGCGCAGATATGGGTGATCCAACGTGTGAGGAATTGATCGGCGGCAAACAGATCGCCGGTTTCATACAATAATACCGAGTCAGCGAAAATCCGGTTCGTATTGAAGAACCATGACGTATGATCAAGCGCCATCAGGATCATCACAATTCCGCGCAGCCAGTCGATGGCAGCGATACGTTGCGCGCTTTTATCCAATTGAATCACCCGTTCTTTTAGGCAAAATCAAACAAATAGTACAACAGCGCATTGCATATTTTCTTAATTTACAACTAAAGCAAGACCAGATTATTTCTGTGAATGAGTTCCGGTTCATCAACATAACCCAGTATGGCTTCGATTTCATTGCTGGCCTGTTTTAGGATTTTTTGTGTTTCAACAGCGCTATAGTTAATCAAACCGCGGGCTATCTCTCTGCCTGCTTCATCGCGGCAAGATACGGCTTCTCCACGCTCAAATTCACCGTCGACGCTGATAACGCCAATGGGGAGCAGGCTTTTGCCATCTGCTGAAAGCGCCTTCACAGCGCCTTGATCCAGTATCACAGACCCGCGTACTTGTAAATAGTCAGCAAGCCATTGCTTACGTGCTGCCAATACCGGTATTTTGGCCAGGAAACGGGTGCCGATAGCCTCGTCCTGGTTAAGGCGGACTAGCACGTTGTCTTCATGGCCTGATGCGACGATGGTATCCGCGCCACTACGTGCCGCACGCTTGGCGGCGATTACTTTAGTTTGCATTCCGCCACGACTGATACCGCTGCCAACGCCACCGGCCATTTTCTCAAGTGCGGGGTCACCAGCATTTACTTCGCTTAATAATTTCGCATCCGGATTCTTGCGAGGGTCACTGGTAAATAAACCGGCCTGATCAGTCAGAATAATCAGCACATCGGCTTCAACCAGATTAGTGACCAGCGCCGCCAGAGTGTCATTGTCGCCAAAACGAATTTCATCAATCGCAACGGTATCATTCTCATTGATGATTGGAATAATGTTTAGTTTTAATAATGTTGTTAGGGTTGAGCGCGCGTTCAGATAACGTTTCCGGTTCGACAAGTCTTCATGGGTCAGAAGCACTTGGGCGGTTTGCAAACCATACTCAGAAAAGCTGGATGCATAGGCCTGCGCCAGACCCATTTGTCCAACGGCGGCTGCAGCCTGCAATTCATATAATGCAGTGGGGCGGCTTTCCCAATTTAATCGCTGCATGCCTTCGGCGATTGCACCCGAAGAGACCAGGATGATTTCCTTGCCCATTTGTTTAAGGTTTGCAATTTGTGCTGCCCAACAGGCCAGTGCAGCGTGGTCGAGCCCCTTGCCTTGATTGGTGACCAGGCTGCTACCTACTTTAATGACAATACGGCGTGCTTGCTTTATCATGGATCAACGAACTCGCCTTCTGGAATCTGACTTTCAGGCTGTGGCGGTAAATTTTGTTCCAGGTAATCCATGATGGCATAGGTTAGGGACTTGCAGCCCTCACCGGTTAATGCGGAAATAATAAAATATTTGTCTTTCCATCCTAATTTCTCAACAAATTGACGGCATAACTCGGCACGATTTTCGGCTGGCATCATATCGGTTTTGTTCAATACCAGCCAGCGCGGTTTTTGATAAAGGGATTCATCGTATTTCTGTAATTCTTTGACCAATGCCCGGGCTTCATGAACAAGATCCGTGTCTTCATTCGGAGGCATCATATCGACGACATGAAGCAATAGCCGGGTGCGTGATAAATGTTTTAAGAAGTGATGCCCTAATCCAACGCCTTCAGCGGCACCCTCAATCAATCCAGGGATATCAGCCATGACGAAACTGCGGTTTTGATCAATCCGTACCATGCCCAGGTTAGGCTGTAAGGTAGTGAATGGATAATCGGCTACCTTGGGGCGAGCGGCAGATACGGCGCGTATGAGTGTGGATTTTCCAGCGTTCGGCATACCCAGTAAACCTACATCGGCAAGCATCTTGAGTTCCAATTTCAGTTCAAATTCCTGCCCCGGTTCACCATAGGTAAACTGACGCGGTGCCCGGTTAGTACTGGATTTAAAGTGCAGATTACCAATTCCGCCTTCTCCGCCTTTGGCTAACAAGACCTTTTGCTGATCACGAACCAGATCAGCAATCGTTTCACCGGTAGTGCTATCTTTGATAAGTGTGCCTACAGGTACACGCAGTACAATATCTTCGGCGCTTTTTCCATAGCGGTCGGAGCCTTGACCATTCTGGCCATTTTTGGCCCGATGGATACGCGCAAAACGATAGTCAATCAATGTGTTGATATTACGATCCGCTATTGCGAATACGCTGCCGCCGCGCCCGCCATCACCACCATCAGGCCCGCCTTTAGGAATAAATTTCTCGCGCCGGAAACTTGCGACGCCATCGCCACCTTTACCGGCTAATACCTGAATAATCGCTTCATCAATAAACTTCATAAATCCTGGTTATCGTTACTTGTAATTCTTTTGTGATCCTGTAAACAAAAAAGCCCCATCAATTTAGACAGGGCTTTTTGAAAGAATTTGGTGCTTCTGTGCAGCTATGCTGGTATCACACTGACTATTTTTCGTTTTAGTACACCCTTGATACTAAAATTCACTTTCCCTGTAATTTTTGCAAATAAGGTATGATCCTTGCCAATACCTACATTTTCTCCAGGATGAACTTGGGTGCCGCGTTGTCTGATAATAATCGATCCGGCTGGGATCAATTCACCACCATAACGCTTGACTCCGAGCCGTTTTGAATGTGAATCACGTCCATTTCTGGAGCTTCCGCCTGCTTTCTTATGTGCCATCTAGTACTCCTTAAGCTGAAATACCGGTAATCTGTATTTCAGTGTAATTCTGCCGATGTCCCTGATGTTTCTGGTAGTGCTTGCGACGACGCATCTTGAAGATACGAATCTTGTCGTGACGGCCTTGACCCAGTACTGTTGCACTGACTTTGGCGCCATTGACGAGCGGTGTGCCCACGGATATTTTATCCCCATCCGCAATCATCAATACTTGATCAATAATAAGCTCGCTGCCACTTTCTACTTCAAGCTGTTCCACCTTCAGTGTTTCACCCACTTTAATCCGATACTGCTTACCGCCGGTTTTTATGACCGCATACATATATTGACTCCACGCTTCCCTTTTACAGAACCGCGAATTATACATAAATAACCTTTGATTGTGGTGGAAAATTTCGAGCAATTTATCTTTATGCTTGACACTTGGGTGTTGTCATTCCTAACATAGCGTTTTCTACAAGGTAATATTGTGTCAATCGAATATATTAGAAGCTTCATTGCTCAAGACATGGACATCGTAGACGATGTCATCCGAGAGAAATTACATTCTCATGTTCTGCTGATTCGCCAAGTCAGTGAATACATCATTAATAGTGGAGGGAAACGTTTACGTCCTGCATTGGTGATTTTATCCGCTGGTGCTTTCGGTTATTCAGGGAAATTTCATTACAACCTCGCAGCCATTGTTGAATTTATTCATACGGCAACTTTGCTCCACGATGACGTCGTGGATGAATCTGATCTACGTCGAAATAGAGAAACAGCCAATGCACTGTTTGGTAATGCGGCCAGTGTTCTGGTAGGAGATTTTCTTTATTCCAGAGCCTTTCAGATGATGGTGGATGTTGACAATATGCGCGTCATGCAAGTATTGGCCGATGCGACGAATACGATTGCTGAAGGCGAGGTTTTACAACTACTGAATTGCCGCGATCCGCTTGTGACAGAAGAAAACTATTTGCAAGTCATTCGTTTTAAAACAGCCAAATTATTTGAAGCAGCCAGCCGATTGGGCGCGATTCTGGGCAATGCCACACCGGAAGAGGAAGACGCGATGTCAATTTATGGCATTCACTTGGGCACCGCATTTCAGCTTATTGACGATATGCTGGACTATTCGGGTAATAATCAGGATACCGGTAAGAATTTAGGCGACGATCTGGCTGAAGGAAAACCTACACTGCCTTTGATCTATGCGATGAAAGTGGGAACGCCCGAGCAAGCAAATATTATCCGCAAAGCGATTGAGGATGGCGGAAAAGATGGTTTTCAACCTGTTCTGGATGTGATTCGCCAAACAGCGGCCTTAGACTACGCTAAACAATGCGCTGCGGCTGAGATTGCAACAGCAATTGAAGCAATAGCTTTTTTACCGGAATCAGAATATAAAAAATGTCTCCTGCAATTAGCGAACTTTTCTGTGACACGCAATTATTGATTTTAGAAAGTTTTCGGGCTGACTAACAGTTTGCGAATAGCATCGATTTAACAGGCCGTTGAAAAACTATCTGCGTTGCCCTGCGGTGTTAAAAACAGACTCAAAATGTTCATTTATTAAGCATAAACTGCGCTTTTTCGCCTGTTTTTGCCTTGCATCGGCTGCCTCGAAAACGTTTTTCAGCGGCCTGTTAAATGGGATGACTCTTCTTGTGATGCAGAGGAGTCTTCTTCAAATAAATATTGTCCAATTTGCAATACGCTAAGTTTTTGCAACTCCAAGCCTGGGTTTTATCAGGTATCTCGTTGAAATCTTTTACATTTGATTAAGTAACTATTTAATCTTTTATTGATAGGCACTAAAACCATGATTAATCCACAATTTGCCAAAACAAAGAAACTGTTAAGATTAATGTATAACGATGGCAAATTAAATCCAGATTGATGTCATACGATAAGAGAGCAATTGAAATTGATATGGGCAAATTAATTTTTTACATACTGATAGCGGTATTGATTTACTGGATACTCAAAATCCGTCAACCCAAACAGAAAGAGACTGAAGTACTTCCGGAATCTGCCGAAGATATGGTGAACTGCGCGTACTGTGGCGTTTATTTACCTAAAACTGAAGCTGTTGGTAATCATAATAAATATTTTTGTTGTAACGAGCATAGTCATTTGTATATAAATTCTTCATCCTGATTCGACTATAGTGTCTACTTATTTGTCACAAACAAAACATTCAATACTCTGGCCATTTAATTCCGGAACAACAGAGACTGAATATGCTGATCAATACTGGCGTTCCCTCTATTATTTCAACATCTACCGGCTACTGCTTGGCAGTGGGCTGTTGATTGTTACGTGGAAATTTGAATTTGCAAATTTTGGCTCATATCACTATGCGCTGTTTATTTATGCGGGTTTAGGCCATGTTCTTTGTAGCTGCGTGTCGATGCTGCTTATTAAATTGCGCGCTCCTGATTTTAATTCGCAACTAACCATACAAGTCGTTATTGATATTGTTTTCATTTCTATTATGCTCTATGCCAGCGGAGGCCTGCAAAGCGGCTTGGGCGTTTTGCTATTGGTATCGCTTGCGGCAGCGGGACTAATCAGCCGTGGTCGTTTAGCGCTATTCTTTGCCGCGATTGCGACCATTAGTTTACTGTTGCAAGAAACTTATTCCTTATTCGCGGCTGATTTCTATTCTGCACAATACTCTCAAGCCGGTCTATTGAGCATGGCGTACTTTGCAGTTGCTTGGCTGGCGTATCAGCTGGCTAAACATACTTTGGCCAGTGAACAGCTTGCGGAAGAACGTGGAATCGATCTAGTTAACATGGCGCAAGTCAATCAATTAGTAATTCAGGATATACAGGAAGGTGTGCTTGTCGTGGATAGAGTTGGAAACATCCGGCAACGTAATACCTACGCTGAGAAGCTGCTTGGTATGAATCCATCAGCCGGTAAAACTGAATTGCTCAGATTATCGGATTATGTGCCTGAAATAACCGAAAGGCTTACAAGCTGGCAGGGGGATAGCAACATTAGTTTTGATTTGTTACGGTTGGCACATAGTAATGCATTGGTTCGAACACGTTTTCTTCCGATTCAGGCGGATTTTCGTAATGGTGTTGTAATTTTCCTCGAAGATATGGGGCGTATACAGGCGCAACTACAGCAACTAAAACTTGCAGCACTGGGCCGTTTGACGGCGAATATCGCACATGAAATTCGTAACCCGCTTTCGGCGATCAATCATGCTGCCGAACTTCTGGAAGAAGAGCAGCTTGAAAATAATACGAATCCTCGTCTCGTGCGCATCATTTGTGATAATACGCAGCGTCTAAACAAGATAGTGCAGGATGTTTTACAACTGAACCGGCGTAATATTCCAAAATTAGAAGTTATTGAGATACATGAATTTATTCAGAAATTTCTTGAAGAATTTTGTCATACTGAGAAAATCAATACGAATGTATTTATAGTAGATGGCTCGAAGAATTATTTGATTAGTTTTGATCGTGATCATTTAAACCAGATACTGTGGAATTTATGCCGGAATGCATGGAGACATTGCCGTAAACAAACCAGCAGTATTCACATCGAGTTGTCTAAAGGAGCAAATGAAAATAATGTTTGTTTGAATATAATTGATGATGGTCAAGGTGTCGACTTGAAACAAGTTAAACAGATTTTTGAGCCTTTTTTCACTACTGCAACTGGCGGTACAGGTCTGGGTTTATACATCGCACGTGAATTGTGTGAAACCAATCATGCATCACTTGACTATGTTGAGGATTCTCCGGGCGGGCATTTCAGGATAATCTGCAAAAGCAGTCAACCATGTCTATAGATATCGGATCAATTGTTAATCCACATAGAAAAACTACCGTTCCCAATATACTGATTGTGGACGATGAGCCGGATATTATCGAGTTGCTCGAACTGACATTAGCACGTATGGGCATGGAAGTTTTCAGTGCAAAGTGTATCAGTGACGCCAAGCTATTATTGCAATCACGTCAATTTCAGTTATGCCTCACGGACATGCGTTTACCTGATGGAGAAGGGTTAGATCTGGTTAAATATATTGGGCAGCATTGCGCAGATTTGCCTGTTGCCGTGATAACAGCTTATGGTACTGCAGAAAATGCCGTCGCTGCGCTTAAAGCCGGGGCTTTTGATTATTTACCGAAACCGGTTTCATTAAAGCAGTTGCGGGATTTAGTTAAATCAGCCCTAAGCCTGCCGCCGATACAAACCGAATTGGCATCACAAACCCAATCGAATCAGCGCGTACTGTTGGGTGAATCCCAACCCATGCGTCAGCTACGTGCAACCATAGACAAACTTTCCCGCAGTCAGGCTTCTGTTTATATCAGTGGTGAATCGGGAAGTGGAAAGGAACTGGCAGCCAGAATGATTCATGAAAGAAGCGCTCGCCATAAACAAGCGTTTGTTGCTGTCAACTGTGGTGCTATCCCTGAAAATTTGATGGAAAGTGAATTTTTTGGTTATAAAAAAGGTGCTTTCACCGGTGCAGAAAAAGAGCATGATGGATTTTTCCTGACAGCAAATGGCGGTACGTTGTTTCTTGATGAAGTCGCTGATTTGCCATTGGCCATGCAAGTTAAGTTGCTTAGGGTAATCCAGGAAAAACAAGTGAGAAGAATCGGTGATACGCAAGAAAAAAATATCGATGTGCGTATCATCAGCGCCACACACAAGAAGCTTAGTGACTGTGTTGAGACCGGGCAATTCCGGCAGGATTTGTACTATCGTCTGAATGTAATCGAATTGAACATACCTGCATTGCGTGAGATGCGCGAAGATATTCCGCTCATAGCAGAAGCAATTCTGGCAAAAATCTGCCGGGAATCCGCACGGCCCGTTTGTAATCTTAAGAAAGATGCCCTGGCATTGCTGATGAACTATGGTTATCCCGGAAATGTACGTGAGCTTGAAAACATACTTGAACGGACATTGGCACTTTGCCCCGATACGCAGATTGGTAAAGAAGAGCTGCAATTACCCAATAAAGCCAGAGAAATTCCACAAAATGCCGATAATTTGCCCATAATCAGTGCGGATCCAGGATTGCCGTTGCAGGATTTTCTTGATCAGCTTGAAAGGGACTCTATTGTAAAAGCATTGGATCAGAGTCGATACAACCGAACAAAAGCAGCTAAAATATTGGGTATCACAGTCAGGTCGTTGCGCTATCGGATGGAACGATTGGGATTAAATGAAAAATCTTAAGGCATCGGATAGTTGTTTGCGCAATTAAATTGCTAGTCCCAGCCCCATCTCATTATAAGTGTGCGGTTTAATAAGATGGAGCTGCAAGCACTAGCGTAAACGATGACTAACCCATAATGCTGCTGCAAAGAGCAATACTGCACCGCCTTGATGTGAAGCTGCTAACGGAATAGGCACTACATGCAATAAAGTTGCTATACCCAGACTAATCTGGATCACCAGCATCAGCAGAAAAAGATTGCAGGCAATACGAGTCGTGCCGGAGAGTTTTACTTTGCGCGATTTAAACCAGAAAAGCGATACTAAAAAAGCCAATATCCAGGCAATCAGCCGATGATCGAATTGTACGGTTGCCATGTTATCGAAGAAATTGCGATACCACGGTTCCAGCATAAAGATTTCCGGTGGTATCAGATGCCCGTTCATGAGCGGGAAAGTATTGTAGGCTAAGCCTGCACGAATGCCTGCGACAAAACCGCCTGATAAAACCATGATAAAAATGAGTGAAGTCAGGCCAAAGGAGAATCGCCGTAAGCTTTGCATCGCTTCATTGGATTTAAGATTTTCGTTTTTTGGCGATAGCAATCCTAAGGCAACCCAGAACATGGCGGCAAAAATGACAAATGCCAATCCGAGGTGTGCGGTAAGGCGATACTGACTCACATGGGGATCGCTAACCAGTCCGCTCTTGACCATATACCAGCCCATAAATCCTTGTAGTCCGCCTAATATAAATATTCCAGCTAGCCTGATACCTAATGGTCGATCTATCTGCTTTTTCACCAGGAAATAAACAAATGGAATAAAAAATACCAAGCCAATAAGACGGCCTAAAAGGCGATGAAAGTATTCCCACCAGAAAATACTCTTGAATTCATCGACACTCATACCTTTATTAACTTTTTGGTATTGCGGGGTTGCGCGGTATTTTTCCAATAACTCATCCCAATCTCCCTGCGTGATTGGGGGTAATGTGCCGACAATCGGCTGCCACTCAACAATTGAAAGTCCTGAGTTAGTCAGCCGTGTAACACCACCGACCACTACCATGGCAAATACCATGGCGCAACAAATTAATAACCAGATAGCAATAGATTTTTGCATAGTCGTAAAGAATAAAAATTATTTCTGAAGTTTGATTTTGATCAATTATTTTGGATTGTTTTATTTGTCTCGCAGCATACGTTGCTTGGTGCGTTCCCATTCCTTTTCTTTTTCGGATTCGCGCTTGTCATGCTGCTTCTTGCCTTTAGCCAAGCCGATTTCCAGTTTAATCCTACCCGTTTTATAATGCATATCCAGCGGAACCAGAGTATATCCGGCGCGTTCAACTTTACCAATAAGCCGCCTGATCTGCTCGGCATGCAACAACAATTTGCGAGTTCTTGTAGGATCAGGGTTGATGTGTGTTGAAGCTGTCTTGAGCGGACTGATGTGACAGCCAATGAGGTATAATGCTTCGTTACGGATAATAACATAGGCTTCTTTTAATTGAACTCGACCGTCACGAATGGCTTTGACTTCCCAACCTTCTAGTACCATGCCTGTTTCGTACTTTTCCTCGATAAAATAATCGTGAAAGGCTTTTTTATTTTGTACTATACTCATACAGGATTGGAATAGGTGGAAATTACTAAAATTTCGTGTATTTTATCAGTTTTTCAGTATTACCTCATTGATGCTGGGTGATTTACTTTTATGGCAGAAATAGAAAAATCAGTTTTGGTCGAATATTCAGCAAGCCAAATGTTTGCGCTGGTTGATAACGTTGAAGAATATCCTAAATTTCTTCCGTGGTGCGGCGGTACTTCCGTAGACCCGCAAGATGAAGTAACAACGCATGCAACCGTTAGAATCGATTACCATCATATTCAGCATAGCTTTACCACCATAAATAAACGTTTTCCACCTGATTTGATAGAAATGAGTCTGTTGGATGGCCCATTTGAACATCTGGATGGTTACTGGCAGTTTATTCCATTATCGGATACGGCATGCAAGATAAAATTCCGGCTGCATTACACGTTCTCACACAAGATCCTTGAGAAACTGGTAGGGCCGGTATTTCACATGATTGCGAACAGTTTTGTGGAGCATTTTATTGAGCGGGCGGAAGTGATTTATGGCAAGCCATGACAGTGTTTTTCCAAGTCGAGATTGTCTATGCGCTACCGCATATCCAAATCTTGGAGAAACTTGATGTATCAGCTGGCTGTACAGTTGAACAGGCCATAAGACGTTCCGGAATTCTGGATCGGTTTCCTGAAATAGATCTGATAAAAAATCAATTGGGTATTTTTGGAAAATTTGCACAACCGGGAACGCACCTGCAACCTAATGACAGAATCGAAATTTATCGGCCACTCATCATCGATCCAAAGGAGACGAGAAGAATACGCGCCAAAAAGTCACTGCACTTAGAAAGCCGACGCTGATCAGTTATTTTCTTTTAGACTCATATTCTGCCATTCACGGAAGCTTCTGCAAATAATCTCTTCAATTTCCAATCAATTTGGCATTCCCGAAGAAATTCTTTTCGCAGTAAATTATTCCTTTGCCACTTAAGATCGAACATATTGATGGGTAGCAGTATAATGACGAGTATTCTGTCCTGACTCATTCCCGAAGGATAGCAGTTTCAGAAAAAGCAAGATTTTCTGGTTTGGAGCTGTTGGTATCCTTATTTTATGTTTGATATTGATTCAATTTTTTCGACTGATGGCGCGCTTTCGCGCCATATCACAGGATTCCGCACACGTTCTCAGCAACTGGAGATGGCCCAGGCTATTGCCAGCACGATTGCAAAGCATCGGATTCTGGTTGCTGAAGCTGGTACAGGAACGGGTAAGACATTGGCTTATCTGGTGCCTGCTTTGTTGGCGGGTGGCAAAGTCATTATTTCCACAGGAACAAAAACGCTGCAGGACCAACTGTTTAGTCGTGATATTCCGACTGTGCGGGCGGCGCTCAAAATACCGGTCACTGTTGCATTGTTGAAAGGCCGCGCTAATTATATTTGCCACTATCATCTGGAAGGAAGCTTGCAGGATACGCATCTCAGTTTTGTTAACCGTGATGAGATCCAGTACCTGCAACAAATAGAGCGGTATGCAAACAACAGCAAAAATGGGGATAAAAGCGGACTCAGTGAAGTTCCCGAGAATGCCGCCATCTGGCAGCAGGTCACCTCAACGCGTGACAGTTGCCTGGGTTCGGAGTGTCCCAGTTATAAAAAATGTTTTGTGATGGAAGCGCGTAAACAAGCTTTGGCTGCAGATATCGTAGTGGTGAATCATCATTTGTTTTTTGCTGATGTTATGCTGCGTGATGAAGGTTTGTCCGAATTATTACCTGCCTGTAATACGGTCATTTTTGATGAGGCGCATCAATTACCGGAAACGGCCAGTTTATTTTTTGGCGAATCCATCAGCACCGGCCAATTACTGGATCTTGCACGCGATGCCAAAGCGGAAGCAATTCAGGCTGCTGGAGATTTTGTTGAGTTGCCAAACGCTATTGCTGCGATGGAAAAAGCTGCGCGCGATTTGCGTTTGACTATCGTGGAAGACAACACGCGGTTATCTTTGGCGGCGATAAGACAGAATACAGGGTTTACAGATGCGCTGGGCAACTTGCTGGAAAAGCTGACGACACTGGCAAAATTGCTGGAAAATCAGGCTGAACGGTCAGAAGGGTTAGAGAATTGCTGGCAGCGCACAACCAAGCATTTTTATCTGATACAACGCTGGCGGGATGAAACGGAAATGCAAGGCTATGTGCGCTGGATTGAAATATATAATCAGGCATTGCAATTGAATGCGACACCCTTATCGATTGCTGAGATTTTCCAGAAACAAATGATTACATCGCCGCGTGCCTGGATTTTTACTTCAGCGACGTTGTCGGTTAAAAAGGATTTTACCCATTACAATGAGGAAATGGGGCTGGCTACTGCGCAAACAGCCTGTTGGGAAAGTCCATTCAATTTTGCTGAACAAGCGTTGCTTTATGTGCCGGTTGGTTTGCCGGAACCGCAGCATAAAACTTATACCGATCAAGTGGTGCAGGCGGCGCTGCCGGTATTACGCGCGAGCAGAGGACGTGCTTTTTTCTTGTGTACCAGCTTGCGTGCGATGCAACGTGTTTATGAATTATTACAGGCAGCCGATGAATTCGCTTTCCCATTGCTACTTCAAGGGCAAGGCTCGCGCTCCTACATGCTGGAGCGTTTCCGCGAATTGAATAATGCCATTCTCATTGGCAGCCAGTCTTTCTGGGAGGGAGTCGATGTGCGCGGAGAAGCGCTGTCTCTGGTCATTATTGATAAGCTGCCGTTTGCACCGCCCGATGATCCAGTACTTGCGGCGCGAATAGAGAAAATCAACAGTGAGGGCCGTAACGCTTTCATGGAGTACCAATTGCCGCGTGCTGTCATTAATCTGAAGCAAGGCGCCGGCCGTTTGATTCGGGATGAAGCGGACCGGGGAGTGCTGATGATTTGCGATCCGCGCTTGACTACCAAAGCGTACGGGAAACAAATATGGCAAAGTCTGCCGCCGATGAAACGCACACGGGACTTAGCTGAAGTTGAGAATTTTTTTAATGCTGGCGAACAGTCGTAATTTAAAACGATTGCGTGATGCTTATTAGGTAATTGATTCAGGCCGCTATGAGTAAAAAATTTTAATTTGAAATGATATTGACTGCTGCTCTGGAATTAAACAAAGCCGATACAGCGGAAAAGCTGGAGTTTGACTGGCAGAAGGATTTGCTGGAAATTGTGCAACCAATCATCAGTGAGCTGCGCCAGCTAACAGAGAGCAAACGTAAACTGAATGGCTTGCATAAGTAGATTGCTGTTAGTGATTCATAATGCGATGGATTAATTCGGCGTGGACAGCCTTTGACGGCTTTATTAAATAACTATTAGTAACTAAATGCTTATGAAATTAGCAACCTGGAACGTGAATTCACTTAAAGTGAGGCTTCCGCAAGTGATTGATTGGTTGGTGGAAAATCAGCCGGACATGTTATGTTTGCAGGAAACAAAACTATCCGACGATAATTTCCCAATCAGTGAAATTGCAGCGATTGGTTACCAATCTGCTTTTATTGGACAGAAAACCTACAACGGTGTCGCGATACTCAGTAAACAGGAGGGAAGCGAGATAATAACCGCCATACCTGGTTTTGCAGATGAGCAGAAGAGGGTTATTGCGGCAACCTATGGGGATTTGCGTGTTATTTCTGTCTATGTGCCTAATGGAGATACCGTTGAGTCGGAGAAATATGGTTACAAATTGAGGTGGCTGCCTGCTTTGAACGAATGGTTGCAACAGGAATTGAAAGTTTATTCAAGATTGGCAGTATTGGGCGACTTTAATATCGCACCGGAGGATCGCGATGTTTATGATCCAAAAATATGGGAAGGAAAAGTATTATGCAGTCAGCCGGAACGTGCTGCATTCACTAATTTGCTTAATTTAGGGTTTGCCGACAGTTTTCGTTTGTTTGAACAGTCGGAGAAATCTTATACTTGGTGGGATTATCGCATGATGGCTTTCCGCTTGAATCGCGGATTGCGTATTGATCATATTTTGCTTAGTAATGAACTTGCTCGGACTTGTGTGACTTGTGCGATTGATAAAACGATGCGTAAACTGGAGCGGCCTTCAGACCATGCGCCTGTCATGGTGGAGCTTTTTGTATGAATTTGGACAGCTTCTTAGCAGGCCGTTGAAAAACTATCTGCGTTGCCGCTGCGGTGTTAAAAACAGACTCAAAATGCTCATTTATCATACATAAACTGTGCTTTTTCGCCTGTTTTTGCCTTGCATCGGCTGCCTCGAAAACGTTTTTCAACGGCCTGTTAGATGCTTCCAGGTTAGTTGCTTTTACCCGGTAATTTCTCGAGTTCGTTTCTCAGCATATTCAGATTCTTTTCACGTACACTGATTTCTTCCCGCAATCGTTCTACGCGATTAAGGTATCTTTGATAGTTTCGTTCGCTGCCTAAACGATCGGGTATGCCCTCTTTGTATTCGCTTTTTACTTCGTTAAGACGATTTTCTTCCTCAGAGATTTTGCTTTGCATCTGTTCGCGTTGTTCTTCAATTCTGGCATTTTCCCGTCTTTTTATGATTCTGTCATCAATATCCCCGGAGTCGGTAGAGGGGACGACAACAATCGGGGGCAGATCAATTTTCTTTGAATTACTGGAAGGGATATTGGAATACGTGACATTGCCGCGTTCATCGATATGTTTATACACACCGGCTTGAGCCAAGCATGAGAAAAGAATTAACGCAATGAACAAAAAATTATTTCTTTTCATGATTCACCGTTCTAATCGTTTGTGATTCTCAGCCTATCTATCGAGCAAGCTCTTTTCGTAATGCGGATATATTTCTTTGGTGTAAGAATAGCTTGTTTCTTAGCTGTACAACCTTTTCCTGATGATTGTTTGATCCGCGCGTACTAATGACCTGCTCTAAGAAATTTTGTGTATCGGTAAAAAGCTTTTCTTCCGTTACTAGCTCTTTTTTCAGGATCTGGCGACGCATGGCATCGCGCTCTTTCTGTATCGTTTCTTTTACCCGGGGAGAGCTGGGTTGTAACCCCTCAGTATTCCGGGAAAAAGAAGCGACAGAAAATTTCTGCGCATTACTGACAGGGCGATTGGTGAAGGTAATATTGCCTTCTTTATCAACATGTTTGTATATGTCTGTTCCGGCATTAACCTTGGGTAGATAGCCCAACAAGATTAAAGCTAACAGAGTAAGCAATGTTCTGGTTTTCATATTTTGCTAGAAGAATTCCGATAAAAGTGCAACTATTTGATCAGTCTATCAATGATTTTTCTAACGAAAGGCAAAAAAAGAGCCAAAAAATCCTACTTATTGCAGCAATTGATGTATCCTTGATTAATAAATTAATTTATTTTGTTGATTTTAAAGCATAAATATTCTGGCTATTTATTGTATTGGCAGGCCGTTGAAAAACTATCTGCGTTGCCGCTGCGGTGTTAAAAACAAGCTCAAAATGCTCATTTATAATGCATAAACTGCGCTTTTTCGCCTGTTTTTGCCTTGCATCGGCTGCCTCGGAAACGTTTTTCAACGGCCTGTTAGCCGAATTTATCTTCTTCCGGGTGCCCGGTTCTTGCCGGGCTCTATAGGCTGTAATACATATCGAATTCAACCGGATGTGTAGTCATGCGCAGTAACGTGACTTCATCCATCTTAAGATGGATAAACGCGTCAATCATATCATTAGAGAATACGCCGCCACGGATTAGAAAATCACGGTCTTTATCCAGACACTCCAAAGCTTCATCTAGTGAAGCGCAAGAATTCGGTACTTTGGCAGCTTCTTCCGGCGGCAGATCATAAAGATTCTTGTCCATTGGATCACCAGGATGTATTTTATTCTGAATGCCATCCAGACCTGCCATCATCAGTGCGGTAAATGCCAAGTAAGGATTCGCTGTCGGATCAGGAAAACGCACTTCGATTCGGCGTCCTTTCGGGCTGCTGGTGTGCGGAATACGGATTGCAGCCGAGCGATTACTTGCAGAATAAGCAAGGTTGACCGGCGCCTCAAATCCGGCAACAAGCCGTTTATAGGAGTTAGTGCTGGGATTGGTAATGGCATTCAGTGCCTTGGCGTGCTTGAGGATACCGCCAATATAGAATAGCGCTATCTCAGATAAACCGGCGTAACCATTACCAGAAAATAGATTCTTGCCATCTTTCCAGATGGATTGATGCACATGCATACCTGAACCGTTATCGCCAACGATGGGTTTGGGCATAAAAGTCGCCGTTTTGCCATACGAGTGCGCGACGTTGTGCACAACATATTTAAGTATTTGGTTCCAATCCGCGCGTTTAACCAGGCTATTGAAGCGCGTGCCAATTTCACACTGGCCCGCTGTAGCCACTTCATGGTGATGTACTTCTACACCGATACCCATTTCTTCCAGCGTAAGACACATGGCGGAACGAATATCTTGCAGGGAATCGACAGGCGGTACGGGAAAGTAACCGCCCTTTACGGCGGGACGATGGCCAATATTGCCGCTTTCGTATTTAATGGCCGAGCTCCATGCAGCTTCCTCAGATGCAATTTTGACCGAACAGCCTGACATATCGGTATGCCAGCGCACTGAGTCGAAAATGAAAAATTCGGGTTCAGGTCCGAAATATGCAACATCACCGATACCTGTTGACTTTAAGTAAATTTCCGCACGTTTGGCTAATGAACGCGGATCCCGGCTATAACCTTTTCCGTCGGCCGGTTCGACCACGTCGCAGGTGATCAGCAGTGTCGGCTCATCCATGAATGGATCCATATTGGCGGTATCAGGATCGGGTATCAACAACATATCGGATGCTTGAATGCTTTTCCAGCCCTCTATCGACGAACCGTCAAAAGGATGGCCATCTTCAAATTTGTCGGCATCGAAGGTATGTGCAGGTACAGTGACATGGTGTTCTTTACCATTCGTATCTGTAAAACGTAAATCAACAAATTTGACTTCATTGTCTTGAATCAATTTCAAAACATCAGCTACCACCATTTTTCTCTCTCCAGACTAGCGTCACAAATTTTATAAATAAAGATACATTTGGATAGAATTATACCAGCACAACACAATGAATAATTTGAAACGATACGAACGATTGCTATCAAACTGGCTGACTGAATATAAACTGCAAGTGCCTGGGTTTGTATTCTACTGTACTATCGCCGGTCAAGTCTTTACGATTCGTAAAATTACGATATGGGGTGTTTCGTCGTCAGTGTCCCGCGGCAATCAACAGGGTGAATTTTGTTTTTATCTAAAACCAGGAAGATGGTTCTTGAACTCGAAGAAAATTGAGAATTTGCAGTAGTCTTATCTTGAATGTCCAAAGCGCTTAACATACTCAAAGAAGTTTTTGGTTACCCCGCTTTTCGCGGGCAACAAGCAGAAGTGATTGCACATCTTGCCAATGGCGGCGATTGTCTTGTGCTGATGCCGACGGGTGGCGGCAAGTCGCTGTGCTATCAGATTCCTGCCTTGTTGCGCGACGGAGTGGCTATCGTTGTTTCTCCGTTAATTGCATTAATGCAAAATCAGGTGGCTGCACTGCATGAAATCGGGGTGCGCGCAGCGGTTCTGAATTCTTCATTGTCACAGCAGGAAGCCGCCCAAGTCGAGCAGAATCTTCAGGCGGGCGAGTATGACTTATTGTATGTTGCGCCGGAACGTCTGCTGACTGCGCGTTTTTTGAACCTGATTACGCGCATCCCGATTGCATTATTTGCGATTGATGAAGCGCATTGTGTATCGCAATGGGGACATGATTTCCGTCCGGAATACAGTCAATTGTCAGTTTTGCATGAGCGCTTTTCCGAAGTGCCGCGTATTGCTTTAACAGCCACGGCTGACATGGATACCCGCAAAGAAATTATTGAGCGCTTGGGGTTGGATGTGGCCAGAGTATTTGTTTCCAGCTTTGATCGCCCGAATATCCGTTATCAAATTATCGATAAAACCAATAGCCGCTCGCAGTTATTGACCTTCATACAAGCAGAACATCCAGGCGACGCGGGTATTGTTTATTGCCTTTCCCGTAAGAAAGTGGAGGAGACAACAGCATGTCTGGTCGATCATGGCATGCGCGCAGTAGCCTATCACGCCGGTATGAACATGCAAGAACGCAGCCTGAACCAAGAAAAGTTTCTGCGCGAAGAAGGTATCATCATGGTTGCCACCATCGCGTTCGGAATGGGGATCGATAAGCCAGATGTGCGTTTTGTCGCGCATTTGGATTTGCCCAAGAGCATTGAAGGTTATTATCAGGAAACCGGCCGTGCCGGCCGTGACGGACAGGCAGCCAATGCCTGGATGGTTTATGGCCTCGGTGATGTCATTCAGCAACGGCGCATGATTGAGGAATCTCAAGCGCAATTAAAATTTAAGCAAGTTGCTGCGCGGAAGCTGGAAGCCATGTTGTCGCTGTGCGAAACAACAACTTGCCGCCGCGCACGCCTATTAAGTTATTTTGGTGAAACGGCTGATACGGCACCTTGTGGAAACTGTGACGTCTGTCTAAATCCACCGGAAGTCTGGGATGCCACGGTAGAGGTGCAGAAAGCATTGTCGTGTGTTTACCGGACCGGACAGAATTTTGGCGCGGGGCACTTGATTGATGTGTTGCGAGGTAATTTGACTGAACGTGTGCAGCAATGGCATCACGATAGAATCAGTACGTTTGGTATCGGCAAAGATTTGCCTGAGCGAGCTTGGCGTGCGATATTCCGTCAGATTGTAGCACTTGGTTTATTGACGACGGATAGTGAGGGCCATGGCGCCTTGCAACTGATCGAAGCCAGCCGTGCGGTGCTGAAGGGACAGCAAAGTGTGTTCTTACGGCTGCAAACAAAGCCTGAACGATTGTCCGGGAAGCGGCAAGCTGATGATTTGGCGTTGCTGGATACAGCCGAGCGTTACCGATGGGAACGGTTGCGCTTATGGCGGGCAAAAACAGCCAAGGAGCATGGTGTGCCAGCCTATGTGATTTTTCATGATGCTACCTTGCATGAGCTAGTGCGTTTATGCCCGCAAACGGAAGATGAATTGCGCCTGGTAACCGGCATCGGCGCACGCAAACTCGATAAGTACGGCAACCATCTAATCGAGATACTTCGCGGTTGTTAGAAATTGTGAACATAAACTGGAATAATGCAGCTAGGCTATGCGCTTGAGTATTTGATCAGTTCCGTTATATACTCAAAACTCATGAAGAAGTGATGATCAATTTAAAAAAGGGATTTTAAGTGATGAAATTATCAATTTTTGCCGCAACTTTAGTAGTATTTTTAGCAGCTTGTTCAAATGCTAATATGGGCGATCCAAATGCTAGTGTAGATGACTGTAAGTTTGGAGTAGGTGGTAATGGTGAATGCCTCAAGGAAGGACAGGATCCACGTCCTTTTGGCGGTAACAGCAAGCCAGGGCATTAATACTCAAGATTAATTATAATAATCTCTCAAAATATGAGACAAAAAGACCACCCCCAAGCGGTGGTCTTTTTGTTTCTGAATCAAGTGCATCTAACGACGGTCTGGGTTATTCTTCGCAAGAATAAGAATTCTTCGTTATGGATTTGACACTATTTTGCTTTTATAAAAATAAGGCATTTCCTTATATACATCATAATCATCTGGGAATATCCTAACGCTCATTGCGTTAGACGCCACCCCTGATCATGAAAGAAACTTTGGGGTGGGAGGTGGCGGGGAGAGGTCGCACAGATTTTTTGGTGACTTGATCCCGCACTCTAACGTGACCCGCCGAACTGACTCGAACCCCGGATTGCCTCCATAGAGAGCGCACGTTAAACAGGCCGAAGGCAGATAATTACCTTCAGACATTTTCAGTTCCGGCATCCGCCGCCTTCCATTCACGAGTATAAATTAAATGGAGGAGCTATGGAATTGGCCGCACTTTACAAACGTGTTATTGGATTCGATGTGCATCAAGCGCAGATTACGGCCTGTGCACTGATCGAAGAATGTAACGGTTTGATACGAGGTCGCGAATCACGAATACAATACCGGCAACAAGCACAACAAGGTCACAAAACAAAATTCATACCTAATTCATCGGCTATATTCTCAATTCGCAGCCTGCCCCTATGCTTCTCCAAATTTTCACAACTCGCCGCTTATGCCATTTACCCGCAAACCCACCATCGCTCGCAGCGCGTCAGAGCATTTGTCAATTTCTTCATCAAGCGATTTAAAGGATTGCCTTATTGGGACTTGTGTTTACAAGATGTAAAGAACACCTGAGGAAGTGTCGGTTAATTCGCGCCACGAAATATTTGTTGGGCTTCCTTCGTCAGCCCAACCTTTGTGCTAAATTAGTTGATTATCCCTTCCATAATTTTTCTAACTGTGATTGCTCGCCGTTGAATTTATCGCGGTCACAGTAACCAATTCCAGGCACATCATGAGGCTCTGGTCCCACATTACCATCAGTATATTGCCACATTGTCCAAGTATCCCAAGTTGGAGGTATTACGGCGGTTGAACCGTATTGTGCTAACCAAAACCAACAATTAGAAAGTATCAAATCTTTGTTTCCGCCTAATAATTGTTTTATGTAATGTCCTGAGTAAAAGCCTGGATATCTGCCAGTAGTCTGCTGCACATGCGTAACGAAAGCATGTGCTTCTATTAAATCCATACTCGGGCCCGTTGGGTTCGGCTTAAAATCCAAAACCAGTAAGGTATCCTTATCGGGCGCTGCAACTTTTAAAAAATTATCTGCTTGTTTAATACCATCACTTCCTGTAGCAAAATGGTAAGCACCCCATAATAATCCTTCTTTCAAGGCTGCTTTTCGATTGGCGTCATAGGTACGATCAATCGATGATTGACCCTGAGTAGATTTTTGTATTACACCAACAACTCCTGATGCTTTTACTTTTGCAAAATCAACCTGCCCGTTATGATGAGAAATATCGACAACAACATTAATAATGCTCATAACAAACCCCACCTATAAAAAGTTATGAAGCTAAATTTTTGTTTATTAATGTAAAACACAGCCGGGGTCAGCTATCGAATCACGAATCCAAAACAGGTTACACCTACACGACAATGAGAACAGAGGTG